>NZ_WTYJ01000007.1:2500-5771 GCF_009827305.1 Croceibacterium xixiisoli | reverse complement strand
GATCTTTGACATTGTTGTTTTTTGATGAAGGGACATGTGGGCGACGGCGCCTGGTCCGGGGGTCTCAAGGCTCCGGATACCAGTTAAGCCAAGTCGATACTCACATTGTCCTTCGTATCCATTACGTTTGACAAATGCAGGTAATCGGCTCCTTGCAGTTCGGTTCATGCGGGTTGGCGGGTTTTTGCCTGTGCCTGTGTGGATTGTGACATTAACATGAGAGTTTGATCCTGGCTCAGAACGAACGCTGGCGGCATGCCTAACACATGCAAGTCGAACGATCCCTTCGGGGATAGTGGCGCACGGGTGCGTAACGCGTGGGAACCTGCCCTAAGGTTCGGAATAACTCCTCGAAAGGGGTGCTAATACCGGATGATGTCTTCGGACCAAAGATTTATTGCCTTAGGATGGGCCCGCGTTGGATTAGCTTGTTGGTGAGGTAAAGGCTCACCAAGGCGACGATCCATAGCTGGTCTTAGAGGATGATCAGCCACACTGGGACTGAGACACGGCCCAGACTCCTACGGGAGGCAGCAGTGGGGAATATTGGACAATGGGCGAAAGCCTGATCCAGCAATGCCGCGTGAGTGATGAAGGCCTTAGGGTTGTAAAGCTCTTTTACCCGGGATGATAATGACAGTACCGGGAGAATAAGCTCCGGCTAACTCCGTGCCAGCAGCCGCGGTAATACGGAGGGAGCTAGCGTTGTTCGGAAATACTGGGCGTAAAGCGCGCGTAGGCGGCTTTTCAAGTCAGGGGTGAAATCCCGGGGCTCAACCTCGGAACTGCCCTTGAAACTGGAGAGCTAGAATCTTGGAGAGGTCAGTGGAATTCCGAGTGTAGAGGTGAAATTCGTAGATATTCGGAAGAACACCAGTGGCGAAGGCGACTGACTGGACAAGTATTGACGCTGAGGTGCGAAAGCGTGGGGAGCAAACAGGATTAGATACCCTGGTAGTCCACGCCGTAAACGATGATAACTAGCTGTCCGGGCACATGGTGCTTGGGTGGCGCAGCTAACGCATTAAGTTATCCGCCTGGGGAGTACGGTCGCAAGATTAAAACTCAAAGGAATTGACGGGGGCCTGCACAAGCGGTGGAGCATGTGGTTTAATTCGAAGCAACGCGCAGAACCTTACCAGCGTTTGACATCCTAGGACGACTTCCAGAGATGGATTTCTTCCCTTCGGGGACCTAGTGACAGGTGCTGCATGGCTGTCGTCAGCTCGTGTCGTGAGATGTTGGGTTAAGTCCCGCAACGAGCGCAACCCTCGTCCTTAGTTGCCATCATTAAGTTGGGAACTCTAAGGAAACCGCCGGTGATAAGCCGGAGGAAGGTGGGGATGACGTCAAGTCCTCATGGCCCTTACACGCTGGGCTACACACGTGCTACAATGGCGGTGACAGTGGGCAGCAAGCACGCGAGTGTGAGCTAATCTCCAAAAACCGTCTCAGTTCGGATTGTTCTCTGCAACTCGAGAGCATGAAGGCGGAATCGCTAGTAATCGCGGATCAGCATGCCGCGGTGAATACGTTCCCAGGCCTTGTACACACCGCCCGTCACGCCATGGGAGTTGGTTTCACCCGAAGATGGTGCGCTAACCTTTTAGGAGGCAGCCAGCCACGGTGGGATCAGCGACTGGGGTGAAGTCGTAACAAGGTAGCCGTAGGGGAACCTGCGGCTGGATCACCTCCTTTCTAAGGATTTGACCGAAAGCGCCAGACCTCGAGTTTGGAAGAGCTTCGCTCATATCTACAGAACATTGCCGTCGTCCTCATGTCCTTTCATCATCTGGAGATTGAAGCGGGAGCTTGTTGCCCCTGCTTCGATAAGCCTGAGCTGGCTCACGCCGCCTGCGGCCCTTTGGCCGGCCTGGCTGTGGATGGGCCGGTAGCTCAGTCTGGTTAGAGCGCACGCCTGATAAGCGTGAGGTCGGAGGTTCAAGTCCTCC
The DNA here is from genome assembly GCF_009827305.1 of Croceibacterium xixiisoli. Classification (GTDB taxonomy): domain Bacteria; phylum Pseudomonadota; class Alphaproteobacteria; order Sphingomonadales; family Sphingomonadaceae; genus Croceibacterium_C; species Croceibacterium_C xixiisoli. Next base: position 3,819 of record NZ_WTYJ01000007.1, on the reverse strand, counting down.
TCGGCCCACCATCTGTTCTTGTGTGCATCGTCTGACCCAAGGGGCCTTAGCTCAGCTGGGAGAGCGGTTGCTTTGCAAGCATCAGGTCATCGGTTCGATCCCGATAGGCTCCACCAGGTCGCAGTTCGGCGCGAAACAACGAAGTTGTTTCAGGCGCGAACAAGACCGGCCAGCGTGGCACGAGCCGCGCCATAAGGCGTGGCCCCGATTAACTTTGGGCCACGACTGATGGCGCAGCGGAGCCCGCAGCCGAGACTTGGTGAATGATCAACTCCAGAAGATGAAAACACGTTATCCGGCTTTGCCGGTAGCGGAAGGATCTGCCTTCCGCGTCTTTGACATTGTGAATGGGTTTTTAATCGATGCCGTGGCGCACGGCTTTGATGATTTGTGGCTTAGGCTGTGGATCTGAGAAGGCGATGCGACACATCTAGATGTAATAATCTGGCTGAGATTACCTCCGCACCATTGTGAGGCGACAGGCGTTATGCAGGCCTGTCGTTGATGGTGTGGATTCTCAAGCGTGAGGTAAGAGCATTTGGTGGATGCCTTGGCATGTACAGGCGAAGAAGGACGTGGCACGCTGCGATAAGCGTCGGGGAGTTGTGAGCAAACTTTGATCCGGCGATTTCCGAATGGGGGAACCCACCTTCACCATTTCTCTCGTGTTTCGGGTGATCGGCCAAAATCGATCGCAAGGAATATGAGTGAGGTGGAACAGGTATCACCGAAGTGAATATATAGCTTTGGTGAAGCGAACCCGGGGAACTGAAACATCTCAGTACCCGGAGGAAAAGACATCAACAGAGATTCCCGTAGTAGTGGCGAGCGAACCGGGACCAGGCCAGTGCTTCTTTGTTAGTTAGCAGAACACTTTGGAAAGAGTGGCCATAGCGGGTGACAGCCCCGTATGTGAAAGCGAACGAAGAAGACTCGAGTAGGGCGGGACACGTGAAATCCTGTCTGAACATGGGGGGACCACCCTCCAAGCCTAAATACTCGTACATGACCGATAGCGAACAAGTACCGTGAGGGAAAGGTGAAAAGCACCCCGATTAGGGGAGTGAAACAGTACCTGAAACCGAATGCTTACAAGCAGTTGGAGCCTCTTTAGGGGGTGACAGCGTACCTCTTGCATAATGGGTCAGTGACTTAATGTATCATGCAAGCTTAAGCCGATAGGTGTAGGCGCAGCGAAAGCGAGTCTGAATAGGGCGACTGAGTATGATGCATTAGACCCGAAACCCGGCGATCTAGGCATGGCCAGGTTGAAGGTGCGGTAACACGCACTGGAGGACCGAACCGGTGAATGTTGAAAA
>NZ_WTYJ01000006.1 GCF_009827305.1 Croceibacterium xixiisoli | reverse complement strand
GGCGAGGTAATCCCGGTAATAGGCAAGGCGCCGATCTTCGCAAAGACATGCAGCTCCAGGCTCTTGAGCACATCGGCCGCATGATGCGGCGCCCAACTCGCAGCTTGCTGAGCATGCCATTCGCGAGCGATCGATTCGAAGGTTGTCTGAGATTCGGCCATACGGGCTGCGGCGATTTGCTTGGCCTGTAGTGACGGATCGGTTCCAGCCTTCAGCAACGCTGCCGCCTTGTCCCGCGCATCTCGGGCTGTTCCGAGGCTCATCTCCGGATAGCTGCCAAAAATTAGGCGCTTCTCCTTCCCTGCGAACCGGAATTTCCATCGCCAGGATCGAAAACCCGTCTTGGTGACATAAAGATAGAGCCCGCGAGCATCCGCGAGCTTGTAACTTTTCTCGGCTGGTTTTGCCTTTCGGCATTGCAGATCTGTGAGCATAGAATGCCCCCATGTGACGGATCTGACGCCCCCACAATGCCCCCATTTCGCTCGCGATACTAAGCGATTGAAAGAGTTTTTCTGAGACGAAACCTGTAGGAAAAGCCTGCTTGGTCAGCCCCTTAAGGGGTTTTTTGAGACTTACTGAACTGAAGGGGTGGCGGAGACGGAGGGATTCGAACCCTCGATACGATTCATCACCGTATGGTCCCTTAGCAGGGGACTGGTTTCAGCCACTCACCCACGTCTCCGGACAGCCTTGTCGGCAGGGGGCGGCCTATAACGGGGGGATCGGGCTGCATCAAGGGGGGAGAAATAAAACTGTTCACCGCTTCACCCTGACTCGGTTCGTCGCGAATCGGATTCGTTCCGGCGCGCGTTCATTGTTGATTCAAGCGTCGGGGATTCTCTTAGCGCGCAAAGCGCCAGTGCCGGTGGAATCTCCTGCCGGAATGACACTGTTCGGGGCGCGGCTGAGGTGATGAGCATGATGATCGAAATCGCAAACTGGTGCCGCGTGCGGGCATCGGCTGTCGGGCTGGCCCTGGCGATGGTTGCGATCGCCCCGCCGGCGCTGGCGCAGGGAATCCAGTCGGTCGATCCGGATGCCGCGATCGATGCCGATCTCAACACCGCGCGGCCGAATTACGATGTGTCGGACAACAATCCGCAGCCCAGTTATGACGATCGCATCTATGATGTGTCGCCCGAACAGCCGGGCCAGCCGACATATCCGACCTATCCGGCGCAGACCGGCCAGCCGGCGCAGAACAACGGATTCGAGGAAAGCTTCGGCAACAGCGCCACCTATGGCACGCCGAACGCCGCCGCGCCGGCCGGGACCACCGGCTATGCCACCACCGCCGCCGCATCGGATAACACGTTTCAGCAAGACGATCTGATCGGTGCGGCCGAGGGTGTGTTCGGCAAGGGTGCCGAAGGGCTGGCGGGGCTGATCGAGGATATCCTGCGCAAGCAGGGGGAGCCCAATGCCTATATCGTCGGGCGTGAAGGTGGCGGGGCCTTCGTGCTGGGGGTGCGCTATGGTTCGGGCACGCTGCACCACAAGGTCGAAGGGCAGATGCCGGTGTATTGGACCGGCCCGTCGATCGGTTTTGACGCGGGTGCCAATGCGGGCAGCACCTTCGTGCTGGTGTACAATCTGTATGATTCGGCGGATCTCTACGAACGCTTCCCCGCCGGCGAGGGCCAACTCTATCTGGTCGGCGGTTTCAACGCCAGTTACATGCGGCGCGGCGATGTGGTGCTGATCCCGATCCGGGTGGGTGCGGGTCTGCGTGTCGGCGTGAATGCCGGTTACATGAAGTTTTCCCGCAAGCAGAAGTGGCTGCCTTTCTAACTCCGACCGGATTGCAAGTCATTCGCAGGAAATTTGGGCGTCTGGGCCGTCAGACGCCAAAACCTGCTTGCAGCCGCGCCGCATGCTGGGCATGGACGCCGCGCTATGCTGGACAGACTCGACCAACAACCGCCCGATGCGCTGCTCGCGCTGATCAAGCTCCACGACGCGGATTCGCGCGCTGACAAGATCGACCTTGGGGTCGGCGTCTATCGCACCGATGACGGCGCCACCCCGGTGTTCGCATCGATCAAGGCGGCCGAGCGCAAGCTCGTCGCCGAACAGGATTCCAAGGCCTATCTGGGCCCTGAAGGCGACATGGGCTTCGTCCATGCGCTGGTTCCCTTCATCTTCGGCGCCGATTCGCCGCTCACCAGCCGCATTGAAGGCATGCAGACCCCCGGTGGTACCGGTGCGGTGCGACTGGCGCTGGCTTTGGCCCGCCGTGCGGGTGTGACCCGTGTGTTCATGGGCACGCCGAGCTGGCCCAACCACGCGCAGATCGTGGCCGATCTGGGCATGGAACTGGTCGGTTTCCGCCATGCCGCGCCCGATGGTACGGCCGATCTGGATGCGCTGAAGACCGCGCTGGCCAATGCCCGCGACGGCGATGCCGTGTTGTTGCATGGCTGCTGCCACAATCCGACCGGGATCGATTTCAGCGAAGCGCAATGGGACGAGATCGCCAGTCTGCTGGCTGCCAGCCCTGTGCTGCCGATCATCGATCTGGCCTATCAGGGCCTGGGCAAGGGCATGGACGAGGACGCCTATGGCACCCGCACCGTGCTGGCCGCCGTGCCGCAGGCGTTGATCGCCTATAGCTGCGACAAGAATTTTGGCCTGTATCGCGATCGCGTCGGCGCACTCTATGTGATGGCGCCGGATGCGGGCGATCTGAACCGGATTCTTTCCAACGGTCATGCGCTGGCGCGAGCCGCCTGGTCCATGCCGCCTGACCATGGCGCGGCCGCTGTGCGGCTGGTGCTGGAAGATGCAGAGCTGACGGCCAATTGGCTGGCGGAACTGCAGGACATGCGCAGCCGCATCGGCCAGGTGCGCGCCGCGCTGGCCGAAGCCGGCCTGGCCGGATCGGTCGACCTGACGCCCTATGGCCGCCAGTTCGGCATGTTCGCCATGCTGCCGCTGGACAAGCTGCAGATCGATACGCTGCGCAGCGATCACGGCATCTATATGGCGGCAACCGGGCGCATCAATGTGGCCGGCCTGACGATGGACAATCTGCCGAAGTTCATCGGCGCAATTGCAGCCGTATCGGATCCGTCCGAAGGCTGACATGGATCGCCAGCCGGTCCTGCAAGGGGAACGGGTGCTGCTGAGGCCGCTGCGACGCAGCGACTGGGCAGACCTGTTCGCCGTCGCATCCGACCGGGAGATGTGGGCGCTGCACCCCAGCCATGACCGGTGGCAGGAACCGGTGTTCCGCGCGTTTTTCAAGGATGCGCTGGCCCAGAGCGGGGCGCTGGCCGTGGTCGATCTGGCCAGTGGCGGCGTGATCGGCAGCTCGCGGTTCCAGGGCCACGTGTCGGGGGCAGGCGGGGACGAGTGCGCTCAGCCGAGTCAGGTCGAGATCGGCTGGACCTTCCTGTCGCGCCATTACTGGGGCCTTGGCTACAATGCCGAGATCAAGGCGCTGATGCTGGAGCACGCGCTGCGCTTCGTCGACCGGGCGATTTTTCGCGTCGGCGCGGACAATGTCATTTCGCGCAAGGCGATGCTGAAGATCGGTGGCCGACTGACCGGGGAAAGCACGGTCGAGGAACGGGTCGGGCGCCCGGTCGAACATGTGGTCTATGAAATCACCCGTGACAGCTTCGCCGCGGGGCCGCTTGCCATAGCCTGATGGGGCGGCTTACCGGCGCAGGCTTTCCAGCCGCTGCAGATAGCGCGCGACGGTATCGATCTCCAGGTTCACCTCTCCCCCTTGGCCCAGTTCGCCCAGCGTGGTGACCTCTGCCGTGTGGGGGATGATGTTGAGCCCGAAATAGACGCTGCCATCGGGCCGGTCTTCCACCGAATTGACCGTCAGCGAGACACCATCAACGGTGATCGATCCCTTGGCGGCAATGAACGGCGCGAGTTCGGCCGGGGCATCGATGGTCATGCGGGTGGAATCGCCTTCCATCAGCCAGTCCGCCACCTTGCCCACGGCATCGACATGGCCGGAGACGATATGCCCGCCCAGTTCATCACCCAGGCGCAGCGAGGGTTCCAGATTGATCCGGCGCCCTTCGGTCCACATCCCCTCCGCCGTGCGGGACAGGGTTTCGGCCGAGACATCCACCGCGAACCAGGCATTGCCGATGGTGCCGCCGCGTTCCACCACCGTCAGGCACACGCCCGAACAGGCGATCGAGGCGCCGATGGCGATGGTGGCAGGATCGAACGGGCAGGCGATGCGCAGATGCAGATCGCCGCGCTGCTCGATCTGGGTGATGGTGCCGACGGCGGTGATGATCCCTGTAAACATGGTTCTCGCTCTAACGCGCCCGTTCAAGAATATCGAGAATATCCGGGCCGAATTGCCGCTGATCTGTGCGCTGCCACCGGCCATGGGCGTCGGGCAGCGATGCAAGGCCGATATCGCCGAGCGCGGCATGGCCGTCGCCGATGAAGATCGGCGCGCGGTACAGCAGCACGCGATCGACCAGATCGGCGGCGAGGAAAGCGGCGGCCGCATGGGCGCCGCCTTCGACGAAGAGATGCAGTAGTCGGGCCAGTTCCGGCGTGTCGCCCAGGATCGCCTGCGGGGAAGGGAGGGCAAGCCAGCCGGCGGGCGCTGCGCCGCGCGTCAGCACCAGCCGGGCGGGGGAGCGGGGCTCCAGCCCAGGCAGGCGCACGTCGAGGGCGGGATCATCGGCGCGCAGCGTGCCGCCACCAACCAGAATGGCATCCGCGCGCGCGCGTTCGCGATGGACATGCGCGCGCGCCGCCGCGCCGGTGATCCAGCGGCTTTCCCCCGATGGCAGGGCAATCCGCCCGTCGAGCGAGGTGGCGAGCTTGAGCGTGACATGCGGGCGGCCGGCGGTGCGGCGGAGCAGATAGCCGGCGAGGCTGGCGCGCGCTGCCGGATCGTTGACGCAGAGCGCGGCAATCCCCGCTGCCTGCAGCCGGGCGATGCCGGCCCCGGCGGTGCGGGGATCGGGATCGGTAATGCCGATGACGACCCGCGCCGGGCCCGCCGCTACCAGAAGATCGGCGCAGGACGGGCCGCGCGCGGAAGGGTGGGCGCAGGGTTCGAGAGTCACATAGATGGTCGCGCCCCGGGCCGCGTCACCCGCCTGCGCCAGCGCCATGGCTTCGGCATGGGGGCGGCCGCCCGGCTGGGTCCAGCCCCGCCCCACGACCATGCCCTGGCGGACGATGATTGCACCGACGCCGGGATTGGGGCGGCTGAGCGGACGGGCGCGTTCGGCCAGCGCCACGGCGGCGGCGAGCCAGCGGGCATCATCCCGATGCGGCATCACGGATTGCTGGGGGGCGGGCTTTGGCTTGGCCGTTCGGCGGCTGCGTCACGCGCGATCTGTTCTTCCATCGCATCGACATCCACGCCGGTCGCGCGGCCGAGGGTGCGATACATGTCCTTGCGCCGTTCCTCCGCCTCCGCCACCCGCTTGGCGAATTCGTCCTTGCGCGCCTGGTTTTCCTGGTTGGAGGAAATGATTTCCGCATCGGTCCGGTCGGGGGCGTAGCTGGTGATATAGACGATCCGGGGGCGTTCCGGCGCGACCCGCTGGCTGGCGGGCAGCAGCATATACATCAGCGCACTGGTAGCGGCGACCGCCAGGAACAGGGCAGGCCAGCGATGCTCGCTGCCGCTGCGCCATACGCCGGCAAGATCCGCGACCGCTCCACGGGGTGATATCTGGCGCCAGAAACTCATGAGCGACAGATAGTCCTTTCGCGCCCGATCCGCCAGAGGCTCAACCGAAAGCGGTGTAGAGGCTGCGGCCCTCGCGTTTCAGCCAGCCATCGGCTGCGCGCAGATCCCCGTCGAACAGGGTCTTGAGCAGGGCGTGAAAGGCCGGCGAATGGTCGAAATGCACGAGATGCGCCACTTCATGCGCCACGACCGAGCGGCGCACGGCATCGCCGGCCTGGATCAGGCGCCAGTTGATACGGATGCAGCCGGCGCCCGAACAGCTGCCCCAGCGGCGCTGCGCGCGCGACAGGCGCAGTTCGGGCACGGGCACGCCGGCGCGGGCGCAATAATGGCGCAGATCCTCGGCAAGCAGACGCAAGGCTTCGGATTCCAGCCAGCGGCGCAGGCGCGGGGCGAGCGTGCCGGCCGGGCCGCCGAGGTGAAGCTCATCGCCGTCGATCTGCGGCACGCGCGGGCGGGCGGGATCCCAGCAGATCCGCAGCACCTGCCCCCGGTAATGCAGCGAGCCGCCCGGTTCGGGCGGGCGGGCGACGGGCAGCTTTGCCAGTTGCGTTTCCAGCCAGGCGGTGCGGCTGGCGGCGAAATCCACTGCGTCACGGGTTCGGCCCCAGCGCGGCATGGAGATGCGGATCTCGCTCCCATCGGGCGCCAGCCGCATCGTCAGCCGGCGGGCGCGGGGCAGGCGGCGGATGGCGATCGGCAACGCGCGGCCGGCGACGGTGACGCTGGGATCCTCGTCAGCGGCCCGGCGCAGCCAGTCGAGCATCAGTCATTCCATTCGACGATGTGATGTTCGATCGGGCCGGCGTCATTTTCGCTGATCACCCGCCCGGCCACGCTGGCCCCGGCAATCCGCACCGATGCGCGATCGCCGGTCAGCAGATAATGCCAGCCGGGCAGCGGCCGTTCTTCTGCGCGGCGGCGATAGGCGCAGGTTTCCGGCAGCCAGCGGACCTGGCGCACCAGCCGCAGCGTCAGCCGCAGGCAATCGGGCACGAAGCTCTTGCGATTGCGATAATCGCTGCATTGCGCGGTGCGGGTGTCGAGCAGCTTGCAGGCGACGTTAGTCTCTATAACCTCGCCTGTATCCTCGTCTTCCAGCTTGTGCAGGCAGCAACGGCCGCAACCGTCGCACAGCGCTTCCCATTCGTCGCGGGACAGCCGATCGATCGGCAGTTCCCAGAAGCGTTCTCTCAGTTCACCCATTTTTCCAGTTCCGCAGCCACCTGCTGACCGCCCAGATCGACCGGCAACATGGCGATCGGTTCGCCCTGGCGCCCCATCAGAAAGGCGGCCTTGCTGTGATCCATCAGATATCCGCCTTCGGAATTCACATCGCCCTTCTTGTAATAGACGGCAAAGGCCTTGGCCGCCGTGGCGACCTGTTCGGGCGTGCCCGTCAGCCCCAACAGTTTGTCGGAAAAGGCGCTGGTGAATTCACCGATCACCGCCGGGGTATCACGTTCGGGATCGATGGTGACGAAGATCGGCTGCACCTGCGCCGCCAGTTCCGGCTTGGCGGCGGCGAATTCCTTGTATCCGGCCATCATCCGCTGCATGTCGAACGGGCAGATATCCGGGCAATAGGCATAGCCGAAATAGATCATCCGGTACTTGCCGTTGAAATCGGCCCAGCGCACCGGCTCTCCCTTGCTGTTGACGAGGTCGAAATCGCCCCCGATCTTCGCGCCGGCAAGCGGTGCTTCGGCGGGGGCGGTGTTGCAGGCTGCAAGCGGAGCGAGGATCGCGAGGCTGGCCGCCAGGCGAAGGGAAAGGGGCATGGGCATGACAAAATGGTTCATGCTCTGCTAACGCGTCATCGGCAAGGGGCAGCGTGGTCGTATCGATCGGCCGCACCGACGGTTTTTTGACGATGTCGGCGCTGTTGCAACAGGCCGGACAAGGCAGTTTGAAGGAGAGTTGGAGTGACGGGGGCATGGCTGCGCAAGCTCATCACCGGTGGCCTGGCAGGCGTGGTGCTGGCGGTTTCCGTACCGGCGGCGGCGCAGAATTTTTCCGACGGCTACAAGTTTCTGAAGGCGGTCAAGGATCGCAATCTCAATGACGCCAACAAATATCTGGATGAACCCGGTTCGGTGGTGATCAATTCGCGCGATCTGACGACCGGGGAAAGCGCGCTGCATATTGCTGTCGGTCTGCGCGATCTGTCGTGGGTCGCCATGCTGGGCAATCGCGGCGCCAATGCCAATTTCCGCGACAACCGGGGCGCGACGCCGCTTTCCAAGGCGGTGCAACTCGGCTGGGTGGAAGGGGTTCGGGCACTGATCGGCGCCGGTGCGCGGGTGGATGATGCCAATGATTCGGGCGAAACGCCGCTGATCACCGCAATCCATCGCCGCGATGCCGCAATGATCCGGTCGCTGCTGGCCGCCGGCGCCAACCCGGACCGCAGCGACAATTCGGGCCGGACCGCGCGTGACTATGCCGAACAGCAGGGCAACAGTGGCCCGGCGATGACCGAACTGCGCCGCCATGACGCATCGCGCGCAGGCAATGCCGGCGGCGAAACCTACGGACCACGCTGACATGAACCAGGCCCCCACGCTGGATGAGATGACCCTGGAAGAGCTGCGGCTGGCACTGGCGCCGGACGTGGCCAGCGCCGCCGCCTTCGACGGCTGGACCGGCGAAGCGCTGGAGCAGGCGGCCGCAGCGCGCGGGGTCGATTCCAATGTGGCCCGACTGGCGATCCCGGGCGGGCCGATGGATCTGATCGATGCCTGGGTCGAATCGATCGATGCCGCGATGCGCGCGGCCTTTGCCGGCGATGTGCTGGCCAGCACCAAGATCCGCGAACGCATCCGCCGGCTGGTGCAGTTCCGCATTGATGCGGTGCGTGGCAAGGAAGAGGCATTGCGCCGCGCGCTGACCATTCAGGCCATGCCGCAAAACCTGCCGCGTGCGCTGAAGATGGGCTGGCGCAGTGCCGACATCATGTGGCGCCTCGCCGGGGATGATGCGACCGATTACAACCATTATTCCAAGCGGGCGACGCTGGGCGCCATCTATGGCGCAACGCTGGCGGTGTTCGCGGACGACACCAGCGAGGGCAAGGCCGACACCGCTGCCTTCCTCGATCGCCGGATCGAAGGGGTGATGCGGTTCGAAAAAGCCAAGGCGAAGTGGCTGAAACCGCGCGAGCATTTCGATGTGGCGCGGTTCCTGGGGCGTTTGCGCTACCCCACGACCTGACCGGATGGTTCCGGCGAATGTTGATCGCTGAGGCTTTCGGTATCCATCATCCCAGATCACCCGAGAAAATCAGATTGTGGCCAAGCATGCGCACCTTGAAGCGATAGGTCTTGCCTTCCTCCAAGGCCGCTTCGAGGCCGACGTTGACGCCAAGTTCGTCGGCGATTTCAAGCATGACGAGCCGAAGCGGTAACTTGCCACCGAACTGCAGCTTGAAGGCCGCCTCCGCCTTGGCCCTGGCGTCCCATTTCGATGTGCTTTCCACCTCCGCTTCCAGCACCTCAGGCGTGACGTTGATGCGGGCGAACCGGGTGGACGGATTGAGGCGATAGCGTGCGCTGTCGACCAGCAATGTGCTGTCTTTATCCATGATCTGGACAGCCAGTTCGAAGGTTCCGTCACCAACTATACGCTGGAAGTAATGGGCTCGTTGCCCGGATTCGGGCGGGCCGTTGGCCAAATCTTCGGAAATGATCGCAGTTCCATCAGGCCTGGGATCTTCCGATACGCGCCCCCACAAGGTTCTAACACCGCCGAATGCGCTGAAATGGCTGAGGCTGAAACTGATTCTGGCCCGGCCGGAAGGATTGGTTTCGCTCTTTTCCGGCGCAGGTTTGGGGGGCGGGGTCGGAGCGGGTGTGGGCGACGGCGCAGGCGCTGGTGAGGGGGAAGGCGTCGGGCCCGGAGTTGGGGCAGGTGCCGGTGCAGGTGTCGGGCTTGGGCTGGGCGTAGGCGCCGGAGCAGGTGTGGGCTGAGAACCAGGTCCGCCCTGCTGTGCATTGGCCATGCCTTGAGCAACCTGACCGATGAGATCCGACTTCTGCCCTGAACCGAGTTCCGGTGTGTTCCGGATGGTATCGATGGCCGCCCTGCCTGAGGTGACCGCCTGCATTGCGGTGTTGGTCATGCTGGTGGTGTTGTTGGCCAGCGTTTCCAGGAAGCTCCCGAGCTGCGGCATGCCGGACTGGTCCCGGAAAGCGCCAAGGCTGCCGAGCAGGGATGCGGCAGCACCAAGGCCTGTCGGTGCCGGTTGAGCAGATGGGTTCACGATATTGATCAGGCTGGCCGGCATGGGTGTGGGGGTTGCGCCTTCTTCTGCCCCATCGGTCCGGCTGTCGAGCGACACGGGGCTGATCTGGGGGCCAGCATCGGGAATAGGCGATGTCTGCCAATCCCAGAAGCGGGTGCTGTCGATGATTTCGGATGCATTGCAGTGGCCCAGCTTTGCCTCTGCAAAAACGCCGCGCGTTGGCAGGGTGAGCAGTTGCTCGACATAGTCTGCAAACGGGGAAATCTGCTGTTCCATGCCGAACAAGCGCCGGACCAGCGGCTCCTGGCCCTGGTTTACGGGCAGGATCAGTTCCCCATTGTCGACGTCATAAAGCGTATTTTCGACCAGATCGAACAGCGGGTATCCTTCTACCTGGATGCCGGCCAGTTCACGATACCGCTGTTCGGGTGTCTCCCCCGCCCAGATGGCCGAACTGTAATAGCCGGCATTTTCTTCCAGATGGGCGAGTGCCGCCTCCATGGCATCAAGCTGCTGATCGGTCATGATTTCATCAGCGGATTGCGGCGGAACATTCAGGGCTGCCACATTGATGGTCAGCGTTTGACCAACGGGGACATCCGAGGAGGGTGGTGCGCCGGTAAACATGATCCAGTCCATGCCATTGCGATGCGTGGCAAAATGCAGGAAGTTGATGATCCAGGGAGCGGCATCGCCCGCCGGCACCATGCCAGCGCTGCCATTGGTCAGTTCGATAGCGTAGACATCTTTCCACAATATGCGGCGCGCGGGTTTGAAGCGGGCAGAGAATTCCACACCTGGCGCCATCTTTGGCTCCCGATCGGCGTCAAATTCCTTCGAGTTCAGGATTGAGCCCATACCGCCCATCGTATCGGGCCTGGGATCATCCACCACTGCGTCGATACTGCTGCCGTCCGCAAGGATCATGCGGGGGCGGACGAAGTCACTTGGTCCGCCGTTGCCGGACCGGAAGATAAAAGTGATATCGCCCAACTCGTAGAAGTCGCTCGGTCGGCCATATTGCTGTTCGCGCTGACGTTGCCGTTCCAGCTTGCGTTCCAGTGCCAGCCAGCGGTCGATTTCGGCAAGGCCGACGAGAAAACGCTGATCGAGGATATAGCGTTCGATCACGGGGCGGTGGCGCGAGACGATGCCGCGATCGGAGAGATCGAGTTGTTCCCGGTGGACATACAACACTGGCTGGGTGGATATTGCCCGGGTGACCAGCCGATGATGGCTGAGCACTTCATAATACAGCATGGTAAGGGCATGGCTGTGGTTGTAATTTGCGACAACTCGCGTGCGCGCGGAAGCCTGCTCGGTCTCGTTGGACTGGATGACGACGGTCGATCGCAGTTCCCGCATCGCACTGGACGCCTGATGGAAGCTGTCACTCAAATCCTGCACGGTTTCGCCCTGCACGCTGCGCGTGCCCTCGCTGCTGGAGCCGGAGCCGCCGAGCGAGAATATGCCGCTTGCGGCCCCGGCGCCCATGAAGGAGAAAAGGCCAGTCGATCCTTGGCCCGAGCCCCCACCTGAGCCGGAACCTGCCGTGCCCGCCATCAGCGCGTGGCCCTTCTGCTTTTCCTTGACGACCATATCGACCGTTTCGCTGATGGTGCGGTCCTGCCGCTGCGCGTGTTCCAGCGCCTCGCTGACAGTGGTCGTTTCATCGCGGGATGTCTTGTCCGACCGTGTCCAGTCGATCACCGACAGGGCGATTCTCTCCCCGGGTGCGAGCGGGAGACTGTAGCTGATCTGACCCAGTGAATGACCAATGGGAAACCATTCCGTCGCCATGTTGACACACAGGCCGGGGCGGGCAGGCGGCTGGCGCGGGGCATGTGCCAACACGCCATCAATGGGTTTTCCCGGCCGCAACCGGGCCATCTTGCGGAAGCGATACAGCCGGCTCGACAGATTTCCCGGCAACAGCGTTTCGCAACCATCTTCCCCGATCAGCAAACTGCCTGACAGGGAAAATGAGCCTGGCGAGAGGCGCCAGTCGAGAATGCTGGGCGTCTGCAACCCGGTGCCCGGTCGTGACACATCTCGACCATCAAGAAAGCCGGGTTCGATGTCCACCCGGGCCACGATATAGTCAGGAGCGATGTCTCCTAACTGCAAGACGTCATACGTAAGCCACGGATCTCCGAATGGCAGCAGAACCAGACTGCCGATGGCGATCCTCACAGTCCCGTCGCCCTGCGCCAATTGCTTTTGCGTCGAAACGCCCAGTTCATCAAGATAGCGCCCGACCTGATCGAAAACCGCTTGATTGCGCACGCTTGCCAGATCGAAAGACGCATATCCGGCGTGATCGCTGGTTAGTACCCCCAGCGGAATGACGACGCCGCGCCGGGCAATATCATGCAGTCGGCTTGCCTCCACTTCGGCGGCGGTCGGCTGCTCGAGGCTGGCTTCGGCATTCACCGCATGCCCGTCTGGCGCGGAAGGCGAAGGAGCAGGGAAAAGGCTCTCAACGCCCACGGCGGTCAGGGATGCCAGGCCGTATAAAGGCACATTGCGGAGCGGCTGTCCGGTGTCCATTCTGCGGACGAAAGCGCTAAGCTGGCGGTAGGGAAAATCGATCACGAATGGAATCTCGCGATCATCGATTTGCAGATCCCGCAAATTGGCCAGAACCACCCTTTGTTGTGCTGAGGCCTGCCTTTCGAACCGGATCGCGTTGCGCGCAGTTTCGATACGGGTGGCCATGCTGTGATCCCCTTTTCCCTGACGCCATTCGATTTCAGCACAGGCGAGATCCGCAGAGGCCGAAAACGATCGATAATGGGTATGTCCATAAGGTCCATAAATTGTCCATCAGGCAACGGGAGTGCGAGCAGACGGCGTTTTTCAGCGGCAGGCTGAAACCCCCCCTAAGGCTAATCCGTTGCGGCACTCTGCGTCCGATCGTGCGTTGATTGGCATGAGCGACACGATCCCTATGCTGCAGCAACGAATGGACGCTGCCGTCCTGGCGCTGGACTTTGAAGAGGCGCGGCGGTGTCGTGACCGGATCGCGCTGATGCGTGGTGGCGCGACGGCAGTCGAGGCGGAGCAGGCCGATCTGTCCGGGCTGGAGCGGCAGAAACCCGGGGCAATGGGGCTGGGGACCAGCCAGCAAAAGGTGACCCCGCCGGAAGGATGGACGCCGCCGGTCAAACCCGATCCGATGACGTCCAGGACTGCAAAAGGCGGACGCGGCCAGCGGCGCAGACCGTGATGCGATCGGTTCGTGAAACGCTGCTGGCACTGCTGGCAAACCGCGCAGCCGGGGCAACGATATGCCCGAGCGAGGTTGCGAGGGCGATCGCTCCCGCTGGCGAATGGCGGGATGCTATGCCTCTGGTGCATGCGGCGGTCGATCGACTGCTGGCCGAACAGGCGGTGCATTTGAGTTGGAAAGGGCAACCGATGGCTGACAGGGCCGGACCCTATCGCATAGCCCTGCGCTGAACCGGCGAAGCGCACACATCAAGCGCAGGGAACGGGAATAATCGCGGCGATTGCGAGGCAATTGCAAAGCTTAACGACTTCTGGCACCGCCCGGCGGTGACTCTCGATGATCTTCAGCCCCGCCAGCGCGCCGAAATCGTTTCGGTCGATTGGGATATGCTTGCCCCGGACGAAGGGAAACGCCTGCGCGCACTTGGCATTGATGCCGGTGCGCGGGTGGCGATCGCCCATCGGGGCATCTTCGCCGGGCGCGATCCCATTGCCCTGATGGTCGGCCGGATGACCGTGGCGCTGCGCCGCGCGCATGCTCGGGCGATGACGGTCATGACGCTGTGACCATGTTGCGTACCGCCGCGCTGGTCGGCAATCCCAATGCGGGCAAGAGTGCGCTGTTCAACGCCCTGACCGGGGCCCGGCAGAAGATCGCCAACTATCCCGGCGTGACGGTGGAGCGCAAGGCCGGGCGGCTGTTCCTGCCCCATGGTGAACCAGTCGAACTGATCGATCTGCCGGGCAGCTATGCGCTGGATGCGGCCAGCCCGGATGAAGAGGTGACGCGCCGGGTCATCCTGGGTGACTATCCGGGGCAGGCGCAGCCCGAAGTGCTGATCTGCGTGCTCGATGCGGCCAATCTGGAACAGCATCTGGTGTTTGCCCAGGAACTGAT
Source organism: Croceibacterium xixiisoli (assembly GCF_009827305.1). Classification (GTDB taxonomy): domain Bacteria; phylum Pseudomonadota; class Alphaproteobacteria; order Sphingomonadales; family Sphingomonadaceae; genus Croceibacterium_C; species Croceibacterium_C xixiisoli. Next base: position 13,194 of record NZ_WTYJ01000006.1, on the reverse strand, counting down.
CGCGCTGGGCCGGCCGATGGTCGTGGCACTCAACATGATCGACATGGCCGAACGCGACGGTCTGACGATCGATGCCGCCGCGCTGGAAGAGTCGCTGGGCGTGCCTGTGGTGCCGACAGTTGCCGTGCGCAAACGCGGCCTGACCGAGCTGGTCGAAGCGACTGCCCGCGCCGGAGCCGTTCCTGCTGAACAGGCGCAGGATCGGCGCCGCCCGCAGGTGTCGCTGACCGAACGGCGCATGACCGCCCGGGCGATAGCGGAGCGCGCCACGTTGGCGCAGGCGGCGCAGCATCGGCTGCACGAACAGATCGACAAGCTGCTGCTGCATCCTTGGCTGGGCCCGATCATCCTGTTTGCGCTGCTGTTCGTGATTTTTCAGGCGGTGTTCGCCTGGGCCACGCCCTTCGCCGATGCGCTGGATGGCGCGGTCGGCTGGCTGATCGAACTGGCGACCACCTGGTTGCCCGAAGGATTCCTGCGCGATCTGCTGACCGAAGCGGTGTTGACCGGGGTCGGTTCGGTGGTGGTGTTCCTGCCGCAGATCGTGATCCTGTTCGCCTTTATCCTGGTGATGGAACAGTCCGGCTATATGGCGCGCGCCGCCTTCATCATGGATCGGCTGATGTCCTATGTCGGCCTGTCGGGGCGCAGCTTCATTCCGCTGCTGTCCAGTTTCGCCTGCGCCATTCCGGGCATCATGGCGACCCGGGCGATTGCCGATCCGAAGGATCGGCTGACGACGATCCTGATTGCCCCGCTGATGACCTGTTCGGCGCGGTTGCCCGTCTATGCGGTGATCATCGCGGCCTTCATTCCGGCGCGCAATGTGGGGGTCGGCATCGGCCTGCAGGGGCTGGTGCTGTTCGTGCTTTATGTTGCCGGCATTGTGGCGGCGATGGTGGCGGCGCTGGTGCTGCGGCGGACGGTCACGCGCGGGGCGGCATCGGGCTTCATCATGGAAATGCCGCGTTACCAGATGCCGTCGCTGCGCGATCTGGCTATCGGCCTGTGGCAACGCGCCTGGGTGTTCCTGCGCCGGGCCGGCACGATCATCTTCATGGCGACCGCGATCCTGTGGGTGCTGCTCAGTTTCCCGCGGGCGGATCCGGGCGAAAGCCAGGTCGACGCCAGTATCGCGGGCAAGATCGCCAGCGGGCTGCAGGTCGTGGTCGAACCGATCGGCTTCAATCGCGAAATCGCCCTGGCGCTGATCCCGGCCATGGCCGCGCGCGAAGTGGCCGTGTCCTCGCTCGCCACCACCTATGCGGTGGATGCCGAGGATGAGGATGCCGCTGCCGAGGGGTTGATCCCCAAGCTGCAGGCCGGGTGGAGCCTGCCGACGGCGCTGGCTTTTCTGGCCTGGTTCGTGTTCGCGCCACAATGCCTGTCCACCATCGCGGTCGCCCGGCGGGAAACCAATGGCTGGAAATGGCCGCTGATCATGACCGGCTATCTGTTTGCGCTGGCCTATATTGCGGCCGGGGTGACGTATTGGCTGGCGGTCGCGGCCGGGTTGTGACCGCCGCCCCGTTGTGGGCAAATGCGTGACGGCGGGTGGCAGGATGGGCCTCCTTTCGATAAGCCCGGCTCCGATCCAAGAGAGGAATGATTCCCATGGCTGGCAGCCTCAACAAAGTCATGCTGATCGGAAACCTGGGCGCTGACCCGGAAATCCGCAGCTTCCAGAACGGCGGCAAGGTCGCCAATCTGCGTATCGCCACGTCGGAAACGTGGAAGGACCGCAATTCCGGCGAGCGCCAGGAACGCACCGAATGGCACACCGTCGCGATCTTTTCCGAAGGTCTGGTGGGCGTGGTCGAACGCTATCTCCGCAAAGGCAGCAAGGTCTATATCGAAGGCCAGCTGCAGACGCGCAAATGGCAGGATCAGCAGGGCAATGACCGCTATTCCACCGAAGTCGTGATTCGCGGCCTGGGCGGCGTGCTGACCATGCTCGATGGCGCATCGGGCGGCGGTTCGGGCGGTGGCGGTGGCGGTGGCGGTGGCCAGCGCAGCGGCGGCGGCGGCAACGACTGGGGGCAGGGTGGCGGTTCGTCGTCCGGCCGTGGTGGCAGCAGCAGCGGTGGCAGCGACTGGGGCCGCACCGGTGGTGGTGGCAACGGCGGATCGGGCGGCGGTTCCAACTATGCCGACGATCTGGACGACGATATCCCGTTCTGATCAGTTGTCCCTACGAAGCGCGGCCAGCGCGGCGAACGGGCCGGCCGCCGCTTCATCCATGATCCCCGCCGCCTTGCGCGCCCGGTCTGCATCCGGGCCGGTGGCATAGGGATCTATGGCCAGCGCCAGGCTCTGCGCCAGCGCTTCCCCCAGGTCGAAATGATGGCCGCTGTAGGGGATTTCGTCGCAATCCCCTTCCTCCAGCTCGATCTCCTCGTCCGGCACGGCAGCGGTTTCGGTTGCCGGGACAAAACGCAGCGCGATCTTTTCGTCGACCTGGCGCGGCAGATCTTCCCCCGACACGGCGCAACTCTGCACGAAGGCGGCCTGCAGCCTCCCTTCGGCGCGGACCACATCACCCTCTGTGATCAGATGGATCGCCCCCTGCAGCCGATCGATCCCGACCAGACCGAAGCGACCGGCCAGCATGGCCCGTTCCTGCTCATTGGCTTCCAGTTCGACCGGGCGGTCGATGATCTGGCGCCGGTCGATGATGCGGGAAAATTCAGGCGTGTTCATCGCGTGATCCTTGCAGCAAGAATATCGTCGCCATCGACGGTGGCCAGACCTTCGGCAAAGCTGCGCAGCGATTCTGCCAGCGAATCCGCGGTGCGCCCTTCAACCATGGTCATGTTGCGGGCGATCGCATCGCGCAGCAGGGCCGGGTCTTCACTGGCCAAACCGTCGCGATAGGCGCCAAGCCGGCCGCCCAGCGCCGCCACCAGATTGCCGATCCTTTTGCCGACCATCAGATCGCCCACGCCGCCTTCGCGCAGCTGGCCATCCATGTCTTCGACGAACAATTCGGTCAGCAGCGCGGTGGAGGGGGCCAGATCGGCATCCTTTTCCATGCGCAGAATCACCAGCGTCAGCAGGGCGGTGATCATGTCGAACCGGCCGGGAATCGTATCGGCGACGCCATCCTGCGCATACCAGTGCGGATCACGCGAAATTTCCACCACACGGTGCCACAGCGGGCGCAGATTTTCGCGCGGGTCACGGCCGGTGCCCAGCAGGCGTTGGATCAGGGACATCAAAACGGGCTTTCTCATTCAGCGGCGATTAAAGCCAATCGGGCCAACCGCCATTGCGCGGCGGGCTGCCAGATCGTAAGGCTCGCCCCCGATATAGGCGCCGTAATTGCCAGAGCAACAATTGCCGGGGCAATCATCGGTTGCGAAGTGGAGCAGACGCGGAAATGACGAATATGGTGCGCATTGGCGCAGCGCTGGCCGTAGTGGCGCTGATGTCGGGCTGCAGTTCGATCCGCGAACGGCGCGGCTTCCGCGCGGAAGAAGTGCTGATCCAGTCGGTACAGCCGGGCATTGACAACCGCACCTCGGTAGAACGGACGCTGGGGCGCCCGTCGTTCATCAGCCAGTTCGGCGAACCGGTGTGGTATTACGTCGGCAGCAACACCGCGCAGAAGCCTTTCACGACCCCGCGCATCGAACAGCAGACGGTGCTGGCGGTGCGGTTCGACGCGGCCGGCAATGTCGCCTCCGTCGATCGTTCGGGCATGGAAAAGGTCGCCCGGATCAGCCCGGTCGGCGAAACCACCCCGACCCTTGGTCGTGAACGTGGCTTCCTGGAAGATCTGTTCGGCAATATCGGCCAGGTTGGCGCCGGTGGCGCGCCGGGTGGGGCTGGCGGCCAGTAAACAGGCAATTGGTACAGGCTGTGATCGCGTGACGTGATCCGGCCTGTCAGCGGTTGAAGCCGGCCTGCGCTTTGCCCATATGCGGCGCATGAACGATACGATGAACAGCCACGGCACGATTGCCTGGCATGGGACCACGATCATTGGAGTCAAGCGGGGCGGGCAGACCGTCATTGCGGGTGACGGCCAGGTGTCGATGGGCAACACCGTCATGAAGCCCAATGCGCGCAAGGTGCGCCGGCTGGGCGAAGGTGGCCAGGTGATTGCCGGTTTCGCCGGCGCCACCGCCGATGCCTTCACCCTGTTCGAACGGCTGGAACGCAAGCTCGAACAATATCGCGGCCAGCTGATGCGCGCGGCAGTGGAACTGGCCAAGGACTGGCGCACCGACAAATATCTCCGCAATCTCGAAGCATTGATGATCGTGGCCGACAAGGACACTCTGCTGGTGCTGACCGGCAATGGCGATGTGCTGGAACCCGAAGGCGGCATCGCCGCGATTGGATCGGGCGGCAACTATGCCCTGTCGGCCGCGCGGGCGCTGGTCGATTACGAGGAAGACGCCGAACGGATCGCGCGCAAGGCCATGGCCGTCGCGGCAGAGATCTGCGTCTTCACCAATGACCGTGTGACGGTCGAAACCATCTGATTTTTCCGCCCGGCCGCCGCCTTGCTGCGCGGCTGTGGGCGACACCGGACAGGACTTCATGAACGATCAACTGACTCCCAAGGCGATTGTCGCCGCATTGGACGAACACATCATCGGCCAGGCCGATGCCAAGCGTGCCGTGGCCGTAGCGCTGCGCAACCGCTGGCGCCGCCAGCGCCTCAGCGCGGAACTGCGTGACGAGGTTACGCCGAAGAATATCCTGATGATCGGCCCCACGGGTTGCGGCAAGACCGAGATCAGCCGGCGGCTGGCACGGTTAGCGGATGCCCCCTTCGTCAAGGTGGAAGCGACCAAGTTTACCGAGGTTGGCTATGTCGGGCGGGATGTCGAACAGATCGCCCGCGATCTGGCCGAAGAGGCGATCCGGCTGGAAAAGGAACGGCGTCGCGAATCCGTCCGCGAAGCAGCGTCGCATGCGGCGATGGAGCGGCTGCTCAATGCTCTAGTGGGTGAAAGCGCATCCGAAGCGACGCGCGAAAGCTTCCGTCAGCGGATCGTGCAGAATGCGATGAATGACACCGAGGTGGAAATCGAGGTGGAGGACAGCCCGTCGATGCCGATGGACATTCCCGGCATGGGCGGATCGGTCGGCATGATCAATCTGTCCGACATGATGGGCAAGGCGTTCGGCCGCAACAATCTGAAGCGGCGCAAGCTCAAGGTGCCCGAAGCCTGGGACAAGCTGGTCGACGAAGAGGCCGAAAAGCGGATGGACCAGGATGATGTGGCGCGCGTGGCGCTGCAGAATGCCGAAACCAATGGCATCGTGTTCCTGGATGAAATCGACAAGATCGCCGTGTCCGATGTGCGCGGCGGTTCAGTCAGCCGTGAAGGCGTGCAGCGCGATCTGCTGCCGCTGATCGAAGGCACGACCGTGGCCACCAAATATGGCCCGATGAAAACCGACCATGTGCTGTTCATCGCCAGCGGCGCCTTCCACGTCTCCAAACCGTCGGACATGCTGCCCGAACTACAGGGCCGCCTGCCGATCCGGGTGGAGCTGAAGGCGCTGACCGAAGAGGATTTCATCGCCATCCTGTCGGATACGCGCGCCAATCTGGTCGAGCAGTATCGCGCCCTGCTGGCGACGGAACAGGTGATGGTGGACTTCGCGCCCGATGCGGTGACCGAAGTGGCGAAGATCGCTGCGCAGGTGAACGAAAGCGTCGAGAATATCGGCGCCCGCCGGCTGCAGACCGTGATGGAAAAGCTGTTGGAAGATCTGAGCTTTGAAGCGGAAGACCGGCAGGGTGAAACCGTGCTGATCGATGCCGCCTATGTGCGCGATCGGCTGGCCGGGTTGGCGCAGGACGCCGATCTGTCGAAGTTCATTCTCTGATATCGCGATGCCGTCGCCTTGCAGGCGACGGCATCATATCCCTTTTATTCCGGATACCAGAACCGGGCGTGGCAATCCTCGCACACGGTATCCATCGCCGCGATCAATTCGCCGGCGGCGGGCGCATCCTTGGCTCGGGCGGCGGCGGCAAGCTTGTCCGAATGGGCGGCGAGGGCTTCACCCAGTTCGCGAAATTTGGCCGGATCGCCATCCAGATGGGTTTGCACCTGGGCCATGGTGATTTCCCCTTCGCCCACCGTGCTGTTGTCGGCGGCGGCGGCGATGAAGCTGGTGCCGGCGCCCATCGCCCGGCCGGCTTCGGCCAGCTGGGTGGCGGAGGCTGCCAGCCTGTCCCATTTTTCCTGGTCCATCAGCGCGGGATCGATCCCGCCCTCATCGCCCATGGCGTTGTTGCCCACGTCCCAGATCGCCAGCGTGGCGGGATTGGTGTGCTGCTGCATGATCTGGCGCACATCGAGCGGAGCCGCAGCCGGCTGGGCCAGGATCTTGCCCCCGACCAGAGACAGGGCTGCCACACCCACCATGATCGACCACTTCATCCCTGCACCTCTTCAACAAACAATTCTGCCCTTGTGCCATAGCCGATATGCCCCGATCTGCAATTGACCGGGATCAAACTCAGGCATCAGACTGTGGCAGGATCAGTGGTTGGATGTTTCCGGGCGCGGGTCGCGGAACTGATCGACCAGTTCCTTCTGCGATGGGTACCAGTAGGACAGGTGGCAATCCTCGCATACGCCGTCGATCTGGCTGATCAGCGCGCCGGCCTTCACCCCGTCATGGGCGCGGGCAGCCATCGCCAGTTCGGCCATATGCGACGCCAGCCCATTGGCCATATCGCGCAGGCCCTGTGGATTGCGGTCGATCCCGGCCTGCACATCCACGGCGCTGTCGCCATAGGGCACGCCTTCATCGGCGATCTTCTCTCCATTCCTGACCACGATGATCGGATCGAGCGTGGCCAGATGGATCGCCCCCTGCTGCAGCGATGTGGCATGCCGGGCCAGTTCGTTCCATTTGGCGTCGGTCATCTTAGCGGGATCGAGCCCGGCTTGATCGTCGATGGCGGCATTGCCGATTTCCCACACCGCGTCTGCGCGAAGATCCACCTCGTTCCGCATGACTTCATTCAGCGTCATCTGCTGCGGTTTGGCGGGCTGATCTGCCTGTTCGGACCCGGAACAGGCGCTGAGCGTCAGGGCAAACAGGGGAAGGGCGGAGGCGAAGCGAAAAATGCGCGTCATGACGGTAATGTCCTACCAGCCGCATCAGCCTACAGGCACGACCGCCTGGCGAGTCACCGGATGCGAAACAGCAAATAGCGCCTGAGACCCTGATCTTTCAACGGGATCATGCAAGCATCAGGTGTGAATTTCGGCAGCCTCCAGCTCGACCGGCGGTTCTTCCAATGCGTGTTCGCGTTCGGCCAGCTGGCGGTTCCACATATCGGCATAGAGGCCGTCGCGGCGCAGCAGGTCCGGGTGGGAACCCTGTTCGATCAGGCGGCCTTCCTCCAGCACCAGGATCATGTCGGAATCGGCAATGGTGGACAGCCGGTGCGCCACCGCAATGGTGGTGCGATGCTGCGCCATGCGCCGCAGCGTGCCGATGATATCCTGTTCGGTACGGGTATCGAGCGCGCTGGTTGCTTCATCCAGCAGCAGGATCGGCGGATTTTTCAGCAGGGTTCGGGCAATCGCCACGCGCTGCTTTTCCCCGCCGGACAGCTTGAGTCCGCGTTCGCCGACTTCGGTGTCCAGCCCCTGCGGCAGGCGTTCGATGAAGGGCAGGATCGCGGCATCGCGTGCGGCGGCGATCACATCGTCCTGCGTGGCGCCCTCCCGACCATAGGCGATATTGTAGCCGATGGTGTCATTGAACAGCACGCTGTCTTGCGGGACGATGCCGATCTGGCGGCGCAGGCTGTTCTGGCTGACGGTGCGGATATCCTGGCCTTCGATCAGGATCTGCCCGTCCCACGGGTCGTAGAACCGGAACAGCAGCCGGGCGATGGTGGATTTGCCCGCACCCGATGGGCCGACGATGGCGACATTGCCGCCGGGCGGCACTTCGAAGCTGAGCCCGTGAAGGATTTCCCGATCCCGATCATAGCCGAACACCACATTGTCGAACACGATCGACGGGCGGCGGACCAGCAAAGCGGGTGCGCCGGGCGCGTCGCGCACTTCCACCGGCGTATCGATCAGGCGGAACATCTGTGCCATGTCGATCAGACCCTGGCGAATGGTGCGATAGACCCAGCCGAGCATGTCCAGCGGGCGAAACAGCTGCATCAGATAGGTGTTGATCAGCACCAGATCGCCAACGGTGAAGCGGCCCTGGCTCCAGCCCCAGACCGTGAAGGCCATGGCCCCGGCCATCATCAGATTCATGATCGCCGCCTGGGCGATGTTCAGCACGCCGAGCGAATTCTCGCTCTTGATCGCGGCGTCGGCATAGGCGCGGGCGGCGGAACCATAGCGTTCCTGCTCGCGGCCCTCGGCGCCGAAATATTTGACCGTTTCGTAATTCAGCAGCGAATCCACCGCGCGCGACATCGCCAGCCCGTCCAGCTGGTTCATTTCCGCGCGCAGCTTGGTGCGCCATTCGGTGATCGTGCGGGTCAGCCAGATATACAGCACCACGGTCACGGCGGTGGCGCAGACGATTTCCCAGCCGAACTTCACATAGAAGATGCCCGCCACGATCAGCAGTTCGACGGCGGTTGGCATGATGTTGAACAGCAGGAAATAGACCATCGAATTGATCGATTTCGTGCCGCGTTCGACCACCTTGGTCACTTCACCGGTACGGCGCGCCAAATGGAACCGCAGCGACAGCGCGTGCAGCCGTTCGAACACATCCTCGGTCAGCTGGCGGACGGCATCCTGGCCGACGCGTTCGAAGATGATGTTGCGCACATTGTCGAACACGACGGTGGCGAAGCGCCCGCCCGCATAGGCGACCACCAGCCCGATCGCCAGCCACACGGCCGGATCGCTGGTTTCGGCCATGGTATCGACCGCGCGGGCATAGGCGAAGGGCAGCGCCAGGACTACGATCTTGGCCAGCACGACAAACACGCTGGCACCGGCAATGCGCCCACGCAGATCGGGCCGGTTGCGCGGCCAGAGATAGGGCAGGAACCGGCGGACCGTGTTCCAGCCGGCGGCATCTGCCGCGGCGCCCTGAATGCTTTGCGCAGCCTGTGTGCCCGCCCCTGCTGTCGTGTTGCCTGCCATTTGGCCCTTATCTGGGAACGGCAGGGGCGTGAGACAATGCGCCCGCCCTCGCCGGCGGCGGGTTTCGGCAGATCGTCAGCGCAGTCCGATGGTCTCGAAAGCGGTGGAAAGCGCCTTATCCGTGGCAAAGGTGGCGGTATCTATCGCCTGGTCTTCGCGCCGGTCGGCTTTCCAATTGTTGGAAATGGCGCGCATGTGGCGATAAGTGAATTCTTCGGAGAGATGGCGGTTGGCCCGGGCGCCGAAGATATTGTGCACCGACCAATGCTGATCCCGGCGCTGGCGGGCATGTGGCACCACGCACCATTTGGGCGGGCAGACGACATCTTCCTGCCGGTCGTACAGCACGAAATCGCCCAGCGATGCACCGCTTTCCGCGATCGGCCGGTCGGCCAGCCCGGTGATCCAGCGGCCCGGGAATTTGATGAAGCCGGCGCGGCTCTGTTCGGTCGCGGCAAAGATCGATCGTCCTTGGCTGGACAGCACCAGTTCGTCGATATCGACATTCAGCACGCTGCGCGCCTGGCGCAGGAACCGGAACCTTGCATGCTGCAGCGATCCGGACTGACAATAATCGGAATCCCACGGCGCTTCCTGCCCATCGACCGCGCCGGCCATGCCGCCCTGCGGGCCATAGAGGAACGGCCAGGCGACCACTTCGATCACCATGTCGGGGAAGGTGGCGCGCAATTCGCCGCGCAGTTCGGCGGCGCTGTAGCGGGTGGAATTGTTGTCATAGAACAGCACGGCGTCTGCCCCGTGGATATCGCGGTAGAAGCGGATCCAGTCCCGGATCCAGCGGATCTCATTGTCCTTCGACAGGGTGTGCAGCACCCGCCGCCCGGCAAACATCGTTGCCTGATCGGGCTGCACGGCAATGTTCCAATGTCCGATCGGTCCGTCGATCACCACATGGTCGGCATCACTGCGCAGCCAGATCTCGCTGACGCGGTTGCGTTCGATCAGCCGGGCCTGTTTCCACCACCCCCGCATGGCGCGATCGAAGGGGGCGGAGGCGCGTAGCGGTTCCAGCAGGTTGAACAGCGGCGGCCCCTGGAAGACGATATGGCTGTCCGCCCGGAACACGTCGTAGAACAGCGTGTGCCAGTCGAACTGCGCCGCATAGCTGGCATTGCGCAGCTCCGGCGGGCGCGGCGATTCCCGCTGCAGCGCGCCATCGGCGGGCAGGGCGCAGCGGGACAGGGGCACGGTCAGTTCAGCCATGCTGCGACAGCGCCTTCTGCAGCCTGCGCACCGGCGGCAGTTCGCCCATCATGCCGATCAATTCCTCCATCGCCGGGTGCCGCAACAGCCAGAGCGAGCCCAGCCAGCACAGGCCGCCCAGCGCGGTCGCCAGCAACAGCAGACCGAAACCTGTTTCGTTCGGTGGTGTCACGAACAGATAGATCGCCCCCATCGGCGCGATCGTGGCCAGCGTCACCAGCGCGCTCTTGCCATAGATTGTCATCAGCGCGCGTCCGTCGAAACCGACCAGGCGATGCATGAAGCCGGCATAGATCCCCAACCACAGCAGGCCGTAGACGATCCGCGATGCGGCGGCGCCTTCCACGCCCCACAGGCAGCCGACAGCCAGCAGGCCGACCGACAAAGCGGTGTCGAGCATATTGAGCGCGATCAGGCGGTTCATCCGGCCAAGCAGGATCGGCAGATCGCTGACCAGCGGCAGCGATGTCAGCAGCACCTCCATCATCGCGACCATCGCCAGCAGCGGGGCGACTTCGGCCCAGCGTTCGCCATAGAGCAGCAACACCAGCGGCTGGGATGCCAGCGCCAGCGCGGCCATGCCGGGCCACAGTACCGCCGAATAGCCGGCGCAGACCCGCAGATAGGGTGGGCCCAGCGGCTCCCCCCGATCGCGGATGCGGGCAAAGGCGGGAAAGAACACGCTGCCGATGGCACCGGCCACCAGCATGCGGAACTGGTCCGACAGGCTGACCGCGCGGCTGTAGAGGCCAACGGCCGTGAGCCCCAGCAGCTTGCCCACCAGCAGATCGGGCGTGCGCGTGCCGAAGGCGCCGGTCAGATAGAGCAGGCTGGATTTCGACCCGAAGGACAGGACATCCTTCGTTCCGCGCAGCAGCAGCGGGAACGGCGGGGCCGGGCGCAGGAACTGGGCGATCACCGCGCGAGCGAGGGCTGCCGCGACATTGCCCCAGGCCAGCGCATAGGCGGAATAGCCGGCCGCGGCGAGGGCGATGCTGACCCCGCCTTGCAATGCCGCGCCGCCGATGCTGACCGCGAAATGGCGATGGAATTCCATCGCTCGCCCCATCAGGGCCAGCGGCACCACGGCCAAGGGCAGCAACAGATAGCTGCCGGCAATGGTCAGCAGCAGGGTGAACAGCTCAGGATGGCCATAGAGCTGCGCCATCGGCCAGGCGAGGGCGGCCACGATGCTGGCGACCACCAGAGAGAAGAGCAGCGCAATGGAAGAACAACGGCGCAATTCGTCCCGACCGAGCACGGGCAGCGACGAGATATAGCGGGACAGGCCAAAATCCTGCAGCACCGCCACCAGCATGGCAGCGGCAAGCGCGATCGAGAACAGCCCGACCTCGGCCGGGGCCAGGAAAAAACGAGAGATGACGACGGAGGCGGCGAACTGGATTACGAAGGATCCATATTGCCCGGCCATCGCCCAGACGGCGGCACCGCGCACACTCATCGCAGCCGCTTCGCGTGCTGGCGGCGGCGGGACGGGGGAATCGGGTGGCGTTGCCTCTCCGGCCATCAGGCGGCCAGTGGCCGGTTGCTGGACAGTGTTGCAGCCAGGCGCGCCGCGCGCAGGGGTTCGCCATAGCGGACCAGGCGCAGCACCGTGCGCCACATCCCTTCCTGCGATCCGCCGTCACGCAGATAATCGAGCATCATCTCGAACCCGTCGCCGCGCAGGCCGGAGGGTGAATATTGCAGCCCCTTGGCCAGACGTTCGCGCACTGCCCAGTCGAGCCCCTTGGTGTGGAAGGCTTCGTCGAACTGGCCGACCTCCGGCAGGGCGGTCAGCTGTTGGGTCGGGTCGGGGCGACCGGCGGCGCGTTCGTGATAGGCCCACAGCGCTACCGTGTGGCCGATCTTCTGTTCGGTGGCATGGCGGGCCGAAACCTGCCCTTCGTAATGGCGATAGCGGATCAGCCGTTCGGGAATATTGGCCAGCTTGGTGACGGAGGCCAGGCGGAGCCACAGATCATAGTCTTCACAATGGCGGAAAGCGGCATGGTAGCCGCCGACATTGCGCACCACGTCCCGCCGATAGGTAACGACCGGGTGGCAGAGCAGCGGACCATCGTCCTTCACTGCCTGCAGGAATTCCTGGTGGTTGGTCGGGTGGTCGAATCCTTCGAGCCGGTGGGATGCGCCGAATTCATTGATGTCGGCGGTCCAGCTGCCGATCACGCCATAATCGGGATTGGCATTGAGGAAGGCGATCTGCTTGGCAAAGCGGGTCGGGTCGCAGATGTCATCGGCATCCATGCGGGCGATGACCGGGGCGGCGGCTTCGTCGAGCAATTGGTTCAGGCTGACGATCAGCCCGCGATTGTCTCGCACGATGGTGCGGATGCGCGAATCCCTGGCGGCATAGGATTCGTAGATGTCCCGGCTGCCATCGCGCGAACCATCGTCGAGAATCAGGAACTCGAAATCGCCAAACGTCTGGCCGAGAATGCTCTCGATCGCTTCGCGCAGGAAGCGTTCGCCATTGTAAACGCTCATTGCGACTGAGATTGCAGGCGCACTCATCGTCTTAAAACCACCTCGGTATTTTCGCTGCCGTACCGGTAGCGGCTGCCGTCATTTCCTAGCCTTAACAGGGTAAAGAAAGGGTGACGATGGCGGGTGAACCCTGTGGGGCCAGATCGAGCTGCGGGAACCGATGTTGGACATGGGGATTATCCCTGCGAAATGCGCCCATTGCGCAATCGGGCAGAAAGTTTGCCATTTTTTCAGATAATTGCCGAGATAGTGCAACAAAACTGAAAAACCCCGTTGACCGAATCCGAACCCCTCCATATATGCCCTCTCACCGCAGCGGAGACGCCGGCCTGACGGGCTGGACTTCGGG
>NZ_WTYJ01000005.1:144250-145573 GCF_009827305.1 Croceibacterium xixiisoli | reverse complement strand
GCCGATGCTGACGCGGACGCTGACGCCGACGCTGATGCGGACGCCGATGCTGACGCGGACGCTGATGCTGATGCCGATGCAGATGCGGACGCCGATGCTGACGCGGACGCTGACGCCGACGCTGATGCGGACGCCGATGCTGACGCGGACGCTGATGCTGATGCCGACGCAGATGCTGACGCGGACGCTGATGCGGACGCTGATGCGGACGCGGACGCTGATGCTGACGCGGACGCTGACGCCGACGCTGATGCGGACGCCGATGCTGACGCGGACGCTGATGCTGATGCGGATGCCGATGCGGATGCTGACGCCGACGCTGATGCAGACGCTGATGCTGACGCAGACGCCGATGCTGACGCGGATGCTGATGCTGATGCCGATGCAGATGCTGACGCGGATGCTGACGCAGACGCCGATGCTGACGCGGATGCTGATGCCGATGCAGATGCTGACGCGGATGCTGATGCAGACGCCGATGCCGATGCAGACGCCGATGCTGACGCTGATGCTGATGCTGATGCAGATGCTGATGCGGATGCTGATGCAGATGCTGATGCGGATGCTGACGCAGACGCTGACGCTGATGCCGACGCAGACGGCGACGCAGACGCTGATGCCGATGCGGACGCCGACGCCGACGCCGACGCTGATGCGGATGCTGATGCTGATGCTGATGCTGACGCGGATGCCGACGCTGATGCAGACGCTGATGCAGACGCAGATGCTGATGCGGACGGTGACGCCGATGCGGATGCTGACGCGGATGCAGACGCTGACGCGGATGCAGACGCCGATGCCGACGCTGATGCCGATGGCGATACAGACCCACCAGGACAGCCGACAGCAAACCTTCAGTTTGATACCGGCGCATCTTCAGCGGATGGGATAACCAACAACGGCCGTGTCCAGGTTACCGGTTTGGACGCCGGAGCAAGCTTCGAATACAGCCTGGATGGTGGTCAAAACTGGCTGACTGGCACAGGCGATGGGTTCGATTTGGACGAAGGAACATATCCTGATGTTCAGGTCCGGCAGGTCGCCGCAAACAACATCCCTGGCGAGCCTGCATTGCTTGGCCCGATCACGGTCGATGCCAGCGTAGCCACCCCGGTTGCAGCCCTGACGGATGACACCGGCATCCTTGATGACGACGGCATCACCAGCAATGGCCAGATCGATGTGACCGGGCTGGAAGACGGCGCAACCTGGGAATTCACCACCGATGGTGGCCAGAACTGGCAGACGGGCACCGGCGGCAGCTTCACGCTGGCCGAAGGCACCTACGCCAATGTCCAGGTTCGCCAGACGGATGCTGCCGGG
>NZ_WTYJ01000005.1:143650-144240 GCF_009827305.1 Croceibacterium xixiisoli | reverse complement strand
CGGGCACCGGCGGCAGCTTCACGCTGGCCGAAGGCACCTACGCCAATGTCCAGGTTCGCCAGACGGATGCTGCCGGGAACACGGCAACGACCACGCTTGGTTCGATCACGGTCGATGCCAGCGTCGCCACTCCGGTTGCAGCTCTGACGGATGACACCGGCGTCCTTGATGACGACGGCATCACCAGCAATGGCCAGATCGATGTGACCGGGCTGGAAGACGGCGCAACCTGGGAGTTCACCACCGATGGTGGCCAGAACTGGCAGCCGGGCACCGGCGGCAGCTTCACGCTGGCCGAAGGCACCTACGCCAATGTCCAGGTTCGCCAGACGGATGCTGCCGGGAACACGGCAACGACCACGCTTGGTTCGATCACGGTCGATGCCAGCGTCGCCACTCCGGTTGCAGCTCTGACGGATGACACCGGCGTCCTTGATGACGACAGCATCACCAGCAACGGCCAGATCGATGTGACCGGGCTGGAAGACGGCGCCACCTGGGAGTTCACCACCAATGGTGGCCAGAACTGGCAGACGGGCACCGGCGGCAGCTTCACGCTGGCCGAAGGCACCTATGCCAATGTCCAGGTT
>NZ_WTYJ01000005.1:0-143640 GCF_009827305.1 Croceibacterium xixiisoli | reverse complement strand
ATGGTGGCCAGAACTGGCAGACGGGCACCGGCGGCAGCTTCACGCTGGCCGAAGGCACCTATGCCAATGTCCAGGTTCGTCAGACGGATGCTGCCGGCAACACGGCGACAACCACGCTTGGTGCGATCACGGTCGATGCCAGCGTCGCCACCCCGGTTGCGGCTCTGACGGATGACACCGGCGTCCTTGATGACGATGGCATCACCAGCAACGGCCAGATCGATGTGACCGGGCTGGAAGATGGCGCGACCTGGGAGTTCACCACCGATGGTGGCCAGAACTGGCAGACGGGCACCGGCGGCAGCTTCACGCTGGCCGAAGGCACCTATGCCAATGTCCAGGTTCGTCAGACGGATGCTGCCGGCAACACGGCAACGACAACTCTGGGTCAAGTCGTGGTCGATGCGACCGTCACCGGACCGCTCGCAGCGCTGGCCGTCGATAGCGGTACATCTGCCAGCGATCGGATCACCAACAATGGCTTGATCAACGTCACCGGTCTGGAGGCTGGGGCAACCTGGCAATACAGCACCAACGGTGGCCAGACTTGGCTGAACGGTACCGGCGGCAGCTTCACGCTGACCGAAGGCACCTATGCCAATGTCCAGGTCCGCCAGACGGATGTTGCCGGCAATACGGCAACGACCACGCTGGGCCAGGTGGTGGTCGATGCCACCATCGCTACCCCGACTGTGGCATTGGCAGTCGATACCGGCACCTCAGCCACTGATGGCATCACCAACAACGGGCTGGTCAATGTGACCGGGTTGGAATCCGGAGCGACCTGGCAATACAGCACCAATGGTGGCCAGACCTGGCTGAATGGCACCGGCGGCAGCTTCACGCTGACCGAAGGCACCTACGCCAACGTCCAGGTTCGCCAGACGGATGTTGCTGGCAACACGGCATCAACCACGCTGGGCCAGATCGTGGTCGACACTACGATCGTGGCGCCCAATGGTGTGCTGAACACCGATACCGGAACTTCCAATACCGACAGGATCACCAGCGATGGCAGGATCAATGTGTCGGGCGTGGAAACCGGGGCAAGCTGGCAGTACAGCACCAATGGTGGCCAGACCTGGATTAACGGCACCGGGACCAGCTTCACCTTGCCGCAAGGCGTGTACAGCAATGTGCAACTGCGTCAGACCGATCTGGCAGGAAATGTCAGCTCGGGCAGGGCACTAACCGCTTTCACGATCGCCAGCCCCGACGCAGTCAACGACTTGGTCTCGTTGAACATGGGGCTCCAGGCCCGGGTCGTTAATCCGTCGCAAACGGATACCGACGTGGAGGTTGTCGGCCTGCTGCAATCGGACATCGGTGTCGACAACTCTGTGTCGATTACCGTCAGGCCGGATCAGGTCGGTGATGTCCGCATCGTGGTCAGTCAGACAGCACTGGTTGCGGTGGGCGATGCCTTCAGGCTCGATGTCCTCGATGCTCAGGGTAACATCGTCTACTCGGCGGTCACTCAGAACTCGCTGCTCGGTGATGTCGCCGGCCTGCCTGTCCTGGGTGTGCTGGGTAACAACACCCTGGTCGCCAATGTGCCGGGCTTGTTGCCTGGTCAGTACTCGGTCGTTGTGCGCAACGACGAAAGCACTCTGGAACAACTGCTTGATACCAATGGCGGCGGCGTGTCGCTTCAGGAACTGGGCAGTGCCGGGGTCGTCGTTGGGCCCAACAATCAGGCGGTCATATTGGGCGCTGTAGACAATGCCCTCGGCGGACCGGTTGCCACCCTGTTGCTGACGCCACTGCTCAACTCTTTGAATGGATCGTCGGTCGCCGGCGTGGTTGGGGCATTGTCAAACGTCCTCAACACGCTGGGTCTGTCTGCTCTGCTCGACGGAGTTATCGGTGCAGTTGCTGACGCACTGCTCAGCAACACTCTGACTGCGCTTCAGGCAACGTCGATCACCACCACCGTGACGGAATTCGATTTCGCCAATGAAGCGGTGGGCGGCAATGTCATCACCGGGCAGGGCGGAGTGGGGGCAGACAACCTCGCTGGAGGTGCCTCTGTCAGCCTGATAACCCATGCCAACGGGTCCAGTTCGGTTGTGTCGCCCACGGGCACTACGCAGATCACCGGGGAACATGGTGTGCTGCAGATTTCGGCAAACGGAACCTACAGCTACACCGCCTTCGGCGACCCCGCCTCGATCGGTCAGTCCGATGTCTTCACCTACACACTCAGCGACGGAACGGTGTCCGACACTGCCACGCTGACGGTGCAGATCGATGGCACGACAGTTTTGGCCCGGGGCGATACGGCATCGGCATCGGTAAGCTGGGCATTCCAGACAGCGGATCTGGTTACGGCGAACAACGCCAATATCAGTGTGGTGGGTACCCCAACTTACACCAGCAACAGCTTCACCGTGACATCAAGTACCGTTCTGACCGGTGAAGTCAGTGTCTTCCTGACTGCGGGTGCGTTTGTCACCGGCAACCTCTATATCGAAAGGCAAGGGGCAGGGGGCGTGTGGGCACCCGTTAAGACAGTCGGCTACAACACTTCTCTTGGTCTGTTGAGTACGGTTGCACAGATCAACCTTGCCAATGAGAATCTGAGCGCCGGCACCTATCGTATACGGGCAACCCTTGGTGGCACTTTGTCGGTCGCCAATGTCAACGCCAATATCGATGCCACCTACACCAATCAGTTCCTGATCAACGGACGGTCGGGAGCTACGGGCAATATTCTCACCAATGACGAGTTGGGATCGACGTCGACCCAACTTCAGATCTTCAGTCCGACAGCAGGAGAATATGTACCACTCAGCGCCGGGACTTCGATGACGATCCAAGGTACCTATGGGTCGCTGCTGATCAATGCCGATGGCAGCTACACCTATACGGTTGGGTCTGGCTTCGGGCACTTTACATCAGCCCGGATCGACAGTTTCGACTATCAGCTGGTTCACCCCAATAACCAGACTTCGGAAGGATCCCTTGATGTTTCTGTCCAGCCGACAGGCGCAGGGGTCCCCGTAGTGACGAGCAGCTTCGCTGCAGACAGCAACTCCGAGAACATTGCGGATCTGCTCGAATACTCGATGCTGGAAGATCAGGGCAGTCTTGAAGATGTCCTGGAGAACTACCTGCGCGCGTCCGAAGCCCCTGCAGAAGAACCAGTGGATAACATTCCTGAGCCGGTTCAATCACCTGATGATGTCAAAGGACCTCCAGACGATCTGGATTACCTGAATGATCCAAATTCGGACCCATTATCAGAAGACCAGAACGGACATTACCTGATATAGGTGTCGCCTTGCGCAAGAATGTCGTGCCATTTCAAAGTGGCACGACATTCTTGCAAGACAATCGAGCCGGATAGCCGGCCGAGGGCGTGGGAGATTTGGTGGCTCGGACAAAAAAGCCCGTCGCGGCAGTTTCGATGCTTGTGCCCTTCGGGGTTTTACTCTCGGCGCCCGCTTGGGCGTCGGTCCCTCCCGTGCTGACCATGCAAGATGCTGTAACAGCGGCGCTCGCCTGGCATCCGTCAATCGATGAAGCTGTTCAACGCATCAATGCTCAGGGTGAAGAAATCGACGTCGCCAGGGCAGGGTATCGTCCCCGGGTGAGCGGCGGGATATCCACCGGATATCAGAACAACACTGCCAATGGCTGGCGACCTCGTGCCAATGTCACGGCATCGCAGATGCTGTTCGATTTCGGCAAGGTCATGAACACAGTCCGTTTCGCAGAAGCAGGGGCGCGGGTCAGTCGGGCGCGCCTGCTGCTCGCGGTTGATAGCCTGATCCGCGATACCAGCTTCTCGGTCATTGAAATCCAGCGTGCTGAGGCTTTGCTGGCGGTCGCGAATGATCAATTGACCGAACTTCGCGCCATTGAACAATTGGTGCGTCTGCGTTTCGAACGTGGGGCAGCAACCAGGTCGGACGCGCTGCAGGCGCAGGCCCGCGTGACCGGGGCGGAAGCCACCATTCAGCAGATCGAAGCCGAACAGGATCGTTGGCAAAGCAATCTTGCCTACCTCCTCGGCGAAAACGAAATTGGGGATGTTGTTCCGGAAACACCGGAATGGCTGGAAGCCAGTTGTGGGCAGCTCGAACCCGATTGGACCGATGTTCCGGCTATCATTGAAGCCTTCGCCACGCGTGATCAGGCAATGGCCGAGTTCGAACGGGCCAAGGCGGACCGGATGCCCACGATTTCTTTGGAAGCAGGCGGATCAACGGAAATTCAGGATCCTGTCTCCAACCGCGCAGATTACAGTTTCGGCATTCGCGTAACCAGCCCGCTGTACAATGGCGGCGCTGTGACTGCGCGTGCGCGCGGGGCCGGATTTGCGCTGCGTGCCGCCGACGCGGCGGAAGCCAGGGTTCGCAACGATATCTCCCGCCTCTTGGCTGAGGCGCAGCAGCAGGTCTTCGGTCTCCAGGATGTCCTGAAAACCCTGGCGCAGCGTGAAGCGGACATGCGGGAAACGGGGCGGCTGTATCGCCTGCAATATCTGGAAATGGGCACCCGCACTCTGGTGGATCTGCTCAACTCGCAGCAGGAACTGAACCAGGTGCGCTTCGATGCGGTCAACACCACCCATGATCTGCGGCGGCTGCGGATCGACTGCACATTCTATTCGGGCAGTGCCCGACGATCTTTCAGACTGAAGGGACAACGCGTGCAGGGGGAAATTCTGTGACGGAACCGCAGAACCTCGCGCTAAACTCTGATCGCCCGATAGAACAATGGCTTGATGCCTTCAACCAGGTCGCGCGACATTATCGCATTCCCATTTCCTACGAAACTGCGCGGCTGTCCGCCGTCTGGGACCGCTCGGAAGATGAGAGGAAGAAGATAATCAGCCTGGCACGCCGCTTCGGGCTGTCGTGCAATTTTGCGGCAGCTGGCGATTTCGAACTCGCCTTCAGCCGCCTGCCGGTTATCGCCGAATTGGATGACGCGCTCGTGGTCATCTCTGCTGTCAGCAGCGATGATGTCGCCGATGTCATGGTGATGGGCGATGATGGCGCTTCTAACCGCCTCAGTCGCAGCGATGTCATGGCGCGGGTGCGTCGCTATGTCATCGCCCGACCAGCGCGATCGGTAACGGATGCACGGGTGGACACCTATATCCGGCCGTATCAAGAGCATTGGCTGCGGCGCATATTGATGCGCGACATTCGCCATTATCCCAACATTTTCCTGGCATCCTTGATCGCCAATTTGCTGGCTTTCGGCACCATTCTGTTTTCGATGCAGGTCTATGACCGGGTGGTACCAGCCAACTCCTATCCCACGCTGTATATTCTGTTTTCCGGCGTGATCCTGGCGATCATCTTCGAATTCATTTTGCGCCGGCTGCGGATGACGCTTATCGACGGACTGGGAAAGCGTGCAGATCTGAAGCTGTCAGATCTGATTTTCGGCCATGCAATAAGGGTTCGCAGCCAGGATAGGCCTGCCTCGACCGGATCTTTTGTCGCACAATTGCGCGACATGGAGCAGGTTCGGGAGCTTTTGACCTCCACCAGCGTCGCCGCGATCGTCGATATCCCGTTCTTTCTGGTCTTCCTGCTGCTGTTCTTCTTTATTGCCGGCAATCTGGCCTTCATTCCGCTGGCCGCCCTGGTCTTTCTGGTGATCCCCGGATTGCTGTTGCAGCGCCGCCTGCGCAGCTATGCCAATGAATCCATGCGTGAAGCATCCCTGCGCAATGCGATGATCATGGAAGCAGTGCAGCGCCTCGATGATGTGAAGATGCTGCAGGCGGAGGCCCGCTTCGAACATCAGTGGAACCATGTGAATGAGGTGACGAGCGAGTCTCAGATGAAGCTGCGTCGGCTCACCAACAGCCTGACGGTGTGGACCCAGAATATCCAGAACGGCGTATATGCGACCATCGTTTTTTTCGGCGCTCCTCGCGTGATGGAAGGCGACATGACCACCGGCGCACTGGTGGGGGCATCCATCCTTGGATCGCGCATGCTTGCGCCACTTTCCCAGGTCACGCAGATATTCACTCGCTTGCAACACGCCAAGATCGGCTTGAAAAGCCTGGATGCCATAATGCGGTTGCCCACGGACACGCCGTCGGATGAACAGCGGATCGCGCTACCCGTTGCACGGGGTAATTACGCCCTTCGCAATGCCGTGTTTCGGTACGGCGATGCCAATATGCCTTTGGCATTGCATGTCGAACAGCTGGATATCAAAGCTGGCGAAAGAGTGGCCCTGATCGGCCGGAATGGTGCAGGCAAGTCGACCTTGCTGCAGGGGCTTTCAGGGCTGATGATCCCAGTTTCGGGGGAGGTTCTGCTAGACAATCTGGCCCTGCATCAGATCGATCCGGCCGATGTGCGTCAAGCTGTGGGGCTGGTTTCCCAGACCAGCGGGCTGTTCTTCGGATCTATCCGCGACAATCTGACGCTTGGTGCGCCCCGCGCTGGCGATGAAGAAATTCTCGCTGCACTAGGCATGGTGGGGGCCGATGAATTCGTGCGCCGCCTGCCCAGCGGGTTGGATCATCCGATATCCGAAGGGGGTAGGGGGTTGTCGGGTGGACAGGTGCAATCCCTGTTGCTGGCCCGCTCGTTGATCCGGCAGCCGCAAATCGTGTTGCTGGATGAACCGACGGCCGCGATGGATGAAACCAGCGAAAGATTCTTCATGCGGCAGTTCCGCGAATGGAGCGCCGGCCGAACCGTGGTGATCGCAACCCATCGCATGCGTGTGCTCGATCTCGTCGATCGCATCATCGTGATGAACAATGGCAAGATCGTGCTGGACGATGAGAAGGGGGCCGCGCTTGAAACCATGCGGAAGAAGGCGGCATGAAGGGCTGGCTTCACGCCCGTGGCAAGGGCGCTGAACACAGCGGGGACCGCGCGGTCAGAAGCTCCGCGCGCGTGGTCTGGATCGTTGCGATCATCTTTGCCGCCGGCCTGACCTGGGCCTGGCTCGCGGAACTGGATGAAGTGGCATCAGGCAGCGGAAAGGTCGTGCCAACATCGCGGGAACAGGTCATTCAGTCGCTTGAAGGTGGAATTATCGCCAAGATGAATGTGCGACAGGATACGATTGTCGAACCCGGGCAGATCCTGGCCCAGTTGGACCCGACCCAGGCCGGATCCACAGTTGAGGAAAGCGCCGCCAAATATCGTGCTGCGCTGGCTGCCGCAGCCCGTTTACGCGCGGAAGTGAATGAAACGTCGATCCGCTTTCCCGATGAGTTGAAGGATTTTCCCGAGCTTACCTCGGCGGAAAGCCGGCTTTACGACGCTCGCACCCGCAGCCTGGCCAGTTCGATTGCCCTGATAGATGAGGCGCTGGAACTCGTACGCCGCGAAGTCGCCATCGGCGAATCGCTGATAGAGGTTGGTGCCGCGAGCAATGTGGAGGTGCTGCGGTTGAAGCGTCAGCGGGCGGAGCTGGAATTGCGCAAGGCGGACCTGCGATCGCAATATATTGTCGAGGCGCGGCAGGAACTGGCAAAGGCGGAAGAAGAAATTGAAGCGCTGGCCCCGGTCGTCCGCGGTCGCTCCGACACGCTGAATCGCCTGACTGTGCGCTCACCGGTTCGTGGCATCGTGCGCAATATCGAAGTGTCTACTGTGGGCGGAGTTGTGCCTCCGAACGGCAAGATCATGGATATCATTCCGCTGGACGATCAGCTGATGGTCGAAGGACGGATCGCCCCCAGAGACATCGCGTTCATCCATCCAGGCCAAAGGGCGACGGTCAAGATCACGGCCTATGATTATGCGATTTACGGCGGGCTTGATGGGGAGGTCAGCAGTATTTCCCCAGATACGATCCGGGACGAGCTGCAGCCCGATGTGGTCTATTACAGAGTGTATATCAGAACACGAACAGATGCGCTGTCTACTCCCGACGGACGCAGATTTCCAATCGTTCCCGGCATGGTTGCTACGGTTGATATTCATACTGGCCAGAAAACTGTTCTGCAGTATTTGCTTAAACCATTGAATAGAGGGCGAGAAGCAATGCGGGAGCGATGAAACCAAATCCGGAGTTATGCGTACATAAACTGGGAAGGTTGAATGTTACAAATGTATAATGTAATTGGTAAATATTAACCCAGGCTGCTCAGCACGCCATGAGCTGTCAAAAAA
This sequence comes from Croceibacterium xixiisoli, assembly GCF_009827305.1. GTDB lineage: Bacteria > Pseudomonadota > Alphaproteobacteria > Sphingomonadales > Sphingomonadaceae > Croceibacterium_C > Croceibacterium_C xixiisoli. The sequence continues at coordinate 135,529 of NZ_WTYJ01000005.1, read as the reverse complement.
ATATGGGAAGAGAGGTTATGCGTGATCCAGGGTCACCAGCTTTTCACGACGCAGGCTCCGGCCAGGCGACATCGCCTACTTCACGGAGGGTTGTCGAAAATCTAGCCCAAGCAGCCGCCGTTGCAGATATCCATAGCCAGCAATTGGCAGAAAAGGCGCGTCAGCTCCTCAAGGCAAGGAAAGTCATCAGCAAGGTGATGCCAAAGAATCTTTTCAAGGATTCTGCTTGGGACATCATGCTGGAATTGTATCTCGGTGCGATCGAAGGTGGCGTGATCTATGTGAAGCAGATGATCATTGCTTCCGGAGAGCGACCGGCTACGGGGATCAGAATTATTGCCCGACTTGAAGACGCGGGCTTTATCGAGCGCAACAGCGACGATCTGGATCAGCGTCGTGTGATTGTCAATTTGACCGAACGCGGGCGGCAGGCAATGGAATTGCTGTTGAATGGCATATCGGAAAGGCCGGATAGCCTGACCGAAGGTGCAGGCAAGCCGCTTGGTTTCAGGCAAATGCGCTAAACATTGGACAGGATGGGTGGCCTAAGCGGGCGCTAGCCTTCGCGAACTTGATTTCGCCCGCTTTCCGCGCGACGGCATCAAATGTTTACCGCAACAAAATTGTAATTGGCGTTCGTCGAGCAAGCGACCTGTCGCAATAATTTCATATTGCTACACCACATTCAGCGTTATGCCGAAATGGTGACCCCTACGGGAATCGAACCCGTGTTTCAGCCGTGAAAGGGCCGCGTCCTAACCGCTAGACGAAGGGGCCAATTAAACCGGCTGGCACCGGATAATCTCGCACTGCTGGTGACCCCTACGGGAATCGAACCCGTGTTTCAGCCGTGAAAGGGCCGCGTCCTAACCGCTAGACGAAGGGGCCGTTCAGCAGTGCGAGGCGCGCAATTAGGCGGGAGAATCTGAACGGTCAACCCCTTCTTTCAGCTTTGTTCAATCCGCCCATGCTGCATCGTCCAGTTGCAACTCCGCCTGGGGTCTGCTGCCCCAGTCATCGATCTTCGCACGGCCCGCCAGCCACAGCTTCCGCCCGCGTCCGCCGTGCAGCAAAGCCTGGCCCAGATCGCTTTCAGCCATGCGGAACCCGATCGCCTTGAAACTGCCGCCATCATCCCCGCTGACGATCAGGCGGACATGATCGCTGCCCACCACATCGACCTTGACGATTCGCACCGGGCCCACGGCAACACGAGGGCCGGGCCAGCCCATGCCAAAGGGGCCGGCCGCATCGAGTGTTTCCACCAGCTTGGGGGTCAGCCCCCGTGGCGCCACGGCAATATCCAGCAGGGATGCCTGTTCGGCAGTCGCACGGGCAACCATCGGCGCCAGCCGTTCTTCCAGCCAGTCGCTCAGGGCGGTCAGTTGGGCTTCCTCAAGGGTCAGGCCTGCAGCCATCGCATGGCCACCCCCGGCAACCAGATAGCCAGCCTCCCGCGCGGCGATGATTGCTGCACCCAGATCGACCCCGGCGATGGAGCGGCCCGATCCCTTGCCCTGACCGCTTTCCTGATCGAGGGCGATCACTATGGCAGGTTTGCCGGTCTTTTCCTTGATCCGCCCGGCAACGATGCCGATCACGCCCGGATGCCAGCCGTGGCCGGCGACGATATGCAGGGCACGGTTGTGCTGACCTGCCAATTGTTCTTCCGCAGCCTCCTGCACGGCCTTTTCGATGGCGCGCCGCTCTTCATTGAGCTGAGACAGGTGGGCGGAGATGGTTTGCGCTTCCTGAGCGTCCTGCGTGGTCAGAAGGCGCACGCCGAGCGTGGCCTCACCAACGCGCCCACCCGCATTGATCCGCGGACCCAGCGCAAAGCCGCAATCGCTGCAGCTAGGCGCGCGGCTCAGACGACTGGCATCGATCAGGGCGGACAGACCGACATTGTCACGCCGGGCCATGACCTTGAGCCCCTGAGCGACAAAGGCCCGGTTGAGCCCGCGAATGGCCGCGACATCGGCCACGGTTCCCAAGGCAACCAAATCGAGCAGGGCCAGCAGATCGGGTTCCTGCATGCCTTTGAAATAGCCGCGTCGCCGCAAGGTGCGGACTACCGCCACAGCGAGCAGGAATGCCACCCCAACGGCCGCCAGATGGCCGTGTGAGGCCGCTTCCTCGTTCTCGTCCAACCGATTGGGGTTGACCAGCGCCAGCGCCCTGGGAAGCTCTGGGGAGCATTTGTGGTGATCGACCACGATCACATCCACGCCTGCATCATGGGCTGCGCCAAGCGCATCATGGGCCATGGCACCGCAATCCACGGTGATGATCAGGCTGGAACCTTCCTGGCCCAGCCGAACCAGGGCTTCGCCGCTGGGGCCATATCCTTCCAGCAGACGATCCGGGATGTAGTGGCGGGCATCATGGCCGAGCATGCGGAACAGCCGCACCAGCAATGCCGCACTTGTCGCCCCATCGACATCGTAATCGCCATAAATGGTCACGGTTTCGCGGGACAGCACCGCTTCCACGATGCGATCTGCCGCCACATCCATGTCGTGAAAGATCGACGGATCGGGCAAAAAGGCGCGCAGGCTGGGGTTGCGGTGGCGGTCCAGATCTTCGCGCGGCACACCGCGGGCGAGCAGCAGCTGGGTGACGATATCGTCTTCCAGCCCGATCGCGCCGCCGGTGAGTTCCATATTTCCGCCGCGCCACCGCCAGGCCTTGCCGGAAAGGGAGCGTTCGACACCGAGTACTGCAGGACGTGTAGACATGCACACGGGTTAGACCAGCCCCGGCATGCTGGGAAGCCGCGCTGGAAAGCTTTGCCCATCGGCCCCGCCACAGATGTACTGCAGCGGGGCCCGAGGCTTTGTCAGGCAGCGGGGGCAGGTACGGCCGAATTGGCCGCGCTCAGAATCGCCCTGACGCTGGCAGCGGCGACATCTTCGTCAATGCCCACGCCCCACACGATCTGCCCGTCGGGCAGGGTGCATTCGAGATAGGCTGCAGCGCGGGCATCGCTGCCTTTGCCCAGAGCGTGTTCGCTATAGTCGGCCACTTCCAGTTGCAGCCTGAAGGTCTGCTTCAAGGTCGCCAGCACGGAAGATACCAGCCCCTTGCCACGGCCGCTGACATTCTGGCTCTTGCCGCCAACGGCGATCGTGCCGGAAAACAGGCGCGTGCCATCGCTGGCCCGGCTTTCCTGATAGTCGAGCAGTTCGAAGGTGGCGTTGTCGGCGTTCAGGTAATAGCTTTTCTGGAACACGTTCCAGATGTCGCTGGCGTTCAGTTCCCGGCCCAGCTCATCGGCCAGATGCTGCACATGGCGGGAGAAATCAGCCTGCAGCCGCTTGGGCAGCTTCAGGCCCTGACCCTGTTCCAGCACCCAGGCGAAACCGCCCTTGCCGGATTGCGAATTGACCCGGATCACCGCTTCGTAATTGCGCCCCAGATCATGCGGGTCGATCGGCAGATAGGGCACGCGCCACAGATCGTCATTGCGGACTTCCTGCGCCTCCAGACCCTTCTTGATCGCATCCTGATGGCTGCCGGAAAAGGCGGTAAACACCAGTTCGCCGCCATAGGGATGGCGCGGATGGACGGGCAGCTGGTTGCAATATTCAACCGTTTCGATGACCCGGTCGATGTCGGAGAAATCCAGTCCGGGATCGATGCCCTGCGTGTACATGTTCAGCGCGACCGTCACCAGGCAGCAATTGCCCGTACGTTCGCCATTGCCGAACAGGCAGCCTTCGACGCGGTCGGCGCCTGCCATCAGTCCCAGTTCGGCAGCCGCAACGCCGGTGCCGCGATCATTGTGGGTGTGCAGGCTGATGACCGCAGCCTCGCGATTGGGCAGGTTGCGGCAGAAATATTCGATCTGGTCGGCATAGACATTGGGCGTGGCCGCCTCAACCGTCGCCGGCAGGTTCAGGATCAGCGGATGATCCGTGGTCGGCTGGAGAATGTCCATCACCGCCTCGCAAACCTCCAGGCTGAAATCGAGTTCAGCGGTCGAGAAAGTTTCGGGCGAATATTCGAAATGCCAGTCAGTCTCGGGCCGCTTGGCGGCTTCGTCGCGCAGCAGCTTGGCGCCATTGACGGCGATTTGCTTCACCTCGTCACGGCTCATGCGGAACACGATGTCGCGCCAGGCCGGGCTGACAGCGTTGTAGACATGCACGATGGCCTTGCGCGCGCCTTCCAGGCTTTCGAACGAACGGCTGATCAGATCGGCGCGCGACTGGGTCAACACCTGCACCACCACATCCTCCGGGATACGGTCGGACCGTACCAGGCTGGTGATGAAATCGAATTCGGTCTGGCCGGCCGCAGGGAAGCCGACTTCGATTTCCTTTACGCCGATTTCGACCAGCAGATCGAAGAACCGGTTCTTCTTCACCGAATCCATTGGATCGATGATCGACTGGTTGCCGTCGCGCAGATCGGTGGACAGCCAGCGTGGGGCCGAGGCGATCACGCGGCCCGGCCATTCACGGTCGGGCAGGTTTACAGCGGGGAAGGGCCGGTACTTGCGGCCGGGATCAGAATGCATGGGCATGGCGGACGCCTTATCGCCTGGGCCACGCGCGACAAGGGGCGCGGGCAATGTTTCGACTGGGTTATGAAATTGCCCTTAGGCGGGTTGCCCGGCGCGCGAAAGGCGCATGGCAAAGAACACGCCTAAGGGCGTGTAAGTCGAAGTAGCGAAAGGAGTTCGCGAAACTGCATGGCGCTGGCTGTAGCGCCTGGGTGCAGAACAAGTCCAGCCCAAAACCGGGCGGGAACCGTGCGTGCAGGATGACGCAGCCGGAAAAAGGGGAGGGCAGCCATCTGGCCGCCCCCCACCAAAGATCACTTTTCGAATGCGACCGTGATGTTGAGATCGACTTCGTCGCCAATGCCGAAGGCAAGGCCGAACGGGATGTTGAATTCCGACCGCTTGATCGTGGTCGTGCCGTGGAAGCCCAGGGTTTTCTTCTTGTTCATGCCGTTTTCGCCCATGCCGCTCAGTTCCGCTTTCACGGTAACCGGTTTGGTCACGCCGTTCAGGGTCAGATTGCCGACAATGTCGGCGCTGGTGGCACCGGTCGAAGTGACGCTGGTGGAAACGAAGCGGGCATCGGCCGGGCTCGGGCCGAAGAAGTCAGGGGCGCCGCCATCCTTGCCAGCGCGCAGCAGGTGATCCTTCAGGCCTGCGCTCGGCACGGTGACCTTCGAGACTGGAATGGTGACGTCAACCGAGGAAGCGGCGGGATTGGCGGCATCCACCTTCAGCTTGCCGGTGACGTCACCGAACAGGCCGAAATAATCGTTGAAGCCCAGATGGCTGACAGACCAGCCAACGATCGAGTGGCCGGCATCTGCGGTGTATTCGCCGGATTCGATCTTGCTGACGTCGATGGCGCCAGGACGCGGAGCGTTCTGAGCGTTCAGCGCGCCGACGGAAAGCGCGGAAAGCCCGGCCACAGCGGCGAGGGCGAGAACAGTTTTACGCATCAAGGAATCTCCCAGTGGGTCCAGCAGGTAAGTGGCGAAAACCAGTTTGGCGCGCACTTTTGACAAAGTCCATAACCAAGCGTTCCGCCAGTTCGGGGCTGCTCTGTTTCCGCCGCGTGGGGTGACGGGACAGCCAAAAGAAAACGCGCCCGCCCGACCGGGCGAGCGCGCATTTCCGGGGCTCAGCCCGGTGATAGAGGTTACGGTTCCTCCCTTGCAGGTGGGAACCGCAACCCGGCTATCAGTTCTTTTCCTGATCGACCAGCTTGTTGGCGCTGATCCACGGCATCATCGCGCGCAGGCGGGCGCCGGTCTGTTCGATCGGGTGCGCTTCGGCAGCCTTGCGGGCGGCCTTCAGCTCCGGCTGGCCGGCGCGGTTGTCGAGCACGAAGTTCTTCACGAAACGGCCCGACTGAATGTCGGCCAGAACGCGCTTCATTTCCGCCTTGGTTTCATCGGTGATGATGCGCGGGCCGGTGGTGATGTCACCATATTCGGCGGTGTTGCTGATCGAATAGCGCATGTTGGCGATGCCGCCTTCATACAGCAGATCGACGATCAGCTTGGTTTCGTGGAGGCATTCGAAGTAAGCCATTTCAGGGGCATAACCAGCTTCCACCAGCGTTTCGAAGCCAGCCTGGATCAGGTGGGTGACGCCGCCGCACAGCACGGCCTGTTCACCGAACAGGTCGGTTTCGCACTCTTCCTTGAAGTTGGTTTCGATGATGCCCGAGCGGCCGCCGCCGACGCCGCTGGCGTATGCGAGGGCGACGTCATGGGCGTTGCCGCTGGCATCCTGATGCACGGCGATCAGGCAGGGAACGCCGCCGCCCTTGGCGTATTCGCCGCGTACGGTGTGGCCCGGGCCCTTGGGCGCGATCATGATCACGTCGATGTCGGCGGGGGCTTCGATCAGGCCGAAGTGGATGTTCAGGCCATGGGCGAAAGCCAGCGCAGAGCCGGGCTTCATATTGCCCTTGAGGTCGTTTTCCCAGATCGCGGCCTGGTGTTCATCGGGTGCCAGGATCATCAGAAGGTCGGCCCAAGCGGCCGCTTCCGAATTGCTCAACACCTTGAACCCGGCGGCTTCTGCCTTCTTTGCGGAGGCCGAGCCAGGGCGCAGCGCGATGGCCACTTCCTTGACGCCGCTGTCGCGCAGGTTCTGGGCGTGGGCATGGCCCTGGCTGCCATAGCCGACGATGGCGATCTTCTTTTCGGTGACCAGGTTCAGGTCGCAATCGGCGTCGTAATAAACTTTCATGTCCGGTCCTATCGGGTCTGCAAACGGAGCCGGGGAGCCCCCGGCGTGGAATATCTGGAATGGAAAAACTGTCTGTGGCTGCCCCATGCGCCGATGATTATCGGCTATGCAAGAGGCAAGCGAAGCACGCGCTGCCTGCGCCTGAACGCGCCCTGCCTGCGCATGGGCACGAAATTCAGGCGAAAACGGCGCGCGCCGGGCGTCAGGTTCCTTCGGTGCCGCGCATCATCCCCACGATGCCGGTCCGGCCGACTTCGACCAGGCCGAGTTCGCGCATCAGGGCGACGAAGGTGTTGATCTTGTCCGGCGCGCCGGTCAGTTCGAACACGAAGCTGGAGGTCGTGGTGTCGACCACCTTGGCGCGGAACAGATCGGCGATCCGCAATGCCTCCACCCGGTTCTCCCCCTTGCCGGCGACCTTGATCAGCGCCAGTTCGCGTTCGACATAAGGGCCGGCCTCGGTCAGGTCGGTAACCTTGTGCACCGGCACCAGCCGTTCGAGCTGGGCGGTGATCTGGTCGATGACCGGCGGCGGGCCGCTGGTGACCACGGTGATGCGGCTGACGGCGTGATCTTCCGAGATATCGGCCACGGTCAGACTGTCGATATTGTAACCACGCGCGGTGAACAGGCCGGCGATCTTCGCCAGGATGCCTGCTTCATTGTCGACCATGATGGTCAGCACGTGGCGTTCGGTGTCGCGATGCTGGATCTTCATCACGCCCTCCTGCCAAGAATTGCGGTTGTTGTGGAATGCGCCATCAGACCAGTGCCTTCGCTTCGTCTTCCATGGTGCCGGCGACCTGATCGCCATAGAGCAGCATTTCGGTATGCGCGGCTCCGCTGGGGATCATCGGGAAGCAATTGGCATCCTTCGACACGCGGCAATCGACCATCACGGGCCCGTCATGTTCGATCATCGCGCGGATGCCGTCATCCAGCTGATCCATGCTTTCGATCCGGATACCCTTCCAGCCGTAAGCCTCTGCCAGGTTCACGAAATCGGGCAGGCTGTCCGAATAGGAATTCGAATAGCGGCTTTCATAGGTCAGTTCCTGCCACTGGCGGACCATGCCCATATATTCATTGTTGAGGATGAACACCTTGACCGGCAGGCGGAACTGGGTGGCGGTGCCCATTTCCTGGATGTTCATCTGGATCGAGGCTTCACCGGCAATGTCGATCACCAGCGTGTCCGGATTGCCGAGCTGCGCGCCGATGGCGGCGGGCAGGCCATAACCCATGGTGCCCAGGCCACCGCTGGTCAGCCATTTGTTGGGACCGTGGAAGCCGAAATACTGCGCGGCCCACATCTGATGCTGGCCGACCTCGGTCGTGATGACCGGATCGTGATCGCGGGTGAGTTCGAACAGGCGCTGGATGGCATGCTGCGGCATGATCACATCCTGCGACTGCGGGAAGGCAAGGCTGTCCCGCGCACGCCAGCCGGCAATGCGGGCGCGCCATTCGGTCAGATCCTGCGGCTTGCGATCACCCCAGGCTTCGATCAGCTGTTCGAGCACGACGGCGCAATCGCCGACGATGCCCAGATCCACCGGCACGATCTTGTTGATGCTGGCGCGATCGATATCGATGTGGATCTTGGTCGAACCCGGGGAGAAGGCATCCAGCCGGCCCGTGACGCGATCGTCGAAACGGGCGCCGATGTTCACCATCACATCCGCCTGGTTCATCGCCAGATTGGCTTCATAGGTGCCATGCATGCCCGGCATGCCGAGCCAATCGGGATGATCGGCCGGGAAGGCGCCCAGACCCATCAGGGTCGAGGTGACGGGCGCGCCGGTCAGCGCCTGCAGGCGGCGCAGCAGTTCGGTGGCGCGCGGGCCGGAATTGATGATTCCGCCGCCGGTATAGAAGAGCGGCCGTTCGGCGGCAGCCAGCAAGGCGATGGCGCGATCGATTTCGTCACTGGAAGCCGTGGTGCGCGGATTGTAGCGCTTGGGGCGCTGGACCGGCGTGTCGAGCATCGTGGCCGTGGCGACCTGAACATTCTTGGGAATGTCGATCACGACCGGGCCGGGGCGGCCGGTGGTGGCGATTTCGAAGGCTTCTTCGATCGTCACCGCCAACTGATCGGGATCGCGGACCAGATAGTTGTGCTTCGTGCAATGCCGGGTCAGGCCGACGGTGTCCGCTTCCTGGAAGGCATCGGTGCCGATCAGATTTGTGCCCACCTGGCCGGTGATGACGACCAGCGGGATCGAATCCATATAGGCGTCGGCAATGCCGGTGATGGCATTGGTCGCCCCGGGGCCGGAGGTGACGAGCACCACGCCGGGCTTGCCGGTGGAACGGGCATAACCTTCCGCAGCATGGGCAGCGCCTGCTTCATGACGGACAAGGATATGGCGGACGCGATTGTCGGAAAACAATTCGTCGTAGATCGGCAGAACGGCGCCGCCCGGATAGCCGAAAACATATTCGACACCCTGACGGACCAGGCTTTCAACCAGTATCGCAGCACCGCTGCGTTCATTGGACACGGCTCACCTCTTTCTGAAAAAAGCGGACCCGGCACGATTGTGTCGCGCCGGGCCGCTCCTCTCCAACTCGCTGAGGAAGGACTTCCTCTTGGAACCCGCCTGCTAGGCGACATGAAATGTCATGTCAACCCAAGATTGCGAAATAATATTTCAATAATCGCCTCTGGATTGTCATTATAAAGCGCGTCCCTGGGCCATTCGGGCGGGGGCTGGCGCCGGAACCAGGTATATTGGCGCTTGGCATAATTGCGCGTGGCCTGTTGCCCGGCCTCGATCGCCTGTTCCCGGGTCAGCTCTCCGCCCAGCCAGCCGGCAATTTCCGGCACCCCGATCGCGCGCATGACCGGCAGATCCGGCGACAGCTGTCGTGCCAGCAATCGTTCGACCTCCGCCACGGCGCCGCGTTCGATCATGTGCGAAAAACGCAGGTCGCAACGCGCATAAAGCCAGTCACGATCAGGCAGCAGGATCGCCGGGGCGAGATGGATCGAATCGCCGATTCCGCCTTCCTTGCGCGCCTGCCAATGCGCCAGCGGGTGTCCGGTGGATCGGACCACCTCCAGCGCGCGGGCGATCCGGGTGCTGTCCGCCGGATTGAGCAGCGCGGCCCGATCCGGATCGGCCGACTGCAGCGCAAGATAGGCATCCGCGAGCGGCATGGCGCGAACGTCATCGCGGACCTGCGGATCGATCGCCGGGACGGGGGCGATCCCGTCCAGCAGGGTGCGCATATAGAGCCCCGTTCCCCCGACCAGGATGGGAATGATGCCGGCGGCATGGGCGCGGGCGATTTCCGTGGCGGCGGCGGCGGCCCAGTCGGCCGCCGAACAGGCCGTCGCCCCATCCCAGGTCCCGAACAGGCGGTGTTCGACCTGGCCCATTTCGGCCGGATCGGGCCGGGCGCTCAGCACCTGGAGATCGGCATAAACCTGCGCGCTGTCCGCATTGATGATCGCGGCATCGCGCCCATGGCGGCGAATCGCATGGGCCAGGGTAATGGCGAGATCGCTCTTGCCGCTGGCGGTTGGCCCTGCGATGAGCGCCACCGCATTTTGATCAGGAGATTGCCCGTTGCTCATCGCACGGCTGATAGCAGACCCCGCCACTCTGGAAACGCGTCTCGACGCCGCAGCCGATGCGCTGAAGGCCGCCGGCCTGCCGCTGGCAGGGGCGCAGATGCTCGATTCATGTTCCGATGTCCTGCAATTGATGCTGCCGGGCGATGATGCTGTGGTGCTGCGCCAGGTGATCGACGCGCATTTCGCGCCGAGCGACGCGATCATTTCGTCCGCGCCGTTCAGCATTCCCGACCTGTTCGTATCCGACATGGATTCCACCATGATCGGGCAGGAATGCATCGATGAGCTGGGCGATTTTGCCGGGCTGAAGGATCGCATCGCTGACATTACCGAACGGGCCATGCAGGGCGAGCTGGATTTCGAGACTGCCCTGCGGGAACGGGTCGGCCTGCTGGCCGATCTGCCGGAAACCGCCATTGGCCAGTGCCTGGCAGAGCGCATTCAGCCGATGGCCGGTGCGCGCGTGCTGGTCGCGACTTTGCGTCACCGGGGCTGCCGCACCGTGCTGGTTACCGGTGGGTTCCACCATTTTGCCGATCCCGTGGCAGAGATGCTGGGCTTCGAGCGGGTGGTGGGCAATCGCCTGGGCGTTTCGCAAGGCAGGCTGACCGGGCAGCTGATCGGCGCGATCACCGATTCATCGGTCAAGGAACGGATTCTGCGCGAAGAGCTGGCGCTGCTGGGTGACAATGCCGTCAGCCTGGCCAGCGGCGATGGCGCCAATGACATCCCGATGCTGCAGGCGGCCGATTACGGCATTGCCTATCACGCCAAGCCCAAGGCGCGCGACGCTGCCAATGGCTGGGTGGACAGAGGCGACCTGACCGCCGTGTTGCGGCTGCTGGGCATTCCCGAAAGCGAATGGGTCGCCGGCTGAAGTCAGCCTGGCTTTGCTGAAGGTGCCGGTGGGCGGCGATTGGCTTCCCACCGTCCCTGGGCCAGACTGCGCCAGACCCATTCGAGCGGACCATAGCGGAAACGGGCCAGCCAGGGCTGCGACCACGCCAGCATGAGCGCGCAAACGGGGAAGGCGATCAGCCAGGTCTGCCCGCGCGACAACTGCCCATAAAGTCCGCCGGCAAAGCCCGAAAACAGCAATGTGCCGATGAGCGTGGCGCCGAGATAGTTGGTGAAGGCCATCCGGCCCACCGCGGCGATCCGGAGGCCGGTGGCGCTGGCTTCGTGGCCATGAAAAAGCCACAGGATCAAACCGATATAGCCCATTGCGCAGATGGGTTGTAACATCGGCAGCCAGACATAATCCCACCAATAGAACGCCATTCGATCATAGCCGGAGGCATGGATCGTAAATGTGCCGAACGCGAAGATCGCGAGCGAGGGCAAGGTGACGACCAATCCAAGCACGGCGTAATGGTGGCGGGGCCAGCTGCCGGTAAGCAGGCCGGAGCGAAAGGCTGCCATCCCCAGCAGCATCAGCCCGAGCGTTTCGAAACCATAGTCGGTGACCGACTTGAACGGCTGCCAGCGGTTTTCCGGCAGGGTCATTTCCCGCGCATGGGTCAGCGGGTTTTCATGCGCTGCCTTGTCCGCGGCAATACTGGCCGCCGATTCGCTGGCGCGGGCGATCATGGCGTCATAGGTGGCGCGATCCGCCGGGGTGGCATCGGGCGCGCGCATGGCTTCATAGCGGGGCAATTGCTGGGCATGGCCGGCCATCAGGGGGCCATGCTGCACCAGCAGGGCCAGCACTGCGCCCATCAGCATGGCGGGAACCGGCAGGCGGCGCAGAAAGAACGCAGCCATCCCGATCAGCGCATAATTGGCGAGAATATCCCCCCACCACAGCCAGTAATAATGGACCAGCCCGAACAGCAGCAGCACCGCCATGCGGGGAAAATGGGCGCGCCAGGCCGGTTGGTCGCGTGCCTCCGCCCGATCGGTGATCAGGAGCAGCGAGGCCCCGAACAGGATCGAGAACAGCGCGCGGAAGCGCGCGTCCACCAGCACATAGTTCACCGCCCAGGCGATGTGATCGAGCGCCGAGAAAAAGCCATAGGTGGGCGGGTGGAAATAGGCCGCATCGATCATCGCCATGCCGATGACATTGGCGAAGAAGATGCCCATCACCGCGATCCCGCGAATGATGTCGAGCGAAAGGATGCGGGGCAAAGGCTGCGTCATGCGCAGTCAGGCGGTGCCGCCGTCATGATCCACCCGGGCAGGGGGAACGATGACGGCGGGACCACAATGGACCTGACGGTCAGATCAGCTTTCCATCCAGTTGCGGAAGAAGCTGTCATTGGCTTCGCGCAGATCGGCAAGGGCGATGGTCGCGCCGTTGGCGACGATGGCCGCGCCGCCGGTCTTGCCGATAACGCGCGCGGCGATGCCGCGCTGTGCCAGCACAGAGGCATCGGGCAGGGTCACGACATAGAGCCCCTGTGCCTCTGCATAGGCCTGAGCCGTGGTGAGTGGCAGCAGATCGGCACCGATGCCGCCAGCCAGCGCCATTTCGGTAACAGCCACCAGCAGGCCGCCATCGCTGACGTCATGCACGGCAGTCACATCGCCGGCAGCGATCAGATCGCGCACCAGTTCACCCAGGCGGCGTTCTTCGGCCAGATCGACCGGCGGGGGATTGCCGTCTTCGCGACCCTGGATCGTGCGCAGCCACAGCGACTGGCCCAGATCATCATGTTCGCGGCCGATCACCGCGATGTCCTGGCCTTCGCCCTTGAAAGCGATGGTGGCCATGAGCGAGGAATCTTCCAGGATGCCGACGCCGCCGATGGCCGGGGTCGGCAGGATGGCGCTGCCGCCGCCGGTGGCCTTGCTTTCGTTGTAGAGGCTGACGTTGCCGCTGACGATCGGATAGTCGAGCGCGCGGCAGGCATCGGCCATGCCGTTCAGGCAGCCGACGATCTGCGCCATGATTTCCGGACGCTGCGGATTGGCGAAATTCAGGCAATTGGTGATCGCCAGCGGGCGACCGCCGACGGCCGAGATATTGCGATAGGTTTCGGCCACCGCCTGCTTGCCGCCTTCATAGGGATCGGCATAGCAATAGCGCGGAGTGCAGTCGGTGCTCATCGCCAGCGCCTTGCTGGTGCCATGCACGCGCACGACCGCAGCGTCACCGCCGGACAGTTGCAGTGTGTCGGCGCCGACCTGACTGTCATACTGCTGCCAGATCCAGCGGCGGCTGGCGAGATCGGCACTGCCCATCAGGGTCAGCAGATCGGCGCCGATGTCGGCGCTTTCCGCCACATCGCCGAGCGGGGCGACATTGGCCCAGGCCTTGTATTCTTCCGGCGAAACATAGGGACGATCATACAGCGGGGCATCCGCGGCGAGCGGGCCGAGCGGGATATCGCAGACCACTTCGCCGTTGAATTCCAGCACCATGTGCTGGGTATCGGTGACTTCGCCGATAACTGCGAAATCCAGTTCCCACTTGCGGAAGATTGCCTCTGCCATGGGCTCCTTGCCCGGCTTGAGCACCATCAGCATGCGTTCCTGGCTTTCGCTCAGCATCATTTCATAAGGTGTCATGCCGGTTTCGCGGCAGGGCACATTGTTCATGTTCAGGCGGATGCCGGCCTTGCCATTGGTGGCCATTTCCACGCTGGAGGACGTCAGCCCGGCGGCGCCCATATCCTGGATGGCAACGATGGCGTCGGTGGCCATCAGTTCCAGGCATGCTTCGATCAGGAGCTTTTCGGTGAAGGGATCGCCAACCTGCACGGTCGGGCGCTTGGCATCGCTGTCTTCGCCGAAATCGGCGCTGGCCATGGTCGCGCCATGAATGCCGTCGCGGCCGGTCTTCGACCCGACATAGACGATCGGATTGCCGAGGCCCGTGGCCGCCGAATAGAAGATCTTGTCGGTATCGGCGACACCCACGGTCATGGCGTTGACCAGGATATTGCCGTCATAGGCCGGGTGGAAATTGGTTTCGCCGCCCACCGTGGGAACGCCGACGCAATTGCCATAGCCGCCGATGCCGGCGACGACGCCCTGCACCAGATGCTTCATCTTGGGGTGATCGGGGCGGCCGAAACGCAGGGCGTTGAGATTCGCGACCGGGCGGGCGCCCATGGTGAACACATCGCGCAGAATGCCGCCGACTCCGGTGGCTGCGCCCTGATAGGGTTCGATATAGCTGGGGTGGTTGTGGCTCTCCATCTTGAAGATGGCGGCCTGGCCATCGCCGATATCGATCACGCCGGCATTCTCACCGGGGCCGCAGATCACCCAGGGGGCTTCGGTCGGCAGCTTCTTCAAATGGATACGACTGGATTTGTACGAACAGTGTTCGCTCCACATGACCGAGAAGATACCCAGTTCAACCAGGTTCGGTTCGCGGCCCAGTGCGTTCAGCACACGGTCGTATTCTTCGGGGCTGAGGCCGTGGGCCTCGACGATTGAGGGCGTGATCTCGGACATGGCAGGCCCTTAGCTTCGGCGCGCGGGGACCGCCAGCCCCTGCCGTGCTTGACCGGCTTCGTTATGCCCGTCATTGCATAAACCATGCAGGATCAGCCCACTGAAATCGCCGGAATGACGTTCGAAGAAGCGCTGCGTGCGCTGGAGGATGTCGTTCGCCGGCTGGAAGGCGGCGACGTGCCGCTGGACGAATCGATCGACCTTTACGAACGCGGGGAAGATTTGCGCAAACATTGCCAGGCGCGGCTGGATGCGGCGCAGGCACGGATCGAAAAGATCGTTGCCGGGCCGGATGGCAAACCGGCCGGCGCCGCACCTTTTGACGGGGCATAGCATGACCGCAGAACTGGCCGATGATCTGCTGAGCGAGGGATTGCAGCGGGTTCAGCGCGAAATCGACGATGCGTTCGATGCGATTCTGGACGTTCCCGACGATCCGCGCGCCCGGCTGGTAGAAGCGATGCGTTATGCCACGATCGGCGGCGGCAAGCGGGTGCGGCCGCTGCTGCTGGTCGCGGTTGCCGAAATGTATGGCGTGGCACGGCCTTCGGCGATTCGCGCCGGTTGTGCGATCGAGGCGCTGCATGCCTATTCGCTGGTGCATGACGATCTGCCCTGCATGGATGATGATGAGCGGCGCCACGGCAAGCCGACCCTGCATCTGGCGTTCGATGATGCCACTGCGGTTCTGGCCGGGGACAGCCTGCATGCGCTGGCATTCGAACTGTTGAGCGACACCCAGACCAGCGCCGATCCGTTTGTGCGGGCGGAACTGGTGCGTTGCTTGGCCGTGGCCAGCGGATCCAATGGCATGGCCGGGGGGCAGATGATGGATATCATCGCCGAGACGTCCCAGTTCGATCTGCACATGATTACCCGGCTGCAGCAGCTCAAGACCGGCGCGCTGCTGGGCGCAGCTGTCGAAATGGGCGCGATTCTGGGCCATGTGGCACAGGAAGGGCGGACCCATTTGCGCGCCTATGCCCGGGACATCGGCCTGGCATTCCAGATTGCCGACGATCTGCTGGATCATGAAGGCGACGAACAGAAGGCCGGCAAGGCGCTGCGCAAGGATGAAGGGCAGGGCAAGGCCACCTTCGTTTCGCTGATGGGTGCCGAAAAGGCCCGCGAGCAGGCATTTGCGCTGAGCGATCAGGCGATCGCCCGGCTGGCGCAGCATGGCAAGGAAGCCGATCTGCTGCGCGCGCTGGCCCGTTTCGTGGTCGAGCGGGACCGGTAAGTCTGGCTGCGATCGCGCGTGATCGAAGCCCGGGTGTGGGGGTAATATGACGGAACGTGTTGGCCTTTATCCCGGGACTTTCGACCCCATAACGCTGGGGCATTCCGACATCATCCGGCGCGGCGCCAAGCTGGTGGACCGGCTGATCATCGGCGTGACGACCAATCCGTCCAAGGATCCGATGTTCACGCCGGAAGAGCGGATCGAGATGGTGCGGGCCGAGGTGGGGCGCATGGGCATCGCCAATGTGGAGGTGCAGGGTTTCAACGCGCTGCTGATGAAATTCGCCCGGGCACGCGGGGCCAGTGTCGTGATCCGGGGCCTGCGCGCCGTGGCCGATTTCGAATATGAATATCAGATGGCGGGCATGAACCAGAAGATCGATGCCGAGATCGAGACGGTGTTCCTGATGGCCGATGTCTCTCTGCAGCCGATCGCATCCAAGCTGGTTAAGGAAATCGCGCTGTTCGGTGGCGATATATCCGCCTTCGTCAGTGCCGAGGTGCGCGACGAGGTGGTTGCCCGGGTCGAGACGATCGGCCGCCGGGGAGAATTGTAACCGTTCATTGAACTGTCAGCGCATCACCGGTAGGTGCGCGCTTCGATTTACCGCTTTGCGAGACATGATGATCACACGCCTCTTCGCTTCCGCGCTGGCCCTCTCGCTGGTTGTCCCCCCGATCCATGCGATCGCGCAGGACCAGGCCGAGGATGAGCGGCCCGCCGCCGATCAGCCAACCGCGGCCGAAGGTGCGGCGCCGAACCCGGCGGCACCCCGGCAATATCCGCTGACCGTGAACATGGATCAGACGCAGGATCGGGAGAATATCCTGTTCCTGGATCTTTCCAACGGCAAGCGGGTCGCCATTCGGCTGATGCCGGAATGGGCGCCGGCGCATATCGAGCGAATCAAGACGCTGACCCGGCAGGGGTTTTATGACGGCATCATCTTCCACCGCGTGATCGACGGGTTCATGGCGCAGACGGGCGACCCGACGGGCACCGGCCGGAGCGGTTCCGACCTCCCCGATCTGACCGCCGAATTCAACCCGCTGCCGCATGTGCGCGGGACGGTGTCGATGGCGCGTGCCGCCGATGAGAACAGCGCGAACAGCCAGTTCTTCATCGTGTTCTACCCACGTTTTTCGCTCGACCGGCGCTATACCAATTTCGGCCGCGTGATTGCGGGCATGGATGCGGTGGACGAAATTCACCGGGGTGAGCCGCCCAGCGACCCGAGCTATATCGTCCAGGCATCGATCGCGGCCGACAACAAGCCGCAGAAGATGCCGAGCGCGGCGCCGGCGCCGGCCCACGCCTCGGAAGCGCAGGATCTGTTCCTGCCGAGCAATGTGAGCCCAGCACCTTCGAGACCGGCTCCGGCCAGCCCGGCAGCCCGGACCACCAACTGAGGTTTCGTCGCGGGGCGGGGCATTGCCCGCCCTGTTGGATTGACGGGCGGCCGCGTTTGCGGTGAAGCGGCGCCATGCGTGTCGACCTGTTTGATTTCGAGCTTCCCCCTGAACGGATCGCGCTGCGCCCGGCCCGCCCGCGCGACAGTGCGCGGATGCTGCTGGTGCCGGCGGCAGGGGATTTCAGCGATCTGATCGTCAGTGATCTGCCCGGGCTGCTGCGCCCGCAGGATGTGCTGGTGTTCAACGATACCCGCGTTATTCCGGCCCAGTTGGAAGGCACCAGGGGTGAGGCGCGGATCGGCGCGACCCTGCACAAGCGGATCGATCTGCGCCGCTGGCAGGCCTTTGTGCGCAATGGCAAGCGGTTGCGCGAAGGGGACCGGATCGGATTTCCCGCCGATGTCGCGGCGATTGCCGAACAGCGGCTGCCCGATGGCAGCTGGATCCTGGCATTCGAAGGCGATGAACCGGTCGAGGTGCTGCTGGAACGGGCAGGGCGCATGCCCCTGCCGCCCTATATCGCTGGCAAGCGGGCCACAGACGAGGCCGATCGCAGCGATTACCAGACCATGTTTGCGCGCGAGGATGGCGCAGTGGCCGCACCGACCGCAGCGCTGCATTTCACCCCTGAACTGATCGCCGCGCTGGATGCGGCGGACGTGCAGCGCGAAACGCTGACCCTGCATGTCGGGGCAGGGACTTTCCTGCCGGTGAAGGCAGACGACACCACCGAACATGCCATGCATGCCGAATGGGGGCGGATCGAGGCGGAGACGGCCGAGCGGCTTAACGCGGCCCGCGCCGCCGGGGGGCGGGTAATCGCAGTGGGCACCACATCGCTGCGGCTGCTGGAAAGCGCCACGGGTGAAGACGGGGTGATCCGGCCGTTTGCCGGGGACACGTCGATATTTATTACGCCCGGTTATCGCTTCCGGGCGGTTGACGGACTGATGACCAATTTCCATCTGCCGAAGTCGACGCTCTTCATGCTGGTTTCCGCGCTGATGGGGCTCGATCGCATGCAGGCGGCCTATGCCCATGCGATCGGGAACGACTATCGGTTCTATTCCTATGGCGATTCCTCGCTGCTGTTGCCGCTGGCGTGAAGACACAAGGGGCCGTAATTTGCGGGACGCTGCCATGGGGCAGCGGCCGGCGGGTTGCGGTCGATGGTTTTCCTGGGGCTGCGCATGTCTGAAATCATTCTCGACATTCAGAATCTTTCCAAGACGTACAAACATGGTCCGACCGCGCTGGGCGGGGTCGATCTGCAGATCAGGCGCGGGGAGATCTTCGCGCTGCTGGGGCCGAACGGCGCGGGCAAGACCACACTGATCGGTGCGGTCTGCGGACTGGTGCGGCCGAGCGGCGGCAGCATCCATGCCTTTGGCGAGGATATGGGCCGGCACTGGCGGCGGCTGCGCGCGCGGATCGGGCTGGTGCCGCAGGAATTGAGTTTCGACATGTTCGATACGGTCGCGCGTTCGGTGCGGTTTTCGCGCGGCATGTTCGGCTATCCGCCCGATGAAGCGCGGATCGAGGAAGTGCTGCGCAGCCTGAGCCTCTGGGACAAGCGCGAGGCCAAGATCCGCGAGCTTTCCGGCGGGATGAAGCGCCGGGTGATGATCGCCAAGGCGCTGAGCCATGAACCCGAACTGCTGTTCCTGGATGAACCGACCGCCGGCGTGGATGTGGAATTGCGGCGCGACATGTGGCGCCAGATCGGCGAACTGCGCGCGCGCGGAACCACGATCATCCTGACCACCCATTATATCGAGGAGGCCGAGGAAATGGCCGACCGGGTGGGGGTGATCAACAAGGGCAAGATCCTGCTGGTGGATGACAAGACATCGATCATGGCCCAGCTCGGCCGCACCGAGGCGCGCTTCACGCTGGAAACGCCGCTGAGCGAGCTCCCGCCTTCACTGTCCGCCTTCCCGCTCTCGCTGGAGGATGATGGCCGCACCATCACCTATCGCGGCGGTGACGGCACGGGGAAGGGCAAGCGCGAGGTGGCCGATCTGGCCAAGGCGCTGGTCATCAACCAGATTGCCTTCACTGCCATCCAGACGGCTGAATCCAGCCTGGAAGATATCTTCGTCAATCTTGTCGAACATCCGCAGGAGCACGCGGCATGAATTTGCGCGGGGCCTATGCCATTTTCAAGAATGAGGTGATGCGGGCTTTCCGGACGGTGTTCGGATCCATTCTGTCACCGGTTCTCACCACATCGCTCTATTTCATTGTTTTCGGGGCCGCGATTGGAGGGCGGATCAATGAGATCGGCGGGGTTTCCTATGGCGCCTTCATCGTGCCCGGGCTGCTGATGCTGACGCTGCTGTCCGAAAGCACCTCCAACGCCAGCTTCGGCATTTACATGCCGCGCTTCACCGGGGCGATCTATGAACTGCTGTCCGCCCCGATCGGTTTTGTCGAAACGCTGATCGGCTTTGTCGGCGCGGCGGCGGCCAAATCGCTGATCCTGGCGACGATCATCCTGCTGACGGCGACGCTGTTCGTCGATTATTCGATCGCCCATCCGCTTTATGCCCTGGGTTATATCATGCTGGTGGCGGCGGCTTTTTCGCTGTTCGGGTTTATCCTGGGGATCTGGGCCGACGGTTTCGAGAAGCTGCAGATCGTGCCGATGCTGATGCTGACCCCGCTGACATTCCTGGGCGGGACATTCTATTCGATCGACATGCTGCCCGAACCCTGGCGGACGGTCGCGCTGGCCAATCCGATCTTCTATCTCGTCAATGGTTTGCGCTGGTGCTTTACCGGCGAGAGCGATGTTTCGATCGGGCTGTCGCTGGCGATGACGCTGGGCTTCATCGCGGTTTGCACGGCAATCATTGCCTTCGTGTTCAGGACCGGGTGGCGGCTGCGCGAATGATTCGCTAGCAGTGGCAGAATGCAGACGATCCTGACCGTTCCTCGCCTGCCCACGCTTGCAGCGGGGCTGCTGTTTCTGGCGGTGCCGGCGCAGGCGGAAATTCCGCCGCCGGTTCAGGCGATGGTCGATGCCGCGCTGGCAACGGATGATGCGGGCAAGGTGCAGACGGTGATCGATCTGGCGATCCAGACCAACCCCGGCGCAGAAGGCGAGCTGCGGCAGATACTGGCGCAGTTCAAGGCGCACAAGGCAGCGCAGGCGGCGCTGGCGGCGGTGGACAAGGAACAGAAGATCCGCGAGGCCGGGCTGATCGACCTGTGGAGCGGCAAGGGGCAGATCGGCGCGTTCCAATCATCGGGCAACAGCAATGACGCGGGCATTTCCGCTTCGCTCGACCTGACCCGCACCGGCATCGACTGGCGGCACCAGATACGTGCCCGGGCCGACTACCAGCGCAGCAACGGGCGCACGTCGCGTGAGCAATATGTGCTGGTCTATGAGCCGCAATTCAGGATCAGCCCGTCGCTGTTCACCTATGCACTGGCGCAGTATGAACACGATCGATTTCAGGGTTATACGGGCCGTTATTCGCTTTCCGGCGGAATTGGGTATGACATCCTGAAGAAATCCTCCGTCTCGCTTTCGGCCAAGCTGGGCCCGGCATTCCGGCGGACCGAGTTCACCAATGGCACCTCGGCCGATAATCTGGGTGGGCTGATCGGGCTGGATTTCGACTGGAAACTCAGCAAGGCGCTGACGCTGACGCAGGATACCAATCTGATCGCGGATTCGGGAACGCGGGCGGCGATCATCATCGATTCCGGCAACACCAGCGTGGTGGTGGTGACCGGGCTGGAAGCGAAGATCAGCGATCGGCTGACGACGCGGATTTCCTATACGCTTGAATATGACAGCAATCCGCCGGTGGGCGCGGTGTCGACCGACACGCTGTCTCGTTTTACTCTGGTTTATGGTTTTTGATCTTGGAACGTTTCCGCTTCACCATTGATGCAACCGACGGCAAGGCGCGCACCGGGCGGATCGCCATGCGCCGCGGGGAAATCCGCACGCCGGCCTTCATGCCCGTGGGCACCGCCGCCACCGTGAAGGCGATGAGCCCGAAATCGGTGCGCGCGACGGGTGCGGATATCATCCTGGGCAATACCTATCATCTGATGCTGCGCCCGGGTGCCGAGCGCATGGCCCGGCTGGGCGGGCTGCACAAATTCATGAACTGGGATAGGCCGATCCTGACCGATAGCGGCGGGTACCAGGTGATGAGCCTGTCCGAACTGCGCAAGCTGACCGAACAGGGGGTGGAATTCCGCAGCCATCTGGATGGATCGAAGCATATGCTGACGCCCGAGCGATCGATGGAGATCCAGCGTCTGCTTGGATCGGATATCGTGATGGCGTTCGACGAATGCCCGCGCGCCGACCGCCCGCGTGACGAGATTGCCGCATCGATGGAGCTTTCCATGCGCTGGGCCAAGCGCAGCCGCGATGGTTTCGATTCCGGCGGGGAGCATGCCGAGGGGGCGGCGCTGTTCGGCATTCAGCAGGGCGCGCTGGACCAGGATCTGCGGGCGATATCGGCGCAGAAGCTGACGGAGATCGGCTTTGACGGCTATGCCATCGGCGGGCTGGCCGTGGGTGAGGGTCAGGAGGCGATGTTCGCCACGCTGGATTTCGCGCCGTCGCAATTGCCGGCGGATCGGCCGCGCTACCTGATGGGCGTGGGCAAGCCGGACGATCTGGTCGGCGCGGTGGAGCGCGGGGTCGATATGTTTGATTGCGTGCTGCCTACACGGTCGGGGCGCAATGGGCAGGCGTTCACCTGGCTCGGCCCAGTCAACCTGCGCAATGCCAAACATGCAGAGGATATGGCGCCGCTGGACGATAGCTGCCCCTGTTCGGCCTGCACGCAGTTTTCCCGCGCCTATCTGCATCATTTGCAGAAATCCGGCGAAATTCTGGGTGCCATGCTGGTGACCGAGCACAATCTGACATTCTATCAGCAATTGATGCAGGGCATGCGCGACGCGATTGTCGGAGGAGTATTTGCCGATTTCGCGGCGAAGTTCCGACGGGATTATCTGCCTGCGCGGGAAAGCCCGGCTGACGGCTGAAAATCCCGCTTTTCTGTCTGGCTTTCCTCTTTAAAGCTCTTCCCTGGACAATGTGGGGAAAGAATGGATGGGCAGACGGGGTTTTTTGGTCGCGGCGATGCTGGGCGCGGCCTGGGCAATTCCGGTGCAGGCCGAAACGGGCGCTGAGGCTGCGCAGCTGTTTGGCGCGCGGCAGACGATCATCGATATCAGTCTGGCCCCATCAGGGCAGAAGGTCGCCTATATCACACCCAATGGGCCGAGCGCGGAGGCGGTCTATATCATCGATCTGGCGGGCAGCGGGGAGGTCCGCCCGCAGCCGGTGTTCACGCTGAACGATCCCGATGCGGAAGTAGCCGGGTGCAGCTGGGCGAGCGATGAGAGGCTGATCTGCCAGGTCTATGTGATCCAGAATGACGCCGGCGTGCTGCTCGGCTTCACGCGGATGTTTTCGGTGGGGCTGGACGGCAAACCGCCGCAGATGCTGTCGCAGACGCCGCGAGCCTCCGCTCTGGGCTATATGCAGGATGGTGGCTCTGTCGTGGCGCTCGATCATGCGGGGGAAGCGAACAAGATCCTGATGACGCGCCGCTGGATCGCGGAATTTTCCACCGGAACGCGGATCGCCAACACCGATACCGGGCTGGGCGTCGAGAAGGTGGATGTGGTGACCGGTCGGCGCACGACGGCCGAACCGCCCAAGGATGATGCCCGCTATTACGTTGCCGATGAAGCGGGGCGGATTCGGATGCGGATCGACCGGGGGACCGACGCCTATGGCAGCCTGAGCCCGACGAGCAATTATTACTACCGCCCGCCCGACCGGAACAGCTGGGCCCCGCTGACATCGGTAACCGACCGGAACGAGACCGATCGCGGGTTCGTGCCGGTGGCGGTGGATTCCGGGCGCAATGTCGCCTTCGGCTTCCAGGAACGCAACGGGTATGACGCGCTCTACACCATGGCGCTGGATGGCAATGGCCAGCGTGACCTGGTGTTCGCGCGCGACGATGTGGATGTGGACCAGCTGATCCGGATCGGGCGCCAGCGCCGCGTCGTGGGGGTCAGCTATGCGTCGGAAAAGCGGGCGATCGAATATCTCGATGCCGACCTCAAGCGCCTGGCGAGCGAGTTCCAGCAGGCGTTGCCGGGCAAGCCGCTGATCAACATCATCGATGCCAGCGCCGACGAGAAGACGCTGCTGATCATTGCTTCGAGCGATACCGACCCGGGCATGATCTATCTATTCAACAAGGATACGCGGCAATTGTCCGAACTGATGCCCGCGCGGCAGCAGCTCAATGGGCGGGTCATGGGGTCAATGCAGCCGGTCAGCTTCCCGGCGCGCGATGGCACCATGATCCCGGCCTATCTGACGCTGCCGGCGGGATCTGACGGCAAGGGCATGCCCGCCATTGTAATGCCGCATGGCGGGCCGAGTGCGCGCGATGAATGGGGGTTCGACTGGCTGGTGCAGTTCTTCGTGGCGCGCGGCTATGCCGTGCTGCAGCCGAATTATCGCGGATCGACCGGCTATGGCGATGCGTGGTTCGGCCGCAACGGGTTCCGCGCGTGGGAAACGGCCGTGGGCGACATCAATGATGCCGGGCGCTGGCTGATCGCCCAGGGTACGGCCAATGCCGATCGCCTGGTGATCGCGGGCTGGTCTTACGGTGGTTATGCGGCGCTGCAATCCCAGGTGGTGGATCCGGAGCTGTTCAAGGCGGTGGTGGCCATCGCGCCGGTGACCGATCTGGACCGGCTGCGCAATGAAGCACGGCCCTATGTCAATTTCGGCGCGGTTGATCGCTTCATTGGCACAGGCCCCCATGTTGAACAGGGCAGCCCGGCCCGCAATGCAGAGCGTTTTCGCGCGCCCGTGCTGCTGGTGCATGGCACGACCGACCAGAACGTCGGCGTGGAACAATCTCGCCTGATGGAGCGACGGCTGAAGGGCGCCGGTCGGGCGGTCGAATATATCGAGCTTGATCGCCAGGATCACTATATCGACGATGATCTGCCACGCATTCGCATGCTGACGGAAATCGACGCCTTCCTGACACGAACCCTGCAATAGACATCAGGCAACAAAAAAGGCGGCTCGCGAGAGCCGCCTTCATGTTGGATCCTGTGGGACCGATCAGCGCGAATAGAATTCGACGACCAGGTTCGGTTCCATCGTCACCGGATAGGGCACTTCATCCAGCGTCGGAACGCGGGTGAAGGTCACCTTGTCGGTGCCGTCGGTTGCCACATATTCCGGAATTTCACGCTCAGGCAGGCTCTGCGCTTCGATGACGAGCGCCATTTCCTTGGCCTTGTTGCCCAGGCTCACAACGTCACCCACCTTCACGCGGCGGCTGGCGATGTTGCACTTCACGCCGTTGACGCGAATGTGGCCGTGGCTGACGATCTGGCGTGCGGCGAAGATGGTCGGCGCGAACTTGGCGCGGTACACAACCATGTCCAGGCGCTGTTCCAGCAGACCGATCAGGTTCTGGCCGGTATCGCCCTTCATCGCGGCAGCTTCCTTGTAGGTGCTGCGGAACTGCTTTTCGGTCACATCGCCGTAATAGCCCTTCAGCTTCTGCTTGGCGCGGAGCTGCAGACCGAAGTCGGACATCTTGCTCTTGCGGCGCTGGCCATGCTGGCCCGGGCCATAGGAGCGGCGGTTAACCGGGGAATTCGGACGACCCCAGATGTTTTCACCCATCCGGCGGTCGAGTTTGTACTTGGCGCTCTTGCGCTTCGACATAAGTCGTCTCCAATTTGCTGACGCGACCGACATGGCCACGCTGAAACCCGGCATCGCACCGATGGACCTGAAGCCCATCGCGACCGCTGCTTCACCGGGGTGCAGGGTCAATCGGGATAACCCGCCAGGAATGGCGGCCCGAAGTGAAGCGGCGCGCTTAGCAGATTCTCCTGCCAGGTCAAACCCTGACAGGGAAATTGCCTCTATTCGTCCGGTTCCCGCTCCATAGCGCTCAGGACGCCCCGCAGCGTGCGCACTTCCAGCGCATTCCAGCCTGGCTTGGTCAGCAGGCTGCGCAGGGTGCGGCGGTTGGTTGCTGCACGCCCGGGCGGATTGAAATAGCCGCGCGGAGCGAGCAGGCGATCGAAATGGCCGATAAGCCCTTCCAGATCGTCCTGCGGGGCAGGGGGCAGCAATTCTTCTTCGGTGGGTTTGGCCAGATCCTGATGACGCGACCATTCATAGGCGCACAGGATCACCGCCTGGGCCAGATTGAGCGAGCCGAATTGCGGATTGATCGGCACGGTCAGGATGGTCCGCGCCAGGGCCACGTCGCTCGTTTCCAGACCCGAGCGTTCGGGCCCGAACAGGATCGCGCTGCGCCCCGCCTGGGTAACGATTTCGCGTGCGGCCTCATCCGGAGTGACGACGGGCTTGGTCACACCGCGTTTGCGCACGGTGGTGGCATAGACATGGGCGCAATCGGCCACCGCATCGGCGGTGGTGGCAAAGACCTGCGCCCGTTCGAGCACGATATCGGCGCCGGAGGCAGCCGGGCCGGCATCCGGATTGGGCCAGCCATCGCGGGGTTCGACCAGACGCAGATCCATCAGCCCGAAATTGAGCATCGCCCGCGCAGCCTTGCCGATATTTTCGCCCAGTTGCGGGCGAACCAGCACGATAACCGGCGGGTTCGAAAGATTATTGTCCACCGACATCACGCACCGTGCTGGCAAATTCTTCAAAATCGCGGGCTTCGCTGAAATCGCGATAGACGCTGGCGAAACGGATATAGGCGACACTGTCGATATGACGCAGGCCTTCCATCACCATTTCGCCAATGCGGGCCGACGGAATTTCACCTTCTCCGGCCACTTCCAGCTGGCGCTGGATGCTGGAAACCAGTTGATCGATCCGTTCCTGATCTACGCTGCGCTTGCGGCAGGCGAGGGCGACCGACTTTTCCACCTTCGCACGATCGAAGGGTTCGCGACGGTCGCCGCTCTTGACGATCACAACCTCACGCAATTGCACGCGTTCGAAAGTGGTGAAGCGCGCACCGCAGCTTTCGCATTGGCGCCGCCGACGGATGGCCGTGTTGTCTTCCGTCGGCCGCGAATCCTTCACCTGGCTGTTGTCATGCGCACAAAAGGGGCAACGCATTCAGGGGCGCAACCGCTTGTAGAGCATGAAGCCAGCGCCAGCGACCAGGCCGAGCGGCCAGCTGACCACAGGCAGGATCGCGCCGGCAACCGCACCCAGCGCCGCCCCGGTCAGCACCGGCTTGGTCGAAGGGTGAGCCATGCCTTCACGGGCCATGCCCTTGATTTCGGTGGTGGCGTCATCAATCAGATTGTTGTCGTTCGGCATCGTTACCTCCCGGGATAAACAGGGAAAGCTTCACACATTTCGATCACGCGGCGACGCACGCTTTCTTCAACCTGTGCGTCGCCTTCGTCGCCATTGCGGCGCATGCCTTCGACCACTTCGGCGATCAATTCACCGACCTTGCGGAATTCCGCCGGGCCGAAACCGCGCGTCGTGCCAGCCGGCGTACCCAGACGGACGCCGGAGGTGACGAAGGGCGAGCGTTCGTCAAACGGGATCGCATTCTTGTTGCAGGTCAGGAAGGCGCGGTCGAGACCGGCTTCGGTAGCCTTGCCGGACACACCGGTAGAGGTCAGGTTGACCAGCATCAGATGGTTGTCGGTCCCGCCGGAGACGATGTCCAGCCCGCGTTCCTGCAGGCTGGCAGCCAGCGCCTTGGCATTTTCGACGACCGAGGCGGCATAGGCCTTGAATTCAGGGCGCAGCGCTTCACCGAAGGCCACGGCCTTGCCCGCGATCACATGCATCAGCGGGCCGCCCTGCATGCCGGGAAAAACCGCCATGTTGAACTTCTTCGCCAGATCGGCGTCATTGGTCAGGATGACACCCGAACGCGGACCACGCAGGCTCTTGTGCGTGGTGGTGGTCACTACATGGGCATGCGGGAAGGGCGAGGGGTGCACGCCGCCGGCCACGAGACCCGAGAAATGCGACATGTCGGCCAGCAGCCATGCGCCCACTTCGTCGGCGATTGCGCGGAAAGCCGCAAAATCCCACAGCCGCGGATAGGCTGTGCCGCCGCAGATGATCAGTTTCGGACGATTCTTCAGCGCGATTTCGCGAATTTCGTCCATGTCGAGGCGCTGGTCTTCGCGGCGCACGCCATAGGGCACGGCCTTGAACCATTTGCCGCTCATGTTCACTGGCGAGCCATGGGTCAAATGGCCACCCGCGGCCAGATCCAGACCCATGAAGGTATCGCCCGGTTCGAGCAGGGCCAGGAACACAGCCTGGTTCATTTGGCTGCCGCTGTTCGGCTGAACATTGGCGAAACCGCAGTTGAACAGTTCCTTGGCACGCTCAATGGCCAGCGTTTCGACTTCGTCCGCGAAATCGCAGCCGCCGTAATAGCGCTTGCCCGGGTAACCTTCGGCATATTTGTTGGTGAAGACTGAGCCGGTCGCTTCGAGCACGGCCGGGCTGGCGATATTCTCGCTGGCGATCAGTTCGATGCGATCGCGCTGGCGGCCCAGTTCACGGCCGATGATGGCCGCAACGGCGGGATCGGCTTCGGCAAGCGAATCATGCCAGAAGCGGCGCAGAGGCTCGGCAACGGGGGCGGTGGCAGAGGTTACAGTGGTCATCGTCAGGAATCCTGGAAAACACGGGTAAGCTTGTCGACGCGGCGCTGATGGCGGCCGCCGGCGAATTCGGTGGTCAGAAAGGCGGTTACGCAGGCCTTCGCCATGTCGATCCCGGTCAAACGCGCACCCAGGGCGATGGCATTGGCATCATTGTGTTCGCGGCTCAGCGCCGCAGACACGGGTTCCGATACCAGGGCGCAACGCACCGCCGGGTTGCGGTTGACGGCGATCGAGATGCCGATCCCCGAACCGCACAAGGCGATACCTCGGTCGGTAACGCCCGTGGCGATGGCTTCGCCCAGTCTGTAGCCGTAATCGGGATAATCGACGCTCTGGCCCTCTTCCGGGCCCAGATCCGTCACATCATGACCTTGTTCGCGCAGCCATTCGGCAAGTTCTGCCTTCAGGGCGATGGCGGCATGATCGGAGGCAAGGGCTATCTTCATGCCGGGCCACATAGTGCGTCGGCCGGTTTGGTGCCACCGCAAAAGGGCTTTGTCCCCCGACAGCGCAGATATAGCCTGCGCCGTGGGAGGATTTGCCATGACCGAAGACGATTATCACCGTTATCTTACAGCTTTTAACGCGCGCGATTACGACACGCTCGAAACTTTCTTCGCCGATGATTTTGCCCTGGAAAACGCGGGTTTCCGGGTGGAAGGCAAGCCGGCGTTTCGGGCGTTTTACGCCTTCTTCCACGAATATTGCCGGGAAGAGGTGATCTTCCGGGGGTTTTATCCAGGGACCGAAGGCTTCGTTGCCCATGTGGTCATCCGCTTCACCGGGACAAAGGATCTGTCGCAAGAGGTGCTCGACAGCCGGGGATTTTCCGGCATGAACGTCGTTCCGCGCGGCCTGACCGTCGATGTCGAATTTCTGATCCTGTATCAGTTGAATGCGGCCGGATTGATCCAGCATATCAAGGGAGCCGTATGGGTTCCCGCTGCTCCGTAAACGGCATAGGGCCCAGAACGGGTAAAGGCCCCGGCGCTTCATCAGCGTCGGGGCCTCTATGATGCGCCTTCTTTCAAAAGTGCATCAAATCCAGAAGAATACCATCATCTGCACATCACCAACGGCAGTGCTGGCGATCGGTTCCCGAAACCTGCATTTTTTGTGGTGGCTTTCAGCCCGGTGCTCCGTTGCCGGAACGTGCTGCATTGAGTGCCTGGACGATGTCTTCCGGGCGATAGGGTTTGGCCACCGTCGGGCGGTCGGCGAATTCCGGCGGGTGCAGGGCATCGCCATATCCGGTCGCGAAGATGAACGGAGTTCTCTGTTCCGCCAGTCGCTGGGCCAGGGGATAGCTTTTGTCACCGCGAATATTCACGTCCAGAATGGCGGCATCAAACTGTGTCTGGTCCAGATGATCATGCGCTGCTTCCAGGGAAGAGGCGAAATGGGCCGAGGCGCCCAGATCACACAGAATATCCTCCACCGTCAGGGCGATGATCGGTTCATCTTCAACTACGAGTATGTTGAGCCCGGCGAGCGTCATGAAACGACCGCATTCAAGCGCGTTTCGATCAGGCACCGGATGCCTTCGGGTTGATATTCCATAATGACCTGCCCCATTTCCTGATTGGTCATTCCGCGCTGGATCAACCTGGTACCAAAACCGTAACGATCGGGCAGCTGGACCGCAGGGCCGCCCTGTTCCTGCCAAGTGACAGTCAACACCTGTTCATTGCCACCGTCGGTCAGCTGGCAGCTGATGGCGACGCGCCCTTCGGCGTTCGACAGTGCGCCATGATTGATCGCATTGGTGCACAATTCATGCACAATCATCGCCAGGCTGACGGCCATCTGCGGTTCCAGTGAAATATCCGGACCACTGATGGTGACGCGTTGATGGTCCAGCCCGATCGCAGCGATAACCACATTCCGGATCGTTTCGGTCAGTTCACCGGATTCCCAGTTCCGTTCCGTCAGCAGGCTGTGGGCAGCGACCAATGCGCCAAGCCGGGCATCGAATGTCCGCTGGGCCTGTTCGGATCCGGCAATCTGGCGGAACGACTGCGATGCCAGCCCCTGAACGATGGCCAGCGTGTTCTTCACCCGGTGATTGAGTTCATTGATCATCAGGCGCTGCTGTTCTTCGGCAGCGATCCGGTCGGACACGTCATGACCCTGGATGAAAACCCCGGTCACCTCCCCCTTTTCGGAGAAGATCGGCTGAAAAATGAAATCGAGGTAATAAGTGCCGGCAAGGGGCCGATCGCCGAGCACCGTCCTCTTGCGGTTGCCCACGAAAGGCTGCCCGGTCCGAACGACATTATCCAGCAGCGCAACAAACCCCTGGTCCACGACTTCGGGCAGGGCTTCTGCCACCGTCTTGCCGACAAGATCCTGCCGTCCGACCAGTTCGCGATAGGCGTGATTGGCCAGCATGAATTCATGGTTGGGACCGCTGACGATCGCGACAAAGCCGGGGGTCTGCTCAAACAGCCTTTTGAGCCGGCGACTTTCATCATCCAGATCACGGTTGCGTTCCTGAACCTTGTTGGCCCGTTGAAGTACGCCCATTTCATCACGCTGCCGGCGCAGGCCGTGCAGTTCGGTGACGTCAACCGTATGCTGCAGGATCAGTTCGACCTGGCCGGACGCATTGGTTACCGGTGTGTGGGTGGCGCTCCAGAAACTCTGTTTCGTGGTTCCATCCGGCTGATGGATATCGTAGCGGATCAGCGCAATTTCATCGGGCTTCCCGCTTGCGATGACTTTTTCGAAAGACCGGGTCATCAACTGATGGCTTTCCGATGCGGGATCGCTGGGGAAAGCTTCGAGCAGCTTTTTCCCGATGATATCATCCCGCGTGCGCATCGTCGCACGCAAATAGGCATCGTTCATCCAGACGATCGTCAGATCGTCGGATGACATCAGAATGTAGGGATTGGGGGATCCATTCAGAAGCGCTTCGAAATCGATCTGCACTGCCTTCCCCTATGCGATCCAGTCACGAACACGCAACCGCCCCGACATGCTTAACGCCGAGGCTCGAAATCGGTTCCGCAAAGAGGCCCCGGGCATGTTCATTCCGGGTCGGCACCTT
Organism: Croceibacterium xixiisoli; assembly: GCF_009827305.1. GTDB lineage: Bacteria > Pseudomonadota > Alphaproteobacteria > Sphingomonadales > Sphingomonadaceae > Croceibacterium_C > Croceibacterium_C xixiisoli. The sequence goes on along the minus strand of NZ_WTYJ01000005.1, from coordinate 104,434 downwards.
CCAGCACGCATTCAAAAGCCCCGGCGCCGTTATGGCGTCGGGGCTCCTGATCGGTGCTTCATGGAAGAACCGTCAAATGTCAGAGGCGTATTTCATCAACTGACATCAACAAAACAGGCAAGGTAGGCAAAGGTTCCCGGCAGCCCGAAAAAATTCTGCCGCCGGAAAATTTTATTGATCGAGGAAGCTGCGCATCTTGCGGCTGCGGCTCGGGTGCTTGAGTTTACGCAGCGCCTTGGCTTCGATCTGGCGAATACGTTCACGGGTAACCGAGAACTGCTGGCCCACTTCTTCCAGCGTATGATCGGTGTTCATGCCGATGCCGAACCGCATGCGCAGCACGCGTTCCTCGCGCGGGGTGAGGCTGGCAAGCACGCGGGTCACCGTTTCCTTCAGATTGGCCTGAATGGCCGCATCCACCGGGATGATCGCATTCTTGTCTTCGATGAAATCGCCCAGATGCGAATCTTCCTCGTCGCCGATCGGCGTTTCGAGGCTGATCGGTTCCTTGGCGATCTTCATCACCTTGCGAACCTTTTCCAGCGGCATGGACAGGCGTTCGGCCATTTCCTCCGGAGTGGGTTCGCGGCCCTGTTCGTGCAGGAACTGCCGGCTCGTGCGCACCAGCTTGTTGATCGTTTCGATCATGTGCACCGGAATACGAATGGTCCGCGCCTGATCCGCGATCGAGCGGGTAATCGCCTGCCGGATCCACCAGGTCGCATAGGTGCTGAACTTGTACCCGCGGCGGTATTCGAACTTGTCGACCGCCTTCATCAGACCAATGTTCCCTTCCTGAATGAGATCCAGGAACTGCAGCCCGCGATTGGTGTATTTCTTGGCAATGGAAATCACGAGGCGCAGATTGGCCTCGACCATTTCTTTCTTCGCGATACGCGCTTCGCGTTCGCCCTTCTGCACCATGTTCACGATGCGGCGGAATTCGTCCAGGCTCATGCCGGTCTGGCTGGCGATGTCCGAAATCTCGCTGCGGATGCGTTCAACCGATGCGCCTTCCTTCTCTGCGAAGGCGGCCCATTTCTTGTCCTTCTTAGCCACGCCCATCAGCCAGGCGTCATCCAACTCATTGCCGATGTAGGCCTGAAGGAAATCGGCCCGTTTCACCTTGTGCCGTTCGGCCAGGCGCAGCATCTGCCCGCCCAGAGTCGTCAGCCGGCGGTTGAAGGCATAGAGATTGTCGACCAGATATTCGATCTTGGAGGCATGGAACTTCACGCTCTCCACCTCGGCGGTGAGCTGTTCGCGCAGATCTTCGTATTTCTTTTCCTTGGCGGCGGGGAATTCCTCGCCCCGGCCAAGCACGTCGACGCGTTCTGCCTGCAGTTTTTCGAATTTCTTGAACAGGTCTGTGATTCGAGCGAAGCGTTCCAGCGCCTCCGGCTTGAGCGCAGCTTCCATCTGCGCCAGGCTCAGCGTGTTGTCGTCCTCGTCCTCTTCCTCGCGGCGACGCGGCGTGCCTTCGCCGTCTTCATCCTCGTCGGCGCTGGGCTCTTCCTCAACCTCTTCCTCTTCCTTGTAGGAAGGGCCGGCGGTTTCGGCGCTGATTTCCCCGTCGTCGTCTTCGCCGTCGCCTTCCATCTTGTCGACGGGCGGTTCCTTGGAAAGCATGGCGTCGAGATCCAGGATCTCGCGCAGCTGCATTTCTTCGCTGTTGAGCGCTTCGGACCAGTTGATGATCGCGTGGAAGGTGATCGGGCTTTCGCAAAGCCCCATGATCATCGTGTCGCGGCCAGCCTCGATCCGCTTCGCGATGGCGATTTCGCCTTCGCGGCTGAGCAGCTCGACTGCGCCCATTTCGCGCAGATACATGCGCACCGGATCATCGGTACGCTCGCCGGTCGATTCCTTGCGCTTCTTTTCCGGGACGTGGCGATTGCCTTCATCCCCTTCATCCGCATCGTCGGAATCGGCAGAGGCTTCGTCGGCATTGTTGTCGTCATCATCTTCGTCCTGCGCGTCTTCGTCGTTTTCGACGATGTTGACGCCCATTTCGGAAATGGCGGACATGATGTCTTCGATCTGCTCGCTGGACATTTCATCCTGCGGCAGCGCCTCGTTGAGTTCATCGACGGTCACGAAACCGCGCCGCTTCGCCTTGGCGATGAGTTTCTTGATGGACGCTTCGTTGAGATCGATCAGCGGTGCATCATCGTTCTTCGTGGTATCGTCGTCAGACGCCATCTACTCTTCAATCCGTTTCTTGTTCGTCCGCTCCACCGGGGCCGGTGGGCGAGCCGTTCACTCCGGGCGCCGATGCGGCGCGTTTGCGTGCCATTTGCCCGAGTCGCGATTCGATTTCCAGCTTTCGTTTCCGCAGCCTCTGCTGCTCGGCGAAAGCGCCTTCGGGATCGACGTCAAAACGGGCCGTGGCCGCGGCGATGGCAGCATCAAGGGCTGGCCGTTCGACCAGCAAAGCAACTGCCTCGGCCAAATCCTCGCGCGCGACTTGCGGATCGGAGCCTTCTGACAAGAAGGAGAAACAAACGTTATCCGGCGGCGTCTGGACGGCTGCACCAGATATGGGAAGAATGCCGAAGTGTTCAAGTGTTTCGTCATGATCGAGCAATCGATCCACGGCGGATGCAAGTTGTGGCTGCAATTGTGCGAGGCGCATCAGCGATTCGGCATGGCGGGCGATCTGATCGGGAAAGCGATCGAAGCCGGCCAATGTCGCCTGGGCCAGCATGTCGCGTGAACCGGCGCGTGCTGAGGTGCGTTTGAGGCCGTCGCTGGCGCCTTCGGGGTCTGACCAACGCGAGCCTGGCCAGCGGGAACCGGGTTTGCCGGAACGTGGCTGAAAACGGGGTCGATCCCCGCCATTTCCCATACGTCCATTTCCGCTACTTTGGCGCTGGGGGAAGGCAAAGGCGGAAAACCGGTCCAGCAGATCGCGCCGATACAGTGCCTTGATATCCACATCGGTCATGGCATCGACATGCGCCATCAATCGCGCCTTCAGCCCGGCCTTATCTTCCGGACCAGTCAAGGGTGACGCATCGCGTTCCCCTTCCCAGAGCATGTCTGTCAGCGAGACCGGTTCCGCCAGAAGCTGCTCCATCGCGGCCGCACCGCGCTGGCGAATCAGATCGTCCGGATCCATCCCGGAGGGCAGGCGCACGAATTGCAGCGATCGGCCGGGGCGCAGCAGCGGCAGCACCCGACCGATCGAGCGCATGGCCGCCCGCTGACCGGCTGCATCGCCGTCGAAACACAGGATCGGCTTGTCCGCCAGGCGCCACATCAGTTCGATCTGCTGTTCGGTCAGCGCGGTGCCCATCGGCGCAACGGCATCTTCGATCCCCGCAGCGGCGAGGGCGATGACATCCATATAGCCTTCGACCGCAATGACCCGGCCCGTGCGGCGGGAAGCGGGGCTGGCGCGATGCAGATTGTACAGCGTGCGCCCCTTGTCGAACAAAGGCGTATCAGGGGAATTGAGATATTTGGGGGCGTCGGTCTTGTCCTTGGCCAGGATGCGACCGCCAAAGGCGATGACCCGCCCACGGGCATCATGGATCGGCAGCATCAGGCGGTCACGGAAGCGATCGTAGGGATCCTTGCCTTCCACCTGGATGCGCAGCCCGGCCTCGATCATCATCGGCTGTTCGAAGCGGGTCAGCGCCTGGGCCATGGCATTGCGGCTGTCCGGCGCATAGCCAAAGCCGAAGCGGCCGATGGTGTGGCCATCGAAACCGCGCGATTTGAGATATTCCCGCGCGTTCGCCCCGGCATCGCCGCGCAAATTTTCGACGAACCAATCCTGCGCGTCGGCCATCACATCATGCAGGCCGGCGCGCTGTTCCGCCTGACGCGCGGCGCGCGGATCGGGGGCGGGGAGTTCGAGGCTGGCCTCCGCCGCCAGTTCCTTGACCGCATCCATGAAGGACAGGCCGCGCTGGTCGGTCATCCAGCGGATGGCATCGCCATGCGCACCGCAACCGAAACAGTGATAGAACCCCTTTTCGTCGTTGACGGTAAAGCTTGGCGATTTCTCGTTATGGAACGGGCAGCAGGCTTTCCATTCGCGGCCCGCGCGGATGAGCTTGGTGGTGCGCATGATCACGGCGGAAAGCGTGATTCGCGCGCGCAGCTCGTCCAGGAACTGGGGGCTCAGCATGGGCGTGTTCTACTGCGGTCGGTCGGAACGAGTCGAGCGGCGGGCCGGCAACAGCCCACCGTCGCGTTGATCAGGCGCCGGAATCCGGCGTTCAGGCGAGGGCGACCTTCACCAGCCCGCTGGCCTTGCCCATATCCAGTTCCGTACCGTGGCGCGCCTTGAGCTCGGCCACGACCTTGCCCATGTCCTTCATGCCGGTGGCGCCCAGTTCGGCCTTGATCGTTTCGATGATGGCGCGGGTTTCGTCTTCGGACAGCTGCTGGGGCAGGAATTCCTCGATCACCACCAGTTCGGCCTGTTCCTTATCCGCCAGTTCGGTGCGGCCGCCCTGCTGATACATCTCGATCGATTCGCGGCGCTGTTTCGCCATTTTCTGCAGCGTGTCGATTACCAGCGCGTCATCTTCCATCGGCTTGGCGGCGGTGCGCTGTTCGATGTCGCGATCCTTGATCTTGGCCGAAATCAGACGCAGCGCGGCGGTGCGGTCCTTTTCGCCTGCCTTCATCGCGGTGATGGTGGCTTGTTTGATCGTATCGCGGATCATTGGTCAGACTTTCCTGTGGATGGTAAGGCGCAGTTTGCGCGGAAACCGGGTGCTTAGACGAGCTTTGCGCAAAGCGACAGCTTGACGCGGGGGAAGGGCAGGTCTAGCCGCCACGCCTTAGCACGCATCGCCGCAATTTTAATCAACGGAGCGCCTCATGGCTGACCCCGCCTCCTCGTATGCGCCACCCAAGGGTGCAACGGGAGTTCTTGTTCTGGCCGATGGGGCCGTCGTCTGGGGCCATGGATTTGGCGCCACCGGCAGCGCTGTTGGCGAAGTCTGCTTCAACACCGCCATGACGGGGTATCAGGAAGTGATGACCGATCCGTCCTATGCGGCGCAGATCGTCACCTTCACATTCCCGCATATCGGTAATGTCGGCACCAATGGTGAAGACATCGAATCGAAGGTGGAAGGCGCCGTGGGCTGTGTCGTTCGCGAAACGGTCACGCGCAGTTCCAACTTCCGGTCGGACCGGGAATTTTCTGAATGGCTCGCCTCGCTGGGCAAGATCGGCCTTTCGGGTGTCGATACGCGCGCCCTGACGCGCCGCATCCGCCAGTCGGGCGCGCCCAATGCGGTGATCGCCCACGCGCCCGATGGCGTGTTCGATATTCCCGCCTTGCTGCAGCGGGCCCGCGAATGGTCCGGCCTGGAAGGCATGGATCTGGCACGCCGGGTTTCGCGCGAAAAGTCGGAAGGCTGGGCCGGCGGCGCGTGGTCGCTGGGTTCGGGTTACGCCAATGATGCCGCCGACGGTCGCCCGCATGTGGTGGCGATGGATTTCGGAGCGAAGGACAATATCTTCCGCAATCTGGTCACCGCAGGCGCGCGGGTGACCGTGGTGCCGGCCGAAACCTCGCTTGACGATGTGCTGGCGCAGGCACCCGACGGCGTGTTCCTGTCCAACGGTCCGGGCGATCCTGCAGCCACCGGCGAATACGCCGTACCGGTGATCCGTGGCCTGCTGGATCGCGATGTGCCGCTGTTCGGCATTTGCCTGGGTCATCAGATGCTGGCGCTGGCCGCCGGCGCGAGCACGACCAAGATGCATCAGGGGCACCGCGGCGCAAACCACCCGGTGAAGCGCCTTGCCGATGGGGTGGTGGAGATCACCAGCATGAACCATGGCTTCGCGGTGGATAACAGCAATCTGCCCGAAGACATTGAAGAAACGCATGTTTCGCTGTTCGATGGTTCGAACTGCGGGATTGCGATCACGGGCAAGCCTGCCTTCGGGGTGCAGTATCACCCCGAAGCGAGCCCCGGCCCGCAGGACAGTTTCTATCTGTTCGAAAAGTTCGTCGGCATGCTCGGGCGTGAAAACGCCTGATGGCAGTGGTATGCTCTTCTGGTGAGCGCGGGGTCGCAGGCCTCGCCACCGGAAGGACGAACCATGGTTTCCGCCGGATACAAGCGTATCGTTTATACATCCTTCGTCTGAAGCAATCCGCCCCCGAGTGGATCACAACAGCTGGGAAGAAGTTCTCCTAAATGCCCAAACGCACTGACATCTCCTCGATCCTCGTCATTGGCGCCGGTCCGATCATCATCGGCCAGGCATGCGAGTTCGACTATTCCGGCACGCAGGCGATCAAGGCGCTGAAGGAAGAAGGATACCGGGTGATCCTGGTGAATTCCAACCCGGCCACGATCATGACCGATCCGGAATTTGCCGACGCGACCTATGTCGAACCGATCACCCCGGCGATGGTGGCCAAGATCATCGAGAAGGAACGGCCTGATGCGCTGTTGCCGACGATGGGCGGGCAGACCGCGCTGAATTGCGCGCTGTCGCTGTTCGAGGATGGCACGCTGGAAAGGTTTGGCGTGACGATGATCGGCGCCGATGCCGACGCGATCGACAAGGCCGAAAACCGCACCCGTTTCCGCGAAGCGATGGACAAGATCGGCCTGGAAAGCGCGCGCAGCGGCACGGCGCACAATGTCGATCAGGCCTTCGCCATTCTGGAACACACCGGCCTGCCGGCGATCATACGCCCCAGCTTCACGCTGGGCGGCACGGGCGGCGGCGTCGCCTACAACCGCACGGAATTCGAAGAGATCGTGCGTTCAGGCCTGGACGCCAGCCCCACCACAGAGGTTCTGATTGAGGAATCGCTGCTGGGCTGGAAGGAATATGAGATGGAAGTGGTCCGCGACCGTGCGGACAATGCCATCATCATCTGTTCGATCGAAAACGTCGATCCGATGGGCGTGCACACCGGCGATTCCATCACCGTGGCCCCGGCGCTGACGCTGACGGACAAGGAATATCAGATCATGCGCAGCGCCAGCATTGCTGTGCTGCGTGAAATTGGCGTGGAAACAGGTGGTTCCAACGTACAGTTCGCGGTCAATCCGAAGGATGGCCGCCTGATCGTGATCGAAATGAACCCGCGCGTGTCGCGCTCTTCCGCGCTGGCATCCAAGGCCACCGGCTTCCCGATCGCGCGCGTCGCGGCGAAGCTGGCGGTGGGTTACACGCTGGACGAAATCACCAATGAAATTACCGGCGCCACCCCGGCCAGCTTCGAACCGACGATCGATTATGTCGTCACCAAGATCCCGCGCTTCGCCTTCGAAAAGTTCAAGGGCGCGCGCCCGGATTTGACCACGGCGATGAAGTCGGTCGGCGAAGTGATGGCCATCGGCCGCAACTTCAAGGAAAGCATGCAGAAGGCGCTGCGCGGTCTCGAAACCGGGCTGGACGGCTTCAACCGCGTGCTCGAACTCGAAGGCGCACCGCGCGATGTGATCACGGCGGCGCTGTCGCGCGCCACGCCCGATCGCCTGCTGCAGGTGGGCCAGGCGTTTCGCGAAGGCTTCACCGTTGAAGAGGTGCAGGCGATCACCAGCTATGATCCCTGGTTCCTGCGCCACATCGCGGAAATCATTCACGAAGAAGGTGTGATCGCCACCGACGGCCTGCCGCAGGACGCGGCCGGGCTGCGCCGGCTGAAGTCGATGGGCTTTTCCGACAAGCGGTTGGCCAATCTGGCCGTGCGCTCTGTCGGCGTGGCCGGCGGGATGGCGGAAACCCAGGCACGGCGTTCGGGCCTGCTGCATGATGCGCTGCTCGCCATGGCTGGCGCAACCAGCGAAGACGAAGTGCGCGCCCTGCGTCATCGGCTGGGCGTGGTTCCGGTGTACAAGCGGATCGACAGCTGCGCGGCCGAATTCGAAGCCGTGACGCCCTATATGTATTCCACCTATGAAGCCCCCAGCTTCGGCGAGGCGGAGAATGAGGCGGATCCTTCCGATCGGCGCAAGATCGTGATCCTGGGCGGCGGGCCGAACCGGATCGGGCAGGGGATCGAGTTTGATTACTGCTGCGTCCATGCCTGCTTCGCGCTGGCGGAGGCCGGGTTCGAAACCATCATGGTCAATTGCAATCCGGAAACGGTTTCGACCGATTACGACACCTCGGACCGGCTCTATTTCGAACCGCTGACGACCGAAGACGTGCTGGAAATCCTGCATGTCGAACAGTCGCGCGGCGAGCTGGTTGGCGTGATCGTGCAGTTCGGCGGGCAGACCCCGCTGAAGCTGGCGGGTGCCCTGGAAGCGGCCGGCATTCCGATCCTGGGCACCAGCCCGGATGCGATCGATCTGGCCGAAGACCGCGAACGCTTTGCCCAGCTGGTGGACCGGCTTGGCCTGAAGCAGCCGCTGAACGGCATTGCCAAGAGCCGCGACGAAGCCGCCGCTGCTGCCGCGCGCATTGGTTATCCGGTGCTGCTGCGCCCCAGCTATGTGCTGGGTGGCCGGGCAATGGAAATCGTCGATTCCGAAGCCCAGCTGGATGATTACATCGCCACGGCAGTGACTGTGTCGGGCGACAGCCCGGTGCTGGTCGATCAATATCTGCGCGATGCGATCGAATGTGATGTCGACGCGCTGTGCGATGGTGAGCAGGTTGTGATCGCCGGCGTGATGCAGCACATCGAAGAGGCTGGCGTCCATTCGGGTGACAGCGCCTGCACCCTGCCGCCCTACAGTCTGCCGGCAGAGATCGTGACGGAAATGCACCGTCAGGCCGAAGCGCTGGCGATGGCGCTGGGCGTGCGCGGGCTGATGAATGTGCAGTTCGCGGTGAAGGATGGCGAGGTCTATCTGATCGAAGTGAACCCGCGCGCAAGCCGCACGGTGCCCTTCGTCGCCAAGGCGGTGGGGCAGCCGATCGCGAAGATCGCATCGCGCGTGATGGCGGGTGAAAAGCTGGCCGATCTGCCGAAGATCAATCTGGATATCGATTACATGGCGGTGAAGGAGGCGGTGTTCCCCTTCGCGCGCTTCCCCGGTTCCGACCCGGCGCTGACGCCGGAAATGAAGTCCACCGGCGAAGTGATGGGCATCGATCGCGATTTCCCGACCGCCTTCATCAAATCGCAGCTGGGCGAGGGCACGGTGCTGCCCGAAAGCGGCACGCTGTTCGTATCGGTGAAGGATGGCGACAAGCCTCAGATCCTGGGCGCCGTGAAGCTGCTAGTGGAAAAGGGCTTCAAGGTTCTCGCCACCGGGGGCACGCAGCAATATCTGGCGGAAGCCGGCGTGCCGGTGGAACGGGTGAACAAGGTTGCCGAAGGGCGCCCGCATATCGTCGACAAGATCATCGATGGTGAAATCGCGCTGGTGTTCAACACAACCGAAGGCTGGCAGAGCCACAAGGACAGCCAGTCGATCCGGGCATCGGCGCTGAAAACGAAGATTCCCTATTACACCACTGCGGCATCTTCGACGGCAGTTGCCCAGGCGATCGCAACAGTTCGCGCGGCTGACCTTGAAGTACGTCCGCTGCAGGACTATTATAGCTGATCAAGCGCGTTTTCCCGACATCCGAACGTCGAAGATCAGCCCGCCTGGGCTGGCGCGGTCGTTTTGCCGGAATTGCGAGGAAAGACTGGGGTTATGGTTGAAAAAGTTCCGATGCTGGCGGAGGGCTACGAAAAGCTCATCAGCGATCTGAAGGCTTTGCGGCAGGAGCGTCCGCGTATTGTGGACGCCATCGAAGAAGCGCGGGCGCATGGCGATCTGTCGGAAAATGCCGAATATCACGCTGCCAAGGAACGGCAGGGTCAGGTGGAAGCGCAGATTTCCGACATTGAAGACCGGGTAAGCCGCGCTCAGATCATCGATCCGACCACGCTTTCAGGTGACCGCGTCGTGTTTGGCGCCACGGTGACCGTGCTGGACGAAGACGACAAATCGCAGCGTTACCAGATTGTCGGCCAGACCGAAGCCGACGCCAAGCAGGGCCGCATTTCTTATGATTCCCCGCTGGGACGTGCGCTGATCGGCCGTCTGGTGGACGAAGAAGTGGAAGTGACCGTGCCCAGCGGCGACCGGTTCTATCTGGTCCAGAAGATCGAATTCATCTGACGAGATTGTCAGCCCGCATTGGGCAGGCATGAAAAAAGCGGGCGGCATATCCATGCCGCCCGCTTTTTTTTTGTTGTCCGGATCCGTGATCAATCACGTGATCGCGGTCGTCTTCAGGCGCCGGGCAAATCCGGTTCCAGCAAACGATGAAGATGCACGATGACATACTTCATTTCCGCATCATCCACCGTACGCTGCGCTTCGCCACGCCAGGCGTCGACGGCTGCATTGTAGTCGGGGAAAATCCCGACGATGTGAATGGCATTGAGGTCTTCGAATTCCGTGCCCTGGGGGTCGAGAACACGACCACCCATGACCAGATGTAGCAGCTGCTTGCTCAAGTGCAGTCCCCGAAAGATGATTGCTGACACCCCGCCATGTAAGAAAATGGCGGCGTGCTGCAAGCGCGAAGTGTCAATGATGACGCAGGGTTCTGCTCACGATATCGCTGACACTGTCTTTCGCAGACCGAAGCCGTTCGCCAGCGTCATGCCCTGCGGCACTGACCCGATCACCCAGCTCTTCAGCCAGATGGCCGGCATTGCGGCGCAGATCGCGTGTGCCGCTTTCGACCGAGTCACCCAGATCGCTCACCCGATCGGCTCCGGCACGGCCGGCTTCGCCCGCCGCATCCAGCGCCTTCATCGCGTAATCGATGACGTAATCTACGCCCAGCGTGGCCAGGGTTGCGGCCCGATCGCGAACATCATGCACCTTGGCGCTGACATCGGAAGACCGGTTTTGCCGGCGGCGATAGATCAATCCGCTGATCAGCACGCCCACGGCCAGGCCGCCGGCTACCGCTGCGATCGGATGATCCTTGGCAAAATTCGTGACACCATCACGCGCTTCGACGGCTTTCTCACCGGCCTTTTCGAGCAGGCTCTGGGTGCGTTCTTCCAGCCGTGCCTGGCCGTCCGCGATCTTCTGCCTGAGCTCTTCCTGTTTAGTCTCGGTCATTGCCTGGGCGCTCCATCGCTTGATTGGGGGTATCTTCGGAATGCTCCGCCGGTTCGCCTTGTTCCCGATCGGACGAAAACAAGCCTTCGATCGCGCCGATGATTGGCTTGCGGGCAAACCACAAGGCGCCGATGCCGCCGGCGATCAGGGCGATCTTCACGGGGGATCCACAGATGTCACGCGCGCCTTCGGCAGCGTCGGCTACGCCATCATACACACGCCCGAAGGCTCGTTCGGTAACGCTGCGCTCGGACACGCCGATACGGATCAGTTCCACATCGGATTCCACCAGCTTGCGGGCGGCATCGCGCAAGGCTTTCGCCTCGACCAGATCGAGATAGCTATTGTCCATGATCTCAGCTGCCCGGTTTGTTCTTGAAAGCACCGGTCAAAGCCCGCGCATGCTTGCTCAATTTCAGCGCAGCCAGGGCTGCCCCTAACAGCAAAACGCCCGCCACCAGGGCAGTACTGCCCCAGATGGTCAGTATCGGCGCAAGCGCTATGATCAGGCCCACGGTAATGCCCAGCACGGCGAAGAACACCAGGACCAGCGCGATGACGGCATAAATGAGTGCCGATTTCAGCTGCCCGGCGGCATAGGCCCCGCGGGTTTTCTGAAATGCCAGTTCGGCTTCGACATAGGTCCGGCCATCTTCGAAAAGATCACCAATGTCCCCGAGCAGCGATCGCTGCCCGGGGGTTTCAAATTCTTCCGCATCATCCCGTCCGGAAGACGGAATGGGCTGCTCTTCATGCAGGCTCACTGCTTATTTGCGAAACAGGCGGGCGATCAGGAAGCCGGTCACCGCTGCAATGCCGATGGCTGTGCCCGGACTCGTGCGCACGAATTCCTTGGCGTCATTGCCCAGATCTTCGATGCTCTTGGCATCCAAGCGATCGGCCGTGTCCTGCAGACCGCGTGAGGCGCTGCGGGCATAGTCGCCATATTTCGAGCCGAGCTTTTCATCTACGGCCGGGGCATTTTCCGCGACAAGCTGGCTGAGCCCGGAAAGGGCACTGCTCGCGCGGGCTTTGCCCTCAACGGCCAGATCAGCCGCCTTGACCTTTGCTTCTGCTGTCCAGTCATCGCCCTTGGCGCGGGCTTCCGCACCCAGTGCCGATGCGCCGGCGCGTGCTTCATCGAGTGCCGCGTTGAAGCGGGTCTTGGCTTCGCCGCAAGCGGCTGCGGTGCCCGTATCAGTGGTTTCTGCAACAGGATCGGCCATGGTTTCCCCTTTCAACAAATTGGGTATCGCATACTTCAAAATGGATGCGGACACAGTGTGACCAACCGCCATTTTCCCTTCGAACGCGGCTTGCACCCGTTGGTTCCGCCGCATAGGAGGCGCGAGGCTGCATTATGCCGCTGCCCAATCGAATTACAACATCTCGCATTGTCGGAGCTTAACATGACCGCAATCATCGACATTCACGGACGGGAAATTCTCGACAGCCGGGGCAACCCCACGGTCGAAGTCGATGTGTTGCTGGACGATGGCAGTTTCGGCCGCGCGGCCGTGCCGTCGGGCGCCTCCACCGGCGCCCATGAAGCGGTCGAACTGCGTGATGGCGACAAGGGTCGTTATCTGGGCAAGGGCGTGCTCCATGCCGTTGATGCAGTGAACAATGACATCGCCGAATGCTTGCTTGGCCTGGACGCAGAAGATCAGCGCGACATCGATCTGGCGATGATCGCGCTCGACGGGACCGAGAACAAGGCGCGTCTGGGCGCCAATGCCATTCTGGGCACCAGCCTGGCGGTGGCCAAAGCCGCGGCGAATGCGCGCGGCCTGCCGCTCTATTCCTATATTGGCGGCGTATCGTCCCATGTTCTGCCGGTGCCGATGATGAACATCATCAACGGCGGCGAGCACGCCGACAATCCGATCGATTTCCAGGAATTCATGATCATGCCGGTCGGCGCGGAATCGCTGGCAGAGGCGGTGCGCTGGGGCGCGGAAATCTTCCACACGCTGAAGAAGGGCCTGCATGACAAGGGTCTGTCGACCGCGGTCGGCGATGAAGGCGGCTTTGCCCCCAATTTGGCCAGCACCCGCGCGGCGCTGGACTTCATCATGCAGTCGATTGAAACCGCCGGTTTCAAGCCGGGCGAAGAGATCGCTCTGGCGCTCGATTGCGCCTCCACCGAATTCTTCGCCGACGGCCGCTATGACATTGCCGGCGAAGGCCTGTCGCTGTCGGGTGAGGAAATGGCCGATTATCTGGCCGATCTGTGCGCCACCTATCCTATCCGTTCGATCGAGGACGGTATGGCCGAAGATGATTTCGCCGGCTGGAAGGCGCTGACCGACAAGATCGGCAAGAAGGTTCAGCTGGTCGGTGACGATCTGTTCGTCACCAATCCGCGCCGCCTGACTATGGGCATCGGCGAAGGGCTGGCCAATTCGCTGCTGGTGAAGGTCAACCAGATCGGCACGTTGACCGAAACGTTGGAAGCCGTCGATATCGCGCATCGTGCCGGCTACACCGCCGTGATGAGCCACCGTTCGGGCGAAACTGAGGATTCCACCATCGCCGATCTGGCGGTCGCGACCAATTGCGGACAGATCAAGACCGGATCGCTCGCGCGTTCGGACCGGCTCGCCAAGTATAACCAGCTGATCCGGATCGAAGAAGAGCTGGGCGATGGCGCCCGCTTTGCCGGGCGCAATTGCTTTGGCCGGCTTGCCGACTGAAGCTCAGGCTGACGGTTCTCCTGTCAGACCGGTCGTATGGAAGGGCGCGAACGATGTTCGCGCCCTTCCTGATTCTGTATCTGGCGCCCTGGCTTGACGGCCATGTCGATTGGGCCGAACTTCTCCGAAGTGAGGCGGCTCTTGTCGCCCGATGGTCCTTGGCGCAAATAGTTTCAGTAGTTGCTATATTGTGTGCATTCATGGTTTTCCGGAGTTTCACCTATGCGCATTTCCTTCGTCGCCGCTCTGCTTCTGTCCAGTTGCGCCATCCTGACCGGGACGACGGCCTGCAAAATGGCCGAGGAGAGCTCCACTCCCGCGCCCGGCACCCAACTCGGCATCAATCCGGCCTGGATGGATACCTCCGTCAAACCCGGCGACGACTGGTTCACCTATGCCGATGGTGCCTGGGTCAAAAGCACGGAGATACCGGCCGACCGTTCCAGCATCGGCGGGTTCTGGATCGCGAATGAGGAAACCGACGCCAATCTGGCCAGCCTGATCGCCGATCTGCGCACATCCGATGCCGCCGCCGGCAGCGATGCGGCGCTGGTGAAGACCTATTACGAAACCTATCTCGACACGGCCGCGATCGATGCCGCAGGCGTTGCGCCTTTGCGGGAGGATTTCAGCCGCATCGCCGCGATCCAGGACAAGGCCGGGCTTTCCGCCATGCTCGGATCCCGACTGCGCGCCGATGTCGATCCGCTGAATGCCACCAATTTCGAAACCGGCAATCTGTTCGGCCTGTTCGTGACGCAGGCGCTGGTGGGCGGGGAAGTGATGCCCTACCTGCTGCAGGGCGGGCTGGGCATGCCGGAGCGGGAATATTACCTGTCCTCCGCGCCCGAAATGGCCGCGCATCGCAGCGCCTATCGCAGATATATCGCCGATCTGCTCGCCGCCGGTGGCCTGGACAATCCCGCCGCCCGCGCGAGCCGGATCTATGACCTGGAAATGAAGATCGCCGCCGCCCATGCGACGCGCGAACAGAGCAATGACTGGCAGATCGCCAAGCAGGTCTGGTCCCCGGCCGATTTCACCAGCAAGGCGCCGGGCATCGACTGGCCGGCCTTCTTCAAGGCGGCGTCCCTTGGCAATCAGCAGCGCTTCAATGCCTATCACGCCCAGGCCATTCCCCGGCTGGCGCGGCTGGTCGGGTCGGAGCCGCTGGAGGCGTGGAAAGACTGGCTGATCTTCCACAGCATCAATGACAATGCCGATGTGCTGCCCAAGCGGATCGATGATCTCAGCTTCGCCTTCTACGGCACGCAGCTGCAAGGCACGCCGCAGCAACGCGCGCGGGACAAGCGCGCGCTGGCTTCGGTCAATCAGTGGCTCGGCGATGCGCTGGGCAAGCTATATGTCGAAAAATTCTTCCCCGCCTCGTCCCGGGCGACGGTGGATGGCATGGTCGGCAACATCAAGGATGCCTTCGCCAAGCGGGTGGAGGCGATCGACTGGCTGGCGCCCGACACACGCAAGGAAGCGCTGGCCAAGGTGCGCAGCATGCAGGTCTCGGTCGGTTATCCCGATCGCTGGACCGATTACGGCAGCCTGGAGATTCGCCCCGGCGCGGCCTTCGCCAACAAGCAGGCGGCAGAATTGCTGCAATATCGCAACCAGCTGGCCAAGATCGGCAAGCCGCTGGATCGCAGCGAATGGTGGATGAACGCCCAGCTGGTCAATGCCATCAATCTGCCGGTGCAGAATGCGCTGAATTTCCCGGCCGGCATCCTGCAGCCACCGTTCTTCGATCCGCAGGCCGATGCCGCCTATAATTACGGCGCAATCGGGGCGGTGATCGGGCATGAGATCAGCCACAGCTTCGACAACAATGGTGCCGAATTCGACGCCAGCGGGGCGATGCGCAATTGGTGGACCGATGCCGACCGCAGCAAGTTCGATGCTGCCGGCGCCGCCCTGTCGGCCCAGTTCGACAGCTATCGCCCGTTCCCGGATCTGGCCGTCAATGGCCGGCTGACGCTGGGTGAGAACATCGCCGATCTGGCGGGGCTGGCGGCGGCCTATGATGCCTATCGCGCATCCCTGAACGGCAAGGAGGCGCCGGTGATCCAGGGCTATACCGGCGATCAGCGGTTCTTCATCGCCTTTGCCCAGGCCTGGGCCACCAAGATGCGCGACAATGCCCTGCGCCAGCGGATCGCCACCGACGGCCACGCGCCGGGCATGTATCGCGCGCTGACCGTTCGCAATCTGGACGCCTGGTACAAGGCCTTCGACGTGAAGGAGGGGGACAAGCTCTACCTGCCCCCCGAACAGCGCATCCGTATCTGGTAATCGGGCAGGGTGGGGGCGTTACGCCCCCGCCGCCGTCAGCCGTGCGATCTGGTCATCGCTGAGCGTCAGCGCGATTGCTTCGAACTGCACATCGAGCTGATCGGGCCGGCTGGCGCTGGCGATCGGCGCGGTGATGCCCGGCTGGCGGGCCAGCCAGGCCAGCGACACCGCCGCCAGGCTGGCGCCCGTTTCCGCCGCCACATCATCCAGCACCGGCAGGATGGTCAGCCCCTTGTCGAAAAAGCGTTCGATGCTGGAGCCGCGATTGTGCTTGGCCAGATCGTCGCGCGAACGATATTTGCCGGTCAGGAAACCGGCGGCGAGCCCGAACCAGGGCAGCATGGCAATGCCCTTTTCGATGCACAGCTGCTGCAGATCGGCGCCAAACGCATCGCGTTCGACCAGATTGTATTCGTTCTGCAGCACGGTGAAGGGCCGCTGCCCATTGGCCAGCGCCAGCGCATGGATCGCGCCCAGCCGGGCCGCGTCGTAATTGGAGGCACCCAGTTCGCGCACCTTGCCATCCAGCACCAGCGCATTGAACCCTTCGGCCACCTCATCCTGCGGCGTCTGCACATCGTCGCGATGGGCGTAATAAAGATCGACATAGTCGGTCTGCAGCCGTTCCAGGCTCTTTTCCAGCTCTGCGGCCACCTTTCCCGGTTCCAGATCGCCCGGATCCCCGTTCATGCCGGTCTTGGTGTGGATGCGCATATCGGCGCGCACGCCCCGCGATGTCAGCCATTGGCCGATCACCGCTTCGCTTTCGCCGCCGACATGGCCGGGCACCCAGACCGAATAGCCCTGCGCGGTATCCACCATCCGCCCGCCTGCTTCATAGAAGCGGTCGAGAATGGCGAAGCTGGTATCCACGTCAGCGGTGAAATCGAACACATTGCCGCCCAGTACCAGCGGCAGACCGGAAATCGCGGGGTGAACGCTCATGCAAATCTCTCCTGCAAGGCCAGCAGGGCCATCGCTGCTTCGGCGGCACCGGCACCCTTGTTCAACTGGGCCGGATCCGCACGAACGATCGCCTGCGTTTCATTCTCGGTCGTCAATATGCCGTTGCCGATCGGAAGGCCATCCATGGTGAGCGCCATGATGCCGCGCGCGCTTTCCCCGGCGACGATTTCGAAGTGATAGGTTTCGCCCCGGATCACCACGCCCAGCGCGACAAAGCCGTCATAGCGTTCGCTTTCGGCGGCCACCGCAATGGCGCCGGGCACTTCCAGCGCGCCGGGAACGGTCAGCACGTCCACCTCATGCCCGGCAGCTTCCAGCGCGGCGCGCGCACCGGCCACCAGCATATCGTTCAGATGGTCGTAAAAACGCGCTTCAACGATCAGAAAACTCGCCATCATTCGGCTCCTTCAGGGGTAATGGGACGTTCGCCGATGATCGACAGGCCATAGCCTTCGAGCCCGACCAGCGAATGCCTTGTATTGGTCAGCAATTCCATGTGATGCACGCCCAGTTCCGCCAGGATCTGCGCACCGACGCCATAATCGCGCTGTTCCGACGGTTCCTGCCCGTCATCCACCGGCGCTTCGCGCGCCAGCCGGCGAATGGCCGAGCTTGGCCCGCTGGGCGATGCCCGGTTCAGCAGCACGACCACTCCGCGTCCTTCCTCGCCGATGATCCGCATCGCCCCTTCGAGCAGACCGTTGCGTTCGGTGTCATTGCCGAACACATCGTCGAACAGCGACAGGGCATGCATGCGCACCAGCGTCGGCTTTTCGGGATCGATCCGGCCCTTCACCAGGGCCATGGTTTCGCCCTTGGTGGCCTTGTTCCAGAAACTGATCGCGGTCCAATCCCCGCCCCAGCGGCTGGCAAAGCGCGCTTCCGCCCGCTTTTCGACCAGATGATCATGCTTGCGGCGATAGGCGATCAGATCGCGGATCGTGCCGATCTTCAGCCCATGCTTGCGGGCAAAGCGGATCAGCCCGTCGAGCCGCGCCATGCTGCCGTCTTCCTCCATGATCTCGCAGATCACGCCCGAAGGATTGAGCCCGGCCAGGCGGGAGATATCGACCGATGCTTCGGTATGGCCAGCGCGGACCAGCACGCCGCCTTCGCGCGCCACCAGCGGGAAGACATGGCCGGGGGTGACGATATCCTCGGCGCCCTTGCCGGCATCGATGGCGACGGAAATGGTCCGCGCGCGATCGCCGGCGCTGATGCCGGTGGTCACGCCTTCGCGCGCCTCGATGGAAATGGTGAAGGCGGTTTCATGCCTGGTGCCGTTCTTGCGGCTCATCAGTTCGAGCGACAGCGTATCGACCCGATCCCGGGTCAGCGCCAGGCAGATCAGCCCGCGCCCGTGGGTGGCCATGAAGTTGATCGCATCAGGCGTGGCCATTTGCGCGGGAATGATCAGATCGCCTTCATTCTCTCGGTCCTCGTCATCGACCAGGATGTACATCCGGCCATTGCGTGCCTCGTCGATGATCTCCTCGATCGGGACCAGCACCGGCGATTCGTCGTTTTCCGCCAGGAAGCGTTCAAGCTTGCCCAGGGTTTCCGCCGTCGGGTTCCACCCGGTTTCGGTGCATTCACGCAAAGTGTTGGCATGGAGGCCAGCTGCGCGGGCGAGGCCGGCACGCGTCATGGTCCCTTCGGACACGATGGCGCGGACGCGATCGATGATGCTCGGTGTCATGCGCCCCATATATCACATTAAAATGTGATCACAAGAAACTTGCATCACATTGTCGTGAATGTGTGTTTGAGTCTTGCACGTCAGGCCGCCAATGACCATTGGTAGGTTGTGACGCAAATTGATCAAGATCAGGGCGAGCTGCTCAACAGCTTCCGCAACGCCATGCGCCATGTGGCGGCGACAGTTTACGCTGTGACGACAGGTCATGGCGGGGAACGCTTCGGCATTCTGGCCACCGCGGTCAGTTCGCTCAGCTTCGATCCGCCATCCCTGCTGGTCTGTGTGAACCGTTCGGCTTCGCTGCATGATCCGCTCAACAATGCCGATACTTTCGCCATCAATGTGCTGGGTCTGGGCAATCGCGATGTGGCCGAACAGTTCATGTCGGGCCGGGGGGAAGATCGCTTTGCTGTCGGGGAATGGGAAGACAGCCATGGCGTGCCGATCCTGGCGACCGCGCAGTCCAGCCTGGTTTGCCGCCGGGCGCATTGCCACGAATTCGGCACCCATTCGATTTTCATCGGTGAACTGATCGCGGCCAAGCACCGCGCCAATGCGGTGCCGCTGTCCTATTATGATCGCCGCTATATCGACATCAGCGAAGCGCCTGAACATCGAGGTTGAGGGCCGGGCTTATTCTGTCAGCAAGGGCTGGTCCCGCGTAAGCATCAAATGCCCGGCCATGGAAAGCCGCTGGCGGCGCTGAAGCTGATAGTCGGCAATCTCCCGATCCATCGTATCGGCCCGGTCCCGTGCGGATGGATAGATCGGACTGCGCAGCAATCCTCCTGACATCCGTCGGCCGATGGGGGAGCGGAACAGCCCCGGGCCCGCAGCCGGGTCAAATCCGGCATTGGCCAGCAGATGGACGGACAGCCGGTCGGCCTCGATCTCCGTCTGGCGATTGATATCCCGGTTGCGCCCGGTGTCGCCCTTGCTTCCGGCCGGAATGCCGGCCTCCGCCAGGCGCCGCCGGTGCTCCAGGATCACATGCGCCAATTCATGGGCGAAGATCGCTGCCAGATTGTCATCGCTGGCCTGCGAAACGAAGCCGGCGCTCAACTGGATGATCCGCCCATCGGTGTGCGCGAACAGGCTGTGATCGGTGACGACTTCCGACAGCACGCGACAGGCCGGGACTGGCTGCATTTCGACCACCAGATCGCTGTCGCCCCGGCGAAGCGTCAACTGGAGCGGGGCATCGGCCGGCAGGCTGCTGAGCCGGGCAAAGGCGGCATCCCGCAGGATCTGCCCCTCGTTGCGCGGCCATGCCTGCGCGGCCACGCCGTTGATTGCGGCAATTCCATCGCCGGACCGCATGCCGGCCTGTGCCGCGGCGGATTGGGGCAGGGTGCCGGCGACAGCAATCTCACCATTGGGGAAATGGCTGCGCAAGGCGGCCGGATATTGGTCCGCGCTGTGCAGCACCATGCCCAGCCCGGGCATCAGATTGCGGCACAGGGGCGCATTGGCGCGGAGCAGCGGATCGGCAATCTGCGCCAGCCGATCATCGAGCACCTGCAACACGCCGAAGCCCGCCGCAGTGGGCCCGGTTTGTATAGTTGTGCTTCCGGCCGGGCTGGCCGAGAGCAGCGCCAGCGGTGCCAGCGCGGCCAACCCAAGCTTGCGCATGGTCAGCCCCGCCGGCCGGCAGGATCAATCCGCCAGCGCATCGGCCACTTCGGCAAAATTGCGTGTGCCCAGCATCGCCATGGTGCGTGCCGTTTCGGCGCGCAGCAGTTCCAGCGCGCGGGCCACGCCGGCCTCGCCCGCAGCCGCAAGGCCATAGAGCGGCGCGCGCCCGGCCAGCACGGCATCGGCGCCCAGCGCACGCGCCTTGACGATATCGCTGCCCCGGCGAATGCCGCTGTCGAGGAAGATGGTCATCTTGCCGCCCACGGCGCGCACAATGTCAGGCAGGGCATCGATCGTCGCGACCGAGGAATCGAGTGCCCGCCCGCCATGGTTGGAAACCACCACACCATCCGCGCCTGCGGCCAGCGCCTGTTCCGCATCTGCAGGGTGCAGGATGCCCTTGAGGATCAGTCTGCCCTTCCACCGGTCACGCAATTCCCTGATCCCGTCCCAATCGAGATCATCCTGCTTGAACAATGCCCCCGGGGGCGCGCCCTTGGTGACCTTGGTGCGCAAGCGATCCGGCAGATTGGCCTGGGTCGGAATACCGCCGCTCAGCATGTAGCGGCCCATGACGCCGGCCAGCCAGCGCGGATGGGTCAGCACGTCGATGGTGTTGCGGGCGTTGAGCGTGAACGGCGTGCCGAAGCCATTGCGGTGGATATATTCGCGATTGGGCGGCACCGCCATGTCCAGCGTGACGAACAGCGCCTCACACCCCAGTTCCGCCGCATGATCGACCACGGCCATCGACAGGCTGCGATCTTCCCACAGATATAGCTGGAACCACAGCCGCCCGCCGGCGCTGGCGATCACATCGACATCGAGCGTGCTGGCGCTGGAAATGGTGAAGGGCAGGCCGGCGGCCGCTGCCGCCCGCGCCAGTGCCAGATCGCCATTGTGCCACAGCAGACCGGCCGCGCCGGTGGGCGCCAGGGCCAGGGGCATCGGGGTCGGCTGGCCGAAGATGCTGACCGAAGTATCGATCCGGTCCACCCGGCGCAGCACGCGCGGGCGGAAGGTGATCCGGTCGAACGCCGCGCGGTTGCGCGCCATGCCGGTTTCATCCTCCACCCCGCGCTCGGCATATTCCCATATGCCGAGCGGCAGGCGCCGTTTTGCCCGATCGCGCAGATCGGCGATGTTGTAGCAGCCCAGATGCCCAGCCATGGCTCAGCCGCGCCCGAGGAAGGGGATCTTGTTCTGCACGACCATGCCTTCGTAGAAATTCAGATGGTCGGGAATATCGGCCATGTGGACGATCACTTCGGCGATATCCATCGGATCGGCGCTCAGATCGTCCGGCAGCTTGACCGCGCCGGGGGCGATTTCCGTCGCGACGATGCCGGGGTGGAAGATGGAGGCGGCAATATTGTGTTCGCGCCCGTCGATCGCCAGCGAACGGGTCAGCCCGTCCAGGCCCCATTTGCTGGCCGCATAGGCGGGGCTGTGCTGGCGCGGCACGCGGGCCGAAATCGAACCGATGTTGATGATCCGCCCGCGCCCCTTGCCCTTCATCACGCGGAAGGCGCCACGGCTGCACAGGAAGGCCGATGTCAGATTGGTCTGGATCACCTGCTGCCACAGGTCGAGCGACATCTCGTCCACCGGGGTGCTGTCGGCGATGCCGGCATTGTTGATCAGCACGTCCACCGTGCCGAACCGCGCCACCGCGCTGTCGAACAGGTTCTGCACTGCCGCCTCATCGGTCACGTCAGTAGCCACGGCCAGCGCTTCGCCGCCTAGCGCCTCGATCTTTTCGACCAGCGCGGTCAGCCGTTCGGCGCGGCGTGCGGCGAGCACGACCTTCGCCCCGCGCTGCACGAACACGCGCGCGCAGGCTTCCCCGATCCCTGAACTGGCACCGGTCACAACGGCCACGCGGCCTTCCAGAATGCTCACCCTTGTCTCTCCCAACACACTTGTCTGCCATGTGACTTAGACAGCACGGCTGCGAAGCGAAACCGCCTTTTTCGGGGACTGAGTCGATCGGCAGATCATCGTGATTTTCGCCGGTCTCATCGTATTCTTGCCCAATACGGCCAAATGCCCTGTCTGCGAATTGCCATTCCTGTGCTGCAAAGCATTTTCGACCATTGAGAATCCAAATACGGGAGAAGGCGTTTGTCGCTCGGAATCTGGGACAAGGTTAAGCAGGGGCTGGGGATCGAGAAAGCGGGGGAGGGTGATACGGCGGGCGGCGTGGCAAGCGCCAAACTGCGCGCTTTCTTCGGCCATCTGGCCAAGGCCGGAGGCAATCTCCCGGCTGAGACCGCCGAGTTCATCCGGACCGGCGAAAATCCGTCTCTTCTGCTGACTGTCGCCGGGACTGCCGTACAGCAACAATGGAACTCGCGGCATCGTAGCTATCCTCGCAAGGATAAGGCGGGCCTCTTCAAGGATGTCGGGCTGTGGCAGCCTGGCCAGCTGAAGCGGTATGGTGAGGTGCTGGCCGCGCTTGAACCCATCACCTATGATTGGGGTTATTACGGCACCAAGAAATCACCGGATTGGTTGCGCCATGCCGTCACCAACTGGCTGGGCGATGATCGCAAGGATCAGCCGCTGGGCCTGCTCCATGCCGTATCCGAAGCGGGCGGGGCCGGCTTGCCTGCGGTGCTCGACGTTCTGTTCTGCCGCGATGCCGCCAGCTATGGCACGAACACCTCGGTCGGCCGCTTCAGCGGTGTTGCCGAACTGCTGGAAGAACAGCGCGATGAGGTGGTCGCGATCCAGGGCGGTCTCGCGGCCGATGTGCGCGCGGAACTGGTTTCGACCATCGGGCGGCTTGGGCTGCACCGGCATTATCTGCCGCTGCTGCTGGATTCGGCGGTCGGATCATCGAAGAAGGTGCGCACCGCCGCGCGCCAGGCGCTGACCGGTGCCGACAAGGCCGATTTGCAGGCTCTGATCGAGGAACGGCTCACCAGCGCTGCGCCCGGGCAGCGCGCCGAGCTGGTCGATGTGATCGCCGGCACGCTGGATGCCGCCGCGCCGGCGCTGCTGGAAAAGATCCGCGAAGGGGAAACCTCGGCCAAGGTGCTCGCAGCGCTAGATCGCTCCACCGGTGCGACGACCAGCGCGATTGCGGTGGATGAGAACCGGCAGCCCGACGGGGAGGAAGGTTTCACCGCCGTCGATGGCAGCTGGATCGCCGCCCCGCCCACAGAGCCGATCCCGCAATCCACGCCGATCGGCCCGGAGGTGATGGCCGTGCTGAAGCCTGCGATGGAAGAATTCAACCGCATCTATCGGGAGGCACGCCAGAGCGATGCGGCGAAGCAGAAGTGGCACTGGACGAAGCACAGTGCAGAAGTAAGCGCCGGCGATCTCGAGAAGCTGCGCAAGCTGGCCGAAGGATCCGGATCGGCTCAGCATCAGCGCAAGCCGCTGGCCTGGATGACCTCAAGCCTGCTGCGCCACCCGGCGGTGGAGGCGTTTCTCGATCATCCCGATATCACGCTTTACCATCTGATGCGGCTGAGCGTGGCCTCCAGCAACAGCAATTTCATCAGCCTGTTCAGCGAATGGTCCGGACCGGTGGGGGCAGCGGTGCAGCGGCGGGTGGCCAAGGGGGCGGACCTGCGCACCATTGCCGCGCTGTGGCTGGAACATGGCGGCAGCGATTTCCTGCACGAACATCTGACCCGCAACTGGTATTGGGCACTGCCCGAGCTGGAAGCGCCGCTCTGGCCCTATGTGCTGCAGCGGATCGAACTGCTGGACGAAGCGCTGGGGCTGGTGCCGCAATCGGGCCAGAATGCCATGCGCGCCATGATCGGCCTGGATCTGCTCGCCGGCATGCCGGCTCTGCCCGAACGCTATCGCCCGCGGCTGATGATCCTGGCCAATGACTCATCCTCCCGCGTTCGGGATGCCGCACGCAATCTGCTGCGTGACACGCCGGGCATCGGCGGTTCGATCGCGCTGCAGCTGGAAGACGGCCGGCAGGATACGCGCGCGCTGGCGGCCGACTGGCTGGCGCGGCGCGGCGACCGGGATCAGGCGCCGGCCATCCGCCAGGCGCTGAAGAAGGACAAGAGCGATGTCGCGCGCGCCGCGATGATCTCCGCCCTGGAACGCATGGGTGAAGATGTGTCGGAATATTTCGACCATGCCGCCATGGTGAAGGAAGCCAAGGCCGGCATCGCCAAGGCGAAGACCAAGGGACTTGAATGGTTTCCCTTCGATCAGCTGCCGGCGCTGAAATGGGCAGATGGCAGCGATGTCGATCCGGTGCTGCCGCGCTGGTGGGTGTTGCTGGCGGTCAAGCTGAAGCAGCCCGGCGGCAATGCGCTGATGGAATTGTGGCTCGATCGCCTGGCGCCGGGCGACGCGCATCGGCTGGGCTGGATGGTGCTGACCGGCTGGATCGATGAAGACACGCGCACGCCCACGGATGAGGAGGCCAATGCCTTCGCCATGGCCCATGTCGATACGCGGCTGCAGCAGAATATCGATTATGCCAAGCGCTGGCCGCAGAGCGCGGATTACTGGCCGACCGATCGGGGCATCGTGTTCGCCCGGCTGAAATCGGATCACGCCGGAATCTATCTGAGCAGCACGGCCGACAGCAAGGGCATGCTGGCGCTCACCACCCACGTCAATGGCGCCGATGCGGCGCAGCGGGTGCGCGCTTATCTGAAGGATCACGGCGGGCGGGTGTCGCAGGCGAAAGCTTTGCTGGAGGCATTGGCGGCCAACAGTTCCAGCGCGGCGCTGCAGGTCGTGCTGGTCGCATCCAACCGCACCAAGCAGAAGAGCGTGCAGGCGCTGGCCGGATCGCTGATCGAAGCCATCGCCGATCGCAATGGCTGGACGGCGGCGCTGCTGGCCGATCGGACCATTCCGCACGGCGGGTTCGAAGCCGATGGCACGCTCGATCTCGAATGCGGGGACAACCGGCGCTACACCGCGCGGCTGGATGAAAGTGATGCGGTCGTGCTGTTCAACGCCGATGGCAAGGAGGTGAAATCCCTGCCCGGACCGCGCGTGGATGAAGAAAAGCCCGCTGTGGATGCCGCCAAGAAGGCGCTGAGCAATGCCAGGAAGGAAGTGAAGCAGGTCATCACCGCGCAGGCCGAACGCCTGCAGGAAGCGATGTGCCTGCAGCGCCATTGGCTGCGCGAAGATTGGGAAAGCTTCATCCTCGGCCATCCGATCGTCGGGCGGCTGGCAACCCGGCTGGTGTGGCAGGGGCTGGATGCGGACGGAAACGAAGGCGAAACCTTCCGCCCGATGGGTGATGGCAGCTTTACCGATCGCGACGATGGCGATGTCGACATTGCCGGCTTCGCCGAAATCCGGCTGGCGCATTCGTCCCTGCTGGATGCCGATGTCATCGCCGCATGGCGCCAGCATCTGACCGATTATGCGATCAAGCCGCCCTTCGACCAGTTCGGGCGGGAATTGCCGGAACTCACGAAACAGATGGTTTCCGCGCGGGATATCATGGACCGCGAAGGCTGGATGATCGAAACCTTCAAGCTGCGCGGGACGGCGGGTAAGCTGGGCTATCAGCGTGGCCCGGCGCAGGATGGCGGGTGGTTCCTGACCTATGAGAAAACCTATCGCGATGCCGGGCTGATCGTGGAGATCGAATTCACCGGCAGCCCCCTGCCGGAAGAAAACCGCCCGGCGGCCTTGCAGTCTCTCGGCTTCCGCAAGCTGAAGGGGCAGGGCGTCGGTGGCAGCTATGGCGGCAAGGTCGCGCTGGGCGATGTGCCGCCCGTGTTGCTGGCCGAATGCTGGCGCGATCTGCATGATATTGCCGACAAGGGCACCGGCTTCGACGCCGAATGGAACAAGAAGGCCTACGTATGACGCAACAGATGATCCGCCCCTCGGCCGAACTGCGCTATGCGGCGGAGCTTTCGGCGCTGGCGGCGCAGGACACATTCCCGCGCCCGCCGGGCTGGCAATTGTCCCCCCGCGCGGTCCGCTCTTTCCTGCTGGGTGACCAGAAGCTGGGGGTGTCGCGCAAGTTCTATGGCGATGATCCGCTGGTCGATCGTGCGATCGTCAGCCTGATGAGCCAGCAGGGGCTGATGCTGGTGGGCGAACCGGGCACGGCCAAATCCCTGCTGTCCGAACTGCTGGCGGCGGCCGTCTGCGGCACATCCGGGCTGGTGGTGCAGGGATCGGCCGGCACCACCGAAGATCACATCCGCTATGGCTGGAACTACGCCCTGCTGCTGGCCGAAGGGCCGAGCGAGCGGGCGCTGGTGCCTTCGCCGGTGCTCAACGCCATGCGCACGGGGCGGATCGTCCGGTTTGAGGAAATCACCCGCTGCCCGCCCGAAGTGCAGGATGCGCTGATTTCGATCCTGTCGGAAAAGTCGCTGGCGCTGCCCGAACTGGGATCGGATTCCGTCGCCACTGCTACGCCCGGCTTCAATGTCATCGCCACGGCCAATTTGCGCGATCGCGGGGTGCATGAAATGTCCAGCGCCTTGAAACGCCGGTTCAATTTCGAAACCGTGCATCCGATCGCCGATCCCGAATTCGAACGCGAACTGGTGCTGCGGCAGCTCGCTGAACGGCTCGGCACGGCCGGGGTTTCGATCAGCGGCGAACGCGACGTGGCCGATGTGCTGGTCAAGACCTTCCAGGATCTGCGCACCGGACGCACGGCAGAGGGTGTCGCGCTGACCCGCCCCGATGCCGTCATGTCCACGGCCGAGGCAGTCAATGTGCTGCACGCCGCCGCGCTGGAGGCGGCCTATCTCGACGATGGCAGATTGTCAGGCGCGCATGTCGCGCGCCAGCTGCAGGGCGTGGTGCTCAAGGATTCACCCGATGATGGCAAACGGCTGCGCGCCTATGTCGATCATATCGTGAAGGAACGGGCGGGCCGGTCGGGCGTGTGGAAGGAATTCTATCAGGCGGCCCGGTCGCTGAAACTGGGGTAAGGCGGTTGGACATTGCCCCGCTGGAGATACCGGCGCTGCATGATCAGGATCGGGATCTGTGGGTGGTGCCGATACGCCACCACAGCCCGGCCTGCGCGGCGCATCTGGAACGCATGATCGCCGAAATCGAACCGGCGGCCATTCTGGTGGAAGGGCCGTGCGACTTCGATCCGCTGATCGAGATGGTGTGCGATCCGCGCACCCGCGCGCCCATCGCCGTGGTCGCGCTGAAGGACGCCGAAAAGGGCGAGGCGGGCCACGATGCCCATGGCGCAACACGCCGCGCGGTCAGCTATTTCCCGTTCTGCGCCCATAGCCCGGAACTGATCGCTTTGCAGGCGGCGCAGGGGCGTGGCATCCCGGCGCGCTTCATCGATCTTCCTTCTACCGCGCGGGAAATGCTTGATGAGACAGGGGATTTGGCTGAACCGGGCGATACGCCGGGCCGATCGCTGCTGGGTGACGAGCATCCTTTCGATGTCGGCGATTATGTGACAGCGCTCGCCCGCGAACTCGGTTGCCGGGATGGCAATGAGGTGTGGGATCAGCTGTTCGAAACCCGCCTGGGCAGCGAAGACTGGCAGGGCTTCTTTGCCGATGTCGGCCGCTATTGCGCCTGCATTCGCGGCGCCACCGATCCGGCCCGGATGGCAAGGGACGGGACATGGCCGCGCGAAGCGCAGATGCGCGCGCTGGTCGCCCAATATCGGAATGAGTTTACCGGACCGATCATCGTGATCGTCGGGGGCTTCCACGCCGGGGCGATGTTTGCCGCCGCAACCGACCAGCCGATCGCGCCAACTGCCAGGGGCGGAAAATCCTATCTGATCCGCTATGGCATGCGCCAGCTCGATGCCCTCTCCGGCTATGGCGCCGGCCTGCCTTTGCCTGGATATTACGACCGCCTGTGGCAAATGCGTGGGCAGGGCGGGGATGGCCTGTCGCGCGACATCATCACCGGTTTCGCCGCCCATCTGCGCAATGCCACGGGCGAACATGGGGAAGCGCCGTCTTTCCCCGTCATGGTCAATGCCATCGAACAGGCCGAACGCCTGGCCATGCTGCGCGGGCGCCCGTTCCCCACGCGCGACGATGTGATCGATGCGATCCGGTCCAGCTTCATCAAGGGCGAAATTCCCGTTGCCGATGTGCCGCTGCTGGCGGAACTGCGCAGCTGGCTGACCGGGCATGCCATCGGCGAAGTGCCGCCTTCGGCTGGATCACCGCCGCTGGTGGAGGCGGTGCGCGAACAGGCCCGCAAGCTCGGCTTCTCGGTCGAGGATGGCGATCGGCGCAGCCGGGAACTCGATATCTATCGCAAGCCGCGCCATCGCGCCGCCAGCCGGTTCTGCCACGCCATGACGCTGATCGGCACCAGCTTTGCCAATCGCACGGCCGGGCCGGATTTTCGCAATGATGCCGCGCTGGACCGGCTGCATGAGATCTGGACGCTCTGCTGGTCACCGCAGGTGGAAGCCCGGCTGATCGAATTGTCCGAAGTGGCCGACACGCTGGATGAAGCCCTGGCCGCCGTGCTGGCCTGGAAGCTGGCCGCACTGGAAGAGGAAGGGCAGGGCCGCAACGCCCGCGCCGCGATCGATTTGTTCGCAGCCGCCACCCGCGCCGGGCTGAAGGGCGGGGCGGGCGCGATGCTGACGCTGGTCGAAACCCAGATCGTCGAAGATCCGGAACTGGCATCGCTGGTGGCGGCCCTGACCGATCTCGTGCTGTTGCGGCGCGGGCGCGATGCGCTGGGCATTACGGACATCTCGGTGATCGACCGGATCATCGGTGCCGCCTGGCGCCGGGTGCTGATCCTGCTGCCTGAATTGGCCGATTACGGGGAAGATCAGCTGCGCGGCGCCATCGCCTCGCTCGCTGATCTGCGCGGACTGATCGAACTGGCCCGATCCTCGCAAGCGCCGATGGATATTGCGCTGTTCGATGATGCGCTGGCGCTGCTGAACCAGCGGATGCTGATGCCCGGGCTTGCCGGGGCGGTGCTGGCCTTTTCCCTCATCGACGGGCAGGCGTCGATGGATCTGCTGGAAGACCGACTGCGCGGCGAAATGCGCGGCGGCTATGTCGATCCGTCGGACAGGCTCGCCTTCCTCGGCGGCATCATCGCCATCGCCCGCGAATTGCTGTGGGTCACCCCGGCGATCATCGATGCCATCAATGACGTGGTCGGCCACGCGGAACAGGCCGATTTCCTCGCCCTGCTGCCGCATCTGCGGCTCGCACTGATGCCGCTCGACCCAAGGGAGATAGACCGGCTGGCGGAAGAGGTGGCGATCCGGATCGGGGCGCAACCGGGCGATCTGGCCGCGCTGGTGGCGATTTCAGAGGCCGAGATGACGGCCAATCTCGCGCTGGATCGCGATCTGGCGACATTGCTGGAACAGGACGGTATGGCATGAGCGATCCGGAACTTTCGCGCCGCTGGCGCCTCGCGCTCGGGCGCTATGCCGAACGATCTTTGCCCAATGGCGGGCTGAGCCGCGAGGATTTGCGCGCAGATCGGGCGCTGGATTATCTCTATGCCCGCGAAATGGAAAAGCGCGGATTGCGCCGCGACAAGCGGAAATCCTCCGGCGCCGGCTCGCTCGATCCCAGCCAGTTGACCCCGCTGGGCTGGCTGGGCGAATTGAGGGAGCTGTTTCCGCAATCGGTCTATGAAACCGTGCAGGCCCACGCGATCGACAATCTGGGCATGGCCGATCTGCTGTCCGACCCCGGCGTGCTGGAGGCGATGGAGCCAAGCAAGGATCTGCTCAAGGCGCTGATAGCCTTCAAGGGCAAGGCCGACCCGGCGATGCGGGAAAAGATCCGGGAGGTCACCCGCAAGGTGGTGGAGGATATCCTGCGCCGCCTGCGCCCGCGCATAGAGGCGGCCCTGGCCGGCAAGCCCAACCGTTTCCGCCGCAGCCAGATCAAATCGATGCAGAATTTCGACTGGCGCGCCACCATCCGCGACAATCTGAAGAACTGGGACGCGGAACGTGGCGTGATCGTGGCCGATCGCCTGCGCTTCTATGGCCGCAGCCGGCGGCGCCTGCCCTGGACCGTGATCCTGTGCGTCGACCAGTCGGGATCGATGCTCAGTTCCACCATCTATGCTGCGGTCATGGCCTCCATCCTCAGCTCCCTGCCGGCGGTCGACGTCAAGCTGGTGGTGTTCGACACCTCCGTGGTCGATCTGTCGAGCGAGGCGCATGACGCGGTCGAAGTGCTGATGTCGGTGCAATTGGGCGGCGGCACCAATATCGGCGCGGCGGTGGAATATTGCGAAACGCTGATCAGCCAGCCCACGCGCAGCATCTTCGTCCTGATCAGCGATTTTGAGGAAGGGGCGCCGGTGGGGCGCATGTTGGCGGGGGTGCGGCGCATGGCGTCGGCCCGCGTGACCATGCTTGGCCTCGGCGCGCTCAGCGATGATGCCGCGCCCGTCTATGATCGCCGGATGGCCGAACGGCTGGCCGGTTGCGGCATGCAGATCGCCGCGCTGACGCCCGATCATTTCGCCGAATGGATCGGGGAGAAGATCGCATGATCGGCCCCGAATTGCGCCAGAGCCTGGCCAGTTTCGATGACGCAGCGCTCGCGACCCTGGCCAACCCCGGCCTGGTCCGTCGTGCCCGCCGCGATCTGACCGATGGCAAGGTGCGGCTGGTTTCCGCAGAGGCGGACAAGGCAGAGATCGAGGCCGACGGCCAGCTGGTCGTGATCGACAAGCGCGGCCCACGCGCGGCGCAATGTGCCTGCAAATCGATCGAGGTCTGCCGCCACCGCATCGCGGCGGTCATGCTGATCCAGTCGGCCGAGGCGGACGCCCCCGAGCCGGAAGCGCAGGGTGATCCCAGGGACATAGCCGAGGCTTTCGATCCTGCCGCCCTGGAACGCTGGGCCGGTCGTCCCAGCTGGCGTGCGGCGCTGGAGATATTGCCCGGCGCCGGCACGATCACCGCCCAGGCCAATGCGATCGGGGTGAATTTCGAAGGACTGGATGATGAAGTCCGCATCCTGCGCGGGCAGGGTGCCGACGGCATCGTCTCCAAAGCGCCCAAGGCGCAGAAAAAAGCCTATCATGCCGCCGCCGTCCTCGCCGCGCGGGCGCATTTCGGGCTGACCGTGCCGGACGCCATTACCGTGGAAGAGGTGGGTGACACGGCCACCAGCCTGCAGATCGATCCCGCCTTCCTCGATCATGTCGGCAAGGCGCTGGGCGAAGTGGTGACCGTCGGTTTCAATCTGGCGCCTTTGCCGCTGGAAGAATCCCTCTTCGAAATCTCGGTATCGTCGCGCGCGGACAGCCTGCCGCGCCTGTCATCGATGTTGCGCGGCATCGCAGCGCAATTGCGCTTGCGCCGTCGCCGGTCGGTGTCGTTCGATCCGGACGGCATGCTGGAACTGGCCGCCAGCGCCTTCGCCCTGACGCAGGCGCTGAAGCAGGAACAGGGCGGGCGCCAGATCACGCTGGCGGGCAAGGTGCGCCGCGATTTCACCCCCGCGCCGCCGCTGGCGCTGGTGGGCTGCGGCGGGGAACAATGGCGCAGCGTGGGTGGTGCGCGCGGGGTGACCGCGTGGTTCTGCGAAGTGGAAACGGGGCGCTGGCTGTCCACCACGCTGGCGCGCGGTGCCGGGCAGGATCCGCAGTTCACCCCCGCCATCGCCTGGCGGCAATTCCCGGTGTGGCAGGCTGCGCCGCTGACCGAACTGGCCCATGCCAGCTTCAGCCTGGAGGGCGCGAATATTTCTGCAGAAGGGCGTCTTTCTGCGCCGGCAACGGCGCGGGCGATGATCGGCGCGCGTGCTCAGGTGCCATTGGCAGAATGGTCCGTCGCCATTCACGATTGGGATGAACTGCATCCGCTG
Source organism: Croceibacterium xixiisoli (assembly GCF_009827305.1). Lineage (GTDB taxonomy): Bacteria > Pseudomonadota > Alphaproteobacteria > Sphingomonadales > Sphingomonadaceae > Croceibacterium_C > Croceibacterium_C xixiisoli. The sequence goes on along the minus strand of NZ_WTYJ01000005.1, from coordinate 72,327 downwards.
TTCCTGCGCACGGCAGGCCTGGGCCTGGATGCGGGCACCGCGCCGGTGGCCTGCCTGCTGGCGCCATCGCATTGCGCCGCGCCTTATTTCGATGATTTCGCCCAGCAACTGGTCTGGCCAATCCGCGATCGTGCCGGAAACTGGCTGGCGCTGACGATTGATAACGAGGAACCTGTCGCGACCGCCATTGAAGCGCTGGAAGCCACGGTTCGCCATGGCTGGAACGGCGCGGTGCTGGCGAAGATCATGCGCGACGGGGATCGTCTGTCGGTGGTGCCGATCACCTTGTGCGGGAACGGCAGCACGGTCGATCTGACCTTGTGGCAGCGCCCCTATCGGGATGATCGGAAATCATCCTGGCGCGACTGGCTGCAAAAGCTGGCGCCACGATCCGCGCAAGCCTTCCGGGCTGTGCCGGCAGAAGACACCAAACGGATATTGACCGCCGCCTGGCGGGCTCTGATGGATCGGGCCGAGGCAGGCCCGGGTCTGGCCGGGACGCTGGAAAATGGATTGATCCAGCACGGCAGCAGGCTGGACAGCTATGGCTTGCCGGTGCTGGCGGAAAAGCTGCGGCAGGCACAAACACCCGCGGGCGTGCTGACGGCGGCCTATGGCCTGCTGGTCGCCCGGCAACAGCGAAGCCGGCTGCCGTTTCTGTTTCAGACCTGAGGATCGTGACGGGGCATCTGTCTGGGCCCCGCCGTTTGACCAGCCGTTTGACAGGTCAGGAAATGGCGCGGTCGCCAGCTTCACCAACGGACTGAATGTCACGGCCCACACCCTTGACCGTGTTGCAGGCACCGGCAGTCAGCATGATGGCACCAGCAGTCATGGCGATGATGATCTTACGCAGCATTCGTTTCGTCCTTTCGCTCAACGGAGCAGATCCCGGTTAGACAAAGCCGCCGCGCCGCTCAAGTTCCCTCGGTCATGGCCAGCGCTTGCCGGCGTTGCCGCGCCAGCCGGTGTTCACGCCAGGCGATGATCGCGCCCGCTGCCACGATCAGCGGCGCCCCGAGCCAGGTGCTAGTCGGCGGCAGGGTTTCGAAGATCAGCCAGCCATAGAGCGTGGCCCAGAACAGCGATGAATAATCCATCACGATCACGCTGGCGACCGTGCCGAACCGCAGCGCCGCCGTCAGCAGCAATTGCCCGATCGAACCGGTGATGCCGATGGCGAGCAGCAGCCACCAGCCCGCCGCATCATGCGCCCCCATGACGAAAGGCATGAACACGCCGGTCATCGGCACGCTGAACAGCGCGAAATAGAACACGATGGTCAGCGGCTTTTCGGTCTTGTTGAGATCGGCGATCTGGATCGAGATCAGCGCGATCATGAAGGCGCCGCCCAACGCCACCAGCGCGCCATAGAGTTCGAAATGCCCGCTGCCCGGCTGTGCGATCACCACGATGCCGATAAACCCCAGCACCACGGCCGACCAGCGCCAGGGGCCGACATGGTCCTTCAGCAGCAGCAGCGACAACAGTGTGGCCCAGATCGGGGCGGTGAAATTCAGCGTGGTCGCCTCTGCCAGGGGCAGGAGGATAACCGCCCCGAAGTTCAGCAACATGCCCACCGTGCCATAGAGCGAGCGCATGAAATGGCGTTTGGGCTTCTGCGTGGCCAGCGTGGCGATGCCCGTGGTCGCCAGCACCCAGCCCACCAGAATGGGCAGGGTGACGAACTGGCGCCAGAACATGATTTCCAGCAGATGGATACCGCGATCGGATGCCAGCTTGATCAGGGCAGACATGGACGCGAGCGCAGCGATCGCGCCAAGACGGATCAACAGGGCAAGCAGGGGGCGGTGCTGCGGAACGGCAGTCATACACCCGCCATAGGGTTATGTGCTGCACACGCAACCATTGCTGCATGATCCAGACTCCACCATATGGCCATTGATGCACGAGCCGGAATTTCTGCTGTTCGCCAGCGATGCAACCCTGGTAGGCCTGAGCGGAGGCTTGCTGCTGGTTATTGCTGCCGTTGCCACACTGGCCGATCGGCGAAGGACGCGGCGCACCCGCATAGAGGCGGTGGGCTGGGTGCCGTGGACCGCAGTCTATCTGCTGGCAGCCTTTGTCGGGATCATCCTGCTGACCCTGGCGCTCAAGGGCTGGATTGCCGGTTAGGGCGAAGCTGCCAGGCGTTGCGGCAGCTTCGCCCCCAATCGGTCAGGCCGGAAATTACAGGCAAGCCTCCAGATAGGCCTGGTCAAATCCAAACTGACGGGCCTTTTCCAGGGTATAGGGCCGTAGGCCGGAGCTGCGGTACTCGCCGATGATCTTGCCGTCGTCGGTTTCTTCCAGATATTCGAAGTTGAACAGTTCCTGGGTGACGATCACATCGCCTTCCATCCCGATCACCTCGGTGATGTTGGTGGTACGGCGCGAACCATCGCGCAGGCGCTTCACCTGCACCACCAGATCGACGGATTCGGCAATCTGGCGGCTGATCGCTTCCTTGGGGATCTTGATGTCGCCCATCAGGATCATGTTTTCCATACGGCCCAGGCATTCGCGCGGACTGTTGGCGTGCAGGGTACACATCGAACCATCATGGCCGGTGTTCATGGCGGCGAGCAGATCGAAACATTCAGCGCCACGAATTTCGCCCAGGATGATCCGGTCCGGACGCATACGCAGGGCGTTCTTGACCAGATCGCCAATGGTGATGGCGCCCTGGCCTTCCAGGTTCGGCGGGCGGGTTTCGAGCGGCAGCCAGTGCGGCTGCTGCAGCCGCAGTTCGGCGGCGTCTTCGATGGTCAGCACGCGCTCACCCGGGTCGATCATCTTCGACATGGCGTTGAGCATGGTCGTCTTGCCCGAACCCGTACCACCGGAAATCACGATGTTCATCCGGCAGGCGCCAGCGATCTTGAGCACGGTGCACATCTTCTCGCTCATCGATCCGAAGGATTTGAGCGTGTCGAGCGTGATCGGCTTTTCGGAAAACTTACGAATGGAAATCGCGGTACCGCGCAACGACAGCGGCGGCACGATGACGTTGACGCGGCTGCCATCCTTGAGGCGGGCGTCGGCCAGCGGGGTGGTCTGGTCAACGCGGCGGCCGACCTGGTTCACGATCCGCTGGGCAATCTGGAACAGATGCTGTTCATCGCGGAACTTGATCGGCGCGATCTGCAGCTTGCCCTTCTTTTCGATATAGGTCTGGTCCGGTCCATTGACCATGATGTCGGACACATCGGGATCGCCGAGCAATTCTTCCAGCGGGCCGAAACCGAGCAGTTCGTCGATCAGCACCTTTTCCAGCGCGAACTGTTCGCGCCGGTTCAGCGTGACCTTCAGTTCGGTCAGCACTTCCATGATGATCGGGCGGAATTCTTCCGACAGTTCCTCCTTCGACAGGGTCGAAGCAGCTTCGGGATCGACACGTTCAAGCAGGCGAGGGAGAACCTGTTCCTTGATCTTGTGGATGCTGGCTTCGAAACCACCGATTTCGGTGCGTTCGTGAACCGCATTGGCACGGTCAGCCAGACGAGACAGCGCATCGCCCTTGAGGTTGCCGCGTGATTCCTCCGCTGACAATTCTCCGGGCACGGGCGGGAACTGGTCGCCACCGTTGGGCAGAGCCGGTTCATTGCCGGATGCTTTCATTGGGCGGGCCACACCGAAGCTCGGTCGGGCTCCCGGCGCCATGCCGCTGATCCCGTTCTTGCGTCCGAATGCGCTCATTCCGTTCCTCACTTAACGCTCAGGAGACGACCTCGCCTGTCGCAGGTTGCGCCTTGCTGGTTCTCCGATCCGGAATGGTGAATAGGTGGCAAAGCTTGATTTTCTCTAAATATGCTAACGGCTTTGCTGCGAGACGCCACAAAGGCGGGACGATCAGGGCACAACCTGCCGGCTTCACCCTGCCAATCTTTCAGCGAGAAAATCCACGAATACGCGCACGCGGGTGGGGGTGTTGGCGCCGCCCACGAACACGGCATGGACTGCTTCGATATCGCCGGGATTGAAAGTTTCCAGCACTGGCACCAACCGCCCGGCTGCGATGTCTGCCTCCACGCTGAACGCGCCGACGCGCGCCAGGCCTACGCCTGACAGCGCCAGCTGGCTGAGGCTTTCCCCGTTGTTGGCCTCCATGTTGCCATTGACCGCCAGCGCGTAATCGCCGCCCGGCCCGCGGAATGGCCAGACAGGTTCGGCCCGGCGGAAGTTGAAGTTGAGGCAATTGTGCTGAAGCAGATCTTCCGGCAGCTGAGGATTGCCGCACCGCGCCAGATAGTCCGGCGAAGCGACGATCACCCGCCGGCTTTCGCCCAGCTTGCGCGCCATCAGCAGGCTGTCAGGCAGCGGGCCGAAGCGGATGCCCACATCCGCCTGACCGCCGGCAATATCCACCACTTTGTCCGTCAGATTGATATCGACCAATATGCCGGGGTGAAGGGCGACAAATTCCCCCAGCAGCGGCACGATTGCCAGGCGCCCATGCGACAACCCGGCACTGACCCGCAGCCGCCCGCGCGGGGCGCCCTGATCGGCGATGGCGGCTTCGCTGTCATCCAGATCCGCCAGAATGCGACGTGCGGCCTGCAGATAGGCCTGCCCTTCAGCCGTCAGGGTCAAGGCCCGGGTGGTGCGGATCAGCAGGCGGGCGCCCAGCCGTTCCTCGATCCGGTCGATTGCGCGGGCCACGGCCGATGGGGTCAGATCCATCATCCGCCCGGCCGCCGAAAAGCTGCCAGTTGCTGCCACCGTGGCGAACAGCTCCATCGACCACGCTCGATCGCTGGAATGGCGCATCTTTGCGTTCAATGCACAGCTCCTTATCCTTGTTCGGCAATAGTCATTACGCGTCCGGAAGGCCATAATGTCTGCCAACTCCGCAGCACAAGGAAAGGAATTATCGCCGTCCGCGAGGACGGTGCCAATTCACGGTGCTGCGATCATTTTTGCATTCGGAGCCAATATGAAGCTCAACCTGCCTTTGCTCGCCCTTGCGGTGGGCGCCTTCGGAATCGGCGTGACGGAATTCGCCCCCATGGGGCTGCTGCCGGTCATCGCCGGCGATCTGGGTGTATCGATCCCTGCCGCCGGAATATTGGTCAGCGCCTACGCGGTCGGTGTGGTGGCCGGGGCGCCGCTGATGACGCTGACCACCGGGAGAATGTCGCGCCGTACGCTGCTGGTGCTGCTGATGGGCATTTTCACCCTGGGCAATCTGCTCTCTGCGCTGTCAGGCAGTTACGGCCTGCTGATGGTCGCGCGGGTAATCACATCCTTCAATCACGGCGCCTTCTTCGGGATCGGGTCGATCGTTGCCGCATCACTGGTCGCGCCCGAACGGCGGGCGGGGGCGGTTGCCGCGATGTTCATGGGGCTGACGATTGCCAATGTCGTGGGCGTGCCCCTGGCCACTTGGGCCGGGGATGTGATGGGCTGGCGCGCCGCATTCTGGGGCATCACTGCGCTGGGTGCGCTGACGATGGTCGCCCTGCGTACCACGCTGCCGGATATTCCCGCCCCGGCCAATGTCGATATTCGCCGCGAGTTGCAGGTGCTGGGCCGTGGCCCGGTGCTGGGGGCGTTGGCGCTGACCGTCATCGGTTCGAGCGCGATGTTCACCGTGTTCACCTATATCACGCCGATCCTGAAGCAGGAAACCCAGGCTTCGCTCGGCTTCGTCACGGCGATGCTGGTGACCTATGGGCTGGGGCTGACCGTGGGCAATTGGCTGGGTGGCAAGTTCGCCGACCGTTCGGTCGATCGCACGCTGATGGTGTCGCTGGTGGCGCTGGCCGCCATTCTGGCGCTGTTCGCGCTGCTGATGACGAACATGATCATGACGGCCGTGCTGGTATTTCTGTGGGGCGTGGCCAGCTTCGCCATCGTGCCGCCGCTGCAGGTGCGGGTGATGTCCGCCGCCAGCGATGCGCCCAATCTTGCCTCTTCCATGAATATCGGCGCCTTCAACCTCGGCAATGCCTTGGGGGCTGCGCTGGGCGGTGGGGTAATTGCGACCGGTCTGGGCTTCCCCATGGTTGCGCTGGCCGGGGCGGCAACATCGATTGCCGGACTGGTGATGCTGATGCTGATGCGCACACCGCCGGGACGCCCGGCGCCGGCATAAGGGGATTCAGCCTGGATTGTTGCCTGCGGCATCCTGCCCGCAGGCGACCTCCAGCCCGACAGGGGGCAATCCGATCGCTCGCATCGCCATGGCCATGCGCTGCATGGCGGCGAGCGTGCAGGGGACCTGCTGTTCGGTCAGCAGCAGTTCCAGCACCGCGCCGGCCTGGTGCGAACGCTGCCTGGCCACATCCGCCCAGATTGCGATCATCACGGCTTCGAATTCGGTGATACGCGGATAGGTCAGATCGCGCACCAGCATCTGCTGCCGCCCGCTGCGATGAAATCGCTGCATCACCGCACTGAAATCATTCACCGCTTCGAGCAGGTTCATGCGGGAAAACCATCCCGCCAGCGCCAGCGACGGGCAGTGCCGCTGCGCCGCCGCCATGATCCAGCCGCGCTTGGCCGACAGCAGGAAGCAACTGCCGCTGCTGAGGCAGGTGGGGGACTGATCGAGATAATCGTACATGATACCTCCTGCGCGAATCTGCAGCAGGCGGCATCGTATGATATTGCGAACTATTTGCAAACTCGATTGCGCCGCTCTATCGCCGCCATGGCCCGGATTCGGTCGCTGCAATCCGCTGGCCAGATGGGCGCACAGACAAGAGCAGGAGCCTATGAAGCAGAGGATCGACATCGAGGCGCTGTGCGCCCAACGGGGCTTGCGGATCACCGAACCGCGACGGGTGATCGCGCGGGTGCTGTCGGAATCGGAAGATCATCCCCATGTCGAACTGCTGCATCAGCGGGTGATGGACATCGATCCGCGCATCTCGATCGCTACCGTCTATCGCACCGTGCGCCTGTTCGAAGAGGCCGGCATTCTGGACCGCCACGAATTCGGCGACGGCCGTGCCCGCTATGAACCTGCGGCCGATACCCATCATGATCATCTGATCAATGTCGAAACCGGCGAAGTGCTCGAATTCGTGGATCCGGAGCTGGAACATCTGCAGCGCATGATCGCGCAGAAACTGGGCTATCGCCTGGTCGATCACCGGCTCGAACTCTACGGCATCCGCAAGGGGACGGGCGAATGACCGAACAGGCGATGACCGTTGCTGCAGGGCAGTCACATGCCGGGTTCAGCCTCAAGCCGCTGATGTTCGAAACCTTCGTCTGTTCCATGGCGATGATGGCCTTCGTGGCGCTGGCGGGGCCGATTGCGCGGGTCATCGGGCTGGAGCCCTGGCAGGTCGGCGCCGCAATGACCGTGGCCGGCATCGCCTGGATGGTGATGGCGCGCATCTGGGGCGTGGCGAGCGACCGGCGCGGACGGCGGCCGATTCTGCTGTTGGGGCTGGCGGGATTTGCCATCAGCTATTTTCTGCTGTCGCTGTTTATCGATCTGGCGCTGCGCAGTGCCATGGCGCCCCTGTTGGCTTTCGTGGGGTTGATGATCGGGCGCGGTGTGGCCGGTGCGTTTTACGCGGCCGTCCCTGCTACAGGCGCTGCCCTCGTCGCTGATAACGTACCGCCGGCCGAACGGGGCAAGGCCATGGCCGCAGTCGGCGCGTCGAGCGCCGCGGGCATGGTGATCGGACCGGGCTTTGCCGGGCTGGTCGGGCCCTGGAGCCTGAGCCTGCCGCTCTATCTGACAGCCGCCTTGCCGGCGGTCGCTTTGCTGGTGCTGTGGCGGGTGCTGCCGCGCCATGAGCACACGGCGCCACCCAAGGCAGAGCCGCTGAAGCTGACCGATCTGCGTTTGCGGCGGGCCATGATCGTGGCCTTCGTCGCCATGTTCAGCGTGGCCGTGGCGCAGATCACGGTTGGGTTTTATGCGCTCGATCGTCTGCAACTCGCACCGGGCGATGCCGCCAATGCAGCGGGTATTGCGCTGGCTACCGTGGGGGTAGCACTGGTGGTGGCGCAGATCTTCCTGCGTCAGCTTGGCTGGGCACCGGCCCGCCTGATCCGCTATGGCGCGCTGATCGGCGGGCTCGGCTTCGGCGCCGTTACCCTGGCCAGCAGCGCGCCGATGCTCTGGGCCTGCTATGCCGTGGCCGCCTTTGGCATGGGCTGGGTCTATCCTTCGGTATCGGCCCTGGCCGCGAATTCCGTGGAGGCGCATGAGCAGGGCGCCGCCGCCGGAACGGTCGCTGCAGCGCAGGGGCTGGGCATCATCCTGGGCCCGATCGCCGGCACCTTCGTCTATACGATCGAACGGGGTGCCCCCTATGCGCTGGTCGGGGTGATGCTGGTCGCCATCGCGCTGTGGGAAGGGCGAGGCTCGCCTGGGGGTGACGGCGAAGTCTTTCCATAAGCGGGCAACCAGGCAGCAGGCTATGGCCGTTTGCGCCGGGGAGTATTACACGCACGGCTCCGCACGATAACAAAATGGGGTCGCGACGATGATAGGGTCTCTGGCAGCAGTCTCGGCAGCAATCGCCGTCGCGGCTGGCGCGTTTGGGGCGCATGGTGCCGCAGGGCCCCAGGAAGCTGAATGGCTGCGCACCGGCGGCGTCTATCAACTGGTCCATGCCGTGGCGGCCATCGGGATCATGCGCTTCGCAAAAGGGCCAGCGATGATGCTGTTGCTGGGTGCGGCAATCTTCGCGGTCACGCTGTATCTGATGGCCTTGGGCGCGCCACGCTGGTTCGGGGCGATTACCCCGGTCGGTGGGACTTTGCTGATCATTGGCTGGCTCTGGGCGGCCATGATCATGCGCGGCAAAATCCCGAGGTGAATCTGCGTCAACTGCGGACGGATCAATGCTGATTGCTCAACATCGGCTCTCGCCTGGATAGGCTTTCTTCCGGTGGATAGAGATACAGATAGTCGGAGTTGAAATCACCTCGGTGTGACAATCCTGCCGGATCGGAGATTTCAACGACAGAGGCATGCATCTGGCAGAGTCCAGCTTCGCGGAGTTGACGCAATACGCGGTTGGTATGAACCGTAGTCAGGCCGCAAATCTCAGCAATGTCGGCTTGCGTGAGCGGCAGCGCGAACCGGCGACCGTCTGATAGTCCGACGGCCTCAAGGCGGGCATTCATTTCACACAGAAAATGCGCCACACGACCAACGGCGTCCAGCCGGCCGACACGGAACAGCCATGCGCGGTGCATGGCTGCGTCGATCAGGGTAGCGAACCACAGCTTGCGCGCAAGATCTGGCTGAGGATCGAGTATCTCTTTCAAAGCCGCATGCGGAACGTCCGCCACCGTAACGGTGGTAAGCGTCCCCACAGAATGATCGAGTGCCCTCATCGGATAGGCATGAAGATCCACAAATTCGCCTGGCACATGGATCGAGACGAGTTGCCGCAATCCTTTCCGATCTTCGATGAAGCGGCACATCAGGCCTTGCAGCAGCAATGTGCTCACGTCGACGTGTCTGCCTGCCTCAATAACGGTCTGGCGCGGCTCCAACGTGCGCACATCGCTGATGGCGTTTTCAAGCTGACAGCGTTCCTGCTTGGTCAGATCAACATCGCGCCGGTTTGCGAGCAGGCGATCCATCAGCATAAGAATTGTGACCGGTATTGTGACAGCATGGGTGCAGAACGGGTCATCTGCCCGTAACGATCCAGCTCTGAGCAAATTTCTCCATAACCTTTGTTAATTTGTGATGCCGTACTGCAACCGATCCCGCCGGCGTGGGTTCGGCGGGGGTGAGTTCGAACATGCGAACTTCCCCGCAAGAGCCCAAACGCCCGCAGGAGAATTGCGATGGCCGCACCTCATGACGATGCGCCGATAACAGCCTCAAAGCGGACTGAAAAGACCGCCCAAGCCGCTGAAAATATTACAGAGCCCAAAGGCAGCAGCTTGGTGGGGCAGTCTGTCACCATCAATCGCCCCCGCCATGAACTTTACGCGAAATGGCGTGATTTCAGCGGTTTTCCGAACTTCATGGAAAATATCGAACGCGTCGAAATGATTGACGATGTGACGAGCCATTGGGCCGTGAAGGGGCCGGGTGGAAGCACCATCGAGTGGGATGCCGTCGTCACGGAAGACCAACCGGACAGGCTGATCGCCTGGAGCTCCGCTGAAGGCGCCGATGTACCCAACAGCGGCCGTGTTGAATTCCGCGATGCCGGGGAACGGGGTACGATCGTAAGTGCAACGATCCTCTATGATCCACCAGCAGGGATCATCGGCAAGCTGATCGCCAAGATGTTCCAGCGCGAACCTGCTTTACAAGCCCGCCGAGACCTGCGGCGGTTCAAGCAATTGATGGAAACCGGCGAGATAGCGACATCAGCCCGCACCGCCAGAGCACTGGAAGAGGAGGCAGCCTGATGCGCGCGCTCACCTGGCACGGCAAGCATGACGTTCGCGTCGACACCGTCGACGATCCTGAAATCCTTAACCCGCGCGATGCGATCATCAAGGTGACCTCCACTGCGATCTGCGGGTCGGACCTGCATCTGTACGATGGTTACATTCCAACCATGCAGGCAGGCGATATCCTGGGCCACGAATTCATGGGTGAAGTGGTTGAGACAGGACCACAATCGACCCTGAAGAAGGGACAGCGTGTAGTGGTGCCATTCACTATCTCGTGCGGCAGTTGCTATCATTGCGGCAAGCATCAGTATTCGGCATGCGACAACAGCAACCCTGCTGACAATCAGGACATTGCCGACACATTATACGGACAGCCGATGGCCGGGCTGTTCGGTTACAGTCACATGACTGGGGGATATGCCGGTGGTCAGGCCGAATATGTCCGGGTGCCTTTCAGTGACGTTGGCCCGATCGTCATTCCCGACGGCGTAGAGGACGACAAGGTTCTGTTCCTTTCGGACATTCTGCCCACCGGCTGGCAGGCGGCCGAAAACGCAGAGATCGAACCTGGCGATACTGTGGCTGTCTGGGGCTGCGGGCCGGTCGGATTGTTTTGCGTACAATCGGCCTTCCTGATGGGGGCTGAGCGCGTGATAGCGATCGACCACTTCCCCCAGCGACTGGAAATGGCTGCCAAATTCGGCGCAGAGACAATCAATTACGAGGACAGCCAGACTTACGAAGCGTTGATGGAGATGACCGGCGGCATCGGCCCGGACGCGTGCATCGATGCGGTCGGCCTGGAGGCGCATGGGCTGTTCGTCGATAACGTCTGGGATCAGATCAAGGCGTCCACGTTCCTGGGCACCGACCGCGCCCATTCGATCCGCCAGGCCATCCTTGCCTGCCGCAAGGGCGGGCGAGTTTCGATGCCGGCGGTATATGGCGGATTTGTCGACAAATTCCCGCTCGGTGCCTTCATGCAAAAGGGGCTGACACTCAAGACGGGCCAGACGCATGTGCAGCACTATTTGCCCGGACTGCTGACTGCCGTCCTTGAAGACAAGATCGATACGACCTTCCTGATCAGCCATCGCCTCGGCCTGGAGCAAGCGCCGGACGGCTACCGGATGTTCCATGATCACCAGAACGAAGTGACCAAGGTGGTGCTGAAACCTGGCCTTGATCGTATTGCATCATGAGGAGATCCGCTCATGACCAATAAATTTGCCATAATAACTGGTGCATCTTCAGGCATCGGCGCTGAATTGGCAAAGATTGCCGCCAGCGCAGGCTATGATCTGCTGCTGGTCGCAGACACGCCCTTTGCCGATGGTTCGTCAGTGCATCCCAATGCCTCGCGATTGCAGGTCGACCTGGCGACGATTGACGGCGTGGAACAGGTGCTGGCAGCGGCAAACGGCCGCCCTGTGGATTTGCTCTGCGCCAATGCTGGTCACGGTCTTGGCGGCCCGTTCCTGGCGCAGGCAACGCAGGACTGGCGCCATGTGATCGACACCAACGTCACCGGCACAGTCTATTTGCTGCAGAAAATTCTTCAGACCATGGCGACCAGGGGGGAGGGCAAAGTGTTGGTGACGGGGTCGATTGCAGGCTGGGTGCCGGGGAGCTTTTCGGCTGTTTACAACGCCACGAAAGCCTTCATCGATAACTTCACCGCAGCATTGCGGAATGAGCTGAAAGATCACCCAGGCATCACGATTACGACGCTTGAGCCTGGTCCGGTGGAAACCGAATTCTTCCACAGGGCGGGCATGGACGACACAAAGGTCGGCCAGGCCGAGAACAAGTCAAATCCCGCTGATGTTGCGCGGGACGGCTGGGATGCGCTGATGGCGGGCAAGGCCAGCATCATATCCGGGTGGAAAAACAAGCTGCAGGTGGCCGCTGCCGGAGTGCTGCCCCAATCCGTGCCCGCCCAGCAGCACCGTCAGATGGCGCAACCGGGCAGCGGAGCTGAACATGATCGCCGATGATAACCCCGCTCGACGGCCGTTGATCGCCGTGAACAACGTGGCACTTCTGAAAGAAGGGGTATCCGAACGGATTGCTGACCCTGCCTTTCCCTGCGTCGGGGCCAAATCGGCCCTTGCTCGTGGGACGCTCAAGATCCTGGCATGTCATTCGCTCACAAGCGGTTGGGATGATTTGCGGATCCACCGCACGCTGTTGGACTGGGCGGCCGATTACCGGGCAAATGCGCAAGGACTGCGAAGCCTGGCGGTGGTATTCGAAGGCCCGTTGACGCTGGATGAGGCCAGCTTCGAAAATGCGATGTGGGATCGAATCCAGTCCTTTGCAGACAAGGATCACTGGCTGGGGCAGCCCTACGATCATCGGGTCAGTTCGGATCCTGAAGATCCCCATTTCTCCCTCAGCTTCGGCGGTGAGGCATTCTTTGTGGTTGGCCTGCACCCCAACTCTTCGCGGCCGGCACGCCGGTTCCCCTCGCCAACGCTGGTGTTCAATTTGCATGACCAGTTCGAACAATTGCGCGAAGAAGGCAAATACGAACGCATGCGGGAAAAAATTCTCGAGCGTGACCGTGAAATGGCCGGAGATATCAATCCAATGCTCGCCCGACATGGAGAGGTAAGCGAAGCCAGGCAATATAGCGGCCGGCAGGTCCCAGCGGACTGGCACTGCCCCTATCGGGATCCTCGCGCATGAGCCAGGTTTTCGAAATACCGCCGAGGAGCGGCGTGGCCTTCATTCTGCATGAAGGTGAAACCCTGGAAGTCATTGATCCACTGGGCCAGCAGGTCAGTGATCTGCTGGCGTTCAACAGACAGGACATGGGCGAGGTCATTTCCAACGGGCGAACCCTTGACTACGAGGAAACCATCAGGATCACCCAAAGGCATCGTTTATGGTCAAACCGATCGCGCCCGATGCTGGAGATCACGCATGATGACGTGGGCCTGCACGATTTTCTGCTGACACCTTGCAGCGAGGCGACGTTCAAGCATTTCTATCCCGACAAACCTGTACATCGCGGCTGCATGGGCAATCTGGCTGAAGCATTGTGGCCCTATGGGGTAGTGCAGGATGCCATTCCCACTGCCTTCAATGTCTTCATGAACGTCCAAGTCGATGCCGACAGCGGCAAGCTGGAGGTGCTTCCCCCCATCAGCAAGGCCGGGGATTGCCTGAGATTGCGGGCGCTGATGGATCTGGTGATCGGCCTGACGGCGTGTTCTGCCTACGCGTCAAACGGGGGCACGTTCAAACCCATCCACTATCGCATCCTGACGGATGACCGTTAGCCGGAAGGGGCGGTCGGATCTCGTTGAGGTCGCAGATCGTCAATGAACAACCTAGGTAACAGGGTTGTTTCAACACGAACTTTTCTGAGAGGGTGGTGGACGCACTAGGGCTCGAACCTAGGACCCGCTGATTAAGAGTCAGCTGCTCTACCAACTGAGCTATGCGTCCATGCGGCATTTCCGCTGGCCCGCTTGGTGACGGGAGAGGCCCCAATAACGACTTTTTGCGGCTTGAAAAGGGGATTCGGCACATGATGGCGTCGATCATGTGCATAAATGCACTGTGCAGCGAAGGTGGGCAGGTCCGCGCCTCAAGAACTGCTTCCAGGAAGCTGGGTGGGCACAGCCGCGCGCTAAAAGCCCTTCAAAAGGCTGATCAAGCTGTAAAAATTATGGAGGAAGTGAGGGTGGTGGACGCACTAGGGCTCGAACCTAGGACCCGCTGATTAAGAGTCAGCTGCTCTACCAACTGAGCTATGCGTCCATCCGGCGTTTCCGCAGGCCCGCTTGGTGACGGGAGAGGCTCCAATAGCGATTTTTCCGTGGCTGAAAAGGGGATTCCGCCATAAATCTGCAAAAAAATGCAAACGGCCGACCAATTGTGTGAAGGGAGATGCCTGAATCTCCTTTTCTCGACACCTTACGGCAACGCCTTTTGGTTTACTGGAAGCCGAACTGGCGAAGGCGCGGGCAAAAGGCCGGATTACTCTGGCTCAGGCCCGGGGTCGATCGCGCCGGTATTGGCCGTCTGCGGCTGTGCAGCAGCACGGGCTTCGGCATCGACTTCGCGCGAAACGGCCGCGATGTCGGTCGGGGCGGGGGGCACATTGATCCCGGCCGCTGCAGCATAACCGGCATAGGTTGCAGCAAGACGCTGTTGCGCTGTGCCACCCCATTGCTTTTCCATCGCGTGCAGGGCTTCCAGGCCCTTCACCGGATCGAACAGATAGGTCATCACATCGCGCGCGATCGGGTAGGCCGACCCCGAACCGCCACCATGTTCGATCACCACCGCACCAGCATAGCGCGGCTTATCGAACGGAGCGAAGAAGATAAAAAGCCCGTGGTCGCGATGCTTCCAGATGCCGCCCTTGCCGCTGGAAACATTCAGTCCGACCACCTGAGCGGTCCCGGTCTTGCCTGCCATCAGAATGCCGTCAACGGGGATGCGCGCGCGGCCGGCCGTGCCGGGGCCGTTGACGACATCGCTCATGGCTTTCTGAATGACTTCCACGTGATTGCCGTGGAAATTCATGGTCTGGAATTTCGGCTTCGTCCCGTCGATCAGCAGGCGGGGCATCACTTCATACCCTGTAGCGAGCCGCGCCGCCATCACCGCCAATTGCAGCGGATTGGCGAGCATGTAGCCTTGGCCGATCGTGGCATTGACCGTATCGAACGGCTGCCAGGCCTGACCGTATTTGCGCTGTTTCCAAGCCGGATCGGGCACCGTGCCATAGAACTGGCTGGCGACAGGGAGGGGGAATTCCTGACCCATGCCGCAGCGCTTGGCCATCGGTGCGATCACATCCATGCCCAGCTTCTGCGCGAAGTGGTAGAAATAGACATCGCAGGACTGATAGATGCCCTTGGCCATGTTGACCGAGCCATGGCCGCGCCGGTTCCAGCAGTGGAACACGCGGTTGCCGACGCGCAGGCCGCCGCCGCAGCCAACGCTCGCTTCGGGATCGAGCCCGGCTTCGAGGAAGGCCATGGCCACCATCGGCTTCACAGTAGAGCCAGGCGGATAGAGCCCCTTGAGCACCTTGTTGCGCAGCGGAACCCGTTCGTTTTCGCTCAGCATCTTGTACTCGATGCGACCGATGCCGTCGGAAAAGCTGTTGGGGTCGAAACTGGGCATGGAGGCCATGCAGAGCAGATCGCCGGTGTGACAATCCATCACCACTACCGATCCGCTTTCCAGGCCGATGCGACGCGCGGCGTAATCCTGCAGCGGGCCATCGATGGTCAGGTGAACCGGCTTGCCCTGCACATCTTCACGGGTGGATAGATCGCGCACGATCCTGCCGGATGCGGTTACCTCCACCCGGCGGGCACCAGGCTGACCACGCAGCACCTGTTCGAACTGCTTTTCGATCCCGTCCTTGCCGAGCTTGAAGCCGGGGGTGACGAGCAGGGGAATCTTTTCCTTCTCGTATTCTTCCTTCGCGGCTGTCCCGACATAGCCGATGAGATGACCGATTGCCGGGCCGGTCGGGTAATAGCGGGAAAAGCCGCGCGTCGGTACGACCCCGTGCAGATCGGGCAGCCGCACGCTGATCGCGGCGAAGGTGTCGTAGTTCAGCCCGCTGGCCACCGGGATGGGCTGGAACCCTTGTGATTCCTGCAGTTTCTGCCGCAAATCCTCCCGATCGCCCGGCTCGAATTTCAGCAGATCGGACAGGGTGTCGACCACATGGTCGGGATTGTCGATTCGTTCCGGAATGATGTCGACGCGAAAGTCGGCCCGGTTGGATGCGAGCGGCGCGCCATTGCGATCGAGAATCCATCCGCGCCGTGGCGGGATCAGCGACAGGTTGACGCGATTGCTTTCCGCCGCCAGCCGGTAACGTTCGTTTTCAGCTACGGCGATATAGCCCATTCGGGCGGCCAGCAGCATGCCGACCCCACCCTGAAAGGCCCCGAGCACAAAACTGCGCCGTTCGAATGCCTGCTGCAACCAGGCGGGAGTGGTTGGTCCGGCCATGGCGTCAGCCGACGCGCCGAAGGCGCATCAGCCGCAGCCGATCAAGCATCGCCACCAGCCAGGCGGCCAGCGGAAACACCGCGATGGAAAGAAAAACCTGGGGCAGCATCACCGTCATCTGCAAAATCGTCAGCTTGGCGCCGGAGAAGAGGGTCGCCAGCGCGACATAGATGGTGACCAGCACCGCCGCATTGAACCAGTTGAGCAAAAAATTCCGGTAAGGGAACCGCCCCTCGAACAGATCGGTCGCGAGCAAGGCGCAGGAAAAAAGCACGACCGCACTGCCGATCGGCTGACCGGAATAAAGATCATCGAACAGGCCCAGCGGCAGACCGGCCCACAGTGGCAGGATGCCGGGGCGGACCAATTGCCAGGCGACGAGCATGATGAAGGCGAACGGCGGCATGACCGGCGCAGGCGCAATCACCGGCAGTAGCGGCGCCAGAGATCCGAGCAGGATGCTGAGCCAGGGGATGCCATAGGCAAGCACCGGCACATGCGTGCGGTTGATCTTGCTGCCGAAGGCGTCCTTGCGGGAATTAGGGTTAAGCCGGTCCATCAACCCAGGCCATCAGTCCGTGCCGACGACAGGGGGCGCCGGCGCGGTATTCATCGCCTCCACGGCTGCGGGTTGCCAGACCGGTTCCACAATCACCGCGTCGGTGGCTGCCGGATTGCTGAGCACACGACCGATCGCCCCGTCGCGGGTGATTTCCGTCGCCACTGCAACGGCGATACCCGGCCGGAACATCCCGCCTGCGCCAGAGGTGACGAAGACATCCCCCTTCTTGAGCGGGTTGATCCCCAGATTGATCAGCCGCAGCCGCAGCGATCCATCCGACCGCCCCTCTGCAAATGCGACCACATTGTCGGTGGCCCGGCGGACGGGAACCATGCTTTCGCTATCGGTCAGCAGCAGCACCCGAGCACTGCCCGATCCGACTTCCAGCACCCGCCCAACCAGCCCCATGGGGGACACGATCGGCATGCCGTTGCGGACGCCATCAGCGCTGCCGACCGACAAATAGGCAAACCGTCTGGCACTGGCCGATGTCGATCCGATCAGGCGGCCGGTTGCAACCGGTTTCAGATTGCCCTCACTCATCCCCAGGGCAGCCTTCAGGCGGCGATTTTCAACCTTCAGCGCTTCTGCTTCGGCCAGGCGGATGCGCGCCACCTCCACCTCGTTCTGAAGATCGGCGTTGCGTTGCCCGGCATGGTAATAGCCAGCGATGTCTTCAAAGAAGCCGCGCGATCGAACGCGGCTTTCCCCGCCGATAGCGCCGACCGGCGAAGCCAGATCACTCGCCATGTTCCGCAGGCCGGCAAAAGCTTCCGGGCGGATCAGCGAAATGATCAGCAGCGCGCAGCCGAGCACAATGGCAATCGCCACGGCCAGATAGCCGGCGAACAAGCCCAGTTGTTCTTTCCTGTTGATGCCCGATCTGCGACCGGCCGGCGGGGGCATAACCGCCTATCCCCTTATTCTCTGTTCGCCAAAATCACGCCGTCATCAACACGCCGCGATAGATCGGATCTTCCATGGCGCGGCCGGTGCCGATCGCGACGCAGGACAGAGGATCTTCGGCGATGCTGACCGGAAGGCCGGTTTCTTCCTTCAGATGATTGTCCAGCCCGCGGATCAGCGCGCCGCCACCCGTCAGCACGATGCCCTGGTCGACGATATCGGCGGCCAGTTCGGGCGCTGTGTTTTCTAGCGCGATGCGCACGCCTTCGACGATCGCACCGATCGGTTCGGACAGGGCCTCTGCGATATGGGCCTGGTTGATCGAAATTTCCTTCGGCACGCCGTTCACCAGATCGCGGCCCTTGATGGTGATGATTTCACCCACGCCGTCTTCCGGAATGATTGCGATGCCGTAATCCTTCTTGATCCGTTCGGCGGTCGCATCGCCTATCAGCAGATTGTGGTGTCGGCGAACATAGGAAACGATCGCTTCGTCCATCTTGTCACCGCCGGTGCGGACCGAGGTGGTGTAGGCCAGCCCGCGCAGTGACAGCACGGCGACTTCGGTAGTGCCGCCACCGATATCCACCACCATGCTGCCGACTGGTTCGGTCACCGGCATATCGGCACCGATGGCTGCGGCCATGGGTTCCAGAATCAGATAGACTTCCGAAGCGCCGACATTGCTGGCCGCATCGCGGATCGCGCGGCGTTCGACAGAGGTCGAGCCTGACGGCACGCAGATCACGATTTCAGGCTGGCTGAACATGCTGGTGCGCTTGCCGGTAACCTTGCGGATGAAATGCTTGATCATTTCTTCGGCGATTTCGATGTCAGCGATCACGCCGTCGCGCAGCGGGCGAATGGCTTCGATACTGTCGGGCGTCTTGCCCATCATCAGCTTTGCATCGTCACCAACGGCCTTGACACGCTTGATGCCGTTGAGCGTTTCGATGGCAACCACGGATGGCTCGTTCAAAACGATGCCGCGGTCCTGCACATAAACCAGGGTGTTCGCCGTCCCAAGGTCGATGGCCATGTTCTGCGAGCCGAATTTGAACAACTTGGTAAAGAAGCTACTCATCGAAAAATCCGTATGATGCGACAGCGGATGGGGTGGTCCCGACAGGAAGACGCGAGCCAGTCGGACGTTGCGGCTCCTTAGACCGAGTCGCGCATAAAGGCCAAAAATTTGTGTCGACAGAGCCGGGCTTTTGCACCGCTTGGCTCGAAAAATGCAGCAACGCCCGCTAGGGTGCGCGAATGCCGACAATCCGCCGCCTTCCAGAAGCGCTTATCAACCGCATCGCCGCTGGCGAGGTGGTCGAACGGCCGGCTTCTGCTCTCAAGGAACTGGTCGAAAATGCCATTGATGCCGGATCGACGCGAATCGCCATAACCATCATTGATGGTGGGCTTGGCCGGATCGAGGTGATCGACGATGGATGCGGCATGTCGCGGGATGACATGGCACTGGCGCTGGAACGTCACGCCACATCCAAATTGCCCGATGAATTCATCGAGCAGGTGATGACGCTGGGTTTTCGCGGGGAAGCCTTGCCATCGATCGCCAGCGTCGCCCGCGTGACGGTGGAAAGCCGGGTTCGAGACGCGGGGCAGGGCTGGCGACGGGTGATCGATCATGGGGTCATGACCGAAGACGCGCCGGCTGCCCTGCCACCGGGCACGCGAATCCGGGTGGAGCAGTTGTTCGGCAAGGTGCCGGCGCGGCGCAAGTTTCTGCGATCCGCGCGGAGCGAATATGCCGCCTGTCTCGACATCGTGCGCAGGCTGGCCATGGCGCGCCCGGAAATCGGATTCAGCCTCGATCATGGCGACCGGCGGATATTCGCTGTCCAGCCGGGCGAAGAAATCGCCGAACGCGTGGCGCAGCTGATCGACCGGGGCATGGCCGGCAACAGTGTGGAAATCGCCATCGATCGCGGCCCGATGCTGCTGACCGGACTGGCAGGCCTGCCGACCTACAACCGGGGTGTGGCAGACCATCAGTATCTGTTCGTCAACGGCCGCCCGGTGAAGGATCGGCTGCTGATCGGTGCGGTTCGAGGTGCCTATGCCGACATGCTGGCGCGGGATCGGCATGCAGTCCTGGCGCTGTTTCTGTCTCTGCCGGCAGAGGACGTCGATGTGAACGTCCATCCCGCTAAGAGCGAGGTGCGTTTCCGCGATGCCCCTTCCGTGCGGGGTTTTATCGTTTCCGGTCTGCGACAGGCCCTGTCCACCGGGGATCGCCGCAGCGCCCAGGCGCCCGACGCGGCGGCCATGGGCCGTTGGCAGGCAGAGCCGGTAACACCGGATGATGTCGCATCCGCGCCGCCATCGCAGCCGTTCCAGCGGTCGATTTTTGCGTCCGGGGGATGGTCTCCACCCAGCTCTGCCGTGCGAGAGGCATCGCGTGAGTGGCGCGGCTATGAAGCGCAGGCGATGGCCCTGCCGCAAGGACGCGCCGAGATTGCCGCCCCTATCGCTGGACCCGAGGCCGACGACGCGGCTGAGGCAAAGGATTATCCACTCGGTATTGCGCGCGGACAGATCGCCAACACCTATATCGTGGCTGAAGCTGCCGATGGTCTGGTCATCGTCGATCAGCATGCCGCCCATGAAAGGCTCGTGCTCGAACGGCTCCGCGCCGCCGGGGCAGGGGAAAAGCTCGCCGCGAGCCAGGCCATGCTGATCCCCGAAGTGGTGGAACTGGATGAGGTGAACTGCGACCGACTGGAACAGCAGATCGCCGGTTTTGCCGAGTTCGGTTTGCTGCTTGAACGGTTTGGGCCTGACGCCATGCTGGTGCGTGCCATGCCGGGGGCGTTGAAAGATGCCGATCCACAATCCTTGCTGCAAGATCTGGCGGATGATCTGGCCAAGCACGGCCAGGGCCTGTTGCTGGCAGAAAAGATCGAACATGTTCTCGCAACCATGGCATGTCATGGATCGGTCCGCGCGGGGCGGGTGCTGTCAGTGGTCGAAATGAACGCCCTGTTGCGCGAAATGGAATGTACGCCGCGCTCTGGCCAGTGCAATCACGGGCGTCCAACATGGGTCAAGCTGGCCATGACCGATGTCGAAAAACTGTTCGGGAGGCATTGATGCGAAAACTGGCGGTGTGCGGCACTCTGCTGTGGCTTGCGGCCTGCACCGAGCCTGTCAGCCCGGAAGAACAACGACGCGCCGATGAACAGATGGTCGCCGCCGTGGAACAGGCGAACAATGCCCCGCCGCCCGTCGAGCTCATCACGCCCGATCCGATCCTCGACGCGGACATGCAGCGCCATGACATGGACGGCCCAGGCTGCATCTATGCCCCAGGCACCAATCTGAGCACGCGGGTGGTCGCAAGGGAAACCGATGCCTTCATGAAGCTGGGCGGACGGATCACGCGCTTTGCCGCCGACCCGGGATCACGGGAACTGCCGTCGGGCACGCGAACGCTCTATTCCGGACGCGGACATACGCTGCGCCTGAACATTCTCGCCCATCCCGATCCGTCGCAACCCGCCAGCCCCGACACGGAAACGCCGGAGCCAGACGGCGAACAGCATGCAGAGCAGGGGAGTATCATGCTGCGCGATGCTTTCGGCCGGGTGGTTTACGAAGGCAGCGGTTTTGCCGAGTGCCACAACTGACAGCCCGCCGGCGGGCTGTCATGGTCGCGTCTCAGTGCCAGAGCATCCATAGTGCCATCGCCACCATGGCGAGATTTTCCGTCAGCGAAACGAACCCCAGCGGCACGCTGCCGCTGCCCCCGACGCAGGCGCATTTGATCGACCGCTTCTGCACATAGACGGCGTAGATCACCGAAACGGATCCGATGGTGCCGATGAACAGGGCAATCGGGATTGATAGCCAGGGCAGCAGGCGCCCCGCCATCAGCAGCGCCGCCAGCGCCTCAAGATAAGGATAGGCATAGGCATAGGGCACGAAGCGTCGGGCCAGCAAATCGTAGCCGACGAACATGGAAGAGAATGTTTCGACGTCCTGCAGCTTCAGCATGGCCAGCATCGCCATGGAAAAGGCCACGAACCATTCCGCCGCCTGCGTCGTCATCGCATCGCCGAATACTGCGGCGCTGAGAGCGAGCGCCAGACCGGCTGCCACACCAAACACGGCCAGCACCGGACGGTAGCTGACGGCGCCCTTGGCAGGCAGGGGCTTGCCAAGCCAGGCGCGCAAATCGTCATGGCCGCCGATCTTGTGCCCATCGACGAAAATCTGCGGCGTAGTGGCTACGCCCCGTTCCTGCTTGAAGCGGTCCGTATCCTCCCGCGAAGTCAGATGATGGTCATCAACCACATAGCCGGCCCGGCGCAGCAGCCAGAGGGCTTTCAGGCCGTAGGGGCAGACATGGCTGTCATAGACCATGCGGTAGATGCTGGCCCGTTTTTCAGAAGCGGGCGGGGGCGTAGGGGCGGGTTGCTCTGTCATGATGGGAACATCTATAACCCCCGTACCCAGGTACGGAGTCAAGCATGTCATCCATGTCTATTGGGCAATTGGCCCGGATGGTGGGCATCGGCGTCGAAACCGTGCGCTATTACCAGCGACGCGGATTGCTGCGTGACCCACGTCCGTCGAAAATGCCCGGTGCGGGAATTCGGCATTATGACGAAACCGATGTCCAGACGCTGAAGTTCATCGCGGCAGGGAAGAACGCCGGTTTCACGCTGGCGGAAATCGCCCGGCTGAAGGAACTCGATGCGCTTGACGATCGCAGCGAAGCCAGGCGGCTGGCGCAGGAGCGGATCGCCGCACTCGATGCCGATATCGCCCGGCTGCAACATGCCCGCGATCACCTGAGCCGGCTGGCGCATGAATGCGGGGCAGGTGCCGGGGGGCTGTGCCCGATCATCGCCACGCTGGCGCGCGAATGATCAGCGCAGCCGCTTCACATAAAGCTGCTTGTCGGCTCTGCGTTCGAGTTTGAAATTGTCACTGGCGGCGCCCACCAGATCGGCCAGCCGCTTGAAACCATGGTTGCGCACATCGAAGCTGGATCGATTGCCGGCAATCTGCCCGACTTCCTGCAGCCGGGCGAAACCTTCCTCATCGCGGCTCGCCGCCTTCCAGGCGCCGGCCAGCAATTCGATGATTTCCCGGTCGATCGCCGTGCTGGCCGGGGTGGGTTCAGCATCCTTGGCCGTGCGGATCAACTGGTCGACGTCAATATAGCGGGTGCAGGCAGTCTTGAACGCTTCGGGCGCCTGGCTGCTGCCAAAGCCATAAACCACCAGGCCATCCTGCCGCAGCCTTGTGACCAGCGGAGTGAAATCGCTGTCGGAACTCATGATCCCGAAGCCATCGACCTTGCCACGATAGAGCAGATCGAGCGCATCGATCGTCATCGCCATGTCGGTGGCATTCTTGCCCTTGGTCAGATCGAACTGCTGGATCGGCTGCAGGCCATACCGGTGGGTAATCTTGTTCCAATTGCCCAAAGCGGACTTGGCCCAATTGGCATAGGCGCGCCGAATATTGACCTGGCCGAGTTCGGCGAGAACCGTCAGAACCGGATCGATCGCATGATGGCTGGCATTGTCAGCATCGATCAGCAGGGCGATGTTCTTATGCGTGTCTGGCTGCATCGCGCGATGATGGCGCGCAGCCGGACAGGGCGCAAGCGGCAGAGCCCTGCCAACCGTGGATGGACAGCCTTATCGGGCGATCAAACCGGGGAGAACGCGCCCGTATTTTCGTCCAGCAGGTGGAGGACGCCGTCGGAAATGGCGAAATAGGCGCCCCGCAGCACCAGATTGCCCTTGGCTTCCTTCGTCGAAACGCAGGGGAAGGTGCGCAGATTGGCCAGGCTGACCTTGACTGCCGCCAGTTCCATCGCCCGTTCTGCTGCCGGGCCAGTAACGCCCAGTTCTTCCACGATGGGTTCCCGGGCATCGCCCAGCATGTCGATCCAATTGGCGATAAAGCCACCGCTTCCCGGTGGTTCATGGCGTAGCTCATCGGTCAGTGCGGCACGGCAACCGCCGCATTTGCCGTGGCCCATGACGACGATTTCGGCGACCTTGAGAACCTGCACTGCAAATTCCAGCGCGGCCGAGACACCGTGATGCCCAGGGGTCGTTTCGAAGGGGGGAACGAGCGCCGCCACATTGCGCACCACGAAGATCTCGCCTGGATTAACGTCGAAGATCTGCGCCGGATCGACGCGGCTGTCCGAACAGGCGATCACCATGATGCGGGGCTGCTGCCCTTCGCGCAAGGCGGCCCAGCGGTCGCGTTCTGGTTCCCAGCCGATTTCCCGGAAACGCTGATAGCCGGCGATCAGATAGTCGAGTTCTGAGGATTCGTCTGTCATGCGTTTTGCCATGCCTCCTGCCATTGCCAGTGGCAAGGCAGTTCCCTACTGTAATGGAGATGACAGAATCTTCCGTAGCGCCGCAGCCTCCGCATCAACGCAAACCTGACTGGATCCGGGTTAAAGCCCCGGTCAGCAAGGGATATCAGGAAACCCGCGCGCTGATGCGCGGCCTGAGCCTCAACACTGTGTGTGAGGAGGCTGCCTGTCCCAACATCGGTGAATGCTGGACCAAGAAGCATGCGACGGTGATGATCCTGGGCGATGTCTGCACGCGCGCCTGTGCGTTCTGCAACGTCAAGACCGGCATGCCGCGCAAGGTCGATCCGCTCGAGCCCGAACATGTGGCCACCGCTGCGGCCAAGATGGGTCTGGAACATATCGTTATAACCAGTGTCGACCGGGACGATTTGCCCGATGGCGGCGCGGGGCAGTTCGTGAAGGTGATCCAGGCGCTGCGCCGGAATACACCCAACACCACGATTGAAATCCTGACACCCGATTTCCGTGGCAAGATGCGCCCTGCGCTGGAAGCGATCTGCGCGGCCGGGCCGGACGTGTACAACCACAATCTGGAAACCGTGCCGCGGCTCTACCCGACCATTCGCCCCGGCGCGCGCTATTATGCCTCTCTCCGCCTACTGGAAGAGGTGAAAAATCACGATCCGATGATCTTCACCAAATCCGGTATCATGATGGGCCTGGGCGAACAGCGGCTCGAAGTGCACCAGGTCATGGACGACATGCGTTGCGCGAATGTCGATTTCATCACCATGGGGCAGTATCTGCAGCCGACGCCGAAGCATGCCAAGGTGCAGGATTTCGTCACGCCGCAGGCATTTGATGCCTATGGCTCGATTGCCCGGGCCAAGGGCTTCCTGCAGGTGGCGGCCAGCCCGCTGACCCGTTCCAGCTATCACGCGGGCGATGATTTCGCCCAGATGAAGGCCGCACGCGAAGCCCGGCTGGCAAAGCAGAACCAGCACGCCTGATGCCTGGAATTCACGAAACCCGCCGGCTGCCCTATTCGGCAGAACAGATGTTCGATCTTGTCGCGGACGTCGGTCGCTATGGCGAATTCCTGCCATGGGTGGTGGCCACCCGCGTCAAATCCGACAACGGCAGCGAACTGGTCGCCGACATGCTGGTGGGCTTCAAGGCTCTGCGAGAAAAATTCACCTCACGCGTGATCAAGGATCGGCCGCGCATGATCGAGGTGTTCTATATCGACGGCCCCATGAGGGACCTGGACAATCGCTGGGATTTCCGCGACTTGCCCGAAGGCGGTTGCGAAATCGATTTCCATGTCGATTTCAGCTTCCGCAACAAGATGTTCGAAATGCTGGCCGGGCAATATTTCGATCGCGCCTTCCGCAAGATGGTTGCCGCATTCGAAACCCGGGCAGACGAGCTTTACGGCAACAGCAGTTCCAGCGCACAAAGCGTCGCCTGACGGCGGACACCGGCGCGATCCTGCCCATCGAACAGGCGGGATTCAGCCTCGCTCTTTTCTTCGCCGCGCACGGCCCGGGCAAACACCACCGTGCCGACAGGCTTGGTATCCGTGCCACCATCGGGCCCGGCAATACCGCTGATCGCCACCGCGACATCGGCTTTGCTGAGCTCCAGCGCGCCCTGAGCCATCGCGTAAACGCAGGCGACGGAAACGGCACCGAAGGCTTCGATGATATCCGATGACACGCGAAGCCGGTCTTCCTTGGCCTCGTTGGAATAAGTGACAAATCCCTGTTCGAACACTTCCGACGATCCGGGGATTTCCGTCAGCGCCGCGGCAACAAGGCCGCCGGTGCAACTCTCAGCTACGGTAACCTTGCGCCCGATCACGCGATTTTCCGCAATCACGCGGCGGGCGAGGGCCACAATATCGGCAGGCAGCAGGCTATCGCTCATTGCCCGCTTTCCGGGCAGATGCTGATGTCCTTGGGCTGTGCCAGCCCCACCACCAGACCAACAAGGCCGGCGGACACTTCCGGGTCGATCGGTGCAACAGCCTGCATCGCCCGTTCGATCTTGCTGCAATTGGCCAGATCGATCTGCGGGGTCAGTTCCTGAACGATCAGCGCATCAACGAAAGGCCGCACCGCTTCGTCAGGCAGATTGCCGATCATGTCCAGGCCACGCGTATTCTGATTGCGGATGGCAGCTTCGCTTTGCGTCCGGCTGGCGATGATCTTGAGCAGGCCCGATTTCGCCCGTGGCCACACCGTGGTCTGAAGCGCAGCATAACGCCCAGCGAATTGCTGCCCCCGAGTGGCCAGGAAACCGGTTGAAGAAAGGCGACCAGCGCATCGGCTTTGCAGGCTCTTTACCATGCTCGGCACCGCATAGATGGTCATCGCACTCACCTCAGCCTCGGTCACGCATCGCTGCTGGGCAGAGGCGACATGAGGTGTCACCGCAAGCAGCACCGCGCCGAGGAACATCCCCAGCTTACGAGGGTCAGTCATCCAGGTCTGTCCTTTCCAGCGGGATCATGGTGGCCACCGCCTGCGCTGCAATACCTTCACCACGGCCGGTCATGCCCAGCCGTTCTGTGGTGGTCGCCTTCACGCTGACCGATCCTACCGCGACCTGCAACAGTTCGGCAAGCCGGGCCCGCATTGCGTCCCGATGCGGACCGATCTTGGGCGCTTCGCAGATCAGCGTCAGATCGACATTGCCGACGGCATAGCCCGCCTCCCGGCCCAGTTTCACCGCATGTTCGACAAATCGGTCGGACGAGGCGCCGCGCCATTGCGGATCGCTGGGCGGAAAATGCTGCCCGATATCGCCGGCCGCGACCGCGCCCAGGATCGCATCGACCACCGCGTGGAGGCCAACATCGGCGTCGCTATGGCCGGCGAGGCCGTGGGTGTGATCGATTTTGAGGCCGCAGAGCCAGAGGTCTTCGCCTTCTGCCAACCGGTGAACGTCGAACCCCGTACCGACGCGGGGGAAGGTGGTGGGTCTGGTCATGAAATCTTCCGCAAATGTCAGCTTGTGCAATCGTTCGTCGCCATCGACCAGCGCCACCTCCAGCCCATGAGCGCGCGCGACCTGGGCGTCATCGCCCGCATCAGCTGCGCCGTGCCACGCGTGGTGGGCAGCCAGAATGTCATCGAAACGGAAGGCCTGGGGGGTCTGGACCCGACGCAGTTCTTCCCGTCGGGCGCTGCCCGTCATCAGGCCATCGGTGCTGATCGCCAGACTGTCCACCACGGGCAGAACAGGGATCGCCGCAGGATGGCGCAACAAGCCTTCGCGCAGGCGGTCGATCACGGTCTCGGGGCAATCGGGGCGCGCGGCATCATGGATCAGCACATGGGGCCAGGCACCATTGGCGGCGAGCGTTTCCAGCGCACATCTCACCGATTCCTGACGCGTGGCACCGCCGGGCAGCAGAATGATTCCGTCGATCCCGGTCAGAATGCCGCGGGCAATTTCATCCGCGCCGTCGGGAATAGCGATCGCAATGCGTTCCGCGCCGGCCCGGGACAACGAGAGGGCGGCATGCCGGATGACCGGCTGACCGCGCCAATTGGCAAATTGCTTGGGCAGGGGCTGGCCGGCGCGCAGCCCCTTGCCGGCGGCGACGATGACCGCAGCGAAAGGCGGGCGATCCGATGAAGCTGACACGGCCATGATGCGCGGCGGGGCTAGCGGCTTGCGAGCAGGGCCGCAATCCACTATGCGCTGCTCAAATTTTAGGCACCTTTGTATTATGGCCCAGCTTCCACCCCCTCCGCCCTTGCAGCCGATCGATATCGGACCCGTCCGGATCGACTGCCCGGTCGTGCTGGCACCCATGACCGGGGTCACCGATATGCCGTTCCGCGCGCTGGTGCGTCGCTATGGTTCGGGGCTGAATGTGACGGAAATGATCGCCAGTCAGGCGATGATCCGCGAAACGCGTCAATCGCTGCAGAAGGCGGCATGGGCTCCGATCGAAGATCCGGTGTCCATGCAATTGGTCGGCTGCGATCCGGAATCGATGGCAGATGCGGCCAAGCTCAACGAAGATCGCGGCGCGGCCATCATCGACATCAATTTCGGCTGCCCGGTGCGCAAGGTGGTCAATGGTTTCGCCGGTTCGGCGCTGATGCGCGAAGTGCCGCTGGCCACGAAGCTGATGGAAGCGACCGTCAAGGCCGTGTCCGTGCCGGTCACCGTCAAGATGCGGATGGGCTGGGATCTCGACTGCCTGAACGCCCCTGAACTGGCGAAGATTGCCGAGGATACCGGGGTCAAGATGATCACCGTTCACGGTCGCACCCGCAATCAGATGTACAAGGGCAGCGCGGATTGGGCTTTCATCCGCAAGGTCAAGGATGCCGTGTCCATTCCGGTGATCGTCAATGGCGATATCTGCAGCGTCGAGGACAGCGCAAAGGCGCTGGAGCAGTCGGCCGCTGACGGGCTGATGGTGGGGCGCGGTTCCTATGGCCGCCCCTGGTTGCTGGCGCAGATCATGCACTGGTGGAAAACCGGAGAGACACTGGCAACGCCTGGTTTCGGCGAACAGCATGCCCTGCTGATCGAGCATTATCACGCCATGCTGGACCATTACGGCCGCGACCTTGGGGTCAAGATGGCCCGCAAGCATCTGGGCTGGTACACCAAGGGCATGCATGGTTCGGCCGAGTTCCGCAATCATGTGAACTTCATTGATGATGCCGCTGAAGTGCTTGGCGAAATCGACCGTTTCTATGAACCGTTCGTACGGCGCCAGGCCGCGTGACGGGGGACGACGTCAATCTTCCTGGCCCACGCGAACAGATCGCCGGGCTCACCTTTGCCCTGATGCTGATCGGGCCCGACCTGACCATTGCAGAGCTCAATCCGGCGGCGGAAAGCATGCTGGGGCGCAGCGCGCGCCGCCTGGTTGGGGCCAGACTGCTCGATGTGGTCAATTTCGGTGAAGTGCTGATCGCGGACCGGGTGCAGAAAGGCGAAAGCCAGATCGTCGCGCGGGGGCTTTCGATCCGGATCGATGATCGACCCGCTTCGGTCAATCTGACCATTTCCCCGCTCAACAACCGCCCCGGCTGGCGCGTGGTGACATTGTCCGATGCCGGGCAGGGCGAACGCATCGGAGATGAGGATCGCGGGCACATCCTTCGCGGCCCCGCCGTGCTGGCGCATGAAATCAAGAACCCCCTGGCTGCCATTCGCGGCGCGGCGCAACTGCTGGCGCGCAAGGTGGGGCAGGGTGAGCGGGCCCTGACCGCACTGATCGCCGACGAGGTGGACCGGATTGCGCAGCTGATCGACCGGATGCAGCGCCTGGGCCGGGAACAGCCGGAACCAGTGGCGCCCTGCAATCTTCATGCCGCGATACGCCGTGCGTGCGAGACGGTGCGCGCAGCGTCGGATCTGCCGGTGGCCATCAGAGAAGAATTCGATCCTTCGCTCCCGCCTGTACTGGCCAATGAAGGGGCGCTCGTGCAGGTGCTCATCAATCTGATCAGCAATGCGCGAGATGCCTGCAACAGCCAGCCGGCGCCGGAAATCGTGATCCGTACCCGCTTCGTCAGCGGTTTCGTGCTCAACGTCATGCGGCTCGGGCGACCGGTGAAGCTGCCGGTGGAAGTGCAGGTGAGCGACAATGGTCCGGGGATCGATCCCACGCTGCGCGACCATATTTTCGAACCCTTCGTTTCCAGCAAGAAGAACGGGCAGGGGCTGGGGCTGGCCCTGGTGAGCAAGCTGGTGCGCGACATGGATGGCCGGATTGGCCACGAACGCGATGAAGCGCTGGGCTGGACGCATTTCCGGCTGCATCTGCCGCTGGCCAAACAGGGAAATTGATGATGTCGCGGCGTGCCCTGCTGGTGGAAGACGATGTCTCGATCGCGACCGTGATCACGGCTGCGCTGGAAGATGAAGCCTTCACCGTCCACCGCTGCGACAGCGTTGCCGGGCGGGACAGGCTGCTGGCAGACAATGTCTATGATGTGATGCTGACCGACGTGATTCTGACCGATGGGGATGGTATTGCCACACTAGGCAGCGTGCGGGCCAGCCATGCCGATATGCCGATCATCATCCTGTCGGCGCAAAACACCCTCGATACCGCTGTGCGCGCGACCGATACCGATGCGTTCGAATATTTTCCCAAGCCGTTCGATCTGGACGATCTGATCCGCGCCGCCTGCCAGGCAGCCGACGCCCGATCCGGGCTGGAGCAGGCAGAGCCCGAAGCTGCCGAAACCCTACCGATGATCGGGCGCAGCCCGCAGATGCAGGATGTGTATCGGATGATCACCCGCGTGCTGCGCAATGATCTGACGGTGCTGGTACTTGGCGAATCCGGCACCGGGAAAGAGCTGGTGGCAGAGGCCATTCACCAGCTCGGCAATCGCAAGGCGGGGCCCTTCGTGCCCGTCAACACGGCGGCCATTCCGCGTGATCTGATCGAAAGTGAACTGTTCGGTCACGAAAAGGGCGCTTTCACCGGTGCCGTCAGCCGGGTGATCGGCAAATTCGAACAGGCCCATGGCGGTACGCTGTTCCTCGACGAAATCGGTGACATGCCGCCGGAAGCACAAACACGGCTGCTTCGCGCCTTGCAATCGGGTCGCATTCGCCGGGTGGGTGGCCAGCAGGAAATCGCGATTGATGTCCGCATCGTCGCCGCCACCAATCGCGATCTGGCCCCACTGATCGCCGATGGCAGTTTCCGGGAAGACCTGTTCTATCGTCTGAGCGTCGTGCCGATCCATTTGCCGCCATTGCGCGAGCGGACGGGCGATGTAGAACCGCTGGCACGTCATTTCCTGCGCCAGGCATCGGCAGAAGGATTGCCGCAGCACCATCTGCTGCCCGATGCAACCGCCCTGCTGGAAGATCAGCCTTGGCGCGGGAATGTGCGTGAACTGCGCAATTTCATCTTTCGCCTGGCGCTGCTGGCGCGGGAAGAGCGGATAGATGCCGCAACGGTTCGCCAGTTTTTGCAGCATCGCCCGGCCATCGACACATCCGCGACCGGCGGGGATATCGGCCCCACCATCACAAGCTGGCTGGAAACCACTGATTTCAGTGAAGGAACGCTGTACCATTCGGCCCTGGCGGAATTTGAACGTCCCCTGTTCGAACATGCGCTGAGCAAGACCAACGGGAATCAACTGCGCGCGGCGCATCTGCTGGGGATCAACCGCAACACATTGCGCAAGCGGCTCGATGATCTTTCCATCGACCCGGAGCGTTTTGTTCGAAGATAGTGTTGTCAATGCAACAATGCGCTTGCCATGCGGCAACAGCAGTGTTGTAGCATGGCAACGATGTCGCTGGATTCTGCAACGCAAGATCTGACAACTCCCAGGCGGTCCCCCCGCTGGTGGCGCCGCACGCTTGTCATGGCCCGCCGCGCCAATCTGCTGCGCTGGATAGAGGCGGCTTCCGCAGTGGCGCTGTGCGTCATGGTCGTGGCGTCTTATCGCACGGTGACAGGGGCATCGACGGCGGCTGCTCTGTTGCCGGCCGAGCAATCCGCTGCCCTGCTGCTCGGCACGCTGATTCCGGCGCTTGCCCTGATCATCTTTATCGGCCGCCGGCTCGCTATCCGGCGGTCGGGCAGCGCGATGGGTCGAATGCATGTCAATCTTGTGTTCTTCTTCTCCCTGGTGGCGGCCATCCCGACCCTGTTGGTGGCGGTGTTTGCCAGCCTTTTGTTCCAGTCGGGGGTCGAGTTCTGGTTTTCCGACAATTCGCGCGGGATGCTGCAGAATGCCAATGAACTGGCGCGTGGATATTACGATCAAAATCAGCGTGATGTCGGCAATCAGACGCTCGCGATGGCCAGCGATTTGCGTTACTATCTGCAACAGGAACCGATCACCTCACCCGAATTCGGTGAAGGCTATTCCTATCAGACGCTGAGCCGTGAACTGAGCGAGAGTGCCATCCTGGAACAGACGCAGGGCGGCGGCCTGCGGATCGCCGCCATTGTGGATCCGGATGAAGATGAAACGCGCGAACGGGTGTCCGCCGACACGCTGGACCGGCTGCGCGCTGGGGAAGATGTGGTGGTGATCGCCAGCCCGGAACGGATCGAGGCGATCACGCCGATCGATCGGCAGATTGGTCTCTACCTCTACAACGCCCGCAATTCGGACACCAATGCGCTGAGTCAGTGGAAGCGGGCGCAAAGCGTGGTCGCATCTTATGATGTGCTGACCCGCCGCGCCCGGGCGCTGCAGTTGCGGTTCAACCTCGCGCTGTTCGGCATGTCGCTGGCACTGGTCAGCATGGCCGTATGGTTTGCCCTGCGCTTCGCGGATCGACAGGTGAAGCCGTTGACCGAACTGGTCGATGCCGCCCGTGAGGTGGGCAGCGGGAACTATGCCTTGCGGGTAACAGGCCGCACGGGGCCGGACGAGATCGGTCTGGTCAATCGCGCCTTCAACCGGATGACGTCGCAGATCGAACGGCAGACCGATGCGTTGCTGGGCGCCAATCGCCAGCTGGCGGAACGCCGCGCCTTCATGGAAGCTGTGCTTCAGTCGATCACTGCCGGGATTGTGTCGATCGATGCCGAAGGCAGAGTGTTGCTGATGAATGCCTCGGCCCGCGATCTGCTGATCGATGGAACCGACAGGCCGGATGAGGGGATCAATCTGGCCGATATCGCCCCGCAGATCGCCACGTTGCGCGATTCCGGCGCCAGCAGCGGTATCGTCCAGTATAGCAAGGCCGGCGAACTGCTGACGCTGGCGGTCAAGATCGCCGCCGCTGCAGAGGGTCATGTGATCACCTTCGAGGATATCACGCGCCAGCTGCTGGATCAGCGGCAGGCGGCCTGGTCTGACGTGGCCCGACGCATTGCTCATGAAATCAAGAATCCGCTGACGCCGATCCAGTTGGCGACCGAGCGGATCAAGCGCCGCTATCGCAAACAGATCCTGGAAGATGGTGAGCTGTTCGAAGATCTGACCGCCACCATCATTAGGCAGGTGGGTGACCTGCGCAAGATGGTCGACGAGTTTTCGTCCTTCGCGCGGTTGCCCAAGCCCGTTTTTCGCCAGGAAGATGCCGTCAGCCTGGTGCGGCAGGCCATGTTCCTGCAGGAAGTCGGTCATCAGGGCATCAACTATCGTGCGCAGGCCGATGAAGGCATTCTGCCGATCCAGTGCGACCGGCATCAGTTCGGCCAGGCGATGACCAATGTGCTCAAGAACGCGGCCGAGGCGATCGAAGCGCGTGGCAGGGATGCCGAGCCTGATTATCGCGGGTCGATCCAGGTCGAGATGAGCCAGACCGAAAACCAGTTCATCATTGCCGTGACGGATAATGGCGTTGGCCTGCCGCAGGGCGGTGAACGGATCATGGAACCTTATGTCACCACGCGTGAGAAGGGGACCGGGCTGGGGCTGGCGATCGTGAAGAAGATTGTCGAGGAACATGGCGGTGATCTCGCCTTTTCCCAGACGGAGCACGGGGGTGCCCGCGTGGTGCTGCGGTTTGCGCGCGATCCGATTGCGGCAAACCAGGGCAATGACGCGGCAGAATGAAATTACAGGCCCTATGGCCTTGGAAGGAGCGTAGCTGATGGCACTCGATATCCTCGTCGTGGATGACGAACAGGACATTCGGGAACTTGTCGCCGGGGTATTGAGCGACGAAGGATACCAATGCCGCACGGCGGGCGACAGCACGTCCGCATTGCGCATGGTTGACGAACGCCGCCCCAGCCTGGTCCTGCTGGATGTCTGGCTGCACGGCAGTCCGATGGACGGGCTGGAAGTGCTGGACGCCATCAAGGCGCGCGAACCGGGCTTGCCGGTGATCATCTTTTCCGGCCATGGGAACATCGATACCGCCGTTTCCGCCGTCAGCCGGGGGGCGATGGATTTCATCGAGAAACCGTTCGAAGCCGAACGCCTGCTGTTGCTGGTCGAGCGCGCGACCGAGACCGAGCGGTTGCAGCGGGAAAATGCCCGGCTGCGCGAAGGCAGCCAGTCGGCAGAAGAATTCACCGGCAATTCCGCCGCGATCAACCAGGTGCGCGCCACGCTGAAGCGGGTTGCCAGCACGGGCAGCCGGGTTCTGATCAGCGGGGCGGCAGGTTCGGGCAAGGAAGTGGCCGCCCGGCTGCTGCATGAATGGAGCACGCGTTCGGACAAGGCCTTCGTGACGGTCAATTCCGCGCGCATCACCGCCGAACGGTTCGAACAGGAACTGTTCGGCGAAGAGCTGGATGGCAAGCTGATCCGGCCGGGCCTGCTGGAAACGGCCGATGGCGGCACGCTGTATTTCGATGAAGTGTCCGACATGCCGCTGAGCACCCAGGCGCGGATCCTGCGGGTGCTGACCGAACAGAGCTTCGTACGGGTTGGCGGCGCGCGGCAGATCGGCGTGGATGTGCGGGTGGTATCGTCGACATCGCGCGATCTGGAGCGGGAAATCGCCGAAAAGCGGTTTCGCGAAGACCTGTTCTATCGCCTGAACGTGGTGCCTGTCACCGTGCCGGCCCTGGCCGACCGGCGGGACGATATTCCCGCCCTGGCGGAGCATTTCTTCATCCGTTATGCCCGTGAACAGGGCGTGGCCCCGCCCGAACTGGCACCCGAAGTGCTGGCTGCACTGCAGGCCTATGACTGGCCGGGCAATGTCCGCCAGCTGCGCAATGTGGTGGAACGCACCGTCATCCTGGCGCCGCGCGACCGCCTGGCGCGGGTGGAGCCCGATATGCTGCCGCACGAGATTACCGGCAGCAGCGAGGACAAGGGTGGCGGCGTATCATCGCTGATGGGCGTGCCCCTGCGCGAGGCGCGCGAAAGCTTCGAACGCGAATATCTGCGCATCCAGATCCGCCGGTTTTCGGGCAATATTTCCAAGACCGCCGGGTTCATCGGCATGGAGCGATCGGCGCTGCATCGGAAGCTGAAGCTGCTGGGAATGACGGATCGCGATGGTGAAGGGGAGGCCGAGGGCGAGTAAGCGCAAAGATGCTTGCCTATGGTGGGCAATTGCGTAAATTTACAGCGTCCGGACGGGACCAAATCGGTTGTTTCGATGTTGCCACAATCATGGTGAAACATTGTGCGGCCAGAATGCGCCCTGCTTTTGCTGGGTGCCAACAAAAACAAGGAGTCATGTGAATGACCAAGGGTACGCTCACTGCCAGACCTCGTGCGCCCAAGCCGGCGCCGACCCCTGCACCATCGAACGGTGCCAAGGGCGGGAATCTGCAGGACCTGTTTCTCAATCATCTCCGCAAGGAAAAGACCCCGGTGACGATGTTTCTCGTCAAAGGGGTCAAGTTGCAGGGGATCGTGACCTGGTTCGACAATTTTTCCATCCTGCTGCGGCGCGATGGACAGTCGCAGCTGGTCTACAAGCACGCCATTTCCACCATCATGCCGGGCCAGCCCGTCGATGCGGAACAGTTCAGCACCGATGACAGCAACCGCAAGCAGCGCCAGTTGCAGGATATTTTCCTGTCGCGCGTGCGCGATGCGGGCGTGCAGGTGACCATGTTCCTGGTCAATGGCGTGATGTTGCAGGGGCGCATTGCCGCCTATGACCTGTTCTGCATGCTGCTGGAACGCGAAGGCTTCGTCCAGCTGGCATACAAGCATGCGGTATCGACCATTCAGCCGGCCACGCCGGTGGATCTGACGGCCGATATCGATGAAGACGAAGGTGACGTCACCTGATTTTCGGTAATGAGATTGAAGGCGAGGTAACGCGCGGTGCGCGTGCGCTGGTGCTGTGCCCGGACTTTCGGGCTCAGCGTCAGGCGCAGGATCCGCATGCCCGCCTGGAAGAAGCAAAGGGCCTGGCGCTGGCGATCGGGATCGTCGTGGCCGAGGGCATGATCATCCCCATTCGGGAACGGCGCCCCGGCACCCTGTTCGGCGAAGGGCAGATCGAACGGATCGCGGCCGCCTGCGAACAGGAAGAGGTGGAACTGGTCATCATTGATGGTGCCCTTTCCCCCATCCAGCAGCGCAATCTGGAACAGAAGCTGCGCCGCAAGGTGATCGATCGGACCGGCCTGATCCTGGAAATCTTTGGCGAACGCGCGAGCACCGCCGAGGGGCGGTTGCAGGTCGAGCTGGCGCATCTGGATTACCAGCAGAGCCGGCTGGTCCGCAGCTGGACCCACCTTGAACGCCAACGCGGCGGCTTCGGCTTCCTGGGCGGACCGGGTGAAACCCAGATCGAGGCTGACCGTCGGATGATCCGCGACCGGATGGGCCGGCTGCGGCGCGAACTGGAATCGGTGACACGCACGCGCGGGCTGCATCGGGAACGGCGCCAGCGCGCGCCCTGGCCGGTGATCGCGCTGGTCGGCTATACCAATGCCGGCAAATCCACCCTGTTCAACCGGCTGACCGGCAGTCAGGTGATGGCAGAGGATTTGCTGTTCGCCACACTGGACCCGACCCTGCGGCAGATTTCCCTGCCCGGGATCGACAAGGCAATCCTGTCCGATACGGTGGGTTTCATTTCGCATTTGCCGACACAGCTGGTGGCGGCCTTCAAGGCCACGCTGGAAGAGGTGATTTCGGCCGACCTGCTGGTGCATGTGCGCGATATCGCCCACCCGGAAACGGACACCCAGCGCGCCGATGTCGAAGCGGTGCTGAAGGATATCGGCGTGGAGGAAGACACGCCCCGGATCGAGGTGTGGAACAAGCTCGACCTGCTGGACGAAGACACGCGCACCGAATTGCTTGGCCGAACCGAGCACAGCGACAGCACGGTGGTGATTTCCGCGCTGACGGGGGAGGGGATCGACACTCTCACCGCGCGAATGGCAGGGCTGCTGACCAAGGCGCACCGGCGGTATCGGATCGTGCTGGATCTCAGCGATGGCGCTGGCGCGGCCTGGCTGCATCAGCATGGTGAAGTGCTGGAGCAGCAGATTGAAGAGGATACAGCGATCTATGAGGTGCGCATGGCGCCGCAGGATCATGAACGCTTCCTGACCCGTTTTGGCGACAAACCAGCCAGTTAAGCCCGTGAATGCGCGGCCACCTGGCCCATTGGCGGGGCGGCCGCGCGGACGGTTTCGCCGTATCCTGACATGGGTTTTGCTGGGCTTTTTTGCCTGGCTGGTGGTGCTGTCCCTGCTCATCGTACGCGCGGGCTTGCAGGATGACGGCTCAAGCGCCGATGTGGCGATCGTGCTGGGCGCAGCCGTCAGCGGAAACCAGCCATCCCCGGTGTTCGAGCAGCGGATCCGCCATGGGATGTTGCTCTATCGGCAGGGAAGGGTGAGGGGGCTGATCTTTACCGGCGGCACGGCAAGCCCGGCTGTGCCGGCCGAAGCTACGGTGGCGAAGAATTTTGCCATGGCGGGTGGCATTCCCGCGGCTGCTATCGATACTGAAGTGGTCAGCCGCACGACCCCTGGCAATTTGCGACAAGCCCGCACGATCATGCAACAGCGGCAATGGCGCCGGGCCCTGGTTGTCAGCGATCCACTGCATCTGAAACGCAGCCTGGCGATGTGCGGCGCCCTGCAGATGGACTGTCGCGGGTCAGCGACCAGAACCAGCCGGTATCGCAGCCTGAAGACCCGTGCGGAGTTTCTGCTGCGCGAGCTGTTTTATTACCATGTATTCCTGATCAGGGGCGCGTGAAATCAGGCTGAGCCGGTGGCGGGTTTGCCGGCCTGTTTGACCTGCACCCACAGCGCTTCCTTTTCATCCAGGCTGCGTTGCACGAAATCGGGATCGAGCGCCTCCATCGCGCGGAAGCGGTTTTCGAACTTGCGGTTGGCCTGGCGCAGCGCGGCTTCGGGATCGACGCCCAGCTTGCGCGCCCAATTGACCACCGCGAACAGCAGATCGCCAATCTCTTCCTCCACCTCTGCCTGGGTGGTGGCAGTGGCGACTTCGATCAGTTCCTCATCCACCTTGGCGCGGGAACCAGCGGCATCGGGCCAGTCGAAACCGGTGCGCGCGGCGCGTTTCTGCAGTTTTTCCGCGCGCAGCAACGCGGGAAGGGCGGAAGCGACCCCGTCGAGCGCGCCGGTGCCGCCCTTGCTGGCCCGTTCCTGCGCCTTGATCTGTTCCCACTGCTGATGGCCGCCGCCGGTGGCATTTTCGCCGAAGACATGCGGATGGCGGCTTTCCATCTTGTCTGCGATGGCAGTGGCGACATCGTGGAAACCGAAATGCCCGGCTTCTTCCGCAATGCGCGCGTGGAATACCACCTGCAGCAGCAGATCGCCCAGTTCGCCGCGCAGATCCTCCATATCCGCCCGTTCGATGGCATCGGCCACCTCATAGGCTTCCTCGATCGTATAGGGCGCGATGGTGGCGAAGCTTTGCGCGACATCCCAGGAACAGCCGGTTTCCGGATCGCGCAACTGGGCCATGATGGAAAGCAGGCGATCGATGGGCTGGGACATGGAATTTCCTGATTTTCTACAGTTTGATGAAAACACTATTTCTACCATGTCCAGATGTCACCTTCAGACACAGCAGCGTCAACGCACGGGAAACGGATATTGATCGTTCCACTTGTCCACTAGGGGGCGGTCTTGCTGATGTTTTCTGACAAGCGGAACGAATGTCCGCATTTTGAACATGCCGTTGGCTGCTTCCAAAGATGCTTGGAATGCAACTGCGCCAGCAATTGATCCGCCGCATGCTTGGCGTTCGCGGTCCCATGAACACGGTAGGCGGGCCAAGCGCACGCCGGGCAGTGAAGATTGAAGAGCCAAGCAGCCGGCGTGGCGACTACCGCAGAGGCAACGGCTACCCAGAACTCTTGCACCAGCCAGGAAAGGGCGATGCCCGCTATCGACAAATGCATGGCCCACCGAGCAGGCACCTCCCACCGTCTTGCCAGCGCCAGCCTGGTTTCTGTTCCGGTTTCCAGACTCATCCTGCATTCCCCTGTCGAACACGCATTTGCCGGTCTTTGGCTGAGCCATCGATCGCGATCAATTGCCCCGACGTGGTTGATCACGGGGGCTATTCCTTGCGGTCAGCCTATGCAGTGATTCGCAAGATGAATTGTCCAACTGCGATGCTCCCAGTTTCCTCTCGCATCCCATTCGTGACTGACCCGACGCCCTTTCCTGTTGAATATACTTCATGAATCCAGCGACCTGCGCGGCATTCTTGCCCATGGTGAACGACGACCGTTAATGTAACGCGATTGTTTCGTCGATTTTACATCTACGGGTTTGTACTAGGTTGGCGACGAGGGGGCTTTGGACGGCAGCCATCGTCAGCACATGCAACCAAGCGATTGGCCAGGGGGCGAACGCAAGATGATAAGGCTGACTATTTGTGAATTCCTGGGGCACCGCGTCAACCGCAAGAGGGTGTCTCACGATGGACTCAACTACCGCACGGACTGCGCGCGCTGTCGGCAACCGCTGATCCGCCAGAAGCACGGTTGGGTGCTGTACGATCCGGCCGCCCATGCGGATGATCGCCGATCGGGCGTTCTTTCCTGAACGGATGATCCCGCAGATGTGCCTGACGCGATCGGGGAGGGCGCAGCATTGCCATTGACGAATATCCAGGGTCACGATCTGTGTCGGATCGTGACCCTGCGCGGTCGCACAATAAGCCCGGAACATTGCCGTTATTTGCCGGTTGTGATGCCAGAACTGGTCGAAAATCTCGATACAGCACATTACAGAGGAGGCCGCATGTTTCGCTGGGCCATTATATTCGCCGTTGTCGCGCTGATCGCCGCGCTGCTTGGCTTTGGAGGCGTTGCCGGACTTTCGGCTGACCTCGCCAAGATTTTCCTTGTCGTTGCTGCCGTAATTCTGGTTGTCGGCTTCTTCTTTGGGCGCGGAAGTCGCGTTCCTTAACGAGATGCTTTCCTGACCGTTTCCTCTTTGCGGTTACGGATAGATGCATTTTAGCGGCCGCTCAGCTATAGCGCAGAGCGGCCGTTATATTGATGTTGATTTTCAACCTTCCAAAAAATCAGGCCATGAAAAGATGGCTGCGAATAGTAATCGCCCCGCCACCTCGATTACTTTCCGGATTGGCATGTTGAGCGCTGCAATATCAGCGCTGCCAGCGAACAAGCCATGTTTGTCATTGATGATTGCTCTGCACATCAAGCCAAGGCGAAATGCAAAACTGGCGGAAGCGGTGGAGTGCCCTAGCAACACCCGATGCGCTTGAAAATTGGCGAAAATCTCGGCCGCTAAAAATGCTGATGCCCCCAAAAATGCCCCCAATCGGCGAAAGCGTTTTTAAATTTGCGGCGCTGCGGATGATTAGCATCATCGAAGGGTCTTTCGCATTAAGAAATTTGGATAGGACGCTGCACGAGCTGGTGCTTTCCTGACCGGATCAGCCGGCGAGGCGCTGCAAATGCCTATTTTTCCATGCTTCGATCGCATCAGCATGCCAGGACACGCGACCAGGGCTGATCGGGAAGCACTTAGGAAACTGCCCATTGGCCATCAGGCGGTAGATTGTGGCGCGTGATAGGGATGTCTGATTCATCACATCGCGCACCGACAGGAAGCGACCGGAGAGGCTGGGTTCAATCATGTCAGGAGCTTTCGGAGACGGCATGGAGTGGGAGGTGGATTTCAGCGTGTGCGCTCTTGGGGCGCAGCTTTTTCGTCTTCTGCCGCGGAGCGATCCAGCTGATCGGCGCGGTTGGCGGCGTTCCGTCAGCAGCGAGGAGCGGCGGGGCTGCGGCATCCCAGACGACCCACATGTAATCGACCTTGCCGTTGTTGAAGGCAGCCTTGCCCAGGGCTGCGATGGCATCGCCGGGGGGCATTGAGGGCCGCTCGCTCAGGATCCAGATGGCAGCCGGCGGGAACTGGGCGAACAGCTGGTAGCGCCCGGCGCTGCCAAGCCACTTGAGCGGGAGGACGGCGCAGACCTTGTCGGTGGCGATAGCCAGGGCGCGGCGGATGAACTGTTCGGCAAGGCCACGCACGCGCCGGCCATCCTGGCAGGAATAGGGCGGGTTCATGATGATTGAGAGACGCTGCGAGGCCTCGAGCAGATGACGCTGGTCGCCCAGGAAGTCATGGCAGCCCAGAAACAGGCGGTGATCGGGCGCGCGCTCGAACAGGTCGGTGCCATGGACATGGGGTAGGCCAAGCGCGGCCAGCGCCTCAGGGATGTGCAGCTGGCCGCAGCAGGGATCGAGATAGGTCACCGCCCGATCGAGCGGGACGACCGAGGCGAGGGCATGGGTGACCCAGTGCTCCTCGACATACCAGTCCCAGGGATGGCGGCCCTTGCCCTGCGGCGGACCGGAGAGCTCGGCACTCATGCGCGGTTCGCCGGCAGGGGGCGGGGGCGGTACTCGATGATGACGCGCGCGACAGGGGTGCCGCAGCCATATTCCCAGCGGCTGCCGGACCAGCGGGCGCAGTGCAGGTGTCCGGCCTCGTCGCGCACGAGATAATGCCCGCCATCGCGGGCGATATCATCGAGCGGATGGAAGGTGAGCGAGC
This sequence comes from Croceibacterium xixiisoli, assembly GCF_009827305.1. GTDB lineage: Bacteria > Pseudomonadota > Alphaproteobacteria > Sphingomonadales > Sphingomonadaceae > Croceibacterium_C > Croceibacterium_C xixiisoli. The sequence goes on along the minus strand of NZ_WTYJ01000005.1, from coordinate 30,786 downwards.
TCATCGCATCTGGCCCTGACTGATAGCCTCGCGATCGGGCGCCTGGCGCGCCCGGGCACGGGCGGTGGGATGGCCCCAGCGCTCTGCGCGCTGGGCGCGGTAGATGCGATGATAGGCGCAGGCGGCCAGATGGTCGGCCTCGCGCGCCTCGGCATCGGTCAGGGGGCGGGCGCAGCGGATGGCATCGAGCTCACGGATGCGGGCATTCTGCATGGCGATGGTGGGGCGGCTCACCGGCGCTCTCCCATGGCCGCGGCAAACACGGCCACGATGATGAAGGGGATGGCAAGGATCGTAGCAACGATGACCAGCAGGCGGGCAACAGTGCGGTTCATCAGTCGAGCCCGAGCGCTGCCTTGTAGGTGTCGAGCAGCGCTTCCATTTCCTGCCGCGCATCGGGGCGCATCTTGCGCAGGCGCACGATCTGGCGGACGATCGGCGCGTCATATCCAACCGCCTTCACTTCTCCATAAGTTTCGCGAATGTCGTCAGAGATGCCCTTCTTCTCTTCCTCGAGCCGCTCGATACGCTCGATAAACAGGCGCAGGCGATCATCAGCAGTCTCTGCCATGGCAGGTGGTCCTTTCAGTTGAGAGCGGCCGCAACGGCCGGAGCAAAATGGATGAGGGTGAGGCCGGCCAGCATGCCGGCGAGCAGCAACAGGCCAAGCAGGGCGCGCGCCGAGCGGGGCGAACCGCGCCAGTGCCGGCGCCGACGATGCGGGCGGGCGCAGCCGCAGCGGCACCACAAGGGATGGATCGGCGGGGAGGAGCGCATCACCCGACCGCCTTGGCCCGGCCGAGTTGCTCGCACAGCGTGCACAGCTGCGGATCGCTCGTCGACCAGGTGCTGTCCTGGCCGAGCGTATCGGGCTGGATGGTCCATTCGTCCCAGCCACAGGCCAGGCACAGCCGCGGATGGCTCTCCTCGGGCGCCTCGCACAGCTGGCGATAGACCTCGATTTCGAAGGGAAAGGCGCGCGCAAGATCGGCGGTGTGGAAGCCCCGGCGCAGCCGCACCCCGGGTTGCTCGAGCCGGGCGAGGTTGCGCTCGACGTCAGCGCGGTGATGCTCTTGCTTCCAAAAGGGGCGGGCTGCTTCCTCAATCGACAGTCCCGCTGCCTCGCGCCGCAGGCGCACATAGATCCAGGGCTTCATGACCGGGCGCGCAGCTGGAGCAGATGTGACAGGTTCGATCAGTCTCAGGAGGAAGGGGACGCTGCGCATGAGGGGGTCCTTGGTATCGCCATGCGGCGGCATGGCCGGGGTATCAGGGCAAGGGGGGAGCGTGCCCGGCGACGCTGTGTCGCCGGGAGGCCCGGACAATCGGGATGATCAGGGAAGGGGAAGATCAGCTCAGGGCTCGTGCGGCGGCGTTATGCTGGCCGCATGAGCCCTGAGCTCAGCTGTCGGTCACGGTGCCTGCTGCCGGCTCTTCGGGATTGCCGTCTGCGCCATCGTCATTGGCGGCCCTGTCATTGGCCGCATTGCGCCAGGTGCTGATGGGCAGCATGGCGCGCGGCGAAGGGAAGCGGCTTGGCCTGGTGGTGCGGATGGCTTCCATGGCGACGACGAACTGGTGGCCGCAGGCATCGGGATTGCGGCAGTGGTAGTAGGCCTCGCGGTATGTGAGGCTGTGCTTGCCGGTGCTGCGGGCAAAAGCCTTCCCGCCGCAGGAAGGGCATCGCACATGAGGCAGCTTGGCCGTATCACCCGTCATCTTGTATTCCCCCGATCACGGCCGGCCCTATTGCCGGGCATGAAAGATCTGAGCCGGGCAAGCAGGCCGATGACGACCGAGCTTGCCTGTTCTGTTTCTGCGACCGCGCGGAAGAAGGCGGCATCGCTTGCATCGGGCTGCATGACCCTGACGCTGGCGCCGATGGCCTCTGCGACCTCGCGCGAGACGGTGGCGATGTCTTCTGCAAGGGCGGTGCGGCAGGCGATGGTATCGGTCAGCGAGACATCGAGCTGGCGGGCATAGGATTCCAGGATCGGGGCAAAGCCGCCGCCGGCCTCGATAAAGGCGCGGTCCAGGGCAATGGCCTTGTCGAGCGCGGGCAGGTCTGGCCTGTCGCTCTCGCTCCAGAAGCGCAGCAGCCTGTCCGAGCGGCCTGTCACGCGTTTGGCCTGGGCAGGGCCGATGACACCGATGATGGTCATGACCGCCAGCGAGAAGGAGAGGGGGGCGCGGGTCTTGGTCATGCCAGTTGTTCCCAGATGGTGAGCAGGCAGTCGGCAATGACCGCCATGACGAAAGCGGCGCCGGCGATCAGCACCAGCGAGGCGAGGGCAGGGATAAGGCCGGCCATCACGCGCGGGCCCTGAGGATGGCGAGGCCGATCGCCTCGAGCATCGCGGGCCAGCGCTGCATGAGAGGCACACGGGACTGACGCTCGCCGCACAGCACGCCGTGAGCACCCGTCAGCGCCTCGAGCATGGCCGGGGCAGCAGCGGCCAGCACGGCATCGCGCTCATGCTCGAACCAGGCCAGCGCGTGACCGCGGGCATCGCACACATAGTGCCCCGCCGGATCGCCATTGATGCCAGGCTGCACGTGCCAGCCTGCTGCAGATGGCGCGGCGTTGTTTGCGAGGTTGGCCATCATGCGATGCCTCGGCGCTGCGTTTTGTGCAGGCGATCGCAGGTGATTACTTCGTGCACCAATACTACACGTAGATCGTAGCAAGGATCTAAGCGGAGGCCAAAGTAGGATGTGCCTGAAGCCAAACGCGGCTGTCGCGTGTTCATACTGCAGCACCCTGATTTGCGCAGTCTAAAGTGTCAGATCTTGTCAAAACGAGGTCGGCCTCCGACACGCGCCCGCGAGTGGCAAAGGCAATTTTCACCGCCAGTGGTAGAGACGGTTGACGTTGGCCGTAAACGATTTTGCGAACTGTGCTGTCAGGTTCGCCGATCTCGCAAGCGAAGGCCGCGACGGATTTTTCCGTGGCTCGAAGGTAATCGATAAGCTTCATAGGCGATATATGCCCATTGTGGGCACATATCGCAACAGATAAAAGTGCCCAAATGGTCCACTATGAAATGTACCCAAGTTGGGCACAACTGTGCCATGGCTAGGAATAACCTCGTTGAGCTACGCAAGCGCCTCAATCTCTCTCAATCGGATGTCGCTGAAGCTATTGGCACCACCCTCAACAATTACGGCAAGATAGAGAGGGGCACGCGCCGATTGAATGAGACCTGGATCGACAAGCTTGCAGTCGCTCTTCAGGTACAGCCCCATGAGCTATTTGTGGCGGACATCGTGCGAAGGAACTTGCCTAGTTCAAAAGAATTGTCGAGGATGATTGCTCGAGCAATGGCTGAATTGCCTGTTGGCGTGACCTTCGAGGACTATCCTGAAGCTGTAGCGTCAAGTTTGCATGCGCAACTAACGCAGTATCAAGCCGCTGGCGGATTCCGAGATGATGCGGATCAAGCGAGCGGGCTCGACAAAGACGTCTAATCTCATTTAACCACCAAGCCATTCTGAACGGAAGCACGGCGCAACTCGCGTAACAGGAACTGCATCCGGCATTGCAGGCTGGCTCCATAAGCATCTCCACATTAAACTCCCATTGTGAACGATGTTTATGGTTTGTTCCAAAATATCCTACATGTCTAGAGTTGAGAGGCCCCAAACAATTGCGGACCCCTGCAACTGCCGATCTAGGCGATGCTTGGCTTGCGGATGTCAGTGATCGACCTAGTCAGGAGGTTCTGATCTGCGGCAATCGCAATGACGAACAGGGTCAAAGGTATTCCACCCAAAGCATTCTCTTATCAGAGCAGATCCGCATCGCATGCATTCCGCCCTGAAATGCAGCCCATCGTACCAAGCCTTTGCGAGATTGACGCGGTGGCCGAAAAAGCCGCACCTCGTAAATTGCACGTCGCCCCCCGATGGATGCACCTCACCATTGATGGGATTAAGGCCGCTCATTCACCGGTTGATAAGGGCAAATACGTAGTCCGAACAAGTTTCATTTGCGTGAAGCGCAAAGGATGACGGATCTCTTCATCGAAGATGGGCTGGGCGGGACCGGAAACCCAAATTCAAGCGTTGGCAGTCCGACAGAGTTGGAATCCAATATCCGGATCGACTGTTGAACGAAGGAGCTGAGCATGGGTTTGGCAAGAATTGCGATAATGGGTGCTATAGGATTCGCAGGATATAAGCTGGTGAGGAAATGTGTCGCTGATAAGGATGAGTGCGGCATATCCGAAGTAAGGGATGCAGGGCCTGATTCTATGCGCAATGCGCCAGAGGAAGGCTGGGACAATGTCGATCAAGCAAGCGACGAAAGCTTCCCGGCCAGTGATCCGCCCGCCAATTATTGACGGCTAGGATTGGCTATGGCCAGCGCGCTGCTGCAGGATCAAATAGTCCTGACAGCGCGGCTGAGAGTACGAGCCTGACCGAGGATTTGGCTGTATGAGCCGTCGCACACTTAGCTGATATTCCCATAGAAGGAGAATAAGCTGCCCGTTCTTAAATCGGTATTGATGGGATCGGTCAGCAGTCGCCGTATCTCCTCAGGTGTCATCGCGCACCCAAATAAATACCCCTGAAGATGAGTGCAGCCTGCTTCAACGAGGATATCTCTCTGTTCTGGCGTTTCCACGCCTTCAGCAACGATGCCCATATCCAAGGCTTTGCCCAGCCCTATAACCGCCTGGACGATTCCTTGGGCGGCGGCAGATACCTCGATGGCTTCTATGAACGATTTGTCGAGTTTCACCTTGTCGAAGGGGAAGCGCTGAAAATAGCTCAGAGACGAATACCCAACGCCAAAATCATCCATCAGGATCTTCACGCCCAATTCTCGCAACTCTGCGAGCTGATAGAAAGTTCGGTCTACATCCCGTATCACGAGGCCTTCGGTCACCTCGACTTGAAGCCGATCTGGTCGAATTCCCGCAATTTCAACAGCCTCGCGAACTGTTTCAACAAGGTTGCCTGGCAAAAACTGAAGAGGCGAGAGATTGACGGCAACACAAATGCTGTCCGGCAAGGTGCTGGCATAAATGCAAGCCATGCGAAGCAATTGTTCGCCTAGCTGATCAATGAGGCCGCATTCTTCCGCCAAAGGAATGAAAATGTCTGGTGGTACTTGCCCACGAACTGGAGCCGTCCAACGTGCCAAAGCCTCTAGGCTGGTGATCTTCCCTGTATTCGCCATCACAACAGGTTGATAGGCTAGGGTGATATCACCGGCTTTAATCGCTGCGCGAAGATCTTTCTCAAGTTTGCGACGGTCATCTGCCGCGGCTTCTATCTCCGAGTTGAAAAAGCATGCATTGCCTTTGCCCTGCTGTTTCGCGCGATATAAAGCAAGATCGACATTTTCCCGCAATTCGCTTGCACTTGAGCCATCTTCCGGGCTCAGAACGATCCCTACAGACGCCCCCAGATGAGCCACTCCCTTGTCCGTCGTAAAACGCTTCGCGAGAGAGATGGTAATTGCGTGAGCGATTTCCTGAGCGCACTCGCGCAGCCGCTCGCAAGTCAACACCGCGACGAACTCATCCCCACCGACCCGAGCGATCCAACCTGCATCACCGACGGCATCAACCAGGCGATCGGCTACTGCGGCGAGGACGGTGTCGCCTCCTGTATGGCCCAACTGATCATTGACCGCTTTGAAGCGATCCAGGTCAACGCTGAGGAGGGCGAACTTTGCCTCACGTTCGACCAAGCGGCGAAGCTTCTCATTGAAGCTTGAGCGATTTAGTACCCCGGTAAGGGTATCGTAATGCGCCAGCCGACGCACTTTTGATTCGGCCAGGCGAGTGGCGGTAACGTCCTCGGATATTCCCAGAATATATTGTCGGGGCTGGTCAGGACCATCGATCATGGTCCGGGTTGTCCGAAGATGCATTACCTCGCCGTCATCGCGGACGAATTCACTTTCAAACCTTACGTCGTCCGGCGAAGCAATGGCATCGGTGTCCCGCTGCTCATAGGCGGCGCCATAGTCTCGAAACAGCTCGCGGTCCGTACGTCCAATTATCTTGTCTGCTGGGAGCCCAATGACCTGCTCGCCAGCTCGGTTGATCCAAATATATTCCCGTGTTTCAGCGTCTTTTACGAAAAGCATCGCCGGCAGATTGCGAACCACCGTATCCAAAAAGTTCTTTGCGCTCTCTCGTTGCCGTTTGAGCGCTATCCGCTTTGAAATGTCACGAATGATAGCGGCAAACCCAACATGGGGGAGGGTAGTGCCCCAAGGCGCGAGCGACAGCTCGGCAGGAAATTCCTGCCCATTAGCGCGGACTCCTGCCAGCTCGAACGGATGCATATCTGAGCGCAGGAATGCATGAGAAAAAAGATCTGCATGGCTGACGGCCAGTCTTTCAGGAATGATGATCCCAATATCCTCGCCCACTGCGTCCTCTTGGGTGCGGCCGAACATTTTCTCCGCTGCACAGTTCCAATAGACTATTCGGCCTTGCCGATCGGCGGCCACAACAGCATCTGACATCGTCTCCACTACGCGCGCAGCGATTTCGTCCGCCCTGCGCGCGTGGCGGGATTCGATCAAGTCAGTGGCAACTCTGGCGAAGTCTGTAAGGATTGATCTGGGAGCATCCTCCGAACCATCTCTTGTTGCTCGATCAAAAACGCAAAATGTACCTATGCACTGTCCTGACTTAAGGGTGAGCGGCGCGCTGGCGTAAAACCGTATTCCACGGCCCGCTGTGACAAGGGGGGTGTTGCCGAAACGAGGGTCCAGCAGAGCATCACTGACAACCACCGTTTCGCCTGGCGTAACGGTATGGTGGCGGGATACGAAAGTTCCGAATGCTGGCAAAATGGCTATGCCATGTACGGATTTGAACCGCTGACGGCCCTTGTCAATAAGGCTGATTGCCGCGCCTTCAGTTCCCAAAACAGCCGCAGCAAGCCGAGTTATGTTGTCGAACTCAGGATCGATCGTAGATTGTAGAATTCGAGGATCGAATAAGGTGCCGACCCGTTCGGCTCCGTCTGACGATGACAATGGAACATGGGAAAGATCCATTCTCGTGACATATCAAATAAGGATTTAAGGAATGCTAAACTCAAAACAGCCGGGCTGTCTTGTCCGCCTTAACCCGCTCCGCACAGGCGCTGAAGATTTTGAGCGATCGTGTTGATAGGTACAGGCTTTTGCAGAAAAATGCTGGAATTCACGCCACTCGTCTTCCATTCACCTGCTGCGTCTCCGCTGGTATAAATTATGGGGAGGTGAGGAAAACGGCGCCGTGCCGCACGTCCTACATCCCAGCCAGAGCCCTCACGCAACCGGATATCGGTGATGATGGCGATAGGCTGGGTTTCGGTCTTCTCGATCAACTCAATGGCGGCAGATGCTGTGTCGGTGATCACGCTCTCGAAACCCGCGTCGGCAAGCTCGTCTTCAACCATCAACGAAACGAGCGGCTCATCTTCAACGACGAGTACAGTCTGTCTCAACATCGAAAACCCCTCCAACTTCCATCGCCAACATCCTTAGCTGACTTTGGTTCCCGATCCGAGGCATTCGCCGCTTCCCCCTCATAGCTGCGCCAGAAGTTCGGCTTTTTTCGCTTTGAACTCTTCCACGGTTATGATCCCTTTTGTTTGAAGATCAGCCAACTTTTCCAAGAGGGACAATGCATGCAAGCTATCGCCTGCCGATGCTCCGCCCTGCAAAGGTTTGGCCAAAGCTCCGCCGTCGATAGCGGAGTGGGGAGTAGTAACGTGTTCCTTTTGCGACGCATCCGGGGAGGCCGGGGTTGTTTCTCCGCCTTTGCCTGACGAATGGACAACCGGCAGATCATTGATGCTTACCGGCCCTGTCTGGCTGGCAAAACATAATGACTGTGTATTGCTCTGCTGCTGAGCAGCGCCGTAAATCCGCAGATCGCCCGTATCATATATTGTTATGTCACCTCGGTTGCTGACCGCCAGGCGACGCGCTGCCGGAAAGACAGCGTAATGCATATCATTCTGTGATCCGGTCGAACTCGGAACGCCCAAGTCAGCGGGCCAGAAACGTCCGGCTCTTGCAGATCGAGAGGCTGCCAGGGAGCCTGCATCCTGCCGCTGCAGGGTTTCGCGATTGTGCGACAGGTCGGTGACGCCGATGTCTTGTGCTAGTTTCGCAAGATCCCTGCTTAGGGCATCTACACGTTGCTTGAGCCCATCGTTGAACATGTCCCCGATCATGGTCAAGCCACCTTGTGACCATTGTCCCATCCCGCCCAAAGCCGGATGATTGAATTGAGCCTGCCTTCCCCTCCCAGCGCTCAGGGCAGTGAACAGCATATACGCAGCGTCAGGGGGAAATCGATGTTTCTGGGCGAGATCAACTATTGCCTGTTTTCCATCGGAATTGCGGTCAAACATTAGATCTGTTCCATCACTTTGGCTTTTGGACCTTACAGGGTGATCCAGCGTCACCGAGCTTGTCAGCGGTTGAGGGGCTCGCATCAACGCTCAACCGGCTGATAGGTTCTGATCCCATCAAACCCTGGGTGCCATTTATCGCTATCCGGCTCCTCAGCTTCTGCTCGCCGAATTACCCCTCATAGGACTGCTGACAAATGGAATTGTTTGCTGGGATGGAACTTCGATCCAGGCTCAGCCGCAGCAGGAGTGCACACACCAATTTGAAGACGCAAACCAGCACGCTCACTAGCGTCAGGCTAAACGCGCAGCGCTAGTCTGCCACCTGAAGCATCCAAGATCATATGGAGTCCTCCAGTTGGCGCTGGCGCGGTTGCACGCTGCACACCGCTTGACGAACAGGTGCAATTTAGGAGAACACAGAGAGAACAGGCGAGTCATTGACCAATGCCCCCATGATATGCCCATTGCCTCGGCCCAACGCCGAGATGGTAGCTGCTCGCAGAATGCGCGGTGGCGCACTGGGCTTCGGATTGCCGGAACTCGATGACCGGCTCGCAGATCGTGGCCTCAACAGCGGTGGGTTGCATGAGGTCGCCGCCGCGTCTGCCAGCCTTAACGATGACGCGGCCGCCCGGCTGTTCATGGCGGGGATCGCTACGCGCTTCGCCGCGGAGCCCGGCTCCGATGTGCTGTGGGCGGTCACGGTTTTCGATCTCTATGCCCCGGGCCTGGAGCAGGTAGGGGTGGGGCCGGACAAGGTTCTTTACGCGCAGGGACGTAAGGATTTGGAAGTTCTCGCCATGGCGGAGGACGGCCTGCGTGATGGGGCACTCGCCTGCGTCATCGCAGAGGTGAAGGCCGCCGACATGACCGCCACCCGCCGGCTTCAGCTTGCGGCCTCGGACAGTGGCACGCCGATGTTGCTCTATCGAAGTCGCCGTTCGCGTGAACGCTGCCCGCTGTCCACGCCGTCATCGGCGATTACGCGATGGAGGATCAGCTGCACAGCGGCTGAGCGCATGCCCTGGCAAGGCGTTGGCCGTCCCCGCTGGCAAGTAGAGCTGATCCGCCAGCGGAACGGAGATCCTTTTTCCCTAGAACTGGAGGCGTGTGATGCAACGGGTCGCCCCGCTCTTCCTGCCGCAATTGCCGATCGAACGGCTTCGCAGGAACGAGCGGTCAGCCAAGCAGCCTGACGGACGATCGGCGGCAAGGCCGCGCTTCGAAACTCCGGTTGACGGCGATCCCGGGGCCTGCTCCGTTCCGCGCGGAGGTGGCTGGCGCCCGGGTGCGCGTTGGGCCCGAGATAGTGCGCTGCGCGGTCGTCCGGCGCAGGCCGATATCGACGCCCTGCCAGCACACCAGCGCCCCACCGTGCGCGAGATGGGCCGGCGCAACGAGCACGCCGAGCATCCATTCCGGGCGATGCGCCCCGATGACGGCAAACGCAATTGCCCCGACCTGGGCGATGCTGTGGGGTACGCCGACCGTGCTCATAAGCCGAACCGGCCAGAGGGATGTAATCACCGCGGCCTGTCCGCAGGCGCTCGAACTCGGCCTGCATCCTGGCATGGCCGCAGCGCACGCGCGCGCGCTGGTTGCCGACCTCGATGTTCGCGATGCCGAGCCCGACGCCGATCGTGCGCTGCTCGACCGGCTTGCGCTTCATGCTGCGCGACAATGGACCCATTCGATCAGCGTATCTGGTCCGGACAGATTGTGGTTCGATCTTACAGGTACAACGCATTTGTTCGGGGGGGAGGACCGCTTTTGCCGCCGGGTGCTTGCCTTCCTGAAGCGGCTTGGCTTCACCGCACGGATCGCGGTTGCCGGAACGCCTGGGCGGCGCACGCGCTCGCCCGCTATGGTCGCGATCCGATGGCGTTGTTGACCAAGCCGTTCGACAGCGAGGAACTGCTCGCCCGCGTGCGGACGGCCCTGCGCCACGCAGTCTTCGGTCGTGGCCGGCGATGTCGAGATCGATCTGGTCAATCGCCGCGTGCTGAAGGGCGATGTCGATGTGCATCTGACGCCCAAAGAATATTCCAAAATGCCCTGGCCGGGTGATCACGCATCAACAGCTGATGAGCGCTGTCTGGCCACATGATTATGAACGGCACATCGAATATCTGCGCGTGGTGATCCGCAACATCCGGCAGAAGATCGAAACCGATGTCAGCCGCCTGGCGATCCTGGTCAATGAACTGGGCGTGGGATACCGGCTGCTTGGCGGTGAGTGACCGGATCGGCGGCTGCGCAACCGGTAATGCCTTACAATCTGCCCCAGCAGGTGCTATATTTGCTGCATCGCAGGCAAACGCTCTTGTAGGCGCCTGCGGCTGAGAGACACGTCGCGCTCCCGCTTACTCTGTGGAGGCGATCATGGACCTTAACTCACTCTATTTCGACCATCAGCTGCTGTTGATCAGAGCCAGGCGTGCCGCTTCGGTTGGCATCAGGCGTCAATATGAAGTCGAGGCTTCGTACATTGCCGGGCGGATCGGTGGAATGCAGCGCAAGCTTGGCGCTGCGGCGGCTCTGACCTGGGAACGCCTGTCAGCCGTGAACGACCGGGCGTTGGCGAACCGGTAAAGTTGTACCTGACCGGCCTTTCCGATGCTTGAGCACGAACAGCCCATGCCGTGGCTTCAGGCTTCAGGGCCTTGTTTTCTCACTACGCTCAACCTGCATCTGCCCACTGTCACCGGACAGCAAAGTCAGGCGCCAACCCCAGCACGCGAAGGCATGCTGCTTTCGTCGATAAGGAACATTCATGTCATTTACCCCCACCAAACCATTTCTGATCGCCGAGGACGAGCACGGCCAGGTCCGACTGACGTTGCGTGAAACACGCTATAACAGTCAGGGGTACCCATGGATTGTCAGCACAGTGGTTGACGAAAGCTTCGGCACGGTTGCCGCCGCGCGGAAACATGCGGTGGAGCATTTCGGGGCAAAGGCCGGAGAGTTCGCAAGCAAATAATCGACCAGCTGGCACCCCATGTTTGGGGTGGGGCATGGACAATCAGCAAGGAAAACGATGCAATGGCCAAAGGGCAGAAGAAATCGAACCGGGAAGTCCGCAAGCCAAAGGCAGATCAGCCCAAGAAAAACGCGTCTCAGCCAAGTCAGAAAATCGGTGAGGTAAGGGAGCTGGAGAATATGCGTAAAAAATAGCTGCAGCCGGCGCCCTGCCCAAACCCATCTACCTGCGAAGTTCAGCCTGCCCAATCGGGCTGGCTGAGCCGCATGATGCAGCCAGCTGGCGACCAGGACTGCCAACGGGTTTGGCACCCACGCTGGCGCAGTTCTTCTACGATATTCGTAGATGGTGCACCCGACAGGATGCGAACCTGCAACCTCTGCATTCGGAGGGGTGAGAAAACGAAACCAGCGGCATGTGTGTTTACCCTTCTTGCAAATGCTGAAGCTGCCACCCATCTCTTGTGCAGCGCAGCATAGAGTGCGGTTTTTCCCGCTCGTGAGAGCCTCATTGACAAGGATGCCGCGATGTCCCGTCTTTCCGATACATTTGCCCGCCTATCTCAGGTCCGCGGGTTGGCAACGGGACGCGTCCGTGAAGCCGATGCCGGTAGGTTGAAGGAATTGGGCGCTTTCGGCTCCAACCCTGGCTGCCTTCGCGCATCGACCTATGTTCCTCCCGAGCAAGAAAAATCTCCCGCGCTCGTAATCGTCCTTCATGGATGTACGCAAACGGCCGCTGGCTATGACGTCGGCTCGGGCTGGTCGCAGCTTGCCGATCGCTATGGTTTTGTTTTGCTGTTTCCCGAGCAGCAACGGCAAAACAATCCGAACCTTTGCTTCAACTGGTTTTCCGTCGAAGACAATCGCCGGGAGGGCGGCGAGGCGCTATCGATTCGGCAGATGATCGCTGCCGTTACGAACCTGCATGGCATTGATCCAGCCCGCATATTTGTCACGGGTCTGTCTGCCGGCGGGGCGATGGCTTCAGTCATGCTCGCCACTTACCCTGAGCTGTTCGCGGGCGGTGCGATTATCGCCGGCCTTCCTTATGGCTGTGCCGACACGATACCGAAAGCCTTGGGCCTCATGCGCGGACGCGGCGGACCGGGTGAAGCCGAGCTGACAAGGCTTGTTCGCAGTGCTTCCGATCATAGGGGGCCCTGGCCGACCATATCGATCTGGCACGGAAGCGGTGACGCAACCGTCAACCCCGTCAATGCGGACGTGATCATCAGTCAATGGCGTGCCTTACACGGGGTCGGTATCGATCCGGACCGCACCGAGGCGGTGGATGGGTATCCACGCCGGGTCTGGCGGAACGATGATGACCGGGACGTGATCGAGGAATACAGCATCACCGGCATGGGCCACGGCACGCCGCTCGACACATTGAGCGACGACGGCTGCGGCAGAAGCGGCGCATACATGCTGGAGGCGAGCATTTCCTCGACGCATCGGATTTGCGAATTTTGGGGATTGGCGAAGGTTAAACCTTTGAAGCCTTCAAACAACACCGTTCCGGCTAGCGCCACTATCATGCAGAAAACTACGAACCATCATCCGCTGCCGCTACCTCCGCTCGACCAGTCGCCAAAAATCGCCATTCCCGCCGACCCATCTGGCGTAGGCAGGATTATCGAAGACGCGCTCCGAGCGGCTGGGTTGATGCGTTAGCGCTGGTGAAGCTCCGGATACGCCACGACACGATCTATCGCTACCGGCACGCCGTATTGCTGCAACCGCATCGTCTGATGCTGGTGCCGCGCGGCAGTCACGACCTGACCATCCTGTCCAGCTCGCTCGACGTTTCGCCCAAGGCCGATATTGCGTGGGCGCAGGATGTGTTGGGCAACCTGGTAGCGACGGCGAGCTTTGCCGTCCCGACGGACAAGCTCGCCATATCGAGCGAAGTTCTCGTGGATCAGCGAGCGCTTGCGTGGCCCATCTATCGGATCGCGCCCGGCGCGCACACCTATCCGTTCGGCTATTCGTACGGCGAGATGGCGGATCTCGGTGCGCTCCTGCATCCGGAGCACGATGATCCGGAAGGCGTGCTCGCGACCTGGACACGAAGCTTTGTTCTCGGACCTACTGTCGACACGCTGTCGCTCCTGAAGAACATCAATAATGGCATTGGGGATGCTGTGGCCTATCGCACACGCGAGGAGGAGGGCACGCAATCGCCGCTCGAGACACTCTCGATCGCGAACGGTTCGTGCCGAGACATGTCGGCATTGTTTATCGATGCCGTGCGCCACCTTGGCTTCGGCGCCCGCGCGGTCTCCGGCTACCTCCACGATCCCGACGTCTCTCTTGACGACGCAGGATCGACGCATGCCTGGGCTGAGGCCTATCTCCCCGCCGCCGGCTGGATTGCCTTCGATCCCACGCACGGGCGAGTGGGATCGGCCAACCTCATCCCCGTGGCTGTTGGCCGATGCAACACGCAGATCATGCCCGTCACTGGGGGCTATGCCGGTGACGCGGAGGATTTCAGCGGCATGGAGGTGCGGGTGGGCGTTGAAGAGCTATAACTGCGGCGTCGGACGGCTGTCACCATCTAACACGGGTCCGATCGAACATGCGCCCGGAGCCTCATCTGACATGCATCTGCTTGCCGACCCTCGCATCCTCGTTCTCGCCGGAATAGGCTGCCTCATTGCGCTCGTAGAGTGGTTGCTGCCCGCCCTGAGACGTCTGCCGCTTTCGCTCCCGATCGTCTGCATCCGCATCGGAGCTGTCGTGTTCCTGCGGCAGCAAGTGAAGCCGCGGCCCTCGCGCTCTTTACCGCAGACCACCGAGCGCTTTGCCGAGTTGGTTGTCATCATTTTGCTGATGAGCGACCATAACCCATTGGCGTCGTTGTCATCTGAGTCCGGATCTAAACCAAGGAGGCAGAGCGTATGACGCCTCTGCCTCCCACCTTTGGATTTGCGGGCCTGACTTAGAACCCCATACCACCCATGCCGCCGGCCGTCGCAGGCGCACTGGCGCTATCATCGCCCAAATCGGCAACGGCGGCTTCGGTTGTGATCAGCAACCCTGCGACCGAGGCGGCATCCTGAAGCGCGGTGCGCACGACCTTGGTAGGATCGATGACCCCGGCCTGGAACAGATTCTCATATTCCTCGCTCTGCGCGTTGAAGCCGAGATTCTCGTCATTACCATCGATAAGCCGGCCCGCGACCACGCCGCCGTCATGTCCGGCATTTTCCGCGATCTGCCGCAGCGGCGCCTGGAGCGCCCTGCGGACGATGTCGATACCGCGGCGCTGATCGTCATTCACGGCGTTGAGACCGTTCAATGCTTTCGCCGCATAGAGCAAAGCCGTCCCGCCACCAGGTACGATACCCTCCTCGACGGCCGCGCGGGTCGCATGGAGGGCATCATCGACGCGGTCCTTACGCTCCTTGACCTCGACTTCACTTGCACCGCCGACCTTGATGATCGCGACACCGCCGGCGAGCTTGGCAAGACGCTCCTGGAGCTTTTCCTTGTCATAGTCGCTGGTCGTGTTCTCGATCTGCGCCCGGATCGCCTCGATGCGGCCCTTGATGCTATCCGCAGCGCCGGCGCCATCCACGATGGTGGTCGTATCCTTGTCGATCGTGACGCGCTTGGCGGTGCCCAGCATCTCCAGCGTGACGTTCTCCAGCTTGATGCCAAGCTCCTCGGACACCACTTCGCTCTTCGTCAGGATGGCGATGTCTTCCAGCATCGCCTTGCGGCGATCACCAAAGCCCGGCGCCTTGACGGCTGCGACCTTGAGACCGCCCCGCAGTTTGTTGACCACGAGCGTGGCGAGCGCTTCTCCTTCGATATCCTCGGCGATAATGAGGAGCGGACGGCCGGACTGAACAACGGCCTCAAGGACCGGGAGCAGAGCCTGCAGGTTCGACAGCTTCTTCTCGTGGATCAGGATATAGGGATCCTGCAACTCGACCGACATCTTCTCGGTATTCGTGATGAAATAGGGTGAGAGATAGCCACGATCAAATTGCATGCCCTCGACAATGTCTAGCTCGAACTCGACGCCGGTGGCCTCCTCAATGGTGATGACGCCTTCCTTGCCGACCTTCTCCATCGCTTCGGCGATCTTGCGCCCGACGATCTCATCGCCGTTCGCCGAGACGATACCGACCTGGGCGATCTCCTGATTGTTGTGGACGGGTTTGGACCGCGCCTTGAGTTCGGCGACTACTGCAGTGACGGCGAGATCGATACCACGCTTGAGGTCCATCGGATCGACGCCCGCCGAAACCGATTTCATGCCTTCGCGAACGATCGCCTGCGCGAGCACCGTCGCGGTTGTCGTGCCGTCACCCGCATGGTCGTGGGTTTTGGACGCTACAGCCTTGATCATTTGCGCGCCCATATTCTCGAACTTGTCCTTCAGTTCGATTTCCTTGGCGACGGCGACGCCATCCTTGGTAATGCGCGGTGCGCCGAAACTCTTGTCGATCAGAACGTTGCGGCCCTTGGGGCCGAGCGTCACGCGGACCGCGTTGGCGAGAATATCGACACCGCGCGCGATGCCTTCACGCGCGTCACGGGAGAATTTTACGTCCTTGGCTGACATGGTCAGTGGTCCTTTATGGAAAAATCGGTGAACCGTTTCGCTACGGCCGGACTGATAGGAAAAGGCTGGGTCAGCCAATGACGCCCAAAACGTCGCTTTCCTTCATGATGATAAGGTCTTCGCCACCGAGCTTGACCTCGGTGCCCGACCATTTGCCGAACAGGATCTTGTCACCGGTCTTGACGTCCAGCGGCTTGATCTTGCCATCCTCGGCGCGGATACCGCTGCCGGCGGAGACGACCTCGCCCTCCTGCGGCTTTTCCCTGGCGGTGTCGGGTATGATGATGCCGCCAGCCGTCTTTTCAGAGGCTTCGATGCGGCGCACGAGCACGCGGTCATGGAGGGGGCGAAATGTCATAGATCAGGCATCCTGTCGCTGGATCGCGACGAAATCGTCGCTTTCACAAGCGGGAGCCAGCGCTGCCAAATTGCGAGCTGGCAGTCTCAAGCCGAGAGTGCCAATGCAGGCGATATGTGCATTGCGCCGACCGATAACAAGATGGTCCTCGCCGCTGGCATGAATAAACATCATCGATCTATATGAGCATCCGTTCGCTTCGCAGAGCCGGGCCAGCGGCGCATTTTCTCTGCGAGCGGATCGCGTTTACCGGTGGAGTGGTGTAGGGCTAACGTCTCATCAATATCGAGACGGATGACAGGCTAAGGGCGCCGCGCGCCTCGAATGTGCTTTCTATCGATGGTTCACCAAGCGCGTCGACCCGGCGGGCTTTCCGAAAGGATGCCGATGCCGCATGACACCAGTCTCATCACCACGATCGTCATGGGGCTGGTCCTTGCCTTCTTCGGCGGCTTCATTGCGAGTCGGCTGAAGCTGCCCCCGCTGGTCGGCTATCTGGTGGCGGGTGTCGCGGTCGGCCCCTTTACGCCTGGCTTTGTCAGCGACGCGGGAATGGCGGAACAGCTTGCCGAGATCGGCGTGATCCTGCTGATGTTCGGAGTCGGCCTGCATTTCTCGGTCAGGGATCTGCTTTCCGTTAAACGGATCGCCATCCCGGGGGCGATCGTGCAGATCACGGTCGCGACACTGCTCGGCGCGGGGCTGACCCATGTATGGGGCTGGACGCCCGGCGCTGGCATCGTCTTCGGCCTCGCGCTCTCGGTTGCCTCGACGGTGGTGCTGCTCCGCGCGCTCGAACACCGCAATACGCTGGATTCGATCAACGGCCGCATCGCTGTTGGTTGGCTCATCGTCGAGGATCTCGTCATGGTCCTGGCGCTGGTTCTGTTGCCGGCGCTTGCGGGCGTACTCGGCGGCAACGCCAGCGACGGCAGCCAAGCGACGGGCGGCACCATCGCCCTGGCGCTGCTGCTGACGCTTGGGAAGGTCGCGCTCTTCCTTGCCCTGATGCTTGTTATTGGCACGCGCGCGGTCCCCTGGGTGCTGGAGCGCGTCGCACGGACAGGATCGCGCGAGCTGTTCACGCTGTCAGTGCTCGCAACCGCGCTGGGCATTGCCTATGGATCGGCGGCGCTGTTCGGCGTGTCGTTCGCGCTCGGCGCCTTCTTCGCCGGTGTCGTGCTGAGCGAAAGCGACTTCAGCCATCAGGCTGCAGCGGATTCGCTGCCGTTGCAGGACGCCTTCGCCGTCCTGTTCTTCGTCTCGGTCGGCATGTTGTTCGATCCGGCTGTGCTCGTGCGCGAGCCGCTTGCAGTGGTCGCGGTTCTGGCGATTATCGTCGTCGGCAAGTCCGTCGCCGCGTTCGCTATCGTACTGACCTTTGGCTACCCCGCACGAACAGCGCTTACGGTATCGGCGAGCCTTGCCCAGATCGGCGAGTTCTCCTTCATTCTGATCGGCCTCGGCGTGACGCTAGGTTTGGTTCCGGTGGAAGGCAGGGATCTGATACTCGCCGGGGCGCTTCTGTCGATCACGCTCAACCCGCTCGTCTTCAAGACCTTCGATGGAATCGAGCAATGGCTAGGCCGGCAACCGCGAGTCATTTCGGTTCTTGAGCGTCGCGGCGGGCAGGCCCTGTCCACTCTTCCTGAGCGAATGAACGAGGGAACGCATAATCACGCGATCATTGTCGGCTACGGTCGGGTGGGCCGCGTAGTCGGCAAGGCGCTCAACGACGAGAAGCTGCCGGTCATCATTGTCGACAAGGATCGGCGACGTGTCGAGGCGCTTCGCGCGAAGGGCATACCGGCAATCTATGGCGATGCGTCCACCCCCGGCATTCTCGAGGAAGCAAGTGTTGCCGCTGCACGCCTTCTTGTGATCGCGACGCCCGAAGGCTTTCAGACGCGGCGTATTATCGAACTCGCCCGTAAACTCAATGCGGACATTGATGTCGCCGTGCGGACGCATAGTGAAGCCGAGGTGGCCCATCTTGAAAGACAGGGCGTCGGCCTTGCCATCATGGGCATGCGCGAGTTGTCGTTCGGCCTGGCGGACTATGCGCTGCGCAGCTTGGGCGTATCAAGGAAACGCGCGGCGGATATCATACAAAAGGAACGCATCTCCGGCGAAGGCGGCGCATTCGAGCGGCGGCCCGACTGTCCTGCGCGCGAAGCCCCGGAACTGCGCATCCGTCGCCAGGACGATGAAGGGTCCGCTTGAGAGTGCGTTAAGGTGGGTAGCGTTCCGCTATCAGTGCGGACTTTTTGGGCAGGCCGTTCGTCTGATGTTGTCGTTGTAATGCGGTAAGATCGGCTGCTGATCTTTTCCGGCACGCCTCGCCATTTTGATATGCATCAAGGATGCGCGCCATCGACGCCTGCATCTGGAAATCAAAAGCGCGTGAGGTCACCGAGCCTGCTTGTTCACGCGGTCTTTGCCATCAGAGCCTTGGACGCCATCGAAATTGCCTCTCCGGAGGCTAGGATGCCACGTGAATACCTATGCAACTAGCAATGTTGCCGTACGAGCCGCTGGGGTTCCAAGCTGAGCGAATGACTAGTTCTAACGAAAGCCGCCGTTCAGAGCTCGATCGGCGAAGGACACACTCTGGTTGACTGCCGCTGGAATAGTTTCTGGCAACTTTCGTCGTAACTGCTGTCGATGCGCCAGATCGAATCTACGCACTTTGATCGACTGTAGCTGCGCGCTATCGCTGATTGAGCCGTGGGGAAGACCCTTCTCACCTACAAAAATCAAAATCATTTGGCTGAGCCTCGGTCAACCGGGGATCAAGGTCATCAGCGAGAGCGACCTACCCTCAGATTAGAACACGGTGCTTTTGGGCAGTAGGGCCTGTCCTCTGCGATAAAGCCTTGCTGCAGCACATCCTACGCTGTCCGCGGCGACATTTCTTGCATTGGTTCTAAAACAGTCGATAGGCGGGTTGCGACTTCCTATCTCCGCCGACCAACCAAAATGAGAAAATTCATGCAGACGATCCTCTCGGCTGTCCGCGGACAGCGATGGTCAGCCATTGGGCTGGCTCTTGGCCTTGCATTCTTTCTTGTTAGTGGGGCCGTTGCCTACCTCAACATTCAGAAGCTGCGGGAGAGCGACGAGGCAATTCGGCATACCCACAGCGTGCTTAGCGCGCTCGACGATCTCCTGTCGGCAGCGCAAGATGCGGAAACGGGGCAGCGCGGCTATTTGTTGACAGGCAGCGAGGCGTATCTTGAGCCGTATAGCAATGCTGCCGCGGGCTTGGCTTCGCAGCTGCGCAACGTCGCCACTCTGACCCGCGATAATCCAACCCAGCAGGCAAATCTGGTCCTGTTAAGGCGACATGTGGATGCAAAACTTGCTGAGTTGCGCGAAACCATCAGCTTGCGCCGGACGGAGGGCCTCGTAGCTGCCGTAGCAGTCGTCACTTCTGACCGGGGCAAGGTGGAGATGGATGCTATCAGGGCTCAGCTGAATGCTATGGCGCAGGAAGAATTGCGCCTGCGACAGATACGGACGGACGACATGGCGGCAGCCTCGCAAACCGCTGTAACGGGTGGCGTCGTTTCCAGTCTGATCGGGGCCGCTCTCACGATCGCTATTTTCATGCTGCTGCAACGCAACGCCCGTGCGCGTCAGCGCCAGCAATGGCTTCAAACGGGTCAGCTCGGCTTGGCCGAGGCCATGCGGGGAGATAAATCGATCGAGCAGCTTGGCGAGGCGGTCCTATCTTTCCTGGCTCAATATACGGGTTTTAAGGGCGGGGCGTTGTTCAAGGGTGAGGGTGGCCGCTTTAACCGCGCCGCTACGCTTGGCGTTCCGCCTGATGCGGACATTCCCGCCAGCTTCGGTCTAAAGGAAGGGCTACTTGGTCAAGTCGCCGCCGAAGGCCGACCGATTGTGCTGGAAAACGTACCTGATGGCTATCTAACCATCGGGTCGGCTTTTGGGCGTGACCGCCCCCGTCATCTTGTGATCGCACCAGTCAAGGCCGACGAGGTAGTCAACGCGGTCATGGAGTTGGGTGTCTACCAGCAGGTGGACCCAATGATGCTGGAACTGCTTGATCAGGCGTCGCCCTCGATCGGCATCGCTCTGCGTTCCGCCCGCTTCCGCGCTCGTTTGCAGGACGCATTGGAAGAAACCCAGCGACAAGCCGGTGAACTGCAGGCGCAGAGCGAGGAGTTGCGTGTTTCCAACGAGGAACTGGAGGAACAAGGGCGTGCGCTGAAAGAATCTGCAGTCCGGCTCGAGCAGCAGCAGGTGGATCTTGAAGAGGCCAACAGCCAGTTGGAAGAGCAGGCACAAGCACTGGAGAACCAACGCGATGAACTGGAGCGGACAGGTGCCTCTCTGCAGCTCAAAGCGCGTGAGCTGGAGCAGGCAAGCCAATACAAATCGGACTTCCTCGCGAACATGTCGCACGAGTTGCGCACGCCGCTCAATTCACTGCTAATCCTTTCGAAGCTGCTGGGCGACAATGACCAGGGCAATCTTTCTGCCGATCAGGTGAAGTTCGCTCGGACAATCGAAAGCTCGGGCAATGACCTTCTTACCCTGATCAACGATATTCTGGATTTGTCGAAGATCGAGGCCGGCCATATCCAGATTCAACCCGAGCGGGTAACGCTGCAGCGTATGATTGGCGAGGTTCGACAGCTGTTTCAGCCGATAGCCGACGAAAAGAACCTGCCCTTTGAGGTGGAGATTGCCGAGGACTGTCCACGCGTTGTGGAAACTGACCGGCTGCGCATCGAGCAGATCCTCAAGAACCTTTTGTCCAACGCCTTCAAATTCACTGAACGCGGCAGTGTCCGGTTGACTATTGCGCTGGCGGCAAATGACAGGTTGGCACTCAAGGTAATCGACACCGGCATCGGTATGTCGAAGGAGCAGCAGAGCCATATCTTCGAAGCCTTCCACCAGGCGGACGGCACCATCAGCCGCCGCTACGGCGGTACTGGACTTGGACTCTCCATCTCTCGCGAGTTGGCGCGGCTGCTAGGTGGCCGGATCCAGCTGGACAGCGAGCCGGGAGAGGGCAGTGTTTTCACGCTGACTGTGCCGATCGCGTACGACCCCGCAATGGTCGAAGCCCGCACACCCACCCCGGAAGCGATGGCCACGCCTAGGCCGGCGGCCGTGCCGCCCCCTCCTGATCCCACGCCGCAGCCGGCAAATGAAGACGATCGCGATGTGCTAGCGGATGGACGCCGCGTCTTGCTGGTGATTGAAGATGATGAAGTCTTCGCGGGAATTGTTTGTGATCTGTCGCTCGAAATGGATTTCCAGTGCCTGATCGCCGGCACCGCTGAGGAAGCGATACGCCTGGCACGCAAATATACGCCAAGCGCGATCGTTCTGGACCTCGGCCTGCCGGACCAGTCGGGCCTCACAGTTCTTGATCAGCTGAAGCATGACGATGCGACCCGGCATATCCCGATCCACGTCGTGTCCGCATCGGACCATAGCCAAGCGGCGCTGTCGCTAGGTGCGGTCGGTTATCTGGTGAAGCCGGTGAAGCGCGACCAATTGGCCGGAGTACTCGAGACACTGAGTGCCAAGCTTGCCACCAGGATGCGTCGAGTACTGATTGTAGAGGATGATCCGGTCCAGCGTGATGCCGTCGGCAATCTGCTGTTGTCCGATGACGTCGAGACGGTTGGCGTCGGCACTGCCGCAGAATGCCTGCAGAAACTTCGCACCGAGACTTTCGACTGTATGATTCTGGACCTAACGCTGCCCGACACATCAGGTTTCGAGTTGCTGGAGGCTTTGAGTGCGGAAGGCGACCATGGGTTCCCTCCGGTGATTGTCTACACCGGACATGACCTTTCGCCTAAAGATGAACAGCGCCTACGTCGCTATTCCAGTTCGATCATCATCAAAGGTGCCAAATCGCCCGAGCGGCTACTCGACGAGGTTTCGCTGTTCCTGCACCAGGTTGTGTCGGAATTGCCGCCAGAACAGCGGCGGATGATCCAGAAGGCGCGGAACCGTGATGCCGCGTTGGAAGGGCGCCGTATCCTCATCGTGGAAGATGATATTCGCAATGTCTATTCACTGAGCAGCGTGCTTGAGCCACGCGGTGCCCTGATCCAAATCGCCCGTAACGGTCAGGAGGCGATTGATGCCCTATCAGCCGCAAGCGGAGATCCCGCGGGTCAGATCGATATGGTGCTGATGGATGTCATGATGCCTGTGATGGACGGCATCACTGCAACGCGAGAGATACGTCAAGACCCGCAATGGCGTAATCTGCCGATCCTGATGTTGACGGCCAAGGCTATGCCTGACGACCAGCAACGCTGTTTGGGGGCAGGTGCCAACGACTACATGGCCAAACCGATTGACGTCGACAAATTGCTCTCCCTGGTCCGCGTATGGATGCCGCGATGAGGGTCATATGATGCCACACAGCGTAGAGGATATCGAGATCCAGCTTCTGCTGGAGGCGCTTTATCATCAATATCACTACGATTTTCGCCACTACGCCCGCGCATCTGTCAAGCGCAGGTTGATCCAAGCGCGCACGCAGCTTGGGTTTTCCAGCTTCTCAGCCATGCAGGCTGCATTGCTGCATGATCTGTCGACGCTGCCCCGCCTGCTCAACTATCTGACCGTCCAGGTCAGCGAGATGTTTCGCGACCCCGCCTATTTTCGTGCTCTCCGGGAAAAGATAATTCCGCATTTGCGAACCTATCCCTCGCTGAAGGTTTGGGTCGCTGGGTGTAGTAATGGTGAAGAGCTCTATTCCCTCTCAATCCTGTTCCGTGAGGAAGGGCTGGAGCAAAGGACGATGTTTTACGCCACGGACATTAACCCTGAAGCGTTGCGTGCGGCTGAGGCGGGCATCTATCCGCTCGACCAGATCCGCAAGTTCACCGAGAATCATCAGCAGACGGCCGCACCAACTTCACTGTCGGACTATTACACGGCGGACTATGGCCGCGCGGCATTTGACAAAACACTGCGAGAGCGTGTCGTATTTTCCGACCACAGCCTCGTGACCGATGCCGTTTTTGGTGAAATGCATCTCATTTCATGCCGGAATGTCCTGATCTACTTTGATCGTTCGCTGCAGGATCGGGCACTCGGCCTGTTTCGAGACTCTCTGGCGCGCAAGGGTTTCCTTGGCCTGGGAGCAAAGGAAAGCCTGCGCTTTTCCAAACATGCCGAGGCCTTCGCCGATTTTGTTCGGGAAGAAAAAATCTATCAGAGGCGTGAGCCATGAGCGGAGCGCCGTTTCAGGCAGTGGTAATCGGCGCCTCCGCCGGCGCGGTCCAGGCGCTTTTGCGGCTTCTGCCTGCGCTGCCCGGAGATTTTCCATTGCCTGTCTTGATCGTCGTCCACGTTCCGCCTGATCGTGACAATGCTTTGGTATCGCTTTTTCGCGAGAAGTGCACACTGCCGGTCAAGGAAGCTGAAGACAAGGAGCGAGCGGAGCCGAGCACCATTTATTTTGCCCCGTCCGATTATCATTTGCTGGTAGAGCAAGACGGCACCTTGTCCTTATCATCCGAGCAGCCCGTCAATTACAGCCGCCCTGCGATCGATGTTCTTCTAGCGACAGCGGCAGATGCTTGGGGCGCTGGTCTTTGCGCCATCGTACTAACTGGCGCAAATGACGATGGGGCCGCGGGACTGAAAGCCGTAGCCGGTGCAGGGGGCGTGGCGATCGTAGAAGACCCAGCAAGTGCGCAGTTTCCGACTATGCCAGCAGCAGCGCTGGCCGCCTGTCCGACGGCGCGTGTCATGACCCTCGCAGACCTTCTCATTTTTCTCCCAGGATTGGTAGCTGCATGATCATTGAGAGCGAGCCTATTACCTGCCTCCTGGTAGACGATCTGGAGGAAAATCTGCTGGCGCTGGAGGCGGTACTGCAGCGAGAGGGTCTCGTGTTCGTGAAGGCCCGGTCAGGCGAAGAGGCACTGGAGCTCCTACTCGTCCACGATGTCGCGCTCGCATTGCTAGACGTGCAGATGCCAGGGATGGACGGGTTTGAATTGGCAGAGTTCATGCGCGGTCACGAGCGAATCCGCCATGTTCCAATAATATTCCTGACCGCCGGGAGTTCAAACCAGAGCCGTCGCTTTAAAGGCTATGAGGCAGGCGCAGTAGACTTCATCCAGAAGCCGATCGAATCCGACATCCTCCGTTCTAAGGCGAATGTTTTTTTCGACCTTTACGGCCAGCGGCGCAAGATAACCGCGCAGCGTGATGAGTTGGCCCAGTTAGCCGCAACCCTGCAGGCAACTGACAAGCGCAAGAACGAATTTCTGGCGGTCTTGGGTCATGAACTACGCAATCCTATAATGGCGCTCGGCGCCGGCCTGAACCTGATGGATAGGCATGAGGGGACCGATATCGGGCGAGACATCCGCTTGCGAATGCAGCGACATGTCCATCATATTTCCCGACTGATCGAAGACTTGCTGGATATCGCCCGCATCGATCAAGGCAAGATTTCCCTCAAGGTCGACATGCTGTCGCTGCAGGATGTGCTGAGCTTTGCGGTTGAAGGCAGCCGCCCCATGATAGAGGCTGCCGATCATCGGTTGGTTGAAAATATTCCTACTGAGCCGATCGCCCTTCGGGCTGACCATGCGCGCCTTACCCAGATCATTGGTAACCTGCTCAACAACGCCGCCAAATATACTCCAGCGGGCGGCGAAATCCAGCTGACCGTACGGGTATATGAGGAGTCCGTAGAAATCGATGTCTCCGACACTGGCATCGGTATCCCTGAAGATATGCAGGCCAAAATTTTCGATCTGTTTACACAAATAAAAGACGCAAACACCCCATCCAAAGAGGGGCTCGGCATCGGGCTCGCGCTGGTTCGGCAGCTGGTTGAATTGCATCAAGGCTGCATCACTCTTGAAAAGAGCGGACTGGGGCAGGGAAGCCTTTTTCGTGTCAGGCTACCTATAGTCAGTGGATGACAGCCTCTCCAGTGCCTGGACGAAGCCCCACCGGTGGTCGCGAGCATATGACGATGACTGAACTTTGTGGAGGGCGCTTACAGTTTGATCAATGGCGGACCAAAGACCGACCATCCTGTACGATACGCCAGCATCTCTAGCGCACGCACGCCCAGCATCGAATTGCCATGCTGATCGAGGTTGGGTGACCATGCTGCCACCGAACCGATTTCCGGAACGATCGCCAATATGCCGCCGCCCACTCCACTTTTGGCGGGCAAGCCAACCCGCAATGCAAAGTCGCCCGATCCGTCATAATGCCCGCAGGTCATCATCAACGCGAGGAGCTCACGCATTCGCGTAGCTCTGGCGTGATCGGCCGCGTCGCCTACCAGGGCGGTTCGAGCAAGGAACAGGCCAGCACTCGCCAGGCCCCGGCAATCTAGGGCGATAGCGCATTGTTCGACATAGGCCGCCATGACGACGTCTGGATCGGAAAGTAGGTTGCCATGGTGTCGCATAAAACTGAGCATCGCCCGATTGAGGTCGCCTCCCTCCTGCTCGGAGCCAACAACGGCCTCGTCTAAACGAACCCGGTCTTTGCCCACCTGTCGCTCTACAAGATGCAGGACGGCGCTAGGGCGGGCCGTCTCCTTTAACTCGCTGGTTAAAATGTCGACAACCACAAGCGCGCCGGCATTAACGAAAGGGTTACGAGGTATGCCGTCGGTGCGCTCTAGTTCGACGATGGAGTTGAACGGGTCGCCCGACGGCTCGCGTCCCACGCGCTCGAAAACCTTGTGGCCCACAGCGTCCAGAGCTAGTTCCATCGCAAAGACTTTTGCGATGCTTTGGATTGGAAACGAGGTCTCGACATCGCCGGCGCTGAAAGTTTCTCCATTCAATGCGGCAACGGCGATGCCGAAGCCGCCAGGTGTTAGCCCCTCCTCCTTAGCGTCTGCAGCAGCTTCGATCTTGACCGCATCGCGGGTGATCTCGCTGGCTATTTCGGACAGAACCGTCTGGATAGGGCTGGGCACTTAAAAACACTCTCCTATCAGCGCCCTGGCCGACGATCGATCGTCGGTACGGCGCGGATGAAATTGATCAGCTCGCGTCTGCGTAGCCTCTCGTCAGCTACTTCGTCATCTATGCCAAGCATCCACCGTGCGGAGCGGTCGCAGGGGGAGATGTGAAGCTTTTGCAACCGGTCGGCGTGCTCTTCTACGTCGGCCTCCTTTTCGGCCAAGCCCATACGAACGATGTCGGGTGCCTTCGTGCGAAGCGCGATAGCGATTTCGGCTAGGGCGAGCTCAGGATGATACTGGACGCCCCAGAAGATGCCGCGATCGAACCGGATCTCAGCCGCTTGCACTCGGCTACTTGCGTTACCCGCCAGCCTTGTCGACCCTTGAGGCAGTTCTTCAACCTCATCGCCATGGAAAGCCAATGCGTCCCAGGTCGTAGGACGACCGGCAAGCAATGGGTGCGTGCGTCCCTCCTTTGTCGCTGTGATGCGGCGGGCCACACCTGCTTCCATATCCTGGTGCGGTATCTTCCTGACTGTGCCGCCAGCGGCCGCCGTCGCAATCTGAAGGCCGGCGCACGCGCCGAACGATGGCGTGCCAGACGAGAAGACTTGTCTCATGAAAGCGATTTGCCTGATCGTTTCGGAACTTTCACGATAGACGTGCAGTGGCGATCCGCTCAGAAATATAGCGTCGTACCGGCAAAGATCCTTGCTGGGGTCTATTCCTTCGTCTTCGGCCGGTTGACAGATATCGATGGAGCAAGCGGGCTCCAACTGACGAAGTGTTGCGGCGAATGTTTCCCCAGCGCTTTTCCCGGCGCGCTTGCGACGCTCTGTACGCTCGTTTGGAGTTTCGCTCTGCACGATAAGAAAATGCGGCAATTGGATCCCTTAGAAAACGCTGACCTCCACCAACGCACGAGCGGCGAGATCGTCTCAGTCCAAGGTTTGCGTGGCACAAAGTGGTTCGAAGGATGAGCTGTATGAAGAGCTCACTGGCCAGCCCCGCGCCTTCAGTATTTCGGGTTTTCCTCTTGCAGAGCGAGCCGATACAGAACCGAAAGTAATTCGTCGCCGGTCATGCGTGTTGCATCGAATCCACCCTGTTCTGTCAGGTCCCCGTACACATCCGCATCGTTCGGTTTGGCTCCGACGAAGCCCATTGACCAGTCTCCGAAGAACCGAAATTGAACGGGTTCGAAAGCTAAGAGCGAGACGTCGCCATGGCGCTCATCTTGCTGAATGCGCTCAAAAACAGCCTCGACTGCATGCTGGGGCCCCTCTAGCACCTGGGCAAAACATCCTGCGTTGAACATGAGGGCCCCAGTCACGCCGACCTCAGCATTTTTCGTTCGGCTGGTGGAAAGGATTGATGCAATAGATAGCGATAGCTCTTTTGGCTCGCCGATAATCCTGTTCTTGCTGTAATATACTAGCCGGTTGAGATTTGTGTTCACGCTAAGTCCATTTCCGAATTCTCTGCAAATCGGTGGTCTAGCAGCATTCTTGCAGCTTCCCGCGATAGCGGACGGCCAGTGAGATAGCCTTGGACGTCAGTGCATCCTTCCTCGCGGACGCATTCAAGCTGTGCCCAAGTCTCAATGCCTTCAGCCGTCGTTGTCATCCCCAAGGCTGACGCAAGTTGGGTAATCGCTCGCACGATCACCCGTCGCTCAGCGCTAGTGTCTATCCCCCGCACAAACGACCGGTCAATCTTGATGGCGTCAAAAGGAAACTTTTGGAGATAACCAAGGGAGGAATAGCCTGTACCGAAATCGTCCATTGCTATTCGCACTCCGAGAGCACGTAATCCGTTCAAAACTCCTAAGATTGCGCTCGA
Organism: Croceibacterium xixiisoli; assembly: GCF_009827305.1. Lineage (GTDB taxonomy): Bacteria > Pseudomonadota > Alphaproteobacteria > Sphingomonadales > Sphingomonadaceae > Croceibacterium_C > Croceibacterium_C xixiisoli. Next base: position 2,688 of record NZ_WTYJ01000005.1, on the reverse strand, counting down.
ATGTTCCATGAGTGCCCCTTCGGTTATCTCCAATTCGAGCCGGCTCGGTTCAAGACGGGAGTAGGCCAAAGCAGATGAGACAGTCTGCAAAATCTTTCCGGTGCGAAATTGGACGGGTGACAAATTGACCGCGACGGAAACCGGCTTCGGCCATGAAGCGGCCTGCCGGCACGCCTCGCGAAGCGCCCATTCACCAATGTTAACGATGGCTCCGATTTCTTCAGCAAGGGGGATGAAATCTGCAGGAGAGACCAAGCCTCGTTGAGGATGAGACCAGCGGATCAGCGCCTCAAATCCAACTAAAGAGTTAGATTGGAGATTCAGCTTGGGCTGATAGACCAGGTGCAACTGCCCAAGAGGGAGCGCACGCCGCAGGTCAATCTCCATCGCTCGACGTTGCTGCATTCTTTCGTCCATCCCAGGCTCGTAAAAGCGATAGGAGCCTCGACCCTCTGCCTTCGCTCGATAGAGCGCCAGATCGGCGTTGCGGAGCAAGGCACCTGCTTCACGGCCATCGCCAGGATAGATTGCAACACCTATGCTTGCGCCGATATGCAGCATGTGGCCGTTGATGGCGTACGCTCGTGCAATCAGGTCGACGAGGCGCGAGGAAAGCTCTTCTGCAGCAGCTGGCTGGGGTAATCCTGACTGGATGATTGCGAACTCGTCTCCGCCCAACCGGGCGATAAACTCACCCTCATGAAGCACTTTGCGGAATCGATCAGCTACCTTTTGCAGCAAGGCGTCGCCCATTGCGTGTCCCAAGGAATCATTGATCGCTTTGAATCGATCCAGGTCGACGTAGAGAATGGCGACATTTCCGATCTCCCCGCAGGCTTCCTTCAGGGTTTCGGCGATTTTTTCGCGGAGGGCAGCGCGGTTCGGGAGGCCGGTGAGGGGGTCACGTCGCGCCAATTCAGCGTTGCGAACGAGCGAAGTTACGTCATCTAGGCTGAGCACAAAACCACCGCTCGACAGCACCCTCAGCATGCAGTCCAGAAGTCTCCCGTCATCTAATCTTATGCGAACCTCTTCGGGCGGTAAATCTGTATCAATGGCTCTGAAGACATCGCTTTCTGCCTCAGCACCACTATTCATCAAGAGCGTGGCAAACGTTAGACCGATAGGATTAATCGGACTGAACAGTTCGTCAGCGCTGTGGTTTACGTATTCAATCTGACGCGCCTCATCCAATATGAGAACGGCAGTCGCCATTTCCGGCAACGCCGCTGATCGAGGATTAAGCTGGGCTGCGAAAAGAGGAGAGAATTCGTTCATAGTCTTTCCTGAAGATTCATGCGCCCATCCGACGGCCTCTGTTAGTCGGGGTAACGCGGAAGCCCGCTGCGAAGGCAGGGGGCTATAAGCTTGCGCTTCAATGCTGTCATATCTCTTTGTTTATTATGTAATAAATTGATGCAATTGGGCGCTTTTCGATCTGACCTTTAGTGTCCATGTCGATCTCCGTTTGATAGCCATTTATGCGACCAACCGTTCAACGCACGAAATTCGTATTAGATGCGACAATTGCAAAAAGGAATTTTGAAATATAATTTCACTTTTAAGAAATTATAAAAAATCTTGTTTTGTTATCAAGTATTGAAATATAATTACGTTCATAAAATTTTGGTTTTTCCTGAATTTCTGAAAATCTCGCGTCGGCACCCCTCAGTGCGCGCTTATCCCCCCGCCTCGCCCGCACACTTAATGTGTGGCAAATCATGCATTGGGCGAGGCGGCTGCAACCCTAGCCGTACTGCGGGACTGAGCGTGATTTTCGCTCGCGTGTCCGTGATGCATATTGATGCACGCTCAGGGGGTAATTTGCTCGCTGCGGTAAAAGAGCGATTTGGGCCGCGGGGGAGGGTGAGGCGACGCGTTTGAAGCGCCTCCGTGCCGATCGAACTTTCGCCATCATGCGACCTTTCAGCGCGCACCACGCGCGTCGTCTGGCACGGCCCTTGCTCCTGGCCCCCTGGACACCCCGGGGCGGCGCAGCCGCCCCTGCGCGACGGCGCCAACTGGTGCCTCGCGGAGGAGAAGTGCCGTCATTTCGGCCGGGGGTCAGAAACAAATCAGAGCCTGAGGGCGCAAAGCGTCCTCAGTCCTTTTATCCTTTAGTTCTGAGCAGGGGGTACAATGCCAGTCTGGCACTCGCACTCTGACCATCAGAGCCATCGAGCATAGCCATGTGCTCGCGCATGGCTTCTACGTCCCCGCCGTACATATGCTCGATGCGCGCCGCTGCCGAGGCGCCAGCCAGCGCGCGGCGGTTGACCTGGTTGGCTGTGCCCTTGGCGCTCAGCGCGCCTGTGACGCCCTTGAGCAGCCGTTCGGCCTTGATCGCCATGCGATTGGGAACGGCGCCTGAGCCCGTCATGCGCCTGGCTGTCTCGCGCAGCTTGTCGCCCAGCTTCTGCCGCAGCGTGCGCAGGATCTCGACTGGCAGGCCGGCCAGATCGATGAAATAGGAATTGCTGGTTTGCTGGCGCTGCGGGCCTTCGCCCTTGGCGTTGCCGGTCTTGACCGTCCGGCGCACCCAGTCGACGATTTTCTGCCGGCGCAACGCCTCCAGCTGGCGCACCACAGTGCGCCGAGAGAGTCTGCTGCATTTGGCGATCGTATCGAGGCACGGATCGCAGCGGCCGCTTTTGCCATCCATCACGCTGAACAGTGCTTCGAGCACCG
>NZ_WTYJ01000004.1 GCF_009827305.1 Croceibacterium xixiisoli | reverse complement strand
TCCGGAGCCTTGAGACCCCCGGACCAGGCGCCGTCGCCCACATGTCCCTTCATCAAAAAACAACAATGTCAAAGATCCCAACCAAAATACTACAGCGGACAACCATCCCTCCCCGATTTCCACCGGGGGTCCGGTTATCCGTCCAATCTTGGCGACCACCCCGAAGTCCAGCCCGTCAGGCCGGCGTCTCCGCTGCGGTGAGAGGGCATATATGGAGGGCATAAGATTCGGTCAATGGCTTTTTTCGCAGAAAATTCATTCGGTCATCAGAATGTCAGATTGATCCGAAACTGCCCCCTGCAACCACGCCGGGCCATGCCTGGGCGCCAAAATGCCCCCCTCTCCCTTTGCAAGAAAGGGCGCCCCTTCCGGAAGCGCCCTTGCCCTTTACCGGCCCCAGTCCTCATTCGCCCGAGCGATCAAATAGGAATGGATCGCCTTGGCCTGATCCGCGTCGATGATGTCGGAAAAGCTGGCCATTCCCTTGTCGACATAGATCCCGCGCAACACGATATCGGCGAATTTGCCATGGGTATCGGCACTCATGTGCCGCAGATCCTTCACCCCGCCCACGGCATTCTGCCCATGGCACACGGCGCAGGTCTGGCCATAGAGCTGCGCCCCACGGGTGATCTCCGCCTCGCTCGCCCGCAGGGCTGGTGGCGGCGGCACTGGTTCCTTGGCCGCGAGTGCCGGCAATTGCGCCGTTCCGCCCAGCTTGAACACCAGCAACCGAGCTGATGAACGGGGCAGTTCGGTGCCGCTGGCCTGTTCGATCTGCGCGGCGCCCCCGCCCCAGCCGGCGTTCACGGCGATATATTGCTCGCCATCCACTTCATAGCTGATGCCACCGGCCACCGGCGCGCTCTGGGTCGGGAATTCCCACAACACCCGGCCCGTCCGGGCATCGAAAGCGGCGAAGGTCTGCTTCGTCGTCCCCTCGAACACCAGATCGCTGGCGGTCACGAACACCCCGCCATTGCCATGCCGGGGCAGTTCCACCTGCCAGGCAATCCGCTGGCGCACGGGATCGTAGGCTGTCAGCCACGCTTTCTCCACACTGTTGGCCTCTGCCTGCAATTCCGCCCGGCGCTGGGCCAGTTCGGGCCCATAACCGCCCCAGCCGCTGTTGGATCGGCGCGGTTGCGGCACCCAATCGGGCTGCAGCGCGAAGACGAAGCCGGACTGATAGGCCGGGAAATAGGCCAGACCCGTGCGCGGGCTGAACGCCATGGGGAACCAGTTGTGCGCCCCGCCCGGTCCCGGGAACACCAGCGTCGGGTCAAAGCCATAGCGGACCGCCGGATTGTCGATCGGCCGGCCATTGGCGTCGAAACCCAGGTTCCAATTGGTCTTCACATGCTCGCCGGCGCTGATGAATTCGCCGGTCGCCCGGTCCAGCACATAGAAGAACCCGTTCTTGGGCGCCTGCATCAGCACGCTGCGCGGCTTCCCGTCGATCTCCAGCTCGGCGCTGATGATCGAGCTGGTGCAGGTGTAATCCCATTCTTCGCCCGGGTTCATCTGGTAATGCCAGACATATTCACCCGTGGTGGCATTGAGCGCCACGATCGAACAGACGAACAGATTGTCGCCCTGGTTCTCGCTGCGATAGAAGCGCGAATGCGGGGAGGCATTGCCCGTGCCGACATAAACCAGGTTCAGTTTGGGATCATAGGCGATGGCGTCCCATGGATTGGCCCCGCCACCCAGTTCCCAGTATTTTTCCCCGTGCCAGGTCTGGCGGATTCGCTCCATGATTGGGTCGGAGGCTTCGCCATCGGGCCCATCGGCAGGGTTGCCGGGGGCGAGGAAGAACTTCCACACCTTCTCCCCGGTATCGGCATCCCAGGCGGACACGAAACCGCGCACCCCGAAATCGCCCCCGCTCTGCCCCACCACCACCTTGCCGTCGAACACGCGCGGCGCACCGGTAATGGTATAGGGAAAATCATCGCCGAAGGTGCGGGCGGACCAGATTTCGGTGCCGGTCTTGCGGTCCAGCCCGATCAACCGCCCGTCCAGCGTGGCAATGATGACCTTGTCCTTCCACATCGCCAGCCCGCGCGAAACCGGCTCGCAACAGGAAAACCGCGCCATTTCGCGCGGCACCTTGGGATCGAAGGTCCAGAGCTTCTGCCCGGTCTTCGCGTCATAGGCGGTCGTCACATTGAAGGCGCTGATGTTGTAGAGCACCCCATCGGCATAGATCGGCGTGCCTTCCACCCCCCGGAAGGTGTCGAGATCGGCATACCAGGCCAGGCCCAGCTGGTTGACGTTACCGGCATTCACCTGCGTCAGCGGGCTGTAGCGCTGGGCCGAATAATCGCGGCCGTCGCTCGGCCATTCGCCGGCCGCCGGGCTCGCCAGAGGGTCGGCGGACACCGCACGGGCAACGGGCGCGCCGGCGCTGCCCTGCGCAGCGGCGCAACCGGCCAGCACCATGGCCGTCGCGGCCAGAATGGCCCCACCCCGGAAAGCGGCCTGTCGGATCATCGTGTTCATCGCTTCAATTTCCTGCAGCAGGCTGCGCGGCGGCGGCGCCGGGCTCGAACATCGGCTGCGCGCCATTCACCGTGCGGCCGACGGTCAGCGATTGTTGCTGCTCCGCAGTCCCCGGCGCCCGGAAATAGGCACCCACTTCGCCCGGATCGGCACGGAAGACATTCCCGCTCACCGGATTGGGATAGTGAAACGGCACGATGTAATAGGCCGGATAGGTCAGATAAACGACCGAGGGCGGCAAATCGGGCGGCGGATCGAACTTGTCCGGCCAGGTGTTGTTGAGCGCGTTTTTGCCCCAGCCATCCCAATTGGTGTACATGGTGAAGGGGCCGCTCAGCCGGCTGATCTTCCACACCCCGTCTTCCTTGACGAAGCTGTCTTCATACAGCGGCAGGCCCCAGCCGCTGTTGGCCATCACATAGGCCCGGCCCCGCAGCCAGCCGGTGGTGCCATCGGTCGACACATCGGGGATGGTCTGGAACTGCATATGGTTGACCAGCAGCCCCTCCTTCGCGCCATCGGGCCCAAAGGCGGTCTGCATATATTCGAGCACCCGGGCCCGACCGACGAAAATCCCCTTCCCGCCGATTTCCAGCGTCGCATTTTCGGCAAACAGATTGGACAGCTGCGTCCACTGCCCCTTGTCCACGAAATAGCCATACAGGCGCTGCAGTTGTTCGATCTGGTTGAGATCTTCCAGCCGGGTGATCCGCCGGTCGAGATCGGCCAGAACCTGCTCGCCGGCCTGCTCGCCCGCTGGCGCGCCGATCTGCGGCTCAATCTGCTCCTGGGCGTGCAAATGCGCAGGCAGGGCGCAAAATGCGCAGGCAGCGCGCAGCAGGCGCAGGGTGTTTTTCGCTGTCCGCATCACTTGCGCCCCACCACATTGTCGGCCGGCTGCGGAATATCCGACAGCGGCTGCCCGGTTACCGGATGATCGAAACTGAACGGCGGAATATAGGCGCCCGGCAGTGATCGATAGACCTCCGTCGGCGGAGAATCGGGCGGAAACAATGCGCTAACGCCATCCATCGGCAAAGCGGACTTCATCCAGCCGGCGTCGTAATCCGTGGTGGCCGTGACATAGAAATGCAGCTTCGCGATCTTCCAGACACCGCCTTCCTTCACATAGGAATTCTCGTAAATCCCCACCCCCCACTGCCCGTTCGCCCCCGGCCTCGCCAACATCACCATCCCCTGCCAACGGGCCGTGGCGGTCCGTCCATCGGGCGCGACGTCGATAATTGCCTGCAATTGCATATGGTTGTTGAGGTAACCCTGCCCCAACCCCTGCGGCCCGAACAGCAACAGCGCCCGGGCAATGCGATCCTGCCCGACATAAACCCCGCGCTGGCCATATTCGAAACTGCCATTGCGGCTGAACAACTGGGAGACTTCGGCCCAGAGCCCCTTGTCGAAATAATAGCCATACATGGCCTGCAGGTTTTCGATCGCATCGCGATCTTCCAGCCGTTCGACTCGCTCCCGATAGGCAGCGATGCGTGCGCTCATGCTCTCCTGCGCAGCGGCAGGAATCGCGAGCAAAAGCAAGGCACTGGCGGCAATTGCGGTGCGGATCATCGGGCCGCCTCCACCCGCCGGCCCGTGACCGGATGCGGCGCCTGAAACGGAGGAATCTGCACCTCGGGAAAAGCCGGCAGCGCAGCGCTGGCCGGCCTATCCGGCGGAAAATCCAGCGAAGTCTGGCTGCGCTGCAGGCCTTCGCCCGGCTGCAGCCGCGCCCAACCACGTTCATAGGGGGCGACGAAATTGACATAGAGGCGCAGCGTGCGGATCTTCCACACGCCATCTTCCTTCACATAAGCATTTTCATAAATGCCGTCGCGCCATTCGGCATGTTGCTTGTACTGCCCCAGCATCCCATGATCGCGCCAGCGCGCCGTGGCGCTCAGTCCGTCGCCGGCGATATCGACTGCCGGTTGCAGGGTTACCCATTCGTTGAGCTGGCCGTAAATCAGCCCTTCCTGCCCGCCATGCAAGCGGCGCAGATACTCACGGATCCGATCGCGCCCGACATAAATGCCGTCAATGCCGATTTCGACCGTCCCATCATCGGTGAACAGATCAGCCGCCTCGCCCCACAGCCCGCGATCAACGTAATAGGCGAAGGCGCGCTGCAGCTTCTTGACCGCGCGCGTCCCTTCCAGCCTGTCGACCCGTGCGCTCAGCGCATTGATTTCACGCAATTCCTCAGCCGATTGCGCCGCAGCCGGCATGGCTGGCACGAGCAGCGCCGCACCGGTGATCAATGCTGCAGCCAAGCGCAGATTGCGGTCCCTCCCAGGCACAGCTCCACGCATTTTCAGGACGAATCCTGCCACCTCTGCCATCCCCATACCTCTCTGTCGGGCGCGTTTCCGCCCTTTGCCGGCATGATAGGCAGACTGGTGGTGAAGGGAAGTCCCGTACTGGAAATCCGAACAGGTGATAATTGGAAATGGGCGGCGTCAGGCCCCGGTGACGGGATTGGCCAGCGCATCGGCCAACCAGGCGCGCGCAACCTGCCAGCGGCGCTTCACCGTGGGTTCGGAACAACGCATCACATGGGCGATATCGCCGATGCTCATGCCTCCGAAATAGCGCATCTCGACGATTTCGGCGAAGGCCGGCTCGATCGCTTCCAGCCGGATCAGTGCGGAATCAAGTTCATGCAGGTCGAACTGCACCTCCCCTTCGATGCGCGTGTTCAGTTCCACCCTCTCACCCTTGCGGCGGCCGGCATTGGCGGCGCGCACGTGATCGATCAGCACATTGCGCATCAGCCGCGAAGACAGCGCCACAAAATGTGCGCGATCGGCGAGCTGCATATTTTCCGCCTTCAGCAGGCGAGTGACTGCCTCATTGATCAGCTCATGGGTGGACAGCGATGAATTGTGCTGCCGCCGCAGCCGGGCGGCTGCGATCTGCTTGAGTTCGGGCAGCAACCGCACGATCAGCTTGTCCCGCGCGGTCAAATCGCCTTCGCGCCACGCCAGGATCAGATCCTCCGTCTGCGAGACAAATGGTGCGGGCGGGTGTGTTTCCATGGTTACCGGCAGGATTGTTTCCCCTGCCCCGCTTGTCAAAACTATTTGGCGCAAAATTGCGATAGCGGCCCATTCCGGGGCTGATCCCCAGGGTCACGACCACCAACAAGAAAGGGCGGATCACCGAAGTGACCCACCCCATCCTGCCCGTCCCGCGGGAGCAGCGGGATCCGGCAGCTTCTGCTAGCTGCCGGCGGGGGGATAGGCGACGCCCATCTGTTCCAGATAGGACGCATATTTGCTGGGATCGTAATAGAACGGTTCGATCTTGGGGCGCAGCCGCTCCATCACTTCGGTGTTCAGATGGATCGCCGGCTGCGTTTCCGGCGTCAGCACGGGGTCATAGCTGCCTTCGGCAAACTGGACTTCCTGCTGATATTTCTTCGCATCGGTAACCAGCTTGGGCGTGGTCAGCAGGTCGAGCACCGTCATGGACACCGCCTTCGCCCCGGCCACGGCGCCCTTGTGCGCGATCGGCGTGGCCATCGCGATGGCGGAGGTCGTGTGGTGGCCGATCATGCTGGGGATGTTCGATGGGAAACGGATGGTGATGGTCGGCACCTTCCACATGATGTCGCCGATATCATCCGAACCGCCTCCCAGGCTGGCCCCGGTATTCGGCGGGCGCAGCGGGCTGACTTCAGTGGCCAGCGGCGCGATCGGGCGGTTGTTGGCCGCCTGCGCGGCACGGGCGAAAGCGCGGTCCGCGTCGCTCCATTGCGGCATGCCGACCGCTTCCATGTTCAGCTGTGCAGCCTCGGCCATCGGGCGATTGCCGTGCTGAGGTGCGGCATAGCCCAGAATCCGGCTTTCCACCGTGGTGTCGGTCGCCAGAGCAGCAGCCTGCGAAATACGGTTGCCGGTTTCATAGAGGCTGCGGATGGAATCGAATTCCCGCTCACGGAAATAATACCAGACCGACGCGACATCGGGAACGATGTTCGGCTGCCCGCCGCCCTGGGTGATCACATAGTGCGAGCGCTGGGTAGGATAGAGATGTTCGCGACGGAAATTCCACGCCGTGTTCATGATTTCCACCGCATCGAGCGCGCTGCGCCCCATCCAGGGCGATGCACCGTGTGACGTCTGCCCGTGGAAAGTATATTCCACCGAGACCATGCCATTGCCGCCGCCATCGCCATAGCCGGTGCTGAAATTGCTGCCGACATGGGTGAAGATGCAGGCATCGACATCATCGAACAGCCCTTCGCGCACAAAGAACGCCTTGGTCGCCAGCAGTTCTTCGGCAATGCCCGGCCAGATCATCAGCGTGCCGCTGATATTGTGCTTCTGCATGACATCCTTGGTCGCCAATGCGGCAGCAACGATCAGCGGCATCCCGCTGTTATGCCCTTCGCCATGGCCCGGCGCGCCTTCGACCTGCGGCTTCAGTTCCGGCGAGCCCGGCACCTGGCTGAGGCCGAGGAGGCCATCGACGTCGCTGCCCAGCGCGATCTTCGGCCCGCCTGAACCGTGGGTCCAGGTCGCGGTCCAGGCCGATGGAATACCGGCCACGCCCTTTTCAATGGTGAAGCCCTGCTGTTCCAGGATGGTGGTGATATATTCCTGGGTCTTGAATTCCTGGAAGCCGGGCTCAGCGAAGGAATAGATGGAATCGACCATTTCCTGGACCAGCTTGGCCCGGCTGTCGACACCGGCGCTGGCTTCACGCTTCATGGCGACCGGTGCAGCGGCATGGGCCGTCGTGGCCAATGGGCCTGAAACGGTTCCGGCGAGAGTTACAGCTGTCAGGGCAGTGACCGCCAGCAAATGGCGCTGAAGCAGACGTTTCATGGCATCATCTTCCTTGCTCTCAACGATTGAAATGATTTTTGGAGTTGCGGCTCAATTGGTGGCCGGCGGGTAGGCGATGCCGAGCTGATCGAGATAAGACTCGTATTTGCTGGGATCGTAGTAGAACGGCTCCATCTTCGGGCGCAGTCGCTCCATCACTTCGGTGTTCAGATGGATCGCCGGCTGGGTTTCCGGGGTCAGCACCGGATCATAGGTTGCTTCGGCAAACTGCACTTCCTGCTGGAACTTCTTCGCCTCGGCCACCAGGCTCGGGGTCGTCAGCAGATCCAGCGCCGTCATCGCGACGGCCTTGGCCCCGGTCACTGCACCCTTGTGCGCGATCGGCGTAGCCATCGCGATGGCAGAGGTGGTGTGATGGCCGATCATGTTGGGAATGTTCGACGGGAACCAGATGGTGATCGTCGGGACTTTCCACATGATATCGCCGATATCGTCCGAACCGCTGCCCAGGCTGGGGCCGGTGAAGGCCGGCGTCAGCGGGCCGACTTCGGTCGCCAGCGGCTTGAGCGGGCGGTTGTTTGCCGTCTGCACCGCGCGGGTGAAGGCCTGATCCGCTTCGGTCCACTGCGGCATGCCGATGGCCTGGATATTGGCATAGGCGGCCTCTGCCATCGGGCGGTTGCCGTAATTGGGTGCTGCATAACCCAGGATCCGGCTTTCGACCGTGGTGTCGGTCGCCATGGCCGCAGCCTGAGAGATGCGGTTGCCGATTTCATAAAGGCTGCGCACCGAACTGAATTCGCGTTCGCGGAAGTAATACCAGACCGATGCCTTGTCAGGCACGATGTTGGGCTGTCCGCCACCTTCGGTGATCACATAATGCGAGCGCTGTGAGGGGAAGAGATGTTCGCGACGGAAGTTCCACGCCGTGTTCATGATTTCGACCGCGTCGAGCGCGCTGCGACCCATCCATGGCGCACCGGCGCTGTGCGAGGTCTGGCCGCTGAACGTATATTCGACCGACACCATGCCATTGAGGCCGCTGTCGCCCCAACCGGTGCCCAGTGTGCTGGAAACATGGGTGAAGATGCTGGCATCCACATCATCGAACATGCCGGCGCGAACGAAGAAGGCCTTGGTCGCCAGCAGTTCTTCGGCAATCCCCGGCCAGATCATCAGCGACCCGTTGAGGTTGTGCTTTTCCATGGCCGCCTTGGTGGCGAGCGCGGCGGCCACGATCAGCGGCATTCCGCTGTTGTGCCCTTCGCCATGGCCCGGCGCGCCTTCCACCTGCGGCTTGAGTTCAGGCGAACCCGGCACCTGGCTGAGGCCGAGCAGACCATCGACATCGCTGCCCAGGGCGATCTTCGGTCCACCGGTGCCGCGCGTATAGGTGGCCGTCCAGGCGGAAGGAATGCCGGCCACACCCTTTTCAATGGTGAAGCCGTTCTGTTCCAGAATGGTGGTGATATATTCCTGGGTCTTGAATTCCTGGAAGCCGGGTTCGGCAAAGGAATAGAGGGAATCGACCATCTCCTGCACCTGCTTGGCGCGGCCGTCGATATCGGCGCTGACTTCCCGCTTCATCGCCTGGGGTGCGGCGGCGGCGGCGGGAACCGCCATGCCGCTGACCAGCACGGCCGCCGCAAAGGCATTTACGGAAAGAAGGCGACGCCCGAACCCATTCTTCATGGAAATCATTTTCCTTGTCTGATTTTCGACCGATATCCCTGTTCGGGGCTGTCCGGCGGCAGTCGATCACGCCGCGCCGGATACTGCCGGCGGGCGGCCCGCCACAGGGCTGCTTCCGCTGGCAGGGCATGCCCCGGCCAGGACCGGAACATGTCTTTGACCATGGATCATGTGTGCAGGCAGGACCGGCAGATCATGCGACGATTTCCAAGATCATCGCCGGCCCTCCCCCCTCAATTGCCGGCGACCGGAGCCGGCGGGTAAGGAATGCCCAGCTGTTCGAGGTAGGACGCATATTTGCTGGGATCGTAATACAGCGGCTCCAGCTTCGGGCGAAGCCGTTCCATCACTTCGGTGTTCAGATGGATGGCCGGCTGCGTTTCGGGCGTCAGCACCGGATCATAGGTCGCGGAAGCGAACTGGACTTCCTGCTGGTACTTCTTCGCTTCGGTCAGCAATTGCGGTGTGGTCAGCAGGTCGAGCACGGTCATGGCCACGGCCTTGGCCCCGGTGACGGCGCCCTTGTGCGCGATCGGGGTCGCCATGGCGATTGCCGCCGTCGTGTGGTGACCGATCATGCTGGGAATGTTGGACGGGAAACCGATGGTGATCGTTGGCACTTTCCACATGATGTCACCGATATCGTCCGAACCGCCGCCCAGACTGACGCCTTCGATGGGCCCGCGCAGCGGAGCCACTTCGGTTGCCAACGGGGTGATTGGGCGATTGTTGGCCACCTGCGCGGCGCGGGCGAAGGCCTGATCGGCTTCGGTCCAGGTCGGCATGCCCACGGTCTGGATGTTGAGCTGCGCAGCCTCGGCCATCGGGCGGTTCCCATGGTTTGGTGCCGCATAACCCAGGATCCGGCTTTCCACCGTGGTATCGGTCGCCATGGCCGCCGCCTGCGAAATCCGGTTGCCGGTTTCATAGAGGGCGCGGATGGAGGGGAATTCGCGTTCACGGAAATAATACCAGACCGACGCCTTGTCCGGCACGATGTTCGGCTGCCCGCCGCCCTGGGTGATCACATAATGCGAACGCTGGGTGGGATAGAGATGTTCGCGGCGGAAGTTCCACGCCGTGTTCATGATTTCCACCGCGTCGAGCGCGCTGCGGCCCATCCAGGGGGCGCCGGCGCTGTGCGAGGTCTGGCCGCTGAAGGTGTATTCGACCGACACCATGCCGTTGCCGCCATTGTCTCCCCAGCTTGTACCCAGCCGGTTGCCGACATGGGTAAAGATGCAGGCATCGACATCGTCGAACAGCCCTTCACGCACGAAGAAGGCCTTGGTCGCCAGCAGTTCTTCGGCAATCCCCGGCCAGATCATCAGCGTGCCGCTGATGTTGTGCTTCTGCATCGCATCCTTGGTCGCCAATGCGGCGGCAACGATCAGCGGCATCCCGCTGTTATGCCCTTCGCCATGACCCGGCGCGCCCTCAACCTGCGGCTTCAGTTCCGGCGAACCCGGCACCTGGCTCAGGCCAAGCAGGCCATCGACATCGCTGCCCAGTGCAATCTTCGGGCCGCCCGAACCATGCGTCCAGGTCGCGGTCCAGGCCGAAGGAATACCGGCCACACCCTTTTCAATGGTGAAGCCCTGCTGTTCCAGAATGGTGGTGATATATTCCTGGGTCTTGAATTCCTGAAAGCCGGGTTCGGCAAAGGAGTAGATGGAATCGACCATTTCCTGAACCAGCTTGGCCCGGCCGTCGATATCGGCGCTGACTTCGCGCTTCACCGCCGGTGATGCCGCAGCATAAGCAGGAGTGGCCAGCGGAGCGGCCAGCGCAACCGAAGTCAGAGCGGTTACTGCCAGCAAATGGCGCTGAAGCAGGGATTTCATGGCATCATCTTCCTTGTTTTTGAAACAGCGGGTCACGAAATCAGAAGAGGCGGGACCTTGCGGCCCCGCCTCTTCATTTGGCTTAATACTGGAGGCTGACACCCAGGCGGAACACCCGGCCAAAGGTATCGAACTGGCTGCGTGCCGTTTGCGGGTAAGCAGGCGTGTTGTTCCCGTCTGGTCCGTTGCCGGTCAGCACCGGATCCCGATCGAACAGGTTGCGGATCGCGATAAAGGCGCGAGCCTTGCTCGGACCGACTTCGAAGCTGTAGTTCGCGTTGAAGTCGAAATAGAGCGAACCCTTAACGTCGTTTTCATTGATGGTGCGGTTGATCGGATCCGTAGCCGGGCAAGCCGTGGTGCATTCAATGAAGTCATTGTCGATGACCATGTCGGAGAAGCCACGGCCGATCATGTTGAGTTCGAAGCCGCTGTCGAAGGCATAACCGATCTGTGCACGGTAGGTCAGCTTCGGAAGCGACCGGGTTCCGGCCGAGTCATTGGGCGCTTCAAAACCGGTGTCGGTGATGTTCTGGAGATAGTAAGTTGCCAGACCGCGCAGCGACAGTTTCCCTGCCCCCAGAGCCATCCGATAGCTGGCTTCGAAATCGTAGCCCTTCACGTGCTGGCTCGCGAAGTTCATGTAGGTCTGATTAATGAAGGTGATGTCGGTGGTCGAACCTGCCGCGTATATGATGTTGTCGCAGAAGGCCTGAACATTCTGTTCGAAACAAAGGTTGGCGGTGTTCTGCGAAGAAACCGAGTCAATCGAGTCTGTCACCTTGATGTCGAAATAGTCGATCGCCGCTGCGAAACCGTCAAGGAAGGTCGGGGTAAAGACGATCCCTGCACCATAGGTCTTGGCGACTTCAGGCTTCAGATTGAGATTGCCGGTAAAGTTCTGGATGAACTCTTCTGCCCGCAGACCGCCTGAGCCATCGGGAACGTTGACCGAGTTGGTCCGCGCCGTCCCCGGATCGAACAGTTCCGAGAGGTTGGGTGCGCGAATATCGCGCGAAACCGTACCACGGAACCTGATGTCATCGATCGGCTGCCAGGTAAGACCTGCCTTCCAGGTGGAGACCGTCCCGGAAATCGAATAATCCGTTACGCGGAACGCGCCGTTGAATTCGACCCCATCATACAGCGGCACGATGGTTTCGGCATAAGCTTCCTTCACATTGTAGGAGCCCTTGGTGACGCGGAAGTTACCATAAAGCCAAGTCGCAGTAGTGCTGTACTGGTTCTCGTCAGTGTAGCCATCGACAGATTCTTCCCGATACTCGGCGCCGAATGCCAGAGCGATCGGACCAGCCCAGCCTTCGAACAGGCGCGGGGTCGAGAAGTTGAAGCCTGCCACGTCCTGGCCGATGTACTGTTCGCGTTCCGGATAGATGGCGAAGAGGAAGTCCTTGGCTTCCTGAGTAACGCCACCAACGCCGATACGATTGATCGGGACACAGCCGGGCAGATCATTGGTCAGATTGGCATCGATGTTCACCCGGCAGACTATGTTGCCTTCGCCGTCGAACACCGCATCCTGCATGGCTGCCATACGTGGATTAAACCAGGTGTCGGTAAGCGTTTCACGGGTCTTGGTCTTGCCGTGCTGATAATAGACATCCCAGTCGATATCCCTTCCGAACAGGGAGAAGCGACCTTCACCGCCAACCACATAACGCTGCACTTCACGGCCGGTGTCGGCGCCCGAACCGGTGATCCCGGCGTTGGACGTCCCCATGGTGATGCTGGTCAGGCCTTGTGCGATCATCTGATCGCGAACCTGTGTAGGCAGGAAAGCATTGTCGACCGCGATGGATACACCCACGCTCGGCGTCTGCTGATAGATCGAATAACCCTTGAACTTGTTGTAGCTGGCCTGACCGAACACCGTCAGCCAATCCGCCACTTCAAAGCTGGCCCGCCCGAATACCGAGATACGGTCTTCATCGTTGGCGAGCGAGTTGGAACCAGCGTGATTGGCGCTGGTGACCTGATAGTCGCCGCCGACCATCCACTGGCCGCTGACCAGACCGCGAGCCAGCTGGTTGACACTGGCCTGACCATTGGCGCCGATATTGCCGAAATAGGTGTTGGTCAACGAGCATCCCGACACTGCGCCGGCCGCGTTGCGGCAACCGGTAATCAGACCACCCGGGGTGAAGTTGGACGAACCGACGCCAGACAAGATCAGTCGTTCGGGCTGGCCATTCGTGGCGGTGTAGTTCGGGTTGTTGATCTGGAACACGCCGTTGTTGTTCCAGGCGCGATCGATCGAGTGGACGCCTTCCTGGGTGAAATATTCACCGCTGAGGATCACATGGCCACGCCCGCCCGCAAAGCTGGTGCCGGCAGTCAGCGACATCTTGTGGTTGGGAATGTCACCGTAGGTGGTGATACCGTATTCGTAATCGGCCTTGATGCCGGTGAAATCCTTGTCGAGGACAAAGTTCACCACGCCGGCGACAGCGTCCGAACCATAGGCGGAGGACGCGCCGCCGGTCACGACTTCAACACGCTCGATCAATGCCTGCGGGATGGTGTTGACGTCGACGAGTCCAGTCGAGGTGGAAGAAACAGAGCGCTTGCCGTCGATCAGGATCAGCGTGCGGTTCTGGCCGAGCGAACGCAGGTTCAGGGCGCTGACACCAGATGCGCCGTTGGAAAGGCTGCCGGAGTTGGAAACGGCCGTCTGACTGCCGCTGACCGAAGGAAGGGTGTTGACGAAATCGGCGATGTTGGCCGGTGCTTCATTGGCGATTTCCTGGGCGCTGATCACGCTGACCGGAGTCGGTGCATCATTGCCGTCGCGTACGATGCGCGAACCGGTAACCACGATGGGGGCTGCCTCTTCTGCCTCGGCGGGAGCAGCAGCATCCTGAGCCGAAACGGCACCAGGGAAGAGACCAAGCAGACCAGCAACACCGGCAACGCCAGTGAGAAGACGACCTTTCCGGATGGCGCCGGATTCTGAAGCAAAAGACTTGGAAACGAAAGAAATCCGCATGGATCAACTCCCTGTTATCAGGTGATAGTCGATCCTCCCCCTTGATCCTCTTATGTCCTGGTCAGCCAGCCCTCATTTATCGTTTTGCGATCGTGGCTCCCGGTGTGCCCTGACTATAATCCAAACCGCGAGGGGATATGCGGCTAAGTTGGATCGACATATCCCTAATGTCACCGCATTCCGTCATCAAATTGCCATACAATGCCGTAAACCTTCATCGATACGGCAGGTGATTTCCGATTCACTGCGCGTCACAGCCGATCTTCGATCACCACCGGGGCGACTCGCCGGCGCGCCACTTCCCGCAAAAGAAAGCTGGAACGGATTTTCGCGACGTAGGGCAGGTTCGACAATTCTTTGCGATAGACGCGGTCGTAATCGTCGAAGGACCGGACGTTGATCAGCATCATGAAATCGTTTTCGCCCGATATAAAGCTGCAGAAAGACATTGATGGGCATTCGATTACGGCGCGCTCAAATTCCATCAGCTTGCTCTCTGCCTGAGAACTAAGTTCGATCAGCACCAGCACCGTGATGGAATAACCCAGCATCTTCTGATCGATGACTGCAGAATATCCCGAGATAACCCCTTTATCTTCCAGTATCTTACGACGCCTAGCAGCCGCAGTGCTGGAAAGATTGACCTGATCGCCCAGGGCCACGTCAGCCGCTCGCCCGTCGACCACTAGCGAACGAAGGACTCGGAAATCTGTTCGGTCCAGATCGTTCAAGATGTTTTCTGAAGACATATCGATACCTTTTGATGGTTTCCGTCAATTTCTCTGCGAAACTAACCTGCATTTGGTGAGACTTGCAAGAGAGCGCGTGATAATCCTCTGACTATCCGGAGACTGGAGGGTTTCCGATCACACAGGCCTTGCAGGGGAAGCATGCAACATCGTCACAAAACCACGCCACACAGCGCGACATCACGCGCCCGGCAGGCCGGACGCACGCGCTTCCTGCGCAGTCTTGCCGTCGCCTTGCCGATTTATGTGCTGGCACAAGCCGGCCCTGCCTCCGCCCAGGAAGCACCACTGTTTCCCACCCGCGCCGTGGCCGACAAGGGAACGGTCCACTTCACCCTGCCCCGCGCCGCTGCTGACGGCATGTCCGGCTGCTACATCTATTCGTCTGCTCTGCGATCGGGTCTTGGTTCCTCCGAAGTTCGCCTCGATCGCGGCATGCTCGGCGATACGCAGCTGCTGTGCTTCCGCCGCATGGGCAACAAAGTTGCCGCCACTTTCGAAAACGCCACATTCCGTGCCACCGGCGATGCGATGACCACGCGCGGCGCACGCGAAAGCTTCACCCATTCCGTTGCCGCCATGCTCGATATCGCATCGGAAACATCTTCCGGCGATCTGGTGGTGGACATGGCGCCGCTGCTTTCCAGCGATGTGATCAAGATCGCTGATGCGCTGAATCGCGATGGCAAGGGCTTTCGCCCCGCTCCGCAGCACAGCGCGATCGATACCGCGTCACTGCGTGCCTTCCCCGACAATGTCGAAATCGACACCGTCCAGACTTTCACGTCGGACACGCCGGGCCGGCAAGCCTCTGCCGTTGGGCCCGATGCCAATCGCCCCAGCTTCATCGTCCATCACAGCTTCATTCGATTGCCCGACGATGGTTATCAGCCGCGCTTGGCCGATCCCCGCGCGCCGGCCTTCGGACCGATTGTCTATGACTATGGTTCGCCGCTCGGTCAGCCCGTGGCGGTGCAATTGGCCGCTCGCTTCCGCCTGGAAAAAACCGATCCGGCCGCAGCGCGATCGCCGGTCAAGAAGCCGATCGTCTTCTACATCGATCCCGCCGCACCGGAACCGGTGCGCAGCGCGCTGCGCGAAGGGGTCGATTACTGGAAACAGTCCTTTGATCGGGCCGGCTATATCGATGCCTTCCGCACGGAAATCCTGCCCGAAGGGGCGGACCCGATGGATATCCGTTACAACATGGTCCACTGGACCAACCGCCTGACGCGCGGCTGGTCTTACGGTGGCGGCATCATCGATCCGCGCACGGGTGAAATCATCCGTGGCAATGTGGTGCTGGGCGCGCTGCGGGTTCGGCAGGATATCGCCATTTTCGAAGGATTGGTCGGCACCGCCGAAAACGGCAGCGGCAGCGGCAATGATCCGGTCCGCGCCGCGCTGGACCGCATTCGCCAGCTGGGCGCGCATGAAGTGGGCCATGCGCTGGGCTTCATGCACAATTTTGCCGGCAGCACGCAAGATCGCACCAGCGTGATGGATTACCCACCGCCGCGCATCAAGCTGACCAATGGCCAGATCGATCTGTCCGATGCCTATGCCCAGGGCGGCGGCGTGTGGGACGATTTCTCGGTCGATTGGCTCTATGGCGCGCCGCCTCCGGGCGTGGATGCCGAAGCCCACGCCGCGCAGAAGGCGCTGGCCATCGCTGCAGCGGGCGTCAAATTCGTCACCGATATCGACGGCCGTTCGCCCGATTTGCCCAGCCCGATCGCCAGCATGTGGGATGATGGGCCCGAACCGGTTGCGGCACTGGCGCATATGATGGCCGTGCGCGATGTCGCCCTGGCGAATTTCGGCGACAAAACGCTGCTGCCGGGCGAACCGCTGGCGCATCTGCGGCGCAAGTTCGTGCCGGTTTGGCTGCTGCATCGTTATGATGTCGATGCTGCCGGCAAGCTGATCGGCGGGCTTGATTATGAATATGCGGTTCGCGGAGACAACCACCCCGACCCCAAGCCCTTTCCCGCCGCCCAGCAGCGGGCAGCCATTGCTGCGCTGATCGGCACGCTTGCCAGCAGCAAGCTGACCGTGCCCGACGCGCTGGTACCAAAACTGTCGGTCCCGATCCCGCGCACCAATGATATCCAGTTCAACAATGAAGTCTTCGCCAATGCTGGCGCGGCCGCATTCGATCCGCTGGTGGCCGCCGATGTCGCGGCCCAGATCACGCTCGACAGCCTGCTGGCTCCGTCGCGCCTGACGCGCGTCCATGAACAGAACCGTCGCGATACCAGCATGCCGGGTGTGGCCGAACTGGTCGACGCAATCGATCGCGACGTCATTTCCGCCCGCAGCGACGCGGTTGGTCGCCGTATTGCCTATCGGGCGCTGCTGACCATAGCCGAAACCCAGCGCGATCCGACAACATCGCCCGCCGTTGCCGCCATCCTGGCTGACCGGCTTGGTACCATCGGCACCAGGCTTGCCGCCAGCGGACGCGGTGAAGATGGCGAATGGGCCCGCTATATGTCCGGCCTGCTGAAGGATGATGCACGCCTGTCCGCCCTGCTTGGTCAGCGTCAGGCAGCCCCTGAAATCCCGCCCGGCATGCCGATTGGCGGTTCCACTGGTTGGTTCGGCGAGTCCACCGGCTGGTTCGACGAATAGGCCGCCGGACAGGACCGCCCACGTGCCCCCCGCCCCCTCCATCGACGATACCCGCAGCATCCTCTCCTATGCTGACCGCGAAACGTCGATTGGAGGGGGCACCCCGGCAGACGCTGCCGAGCGAAGAGAAACAGGCGCCGGATGACATCTCATCCTGCCATAGCAAACACCGTGTTGGGCAACTTGCGCCCGGGTCAGTCGATCGAGGCTTCCTCGCTCTGCTGCCCGGGCGCCCTTTTTTCCAGGTGGCCCACCATCAGCACGCCGGCAAATGAGTCGGCGATTTCTCTCGATAGGCCAGAGCAGACACGCCGCATACCATGGCCCACGACAATCATCCAACAGCTTGAAAATGAGCTTTCGCTGCAGAATCCATCAAAACATGGCTCGTTGGGGCCTGCATCATGACACGATTCCGGAAAGTTGTTGGCGATATCCCAACACCATCCTTGACCTTCACGCGGGAATTCTGGATGATCAGCCTGCTACCGGGGAGTTCGCTTCCTGGGCGTATCGTGGGAGAGCTCACATGTCCTGCCGGGCATGTGGCGCCGAAGGAGCAACCGCCCCGGAATCTCTCAGGCAAAAGGACCGCGATACGGTTACGGCACTCTGGAAAGCGGGCGGCCTTCGGGCTTCCCCACCCAAGGTGTAAGCTCGGGATTTCGGTCCCCTGCCAAACTCTCAGGTTACCCGACAGAGGGGGCGATGGTGAAGATGTCCGCAGCGGGCATCGCCATTGCATGTCGGGAGGCACCGGATGAGCGGTTCCGAAATCAATGTAGAAGACGCACGCCCTCTGCCGCTTGATGCATGGCATCGTGCCCAAGGTGGCCGCATGGTCCCCTTCGCCGGCTATTCCATGCCGATCCAGTACGAAGGGATCGTGGCCGAACACGAATGGACACGCCAGCATGCCGGCCTGTTCGACGTCAGCCACATGGGCCAGCTGCTGCTGTCCGGCCCCGGCACCGCCGCCGCACTGGAAAGCCTGCTGCCGGCCGATATCGCCGCGTTGAAGCCCGGCCGCATCCGTTATTCGCTGCTGCTGGCGGACGAAGGCGGCATCCTGGACGATCTGATGGTCACCAATATTGCCACCCCCGAAGGTTCGGAAGAATCCTTCTACATGGTGGTCAATGGCGCGACCAAGCATGATGACATCGCCCACATCCGCGCCCGTCTGCCCGAAGGGATTTCCTTCACTTATCTGACCGAACAGGCGCTGCTGGCGCTGCAGGGTCCGGAAGCGGCCGCGGTACTGGACGTGATCTTCCCCGGCATCGCCACCGAAGTCAGCTTCATGCAGCAGACCAGCCGGACCTGGAATGGCGCGACCATCGCGCTGGGCCGTTCGGGCTATACCGGCGAAGACGGCTTCGAAATCTCCCTGCCCGCAGCCATCGTCGCCGAATTCGCCGATGCGCTGCTCGCCGATGAACGTGTCAAGCCGATCGGCCTGGGGGCGCGGGATTCCCTACGGCTGGAGGCTGGCCTGCCGCTCTATGGGCATGACCTGAACCCGACAACCGATCCGGTTTCGGCCGATCTGACCTTCGCCCTGTCGAAGCGCCGCCGCGAAGCGGGCGGCTTCCCCGGGGCGGACCGGATCATCGCCCTGCTGACCGATGGTCCCCCGACCAAGCGGGTCGGCCTTGCTCTCGACGGGCGACTGCCCGCTCGCGAAGGCGCCCTTGTATTCGCCGGCGATGTCGAAGTGGGCGTGCTGACCTCGGGCGGATTTGCCCCGACCTGCGGCCACCCCATCGCCATGGCCTATGTCGATGCCGCGCATGCCGCCAACGGCACCGAACTATCGATTGAAGTCCGCGGACGCCGCCTTGCCGCGCGCGTCGCGCCGATGCCCTTTGTTGCCCACAATTACTACCGTGCAGGAGCCGTAAAATGACCCGCTATTTCACCGAAGAACACGAATGGATCGAAGTCGAGGGCGACACGGCCACGATCGGGATCACCGATTATGCGCAGGGTCAGCTGGGCGATCTGGTCTTCGCCGAAGTTCCCAAGCCCGGCACCTCCCTGGCCAAGGGCGGCGACGCTGCCGTGGTGGAATCGGTCAAGGCCGCATCGGATGTCTATTCCCCGGTCACCGGCACCGTGACCGAAGGCAATCCGGCCATCGAGGAAGACCCCGCGCTGATCAATTCCGATGCAGAGGGCGAAGGCTGGTTCTTCAAGCTGACCATCGCCGATCCGGCAGAGCTGGACGGGCTGATGGATGAAGCCGCTTACAAGGAATATGTCGCCGGTCTCGACTGATCGGTCCCGCATTCCATCTGACGTTCGTGGTTTCCGTCGGCCGTCGCCCTGACGGCAGGAAACCATTCTGGGATTTGCCAATCGATGCGTTATCTCCCCCTTACCGATACTGATCGTTCCGCCATGCTGGACGTGGTCGGCGCCCCTTCGATCGAGGCGCTGTTTTCCGACGTGCCCGAATCCGCCCGGCTGCCGGGGCTGATCGAAGGTCTGCCGCTTCACGCCAGCGAAATGGCCGTGGAACGGCACATGCAGCGCCTGTCGGATCGCAATATCGCCGCCGGAAGCGCCCCGTTCTTCCTGGGTGCGGGCGCTTACCGCCACCATGTCCCTTCCAGCGTGGACCATCTGATCCAGCGCGGCGAGTTTCTGACCGCCTACACGCCCTATCAGCCGGAAATCGCCCAGGGCACGCTGCAGATGCTGTTCGAATTCCAGAGCCAAGTCGCCCGGCTGCTGGAGTGCGAGGTGGCCAATGCCTCGATGTATGATGGCTCCACCGCCTGCTGGGAAGCCGTCGTCATGGCGCGCCGCATCACCAAGCGCGGCAAATCGCTGATCAGCGCCGGCCTGCATCCGCATTATGTATCGACCATCAACACCATGGCCGGCTTCACCGGCGATGTGATCGATTACACCGCCCCGGTGTTGGATGCTGCCGCTGACGATGAAGCGCTGATCGCCTCGATCGATGATGAAACCAGCTGCGTGGTGGTGCAATATCCGGACATTCTGGGCCGCCTGCCCGATCTGGCCGCCATTGCGGAAGCCGCGCACAGCAAGGGCGCGCTGCTGATCGCCGTGGTCACCGAACCGGTGGCGCTGGGTGCGATCAAATCGCCTGGTGAGCTGGGCGCGGACATCGTGGTTGGCGAAGGCCAGTCTCTTGGTGTCGGGCTACAGTTCGGCGGGCCCTATCTGGGCCTATTCGCCACCCGCGAAAAATATCTGCGCCAGATGCCGGGCCGGCTGTGCGGCCAGACCACCGATGCAGAGGGCAAGCGCGGTTTCGTGCTGACGCTGTCGACCCGTGAACAGCATATTCGCCGGGAAAAGGCGACCAGCAACATCTGCACCAACTCCGGTCTTTGCGCTCTCGCCTTCTCGATCCACATGACCTTGCTGGGTGAAGCCGGGCTGCGGGCGCTGGCGGCCGAAAACCATCGGCTGGCCTGCCTCGCGGCAGATCGCCTTGGAGCGGTGCCGGGCGTGGAACTGGTCAACACCAGCTTCTTCAACGAATTCACATTGAAGCTGTCGGGCAATGCCAGTGCAGCGGTGAAGGCGCTGGCCGACCGGCAGATCCTGGCCGGCGTCTCGCTGGGTCGGCTCTATCCCGACGCACCGGACATTGGTGGCGGCCTGATCGTCGCCGTCACCGAAACCACGACCCTGGAAGATATCGAAGCGCTGGCCGCTGGCCTGCAGGAGGTGCTGGCATGAAAGTGAACCCCACCGGCTGGAACCCCACCATGCCCGAAGAAATCGCCAATGACGCAGGCGCACCGCTGACCACGATCACCGGCAATCGGGGCCTGATGCTGGAAGAGGCGCTGATCTTCGAGATCGGCACCACCGAAACCACCGGCGTCGATCTGCCTGCTCCTGCCGCAGGCGCACCCAACCGTCTTGGCGGGCTGGACCGGGCCGAAAGCTTCGGCCTGCCCGGCCTGTCCGAACCGGAAACCGTGCGCCATTACACCCGGCTGAGCCGGCAGAACTATGCCATCGACTGCGGCATCTTCCCGCTTGGTTCGTGCACGATGAAGCACAATCCGCGCCTGAATGAAAAAGTCGCACGCATGCCCGGTTTCGGCGATGTCCACCCGCTGCAGCCGGAAAGCACGGTTCAGGGCGCGCTGGCCGTGATCGACGAACTGGCCGAATGGCTGGTGACGCTGACCGGCATGGATGCCGTGGCGATGAGCCCGAAGGCCGGTGCCCACGGCGAACTGTGCGGCATTCTGTGCATCCGCGCGGCGCTGGAAGCCCGTGGCGACCCGCGTGAAGTGGTGCTGGTTCCCGAAAGCGCGCATGGCACCAATCCCGCCACGGCCGCCTTCGCCGGCTATCGCGTGGAAGGCATCCCCGCCACGGCCGAAGGGCGCGTCGATTTCGAAGCGCTCAAGGCCCGGCTGGGCCCCGATGTTGCGGCGGTGATGATCACCAATCCCAACACCTGCGGCCTGTTCGAACGCGATATGAAGGCGATTTCGGACGCGGTGCATGCGGCAGGGGCCTTCGTCTATTGCGACGGCGCCAATTTCAACGCCATCGTCGGTCGCGTGCGGCCGGGCGATCTGGGCGTGGATGCCATGCACATCAATCTGCACAAGACCTTCTCCACCCCGCATGGCGGCGGCGGACCAGGTTCCGGGCCGGTTGTGCTGTCGGCTGCCCTCGCCCCCTATGCCCCCTTGCCCTTCACCGTGAAGCAGGCCGATGGCACGATCAGCCTGATCGAAGAGGCCGATGTGGCCGATCACCTGCCGGGCAGCTTCGGACGGATGAGCGCCTTTTCGGGCCAGATGGGCATGTTCACCCGCGCGCTCGCCTATATCCTGAGCCATGGGGCAGACGGGTTGCGGCAGGTGTCGGGCGATGCGGTGCTGAACGCCAATTACATGCTGCGTTCGCTGGAAGATCTGCTCGACGCCCCCTTCGGCGCCAGCGGTCCCTGCATGCATGAAGCGCTGTTCAGCGATGCCAGCTTTGCCAAGGGCGTTTCGACGCTGGACGTGGCCAAGGGGCTGATCGACGAAGGCTTCCACCCGATGACGATGTATTTCCCCCTCGTCGTCCATGGCGCCATGCTGATCGAACCGACCGAATGCGAAAGCAAGGCCACGCTCGACCAGTTCATCGCCGCCTTCCGCGGGATCGTGGAACGCGCCAATGCCGGTGATCTGGGCCTGACCCAGGCGCCGTTGCTGGCACCGCGTCGCCGAATGGATGAAGCCACCGCCGCCCGCAAGCCGCGCCTGGCCTGGTCGCCGGAGGCTGCCGCCTGACCATAGCTGCTTGATCCCACATGCGCGCCTGAACCTCTGCACGGAGGGCGCGCCTGCAGGAGGGGGCGCCCCGGCATTCGATCCGCCGGGGCGCCCTTTTCCTTATCGCTTTGCCAAGATCCCGGCGCCGCGTGGATAGAGCGGATTGGCGCTGTCATCGGGCGCCGCCGGGCGCTGGGCGAGCACCGCCTCCATCGAAGACGGCAGTTCGAACGGCAGCCGCCCCTCGGCCACCGCCCTGCCCAGCACAACATCGATCACGGCATCATCGCTGGCCCCGAAATTGGCCAGGATGGCGCGGGCATTGCCCTGCACATTGGTCAGGATAGCCGGGCGATCGAGGAAGATGGCGAACACCGTGGGCACTTCGCTACTGGCGGCGACGAGCGCGTCATAGGCCGGATCACCCGTCCGGAAATCCAGCCGCCCTTCCTTGTACCGGCTGCCGAAGAAGTGATGCGGGTGCAGCATTTCCGCCGGCGCTTCGCTCCGCACAATGGCAAAATCGGCCTCCGCCGGCGTGGCCACCACGGTCAGCCCGGCACGCCGGGCCGCTTCGGGATCGACCCCGAACAGATAGACCCGCCGGCTCTGCGCCTTGACCGGCAGCATCGCGCCTTCGTTCTGCAACAGCACCTGGGCCCGGCGCTGCACCGCGCCGGCCTGCGCGGCAAACTCCGCGTTCCCCAGCACGGCGGCGGCCGCATCGGGATCGACATAGGGATTGTCGAAAATGCCCAGCTGGAACTTGGATTCCATGATCCGCTCGACCGCGTGATCGATCCGGTCCTGCGGCATCAGCCCGCGTGAAACCGCATCGGCAATCGGGGCCGGATCATCCACCCCGCCGAACTGGTCGATCCCAGCCTTCAAACCCAGGGCAAAGCGTTCGGTCTTGGTCAGATTGTCGACGCCCCAGGATGTGGCGATATGCGGCGGAGTCTGCGGATTTTCCGCGGTGGGCGCGCGACAGGGTTCATCGCAATCCTGGGTGACCGCCCAGTCAGACAGGACGATGCCCTGATAGCCGAGCCGCTGCCGCAGCACGCCATCGATCAGCACCGAACTGAAGCCTGCCCCCACCGGTTCCAGTGGTTTGCCGTCAACCGTCGCCCCGCGCAGGATCGGATAGGCGGGCATTACCCCCGCCACCTTTGCTGCCAGCGCCCCGTCGAAGGCGCTGATGTGATGTTCCAGCTCCGCCCCGGTCAGATCGGCAAACCGGCCGTAATAATTATGCGCGTCGAAGCCGTCTGGCTGCGCGCCATAGCCGGCAAAATGCTTGACCACGCTGATCACGCCATCGGGCCGCAGCCCGTCCGCGCTGCCCTGAAAACCGGAGACATAGGCCGCGCCCATGCGGCTGTTCAGCGCGGCATCGCTGCCGAATGTGCCCAGCTGGCGCCCCCAGCGCGGCTCGACCGCCAGATCGACCTGCGGGGACAGCGTCATGTGCAGGCCCACGGCGCGATATTCCCGCCGCGCGATATCGGCAAAGGCATGCACCACATCGGCATCGCCCAGCGCCGCCAGCCCCAGCGATTCCGGCCATTGCGAAAATCCGCCGCCAACCTCGCTGGCACCCAGCACATATTGGAAATGGTTGCGCGGGTCGGAACTGATCGTCACCGGAATGCCCAGCCGGCTCTGTTCGGCCAGTTCCTGCACGGCATTGTTCTGCTGCGCCATGCGCTGCGGCGCGGCGCTCAACCGGCTGATGAAGCTGGTGACATGGCGCTGGTTGATTGCCTGGCCCACCAGTTCCAGCCCATAACCGTCATCATCGGGATTGAAGCGCCCACCCGGCCCCGGCAGGCTGCCGTGGAGCAGCGTACCGATCTTTTCCTCCACCGTCATGCGCGCCACAAGATCGCGCGCCCGCGCCCGTGCCGGCAGACGCCAGTCCTCGAAGGCGGAAATCCGCCCATCGGCATCCAGATCGCGGAAAGACAGGCCATCTGTCTGCAGGATCGGCTTGTGCCGCGATCCCAGTTCGATCTGCTTTGCCGGGCCTGCAGCAGAAGCCGAACCCACCGCCGGCGCGCATCCAGCCAGAAGCAGCAGCGGCAGCGCCGCCCCGATCAGCAGCGTCTTGTCCAGGCGGTTGGCAGAGCGAAATATCATGGCGGTCAGGGTCCATCAGGGCAAAAATGCCTGCGCCCGATAGCGCCCCTGCGCGCCGCTTCATAGGTGGCGCATGCCGCCCATCAACCGCTCAGCCACGCGCCAGCCGGATGCCGCCAAACTGCCAGCGCGCCGCAGGGGGGAAAAAATTGCGATAGCTGGCGCGCGAATGGCCATCCGGCGTGCCGATCGATCCGCCGCGCAGCACCATCTGGTTGATCATGAACTTGCCATTGTATTCGCCCACCGCACCGGCAGCGGGGGCAAATCCAGGATAGGCGGAATAGGCAGACGCCGTCCATTGCCAGGCCTGATCATACAGCTGATCGATCGAAGCGCGGCAGGCGGCCACTTCCCATTCCGCTTCCGTGGGCAGCCGATGCCCGGCCCAGCGGGCAAAGGCGTCCGCCTCGTAATAGCTCACATGCCGCACCGGCGCATCGGGGTCGACCGGCACCCGGCCATGGAGCGAAAAGCACTGCCATGATCCATCATGCTCAGCCCAGTAAAGCGGCGCCTGCCAACCGCAGCTTTCGACGGTGTTCCAGCCATCGGACAGCCACAGATCGGGCCGGCGATAACCGCCATCGGCGATGAACTGCAGATAATGCCCGGCGGTCACCAACCGGCTGGCGATAGAAAAAGGTTCCAGCCACAGCCGGTGACGCGGGCTTTCATTGTCGAAGGCAAAGCCATCACCGACAGCACCGATTTCATACAGCCCGCCGGGTATGTCCACCCATGCCGTTTCCGCCGCCAAGGCTGGTTCGGCAGCGTGGCAGTGATAGGCAGGCTGCAGCGGATTGCAGGACAGCACATGCTGGATATCCATCAGGATCAGTTCCTGATGCTGCTGTTCATGCTGGCATCCCAGCTCCACCAGCCCAGCCCATTCCGCCTCGGGAACCTGATCCATCAGTTCCAGCATCGCCGCATCAACGTGGTGGCGATAGGCCAGAACCTCGGCCAGCGAAGGCCGGCTCAGCAGCCCCCGCTCCGGTCGGGGATGGCGTTCGCCGATGCCGACATAATAGGAGTTGAACAGCACCGCGAACGCCGGATCGAACGGCTGATAGCCGGGCAAATGCAGTTGCAGCAGGAAGGTTTCGAAGAACCAGCTGGTGTGCGCCAGATGCCATTTCGTGGGGCTGACATCGGGCATGGACTGCACTTGGCAATCCTCGGGCGAAAGCGGCGCGATCAGCCTTTCCGTCGCGCCGCGCACCTCGGCAAACCTGGCGATTAGCGGGGATGGCGTCGGCCCATCACTCGCGACGGCCAGCGTCATGGCTGGGCTCCATCATCGGTGGCGGTCCAGACATGCAAGCCAAACAGCCCATCAGCATCGGTCCAGAAAGCGGTCGGCTCCCAGCCGGATGAGCGGGCCAGCAGGCGTGCTTCGGCCAGCGTATATTTGTGGCTGTT
Organism: Croceibacterium xixiisoli; assembly: GCF_009827305.1. GTDB lineage: Bacteria > Pseudomonadota > Alphaproteobacteria > Sphingomonadales > Sphingomonadaceae > Croceibacterium_C > Croceibacterium_C xixiisoli. Next base: position 306,671 of record NZ_WTYJ01000004.1, on the reverse strand, counting down.
TTCGGTATGGATCGTTTCGCCGCGTGGCATGGTGAAGTTCTGGCCAGCGGCGCGGAATTCCACGTCGCGCGTGGCCAGAAGATGCATCTCGATCCGCCCATGCGCCGCATCCCACACGGCGCGGTGTTCGAAGGCATCGACCGGAATGGTGCCGCCCAGTTCGCGATTGATCCGGTGCAGCAGATTGAGATTGAACGCGGCGGTTACACCGGCTGCGTCATCATAGGCAGCCTCCAGCACAGGCACATCCTTGACCGTGTCGATACCGATCACAAGCCGCGCATCCTTGCCCAAAGTCTGCCGGAACGAGCGCAGCAAATCGACCGCAGCGGCGTGATCGAAATTGCCGATCGTCGATCCGGGGAAGAAGCCGGTCAGCGGGCGGTTCAGTTGCGGCAAATCGAGAGGGCGGGAAAAATCACCGACCACCGGCACGATCCGCAGTTGCGGATGGGCCTGGGCCAATGTGGCGACCGATTGTTCGAGGAACTCGCCCGAAATATCCACCGGCACATAAGTGCTCGCGCCCGTGGCGGCGATCAGCAGCGGGGTCTTGGTCGCCGACCCGGCGCCGAATTCGATGATCGGGCGCCCCTGCCCCGCCAGCCGCGCGAGATCTGCCGCATGGCGGCGCAACAACGCCGTTTCCGTGCGGGTGGGGTAGTATTCTGGCAGGCAGGTGATGTCTTCGAACAGCTCCGATCCGCGCAAATCATAAAAGAACCGCGCAGGAATGGTGCGCGGTCGTTGCGACAGTCCAGTCTGCACGGCTGCGGCAAAATCTGCCTGTTCCGGCGTGGTGAAATCATCCGATACTGAACCCATGGCCGCGCGGCCCATCAGCGTAACCGCGTTCATTGCGGTGTGCCGGGATAGGGATTGCCCTGGAGCAAGCCCGCCAGATGGGCGGCATTGGCTGCGACCATGGCCGCCGTCTGGCTGACGGTATCTGGTACCTCCGTCAGATCGCGGAAGTCGGTGCTGCCCATTGCTTCCCCCACCCAATAGGACACAGCGGAAGCAGGAATGGTCCAACCCGTATCGTTCAGCGCCTGAAAGGCCGAGGCGCTGATGCTGTGCGCACCGTCCTCATTGCCAACTACAGCAAGCACCGCGACCTTGGCGAAGCTGGGCATTCGGCCGCAATCGTCGGTTTCATCCAAGAAAGCATCCATCCGCTCGAGAACCCGCTTGGCGACGCTCGACATCTGGCCCAGCCAGATGGGCGTGCCGAAGATCAGAATATCATGATCCAGGATACGGCGACGGATATCCGGCCAGTCATCGCCTTCTCCTTCATCCGACAACACCCCCGGCTTCACATTGTGATCGGCGATGCGAATGGTTTCGCTGAACTCCACATCCTGTTTTTTCAGCTCGGAAACCAGCAATCCGATCATGGCATCAGTGGACGATGGCTCTCCATCAGACGGCTTAAGGGTGCAATTGAGTGCTATCGCTCTAAGCGGCATGATGTATTCCATCCGTTGCAGTGGACTGCTCGGGTTCTGAACAAGCGGCATCCGCCCTTTGTTCCGCGCAAAAATCAGGAGGCGACGATCACGCAGCCTATCGGGCAACCGCCCCTTTCCCGCACCTCGCTGGCGATTGCCGCGCTTTCGACCATCGTCGAATGGTATGATTTCACGCTCTATCTCTATCTCGTCACCGTGCTGTCGCGGGTGTTTTTCGCCGAAAGTGATTTGTCGGTGCTGACCACGCTGGCCGGGTTTGCCGTCGCCTATCTGATGCGGCCGATCGGGGCCGTGGTGTTCGGCCATATCGGGGATCGTTACGGGCGGCGGCGCACCATGCTGGCATCGATGTCGATCATGACCGCTGCCATGCTGGCCACCGCGATGTTGCCGACAGAGGCGCAGATCGGCGCAGCGGCCGGGGCGGCGCTGCTGCTGATCCGCTGCGTGATGGGGTTTTCGGTCGGCGGCGAATATACCGGCGTGGTCGCCTATCTGCTGGAAGGCGCGCGGGCGGAACGCCGTGGCCTGATCACCTCCATCGCCGCCGCCGCCAGCGAGATTGGCGCGCTGCTGGCTGCCGGTGTCTCGGCACTGACGGTCACCCTGCTCAGCGATGCCGATCTGATCGCCTGGGGCTGGCGCATCCCCTTCCTGATCGGCGCAGCGCTGGCCGGAACCGTGTTGATTGCCCGTGCCAGCATGCAGGAATCGCCCGATTTCGAACGGCAGCAGGGGGCCGGATCGGTGCCGCGCAGCCCGCTGATCCATGCCCTGCGCCATCATCGCAAGGGGATCGCGCGCGGCTTCGCGATTTCGGCGCTGGGATCGATCACCTACTATGTCGGAATCACCTATGTGCCGGTCTATCTCGCCTCGGTCGGCAAATTGAGCGAGGCACAGGCGCTGTGGCTGGCCACACTGGCCGCCTTTACCGTGATTCTGGTGACGCCGCTGGTGGGCGCGCTGGGGGACCGGATCGGGCGCAAGCCGGTGCTGGTCGGGCTGGCGATCGCGGGCGCATTCCTGCCGATGGCGCTGTTCACCCTGCTGGCCGGGGCATCGCATGGCGGAGCCCTGGCCGGCGCCATGGTGCTGGCGGTGGTCGCGGGCGGTGTCAGCGCCGTGGGCGCGGTGACCACGGCGGAACAATTTCCCGGCGAAGGCCGGCTGAGCGGCCTGGCCTTTGGCGCGACCACGGCCACGGCGATATTCGGCGGATTTGCGCCCTATGCTGCGCAATTGCTGCTGCAGCATACCGGCTGGCCCGCCGTGCCGGGCCTGATGATCGCGCTGGTTGCCGTGGGTGTTTTGCCAGTGCTGCTGACCATGCCCGAAACGGCCCCCCGCCTGATGAAACGACAGAGCCCCTGATCCAATCAGCCAGACGCGGTTGAAAAACGGGGAACTGCGGTTGAACAAAAAATTGTCGCGTTCATGATCTTGCCAGCGCCGGCTTTATTTGCACGAATGTCCACTGTGCTATCGACAGCGATGCCTGATTGTGGATGGGTGGCATGATGCCGCAACGGTGGCGCCCCGGCCGGCTGACGGGGGTGCCATCGGGCCCATGCCATTGACAGGACAACGATGAAACCAGCCCTCCATCCGCGCGAAACCGAACGCCTGCGCGAATTGCGCCGATATCAGATTCTGGACACGGATCAGGAGACGGATTTCGACGAGATCGTCGCCCTGGCGTCGCAATTGTGCAAAACGCCGGTTTCCGTTGTGAATTTCATCGATGAAGGGCGGCAGTGGTTCAAGGCCGAGGTGGGCCTGGGCGTGCGATCCACTCCGCTGGACACCAGCCTGTGCGGCCATGTGATCCTGCAGGATGATTTCGTCGAAATCCCTGACACGCTGGCCGATCCAAGGATGAGCGACAACCCGTTGTGCACGGGTGAACCGGGTTTCCGCTTTTACGCCGGGGCCATTCTGAAGGGCGCCAACGGCCTGCCTCTCGGCACATTATGCGTGCTGGACCACAAGCCGCGTGTGCTGGATGCCACCCAGCGACAGGTGCTGGAGGTGCTGGCGCGCCAGGTGATGCGCGAACTGGATCTGCGGCTGGCGCTGGAAGCGGAAAAGGTGCTGCGGCGGGAAATCGACCACCGGGTAAAGAATTCGCTGGCCTCCATCGGCGCACTGATCGCGATGAAGGCGCGGCGATCCCCGTCGCCGGATGTGCGGACAGCGCTCGACGATGTGGGCGCGCGGATACGATCGCTCGCAGCGCTGCATGCCGAATTCCACGATACGGCCGATGGCGGCGATGTGGAACTGGCCCCGCTGTTCCGCCGAGTGAGCGATGAGCTGCAGCAATTGCTGCCGGGCGGTGTTGCCCTGACCATCGCCGCCAGCGAAGGCACCGTGGCAGCCGGCTTGGCCAATTCGCTGCTGCTGATCGTGAATGAATTCGTTTCCAACAGCGTGAAGCATGGGCTGGCGGAACGCGACGGGACCATCAGCGTGACGATCACGGTGGAGCAGGACGACTGGCAAATATTGTGCCGAGACGACGGCACGGCCGATGCCGCCGCTGCCGAGCGTGCCGCCGCCGGCTCGGGCCTGGGTTCGCAGGTGATCCGCTCTGTCGCGGCATCGCTGGGGACGGCACCTGCCTGGAGCGCCGATGGCGGCATGCGGCTGACCCTGACAGGCAATGCCGGCTGATCTTCTGCCGGGCGCAGCCAAGCCTCCGCCCGTCGCTTCCTCTGCCGCTCGGCGGAGCAGGTAACAGGACAAGGCGTTTCCCCTCACCAGATCATGGGTGAGGACAGGACAACATGCGCAAGAATTTCATCCCCGCCGTCGCCGCCATCGCAGCCTTGAGCGCCGCCGGCACCACCCCGGCCGTGGCGGCAGGCGAGCAGTTCGGCCTGTCCTATCACGTCGACCGGCTGGACACGACCAAGCTGAGCGTGGCCGATTGCCTGACGACCGCGCAACAGGCCTCCACCGCGCTGGGCTATGCAACGACCGTGCGACAACTGCATCCCAATCAGTTGGGCGTGCTGGCATCCGGCCCGCGCAATGGCGGGGCATCGCTGACGGTCTATTGCATCGCAGTGGACCGCAAGACCGCGGTGGTGGTGCAGGCGCTGGACCACCAGCAGGCCAACAGCGCTGCAGCCCAACGCGTAGCAGACAATGTCCGTCAGGCAGTGCTGCGCGCGGGGCGGTGATGGTGGGCATGCGGTGACTTCACGGCAGGAATGTTATCGTATCCATCAGCTCGTTTGAATTTGGCCCAAGCGACATGGGGGCTACGATGGATGGCATGGCCGCCACATCGAACAGTTCGGTGATGTCGCCTTCCAGCCGAAACCATTCGACCATTTGGCCGGTGGGGAGATCGATGATCACCACACCGCACCATGGAGCCAGCCCGCGCCTCTGCAACTCCGCGTCGAGATCCAGGCCGGCAAATGTGCCATATCTGGGCTTGGAGAGTGTCACTATCGCAAAGCCATCGTGGATTTCGAGCCCGCGCATGAAGCCCGGGACGAAGGCGATATTCCTGCGTGATCCGTTGGCGATATCCACTTCGACGATGTAGCCGCGACCGGAATCGAGCAGAACAACCTTGTCTCCGACCACTCTGGGCGAATGTGGCATGGAGAAACCATCGGCGAGGATGTTGCCGGTCCTGATATCGATGAGCATGCCGCCATTGGCGCGATGCTCTCGCCACTTTCCCGGCTCATCGCTGCGCGCAACCACCGTCACATAAGCGGGTGCTCCGTCGTGCATGGCCAGGCCATTGAGATGGCACCGATCACCGGGGGCCAGTTCCGATACGAAGGCAGGCCTCCACAAGGCACGGAAGCTGTGGACCGGGTCGACGGTGGCAAGGCAGGAGAAGCTGGTGTTGGCGAAAATCACCTGGCCGGCGGCATCGACCGCCAGTTCATGCACATCCAGATCGCCCGTAGTGTGCGCATTGCGGGGAACGAAGACCGCATCGAAACGATCATTGCCGATCTGGCCCGGCCGGAGCATGTTTTCCAGCCGCCAGATCTGGAACTTGCTGGCAAGATAGAGGCGCCCCTGATCCCAGCACAGGCCCATGGCCTGGGAATAATTCTGCTGATTTAGAGAGATGCCGCCATCCGGCATCAATCCTACCAGAAACAGTTGCCCGGTCTGGTAGGATGTGAAGCCGAACGAGGTGCTGTGCTGTTGCAGCCATTTCGGCAGCCCCGGCGATACGATGAAATCAACCTTCGGGGGGATGGCCCCGGCATTTTCGGCATGGGCCATCAACACAGTCCTTCAACGGGATTGCGCAGATTATGCGCAATCCCGGTATTCATCAGAAGCGAATTCGCACACCGGCACGGCCACCGCCGCCTTCGATGCTGGAACGGTTGGCGCTGTTGTCGCTGAAGGACTTGATATAGGTCCCTTCAAGGAAACCGCTGACGCCGTTGGTCTGGAGAATTTCCACACCCAGCTTCGCTTCGCCGTAATCGCCCACGCGATTGTTTTCGAAGGTCAGCGTCTGGCCGCCGCTCACGAAGGTAACGCGATCGCGTCCCTTGAATTCGTGAACATAGTTGCCCCCTGCATAGATCGATGCCTTTGCGCCGAAGATGTTCATCATCGTGCCCAGACGTGCGCCTGCACGTCCACGCAGCCCATCCTCATCGTCGAAGTTTACGGCGACACCTTGCGAGGCAAAGCTGTCGAGATCCGATTTGACATAGGCCAGGCTCACCGCCGGTTCGGCATAGAAGCTGTCATTGCCGAAGCGAATGCCAGCTTCGACACGGCCGCCATAGGCGTCACCCTTCCACTTGTTGCGGAAACCGCCAGCTTCGCTGTGTCCCTCTGCCCAGTAATAATCATACTTGGCCAGACCATTGATGAACACATTGCCGCTGGTGAAGCTGCCATAGACGCCGACATTGACCACATCGAAGTCGATCGCGTCAGCCGAGTTGTCAAATCGCATCGGCGACGAGATGTAACCGCCGGTCACGCCGAAGGCGAAACCGCCGCGTTCACCGCTGCCGCCACCGATGTCGAGGCCGACCTGACCACCGAAGTAATCCTGCTTGTAGCCGGTATTGACGCCACGCGTTGCGCCGAAGGCCGAGAAATTGCCGCCATTGTCACGGTCATCGACCGAGGCATGCATCTGGACCCAGACCTTGCCGCTGGTTTCACCTTCACCCCGCGCCCAGAGCTCGTCACGGCGGACCTGCAGCTGCGTGCCGATGACATCTGCCGATTTCAGCCAGACGCTGCGAACGCCTTCCACATAGTTCAGCGTGCGATAGGCCGCGTCGCTGGGACCACCCACCAGGCTGTAGGAGAAGTTGGTCGGGTTGTAGACCACGTCATAGCGGACGAGACCGGCATCCATTCCGCCGCCGGCGCCGCCAAGGTTGAAGGCATTGGCCGACGAAGCGGCTCCAGCCTGCACCAGGGTCGTGCCGGGATTGAACAGCGCATCGGTACCGGTCTGATTGATCAGAATGGTTGTGCTGCCCGTGGCGGCTCCGCCCACGACAAGGCGATCGGACGCGCCGGTGCCGAGGTTGGCATCCAGACCAAGCCGGGACGCACCCGAACCGGTGAAGGCACCGGGCAGGACCAGCCTGTCACCGCTGACCCCATTGCGCAGGTCCACCAGGCCGGAGTTGTTGAACTGTTCCAGCCCCGTCATGGTCATGGTTCCGGCGGTGGTGCGTCCGCTGACGAGGGCAACCGTGCCGGTGTTGTTAAAGACATCATTGCCGGCGCCGAAGTCCGGATTTTCAGCCAGCACGAACTGGCCACTGTTGTTCACGACGTCATTGCCGGCGGTCAGCAGGATATCGCTGCGCAGGGTGCCGCTGTTGTTGATGACGGCCGGGCCGCCGGTGACAGCTAGGGTGTAGCCGTTCTGGGCAGCGCCCAGCACGCCGGCATTGTTGATCGTGGCGCCATTGACCGAATTCACGGTGATCAGATTGCCATTGGTCGAAGCGATCGTGCCACCTGTGGCGACAGTGACAACGGCCCTGTCACCAGCATCGACGAACACCGCGTCGGCACCGGTACCGGTGGCCGAAACCGCACCGCGCACGGTTGCTGTCGCATTGCCCGTGGCGGTTACATTGAGCGCCTGCGATGTTGCACCGGTCGAGGTGATATTGCGAACGTCAGCCACGGCGTTGCCATCCGTGGCGATGACCGTGACGGCGTTGGCCGGACCACCATAAAGCGCCTGGCCGGCCATGGCGGCCGTGCCCGTCACAGTGACGCTGGCATTGGCGCCTTCTGCATAGATCGCGCTGCGGCTGGTCGCAGTGTCTGCCGCATCGGCGGCCACTGTCGAGACATTATTGGCTGAAACCGCAACGTCACCGGTTGTCGAAGCGGCGTAGATGCCGAAGCCGCCACGGCCGGTCGATGCGACATCGCCGGTGGTGGTGACGGTGACAGCGCCACTGTCGGAATAGCCATAGATGGCCGAGGAGACGGCACCTGTCGCGGTCACATCGCCGCCGGTGATGGTGACATCGCCGCCGGTCGAACCCGCGATCACGCCGGTCGCCAATGTGCCCGCAGTCGAGACCTCATCGAAATCGACGGTGCTGCCGCCTTCGCCGGAAAGCGCTTCGATACCGGTGGCGTTGAAGCCGGCGGTGGTGACGGTTGTGGCCGACACTGCGGCGCTGCCGTTGCGGGCGGTGGCGTAAATGCCCTTCGCACTGTCGCCGCTGGTGTTGACGGCACCGGTGGTGGTGACACTGACATTGCCGGTATCGCTGTTGGCAGCGACAGCAACCGCATTGCTGCCGGTGGTGGTGACGGCGCCGGTGGTGACCGTGACATCGCCTGCTGCTGCGCTAGCGTTGACGCCGCGTGCGCCCACGCCGGCGGTGCTGATGGCACCAGAGGTCACAGCGACATTGCCGGTGCCCGCGGCGGTGGCGGTGATGCCGGTGGAATTGGGAAGGAAGAAGAAGCTGCTGCCTTCCAGACCCGTGGTCGTGACATTGCCGGTGACGACCGTCACGTCGCCATCGATGCCGCCGAGGGCCCGCACGCCGCCAGAAAGGGCGCCGGAGGTCGACACATTACCGACCGTGACCGAAACCGGGCCGGCCACGCTGGTCAGTTCGACCCCATGCGAATTCGCACCCGAGGTTGCGACTGTGCCGCCGGCTCCGTTCAGAGCGATCGCTCCGGTGCCGAGCCCGCCGATCGAGACGCCACCGGTGTTATCCGCCGTCGTCGCAATGGAAACGCCATTTTCCAGCTGCACGACCAGGCCATCGGCCTGCGCGGGATAGGAAATGCCAGAGGCATAAGATGTGTCTGCATCGCAGATCACGGTGCCGCCGCCCGCGGGCGCGATCCCGCATTCATTGGCCGCGGATGCCGGCGACGCAAACGCAACAAGGCCGATAGCCATGGGCGCCAGTGCGCTGCCGAGCTTCAGGCGAGCGTAAACGGACGCTGACGCGCCACTTCGTGAACATATCGATGTCATGACGTATTCCCTCGACGAAACCGTATTACCTCTTCTTTGGTGTGTTGCGCGGTTCCGCCTGCACAAAGCACCACTCGTCCGATTTTTCGGTCAAGTGAATGCGATACTGCCTACAAGCCAATTCGATCCCGAATGGGTTGATAATAAATAATTGACCAGGTTGAAACTTTAGGGCCGCCGCAACGTTCGCGCGCCTGTTCACATATCAAGGTGGCGGGATTCTGCGGATTAAGCTCCCCACCCTCCGGCATTATCGGGAATGACAAAATTTCGGGAATGCGGCGGGCCATATCGGGTGTCACCTCCATGACCGAAGGCGAACGCAAACCTACCCCTACCCCGCGTAGATCATCCGCCGCGTCATGCCGCCATCCACCGCGATCTGTTGCCCTGTGATGAAGCCGGCACCTTCCGAAGCGAGAAAGCTGACGGTGGCGGCGATATCGGTCGGCGTGCCCACCCGGCCAACCGGATGCTGCGCCTCATCGATATCGCGATGGGCAACATCGCTACGCGCCGCTGCTTTCTGCCAGGGGCGGGTTTCGATCCAGCCAGGGAGGATAGCGTTCACCCTTATATCCGGGCCCAGGCTGATCGCCAGTGCGTGGTTGAGCGCGCACAGGGCGCCCTTGGCCGTGGCATAGGCTTCGCAATCGGGTTCGGACTGGATCGCGCGGGTGGATGCCATCAGCACGATCGCGCCCTTACGCGCACGGAGCAGCGGCACGGCACCGCGGACCATCAGGAAGGCGCCGGTGACATGGCTGTCCTGCCATTGGCGCCAGCGGTCCAGCGACAAATCCTCTATCGGGCCGCTGACCGGATCGGCGAGGCCGGCGTTGGAGACCAGCAGATCCACGCCGGGCGGCTGATCCGCCGCATCGTTCCACGCGGTGATCTTCGCAAAGGCGGTGGCGACCTGGGCTTCGCGGGATACATCGGCCTTCAGGCTGAGCAGCTGGGGCAGCGGCATTTCTGCCGCCAGTTCACGGACCGCATCGGCGTCGCTGTCTAATGAGGCGACCCGCCAGCTTTCGGCCAGCAGATGCTGCACGATACCCTTGCCTATGCCCTGGGCGCCGCCGGTGACGATGGCGGTACGCATATCAATTGTGCGCCATGGCGAGCGCGCGGTTGTTGGTTTCGAGCGCGATATAGCTGCCGTCGAAGCCGCAGAAGGCCTGCAGGGCCGGCAGATCGCCGATCTCGATCTGGCCGTTGCGGGCCACCAGACCGAACTGGCGCCGCAATTGCGCCAGGGTGCGGTTGGCATGTTCGACCGACATGGCCGCTGCGTTGCCCAGATGCATCTGGGTGAGCGGGCAGGCGAACAGCCGCCCGCCGCCGCGCTGCGTTTGCGAGGCGCCCATCAGATCCAGCCGCAGTTCCAGTTCGCACAGCAGATGGGCCATGCGGCTGGCGGCATTGGCGCAGGCGATATTGGCGAACCATTGCCGCTGGATCGATCCGCTGGCCATCGCTTCCAGCCAGAGCGCGCGGCTGAGGCGCGGATGGGTGGCCAGTTCGTTCAGTGCGCGGGCGGATATGGTGCCGGCCCGCACGCGATCGACCGCGATGGTTTCCGTGTCCGACGCCGTGCCGAGCACCGCGTTGAATTCGCAAATGTCGCCCGGCAGATGCAACGCCACGATCTGGCTGGCGCCGCCGGGCATGATCTTGCGGCGCAGGGCCCACCCTTCGAGGATGATGTGGATTTCACTATGGGGGGAGCCAAGCTCCATCAACGGCGTGCCCGGTTCCACCGTGCGTTGATTGCGGCGCAGAATGGTGTCGAGATGGCGGGCGTCCGCATCATGAACATTGCGGTGGGCCACCAGCTTGTGCGCCAGGAAGCTCGTCTGCAGGGCGGAAGGGCGCTCGTTAACCAGCGTATCGACCAGATCAGGCATGGTTGCGCAACGCGCGAGCGGCGAAATCGGGTGCGATGGTTAAAAAAACGCATTCGGTTGGCCGCAAGACCGGATCACGCCAGCCGACAAAACCTATGATCTGGATCATGTCCGGAAAATGCAACGGAATTCGGGCGGCGCTGCCGGGACAATGGCAAGATGCCCGCTGTTCCGCAGAAATCCGCCGATTATCCGCTATGATCGAGATCATGCGCCGAAACGGTTACGGCCGATTTCCGGCGTTGGGGCGGCGGGATCGAAATTCTCTGCCGGGCCGTTTCCTTACCGTGATCGACATGGTCACCATGCACAACACGGAGAATGACTATGCCCCTGCTTTCCAGCCTTTTCGCCGACGACGCCAGCAGCTCGAATTCGTCCAGCCTGCTTTCTGACATCACCGGCGTCCTGTCTGTAGATTTCAGCAATGAAACTTACAGCCACGACGTGGATGAAGACGGTTCGTCGTCAACTGATTACCAGAGCACCGAATTCGGCACTGACCTCGACTTTGGCTCGATCCTGGGTGGGATCACCGAAAGCTGGTCGGAATCGGATGGCGGCGATCTGCTCGGCTGATCCGGCTTAACCGCTGATCAAAAAAGAAAGGCCCTGCCATCCGCTCCGTTGCACCGGAGCAGGAGGCGGGGCCTTCCTCATGCACAACCTCGGGTTAAACCTGAGGCCAAGGCCAGACCTTATCACGGAACGAACCGCCCGCCAAAGGGTATGATGCCACAGGCGTTCAATGGTCGGCCGCTGCCCCGGGAGATGACGATTGGATCCTGCCAGCACACCCGACATCATCGCCGCGCGCACAGATCGCGCCGCCCAGGCCCAGGGCCATGGGGTGGATATGGGGCTCTATGCCGCCACGCCGGGCGCATTTCCCGCCATTGCCGCGACCAATTTCGGCCTCGCGCTTATCCCTGCCGCCGTAAGCGCGCAGGAACAAGGTGCCGGGGCATTCGATTTTCAACTTTCTGAAGCTTCCCCCCTGACCGGAGCCGCGATCAGCGGCGATGCCCCCGGCGCTGCCGCTCCTATTACCATGGATACGCAGTTGGGAGGCGGCATGGCCCTCCCCACGCTGGACATGGCGATGCCGCTGGCGCCGGCTGTCGGCAGCGCAGGCGCGGCGCCGGTTGCGAGTGCCGAGCAGATGCTGCTGGGCATGGATGCGCAGGGCTTGCTGGCCTTGTCCCCCACTGCGCAGGCCGCACCGGCGGCGCAGAATGCCGTAGCGCCGGCGCCTGCAGCCGCGAGCGGAACCGATGCACTGGCAGCGGCACTGATCCCGCCGGCAATCCCGCCCGCACTGGCCCCCGTGCAGCAGACGGTCGAAGTGCTCGGCACCCAGACCGAGGCCACCTTGGCCGCTGCGCTGGACACGGTGGAAGGCCTCGCCACATCGGTCGAGGGACTGGTTGCCGATCAGCTGGTAACGCTCGACAATAGGCTGGACGCGGTGACCGGGCAGATCGACGCGCTGCTGGATACGGTTCCGGTGCTGGACATTCCCGCCACGCTGGAAAGCGTGACTTCGCTCGATACGTTGCGAACGCTGGACACGGTCGAAACGCTGGGCGCGAGCGCGGTGCAATTGCCCGCCGCCGTGGTGGCCCCGATTGCCGAAAGCGTGGCGCCGGTTGTGACCCAGGTGGTTGCCCCCGTCATCGCTCCGGTTATCGCCCCCGTGGCGCCTGTTCTGGACAACACTCTGGACACGGTCACGGATACCGTGGCCGCCGTAACCGCACCGCTGGTCGATCCGGTTGCCGACACGCTGGAAGGGCTGGCCGGGGCAGACCCGGCGGGCGGCGTTGCCACGCTGACCAGCATGGTTTCCGCCGCCGATGTCTTTGCCGTCAGCGATGATGCGCCGACCGAGATCGGCCTGGCCGACGGGATTGGCTCTCTCGGCATGCTCGACATGCTGGCCCCGCCGGCCATCGATGCCGTTCTGCTGGGCGGCGACGATCCGCTGCATGATGCGCTTTCGCCGCTTGACGATCTTCACCTGGGACTGGGCTGACACATATGAAGCGACTGATCGAGCGGGCCCGTGCGGCATCGTCGAGGGCACGGGCGTCGAGCGTGCTGGATCCCGCCCATCCCGATTACGATCCGCGCGATGAATTCGCCGCCGCCCTGCGCAACACCAAGGGGATGCTGTGGACTGCCGCCGCCTTCAGCGGAGCGGTGAACCTGCTCTATCTGGCGTCGCCCATCTATCTGATCCAGATCTACAACCGCGTCATCCCCACCGGCAGCATGGCCACGCTGGCGGCGCTGACGGTGGCGTTGATCGGCGCGCTGGCGACCATGGCCGTGCTCGACGCGTGCCGGGCGCGCATCTTGATCCGGGCAGCCGCGCGGATCGACCGGCTGCTGTCCAACCGGGTGTTCCAGTCCATCATCGATCTGTCCGCCCGCCATGGCGCGCCGGCCCGCAATGCGCGGGCGCTGCGTGATCTGGATGAGTTCCGCAGCGCGCTGGCTGGGCATGGGGCGCAGTTCTTCTTCGACATGCCGTGGATGCCGCTGTTCATCCTGATCCTGTTCCTGATCCACTGGACCATGGGCCTACTGGGGCTGGTGGCGGCGGTGACGCTGCTGGCGCTGGCGTTTTTCAACGATCAGCGCACGCGGGCGAGCGCCAAGAGCGCCACGGAGGCGGCGGCGCGCAGCTATCAGTTTACCGACAGCGTCGCGCGTTATGCGGACCCGGTGCATGCCATGGGCATGGACAATGCGCTGGCCGACCGGTGGCAGGTGGACCGCAGCGCGATGATGCGCGAACAGGGCCATGCCAGCGATCGGCATGCCGGGTTCACGGCGGCGATCCGCTTTACCCGCCTGATGTTCCAGGGGCTGATGCTGGGTCTGGGTGGATATCTGGCGGTCAAGCATTCGGTGCTGCCGGCCTCGATCTTCGCCGCGAACATGATGCTGGGCCGCGCGCTCGCCCCGATGGAGGTGGCGGTCAGCGGCTGGCGGCAGATCCGCGCCGCGTTGAGCGCGGGCAAGCGGGTGCAGAAGATCCTGAACGATGCCCCCGCGCCCAAGCAGCGGGTGGAACCCCCGTTCGAAGGGATCGACGTGACGCTGGCGGATATTTCCTTCGTCCCGACCGGGTCCAAGCGCCCGGCGCTGCGGCAGATCGATTTCACCATCCAGGCGGGCGAGGCCATCGGCATCGTCGGCCCGAGCGGCGCGGGCAAGACCTCCATTGCCCGGCTGATCGTGGGCGCGCGGCTGCCGAGTGCGGGCAAGCTGTCGATCGGCGGGCTGGAAAGCCGGCACTGGTCGCGGGAGATGCTGGCGCGCAACATCGGCTATCTGCCGCAGAATGTCGGCCTGTTCCCCGGCACCGTGCGCGACAATATCTGCCGCTTCGCCGATTGCGATGACGAGACGGTGATCACCGCGGCCAAGCGCGCCAATGTGCATGAGATGATCCTGAACCTGCCTGAAGGCTACGAAACCCGCGTCGATGAAGGCGGCAGCGGGCTGTCGGGCGGGCAGCGGCAGCGGATCGGCCTGGCGCGCGCCATGTTCGGGGAACCCAAGCTGCTGGTGCTGGATGAACCCAATGCGCATCTGGACGCCGATGGCGAGGAAGCGCTGGCCAGGGCGCTGCAGGAACTCAAGGCCGCCGGGGCGACCATCGTGCTGATCGCCCACCGGCTGAACCCCGTGGCCCATGTGGACCGGGTGGTGGTGCTCAATCGCGGCGTGCTGCAGCTGGACGGTCCGCGCCAGCGGGTGTTCCGCCAGGTCCGCACCGAGCTGGTGGAATCGATCGCGCGCGATCCGGTGGAAGGCAAGGCGGCATGAAGATCGAATTTCCCTTTGGCGGGTTCGGCCGCAGCTCAGGCGGCGACGAGCCCGGCAGCAATGGAGAGGCTGTCGCCCGGCGCCATGACGCCTTCCCGAAAGAACTGCTCGACGACCCGCGCAAGGTCACGCGCACCGGGCTGATCGCGGGCGGAATGTTCGTCGGCCTGCTGGGCCTGTTCGCGGTGCTGGCGCCACTCTCCGAGGCGGCCATGTCCCAGGGTCAGGTGGTGACCAGCGGTGACCGTATCGTGATCCAGCCCGAAGCATCGGGCGTGGTGGAAAGCCTGATGGTGACCGAAGGCCAGCGGATCATTGCCGGGCAACCGCTGGTGCGGCTGAACAGCGTGCGTTCGGGCGCGGCGGCAGAACAGGCCCAGGCCAAGCGCGACGCCCTGCGCGCGCTGCAGGCGCGGTTGGTGGCGGAACGCGACGGGCTGAACGCGATCCGCTGGCCCGCCGATCTGCTGAGCCGCAGCCAGGATCGCGCCGTGGCCTCCGCCATGGCATCGCAACAGGCGATTTTCGACAGCCAGCGCAATGTCATCACCGCCGATCGCCGGATCGCAGCCCAGCAAGAACGCGCCGCGAGCGCCCGCCGTGCCGCCGCAGGCGAGCAGTTGCGCCTGATCCAGGATGAGCTGACCGGTATTCGCGAGCTGTACCAGCGCGGCTATGCCCGCAAATCGCAATTGCGCGCCCTGGAACGCGCCGCCGCCCAGCTGGAAGGCGATACCGCCGTCACATCGGGCGAGGTGGAAAAATCCGCGCTGGAATCCGCCCGGTTCGAAAGCGAGCGGATGATGCAGACCGTGGCCCAGCTGGGCGAGGTCGAGGAACAGCTGGCGCAGGTCGATCCCGCGCTGCGCGTCGTGCAATATGATGCCAACCGCGACATGCTCCGCAGCCCGGTGGCGGGTCGCGTCTCCGGCGTGGAGCGCATCGGGCGCGGCACGGTGCTGCGCGGTGGCCAGACGGTGATGGAAGTGGTGCCGGATTCCCGCGCGCTGGTGGTGGAAACGGCGGTGCTGCCGGCGGACATCGACAGCGTGCGCGTGGGCATGCCCGCCACGCTGCGCTTCCCGACGGTCAATCCGCATGGCCGCACCGATTTCGAAGGCAAGGTGGTGGCCCTGTCACCCGCGCCCGTCACCGGCGAAAACGGCACGCAAAGCTTCCGCGCCCGGATCGAGGTGGCAGACCCCGCCCTGCTGCGGCGCGAAGGCGTGAATTTGCGGCCCGGCGTCCCGGTCTCGGTGGACATCCGCGCCAAGGATCGCACGCTGCTGGACTATCTGCTCAGCCCGCTGACGGACGCTTTCGGCAATATGTTCCGCGAACAGTGAGCCCTGCCCTGCCCACCCATCGCCCGATCATGGGCGATGGGTCAGGCGCATGAGCAGCCAAACGATGGCGCAGGCCGACAGGGTCAGCACGCCGATCCACAGCAGCAGGCCGAAGGCGATGCCATCCCGTGCGATGGCCGGCAGAATGGCGGCGCCCAGCAGCCCCCAGCCCAGCGGTCGCAGCCAGCCAGGCGGCTGATCGGCGCGCGGTTGCGGCAGGAGGCGCCAGTGCGGCAGCTGGCTGAAGGCCAGCAAGGCAAAACCCAGGGCGCCACAGGCCCAGGTGGCGAACAGCAGCAGGATGTCGATCATCGGATCATTCCCCTGCCGCTGCCTGGCGCGCACGCCTGCCCAGCCGTGACGCAGCGCCGGCGGCGATGGCCCCGCTGGCCAGCAGCGTCAGATCCACCCCGGCCGTGTGCCAGAGGCCGCGCAGCAAGGCAGCGGGCAGATTGTCGGCAGTCGTGATCGCGTTGAGCACCACCGCCGCAACGCAGAGCATCGCGATCAGCCAGCCCTGTTCGCGCCATGCCGAATGGCCACGCAGCGCCGCATGGAGCACGGCCAGCAGCCAGGCAGCGTGAAACAGCCACACCTCCGCCGATGCCCGCCCGGTCAGATCGGGCGGGAGCAGCCGGTTGGCGATGAGAAAGGCCAGTGTCGCGATCAGCAGGCCGGTGGTCGATCCGATTGCCACGGCTTCCACCAGCCGGCCGCTGCGCCGCCCCTGCTTGCGATGGCGTTTCTGCCGCGACTGGACCCAGAACAGCATGCCCGTGGCGATCAACACGCACCCCGCCAGGCCAGACAGAAAATACAGCCAGCGCAGCGCCCAGTGATCGAACTGGATCAGATGAATGCCATAGATGACATCATAGGCGCGGCGGACCGGGGTGATGGGAGAACCGCTGATCAGATCCCCGCTCGCGGCATCGAACCAGACCGCCGCCGTGCTCTTGGCAATCGTGCGGCTGCTGTCGGGGCGGAGTTCGACATAGGCATTCGCGTCACCGGGGTGGACCAGCTGGACATAGGCCGGGCGATCGCTGTGCCAATAGGCGGCTGCCTTGTCCCGCAGCAGATCCAGCGGGACGGATGCGCCGCCCGGCCGCCCGGCGGGATCGCGGGAAAAATACCCGGCCGCCATAGCCCCTGGATCGCGCCCGAAGATGATCGATCCGGCGCTGGGCAGATAGGTGTAGGAAAAAATCGCCACCCCGGTGAAGGATATCATCAGCAGGAAAGGCAGCGTCAGCACGCCGGAAAGATTGTGCAGATCCAGCGTGGTCCGCTGCGGCTTTCGGACGATGCGCAGGGTGAAGAAATCCGCAAAAATCCGGCGATGGACAATCACGCCCGAAATACACAGCGCCAGCATCACCACTGCGGCGAAGGCGCAGAGAAACAGACCGATCGCACCGCTGTTGAGGCGAAAGTGATAGGGATAGAAGAAATGCGTCGCGCCATAGGTGGCCTGTTCGGGCAGCACGCGCAATCTCGCCGGGTCGACGAACCGGCGGATCTGTTCCCCCGTGGCGGAGGATATCTGCACCTCTGCCACCGGCGTGCGACCATCGGGCAGGATGATCCGCCAGCCCCGCGCACCGGCCATTTCTGCCTGCATCACAGCGGCAATCGCATCGGCCGAGACGTCCGGTGGCTCGGTGAGGCGCGTGGCCGGCATCATCCAGCGGTCGATTTCCCGGTCGAACACGGCCAGCGTGCCGGTCCAGAAAATGACGAACATCAGCGCACCCAGCACCAGCCCGAACCAGGTGTGAAACCAGTTCATCGCCAGGCGCAGCCCGCCGGGATCGTCGGGCAGATCCGGCGCGCTCATGATCCGGCCCCGCTGATGGGCAGCGTCCTTTCGATCGCCACCGCCAGGCCATGGGTGGCCAGCGTGCCGAGCAGCAGCACCAGCCACACAAGGCCCAGCCGCCGTTCGGCAAAGCTCCACAGCATCAAGAAGGTATAGAGCAGATAGCTGGCCATGCCGGCGGCCACCACGGCGTCCGATCGCGACTGTTGCGCGGTGGCGACCAGCAGGACAGCACCGAGCGCGGCCCCGCCGGCCGTAACGCCATAGGCGCCCAGCGTGGCCGCGAGCACCCGCGCGGCCACCCGCAACCGAACCCCGGCCTTGCCCATGTCAGAAACTGCGGCTGGCGGAGAACATCGCAGAGCGCGGCCGGCCGAAGGTGCTGGCGCCATGGATGCTGGCCGAAGCCAGATAGGTTTCATCGAGGATATTGAAGACGTTGAGACGGAAATCCCAATCCTTCAATCCATTGTAGAACAGCTGCAGATCGACGATTGCCGGGGGATCATAGGCCAGCAGGTTCTGCGGCGCGGTGAAGGGATAATATTTGCCCAGATCGCGGACGCTGCCGCCGAAGCCCAGGCCCTTGAGCGGACCGGATTGCAGTTCATAGGTGGCCAGCAAGGCCCCGGTAAATTCCTGCGCATCATAGGGCACGGTGCCGACCATGCCGTCGTTGTTCCTGGTCACCTCCGCATCCTGCACCGCCATGGAAGCGACCAGTTGCAGCCCGGGGACCGGTTCGCCGGTTATTTCCAGTTCGAAACCCTTGTGGACCTGTTCGCCGGTGGCGATGACGAAGAATTCGCCGGTGCCGTTGCGTGGATCGCGCGTCGCCACATTGCGCCGAACCATGCGATAGGCCGCGATCGAGGCGCTCAGCCGGTTTTCGATCAGCGAAGCCTTGAGCCCGGCTTCGATCTGGAAACCGGTTTCGGGATCAACCAGCGTTCCTTCCCGCGTCGTGCCGGAGGATGGGATGAAGGATTCATTGAAGGTAGAATAGGCCGTGACGCGATCAGTCAGCTGATAGGTTGCGGACAGGCGCGCGGTGAAGGCCTGGCTGCTGGATTTCTGCGCCACGGCATTGGGCCGCTGGATCGACAGGCGGGCCCAGTCATAGCGTCCGCCCAGATGCAGCGCGAGCCGGTCCACGGGCCGAACGATGGCCTGGCCATAGACGCCCCACCCCGATGGCGTGCGTTGCTGACCCATCGGCAGATCATCGGTGAAGGTGCCGATGTCCACGTCATAATCGGGATCGAAGATGTTCAGCCGCGCCACATTGTTCTGCCGGCCGCCCGCCACCGCTTCGCTGTTTTCGAAATAATCGGCCCCGAACAGCAGGTCGCTGGTCCGCCCGAACAACGGAATGCTGCCGGAAACGAAGGCATCACCAGCCAGCGTATCATAGGAATAGCGGCGGTTGAGCTTGTTGAAGGCAACGATGCCGGCTTCCCGATCGACATAGGCGGCAAATTCGGTGGCGCGCTGGGCGTTGAAACCATCTTCATAGCGGCCACGCAGCGTCAGCGACCAATCCGGCCCGATGTCCTGCCGCAGTTCGGCATCCACCCAGCCAACCTCTCCCTCAGAGCGTGGGGTCGGAATGCCGACGAAGCGCGACCGGGGAATATCGGGCACCCAGCCATCTGCCCCGATCGAGAATGATCCCCCTTCCACAAAGGTGCGCCGTTGGAAGCTGCCGGTCACATCCAGGCTGGTGGTCGCGGTGATGTCCGCCCCCAGGGCGGCCGTGGCGACCCAGAGATCGCCTTCGCGAAAATCGATCCATGAGCCTTCATCGACATATTTGCCGCTGATCCGCCCGCGCACCGCGCCACTGCCGGTCAGCGACCCGCCGATATCGCCTTCGATGACTCGGGCGTCATAGCTGCCCACGCGTGCGGTGACGAAGCCGCGCAGCGTTTCCGGCGCGCGCTTGGGGATGAGGTTGATGATCCCGCCCGGCGGCACCGCGCCACCGAACATGGAGGCCGGCCCGCGCACCACCTCCACCCGTTCGAGCGCGGCCAGATCGATGCTGGCCCGGTTGTGCGTGCGCAGCCCGTTGACCCGGCGATAGTTGAGCTGGCCGCTCTCATAGATACCGCGAATATTGTATTCCACGCCCAGGCTGTTGCCGCCACCGCCCGCACCGCCGGTGGCGCCATCGTTGAAAGCCACGACATTGGGGACGAAATACATCGCCTCGGCCAGGGACTGCGCGCCCCGATCGGCGATCATGTCGGCCGTGGCGACCGACACCGATTGCGGTGTATCTTTCAGCGCCAACGGCGTCTTGGTCACGCTGCGCTGCTGCGTCGCGCGATAGCCGGTGACGAGAATTTCCTGCAGCCCGCCCTCGCTTCCGCCATTGTCGGTTTCGCTTGCGTCAGCCTGCAGCCGGGCCAGCGTAAAACCACCCGCGCCATCGGGAACCGCCCGCAGGCCGGTGCCCGTCAACAGCCGGGCCAGCGCCTCGGCCGCCGTATGGCGGCCCTGCACGGCGGCACTGGTCTGCCCCCGCGCCAGCGACGCATCGACCGCAACCAGCACGCCGGTGCTGCGCGAATATTCGGCCAGGGCACGGGCCAGTGGCTGCGCGGGAATGTCGATCATGGCCGCGGCCCCCTGCGCCAGGGCGGGCAGGGCGACAGCGGCAATCGAGCAGGCGAACACGGCGCTGGCGCCGCGCAGGATGTAAGATGACAATGGGACCCCCTGAATTCTTGACTGATCTCGGCCTTACGGACGGATCAGCCGCACGATCGGGCAGTGGGTTCGCGAAAAATTCAGC
Source organism: Croceibacterium xixiisoli (assembly GCF_009827305.1). GTDB lineage: Bacteria > Pseudomonadota > Alphaproteobacteria > Sphingomonadales > Sphingomonadaceae > Croceibacterium_C > Croceibacterium_C xixiisoli. The sequence goes on along the minus strand of NZ_WTYJ01000004.1, from coordinate 285,986 downwards.
GCCGCCTGATCGAAACGGCTCCATCACCACCCTGGCCACCACGATCGACGATGATCGGCAATGCCGCCTGCAGGCTGACCAGGGCGCGGTCCGGATCGGTCAGGGGGAACGTCCCCGTGACATGCAGCCCCTGCAGATCGGCTGCGGAATAATGAACAGGATCAGTGCGATATTGGTTGAGCCGGGCGAGCACCTGCACCAGCGGCAGATCGTCAACCACCAGCAGGCCATCTGCCCATGCCTGTTCTGCGGCCGGATCAATATCCGCCAGGCGACGGATGCCGCTTCCATCCATCCGCGCCGCCTGGCCCGGCATCAGCACCAGGCAAGCTCCGCCGCTGGCCCGCGCGCAGGCCTCAACGCGGGATTTTACCACCGAGACCGTCGTCACACCATCATGGACGCGGACGCTGAACTGCGTTCCCAGCGCCCGCGCCGTGCCCTGTGGCGTGCGCACGATAAAGGCCTGTTCGCGCGCCTTGGCCACGCTGGCCTGCACGCCCCCGCGCCAGAGGGTGACCATGCGGTCATCGTCATCCAGATCCGCAGCACTGTCACTGTCGAACACCAGCCGGTCGCCTTGTGCCATGGCCATCCGCTGCTGTTCGCCCACCGTCGTCTGGCGATCGGCGATGCGGCTGCGAATGGCGGGATTGCCCGCGCCCAGCCAACTCAAGGCGGCGGCCGTTCCGGCGAGCAACAGGATGGCTGGCACGCGACGCAGCGGCGCCCGCGTCAGCACCAGCCCCAGGGCGTCCCGCTCGACAGGGTCGCGATCGGCAAGTTTGCCGGCAAACGCACTCATCCGGTCGAAGGCTGTTTCATGCGATGGGTCCGCCTGCAACCAGTGGCGGAACGCGCGTCGGTCTTCCTCGTCGCAATCCTCGTCAGCCAGTTGTGCCTGCCATAATGCCGCAGCTTCGATGGCGGCGCGGCTGGGCTCGGCGGCGTCAGTCCGGGCAACCATGCATTTTCACATAGCAATGGGCATGCACGCGGGAGATATATTGTTTGACCATGCTGGTGGACACGGACAGCTCCCCCGCGATCTGCGCATAGGTCAGCCCATCAAGCCGGCTGAGCAGGAAGGCCTGGCGCGGTTTTTCAGGCAATTCCCCCAGCAGTTCCGCCAACAGGCACAGCTCTTCCACCGCCTGGGCAATCTGATCGGGCGAAGGGGCGAAGCCTTCACCCCTGTGCAGGGCAAAAGCCTCCAGAAAACAGCGTTCGGAAGTCTTGCGACGAACATCGTCGATCAGCAGCCGCCGGGCAACCGTGGTCAGATAGCGGCGGGGGTGTGCATGCAGCTGCAGTGGCGGCCGTTCGGCCAGGCGGCAGAAGGTTTCCTGCGCCAGATCGCTGGCGCGAGACCGGCAGTGCGCGCGCGTCGAAAGCCACGTCACCAGCCAGGCCGAATGAGCCCGGTAGAGGCTTTCCAGATCGGTGACAGCAAGGGCAGGCATGCCCCGCATTAATATTATTGCGAGTTATTAGCAAGAACGTGAATTCCAACTATTCATCCAGGTCATGACCATGCGGGTGGGACAAATCGTCCCACCCCCAGGCCTCTTCCCACTAACCCGATGACAAGCCTGCCTGCCCCGGCTAGGGCGCTGCACATGTTTACCGGGGTTCGCGAGAGCAGGCAGTTGCGCATGGTGTTTGCCGTGCTGTTGCTGCTGGCCTTTGCCGCGCGGCTGATCCCGGCGGGCTATATGCCCGTGGTGACGCCGCAGGGCAGCCTGATCGTATCGCTCTGCACCCCGGGCGGGGTTCAGCAGATGCAGATTGCGCTGGCGGGTGGCGAGGATGATGCAGCCGCCCCGGGCAGTGATGGCGGCGATCATGACGGGCAGGCCGATGGCGCCGCGCCCTGCGGGTTTGGCGTGCTGGCCGCGCCGCTGATGCTGGCGGTTCCGCCGCTGGCGCTGGCGCCGGTTGCCCTGCCATTGCGTGAGATTGCCCTGCCGCCGCCAGTGGTGGCTGCGGCCCCTTATCCCTTCCCCCATGCCTCGCCGCCGTCGCGCGGCCCGCCTGCCCACGGCTGATACGCTGGGATCGGGTCGCGCATTCCTGCCTGTTCGACGCAGGTAAAGCGCCCTTTGATCCCGAGCCCCCGCGCGCAGATGTCCTTCACGGATCTGCCCGCGCTTTCGCCTGCATAGTTCCGCGATATCGGACGCCGTTTCATGGCACTGCGTCATCGCCCGGGTTCCGCCTCGGTGCGCATCATCGCCGAAAAGCAATTGCCACGGGGCCTGATCGCCCTGTTGCTGGTGCTGGCCTTTGCCTGCCGCGCGCTGATCCCCGGCGGCTATATGCCGGTGGCCGCGCCACAAGGCGCGGGGCTGGTGCTGAGCTGGTGCACGCCGCAGGGCGTGGTGGCCGCGCCGCTGCCGCCCGAACTGCAGAGCGCGGCGGGCCATCAGCCGGGCGATGACGATCCCGCGCCGCATCACCCCTCCAGCACCGATCTCTGCGCCTTCGCCCTGACGCTGGGCGGGGGCGGCCTGCCGGCGGCGGAGTTCCCGCCCGCCCCGGCGCAGGCTTGGCCGATTGCCCCGGCCATCCCCGCCCGGGTGCTGGCCGAATTCACCACCCACCGGCTGGCCGCCCCGCCGCCGCCGGCCCAGGCGCCACCTCTCTCTGCCTGATCGTATCGGTGCGGCCTGCTGCCGCGCCGGATGATGGGCGCCGGCCCGCCGGCTGCATGAGAGAAATGCGATGATTTGTTTTTCCGACGCGCGGTGGCCCTGATGGGTACCCCAATCCGTATTGCGCTGCGGCGCATCCATCTATGGCTGGGGCTATCTATCGGGCTGGTGTTTGCCGTGCTCGGCCTCAGCGGATCGGCGCTGGTGTTCTATATCGAACTGGATGCGCAGCTGAACCCGGCGATCCGGCAGCCGGCCGGTGCCGGCATTGCCGATTGGCAATCACCGGTCTGGGATCGGGTGCTGGCAACAGCACAGACGCATTTCCCGCATGCCGGGCACATGGGCGGCAAATGGTCGTTCGAGGTGACGGGCGCGCCGGGGGCGATCCCGGCCCGGCTCTATCCGGCAGACGATCCGCACAATGCAGCCGGCCATCACGGCGTGGACCCGACCATGCTGTGGTTTTCCGCCGATGGCACACAGCTGCTGCGGCAGGACCGCTGGGGCAGCTATGCCATGACCTGGATCTATGATCTGCACCGCAATCTGCTGCTGGGTGAGCTGGGCAACCAGCTGGTCGGCTGGCTGGGGGTGGTGATGCTGCTGCTGCTGATCAGCGGGCTGGCAGTATGGTGGCCCCGGCAGAGCCTGCGCCGGGAAAGCTGGCGCAAGGCGCTGGCGTTCAAGCGCGGGGCCGCGCCGATCCGCCGGCTGCGCGACTGGCACAAGCTGTCGGGCCTGTGGAGCCTGCCGCTGCTGTTGCTGCTGACGGCCACCGGCGTGCTGCTGGCGCTGCCCCCGGTGAAGGACAGCGTGCTGGGCACGACCGTCGCCCCAGTGGTGCCGGTACCGGCGGTGAAATCCGTCATTCCGGCAGCAGGAACTGCATCGCAGATTCGCATCGCCCGGGCGCTGGCCGCCGGCCACGGGGCGCTGCCCGACGGACGGCTGGCCTGGATCGATGTGCCGGCACCCGGTGGTGACGGCGCGTTCCGCCTGCGGGTGCAGGTGCCGGGCGATCCCAGCCATCGCTTCCCCTACAGCTATGTGTTCGTCGACCAATATTCGGGCGCCGTGCTGGCCGTGCATGATGTGCGGCAAGGGACAGCGGCCAGCACGGTCAACGCCTGGCTGCGTCCGCTGCACGACGCCTCCATCCTGGGAACGCCGACCCGCATTCTGGGCGTGATCATCGGCCTGTTGCCCACCGCGCTGTTCGTCACCGGCCTGCTCCACTGGCGCCGCCGGGTCCGGGCCGCGCGCACCCCCTCTGCGCCGCGCCCATCGCGCGCGCTTCCCCCCCTTTCGAATGGATATTCCGCATGAAGAATCTTGCCCTTTCCGTGTCCGCTCTCGCCCTGATCGCCCCGCTCCACGCCCAGGCGGAGGATGCCGAGCGTGACCCCATCATCGTGACCGCCACCATCCCGCTGCAGGATCAGGCGGAAATTGCCGGCCGGCTGGGGCTGACATTGGCCGAAACCCCGGCCAGCGTGTCGGTGATCAGCCAGGATCAGATGCAGGCCGCCGGACTGCGCAGCGCGATCGAGGTGATGAATGCCGCACCCGGGGTGTCATCCGGCAATCTGCCCGGGTCGATCGGTTCGGTTTCCATGCGCGGGTTTCACCGGGCGGTGAACTATCTGATCGACGGGGCACGCATGGCCAGTTCCGACGCTGGTATCCGCAATTGGGACAGCTGGAGCTTCGAACGGATCGAGGTGATCAAGGGCCCGGCATCGGTGACATCGGGCGAAGGGGCGCTGGCAGGCGCGATCAATTTCGTGCCGCGCCGGGCAAAACCGGGCGAATTCAGCGGAGAAGTGCTGGCCAGCTATGGCAGCTTCGATAGCGTGCGACTGGCCGGGGACATCAATCTGCCGCTTGGCGAAACAGCCGCCCTGCATGGCAATGCGGTCTGGTCGCGCTCATCGGGATGGGTGGATGATACGGATTCCCGCCAGTTCGCCGGCACCGCATCACTGCTCGTGAAACCGGTGGAGCGGCTGTCCATCACCCTGTCGGCCGATTACGCGCGCGATGATTACGGCACCGCCTATTACGGCACGCCGGGGGTGTCGCGCGCGGTCGCCCGCGATCCCTCGAACGCCGTCTCGGGCAGCGCCGGGTTGGTGCTGGACCGGGCGATGCGCCGGGTGAATTTCGATGTGGCCGATGGCGACACGAATTCGGAATCGCTGTGGCTGCGGGCGCGGATCAACTATGACCTCTCCGACCGGGTGACCCTGACCAGCGACAGCAGCTGGTACACCGCCGACCGGCTGTGGCGCGATGCGGATGAGTACGGTTTCGACGCGGCCAGCGGCCTGATCAACCGGTCGACATCGCTGATCACCCATGACCACCGGTTCTGGAACCAGCGGGTGCAGCTGGCCTTCGACGGCCCCATCGCCGGCCATCGCAACCGCTTCACTCTGGGCGTGGAGGCGGCGGGGACGGAGTTCTTCACCAAGCGCCGCTTCGGTTCGGCCGGGCTGGTCGATCCGTTCAATCCGGCACGCGGCAGCTTCCCGGTGGCTGACACCCCGGCAAATTTCGGCACGCGGCAGGATGTCTGGGCCGACAGCACCAGCCTGGCAGTGTTTGCCGAAAACGCCTTCAACGTGACGCCAGAATGGCTGCTGGTCGGCGGGGTGCGGTTCGATGATATCGGGCTGGACCGGCGGGTGGTGAATGTCACCAGCGGGGCAGAGCAGATCTATGGCCAGGATTACGATCCGCTGACCTGGCGCGTGGGCACGGTCTACACGCTGGCGCCGGGCACGCAGCTCTATGCGCAATATTCGCGCGCGGTCACGCCGGTCAGCGGGTTGCTGTTCCTCAGCGCCGGCAATGCGGCCTTCCATCTGACCAGCGGCCGATCCTGGGAAGGCGGGATCAAGGCGGCGCTGTGGGGCAATCGGCTGACGGTAACGGCCGCGCTGTTCGATATCCGGCAGGACGATATCCTCACCCGCGATCCGGCCAATCCGGCGGTGGTGTTTCAGGGCGGCAGCATCCAGTCCACCGGCGGCGAAGTGGCGCTGGAATGGCGCCCCGCCGCCGAATGGACGCTGGGCGCGCAGGCCACGCTGCTCGATGCCCGGCTGAAGAACCTGGTGGAGGCCGGCGGCATCGACCGCAGCGGCAACCGTCCGCCCAATGTGCCCGAACGCCAGGCCGGGGTGACGCTGGGCTGGGCCCCGCGCGCCCTGCCCCTGCGCATGACCGCCGCCATGATGCACAAGGGCGATGCCTATACCGACAACGCCAATGGGGTGCGGCTGGCCGCCTATACCACCTTCGATGCATCGATCAGCTGGGACAGCCCGCTGGCCACGGTGACGCTGCGCGGGCGCAATCTGACCGACAGCTTCCACGCCGAATGGTCCGGCTATGCATCCGGCCTGGTCTTCATCGGCGCCCCGCGCAGCGTGGATGTGACACTGAGCCGGCGGTTTTGATCCCGATCCTCCCCGAACAAATTCGGGGAGGATTTTAACCCGCCTCATTTCCGGATCGCTTCGTCTCATGCCCCTTTGCCAGTTTCCACGGCAACGGAGCATGTCGATCCCGGTAACAATAAGCATAAAACGGGGTCTTCATGCACACATTCAGCCGCTCCTTCATCCTGATTTCGCTGTTGGGTTTGGCCACTGCCGCGCCGGCCCAAGCCCAGGAAGGCGGCACGCGCCAAGCGGGGTTTGATTGCAGCAAGGCGGCCAGCCTGACCGAAAAGGCGATCTGCAATGATGACGATACGGCGGAAGCCGATCGCGCGATGAGCATTGCCTTTCGGGCGCTGGTCGATCGCTCCACGCCGGACATGCAGGCCGCCCTGCGACAGGATCAGCAGGCCTTCCTGAAACAGCGTGCAGAAGCCTTCGAAAGCCCGCGATCCAATCCGCAGATGCGCCAGGAAGGGCTGCGCGACCGGACAGAGATGCGGGCAGAATTTTTCAACTGGATCGCCACCACCCCGGCCACCTCGTTCATCGGCACCTGGCGCAACGCCTGGGGCATCATCGAGGTGAAGCAGGCCGCGCATGGCCGGCTGGCGGTGGACTTCGAGGTGGCAGATCAGGCCAATGGCAGCTGGCTGTGCCGCTTCAGCGGGGAATTGGAACACAATTTCACCGATGAAGCCATCATGGCCAGCGACGCAGGTCCGCTGCAGATGAATCTGGATGGGGCCATGCTGCGCATTCCCACCCCCTTCTGCGATGAAACGACATCCGGCGGCTTCGGAACGGCCGCCGGCACCTATTTCCGGATCGGGACCTGATCGCTCTGCGCGGCGGTGGCGGCCAGATAGGCCGCCACGGCGTCCACCTGCGCATCGGTCAGTTCGGATTTGCGGAACATCGGCATGCCGCCTGATCCGTTGCGCACGAAATAGCGCAGCACTTCGGCATCCAGATCGGTGCGCAATTCCAGCGCGCCCGGTTTGCTGCCATCATATTTGCGCGCCAGCACCGCCGTGCCGGGCAGCATGGGTGCGCCATCATCGCCCGGGCCGGCGCCGTGGCAGGGCGCGCATTGGCGTTCGAACACCTGGCGACCGGGCAGATCGGCCGGCACGATCCGGGGCGATGCGGCCGGCTGGGCCCAGGATACGGCAACAAGCCCGGCCCCGGCGATGACCGGCAGCACGGCCAGCCAGGCAATCCGTCCGATACTCATTTGCGGAACCTCCTGGGCCAGACGCCCCCACGCCCGGGCGCCAATATGCCCTCCGGATCGATCGCATCCTTCATCTGTTCCTGAAACCGGCGCAGCGCGTGGTTGTTGAAGCTGTAGGTGCCCGCGACATCATCCTGATAGATCGGCGCGGCGCGGTAATCGCCCCAGCCATGTTCGGCCGCCACGGCCACCAATTTTTTCATGGAGGCGTGGACCACGGCGTTGTGATCCGGATCGCTGCGCTTGACCGAGGGCGCATAGACCATCTGGAAGGCGAAGCTGTGCCAATAGAGCGGCGTGGTGGTGGCGTTGAAGAAGGGGCGCACGGGGAATTCCTTCAGCGCATCGCCCAGCACGCGCTGCATTTCGAACACCGCCTCCCCACTGCGCGGCAGCACCGGGAAGAAGCCGACATGGCCATCATCGCTGACGATCTTCCACATGCCCAGGCTCGGCACGCCCAGCGCGCCGAAGCGGCGGATGGCCGACCGGTACGGCTGGGTGGTGTTGAGCATCTGCTGCTCGGTCGCCGGCAGCGGGAAATGATCGCCATCCAGCGCCCTGGCCCCCGGAATATCGGACAGGATGCGATCTTTCGCATAATCCCAGCTGGCCGCTGTGGTCGCCTCCGGCCCGAAGAACTGCAGATCGACCTGCCAGCTGGGCAGGCCGGCAGCCGATGCGGCGGCATCCATGTCGCCATCGGCCGGCCCGCCCAGCTTCGTCGCCAGGGCCAGGAAATCGGGCTGCGCCATCAACGGCGCCAGCGGGCTGGAATAGACCGCTTCGCCGATCAGGCCTGCGTCGGACAGATAGTTCACATGATCGACCAGCTTCACGAAATCGCGCCGGCGCGGCACGGTGATCAGCCCGGTGCGGTAATGTTCGGGCATCGGCATCAGGCGGAAACCCATCTTGGTGACCACGCCGAAATTGCCCTGGGCGAACAATCCCGCCGGATCGGGCCCGAAGCCATAGCGATATTCCTGCCAGGTCTTGGCCCCGGGCAGCGCGCCCATGCCGGTGCGCATCAGTTCGCCATTGGGCAGCACCACCTCCATCCCGCAACTGGCGCCGTAATGATCGCGGAAGAACGGCATGGTATAGCCGATGCCGCGTTCCAGCGAATTGCCGATCGGGCTGCCCCAGCCGGGATCGGGGCAGTCGATCATGACCTTCAGCCCGCGTTCGGTGATATGGCGATAGAGATCGAAATAGGACACGCCCGGTTCGACCAGGGCGAAATTGCGCCGGTCGTCCACCTCCAGCACACGGTTCAGCCGCTTCAGATCCAGCACCACGCTGCCCGTGACATTGGGCGACGGCCCGCCATAGCCGAAGTTCTTGCCGGTGGAGATCGGGAACAGCGGCACGCTATATTTGCTGGCGATGCGCACCACCGCCTGCACCTGCTCCACCTCCGCCGGGGCGACAGCGGCAGAGGCGTGGCGTTCTTCCGCCGTGTCCCACACCGGGGAAAAGCTGTCGCGATAGGGGCCCAGATCATCCTCAGACGACCACACCCAGTCCGCGCCGACCGCACCGCGCAATTCTTCGAGGAAGCGGGCGAAGCCGGGGGCATCGAGATCGGGGGGAAGCACCGCCATGCGATCAGCCCTTCACGCTTGGGTGATGGGGTGCGATGATCCAGCTGACGGGTTGCAGGCCCGCCACCACGGGGTCGAGCACGCGCCGCTGCGTGACCCGGCGCCCGCGATCCCCCGCCAGCACCTCCAGCACGAACAGGGCATCGCTGCCGGTCACACCGCCCAGCACGAAGCCGGGCTTGCGCCAGATCGGATCGAGCGTCTGATACCACAGCTGGGTGACATCGCCGTCGATGGTGAACAGCTGCGGCGCGGCCAGCCCGGCCAGCGGCGTGGGCGTGCCGGCGGGCCAGTGCCGGCGGTCGATCACCAGCGCATCCACGCCCTGCGGCACGGCGGCCAAGGCCGTATAGGGCGCAGCCGCCGCCAAGGGCACAATCGCGCTCCATTTCAGCAGATTGCGCCGGTCCATATCCAGTCCGGTGATCATTGCCCCGTTCCCCCTGCCCTGATTTCCGCCAGCCGCGCCGGGCCGATCCCGCGATCTTCCAGCGGCGCAGTCAGATATTCCCCGATCGCCGCCAGCTGCGCATCGGACACCTCGGTCTTGCGGAACGGCGCCATCCAGGCAACGCCATTGCGGACGTAATAGTTCACGATCTCCGGCGTCAGATCGGTGCGATGTTCGAGCACGGCGGGCTTTTCACCCTTGTATTTGGTCTGCAGCGCCAGCGTGCCGGCCAGCCCGGCGCTGTCCGTGTGGCAGGGCGCGCACCATTTGTCATAGACCGCCTTCCCCTCCGCCAGCCGGGCCGGCACCGGAGCGGATCCAGCCGCCGATGAAGTCTGGCCGGCGGCCCAGGCGCCGCAGGTAGCGATGGTTGCGGCGGCGGCCAGAACGCCGCCCGTGATCAGAGCCAACCGCATCAGCCCCGCCCCCCGCGCAGATGTTTCGGCCAGACGCCATAGCGCCCGGCGGAGATGATCCCATTCGGGTCCAGCGCATCCTTGATCCGCTCATTCACCCGCCGCAGGATGTTGTTGTTGAAGCTGTAACTGTCCATCACCGCATCCTGGAACGCCGGCGGGCAGCGATATTCGCCCCAGCCATGCTGCGCGCAGATGCGGATGATTTCCTGCACATTGTCGCGCAGTTCCTTGTTCCGCCCGTCCTTGTACACCGGCACGGCGGCGAACAGCACGAAGGAGCGGGTCCAGCAGGTCACCGCCGGGCTGAACATGAACAGCGGGATGCCCAGTCGCGCACATTCGCGGCGCATCACCCGGTTCGCTTCCACCAGCCCCTTGCCGGTGCGCGGGATGATGGCGGAAAACCAGATATGCCCGTCGCTGGGGTTGAAATCACCAAAGCCGTTGGACCCGACCGAGAAGATTTCCAGGCTGGGCACGCCAAACCGTGCCTTGGAAACCTTCTGCATGTCCTCTGCCGAAAGCGGCAGTTTGACGAACTGGTTTTCCTTGAAGGTGACGTTCTGGAACTGGGCCGAAAATCGATCGCGCATATATTCCCATTGCGCGCGGATGACTTTTTCCGGGCCATAGAACCCGGCGGTGGCGCGCCAGGCCGGCAGGCCGGTTTCCTCGACCATCCGGTTCATCACCTCGGGTTCGGGCACCGGCTGGAACATCATCGGATTGCCGCGGGTCAGCACCGGGGAGGTGATCGATGGCATACCGTTGAAGATGTTGCCATATTCCAGTTCGTTGAACAGATCGACCAGCGGTTCGACATCTTCGAACCGCTGCAGATCGATCGAGGCGCTGAGATAAGCCTCAGGCTGCGGGAACAGCCAGAACCCCATCTTGGTCACCACGCCCAGCGACGATTGGCGGAACAGCCCATCCAGGCTGGGGCCGATGCCCATCTTGTACTGCTGCCAGGTTTCGGAACCTGGCAGCGCGCCCATGCCGGTGCGGAACAGTTCCCCGTCGCCCAGCACCGCCTCGATCCCGCATTGCGCCTCGAAATGCCCGCGATAGGGCGCCGCCGTATAGCCGCCGCCGGAATCGAGCGCATTACCGACCATGCTGCCCCAGCCGGGATCGGGCACATCGAGCCACAGCTTCGATCCGGTTTCCTGCAGATGGCGATACATGTCGAAATAAGACACGCCCGGTTCGACCAGGCAGGAAGCATTGCCTTCATCGACATCGATGATGCGGTTCATGCGCTTGAGATCGATGACCACGCTGCCCGAATAGACCGGCGCCGCCCCGCCATAGCCCAGGTTGCGCCCAGTGGAGATCGGATAGACCGGAATACCGCGCGCATTGGCCGCCCGCACCACCGCCTGCACTTCCTCCACGCTGGCCGGCGCTACGGCGGCAGAGGCGACCCGCTCGTCAGGCTCATCCCACAAAACCGAATAGAAATCGCGATAGGTGTGCAGATCCTCTTGCGAGGTAAAAACCCAGTCCGCCCCCACGGCAGAGCGCATTTCGGCCAGCCCGTCAGCAAAGACCTGCGCAGAGATACCCTTCGGCGTCGTCATGTTTTTCCCGTCCACTCTTGCGCTGCCCGGCAACGCCCCGGGGCTCATCGGCCCCGTTGTTTATACGATCGTATAACGAGCGCTTGGGAGCGGTCAAGCAGGTGTACGTGCCTCACTCCACCCCCAGCGCCGCGCAGGCAAAGGGCAGCAGATAGTGCATGTCGTCCAGCCGCCATTCCCCTTCCCGCGGCGCGATCGTGTAGCTGCGCGGCGGCGGGCCCAGCGCGGAGCCGGAAATGAACCGCACCCGCGCGCGCAATTCGCCGTCGGTCAGATGCGGCAGGAACGGCGCCAGTGTCTGGCGCAGGCGCAGGCTGAAATCGCCCATCACCCCGATCACCCGATCGCGCAGCGCGCTTTCGCCATGAGCGGCCACTTCATCCAGCACGCTCAGCGCCCGCCCGCCCGGGGTGAAGGCCGCAGGTCGCAGCATCGGCTGCAGCCATTGATCGAGCACGGTGCGCGCATCGGGCGCGGCGCCGGGCTGGATCACCGCCCATTCGGCCAGCATCGGTTCCAGATTGAGCGTTGCCAGCTCATCCAGCAGGTTGAGGATGCCCTTGAAATGATAGGTCACCAGCGTGGGGTTCAGCCCGGCCGCATCGCCGACGCGCCGGACAGAGAGGGCATTGACCCCCTGTTCGACCAGGATTTTTTCAGCCGCTGCCAGCAGCCTGCCGCGCGTGCTGTCCGTTCCGTCACCCACCATCGCGCTGCTTCCCGTCGATTGCCGATGGCTGCGTTGCGCCTGACAGCACCGCTTCGTCAATCGACCCGTCAGCGAACAGCGTGTTTGAGCGCGTCGGGCTGCTGCCCGTCGGGTAGCAGTTGCTGCAGCTGATCATAGACGATCTGCGCACTGAACGGCTTGTTGATGAACAGCGCCCCTTCAGGCAGATCACCCTCCTCCGGGCTGATCATGCCGGAGGCGATCAGGATGCGGATTTTCGGCCAGTCGCGCGCGCAGCGGCGCGCCAGATCGAACCCGGTCAGATCGCCCGGCGGCATCTGAACATCGGAAAACAGCAGCTGGATCTGCGGCCCGGCAACATTGAGGATGGCCACCGCCTCTTCCACACTGGCCGCCTCATGCACGCGGAAACCGGCCGCTTCAAGAATGTCGGCAGCGTCCAGCCTGACCAGCGGCTCGTCATCCGCAACCAGAGCAAAAGGCATGTGTTCTTCGGGCATTGAAGGGCTCCGGCATGGCAGTGGGCACCAACGCGCCGACCATCGCAATGATCCTTGAAAATGGTTTCACATTGCCACAATTACATGCGCAATTCCGGTTTCGCCCTGATGAGGTAGGCGTTGAGCGACGATTTATCCCATGACTTGGATGCAGTCCGCCAGGTCGAAGCGGTCACAGCCATTCTGGAAGTCGTGACCTCCAGCACCGGCATGGGTTTTGCGGCCGTTGCGCGGGTGACGGATCGGGCGTGGATGGCCTGCGAGGTGCTGGACAAGATCGAGTTCGGCCTGAAGCCCGGCGGGCAATTACCGCTGGAAACCACGCTGTGCAACGAAGTCCGCTTTGCCCGCGAAGAAATCGTGATCGACGAAGTGGCAAGCGATCCGCTCTATGCCACCCATCACACCCCGGCGACCTATGGGTTCCAAAGCTATATTTCCGTGCCGATTGTCCTGAGCGATGGCAAATTGTTCGGCACCCTGTGCGCCATCGATCCGCACCCGCGCCGGCTGAAGGGCACACCGGCTATCCGCATGTTCCGCCTGTTTGCAGAACTGATCGGTTTTCATCTGGACGCGAACCGTTCCATTTCCCGCAGCAAGGCGGAATTGGCAGCAAGCGAGGCGGCGCTGGCCAGCACCGAGGCCGCACTGATCACTACCAAGTCCCAGATCCGGTCAAGCCATGCCAGCCTGGCCCGCAGCGAGGCAAAATTCGCCGGCAGCCAGCAACAGCTGGACGAAGCGCTGGCCACCGGCCAGCTGCGAGAGGAATTCATCGCCGTTCTGGGGCATGATCTGCGCAATCCGTTGGCCTCCATGGCGGCCGGGATCAATCTGCTGACCAAGAACGAGGCTGACCCCAAACGCAGCCTGATCCTGCGCCATATGAATGAGAATGCCCGGCGCATGGGCGCGCTGATCAACAATCTGCTGGATTTCGCGCGCGGCCGGCTGGGCGGCGGCATCGATCTGGCCCTGACCAGCGATGCGCCGATTGGCCCACAGCTGGAACAGATTCTGGAAGAAATCCGCATGGCCCATCCTGACCGGGTGGTGCAGGTGGAGTTCGATGTCGATCAGCCGATCGCCGTCGATCAGGCGCGGATTGCCCAGATGTTTTCCAATCTGATGGGCAATGCCATCACCCACGGATCCGACAGTGAGCCGATCACAGTGACAGCCAGCGTCAAGGCCGGCAGCTTCGAATTGGAAGTCGCGAATGGCGGCGAACCGATCAGCCCGGAAACGATGAAAAACCTGTTCCAGCCGTTCCGGCGCGGCCAGATCAGCGCCAATCAGGAAGGGCTCGGCCTCGGCCTCTACATCGCCAGCGAAATCGCCAAGGCCCATGCCGGCACGCTGACCGTATCGTCAGACAACACCGCCACGCGGTTCACCTTCCGTATGCCGGTTTAGCGGATAAGCCCCCGGCACGACTGCCAACGAAAAGCCCCCTGCAACCCGTTGGGTCACAGGGGGCCATTGCATGCCAATCCAGCTGCCTATCAGCCGCCCAGGCGGGCGCGGATACCGATCTTGAAGCTGCGACCAACGGGATCATAGAGGATCTGGTTGGTGCCGCCACCGGCGCCCGGCATGATCGGCGGATCCTTGTCCAGCGCGTTGTTGATCGCTCCGAACAGCTGGAATTCGCGGTCATCGCCCAGCCGCAGCGTGTATTGCGCCGACAGGTTCAGATAGAACCGGTCGGGCACATGATTGTTGCTGACGCTCTGCAGCGAAGTGACATCATACCAGGTGCTGTCCGGCCCGACGAAATTGGTCCAGAAAATGCCCTCAGGGATATAGCGGCCCTGCGCGGTCAGTTTCAGATCGTCGAGGGTCCAGCTCAGCATGCCGTCCAGCACGTAATCGGGCACGCCCGGCACCGTGCCGGTGCGCACGCCGTTCTGCCCGGCGCGATTGGTTTCGCCGGCCGGATCGACCAGGGTCAGCGTGTTCACGAAATTCGCCAACAGCGACAGGTCGAGCCGGCCTGCTCCGCCCAGCGGCTGCCGGTACTGATATTCGATGTCGAAACCGCTGGTGCGCAATTCGTTGGAATTGACCATCACGTCGCGGATTTCCAGGATCGATCCGGTCACGGAATCGCGGGTGATCAGATCGCAGAACTCGCTCACGCCTTCCTGGCAGCGGTTGGCCAGCGTCTGCGCGCCCAGCACGCCGATCGCATCGCTCACCTCGATCGCGTAATAATCGACCGACAGCCGCATCCGCCCCACGGCGCCGCCGCTGCGCGGAGTGATCGCCGCACCGATGGTCCAGCTGTCTGCCTTTTCCGGGCGCAGATTGGGGTTGGAGCCGGTGTAGATGGTCGGATTGGCCTGTTCGCCATTGCGCGGATCGGTCAAGCCGATGGCGCTCTTGACCAGCGGGCCGACCAATTCGGCCAGATTGGGCGCACGAATATCGCGCGAACGGGTGATGCGCAGCCGCACCCCGTCGAACGGTTCATAGACCGCGCCCGCCTTCCAGGTGGTGACCGCGCCGCTGGTGCTGTAATCGGTGCGGCGGATCGCGCCGTTCAGATCCAGCGCATAGCCGAGCGCGGAATCGCGGAACACCGGCACCGCGAGTTCGGCATAGGCTTCCTTCACATTGACCGATCCGGCCAGCGCCGTGCCGTTCAATGACCAGAACTGGTTCTGCGCCGAAATGGCATCGGTTTCGCCGACGATCTTGTCGCTGCGATATTCGCCGCCGATGGCCAGCTTCACCGGGCCGGCCGGCAGATTGATCAGATCGCCCTGCAGATTGGCGGCCACCACATGCTGATCATAGCGGGTGGTCTGGAACCCGTCGCCGGCGATGTAGCCTGCGGCACCGGCAGAAAACTGCCCTTCGCCGAAGGGATTGTAGGCAACGCAATTGGGATCGTCATTGGTGGTGCTGGCATCGGCATTCACGCGGCAGACGGCGTTGCCGCCAACCAGCACGGAATCGGTCGCCTTGCGCAGATTGGCCAGAATGATCGAATTGTACGTATCCTGGCGGAAATTGGTCCGCCCATACTGGTAGGACAGGTCCCAGCTCCAGCTGGAAGAGATATCCCCTTCCAGCGCGGCGACCACGCGATAGGTTTCGGTGGAGGATTTCGCCCTTGCCGGGCCCAGATCGAAATCGGCCTTGCCCAAAATGAAGGAGGCGACGCCATTGTCGGCCATGGCTGCAGCCACATCATCAGGCAGGAAGGCATTGTCCGCCTTGATCTGGCCCAACAGCGATCCGTTGAAATCGCGCAGCACGTTGCCGACCACTTCACCCTGCACCCGGCCATAGGACACATCCAGCTTGGCGCGCAGGCCCGGGGTGATGTCCAGCGTGGCATTGCCATAGATCGAATAGCGTTCGACCGGCACCTTCAGCCGGAAGGGGGAGATGAAGGAATTGCGGCCATTCCCTTCCCCGCCCAGCATGAACAGCGGGCCAACCAGCGTACCATAGTCGAAATCGCGCGGGGTGCCGTCAGCGGTGAAGGTCGTGCCGCGCAGCGGATCGGTCGCATTGGTGCCGATTGCCTGCCCGGCGGCGTTGTAGGACCGGTTGATCAGCCCGCCGGGCGCCACCGTGGCGGTGTTGACGCCCGGCACGATCAGATTGGCCGGCAGGCCATTGGTGCCGAAGGCCGGATTTTGCAAGATCAGCGTCTGCGTGGCGCACCAGTCGCGCGTGTAGCAATCGCCCATGCCGTATGATTTTTCATATTCGCCGGCCACGGTGACATGCAGCCCGCTGCCGATCCGGGCACCGCCAGCCAGGCTGGCGAACACGCTTTCGTCATCGCCCTGTTCGGAAATGCCATAGACCGCCTCTGCCTTCAGCCCGGTCAGATCGCGGTCGAGGATGAAGTTGACCACGCCGGCCACGGCATCCGAACCATAGGCTGCGGAGGCACCACCGGTCACGACCTGCGTCTGCTCGACCAGAGCGGAAGGGATCAAATTGATGTCCACCGTACCCTGCGACGTGCTCGGCACGAAACGCCGCCCGTCGACCAGCACCAGGGTACGAACCGAACCCAGCCCGCGCAGATCGAGAATGCGGGCACCGATATTGCCGCCCAGCGTGGCCTGGGTGGCCGGGCTGGAGGTGGCGCGGAAACTGGGCAACTGGCTCAGCGCATCGCCGACATTGGTGATCGCCAGCGCCTGCACCCGGTCATTGCTGAGCACGGTAACCGGGGTCGGCGCGGTGAAACCGCCCGAAATGCGCGATCCGGTAACGATGATCGGATCATTGCCGCTGGCGGCATCCTCTGCTGCCGGTTGCGGTTCTGCAGCAGCCTGCGCTGGCTGGACCGGTTGGGCCGGTTGGGCCTGCTGCGCGGCCTGATCTTCCGCCTGGGCCGGGCTGGCCATCAGCACTGCGGCCATGGCTGCAAGACAGCCGCCCGCGAGCGCTGTTCCACGCTGGGTCATCATACTCTCCCTATGTAGAATTTTATGCAATTCCTGGGCGCAATGTCTGCCCATGTGCCTGCAAGGGTCAATGACCGGGGGCGAAATCAGAGAGGCAGAGGACGAAATCGACCCGATGGTGGTGCGCTGTGTGCAAAATGCCGCATCATCGATGCGGCAGGCCCGCCGGTCATTCGCCCTGCGCGCGGGCCATCATGTCCATCCAGTCGCGCGCGCTGTTGCGGTCATCCTCATCCTTGAAGGCGACATCCAGATCGGGCGCGGCGCCCAGCATATACAGCAGCGTCCACAGCGCGAAGCGGCGGGCGCGGTCTTTTTCCATCCCGAAATCGACCCGCATCCGTTCGATCCCGGCGGCGAGCCCTTCGGGTGTGACATCGGCCAGATCGTCGGTGGCGAAATAGCGGCGCAGCTGATCGTCGAAATCCATGAGCGCAGCAACACCAGCCCATGCCCGCCGTCAAGCGCCGCGAACCGATACACAAATGCTATTGCGTTTCGTTAGTAGCAATGCGACCCGCGCCCCGGATAACAAGGATAAAGGGTCTTCTTCACAATGCCTCGCAGACATCTGTTCGCCGCCGGTCTGAGCCTGTCGGCGCTGGCCGGGATCATTCCCGGTGCGCAGGCGCAAACGACCGCCGCAGAGGCGGCCATCCCGGCGGCAGGCACCCAGGTGGGCAATGGGCGGTTCGAACGGGCGGTGGGCCCGACCATCGTCAACCGGGGCAGCGAGCTCTACAGCTTCTCCTCCTTCAAGATCGATTCCGCCGATGGGCAGCGGCATTACTGGGTGCAGATCGCCGTGCCGAAACGTGCCGCGCCTGCCCGTGGCTATCCGGTGCTCTATATGGTCGATGGCAATGCCGCGATGGGGCTGATCAGCGATCCGGAACTCGAAGCGCTCTACATCCTTTCACCGCCGGTGCTGGTCGCGATCGGCTATGACACGGCGGCGCGGGTCGATACGCTGGCGCGCGCCTATGACTATACCCCGCCGGTCATCCAGGACGGCAAGCCGATCGCCCCGGTGGTGCGCGGGCGCCCCGGCGGCGGGGCGGACATCTTCGCCCATTTCATCGAACAGCAGATCAAGCCGCGCGTCGAAGCCATGGCGAAGATCGACCGCCAGCGGCAGACGCTGTGGGGCCATTCGTTTGGCGGGCTGTTCACGCTCTACACGCTGCGCAACCACCCTGAATTCTACCAGCGCTACGCCGCCGGCGATGCATCGCTGTGGTATCATGACGGCGAACTGGTCAGCGACATCATCGCCACCCCGCCGCACGCGCTGAACGGCCGGGTACTGCGGATGATGAGCGGCGGCGGCCGCGATGCCACACGGACGGCAGCGCCAGCCGGAGCCGGCACAGCCGCGCCCACCCAGGCCCCGCCAAGCCCCGCAACACCGCAAGCACCCCGTCAGCCGGACACCAGCCGGGGCGTGCCGCGCCTGCCCGATGCAACCGAACGGGTGGTGGCCGCATTCGGCCAGGCCGGGGCGCAGATCGAATATCGCCAGTTTCCCGGCCTCAGCCATGGGGAGATGATGCGCGCTTCGCTGATCCCCGCGCTGATGCTGGCCGCCCGGCCCGACGCGGGCGAATAGCTGAGCACAACAAAAAGCCCTCCTCTCCAATCGGAGAGAAGGGCCTTTGGCGGATTGCGGGCCAAACGGCCCGCAAACACAAATCAGAGCTTCAGGCGTGCGCCGAGGAAGAACAGGCGGCCGAATTTTTCATATTCGGTCACCCGCGAACGGTCGCCGGCATAGCGGACACCCGGAGTGTTGGTCAGGTTCTTGGCTTCCAGGAACAGGTTGAAATTGTCCGTGAAGTCATAGCTGGCCGTCAGGTCGAGCTGTTCGCGACCTTCCCAATAGGTATCCAGCGCGGCATTGCCGTAATCGAATTCATCACGGTAGTCGCTGCGCTTGGTATAGGCGAGGCGGGCGTTGAAACCGGCCCATTCGTAGAAGATCGCCGCGTTATAGGTCCATTCGGACTGGTTCGGCAGGGTCACTTCCATGGCCCGATCCGGAACCGCGCCCGGCAGAGTCATCTTGGCATCGGCATAGGCGATATTCCCGAATACGCCGAAGCCGGCCAGCGCACCCGGCAGGAAGGTGGCCTGTGCCTGCACCGCCAGTTCGGCGCCCAGGATGGAACCTTCCGGTGCATTCATCTTCTGGATCAGGCGAACATTGTCGCGACCGTCGAAGGTCACACCGGATTCGCGGATCTCGAACGAATAGTCCTTCAGATCCTTGTAGAACACATTGACCGAAATCATGCCCAGCGGACGGAAGTAGTATTCCAGGCCAGCATCGAGATTGTTCGACAGCGTCGGGTTCAGATCGGGGTTGCCGACTTCGACTTCCAGGCCCGAATCCGCTTCGGCGATGCGCGGAACGACATCGCGGTAATTCGGCCGCGAAATGGCGCGGCTGGCGGCAGCGCGCGCAATCAGATTGTCGGTCAGCGCGACACGCAGCGTCAGATTGGGGAAGAAGTCGGTATAGCTGCGCGTCACGAACTGCGGCACCAGAGTTTCGGTGTCTTCATTGAAGCGGGCAGCCTGACCTTCGAAACGGGTGTGTTCGACGCGACCACCGATGATCAGATTGGCGTTGCCCATTTCGACGCGGGTCATCAGGTAACCGGCAAAGATATCTTCCGACACGCGGTAATCGGAATTGACCGAATCCGGCACGCGCGGGCTCAGCTTGGTGTTCGCTTCGGTTTCGCGGAAGTAATCGCCCAGCATCTGCGAATTGAACTTGCGACCCAGCAGATAGTCGAAGTTCTGCGAGGGGATATCGGTCAGATAATCTGCCATCGAACCATGTTCTGCGGCCCAGCTGGCGGCAGAGCTGCGATCGCGCCACTGGTCATTGTCCGCGTTCACATCGCGGATGCGGATCTTGGCGCCGGCCTGGATCGTCGCATCGCTGCCGAACAGCGTGGTCGGAATGCGCAGATTGGTCTGGAAGCCCAGCTCATCCTGCTCGGTCGGCTGTTCGCGCAGCGCGGTTTCGCGATAGGCATAGCGGCTGACGTCCAGATGCTCGCCGGTTTCGAACAGCGAAATCGCCGGCAGATCGGGGTTGGTGACGAAGTCCTGATCGATCGTCGGGCGCGCCGAACTGCGGAAACGCAGCTGGGCACGGATCGGATAGGTCTGGGTGGAACGGGCGTAGGACACGGTATAATCCAGGCCCAGTCCGGCTGATTCATGTTCACCGCCGGCGGAAACGACCAGCGATTCATCCTTCATGATGCGGTGGCGGAATTCCTTCTCGATCCGGGTGTTGGACCAGGTTGCAGTACCTTCGGTCGCACCTTCTTCCAGATCGCCGTCGGAATAGATCACCGCCAGCAGATTGCGATTTTCATCGTCGGTGCGGCGGGTCCAGGTGCTGCGCACGAAGAACTTGCTGACATTGTCAGGGCGGAATTCGACGGCACCGGTCAGCGACAGACGTTCGCGCCGGGTGTCGTAATCCTTGTATTCCTGTTCCGGCACGCCGAGAATTTCGTCGCCTTCGGGGCGTTCGACCACATCCCAGATGGATTCGAAATTGTCGACCTTGCGGTTGGTCTGCGCCAGGCTGCCGGACAGCAGGATGCCGACATTGCCGAAGGTGTTGCTGACGGTGCCGCCGAACCGATAATCGCTGGTGTCACCGAATTCATTGTAGCTGGCGCCGCCATTGGCGGTGATGCGCAGGCCATTGGTGTCGAAGGGCGAACGCGTGGTCAGATTGACCGCACCGGCGATCGAATCCGCTTCCTGATAAGGCAGCAACGTCTTCGACACTTCGACAGAGGACACCACATCCGACGGAATGGAGCCGAGATCGACCGCGCGCGTATCCGGGCTGGTCGAAGGCAGGCTGATGCCGTCCACGGTGATGGCGGTGAATTCCGACGGCGCGCCGCGGATGGAGATGAAATTGCCTTCGCCCTGGTCGCGTTCCACGCCGAAACCGGGGACGCGCTGCAGCGCTTCGGCAATGTTGTTGTCGGGGAAGCGGCCAATGGCGTCCGACGAAATCACATTGGTGGTGTTGTCGGCATTGCGCTGCTGGTTGAGCGCGCGGGCAGTCGCATCCAGGATGGAACCGCTTACCACGATCACATTGCCTTCAGCTTCCTGTGCCTGGAGTACAACCTGCACATCATTGGCGGCGCCCTGCGTCACGCTGATGGTCTGCGTACCCGACTGCACGCCCAGATAGTTCACGACCAGCGTGGCCTGACCTTCGGGCAGCGAGGGGACGACGAAGCGGCCCTGACGGTCGGCGACGACGCGCTGGCCGGTTTCGCTGACGATCACTTCCGCCCCCGGAAGCGCGGCGCCATTGGCGTCCAGCACGCGGCCGGTGACGGTGTTCTGCGCCAGAGCGACCGTGGGAGAGAAGAACAGCGTTGCCGCTGCCAGCAGCGCGACCTTGCGCCCGCGAACCCTGTTGATGCCGACCATTATCTTACCTTCAATTGTGACATGTTCTGGCGGCCGGATAGGTTCGGCAAATGACGGTTTTCTGACAAAATCCGGTCCGAAAAGTGGACAATTTTCTGCAACAAAAGCGACACAAAATGTCGCTAGAGGCCGCTGGTTTCAGTCCTGCGCCAAATCTGGCGCACAGGCATCTCCCCCGGCGCCGGCCCTGTTACGGCAAAAACAAAGGATTTCCGCCCGATGTCGCGCATCACGCCCGTTCGCATGCTCATGGCCGCTTTGGCCCTCAGCGCAACACCCACTGTGGCATTTGCACAACAACAACCGGTCGTTGATTTGCGCGGGGAAAAGGCCCCGCCGGCGCCCGGGCGCCCCTATGCCGCCCGCAACCTGCCTGACCGAATCATTCTGAGCCCTGCGGCAGACCCCACCACCGGCATGGCCGTGTCGTGGCGCACCGACATGGCGACCGAAGGCACTGTGGCCGAACTGGCACTGTTGCTGCCCACCCCGGCCTTCGGTCAGAACGCGCAGCAGGTGCTCGGCCAGTCGGTCCCGACGCTCAGCGAAAATGGTGGCGCGCTCTACCACAAGGTCCGCTTCACCGGGCTGCAGCCGGACACGGCCTATGCCTATCGCGTGAAAGGTTCGGGCGGCTTTTCCGAATGGCACCAGTTCCGCACCGCTGCTGCGAATACCGATCCGTTCCGCTTCATCTATTTCGGGGATACGCAGAACGGCATTCTGGAAATCGGCTCGCTCGCCTGGCGCCGCGCGCTGCTGATGGCGGGCGATCCCCGGCTGGTGCTGCACGCCGGCGATCTGGTCGCCAGCCGCGACAATATGGTCCATGATGATGAATGGGGCGAATGGGCCGCATCGGGCGGCTGGGCCATGGCCGCTATTCCGCAGGCTCCCGCTACCGGCAATCATGAATATGTCGATATTCCTGGCCCGGAAGGACAGGAAAACCGTCAATTGGGCCCGCATTTCCCGCTGATGTTCGCCCTGCCCGAAAATGGCGCGCCGGGCGTGGAAAAGACCAGCTACAGCTTCGATTATCAGGGCGCGCGGATCATCGTGATGGACGGCACCTCCGCCCTCGATCTCGGCACGCTGCCGGCCCAGACCGCCTGGCTGCAGGCGCAACTGGCCGATGCCGGTTCCCGCTGGAAGATCGTGCTGTTCCACCAGCCGCTGTTCACCTGCGCCCGCCCGCGCGACACCAAGGTGCTCAAGGATGCGTGGAAGCAGATCTTCGAAACCAATGGCGTGGATCTGGTGCTGCAGGGGCATGACCATTGCTACGCCCGGCTGACGGCAGAGGAAGGCCGTGAAGCCGGCAATGCCGCCCGCGCCAACGGCGCCACCCAGGGGCCGGTCTATCTCGTCTCGGTCGCCGGATCGAAGATGTATGGCCTCAACGATCGCGCGCTGACCCAGCCAGATCGCGTGGCTGAAGACAGCAGCATGTTCCAGATCGTGGATGTGGCGCCGGGCAAGCTGTCGCTGCGCACCTATCTCAACACCGGTGTGCTGTATGACGGCTTCGATCTGGACAAGGGCGCCGATGGTCGCAACCATTTGACCAATGTCGCCGCCGAACTGCCCGAAGTGCGCCACTGCAGCGGCCCGGTACAGCAGGTCGATGGACCGATGCCGGCCGGCAGGCTGGGCCCCGACGGCCTGCCCTGCACCGCCGATATCAAGGACTAAGCATACAGCATGACGACGGGGGACCGATCAAGGGCCCTCGTCGTCAGCCTTCCATGCCGGCGCGGATGGTCTGCGGAACTTCCTCCCCGGAACCATTGCCCCCTGGATCATCATGGATGCGGGCGATCAGGATTGCCGCATCCACCAGATATTCGCATTCCTTTTCCGATGGCGGCGCGCCCCTGCCAGCCGCATGATGCATCACGCTGCCGATCAGCGTGTGCAGCGCGAACAGAATACCCCGCTCGCTCGCCTCCGGCGCCAGTTGCCGCATCGGCGCGAAATAATAGGGCAGCACCAGCGCGCCATGCGAACGAACCGCTTTGGCGATGGCCGGATCATTGCGCGCAGCGGCGAAGATATGCACGAAGGCTACCCCGCGATGGCCGCGATACATGATCGCGCAAATGCGGACGTGGGCGATCAGGATATCGCGCGGCGTCGCATCGGGTGCGAATTCCGGCTCGAAAGACAGGGCCGTTTCATCCAGCAGATGCAGAATCAGATCGCCCTTGGAATCGAACCGCCGGTACAGGGTGGAACGGCTGCAGCCCACCGCCTGGGCGATCGCTTCGAAGGTCAGCGCCGCGCAACCCGACTGCGCGATCAGCCGCCAGGCGGCATCGCGAATCTGCACATCGCGCTCCGCACTGCGGGGCCGCCCCGGAGCACGGGCGCCTTCGCTCTCAGGGCTGTTCACGCAATTCTCCCGCCATTCGTCATTTTATTTCAGCGCTCGCAAAACTGTAACAGAGTTTCGATACGAGCCCGTATCGTAATCAGCAGCTACGAGGCAACCATGTAAACCGCGCTGGATAGGTTTGGCCGCCATCCTGACGCCTGCGGCGGTCCCCGACCGTCGATAACCGATATGGTTTCCCAGAATCTGTTCCAACCTCCGGGCAGCAGCGCTGCTCCGGGCGAACAAACACGCGTTCACAACAAAAACTTGAGGGCATAATGTTGAACAAGGGTCGCAAAACCGCATTTACCGCCTCGCTTGTCGCGATGGCCTGGGCATCCTGCTCACAGGCACAGGCGCAAACCACCACCGCACCGGCAGACGGCACCGCTGCCGCCGAACCGGCAGCCGAAGCCATCGTCGTCAGCGGCTATCGCCTGCAGAACCAGCGCTCGATTTCCGCCAAGCGCAATGCCGACACCATTTCCGAATTCGTCACCGCCGATGACGCGGGCCAGAACCCGGATTACAACATCGCCGATGCGCTGCGCCGCGTGCCCGGCGTTTCGGCCGTGTTCGACGAAGACGAAGGCCGCTACGCCGCCGTGCGCGGTCTCAATCCCGATTACACGCTGGTCACCTTCAACGGCCTGCAACTGGCGTCGAGCGATCAGGCCAGCCGTCGCGTGCTGATCGAACAGGTGCCTGCCAGCGCCGTCGCCCGGATGGAAGTGGTGAAATCGCTGACCCCGGCGCATGACGGCAATGCCATCGGCGGCCTGGTGGATCTGCAGACGCGCAGCGCCTTCGACACCAATGGCACCTATCTCGCCGGGCAGGCGCTGGTCGGCTATTACGACAGCAACAATGTTCCCGGCAAAGGCGCACCGTCCTATCGCGCGGACGCCACGCTGACGACGCGGTTCGGCCCGGATGATGTGTTCGGCATCATGCTGACCGGCAGCTACATGGAACGCACCCGCGATCAGGAACGGCTGATCATCGCCAGCAACAGCTATTTCACCGCCAGTGGCGTGGCCGCGACCGATCCGCTCAACCAGGATGTCACCAGCGTGCCCAATGGCGGGCTGTTCCTCAACTATGCCCTCAACTCCAAGCGCTGGGGCGGATCTGGCGCGCTGGAATACAAGCCTGACGGCAATTTCTACGCCTCGCTCTATTACGGGCGCTACACCCAGGACGATGACGAAACTCGCTATTCCGTCACGCTGACGCCGGCTTCCACCCCGGTCATCACCGGGCCGAACACCGGCAGCGTCGCCACCGCCAGCGCCACCATCAACACCAGCCAGTTCGTGATTTCCAAACCGGTCGATGTCGCGCAGGCACGCATCGAATGGGACAATGACCAGACCAGCATCAAGCTGGGCGGTTCTCTCTCCCAGTCACGCTGGGATGAAATCGGCCCGGGCGCCAGCTTCTCCAGCGGCAACCGTTCGCAGATCGGTTATTCCTACGACACAACGGGCGTACCGACCTACAGCTTCAACGATCCGGCCTATTTCTCCAACACCGCCAATTACAACTTCACCTCCGCCAGCAGTTCCGATTTCAACGTGCGCGAACAGGTCCGCGCGGTGAAGGGCGATGTGCGCCACAGCCTTGACAGCATGTGGCAGATCGGTGCCGGCGCCGCCTACAAATCGGCCGAACGCACGGTCGATCGCGAAGCCCCGTCCTGGACCAGCAGCACCCCGCGCACGCTGGATCAGTTCGACCGCACCGAAAGCTACACCCCGCCCTATGGCACCGCGCCGCTGCCGATGGTCGACCGCGAATTGTTCTGGGATTATCTCTATGGCAATCCCGGCGCTTTCACCCAGGCGCAGCGCGGCAATTCCGCGCTGACCGGCGATTATCGCTTCAAGGAAGATGTCACCGCCATCTACGGCCTGGTCGAAGCCAGGGGCGACCGGTTCCACTTCATCGGCGGCGGCCGCTATGAATGGACCGACGTGAATGTGGATCGCTACGCGCTGGTCAATGGCATCATCGATCCGGTTGCCGACGCGAATGACTATGGCGATTTCCTGCCGTCCGCACTGATCTCCTATGATCTGACCCCGGCCTTCAAGCTGCGCGCCGCCTACAGCCGCTCGCTCGGCCGCCCGAACCAGACCGATCTGGCCGGCGGAGAAACCCGCACGGAAACGGCCGGCATCGTCAATGTGTCGCGCCCCAACCCGACGCTCAAGCCGCGCCGGGCCGACAATTTCGACATCTCGGCTGAATATTACTTCGCCGGCAACAGCGGCATCCTGTCCGCCGGCGTGTTCCACAAGAACATCAAGGACGAGATTTTCCGCGGCGTGACCCAGGTCGTCGATGGCCCGCTGACCTATGTGTTCTCCGAACCGCAGAACCTGGAATCGGCCAAGCTGACCGGGCTGGAACTGAGCGCGGTCATGAACAGCCTGCCGTTCCTGCCCCCGGCGCTGTCGGGCCTGGGCGTCTCGGTCAACTACACGATCATCAAGACCGATGCCGCCATCGTCATGGCCAATGGCACGCGCCGCGATGTCGATCAGCTGATCGATCAGCCCAAGCACATGTTCAACGCCTCCGTCTTCTACAAGGACAGCTGGTTCGAAGGGCGGGTCAGCTATTCGCGGCCGGGCGTTTCCTATCAGGCGCTCAGCACGGCCTCGCCGCTGCAGGATCTGCTCTATCAGCCGTTCAATCAGCTTGATGCGCAGATCCGCATCAAGCTGACCGATCAGGTGCAGTTCGTGGCCGAAGGGCGCAACCTGCTCGGTGAATCCCGTGACACACGCTACGCCGTCTATGACGAAGTGAGAGAGATCAACCAGCACGGCCGCGGCTTCTGGGCCGGGCTTTCCTTCCGCTACTGATCGCTGCGACGGGTGCGATCCC
The DNA here is from genome assembly GCF_009827305.1 of Croceibacterium xixiisoli. Classification (GTDB taxonomy): domain Bacteria; phylum Pseudomonadota; class Alphaproteobacteria; order Sphingomonadales; family Sphingomonadaceae; genus Croceibacterium_C; species Croceibacterium_C xixiisoli. The sequence goes on along the minus strand of NZ_WTYJ01000004.1, from coordinate 259,196 downwards.
GGTCGCACCCGTCCAACCGAGGATGACCCCGATGCTTCGCAAAATTCTGGCTGCCACCCTCCTGGCCGCCCCCTGCCTGCCCCTGCCCGCGCTCGCGGCAGAGCCCGCCGCCCAACAGACCACCCAGACCCGCGCCCAGCAGCTGGTCGCCCGCCTGCGCGATCCCGATGGCCCCGCCATGATCGTGGCCCATCGCGGCTGCCATGTGGAAGCCCCGGAAAACTCGCTCGCCGCGTTTGAGCGCTGCATGCGCCTGGGCATCGACATCATTGAAACCGATGTGCAGATCACCAAGGATGGCGCGCTGATCCTGATGCACGACACCACCGTGGACCGCACGACCAATGGCACCGGCCGCGTGGCGGATATGACGCTGGCCGAACTCAAGGCGCTGCGCCTGCGCTTCGGCACCGGCGGGCCCGATGCGCCGATGACCGGTGAACAGATCCCGACCTTCGAAGAAGCGATGGAGGCCATGCGCGGCCGCATCCTGGTCGATCTGGATGCCAAGGGCCCCGATCTGCCCGCTGTGTGGGCGCAATCGCTGACCCTGCTGGAACGGATGGGCGTGCTCGATCAGATGACGGTCAAGCTGACCGCCGGGCGCGATGATCATCTGCTCGGCAAGGTGCCGCTGCTGGACAAGGTGACCTATCTCCAGCGCGTCACCAGCTTCGGCGCACCGCTGTCGGACATTGTCGCCAGCCACAGCCAGTACCGGCCCGCCGCCTACACGGTGGTGTTCCTCAACCTGCCCTATTTCGAAGAAGGCGTCGCCGCCGTCCGCGCCAGCGGGGCCCGCGCCTGGGCCGAACCGTTCTGGGGCGCGACCGCCGGCGGCTATTCGGACGAGCTGGCCATGCTCGATCCCGATGCCAATTGGGGCCGCCTGCTGCAGGCCGGCGCGACCGTGTTCCTGACCGATCGCCCGGAATCGCTGGCCGTCTATCTGGCCGCCAAGGGCGTCCGCCCGTTCGGTTCGTAAATAAGGACCGGGGGCGTGCGACCACGCCCCCGGCCTTAATTGATCAGATAGGGTAATGCCCCGGTTCGGTTTCGAACGTGACCCAGCGCAGTTCGGTGAAGGAATCGATCCCCGCCTTGCCGCCGAACCGGCCATAGCCCGACGCCTTCATCCCGCCGAAGGGCATCTGCGGCTCGTCCGACACGGTCGAGGCATTGATGTGGCAGATGCCCGCCTGAATGCGCCTGGCCACCTTCAGCCCGCGCGCCGTATCCTTCGTGAAAACCGCCGATGACAGGCCGTATTCGGTGTCATTGGCCAGTTCGATGGCATGGTCTTCATCGCGCGAGCGGATGATGCCGACCACCGGGCCGAAGCTTTCGTCGCGGAACAGCTTCATCTCCGGCGTCACCTTGTCCACCAGATGCGCAGGCATCAGCACGTTATGCGTGGTGTCCCCGCCGGTCAGCAGCACGGCGCCCTTGCCCACCGCATCTGCCACCAGAGAATAGCAATGATCCACCGTCTTGCGGTCGACCACGGCGCCCAGCGGGGTCTTGCCCTCGCGCGGGTCGCCCACCGGCATGCTCTTCACCTTCTCGGCGAATTTGCGCGCGAATTCATCGGCCACGCTTTCGACCACGATGATCCGCTCGGTCGACATGCAGATCTGGCCCTGGTTCATATAGGCACCAAACGCCGCCGCCTTCACCGCTTCGTCCAGATCGGCATCATGCAGCACCAGCATCGGCGCCTTGCCGCCCAGTTCGAGCAGCACGGGCTTGAGATGTTCGGCCGCCCGCTTGGCGATGATCTTGCCCACGGCGGTGGAGCCGGTGAAATTGATCCGCTTCACCTGCGGCGCATCGATCAGTGCGCCCACCACCTCGCCGGCATCGGCCGGGTCATTGGTCACCACATTCACCACGCCTTCGGGGAAGCCTGCCTCGGCAAAGGCCTCGATGATCAGCGCATGGGTGCGCGGGCATTGTTCCGATGCCTTCAGGATCACGCTGTTGCCGCAGGCCAGCGGCACGGCGATCGCGCGCACGCCCAGGATGATCGGCGCATTCCACGGCGCAATGCCCAGCATCACGCCCACCGGTTCGCGCAGCGCCAGTGCCACGGTGCCGTCATGATCGGACGGGATCACCTCGCCCGCGATCTGGGTGGTGATGGCCGCCGCTTCGCGCACCATGCCGGCGGCCAGCGCCAGGTTGAACATGGCCCAGCCGGCGGTGGCGCCGATTTCGCCCATCATCGCCTCGACAAAGGCATCCTTGCGCGCCTGCAGCGCATCGGCCGCCTTCATCAGCACGGCGCGGCGGGCATTGGGCCCCAGCCTGGACCATTGCACGAAACCGGCCTGCGCCTTTTCGGCAATGGCGGGGATATCGCCCGCCTTCATCGCCTGCGCGCTCGACGCCACTTCCCCGGTCATCGGGTTCAATCGCTGAAATGTCATGCCCATCCTCTCCGCTTGGGTCAGGCGGAACACCGCCTTTGCCCCATGGATAGCGGGCGGAAGGGATTTGCCAAGAGGAGCGCGGCAGAGGCGCCCCAGGCTCAGCCGCGCCCGATAAAGGGCATGGCGCTGGCCATCACGGTCATGAACTGGACATTGGTCGACAGCGGCAGGCTGTCCATATAGGCGACCGCCTCCCCCGCTTCGGTCACATCCATCAGCGGTTCGGCACGGCGGCTGCCATCGGCCTGCAGCGCGCCATCCATCACCCCGCCGCCCAGATCGGTCGCGGCATTGCCGATATCGATCTGGCCGCAGGCAATGTTGTAGCGCCGCCCTTCCAGCGATCCCGACCGCGTCAGCCCGGTGATCGCATGCTTGGTGGCGGTATAGGCGGCGGAAAACAGCCGCGGCACATGGGCAGACAGCGACCCGTTGTTGATGATCCGCCCACCCTGCGGATCCTGATCCTTCATCACGCGGAAGGCGGCGCGCAAACACAGGAAAGCGCCGGTGGTGTTCACATCCACCAGCCGCCGCCAGTCGGTCAGCGCCAGATCCTCGATCGGCGTGGCCGGCAGGGCCAGCCCGGCATTGTTGAACAGCAGATCGATCCGCCCGAAATGGTCCACCGCCTGCGCGAACAGTGCATCGACCGCCGCTTCATCGGCGACATCGCAGGGCGCCACCAGCGTCGGTATATCGCCGGCCAGCGCTGCGGTTTCCTCCAGCACGGCAGACCGCCGCCCGACCAGCACCAGGCGGTAACCCCGGGCCGCCAGCGCCAGCGCGGCGGCCCGGCCGATCCCGCTGCCCGCCCCGGTAATCAGCCCCACGCGCCCGTCCTGCTGTCCGCCTGCCATCATACGCTCCTTATATCCTCCTGGTCCTCGCCGCGCTGGCGCGGAAAACGCGTCACTGCACCGGGGTCACCAGCGGCTTGCCAGCCAGAAAGGCGCGGATATTGCCCAGCACCAGATCGGCCATCGCCGCCCGGGTTTCCACCGTCGCGCTGGCGATATGCGGGGTCAGCACGGTGTTGGGCAAGCGGCGCAGCGCTTCGGGCACGCGCGGTTCGTCGATGAACACATCCAGCCCGGCCCCGGCGATCACGCCATCCTCCAGCGCGGCGATCAGCGCCGCTTCCTCCACCACCGATCCACGGGAAATATTGACCAGTACGCCGGATGATCCAAGCGCCTGCAGCACCTCGGCATCGACCGCGCCGGCCGTTTCCTGGGTTGCCGCCGCCGCGATGAACAGCACATCGGCCCAGGCCGCCAGTTCCGACAGGCTGTCGAACCGTCGATAATCAACGGGCTTGCCGCTGCGGGAAGCATAGCCGACCTCGCCAAAGCCGCGCGCGCGCTGGGCAATGGCCGATCCGATCGCGCCCAGGCCGAAAATGCCCATGCGTGATCCGGTCACCTTGCGCGCCAGCGGCATCTCGCTGTCAGGCCAGTGCCCGGCCCGGACATGGGCATCGGCGGCGGGAATGCGGCGCTTGAGCGCAATCATCAGCCCGATGGCCAGATCCGCCACATCATCGGCCAGCGTATCGGGCGTCGTCGTCACCCCCACCCCGCGTTCACGCGCCAGCGGCAGAGACACCTTGTCCGTGCCCACGCCATTGAGCGCCACCAGCCCCAGCGCCGGCAACTGCCGCATCAGTTCCGGCGGGCAACCGACATGGCCCCCGGCGGTGACCACGCGCACCTGATGCCCGCGTTCCTTCAGCAGGCTGCGCTGTTCCTCGGCGGTCAGATCGAACCAGCGTACCACCTCCAGCAGCTGCGCCAGCTGCGCCTCCATCGGCGCGGAAAACCCGTTCATCTGCAGCGCCAGGGGCTTGTCGCCCTGTGTGTCAGCGGCCATCGGCCCTTCCCTTCTCATTAGATTACTGTGGTGATGCCGCCATCGACATAGAGCGTCTGGCCATTGACGAAATTCGATGCGGCCGATGCCAGGAAGATCGCCGCGCCATGCAGATCGGACAATTCGCCCCAGCGCCCCGCTGGCGTTCGCTGGCAGATCCAGCCGTCGAACACCGGATCGGCCACCAGCGCGGCATTGAGCGGTGTGTTGAAATAGCCCGGCGCAATCGCATTCACCTGAATGCCATGGCCGGCCCAGTCGGCGCACATCCCCCGCGTCAGATTGCGGATCGCCCCCTTGGCTGCCGTATAGGGGGCAATCGTCGGGCGGGCGAGTTCGCTCTGCACGCTGGCGATATTGATGATCTTGCCGCTGCGGCGGGCGATCATGCCAGGCGCCACCCGCTTGCTGACATAATAGACGCCATCCAGATTGGTCGCCATCAGTTCGCGCCAGTCGCCATCGTCGAATTCATGCAGGGGCGCACGGCGCTGCACCCCGGCATTGTTGACCAGAATATCGATCGGCTGGTCCTGTTCGATCGCGCCGATCGCGGCATGAATGGCCGCCGGATCGGTCACGTCGAAATGGCACGCACTGGCGCTGCCGCCGGTCGCGCGGATCGCCTCAACCGCTGCCTCCAGCGCGGCCGGATCGCGGGCATTCAGCATCACATGCGCCCCGGCCCCGGCCATGGCGCGGGCCAGGGCAAAGCCGATCCCGCGCGATGATCCGGTGATCAGCGCATTGCGTCCGGCCAGGCTGAACAGTTCGAGAATGCACCCCTCCTCTGATTGGGGCCCCGGCATAGGAAGGGACCGATACCATGGCAACAGGATTTGCCCGCTAAGCCCGGCAATGATAACGGTCCCACCAGCGAGGGAGAACAGGATGCAGGCGGCAATTTGCCACGGGGCGAAGGATTTGCGGATCGAGCATTGCACCGATGCACCGCTCGCCGCCGATGAGGTGCGGGTGGCCGTGGCCTACGGCGGGATCTGCGGGTCGGACATGCATTATTTCCATCGCGGTGCGGTCGGCGATTTTGCGCTGCGCGAACCCATGGTCCTCGGGCATGAGATTTCCGGCCGGGTGCTCGAATGGGGCTCTGCCGTCTCCGGGCTCACCGTCGGGCAGAAGGCCGCGCTCAACCCCAGCCGCGCCTGTCTGCACTGCGACTGGTGCCGCGCCGGGCGCAGCAATCTGTGCGCCGATATGCGCTTCCTGGGCAGTGCGGGCCGCTTCCCCCATGTGCAGGGCGGCTTTGCCGAACATCTGGTGCTGCGCGCCGATCAGGTGATCCCCGTGCCGGAGAATACCGATCTGCTGGCGCTGTCGGTGGCCGAACCGCTGTCCGTGGCGCTGCATGCGGTGAAGCGCGCGGGCGAATTGCTCGGCCGCCGGGTCATCGTCACCGGATCGGGCCCGATCGGCCTGCTCACCGCGCGCTGCGCGCTGCTGGCCGGCGCCGTCCATGTCGTGTGCACCGATATCGAAGACGCGGCACTCGCCGTGGCGAAAGATCGGATTGGCGTTGCCGAAACACTCAATGTCCGCAGTGATCCCGATGGCCTTGCTCGTTATCGCGCCGATGACCAGGCCTTCGATATCGCTTTCGAAGCCTCGGGATCGCCCAGCGCGCTCCATTCGCTGTTCCCGGTGATGCGGCGCGGCGGGCGGATCGTGCAATTGGGCATGATGCCGCCGGGCGAAGTGTCGCTGCCGATCAACCAGCTGCAGACGCGTGAAATCGATCTGGTCGGCGCCTTCCGCGCGCATGATGAATTCGCTTTGGCGGCCCAGCTGATCATGACCGGGCAGATCGATGTCTCGCCGATCCTGTCGGGCACCTATCCGCTGGCCGATGCGATATCCGCCTTCGAACAGGCGGGGGATCGCAGCCGCGTGGTCAAGCTGCATATTGCCATTGCCAAACAGGAATGATGTGCCGAATGGCCGCAATGACAGGGTATTGAGAGGATCAAGCGTGAAATCGACCCGTCGCCCGACCATTCGCGAAGTGGCCCAGCTGGCCGGCGTCTCGCGCATGACCGTATCGCGCGTGGTCAGCGATCCCGACGTGGTGCTGCCCGCCACGCGGGACCGGGTGAACCGCGCTATCGCCGATCTCGGCTATGTGCCGGACAAGGCCGCCGGCGGATTGTCCAGCCGGCGCACGGGTTTCGTCGCACTGATGCTGCCGACGCTGACCAATGCCAATTTCGCCTCCGTCGCCCATGGCCTGACCGAAGTGCTGCGCGGATCCGATTATGATCTGCTGATCGCCTATACCGATTACGATCTGGGTGAAGAGGAACGCCAGCTGCGCAATCTGCTGGCCCGCCGGCCCGAAGCCATCGTCCTGACCGGCGCATCGCACAGTCGGGAAATTGCCCGCCTGCTGCTGGCGGCCAATATCCCGATCTTGGAGATTGCCGATCTGCCCCACCGCCCGATCGAACATGTGATCGGCTTTTCCAATCATGAGGTTGGCCGCACAGCGGCGCGCTATCTGCTCGATCGCGGCTTCACCCGCCTCGGCGCCATCGGTGCGGTCTATGATGGCAGCGTGCTCGATCATCGCGGAGAAGAACGTATTCGCGGTTTCGAGGAAGAACTGCGGCGCTCCGGCCTGCCCACCACCGGCGTGATCCGCCACGGCATCGCCCCGCTCAGCTATGATCATGGCGTGGGCGCGCTGCAGGAATTGCAGCGCCGCGCGCCCGACACCCAGGCGCTGTTCGCCGTGTCCGATCTGTCGGCCGTGGGGGTGGTGATGGAATGCCAGCGGCAGGGGCTGCGCGTGCCCGATGATCTTTCGATCATGGGCTTCGGCAATTTCGAGATCGGCCGCGAAATCAACCCGCCGCTGACCACGATCAATGTCGATTTCCATGGGCTGGGCAGCCAGACCGGGCGGCTGATCGTCGATCTGCTCGGCTCTGCCACCCCGCCCGCGCGGGAAGCAGCCCATCGGGTCGATGTCGGGCTGGCGGTCATCGAACGGAACACCGTCCGCCCGGCATGACCGACACGCCTGCCGTTTCAGGCCACCATGCGCCGCGCGCCATCGTCGTCATGGGCCCCAGCGGCAATGGCAAATCCACCCTGGCCCGGCGCCTCGCCACCCGGCTCGGCCACGTCTTCATCGAAGGCGATGATTGCCACCCGCCGGCCAATATCGCCAAGATGGCCCGGGGCGAACCGCTGACCGACACCGATCGCGCGCCCTTCCTCGCCGCTGTCGGCGCCGCGCTCGCCGCCCATCCTCACGGCGCAGTGGCCGCCTGCTCGGCGCTCCGACGCGCCTATCGTGATCAGCTGCGCGCCCTGGCCGGTGATATTGTGTTCGTCCTGCCCCGGACCAGCCGGGCGCAATTATGGGCCCGGATGCAGACCCGCAAAGATCACTTCATGCCCGCCAGCCTGCTCGACAGCCAGCTGGCCGCTTTCGAGCCTTTGCAGCCGGATGAAAGCTTCGTCTTGGTGGATGGCAATGCGCGGCCGGGGCGGCAGGTGCAGGCGGTGCTGGATGCCCTGAACCGTCCCGTTTGATTTCGCTTTAACCCTTCGCGCTGGCAACCTGTTCGGCCACATGACTGCGCCACAGTGCCGCCAGCAGATCGGTCTGGGTGATCAGGCCGACCAGCCGCCCCTCCCCATCCACGATCAGCGCATCATGATGCACCCCGCCCGAAAGCGCGGGCAGCAATTCGTCGATCGGCTGATCGGGCGTCACCCGGCATCCATCCCGCTTCATCACATCGCGCACCAGCCGGCCATTGCCCGCCAGCAATTGCGCATGGCCCACGATCCCCAGGGCGAAACCATGCGCATCGACCACCGGCATGGAGGACAGGCCCCGATCCAGCATCCGGTCGCGCGCCTGGCCCACGCCTTCATCGGGCTGAGCGGTGATCATGTCGCGTGACATGATATCGGCGCAGCTGAGATTGCGATGCAGCCGGCGATGGGCGCGCGCCTCCACCTGACGGAACAGGGTTTCCAGATCTTCCAGGCTGACGTCCAGCAGCTCGTCATATTGCGCCAGCACCGCGCCCAGATCGGCGGTGGTGAAGCCCACGCGATCCTGCGGCAGCGGATCGGTCGTGCCATGCGGCAAGGGTACCGCCGGTACGGGGCGATGCGGATATCGATGGCGCGTGGCATTGTTGTACAGCCAGGCCGCCGCCAGCAGGATCACCGAATTGATCGCCACCGGCACCAGCACGAAGGACAGCCCGGCCTCCGTGACGGCGGGGCCGCCCAGCACGGCGGTCAGGGCCATGGCGCCGCCGGGCGGATGCAGGCAGCGGGACAGGCTCATCGCCCCGATCGCCAGCGCCACCGCCAGCGGGGCGGCCAGCAGCGGATCGGTCACGAACATCGCGCACACCACGCCGACGAAGGCGGAAATGCCATTGCCGCCGATCACCGACCAGGGCTGCGCCAGCGGGCTGGCCGGCACCGCGAACAACAGCACCGCCGATGCGCCCATCGGTGCCAGCAGGAACGGCAGTCCGTGGGTCGTACCGAGCCAGAGGAAGCCGACAAAGCCGGTCAGGAATATGCCCAGCAGCGCGCCGATCGCGGCGCGAAACCCGTCAAGGCGCCCGACCGGGGCAAAGCGCTTCAGGTAACTGAGGGCAGAAGGCATGGGCAGGCACCGCTGTCGGTTGAAGGTTTTGCGACGGATTGTGCCGCGCCCCCTACCCCAGCTGTCGCATTCCGCCAAATCTGTGGGCGCGGGCGGTGATTTCCGCTATGGGCGCGCTCTCCCCCATCATGGAATGCCCGTCAGTGACCGAAGCCGAAATGCCGATCTGCGTCGCCGCGCTTTACCAGTTCACCCGCTTCGATGATCCGGCGCAGGTGCAGGCCGGGCTCGAACCGCTGCTGCTCTCGCTCGGCATCAAGGGCACGCTGCTGATCGCCCGCGAAGGGATCAATGGCACGGTCGCCGGCACCGATGATGCCATCGCCGCGCTGCTCGTCCATATTCGCACCCTGCCCGGTTGCGCCGGGATCGATGTGAAGCTGTCGCGCGCGCCCGATCTGCCCTTCCACCGCACCAAGGTGAAGCTGAAGCGCGAAATCGTCACCATGGGGCAGCCCGATATCGATCCGCTGGCCGATGTCGGCCATTATGTGATGCCCGAAGACTGGAACGCGCTGATTTCCAGCCCCGATGTCATCGTGATCGACACGCGCAATGATTACGAAGTGGCCGTGGGCCAGTTCCATGGCGCCATCGACCCCAAGACCGCCAGCTTCCGCGATTTCCCGGGATGGTTCCGCAGCGAACGCGAACGCCTGTTGGGTGAAGGCAAACCTGCCCGCGTGGCGATGTATTGCACCGGCGGCATCCGCTGCGAAAAATCCACCGCCTTCCTCAAGGCCGAAGGGGTGGAGGATGTCTATCATCTGAAGGGCGGCATCCTCAATTACCTGGAACATGTGCCGGCGGATCAGAGCCTGTGGGAAGGCGAATGCTTCGTCTTCGATCAGCGGGTGACCGTCACCCATGATCTGGAACCGGGCAGCTATGCCGTCTGCCACGCCTGCCGCCTGCCCGTCAGCCAGGAAGAACAGGCTTCCCCCCTGTATGAAGCGGGCGTCAGCTGCCCCGCCTGCCACGGCACCAAGACGGAAGCCCAGCGCGCCAGCTACGCCGAACGCCAGCGCCAGGAAGACCTCGCCCTGTCCCGCGGCACCACCCACGTCGGCGCCACCCGCAAGCAGGGCGATCCCGAAGCGGAGTAACAGGGGCAAAGGTCAGCGCAGGCCCACACCCAACCCCTCCCAACACAAACCTCAACGCGTGGCCTCCGACAAGCTCAGGCTGAACGGTTGTTTTTCCAAGAGAAACGGCAAAACGACACCACCCCCAGCGCCCCACCTCCGCTCGCCCTGAGCCCGTCGAAGGGCAGCCACAACGCCAGCCCCACAAACCCCTACCTACCCCCGCCTCACCACACCTCGGCCGCCGCCCGCCGTTCCGCCAGCTTGGCGTTGATCCGCCAGCCGATCCAGGCCGCCGGGAACAGGCCCAGCCCGGCGAAGACATAGGGTGCATCCACGCTGACGGCGGAAAACAGCACCCCGGCCACCAGCGGGCCGATGATCCGCGCCAGTGCGCTCAGCGCCCCGTTCAGGCCCAGCATCGCGCCCTGTTGATGCGGCTCGCTGGCGTGGGAAATCAGCCCGGCAATCGCCGGATTGGTGATGGAAATGCCCAGCACCGTCAGCGGGATCAGCCCCACCAGCCAGGCGCCATTGGGTGCATAGACCTGCGCGATCAGGCTCACGCCCGATATCGCCAGCCCCAGCGCCAGCGTGCTCGCCTCGCCAATGCGGCGGACCAGCCAGCCGGCCACCACTGCCTGGGTCAGGGCGGACAGCGCCCCGATCATGGCGAAGGTCAGCCCCACCTCATGCGGGCCCCAGCCGAACCGCGCCTTGGTCCACAGGCCGAAAATCGCCTCCATCGCGGAAAAGGCGCTGATCGCCACCAGCGTGGTCAGCAGCACGTTGAAGATGATCGGATTGGCCATGGCATCGCGCAGCCGGGCGCGCTGGCCCTGCGCGGTTGCGGCATGGCGCGTTTCCTTCAGCAGGGCGATGATTCCCACCACCGCCAGCAGGCTCAAACCGCAGGCCACCAGCAGAGGCGGGCGGAACCCGGCCAGCCCGGCGCCTTCGACCACCAGCAGTCCGCCGATGGCCGGGCCGACCATGAAGCCGACGCCGAATGCCGCCCCCAGCAGACCCAGCCGCGCGGTGCGCTGGTGGGGCGGGGTGATGTCCGCCACATAGGCCTGGGTCACGCCCATATTGCCGCCCGCCACCCCGGCAAACAGCCGCAGCAGCAAGGCCGTCCAGTAATCGGGCGCATAGGCCAGCAGGGCATAGCTGATGCCCACCACCGCCATGGTGAACAGCAGCACGGGCTTGCGCCCCCAGCGGTCGGAAATCCGCCCCCACACGGGTTCGCCCACGAACTGCCCCACCGAATAGGCGGAAAACAGCACCGTCACCTGCCAGGCGTCGATGCCGAAGCTATCGGCATAAAATGGCAGCAGCGGGATCACGATCCCGAAGCCGGCGATGTTGATGAACACAATCAGCAGCAGGACGATCAGCGCCCCATTGCCCTTCGCCGCTGCATTTTCCGCTGACATGCCGAACTTTCCCCCAAAACCTCCGTGCCGGCGGCTTGATGCCTGCCCCGTGCTGCGGACGCTGCGCGCCCATAGCCGATGTCACGCGGCAGAATAAGCCGCCGAATGCATCGTGGCGGCGGAATAAAACGCGCAGCACACACGTATGCGCGGCGGATCGATCACTTTTCCTGCCGGAGATTACATTCTTGCCCCAGCGCACTTCACGGCCCCTGCCGGGCCGCCCGCTTGCCCGCGCCTGTCGCCCCGCCCTGCTCCTTCTGACGCTGTCCTTCACAGTTCCGGCTTTAGCCAATGACGGGACCAATGAAGGAGGCGGCGAAAGCGGATATCCGCATGTCCCCGAACCCATGGTGTTCGACATGATGCGCCCGCTCGGCGCGAAGAAGGGCGAACTGGAAGCCAACACGCTGGCTGTCATGCCGCTATCCGGTGATCGTACAATCGCCTGGGCACCGGAAGTGGAATATGCCTTCGCCGATGGTTTCGCGGTGGAGGCGGAACTGCCGTTCGAAGACGGGCGCCTGGCCGAACTCAAGCTGGGGCTGCAAGCCGCCTGGGGCAGCTTCAACGGCGGGAAATCCGCCCATGGCGTGCAATATCTCGGCATCTATGACCGGCACAGCGGCCGCTATTCCAACACGCTGGTCTATATGCTGGTGCATCGCTTCGATGATCGCTGGAGCAGCGTCAACATGGTCGGGCTGGATGATATCAGCCTGAACGGCGGGCCGGCGCGCAATGCGGCGGTGGTCAATCATTCCACCTTCTATGATGCGGCCGCCGGCACTGTGCTCGGCGTGGAGATCAATTTCCTGGGCGGGCACGAAGGCCATGTGATGGTGATGCCGCAATGGCACCAGAAACTGGGCACCAAGATGAGCCTGCAGGCGGGCCTGGGCGCGCAGAAGGATCGGGGCGACGCGCTGCGCCCGCGCGCCGGGCTGCGGCTGATCCGCGAATTTTAGTCTGTCGACCATGGAATAAACCCGTTCCGGCAGGCGTAACCTGCCCATGAACTTGCTTGAATACCCTGTTTCAGTTCCTTCCCGGCCGGTCCCTCAAGCGGTGCCGGGAATGGAGCAGGCAGGTGGCCGACCGGACCGCACCCCCACACCGCGGATTTCCCTGGTCGCGCCACTGGCCGGCGCGGACACACCCCCGTACGCGCCGGCCCGCCCGCTCCGCATCGCCCTGTTTTCCGGCAATTATGATTGCGTGCGCGATGGCGCGAACAAGGCGCTGAACCGGCTGGTCGGCTTCCTGCTGCAGGATGACCGGGCGCAGGTCCGGGTCTTTTCCCCGCGCGCGCCGCAGCCGGCCTTCGATGCCGTGGGCGATATCCGCGCGGTCCGCTCGCTTGCCCTGCCCGGCCGCCCCGAATACCGGCTCGCGCTGGGGTTGACCCGCGCAGCGCAGCGCGATCTGGATGATTTCCGGCCCGACATCGTCCATCTCTCCGCGCCCGATCTGCTCGGGCGGCAAGCGCAGAAATATGCCCGGGCGCGCGGTATTCCGGTGATCGCCAGCCTGCACACGCGGTTCGAAACCTATGCCGATTATTATCGCATCGGCTTCCTGCGCCCGACGATCGAGCGCTATCTCGACCGGTTCTACGGCGATTGCGATCACATCCTGGCCCCCACCGCGCCGATCGCCGCCGATCTGGCCGCGCGCCACGGGCAGGGCCGGGTATCGATCTGGGGACGTGGTGTGGACCGGCGGATTTTTCACCCGGCGCTGCGCTGCGACAAGCTGCGCGCCCGGCTCGGCTATCGCCCCTATGATATCGTGCCGCTGTTCTTCGGCCGGCTGGTGATGGAAAAGGGGCTGGCCCTGTTTGCCGAAACCATTGCTGCCCTGCGCGCCCGCGGCCACCGCATCCGCCCGCTGGTGGTGGGGGAAGGCCCTGCACGCGGCTGGCTCGAACGCCATCTGCCCAGCGCCGTCTTCACCGGCCATCTGGAGGGGGAAGACCTCGGCCGCACCATCGCCAGCGCAGACATGCTGATCAATCCCAGCGTTACCGAAGCCTTCGGCAACGTCAATCTGGAAGCCATGGCCGCCGGCCTGCCCGTGATTTCCGCCGATGTGGACAGTGCTTCCGCCCTGATCACCGATGGGCTCAACGGGCTGCTGGTTCCGCCCCAAGATGCGACGGCCTATGTCGGGGCGACAGAACGGCTGATTGCCGATACGGTCCTGCGGCGGAAACTGGCGGCCTATGCCGGGGATACCGCCGGGCAGTACCGCTGGGACAGGATCCTGGGATCGGTGCTGACCGCCTACAACACTTGCGCGACGGCGCATTCAACCGTTCGGAGCTGAGGGACAGCCGGCGTGCGATGGATGAAATCCACCCGCGATGACGCGATGGAAGGCGATCTGACCGCCATGCGCCGCTATGCCCGCGCCCTCGCCCGTGATCATCACGATGCCGATGATGTGGTGCAGGATGCGCTGGTCCGCGCGATCGAGCGGCAGCAGACCTTCCAGCCCGAACGCAGCCGCCGCCGCTGGCTGCTCGCCATCGTGCACAATGTCTTCATCTCCGGCCGTCGCCGCGCGGCGGCAGAAGCGCGCCGGAACGACAGCTTCGCCGAAACGCTGCTGGCCCATGTCGAACCAGAACAGGAACACCGCGCCCGGCTGACGCAGATCGCCCATGCCTTTGCCGCCCTGACCGATCACCACCGGGCCGTGGCACATCTGATCCTGGTCGAAGGGTTCAGCTATCAGGAAGCCGCCGATGTGCTGGAAATCCCCATCGGCACGGTGATGTCCCGCCTCGCCCGCGCCCGTGCGGCGCTGCGCGCGGTCGAACAGGAAATGCCGGAAAACGGCCAGAAACAAACCCATGCCAGGCTGCGCGTGGTCGGAGGGCAAGATGACTGAGACAATTTCCGACATGGATCTGCACGCCTATGTCGATGATCAGCTTGCCCCCGGCCACCGCTTCGCCGTGGAAGCCCATCTCGCCAACCATCCCGATCTCGCCGCGCGGGTGATGGGCGATCTTAGCACCCGCACCGGGCTGCAGTTGATGAGCATGCCTGCCGATCCCGCCGGTGCAGCCCTCGCCAGCAGCGCTGCCCTGCTGGAAAAGGCCCCAACCCGATCCGGCTGGCGCCGCGCCGCGCCCTTCGCCGGCGGCGCCCTTGCTGCAGCGGCAGCCGCCTTGGTGCTCGTCCCCAATGGCCCGCCCGAATATGTCGATATGGCGCTGGCATCGCACCGCGTGGCCATGATGCGCGCGCATATGGTCTCGCAGATAGAAGCCCCGGTGCTCGATTATCAGGAAATCCTGACCCGCACGCGGATCGATCTGCCGGCTCTGCCCGCCCATTGGCACATCACCGATGTGCAGGTGTTTCCCACCAACGGCGAACCCGCGCTGATGGTGGCCGTGCGCACCGACGGCGGCCAGACCCTGTCCCTCTTCGCCCTGCGCCAGCGCAGCGATGCCCCCGAACGGCCCGATGCCGTGCGCGAAGGGTCGCAATCGGTCGCCTACTGGCGGCGCGGTGACATGTCCTATGCGCTGACTGGCGAAGACGACCCGATCCAGCTGGACCAGACTGCAGAGGGGCTGAACCAGTCCTGGTCTTAGAAAAATGCCCCAGACTTGACGCTGACCGGGAAAACGCCCAGCCGGGGCAATCAGCCAAGGCAGACAGGGTCGTACCATGCCGTCAACATCCCCGCTGACCATGGCCGCGCGGGTCGATGGTTTCGACTGGTCGGCCACCCCGCTTGGCCCCCGTGATGGCTGGCCTGTGGAACTAACCATCGCTGTGCGGCAGATGCTCGATTCCTCCTTTCCCCAGGCGATCGTGTGGGGGCCGCGGTTCACCACCATCCACAATGATGCATTCCTGCCCATTCTGGGGAACAAGCCGGATGCGCTGGGCCGCTCCTTCGCCGATATCTGGGCAGAGGTGTGGCCGGAACTCGCGCCGATCGTGGATCGGGCCTTTGCCGGAACATCGACCTATATCGAAGACTTCCCGCTGACCATCAACCGGCTGGGCACGATGGAACAAGCCTGGTTCACCTTCTGCTACAGCCCGTTGCGGTTGGCCGACGGCAGCATCGGCGGAATGCTGGACACGGTGGTGGAAACCACCGGCAAGGTCCGCACCCAGGCCGATCTGGACCTGATCAATCAGGAATTGGCCCATCGGCTCAAGAACACGCTGGCGCTGGTCCAGGCCATCGCCGGCCAGACCCTGCGCAAGGTGACCGAACGCGATCTGGTGCAGGCCTTCGGTGACCGCATCGGCGCGCTCTCCACCGCCCATGATGTGCTGCTGCGGCAAAACTGGTCCGACGTGTCCTTCACCGGCATCGTCAGCGACAATCTGGCCCCGCACAACACCACCGGCCAGATCAGCCTCAACGGCCCCGACCTGCGGCTGGGTTCGCGAACCGCCATGTTCCTGTGCTTGATGCTCCACGAACTGGCGACCAATGCGGTCAAATATGGCGCGTTGTCCCGGCCTGAAGGACGTGTGCAACTGAGCTGGACCATCGATGGTGACCAGTTCCGGCTGATCTGGCGCGAACAGGGCGGCCCACCGGTGGCGGAGCCTTCCAACACCGGCTTCGGATCCCGTCTGATCGATCGCGGCTTCGGGTCAGAGAGCAAGGTCACGCGCGATTTCGCCCCTGGCGGTCTGGAACTGGTGCTGACCTGCCCGCTGTCGGCCATGCGCGACTGAAGCGGAGGTGGCGCGCGTCCATGCGCAGGCAGGGCGTGGCCACGCGTAGCCTGCGGCGTAGTTTTTCTTGCGCGCCCTGACCGGCCCGGCCGGCTAACACCGGCACACGCCCTCCACCGCACCTTCGGACGAGAGGCCTTCCCCATCCGCCATGCGCACCCCATCTTCGGGGTACCGCCGCATCAGCAGGCAAGGCTCTTCATGACGACATCCGCCCCCTCCAGCCGCCGTTTCCGCCTCCCTTCCTTCGGGGTGCAGGTGCTGATCGGCCTCCTCGCCGGCGTCGCGCTGGGGTTCCTGGCCCGCGGCAGTGACGGCGCCCTGGCGGAAGGGTTGCAGACCGTGGGATCGATCTTCGTGCAGTTGTTGCGGGTGCTGGTGCCGCCGTTGATCTTCGCCGCCATCGTCGCCTCGATCGCCGCCCTGCGCGATCTCAACAATGCGGCCAAACTTGTGGCCAACACATTGTTATGGTTCGCCGTTACTGCGCTGATCGCGGTCACCATCGGCATCGCGCTGGGCCTGATGCTGGAGCCCGGAGTACGGACCGGGGTCAGTGCAGACAGCGCCGCCGTGCCCGGCACCACGGGCAGCTGGCTCGATTTCCTCAAGGGCCTCGTGCCCGCCAATGTGCTCGGCCTGTCCGCCGCCACCAAGCTGGCCGACGGATCAGCAGACACCGCCCTGTCCTTCAACGTGCTGCAGATTATCGTGGTCGCCATCGCCGTGGGCGCCGCCGCCGTGCGCAGCGGCCCGGCAGCCGATGCCTTTTTGGCCTTCAACGCATCGCTGCTGGCCGTGCTGCGCCGCCTGCTGCAATGGGTCATCCGCCTGACGCCAATTGGCACCGCCGCGCTGATCGGCGACGCCATCGCCCGCTATGGCTGGGACGCGCTGGGATCGCTCGGCCAGTTCGCTATCGCCATCTATGCCGGCCTGCTGATCGTGCTGCTGGTGGTCTATCCGCTGTTGCTGCGGGCCAATGGACTGTCTCCGCTGGGTTTTTACCGCGCGGCCTGGCCGGCGATCCAGCTCGCCTTCGTCTCCCGTTCTTCCATCGGCACGCTGCCGGTGACCCAGGCCGTGGCGGAACGCGGCCTGGGCGTGCCGCCGGCCTATGCCGCCTTTGCCGTACCGCTCGGCTCCACCACCAAGATGGACGGCTGCGCGGCGATCTATCCGGCAGTCGCGGCGATCTTCGTGGCGCAATTCTACAATCTGACGCTGGGGCTGGAAGATTATTTTCTGATCGTGCTGGTTTCGGTGCTCGGCTCTGCCGCGACCGCTGGGATGACCGGCGCCGTCGTGATGCTGACGCTGACGCTGTCCACCCTGGGCCTGCCGCTGCAGGGCGCCGGGCTGCTGCTGGCGATCGATCCGATCCTCGACATGGGCCGTACGGCGGTCAACGTCACCGGGCAGGCGCTGGTGCCCGCCATTGTCGCCAAGCGCGCGGGCATTCTGGATCAGGCGCGTTACGGGCGCTCGATCGCGGACCAATCCGACGATGCGTCCGTGCCGGAAGCCTCAGCTTCGGGCCGCGCGGCCTAACCTCCGGGCGGCCTCGGTCAGCGTCGCCTCTGCCTTGGCAAAGCAGAGCCGCACCACGCTGCGCACCGGATCATCGGCATAAAACGGCGACAGCGGGATCATCGCCACCCCGGCCTCGCGCACCATGCGCAGGCAGAATTCCCGATCACCCTCATCAATGCCCGACGCCGCCAGATCCAGGCAGAGGAAATAGGTTCCCTCGCTCGGCAACAGAGCAAAGCCTTCTTCGCTGAGCGCCCGAGCCAGCACATTGCGGCTGCGTCCATAATCGCCGCGCATCTGTTCGAAATGCGCATTGGGCAGCCCCAGCCCAAAGGCGACGCCCGCCTGCAACGCGGGCGGGGTGGTGAAGGTCAGAAACTGATGCGCCCCGGCCACCGCCGCCAGCAGATCGGGCGCGGCCAGCACGAAACCGACCTTCCACCCGGTCATGGAGAAGATCTTGCCCGCCGAACCGATCTTCACCGTGCGGTCGCGCATGCCCGGCAAGGCGATCAGCGGGATGTGGCTGCGCCCGTCGAACACCAGATGTTCCCACACTTCGTCCGATATCGCGATCACATCATGCCGCACACAGGCCTGCGCCAGCGCCAGCAATTCTTCGCGGTCGAACACCCGCGCCGCCGGATTGAGCGGATTGTTGAGGATCACCAGCCGCGTGGCGGGGCCGATCGCGGCGTCGATATCCTCCTGCGTCAACCGCCACGCGGGCGGCGCCAGGCGAATGAAGCGGGGGATACCCCCGGCCTGCTGCACCAGCGGCAGATAGGCGTCATACATCGGGGAAATCAGCACCACCTCATCCCCCGGCCGCACCAGCGCCAGGATCGCCGCAGCCAACGCTTCGGTCGCGCCCGAGGTCACCAGCACATCGTCCGGCGCCGCATCCAGCCCATGGACCCGACCATAATGCGCCGCCACCGCCGCCCGCAGCACCGGCAGGCCGCGCATCGGGGGATATTGGTTGGGTCCTTCGATCAGAGCATCCGCAGCAGCGCGGCGCACCTCGATCGGCCCATCAGTATCGGGAAAGCCCTGCCCCAGATTGATCGCATCATGCGCCCGCGCAAGCGCGGACATTTCTTCGAAAATGGTGACGGTCGGGGTGCGGGAACTGAAATTCATCGATGCTCGCCTGCGGCAAATAATTCCCAGCCTATCGCCCCGCGCCATACAGTGCCAGCGGGTTGCGCAAGCCTGCGCGCAGATGGCAACCGGCAACACAGAGATTAGCGAAAATAAAATTGATTGCCGGATAAGTTTTCTTATAGGTCAAATCTATGCGTAGATCCCACTACGCATAGCCACTGAATTTTTTATCTTATGATATGTATATGATCATTTTGAAGTATGCGTTTTTTTCGAAAATTCCGATCGCTGCGTTTTTTCCTTTCTGACAGGCCTTCAGCATTGCTATCGCCTCGTCAGCAGCAAGATAAACTGAGGCCACTTTTGGTCGACACCTTCGATCGCAAGCCCATGGGGCTGTTCGGATCCGCCGCGATCGCATTTCAATTGATGATGTGCGTGCTGGTGGCGCTTACCAACCGGACGATGGGCCAGGTCGCGCTGAGCCAAGGGGCCTGCAAGGTTGGCGCGCTAGCCGCAGGCTTCGGCTATGTCACCTTGGCTCAATTTCATGCAGGGTGCGGGCGGCAGGCTGAGTATCTAGGCTCCGCTGGTGATGGGCGGTACCATGCCGATCTGATGCGCAGATGGCTGATTTCAGCCTCTCGCAACGCGCATCTGTTAAGTCTCTCGCACATTGACCTGACGGCAGGGCTTGTGGCGATTGTGCTGGTGCCGACGCCAGGTGTGGCGTTTTACGTCCATACGATAGAATATTTTCAAGAACCCGTCTTCGCCAATTCCTGTCGATAATCGGGCGCAATTCGGAAACTTCAGATAATCAAATCGACGGGGTCACCTTGCGGGCGTTCGTCCGGCGATAGAGAAAAGGCGCCCGGCTCGTAAGCCGGGCGCCGATCAGGAAGCGCCGCACTATGGCGCCTGACAGTTACCAGTTCACGCCGACGCGAGCGTAGAGGAAGCGGCCATTGAACCCGAAGGGGGAGAAGAACGGGAAGCCGACCACACCGGTGGAGTTGTTCGCCGGGATGGTCGCATCGGGGTAGACGTCGAACAGATTGCTCGCCCCAATCGCCAGTTCCGCCGCCTTGATCGGCTTGAAGCGGAATTCCAGATCGGTGATCAGATGCCTGCCGGACAGGATGTCCGCCGCCGCATTGGCGCCCGGCTGATTGACCCAGCCGTAATAGGTTCCGCGCAGCGTCACACCGACCTGATCGGTGTTCCAGTCCACGGCGCCGCTGACCTTTTCACCCGGCGTGCCTTGTTCCAGGGTGTAGATGCGGTTGCGGCCTAGCAGGCCGGTGCCGATGTTCACCGTGCCGGTCGAGGTGGAGACATAGGTGACGTCCACCTCGTTCACATTCGCCGCCACCGTGAAGTCCAGCGTGCCGCCGAACTGCGGACGCAGCTTGTAATTGGCCACCACATCGATCCCGCGCGTGGTCGAACGCAGGCCATTGATGAAGAAACGCGCCGCCTGAACGCCCAGCGGATTGAGGATGGCAGCGATGGCCGGATCGGCCGATACCTGGAAGTTTTCCGACAGGCCGATCTGATCGCGCAGCTTGATCTGGTAACCATCCACCGTCAGGCTGAACCCACCGCTGCGGATGACGCCGCCGACCGAGAAATTGGTCGATTTTTCCGGTTGCAGCGGCTTCCCGCCCAACTTCACCGCGACATCGTCGATCGAAGGATAAGTACCGGTCAGCAGCACATCCGGCCCCGAGACGACGGAGGCAACCGAGGTGAAATATTGCTGCTGCAACGAGGGGGCACGGAAACCGGTAGACGCCGTGCCGCGAAGGGCGAACCAGTCGGTCAAATCATAGCGGAGCGACACCTTGCCGTTCACTGTCGATCCGAAGTCCGAATAATCTTCCACCCGGCCGGCCACGCCGAGCAGCAATTGCGATGTCAGTTCTGCTTCCACATCCAGATAGGCGCTGATGTTGCGCCGGTCGGCCTTCACTTCATTGCGCGGTGCAAAACCGCCGAAGCCCTGGGCGCCGGACCCGGTGTAGGATGCCAGTTCGCCCGCCTCGATCGTATAGCCTTCGCGACGCCATTCCGCACCGAAGGCGACATTCAGCGATTCAAACGCATCGAAGCTGCGGGTCACATCCAGCCCGGCAACCCACTGATCATAGGCAACGGCGCCATCGTAGAAATCGGTCGGGGTGGCAGCGCCCAGGCTGTAATTGGCTGAATCCAGCGTGCGGAATTCGATCCGGTTGCGACCATAGCTCAGGTTCAGGTCGACATTCCAATCACCCAGATCACCGCGCACGCCCACGGCGCTGGTCAGATTGCGCGATTTGGTGTGGATCAGCGGCAGGAAACCATCGGGCCAGACCGAACCGACCCCGCCGGTCGCCGCAGCCGACGCCAGACGCGGGAAGGCCGCGCTCTTGCTGTCGCGATCCTGATAGCCGGCCCAGCCATAAAGCTCGAATGCTTCGCCCAGGCCGATGCCGGCATTGGCGAAGATGGTGGCCTGTTCCACTTCCGGATCGCCAAAGCGGCTGGTTACCCGGTTCGGCGTTACCCGCGGGTCGAAATCACCACGGCTGGTGGCCGATCGGTCGACATATTCACCGGACAGCGTGAAGAAGCCATTGTTGCCCAGGCTCACGCCCTGCCAGCCGGATACGGTCAGCACTGGCTCCCCGGTCTTGCTCCGCGATCCGCGCGCAGTGTCGATATCGGTTGAATAGACACCATAGGTTGCTGACACGCCGCCGCCTGAACGGGCTTCCCGCAGCCGCAGATTGATCACCCCGGCAATCGCGTCAGAGCCATATTGCGCCGATGCGCCATCGCGCAGCACTTCGATCCGATCCAGGGCCGCCGTGGGAATGGTGTTGAGATCAACCGCCGCCGATCCACGCCCGACCGACCCGCCAACATTGAGCAGGGCAGAGGTGTGGCCCCTGATGCCGTTGATCAGCACCAGCGTCTGATCAGGCGAAAGCCCGCGCAGTGTGGCCGGGCGGATCGCATCGGTGCCATCCACGGCAGAGGAGCGAGGGAAATCGATCGACGGTGCCACCGTGGTCAGCGCCTGGGCCAGTTCGGTCGAACCCTGCCGCCGCAGCACGTCGCCGCCCAGAACATCAACCGGGGCAGCGGAGTCGAGCCGCGAGCGCCCCTCCGCCCTGGTGCCGGTGACGATGATCTGGTCCTCCCCATCGGACGCATCCTGTGCCTGTGCGGCAACCGTCCCCAGCGCCATGAGAGCAATCGCGCTGGTGGTGGTGAGTGTGAAGCGAAGCATGTGCAGTACAACCCCAAATCGTGGTGAAATATTTTCTTTTTACACACAAAGACAAAGTATTTATTTGCCTTATCTTTTAACAGATTTTACGATCAGCGCCCCTGTTCTACATTATTCAAGACACGCAGGAAGTTTCCACCCCAGATCGCCGCGATCTGTTCTTCACTGTAACCTCTACGCAACAGCTAACGCGTGACATTGGGTGCCTCTGCCTCGCTGTCGAAGCCATCGACCCCGGCGCCGTGATCGAAATCCGTGCCGATGCCGACATGCTGCCAACCAATCCGCTTGGCGATGTAATCGATGTGATTGACGAATTCGGCGATCGTGGCCCGCCCCTGTGCCGCATCGGCCGGGGTGCGCAGATAGGCGGTGAACGGCGTCACCTGCACCACCCCGCCATCGGCCTTGATCGCGTCCAGTATCCTGATTCTGGTCATGTCGGAAATCCCGGAAAGAATGGCATGCTGCGCCGCAGCGCCGGGCATAATGCTCAGGTCAGTGAAGTTCGTTCGAAGGGCGGCGCATCATCAGCGCCTCGACCGGCAGGGCGGGCGTGGGAACCCCGAGGAAGCGCTGCGGCACCAGCAAGACGGATCGCGCGGCCTGATGGCGCAATTGCGCGTCGCGCTCCGGCCCGAAATCTGGCCCGGAATCAGGCTGCGATGACGTAAATATTCGGCGCATGGTTTCACTCCAGATGGAGGGAGCGCAAGGCTTGGCGTGGTCGCCTGAGCATTACGCGCTTTAGCCGTTGGTAACGCGGAGCAAGCTGCATCCCGATCAAAAGCCGCGAGCCGACAAGGTGCAAAGGTGGCTGGCCGGCCGACAACCACATAAGTCAACTTAATTGGTAGAGATTAACCCGTCAAGCAACAATGTGCTGATGCGGCACACTGACAATCCATGCCGGCCCGTGCCCTTGATCCCCGCCCCCGGGCTATGGCCAGATCATACGCAGTTGGAACCATCCATCTGCTTACGAGTATCTCAGCCATGACCTACGACGAGCTGCTGACATTCTTCGAAGCGGTCAAACAGGACCGCGAGAACGACCCTCTGATCGGCTCCAACGCCGGCCTGATCGCCATGGGCGAAGCGGAACCTTCCGCCCAGATCGCCCGCATGGTGGAAAGCCTTACGGGCGAACGGGCCCGGCTGGAGGATGAGCAGATGGCCGCGATGCTTGGTCGGCTGACTTCTGAGCCGGATGCAAGGCGGGTTCCGGCGTTCAACTGAGAGCGGGCAACCGCCGCTTACGTTGACCTCTCTTCAGGCCGGCTTACCGAGACTGTCGCAAGACCTCCCTGATCGCCGCGATTACCACCTCAGGGTGGGTTTGGTGAATATCATGCGTGCTGCCGGGCACAGTGCGCTGAACCCCGCGGGTGGACATCGCGGCAAATTCGCGGTGCCCGGCATAGCGGAGCGCATCGAAAACCGCCAATTCCGCCACTTGTTCATCGCTCCATTCGGGCGGCGGCGGTGATGTGTCGGCCGACAGGACCACCAGCGGGATATCGGCATAATTGCGCGTCGTGCTGCTGACGATTGGCGCATTCTTCGGCAGCACTTGCCACGAGAGAGCAAAGGCCACTGCGTCCATGGATTTAGCGATCCACGCTTCGCTGACCTTGTCCGGCGATGGCATGGCCGCGACCAGTTCCGGCGGAAAATGGGGCGGCGGCGGAGGTGCGCGGAAGCAGCCATGCGGATCGCTGTCACCCTTCTTCAGGGCCCCGGAACGCAGCAGGGCAGAACATGTCTGGAGCAATCAGTGAACCAGGTGCTTCTGCTTGCCCGCAGCAATGATCGCAGGCACGCGGTGTTCAAGCCGTTTGAATTGATCGTTGTAAGACGTATCCACCAGCACCATGCCGACCACAGCGGCAAAATCGCGATCAGCCAGCAGCAGACTTTCGCATCCGCCAAGCGAGTGGCCCGCCGGAATGTAGGGGCCGGTGATGCCCGCGCTTTCCAGCGCCGTGGCAAGATCTGCGGCGGTCTGATCCACCGTCTGCGGATGCGGCGGGGGATCGCTCAGACCGAAACCCGACCGGTCCCAAGCGCAGACGCGCGATCCCATCCTGCGCAGTGACAAAAGCCCTCTCCCGCCACTCTGGCAACACGCCCCTACTCCCGCCACCCGCTCCCCAACGCACGGAACACCGCCACGCTGCCGCTGGCCAGATCGCTGTCCGCCTGGGTCCGTGCCAGCCTCAGCGTCGCCAGTTCGCGCTGGGCCACGATCACATCGATATAGGCGATGGAGCCGGCGCGGTAGCGGGTGTTGGCCAGGGCGAAGGCCTCGTCCGCGCTGGCCTCTGCCTGGGCCAGTTCGGCCCGGCGGGTTACCGCTGCGCTGTAGCTGGCCAGCGCCTGTTCGGTTTCCTTCAGCGCGGTCAGCACCGTGCCGTCGAAGGAGGCCAGCGCCGCCTCTGCCCGGGCTTCGGACTGGCGGATGCGGGCGCGCGCGGCGCCGGTGTTGGGGAAGCTGAAGGACAGCAGCGGCCCGATCCCGAACTGGAAACCCTGGGCCGTGCTCACCCCCTCCCCCGCAGCCTGGGCGACCGAGGCGTTGATCTTGATGCTGGGATAGAGATCGGCCGTGGCCACACCGATACGCGCGGTGGCTGCCGCCAGCCGTCGTTCCGCCTCCGCCACATCGGGCCGGCGGCGGAGCAGGCCGGCGCCATCGCCCACGGCAATCGCCCGGTCGATCTGCGGCGCGCGTTCGCATTGCGTGGCTGCCTCCGGCACTTGCTGCGGGGTCAGCCCCATCAGCGCGGCCAGTTCGAACAGCGCGGTCTGGCGCGCGGCCTGGATCGGCGGCACTTCGGCGCGCGCCTGTGCCAACAGGCTTTGCGCGCGCACCACATCCAGCCGGCCCGATGATCCGGCCGCTTCGCGCAGGCCGGTGATGCGAGCGCTGTCTGCTGCCAGATCGACCGAGGAGCGGGCAATTGTGCCGGCCTCGGCCGCGGTGCAGGCGGCCAGATAGGCCTGGGTCACCCCGGCAATCACGCGCAGCCGCACCGCGCCTTTGGCAAAGGCCTCCGCCTCCACATCGGCGCGGGCGGCCTCTATCGTGCGGGAAACGCGGCCGAACAGATCCGCCTCATAAGACAGTTCCGCCCCCAGGCTGCCGCCCAGCCGCGCATCGGGCAGGAACAACGGCATCTGCCGCTGGCCGAAGCTGCCATTGGCGGTGAGGCTGGTTTGCGGCAGGCGGGCATTGCCGGCTTCGGCCGCCACCGCCTCCGCCGCGCGCAGATTGGCCAGAGCCACGCGCAGATCGGTGTTGGCGGCCAGCGCCCGGGTGATCAGCCCGTCCAGCGCGGGATCATCATAGATACGCCACCAATGCGTTTCGGGCTCGGCGGTGGCGAAATCAGCGCCCTGCGCGCTAACGAAGGGGGCCGCGCTCAGCGCCGGGGGCGGCGGCGGGGTGTAGTCCGGCCCGACGGCGCAGGCGGACAGAGTGACGGTCAGCAACGCGGCAAGCGACGTCTTGCGGAGGCGGATGAGGGATCGGGGGTTCATTCTCGTCATGCTCCGGCAAGGATGGCTGGCGTGGTGTCATGGCCGGTGGGCGCAGGATCGCGGTCCGCCGACGTGGTTTCCCGTTCGGATTGCGCCGCCGCGCGGTGGTCGCGCGCCAGCAGGGTGTAGAAGGTCGGCAGCACGAACAGGGTGAAGACCGTGCCGATCAGCATGCCCATCACCACCACGATGCCGATGGCAAAGCGGCTGGCCGCCCCGGCCCCGCCGGCGAACAGCAGCGGGATCAGCCCCGCGACCATGGCCGCCGTGGTCATCAGCACCGGCCGCATGCGCACCCGTGCCGCCTCCACAATCGCGTCCGCCCGGCTCGCCCCGGCCAACCGCTGATGATCATTGGCGAAGGCGACCATCAGAATGCCATGCTTGGAAATCAGCCCGATCAGCGTGACCAGCCCGATCTGGGTGTAGATGTTGAGCGTGGCATAGCCGAGATAGAGCGGCAGCAGCGCGCCGCACACCGCCAGCGGCACGGTGACCAGGATCACCAGCGGATCGCGGAAGCTTTCATATTGGGCCGCGAGCACCAGGAAGATCACGATCAGCGCGAAGCCGAAGGATATCGTCAGCCGGTTGCCTTCCATCACATATTGCCGACTGTCGCCCAGCCAGTCGATCGTGACCCCGGCGGCGCGTGGCTGTTCCTGCATGAATTCCACCGCCTGCCCCATGGTGACGCCAGGCTGCAGCACGCCCGATAGGGTCGCAGCGTTCATCTGGTTGAATTGCGGCAGGCGGTTGGCGCCGGCCTGCAGATCCACGCTGACCAGCGTGGACAGGGCAACCATCTCCCCCGAAGCGGCGCGGACGAAGAACCGGCCCAGGCTGTCCGGCGTCAGCCGTTCGCCGGCGATCGCCTGCGGGATGACGTCATAGGAGCGATCGTGGAAATTGAAGCGGTTGACGTAGTTTTCGCCCACCAGCGTTGCCAGCGTATCGGCAATGGCCTGCATCGAGACGCCCATCTCGCCGGCCTTGGCGGCATCGATGCGGATGCGGGCGGTGCGGTTGTCGAATGCCAGATCGCTTTCCACGAACTGGAACAGCCCGCTCTGCCAGGCGGCGCCCTTCAGCGCCTCCATATCCTGATACATCACATCGAAATCGGCGGCGGTGCGCAGGACCATCTGGAACGGCAGGCCGGAACTGGCGGCCGGTAGTGCAGCCTCCTGAAACGGGGTGATCGACGCCTCATGCACGCCATTGGCCATGCCATAGAGCTGGCCCTGGATATCGGTGCCGGAACGGCTGCGTTCGTCCCAGTTCTTGAGCATCACGCCGCCGAAGCCCAGGTTCTGCCCGCCTTCGCCATTGATGAAGAAGCTGCCCGAATATTCCGGCAGGGCGCGGAACATGCGTTCCACCTGATCGGAAACATCGTCTGTATAGTCGATGCTGGCATATTGCGGGCCGCGCACGGCGGTGAGCACCACGCCCTGATCCTCCTGCGGGGCCAGTTCGCGTTGCGCCCCGAAGAACAGGGCGACGATCCCGACCAGCATCGCGACCGACACCAGCAGCACCACCGGCCGCAGCGCCAGGGTGGAGGCCAGCACGCGGGCGTAAACGCCCGAAACCCGGTCAAACACATGTTCGATCCGCTTGGCAAAGCCGCCCTCCGCCATCTTGTGGTTGAGCAAAGCGGAGCTCATCATCGGCGAGAGGGTGAGCGCGATGACGCCGGAGACCACCACCGATCCGGCCAGGGTGAAGGCGAATTCGCGGAACAGGCTGCCCGTCAGCCCGCCCATCAGCCCGATCGGGGCGTAGACGGCGGCCAGCGTCACCGTCATGGCGACGACCGGGCCGACGATTTCGCGCGCGCCGACCAGCGATGCGGCAATCGGGCTGAGCCCTTCCTCGATATGGCGGTGGATATTTTCCACCACCACGATGGCATCATCCACCACCAGTCCGATCGCCAGCACCATGGCCAGCAAGGTCAGCAGATTGAGCGAGAAGCCGAACATCAGCATCAGCGCCGCCGTGCCGACCAGCGAGAGCGGGATGGTGACCACCGGGATGATCACCGCGCGGAATGATCCGAGGAACAGGAAGATCACGATCACCACGATCACGATCGCTTCGATCAGCGTGTGCTGCACCTCATCGATGGAGGCATTCACGAAATGGGCGACGTCATAGACGCTGCGGATGGTCATGCCCGCCGGGGCGGAGGCCTGGATCTGCGGGATGATATCCTGCGCGGCCTTGACGATTTCCAGCGGGTTGCCGTCGGGCGTGGGGGTCAGGGTGATGTAGACGGCCGGCACGCCATCGGCGAAACCGCTGCTGTTGTAATTCTGCGCCCCGATCTCGACCGTGGCGATATCGCCCAGCCGGACCATGCCATCATCCCCGGACTTGATCACCAGCGCGCGGAAATCATCCGGGCTGCGCTGATCGGTGCCGGCGGTGATGTCCGTCACGGTCAGCCCGCCCTTCAGCTGGCCGGGGGCGGCCTGGACATTGTTGGCCCGCAGTGCCGCGACGACATCGGCTGCCGTCAGCCGACGCGCGGCCAGTTTCACCGGATCGAGCCAGATGCGCAGGGCGATGGCACTGCCGCCCGATGTTTCCGCCGAGGCGACGCCGGGGATGGAGGTGAACAGCGGCTGGGCCACGCGGGTGACGAAATCATTGATCTGCGCCGCGGTGTAATCCTCCCCCGTGAAGGCGATATATTGCACCGCCGCCGCGCCATCGGTGATCTTGGCGATCACGGGATCGGTCGCCCCTTCGGGCAGGCGGAACTTCACCTGCTGCACCTTGGCCAGGATTTCCGTCAGCGAACGGTCGGAATCGGCATTGAGCACCAGCTTCGCCTTCACCTGGCTGCTGCCCATGGTGGAGGTGGAGGTCAGATATTCGATGCCGCTGGCGGTGGCGATGGCCTGGGCGATCGGCTGGGTGACGAAGCCCTGCATCACGTCCTGCGTGGCCCCGGGATAGGCGGTGTTGACGGTGATCGTCGCGCTTTCGAGATTGGGATATTGCCGCACGGGCAGCGCGAACAGCGCGGCGAGCCCGACCAGCAGGATCAGCAGGCTGACGACGACGGCCAGGATCGGCCGGCGGATGAAAAGATCGGTAAACTGCATGGCGCCCCCCTCAGCCCTGCGTGGCGGAACGGGCGGCGGCGGGCGCAGCGACGGTCACCGCTGCCCCCGGCTGCAGCCGCAATTGCCCGGTGGTGACCACCTGATCGCCGGCGGAAAGGCCGCTTTCGATGATGGTGCGATTGCCCACCTCGGCTCCGGTGACGACCGGCACGGCCACCGCCTTGCCCTGACGGATCACGAACACGCTTTCGCCCGATGCCGAGGTCTGGATCGCGGTGGTCGGCAGCAGCAGCGCGGCTGCGCGGGCCGCCTGTTCGACGCCGACACTGACATAGAGCCCGGGCCGCAGCGCGCGGCCGGGATTGGCCATTTCGGCCTGCACCACGATGTTGCGCGTGTCGGCGCCAACCACCGGTTCGATAGCGTTGATGCGGGCGGTGAATTCCTGGTCCGGCAAGGCGTCGCTCTTCACCGATACCGTGCCGCCGACACGCAGGCGGGTCAGATCCTGCTGCGGCACGTGGAAATTGACATAGAGCCGGTCGAGCGCGGTCAGCGTGGCGATCGGATCGCCGGCATTGGCATATTGGCCCAGATTGACATGGCGGATGCCGATCTGCCCGGCGAAGGGCGCGCGGACGGTGCGTTGTGCCAGCCGCGCATCCACCTGCTGGATCGCCGCGCGTGCCTGCGCAACTTCGGCTTCGCGTTGCTGCAAGGTCTCACGCGGTTCGGCGCCGCTGGTTTCCAGTTCGCGCGAGCGGCGCAGCTGGATTTCGGCAAAACGCAGGCGCGAGACAGCCGCCGCGCGGTCGGCCCGTTCGGGCGCGTCGAACAATTGCACCAGCGGTGCCCCGCGCCCGACCTGCTGCCCGGCGCTGAAGCGGATCGCCACCACCCGCCCGGCGGTTTCGGGTGCCAGCATCACCTCCTGCACGGCTTGCAGCGATCCGGTGGCGCGCAGCGATTGCGGCAGGGTTTCGGCCGCCAGCGTCACCACGCTCACCTCCACCGGCGGCGGGGCGTAGCCGGTTTCGGCCGCGCTGAGCTTTGCCGAGCGCCAGGCGAACACGCCACCGAACACCAGCACCAGCGCCACAATGGCCACGACAATCGGCACGCGACGGCGCGGGGAATCAGCAATCGGATCGGTGGGGGACATGTCGGCTCCGCAAGGAAGAGGGCCCGTGACGGGAATCACGGGCAGCCTGATCGCCCAGGCCGACATCGCCTATAAAACCTCAACAATGGTTGAGGTCAAGCGGGTTTTTGCCTAAAGACTGCCCGGCATCAAAAGTGGAGATCTGCAGGGCATGGCAGCGGAATTGACCGTCGGAGAAGTGGCCCGGCGCAGCGGCGTGGCGGTTTCCACGCTGCATTTCTACGAACGCAAGGGATTGATCGAAGGCTGGCGGACCGAAGGCAACCAGCGCCGTTACCCTCGCGCCATCCTGCGCCGCGTGGCGATCATCCGCATCGCCCAGCGCGTGGGCATCCCACTGGCGGTGATCGGGGATTTCCTGTCCGCCATTCCCGAAGATCGCGCCCCGACGAAGCAAGACTGGCACCATCTGACGCAGACCTGGCAGGCGATCATCGACGAACGCATTCGCGGGCTACTGCATCTGCGCAACGATCTGGACGGCTGCATCGGCTGTGGCTGCCTGTCGCTGACCGATTGCCCGCTGCGCAACCCGGAGGACCGGCTGGGCGAAGAGGGGCCTGGCGCGCGGATCATCGAAGAATCGCTGACCCAGGCGACCCGAACCACCGATCTGAAAGGAAACCCGTGATGCTCAAAGTCATCGCCGAAGATTTCATCCACCTCGACGCTGTCGAAACCGTCCTGCCGCTCTATCGCGAACTGGTCGAACACACGCGGCAGGAACCCGCCTGCATCGCCTATGATCTGTTTGTGGATCAAAAGGATCCGGGTCATTTCATCTTCGTGGAAGAATGGCCGCACCGTGCCGCGCTGGATGCCCATTGCCGCACGCCGCATTTCTCCCGGCTGGTGCCGCTGATCAACCGGCACCAGCGGCAGGAAGGCACCGTTATCCTGATGGATGCCTTCCCCGCGTGACGGCAGGCACAAAAAAGGGGGCCGCAAACGCGACCCCCTTCCCTGTTTCGATCAGGCTATGATCAGGCGAATGCGACTGCGTTCACCACATGTGCCTGGGTGTATTCGTTCAGGCCGGCTTCGCCGAGCTCTGCACCCATGCCGGACTGCTTGGCGCCACGGAACGGGATGTTTGGATCGATCGCCAGATACTGGTTGATCCAGACCGTGCCGGTGTTGATCCGCTTGGCGACATCGGTGGCGCGGTCCAGATCTTTGCCCCAGACGGTGCCGCCCAGGCCGAATTCGGAATCATTGGCGCGGTTCACCACATCATTGATGTCGTCATAGCTGAGCACCGGCAGGACCGGGCCGAACTGTTCTTCGCGGACCAGCGGCGCATCATCGGTGATGTCGCGCACGATCGTCGGCGGAACGAAATAGCCATCGCGATCCAGCGGCTTGCCGCCGGCGATGACCTTGCCGCGCGTGGCAGCATCTTCGATCAGCGATACGACCTTGTCGTACTGCATCTTGTTCTGGATCGGGCCGATCGTGGTGCCCTGCTTCGAACCATCGTCAACAATCGCGGCATTGGCGAGGTTGGCGATTTCATCGCAGAATTCATCATAGATGCTGCTGTGAACATAGGCGCGCTTGATGGCGACGCAGATCTGCCCGGCATTGGTCATGGCGCCGCCATAGACCTTGGCTGCGGCCGCCTTGGGATCGACGTCGTCGAGCACGATGGCCGCGTCATTGCCGCCCAGTTCCAGCGTCACGCGCTTCACCAGCGCAGCCGCCGATGCCATCACCTTCTTGCCGGTGCCGGTGGAACCGGTGAAGGCAATCTTGTCGACATCCGGGTGGCTGGTCAGCACGCCGCCCAGATCGTTCTGATCGGCGATGACGTTCAGCACGCCGGCGGGCAGGATGTCTGCCGCGAGCTGGCCGAACAGCAGGCTGGTCAGCGGCGTGGTCGGTGCAGGCTTCACCACCACGGTGTTGCCGGTAATCAGTGCCGGCCCGAGCTTGTTCATCAGCAGGATCAGCGGGAAATTCCACGGCGTGATCAGGCCGCAAACGCCCAGCGGGGTGCGGTGTTCGATGATCTTGTTACCATTTTCATCGCGCAGAACCTTGGTTTCCAGACGACGATCGCGGAAAGCGCGCAGGATCTTGGTGCAACCGATGACTTCATAGGTTGCCTGATCGAGCGGCTTACCCTGTTCCTGGGTCAGCAGGCTGGCGAATTCCGCGGTGCGCGATTCCAGCGCAGCGGCGAGTGCCTCGATCTTGGCGGCGCGTTCTTCCACGTCCAGCGCAGACCATGCCGGGAAAGCGGCACGGGCAGCGGCGACAGCCTGGTTCAGCTGCGCTTCGTCAGCGCGCGGGGCCTGGGTGAAGGCCTGGCCGGTTGCCGGATTGACCACGTCGAAGGTGCCGGCGCCGTCTACCAGCTTGCCATCGATAAGAAGTTTCAGTTCCGTAGACATAATCATCCTTGCTGTTCGTGATTCCGGACCATCGCGGCACCGCGTCGGCGGCGCCTGTTTCCCGTCATCAGTTGTGGGGGTGGTGAAGGCTGGTTCAACGGGCAATTACCGCCAGGCGCGGTTCTGCCGCTGCTTCCGTATCAAAGGCATTCCTCCACCAAGTCATCGTCTCGATCACCGTCTCTGCTGCCGGTAGCGAACTGCGCCGCGGGGGATCTGATCCCTTCATGGCCGGCAAAACGGGTCACCGCTCTTTTCAGCCGATCCGCGCGCCTGCGCAAGCCCCGTTTTGACCACTGAAACGCATGTCCGATATGCAGGATGAGCATTCCGGGCCGGGGCAATTGCGCCCGACCGTCATCAAACCGTCATGCTGGGCCTTATGTGGGGCGCAGCACGCATGGCTGATTCGACAGCCTGCCGGCACCACCGGGCCATTTCACCGGAAACGGGCGACAGCATCGCATGGACGATGAGTACGACATCATTGCCGGCTGGATCGCGCGGGAAATCGTGCCGCATGAGGCTGCCATCCGCCGGTGGCTGACACGCCGCTGGGGGCATGTTGTGGATGCCGAGGATGTGATCCAGGAAGCTTATTGCCGGATCGCCGGGCTGGCGTCGGTCGATCACATCGCCAGTCCGGCCGGATACTTCCACCAGACCGTGCATGCCGTGGCCAATGACCTGACCCGACGGGCGGGAATAATTAATTTCACTTCGATGACCCAGATTGAATGGTCGAACGTCATGGATGATGAACCATCGATCGATCAGGCGATGGAAGCGAGCCAGGAACTGGCACGGGTGCGCGAATTGCTGGCCGCCCTGCCCGATACCTGCCGCAGCGTAATCGAACTGCGGCGGGTCGAAGGCCTGTCGCGCAAGGAAACGGCCGAACGGCTGGGCGTGAGCGAGAATGACGTGAAGAACCATCTCGTCCGCGGCCTGCAGAAGGTCATGAAAACGATGGCGGAGCAGGACGCGCACCCGGCGAGCGGTGCAGCGGGAAGCAAAAGCCAGCGGGCAGATGCCGGCAAGAAGGCGGAACAGATTGGCAAGCAGCGGCCCCACTGACAGCATTGACGATCAGGCCGCCGCATGGGCGGTGGAGGCTGCCCATGGTGACATGACACCGGAAGGCCGCGCCGATCTGCAGGAATGGCTGGCCGCCGACCGGCGCCATCGCGGCGCCTATATGCGTGCCCGTGCCTGGCTGATCGCGGCGGAAGAGGCCGTGCTGGCCACGCAAGGCGAAGACCAGCATGCCCAGCCGGCCCGCCCTGCATCCGACAACGACAATGACGGCGATGTGCGCGAG
The DNA here is from genome assembly GCF_009827305.1 of Croceibacterium xixiisoli. Taxonomy (GTDB): domain Bacteria; phylum Pseudomonadota; class Alphaproteobacteria; order Sphingomonadales; family Sphingomonadaceae; genus Croceibacterium_C; species Croceibacterium_C xixiisoli. The sequence continues at coordinate 225,568 of NZ_WTYJ01000004.1, read as the reverse complement.
CGCGCTGCAGCCGAACCGCAGGACCGCCCGCTGCGGCGCGCGACCAGCCAATGGCTGAAGCGCACGGCAGCAGGCGGCGCCGCGATTGCCGCATCGCTGGCGGTGCTGATGGCGGCCGGAATTCCCCTGCCCCTGTTCGGCCCCGCCGCGCCGACGGAAGACGCGATCCAGATCGTGCAACTGCGCGATGGATCGGTCGCCAGGCTCAGCCCTGACGCACGCATTCAGGTCGTGCTGTCAGACGGGATTCGCAACATCACCCTGCTGAGCGGGAAAGCGACCTTCGACGTGGCCAAGGACAAGACCCGCCCCTTCGTGGTGCGATCGGGCGATGTCTATGCCCAGGCGACCGGCACCGTCTATTCGGTCAGCCGGATCGGCCGGACCGGCGGCACGGTCAAGGTTCTGGAAGGCAGCGTGCTGGTGTGGCCGCGCGATGAACGCGATCAGGCCGTGCGCCTGCAGGCCGGGGGCACCGTCACGCTCGACCCCGGGCCCACCCCCATTCCTACAGCATCGCAAAACCCGGCAAGCCCGGCCGCACAACCGACACGCCGCCTGTCCACACCGGACATGGCGCAGATATCGCTCGACAATGTGCCGATCGCCCAGGCGGCCATGCGCTTCAACCGGGTCAACAGCACCAAGATCATCATCGGCGATGCCGCGATCGGCGATGTCCGGGTGATCGGCCATTACAAGGCGAATGATCCGGAACATTTTGCCCAGGCGGCCGCGATCGTGTCCGGCGGATATGTCGAGCATGACAACGGCAATATAGTAATAAAAATGAAATGATTTCGTCAAATCAGATTAATATTTTTAATTCTGATCCAAAAAGCATTCACCACCGTCAATGTGTTTGAGAAGTTCGAAAACGAACAACCATCTTGGACACAGGGATCATCTACAATGCCATCCTCATTCTTCCGTTCCACGGCATCGTGGGCAGTGGTCGCTGCTGCGCTGTGCCAGCCCGTCGCCGCCTATGCGCAGCAGCGCAGTTTCGACATTCCGGCACAGTCCGCATCCGCCGGTATCCGTGAGTTTGCCCGCCAGGCCGGCATCCAGGTGACCCTGGCCGGGCGCGACGGCGAAGGTCGCATGACCAATGCCGTGCGCGGCAATATGGAAGCCCGCGATGCGCTGGATCAGCTGATTTCCGGCACCGGGCTGGTCGTCCGCGCCTTCGACGGCGACACCGCAATCCTGGCCGCCAGCGGCCCGCTGGCCGACAACACCGCCGAACCCAGCGATGGCACGATCACCGTCACCGGTTCGCGCATTGCCCGCCCCGAACTGGAAAGCGCGATGCCGATCGGCATCGTGGACATGGAAACGTCGCGCAATGCCGGCAACACCACCGCCTATGAAACCGTGCTGCGCGATGTCGCCGTCGGTCCCGGCAACGGCCCGTACAACAGCGCACCGGAAGGTCAGTATGACGGCGGCATGGCCACCATCGAACTGCGCAATATGGGCGTCAGCCGGTCCTTGACGCTGGTGGACGGGCGCCGCCGCGTGTCCAGCGCCGCATCGTCTTCTGCCGTCGATATCAACATGATCCCGTCCTCGATGATCGAACGGATCGAAATCGTCACCGGCGGCGCAGCGGCCATCTATGGCGCGGATGCCGTGACCGGTGCGGCCAATATCATCACCCGCCGCAATATCGACGGGCTGGAAATTTCCGCCACCACTGGCACCACCGAACGCGGTGGTGGCAGCCGCTATCAGGTGGCTCTCGCCGCAGGCACCAGCTTCGATGATGATCGCGGCACGATCAGCATCGGCGGCACCTGGCTGCGCAACGAACCGATCTATTTCCACCAGCGTTATTCGCGCGACACGAACCTGAGCTATCAGATCAACGCCGACAGCAAGGGCCCGGATGATGGAATTCCGGATCGCACCATCCGCTACAACATGACCAACATGTATCTGCAGCCCAATGCGACCATCTTCGCGGGCGGCAAGACCTATCTGCTGGCACCCGATGGTTCTGCCTATGTAGGCGAATATGCCAATGGCTGCCTGTCCGGCTGCGGCACATCGCGCGATGGCGGCGACGGCGGCTTTCCGCAGAGCCAGTATTGGAGCGACTTTCTGATCGCCCCGATCGAAAACTATTCGGTGATCGGCCGGTTCGATTACGATATCGCCGACTGGCTCAGCTACAATCTGCGGTTCGATTATGGCCGTTCGCAATATGATGCCTATCGCCGCCCCTATCGCGACGATGACCGGGCCACCTGGTTGAATGGCGCGGGCGGCGCGACCGCCTATTTCGACAATCCCTTCCTGCCGGATTCCTTCCGCCAGGTGATGATCGACAACAACATGACCTCCGCCCGGGTCAGCCGTTCATACGAAAACTTCGGCCAGATGACCGATTACAGCGATCGCCAGACCATGACGATCGGGACCGGCTTCACCGGCGAGATCCCCGGTGGGTTCCAGTGGGAAGCCTTCTGGCAATATGGCCGCAGCACCAATGATATTCACGCCGACAATGTGCCGATGGCATCGCGCCTGATTGCGGCCCGCGATGTGATCAGTGATCCGGAAACCGGCAACCCGGTCTGCCGCGATGCAGAGGCCCGCGCGATCGGCTGTGTGCCCTTCAATGTGTTCAGCGAAGCCGAACTGACCGCCGAACAGCGCGCCTGGATGATGGCCACCCGCCGCAAGCATCGCGAACAGACCCAGTCGATCTATGGCGCCAACATCACCGGCAGCCCGTTCGCCCTGCCCGCCGGCGATATCCAGGCCGTCGTCGGTTTCGAATACCGCCGCGAAAGCATCCACAATGTGGATGACAATGGCGCCGCCCCGCCGGCGAAGGAGCTTTCCCACCTGGGTGCATGGGCCCCTTACGAACCGGAACTGCGCGCATCGAACGATGTCGCCGAAGCCTATGGCGAAGTGGTCGTGCCGCTGCTGCGTGATCTGCCTTTCGCCCATCGGCTGACGGTGGAAGGCGCCTATCGCTATTCCGATTACAGCGATTTCGACGCCACCCACACCTGGAAGCTGGGCGGCACCTGGTCCCCCATGCCGGGGATGACATTGCGCGCCGTCCGTTCGCGCAGCGTGCGGGTGCCGAATTTCGGCGAACGCTATTCCGCCCGTGCGGTGCAGGAAATCGGCGTGCGCGATGCCTGCCTGGAAACCACCTATCGTGCCAATTCCACGCGAGAAGCCAATTGCGCGCTGCTGATGCGCGAACTGGGTATTTCCACCCCCTATCTGCCCAGCGAGATCGGCACCGGCTATGTCATCACCGGCGGCAGCCCGGATGTGACGCCCGAAACATCGAACAGCCTGACCATCGGCGCCGTGTTCCAGCCGCGCTTCCTGCCCGGTTTCGATCTCACCATCGATTACTGGAACATCAAGCTCGACAATATGATCGCGGCGATCTCGCAACAGAACGTGCTCAATCTGTGCATGGATCTGCCCTCCATCGACAATCAGTTCTGCGACCGGGTCATGCGTGACGAGCGCGGCTATGCCGAAGGCGTCGACACCAGCTACATGAATGTGTCGGAATCCGAGAGCGAAGGCATCGATATCGGCGCAAACTATCGCAGCCGCCTGGGTGCGGGCCAACTGACCCTGGCCCTGCGTGCCGCCTATCTGCTGAAGTATGAAACCACCACCCTGCCGGGCGTCGATACCAGCCGCATCATCTATCACGGCGGGTACCAGAACCCACGCGTGCGGGCCAATCTGTTCGCCAGCTACAATGTCGGCGACTGGGATATCGGTTTCAATACGAGGCTGTGGGGCAGCGCAGTCAACTACACCAATGTTTCGGACGAAGCCTATGAAGGCAATGAACTGCCGGCCAAGGTCTACAACGATCTGAACGTCGGCTGGGCGATGAACGAACATCTGTCGCTGCGTGCCGGCATCAACAATGTGTTCGACATCCAGCCGATCTATCGCCCGCGCGTTTATTACCAGGGCGGTGGCGGCGTCTATGACGTCTATGGCCGCTATTTCTTCGGCAGCGTGAACGTCAAGTTCTGAGCAGGATGAAACCCATGACATTTCTGAACAGACTGCTGCTCGCCGCTGCAGTGCTGGTGCCCCTGGCACCGGCACTGCCGGCCCAGGCGCAGGACACAACCGAAAACGCCCGCCCGATCGCCATCGTCGCCCATCGCGGCGGGGCCATGGCGCGGCCGGAAAACACCCTGCCCGCGTTTCACCATGCGGTGGAACTCGGCGTCGAATATCTCGAATTCGATATGGTGATGACGGCGGATGACCGGCTGGTCGTTTATCACGATGGCACGATCAATCCCGATTTCTGCGTCCCGGATGCCGGTTCTTCCGTCACCGCCGGCCCCGTGCGGGACATGAGTTTGGCAGAGGTCCGGCAGTTCGAATGCGGGTCGCGGGTGCGGGCTGCCTATGCGAAGGACGGCTTCGTCGCTTCGCCGGGCGCCCGCATTCCCGAACTGAATGAAGTGCTGGAGGCCACGAAGGGCAGCGCTGCGCGGTTCTTCATCGAAACCAAGGTGCCCAAGGATGCGGATATCGATCCGGTCCAGTTCGCCACCCTGTTCGAGGCCGCAGTGCGCGAACATGGGCTGGAAGACCGGGTCATCCTGCAATCCTTCGATTTCCGCACGATCGATGCACTGCATGCGATCAATCCGCGCATTCCCACCTGCCTGCTCGGCGTGCCGAAGCTGACGCGCGACTATCTGCCACTGCTGCGCCAGCACAATGCCCGCTGCATCGTGCTGAGCCACAATGAGGTGACGGCAGAAGAAGTGCAGGCCCTGCAGCAGGCCGGGGTGCTGGTGTTTTCCGGCGTGCATGACAGCGCGGCCGAATGGCGCAAATATGTCGACCTTGGTGTCGACGCGCTGTTCACCAATGATCCCGAACCGGCGATCGCCTTCCTGAAGGAAGCCGGATTGCGCGATTGAGGATTTGGAACCCCCGCCACCCGATGCGGCGGGGGTTTCCTGCAATCAGGGGCGGCGACCGCCCTTCCAGATGGAAACCACGCCTTCATCGGCGTCGATCCGCACCCAGTCCCCGGTTTCGATCTGTTCCAGCGGATCGCTGTCGAAATCGGTCATGGTCGGCACGCGCAAAACTACGCAGCCCAGCGCGACCTTCGTGGTCATGATGTTGAACAACATGCCCAGCGGCGCTTTGCCGGTCAGCCGGGTGGTGTGGAACACGCCCGACCAGCCGGAAGATCCCTTGGCCCCGGGAAACACCAGGATCTTGCCGGCAAAGGATTGCCCGCGCAGTTCATGGTGGCTTTCGATGATCTCCCCCTTCATCGGGTTGACCCCGCCCCAGCCGGAGATCGTCTGACTGGTGACCATGGCTTCGCCTTCGGAAACGCCACCCACGACCTTGCGGCCACGGATCACGACATCGGGCTTCGTCAGCGTGTCGGTGCCCATCACTGCAGTCTCCCATCCCATTTACCGGTACAGGCGGCATCGATGCATTCCGCCGTGGTGCCGTACCATCCTTCGATCCCCAGCATCGCCGGCAGATAATGGACTTGTTTCGCGCTATCGAGCGCAGCCACACGCGTGCCCGGGGGCACGGCCTGGCTGATCGCCGAACAGGTGTCGGTCATCAGCTTGGCACCGGCGGCGCGCAGGATTTCGGTGTAGCCACCGGCCTCCGCCGTGGTTTTCACCGCCCGGCTGGTGAAAATCCACAGATTGCAGTTCGGGCTCACCTTGCGTCCTTCAAGCAGGCGGGCCGCCTCTGCAATCTGTTCGATCGAATAATGCGGGCAGCCAAGCATGACATAATCGACGTCGGTGCTGGAACCGATGCTGTTCAGCCGCTCATAGACCGCGCGCCGTTCGTCTGCGCCATAGCGGTAATGATCGCCGCGTACCTTGCCGCCAAACGCGGTTTCCAGATCCTTCGCTTCCGGCGTAATGCCCAGCATATGGTACATTTCCACCCCGCCGGATGAGGCAGCGGCGGCACCGAAATGCTTGTGTCGGATCAGCGAAGGCTGCTGGATATCGCCACGCAGCACGGGAATGGCATCCTGCACGGCGTCGCCGGTGAAATAGCCGAGCATGCCCCATTCATAGATCGAATCCACCGGTACATCGACATCGACCAGATGCTGCCCCTTGCGGAATTCATCGCGGTGGAAACCCCAGTTGGGAATGCGGTTGGCCAGCATCGCCGCACTGGTGGATTCCCGCCCTTCGCAATTGGTCCGCCCGCCGATCACCGAATTGTTGAACACCACGGCGCTCGATTCCATCCAGGCGCAATGTTCGCCCATCACCGGCACATTGCCGGCCAGATAGGGGGTGCAGGTCTTCAGCACCTGGATGCCATGGCCGGCCACTTCCTGTTCGTCGGAAGTAAAATTGGCGAAGGCTTCCTCCGTCATACCCTGATCCTGCCACAGGGTCGGATCCATGCCGCCCTGCAGATGGCAGCTGAAGGCATTCATGCGCGGGATGTCGACCACTTCATCGGAATCGAGATCGAAGCGGGAAAACACCGCACGGTAATCACCTCCATCAGCGGCGTAATATTCCTTCACCCATTTGGGCGACGATCCGGGCACGCCGGCGATATTGTTGGTATAGACGAAATCTTCCGCCCCCAGCGCATCGGCATAGCGGACGAGTAGATCCATCGCCTTCTGCACGGCCGCGCCTTCGGTCCCGTCCAGCATCGCCTTTTCAGCGTCGGTCAGTTTCACCATGGTCATTCTCCCTCATGGTTTTTTGCAGGGCGCGTTGTGCGCTGGTCCTTTGGCTTGCTGCCTGCACGGGTCGGCTTGCCCTGGGCCGCTTCCAGATTGCGGACGAGCTGGGTCATCACCCGTTGCGCCACAGCCAGATCATCGGCCGGGATATTTTCCAGCATTTCGCTGCGCAGCTGATTGGTGATCGCCATGATATCGGAAATCACCCGTCGACCGCTGTCGGTGATGCGGTTGATCGTCACCCGCAGATCATCGCGGCTCTGGTGCCGTTCCAGCAATCCATCTTCGGCCAGCAGGTGCAAAATCCGGACCATCGTTGGGCCTTCCACGCCAACGGCGCGGGCCAGTTCGCTCTGCGTCAGATCCTCACCGGAATAGGCGACCAGATAGAGCGTTTCCCACTGCACCATGCTGTGGTCCAGTGGCTTGATCCGGTCATTGGCCACCTTGCGCCAGCGCCGCGCTGCGACGACCAGCGCACGGGTAACGCGGAAATAGCTGTCATCTTCCAGACTGTCCGGCGACAGGCGGTGATAATTCGCCAGATGGCGGTCAGACGCATCCAGCTGGAACCCGCCATAGAGCAGGCTGCCAAGATCAGCCGGGGTCCGCTTGCGTGGCGACCGGCGCGGGGGCTTGGGGCCCCGTTCCTGTGCCGTGCGTGCCTTTTTCTCCTGTGTCATCGTCCTGTCCTGACCCGTTTCCCCGCAAGCAGCAAAGAAACCGTCCTTTGACAAGCGTGACGAGGCGGCCGTTCCGGTTCCGGCCATCATCGCGCCTGTCCGATTGGAGGTGCAAATTCAGACATTAGCCGCGATCAATCAGCACGGCACCGGTGGTCATGCTGTCTACATCGCGGCGATACATGCCCAGCCAACCACCGGCCGGATCCAGCCCCATGGACGCTTCGCGGCTGGCCAGTTCTGCCGCCGGAACTTCCAGTTCGATGCTGAGCGCGGCGACATCGATCGAGATAATGTCACCATCCTGCACCTTGCCGATCGGCCCGCCGGAGCAGCCTTCCGGCGCGACCTCGGCCACGGTCAGCCCCTTGAGGCACAGGCCCGACAGCTGGCCATCGGTAACGAAGGCGACATCCTTGGCCAGGCCCGCCGCATTGACGGCGAAAAGCACGCGCGACGCGCCGCCGCCCATGGCCGGGCCGCTCTTCAGCCCCTGCCCCCGCACGACCAGCACCGAACCCTTGGCCACCTGACCCGCAGCGAGCGCAGCCATGACCGCCTCGGTATCGTCGAACACGCGAGCCGGGCCGCGAAATTCTTCCGGGCGAGAGCCGTCACGGATGCCCAGCTTCACCACCGCGCTTTCCGGCGCAAGCGAGCCCTTGAGCACGGCAATGGCCGGGCCGGGCGAAATCGGATCCGCCACCGGCCGGATGATCGAAGCATCGACCAAGGCTGCATCGGCCAGATCTTCACGCATGGTCCGCCCGCTGGCGACGGTGACATCGCAATCGAGCAGCCCTTCCAGCTGTTTGAGCACCGCGCGGGCGCCGCCGGCATCTTCGAATTGTTCGATCCGCACCGCGCCATTGGGACGCACGGCGGACAGCACCGGCACCTTGGCGCCGACTTCATTCCACAGCGCATAGACATCGATATCCAGATCGCCTTCGACGGCGGTCGCCTGCAGATGCTTGATCGCATTGATCGATCCGGAAACCCCCTGCACCATGGCGGCGGCATTGTGGAATGCGCCAGCGGTCATGATGTCGCGCGGCTTCAGATCCTGCAGCACCATCTCCACGATGCGTGCGCCGGCTGCCCGGGCATCGGCGAACATCTTGTCGCTGTTGGCGCGCACCGGGGCCGATCCGGCCACGCACATGCCCAGCGCCTCTACCACGCAATGCATGGTGTTGGCCGTCGCCATGCCCTGGCACACCCCCGGCCCGCGCACCGCCTGCGGCACGATATCGTCGACCCGATGTTTGCCGAAAATGCCGAAACTTTCTTCCACGCCGCCGGAAAACAGATCTTCGATATCCACCGGATCGCCGTCGATCTCGCCCGCCGGCTGATAGCCGCCGATCACCAGCAAGGTGGGGATATTGAGCCGCATCGCCGCCATCAGATGGCCCGGCGGGGTCTTGTCGCAACTGGTCAGGCAGACCATGCCATCCAGCAGCGCGGCTTCGACCTGCGCCTCGATATCATTGGGGATCAGATCCCGGCCGGCAAGGATGTAGCTGCCGCGCCGGGCCGCGCCGGTGATGAAATCGGACGGCGCCGTGGTGCGAACCTCAAACGGCACGCCGCCCGCCGCGCGGATCGCCTCCTTCACCACCTTGGCCACGCCATCGAGATGGGCATAGCAGACCGCCAGTTCGGAAGAGGAATTGACCACCGCGATCTTCGGCTTGAGCAGATCTTCCTCCGTCAGGCCCAGGGCCTGCCAGTGGGAACGGCGGACGGGGGAATTGGCGGCGATACTGCGGAGTGTCATGCAAGCGGCCTTCTGCAAGCTGAGAGAATAGAGGCGGCCCCGCCATCAGGGAGAACAGCGGGGCCGCCGGGGGTAACATCAGTAATTCACGCGGACGCCCATCTTGAAGAAGCGACCGACCGGGTTGAACAGCACATTGTTGCCGCTGCCATTGGCGCCCGGGAAATTCGGTGGGCTGACGTTGAACATATTGTCGATGCCCACATAGAGCGCCGCACGCTGATCGGTCGGGCCGATCGGAATGCGATAGGTGGCCAGCACGTCGAAATAGGTGCGGCTGGGCATGGCATTGGTGCTGGAGCTGGTGACCGACTTGATATCATAGCCGGGTTGTTCCGCACCGACGAAGGCGGCGTTGTAGAAGCCCTTGTTGATCCAGCGGACATGGGTGTTGAAGCTGAAATCGCTACCGATATCGAGCGTGGCATTGGCATCAATCGTCCAGTCGGGGATGCCCGGCGGGGTACCACCGCGCAGACCGGTCTGCCCTGCACGCTGGGTCGGGCCAACCGCATCGACCGTGATCAGATCGCGCATATGGCTGGCGAAGACCCGCAGGTTCAGCGCATTGTCGTCGCCGAGCGGCTGGCGATAGGACAGCTCGAAATCGATACCGCGCGCGATCAGTTCGTTCACATTCTGGAAGGTGTCGACAACATTGGTGATCACCCCATCACCATCGCGCGTGATGAGCGAACAGCTGAGCGGATCGCCATCGAAGCAGCGCGACACGATGTTCTGCTGCCCCAGAGTGCTGATCGCATCCTTGATGCTGATATCGTAATAATCGACCGAGGCACGGAACCGGCCGAAGAAGCCACCCGTTGGCTGCAGGACCATGCCGACGGTGAAGGTATCGGCCTTTTCCGGCACCAGCCCGGCGTTCGAGCCCAAGGTAATGGGCACCACGGTCTGCACGCCGCCCCGCTGCGGATCGTTCAGAATGCCCTGCGCCCGCGTGTTCGGACCGAAAAGTTCGGAGATATTGGGGGCGCGGATATCGCGCGAACGGGTTACGCGGAAACGCAGTGCGTCAAACGGCGCCCAGATGCCGCCAACTTTCCAGGTGGTTACCCCCAGCGATGATGACGGATGGAGATCGCTCGACCGGCTGTATTGCGTGCGGCGAATGGCGGCGCTCACGCTCAGTTCCTCGGCAAAACTCGTGTCCGCCAGCAGCGGTATTTCCGTTTCACCATAGCCTTCGATCACTTCGATCCGGCCCGAAATGATCGAACCACCGCCAGAGAAGAATTGACCGGTGCGAGTCAGTTCATCGGCATCGCCCTTCACGGAATCATTGCGATATTCGACACCGGCGGCAATTTTCAGCGCACCGGCGGGCAGTTCCACCACCGAGCCGGTGATATTGGCCGCTGCCACATGCTGGGTGGTGACATTGGTCTGATAGCCATTGTCGCGGACATAATCGGCTGCGGCCGCGAAGGTGGAGCCCTGTGCAAAGCCGAAGGGATTGATCGGCACGCAATTGGGATCGTCATTAGTGGTGCTGGCATCGGCATTGACGCGGCACACCGGCGTTCCGTCACCCAGCGCGACGGCATCGACCGCCTTCAGGATACGGCTGGTGACAACGCCCCCCACCAGATCGCGGCGGAATTCATTGCGACCGAACTGGTAATAAGCATCCGCCCGCCAGCCATTGCCCAGATCATATTCCAGACCCAGCACGCCCCGATAAACGTCGTTCTTGCTGATCAGATCGGCCGGGCCGATGTCGGCAAAACCCTTGCCCAACGTGAAGCTGGTGGCGCCGCTTTGGGCGAGGAGTGTCGGGATATCGAGCGTGGGATCGCTCGAACGCGGGATGAAGGGATTGTCCTGCTGGATCACCAGCGCGGTGTTGCGATAACCGACGGCGCGATGCCGCCCTTCGCCATGGCCGTAATTGGCCGTCAGCGACACAGTCAGCGCCGGGGTTACGTCCCAGGTCAGCAGCGCAGCGGCGTTCCAGCGCTTGGTCGGCGAAACGATGGGGAAATCGAAATAGATATTCTCGCCCGCTCCATCGGTTTCGCCGCCGAAGGAATAGAGCGAATTGACCAGCGATCCGAACTGATAGCGGCGCGGAGTGCCATCGCGGGAAAAGGTGATGCCATCGATCGGCCGCAGGGTGGGTACACGATTGCCGGTATAGGCGGATGCCGGCGGCGTGGTAACGCCTTCGTAATCCGCGCTCCACGGATAGACCCCGGCCAGGATATTATTGGTCGGCAGATCGGTGACGCCCGGATTGCGGCTGAGGTTGATCATGCCATAGCGGCACCAGTCGCGATCGACGCAGCGATCCACGCCGCTGTTGCTTTCATATTCGCCGCCGACGACCAGATTGGCGGTGCTGCCGATCTGCCATCCGCCCGCACCGCCGAACTGCCAGACTTCATTGTCGCCATACTCGCTGCTGCCCACCTGGGCATTGAAGCGATAGCCGGTCAGCTTACGATCGAGGATCAGGTTGACCACGCCGGAGACCGCATCCGAACCATAGACGGCGGAGGCACCGCCGGTCACCACTTCGGCGCGCGACAACAGGATCGATGGTAGCATGTTGGTATCGACCGTCGCCTGGGTGGTCGAAGGCACGAAGCGTTTGCCATCAACCAGCGTCAGCGTGCGGACCGAACCCAGCCCGCGCAGATCGAGAATGCGCCCCCCGACATAGCCCGCCGCCGGGGACAGACCGGACGATGCCGGGGTTTCCGTGGAACGGAATGCCGGGATTTCATTCAGCGCTTCGCCGATATTCGATGCCCCGCGTTGCTGCAGCCGTTCGGCGCCCACGACCTGCACCGGGGTGGGCGCGTTGAAACCGCTGGCGATGCGCGAACCGGTCACAACGATCGGGGTGTTTGCTGCCTGAGCTTCTGGAGCCGGCGTATCAGTAGCCAGCTCTTCTGCGGGCTCGGCATCCTGTGCCAGCACCGGCGTTGCCAAAAGACATGCGGAAAGAGTCACAAGGCTGGTTGCCCAGCCGCCATTCAAGCGTGGCATCGATTTCTCCCATGATCAGCCGGCTGTTCCGCCGGTCTCGAATCATGGGCTATTGCATTTTTTGATAGATTGCTACTCAATTATGTATCAAGAAACTGCCGCAGGCACCCGGTAAGTCATTCATGATATCTGTTATTATTCCGTCACTTAACAGATAAAGAGAGTCGATCAGGGGCAGCCAGGGAAGACCAACCGAACGAATAACACGCTGATTACATAGAATTACGCCGCTTTATCCCACTTGGTTGGCGGAGCAGCAGCGTATGAAGGGAGAGATAGGGAATGAGCGAAAACGAAGGCGGCCGCGTGCGGGAAGTGCGCCAGACCGAAGACCGGTTCCTGGCATCCGATGTGTTCGAAGCGAACGCCCGCGCGCTGGGCCCCGCCAATGGCACCGGCGCAGTCGAGGAAGAAGCACGCAGCATCCCCGTCTATCACAAGGCTGACGTGGTGGTGATCGGCGGCGGCCCGGCCGGCTGTGCCGCCGCCTGGTCCGCCGCGCAGACCGGGGCCGATGTCGTGCTGCTCGAACGCTACAACCACCTGGGCGGGCTTTCGACCGGTGGGCTGGTGATCTGGATCGATCGCATGACCGATTGGGAAGGCCGCCATGTCATCCAGGGCTTCGCCCGCGAATTCATCGACCGCATGCCGCCTGAAGGCGTGGCTGGGCCGCCCCGTTCGGAATGGGGGCTGAAGGATGATGCCAAGGCAGCCTATTGGCGGCTGCGCACCTCCGCCTTCCACGGGATCGTATCCTGGGCGCCCACGCTGGATCCGGAACGGATGAAGCTGCTGGCCCAGGAAATGCTGCTGGAAGCCGGCGTGCGGATCGTATTCCACGCCTGGGCCGCGCGCCCGCTGATGCGCGAAGGCAAGGTTGGTGGGGCGATCTTCGAATCCAAGGGCGGCCGACAGGCGATCCTGGCCGATGTGGTGGTCGATACGACTGGCGATGGGGACATGTTCTCCCGCGCGGGCGGCGAATATGAAGACGATATCGAGGAAGGCGACGTTCACCATTCGATGAACACCAGCTTCCTGATAGGCGGGATTGACATGGAACGCTGGCTGGAATTCCGTGGCGGCAGCCCGGATGAATTCAACCAGTTCACCGCCTTGGGTCGCGAACAGCTGAATTTCTTCCAGACCCCCTATGTCACCTGGCGCAACGATATCGGCGTGTTCATGGGCCCGCGCCAATCCGGCCTGTCTGCCCTGAATGTCGACGACATGACCGAAGTGGAAATCCGTTCGCACCGGCACATGGCCGCGCATTGCGATTTCTTCCGCCGCAATGCCCCCGGTTTCGAAAACGCCTATATGCTGCAGAGCGCTCCGCAACTGGGCGTGCGCCACACGCGAAGGCTGGCAGGCACGGCGCGGATCGAGCGCAAGGATTGGGGCAATGGCGTGCCCGTTGCCGATGAGGTGGGGATCAGCCCCTCGGTCAGCCCCAAATATCCGGTCGTCTCAGTACCCTATGGCAGCCTTGTTCCGCGTCAGCTGGACGGATTGCTGGCGGCCGGACGGCATATCTCCTGCGATGCCAATACCCACGGCTTCATGCGCGAAATCCCGCAGTGCTGGTTGACCGGCCAGGCGGCCGGCGCCGCCGCCGCCATCGCCGCCAATCGCGGCATCGCGCCGCGCCAGGTCGACATCACCGAACTGCGCAATCTGCTGCGCAGCCAGGGAACCTTCCTGTCCGATGACAAGGATATTCCGGCAAGTCAGCCAGCGAGCGAAGCCGCCGTCTGATCGATGGAACGATGCGCCGGCCCCACCCCTTCACGGGGCTGGCGCATCATCGGGTTCCGGGTCTGGACGAAGAACCGCAACGCTCAAAGCAATTGCGCCAACTGTCCCTGTTCCGTCAGGATGGAAACGGCCTGCTTGTCGAAAGACACGAAAGTCTCGCCGCCCAACCAACTGCCTTCATAGGCCATGATACCATCTGCAAAATCGCCGCCCGCTTCCAAAACGGCGAGCCCGGCTTCCACCGCAGGACGGTTCATCACGACATTGCCCGCATCGAGCAAATCCCGGATCGAGGCCGCAATATCACCCGTTGGCAGCTTCGCACCCCGGCGCAACACCCATACCAGTTCACACAGGCAAGGCAGCGATACCGCGATCAGCGAAGCGTTCTGCAACAGCTCGGTAGCTGCACGCCCCTGTTCCGGATTATCCTGCAACACCGCCCGCACCAGCACATTGGTGTCGACGGTGATCTTCATTCCTCGCCAGCCCAGCCAGCGGCGGCGATTGCATTCATCTCTTCGATCGTCAGCGGCTTTTTGACCTTGCCCGCATGGCGCCCGATGAAATTGTCGATGGTTCCGGTGGGGCGCGCCGCTTTTACGCGCAACTCACCACCGGGCAGCTTGTCGAACTCGATCCGCTCCCCCGGCTTGATGCCCAGATGCTGCAGCAAATCCCGCTTCAGCGTAATCTGCCCCTTCATCGTCACCGCCAGCGATGCCATCACGCCATACTCCGTTCACCAACAACAGTAATGTCTTTTTACATTACCTTGAACGTCATGTCGATGGCGATCCACCTAGCGCCTGATACAACGCAATCGCGGCTGTCAGCCGGTCGGTTCGCAGCTGGATCAGGGCGATATCGACCGACAGCAGCACTCGCTGAGCATCGACCTGTTCGAGATAGGGGGAATAACCGGCTCGATAGCGGTTGGTGGCGTGGCGCAGGCTGTCTGCCACCGCCACGCGCTGGGCGACGAGAGCGCGCTCCTGGTCGTCCAGCCGGGCTATGATGGCCAGTTGATCTTCCACCTCGCGGAAGGCGGAAAGCACGGCGCGCTGATAGGTGAAGGCGGCCTGATCGCGCTGGGCGGTGGCGGCATCGAACTGCCCGCGCAGGCGGCCGCCGGCGAAGATCGGCGCCAATATTGATCCGCCGATCGACCAGACATCGACATTGTCGCGCAGCGATGATCCCATCACCTCCCCAATGGCGGCGCTCAGCTGGACCTGGGGCAGGAACTGCCGCTGGGCGGCGCGCAATCGCGCGTCGGAGGCGGCTAGCGCATATTCGGCCTGCACGATATCCGGGCGGCGGCGGGTCAGTTCCGATGGCAGGGCAGCGGGCACGGCGGGCCGGTGCAGCGCCGCAAAACGCACGCCCCGGGCAATGGCGGCGGGCGTGTCGCCGATCAGCAGCGACAGGGCATTTTCCTGCCGGGCGATGGCGGTTTCCACGACCGGAATCTGCTGCTGCGTGGCGTGATACTCCGCCTCCGCCTGCCGCAATTCCAGCTGCGAAGTATAGCCGGCCGCCGCGCGGCTGCGGGCAATACGCAATGCCTCTTCGCGTGACGTCAGGGTCTGGCGCAGCAGATCGAGCCGCTCGTCCAGCGCCAGCAATGTGACATAACCGCTGGCCGTGGCGGAGCTGACCGCCAGCAATGTGGTCTGCCGCGCCGCATCGCTGGCCAGCACATTGGCCGCCGCCGCATCGATTTGCGCGCGATTTCGGCCAAACAGATCAATCTCATAGCTGGCCTGGAACTGCGGCTGCGCCACGGTTGCCTCCACTGCGGTGCCGAGCGCAGTCAGCGAGCGGCCATAGCTTGCCGGGGCCGTCAGATTGACGGCGGGCACCAGCACGGCGCGCGATGTGCGTTCCTGCGCGCGGGCTTCCTCCACGCGGGCGATGGCAATGGCCACGTCGCTGTTGTGGGTGCGCGCCTGGTCCACCAGCGTGGCGAGTTGCGGGTCGCCGAAGCCGGACCACCAGTTCCCTTCCACCGCCGGATCGCCGGCGAAGGATGTACGCCAGTTGGAGGGCGCTGCCACCGATGCCGCCGCCGGACGGTCGGGGATTTGCGGGGCGCAGCCGGCCAGCAGAGCGGCCAGAGCGGCAGCGATGACGAGCGGGCGTGACATCACCGGGCCTGCGTATGCACGGTGGCGATGACCGACATGCCAGGGCCGAGCCGGGCGGAGCCCGCCTGCCCCGGATCGATCCGGATCCGCACCGCTATCCGTTGGGGAACCTTGACGAAATTGCCCGCGCCGGTGTCCGGCCGGACCACGCTGAATTCGCTGCCGGCGGCCGGGGCGATGCTTTCGACCTTGCCGGTCAGCTCTGCCCCGCCGAAGGCATCGACGCGCAGCGTGGCGGGCTGGCCGACCTGGATGGCGGCGGTCTGTGCTTCCTTGAAATTGGCCACAACCCAATGTTCTTCCGGCACAAGATACATCAGCTGCGTGCCGGGGGAGACCATCTGGCCGACCCGCACGGAGACTTCGCTCAGACGACCATCACGGGGCGCGCGGATGATGGTGTTGTCCAGATCGACGCGGGCGAGATCGCGGGCGGCGGTGGCGCTTTCCACCTGAGCGCGCAGGCCGCCGCGGCCCACACCGACGGAGCGAAGCTGTTCCTGGGCGATGGCGCGCTGGGCCTGCGCCTGGGCGACGGCGGCTTCTGCCTGGCGTAGCGTGGCGAGCGCCTGATCGCGTTCACGTTCGGATACCGAGCCTTCGCCGACCAGCTCATTCACGCGCGTCAGGTCCGCGCGAGCGCGCGCTGCCTGCGCACGGGCACTCGCCACCGCCGCATCCTGCAGCCGAACCTGCGCTTCGCCCGAGCGCTGGTTCTGCAGCGCATTGTCCAGCGTGGCGGTCTGCGCGGCGATGCCGGCCACGCCCTGTTCGACCCGGGCGCGGTAGATGCGATCATCGATCGTCACCAGCGGAACGCCCTGCTTCACCGCCTGGAAATCCTGCACATTGACGGCCGTGACATAGCCGGTCACCTGCGGGCTGATCACGGTTGTCCGCCCACGAACATAGGCATTGTCGGTGGTGATGTTGCCGGTGCGGAAGGGCGGCAGATCCCAGGCGTAGAGGATGGCCAGCACGCCGGCGATGATCACCAGCGCGAAGGCGATGATCCCCCGCCGCGATCGCCGGGGTGCCCAGCCGCCCTGTTGCGGCTCCACGTCGGAAAGGGCGGGATCATTGTCCTGTTTGTCTGTGCTCATTGTTTCTTGCTCATCATTTTCTGAAGCGCGGCCATTTCCTCTGCCAGAGGGTTGATGCCGTTGATCTTCAGATAGACCCACCGAATGAAAGTGATCGCGAAGACGGCCGCAGCCAGGCAGCCGATCAGGAAAAACACATCGTTATACGCCAGGATCGCGGCCTGCTGATTGGCCTGCTGCAGCAATTGCGTGGGGCCCGCCTGGCCCGCCGCGCGGGCGACGGTCGGATCGGACAGGGTCAGCCCCTGCCCCATGGCCATCAGATGCGCCTTGGTCCGCACGGTGTGGAAGGCGGAAAGCGCGGCCACCCCGGCCAGCCCGCCGATCGTCTGCGACAGGCTGAACACGGCGACGAAGCTGATGATGTAATCCGGCCCCCGGGCCAAGGCGCGCAAGATCCCTTCCATGAAGAGCGGCGCCATGATGTAGACGGCGGCAAAGGCCATCGCCGCCTGCGTCCAGTAGAGATTGACCGGCCGGGTCAGCACCCCGGCATGGGTATCCATGAAGGCGGCGATGGCGATGATGCCGAACACCACCAGCAGCGGCCGGACCAGATCCTTGGGATCGAGCCGGGCGATCGAGACGCCGATGCCGAGCAGGGTCGCCAGCGTGAGCACCGTGTAATAGCCGACCAGCTGATCATTGGTCATGCCGACCGTCGTGAGCAGTCCGGCCGCGCCGAATCCCTGTTCGGACAGCAGGACGCGGACCATCACCCCGGCCAGGGCAAAGGCGATGATGTTGCGGCTCTTCATCCAGCGGGTGTGGAGCATGGGATTGGCGCGGTTGTGTTCGATCAGGAAGGCCAGCCCGATCAGCAGCACCGATGCCGCCAGCGCATAACCGAGCCATGGCTTGTCCCACCACTGGATGCGCCCCTGCACCATGAAGGCGCAGGCGAGCCCCACGCCGGAGGCGAGCAGCGGGAAGGTGACCAGATCGAGTTTTTCGAACGAGCGCACGGTTTCCGCCGGCGGTAGATGAAGGATGTTGACCAGACCAACGGCCACCAGCGAAAGGCCGAACTGCAGCTGGAACAGATGGGTGATATCGCCATTGGACAGCAGCAACGGAGCAATGGCGCGCGCCAGCGGCACACCCACCTGCCCCAGCCCGACACCCAGCAGCATGCCGACCAGTTTCGATTTGGCGGGCATGCCCTGCATCAGATAGAACATGGCCATGGTCGAAAGACAGCTGGCGGCCAGCCCGGCAATGCCGCGAGAGACGAGTTCGAACTGATAGCCGGCATCGAACAGCTGGACGAAATTGGCCAGCAGCAGCGCACACATTGCCACCTGCACGAAGCGTTCGATGCCGAATTCCTGCCGCGCCTTGAACAGCAGCATTGCCATGCAGGCATTGGTCATGTTGAAGGCGACCGTCACCCAGCCGCCTTCCACCGGGGTCAGCGCCAGATTGCCCTGCATCACCGTGAGGCTGGCGAGCAGCAGGCCGTTCTGCAGGCCGCCGATCAGCGCCAGATAGAGCCCGATGAGGAAATAGCCGATCTTGCGCCCGGCCGGGTGATCCGGCTGAGCGGGAGAGCCCGGCATGAAGGGGCGTTCATGCGGTTTGAAGACATAGTCGGCCCGATCATGCCCACCCGGCCCATCCGGCCTGCCCGATCCGGAGGCCGCCGGGTCAGTCATCGCGCAGGATCGATCCCACCAGCATGGTCGTCAGCTCGGCCGCGAAAACGGCATCATCGGCCAGTTCGGGGGCAGCGCGGACCAGCCGTTCGCGGCGGATGATGCTGAAGGACAGGCTGTAGTTGAAATGCAGCAGCAGCATATCGGGCGTGCCGGGCCGCAACCGCCCCGCCGCCCGCAATTGATCAAGCGCGGGGCGCAGATAATCGAACAGCAGACCGGCCAGTTTTTCCTCGACCCAATCGGCGCGTTCGTTGTCACGATAGGTATCGCGGGCCATGAAATGCGCGATCCTTGGGTGTTCGAGCATGAAGTGGACGATATCGGCCAGCGTGCGGCGCATCGCCGGTTCGACATCGTCCCCCTGCGTGGCCCGGCGAATTTCGGCGAACTTGGCACGCAGCTGGTCCCCGACATCGACGATGACGGCTTTCCAGAGATCCAGCTTGGACCCGAACTGGTAGGAAATCAGCGAAGGATCGACGGCGGCGACCTCCGCAATATCCTTCAAAGTAGTCGCATCATAGCCCTTGGCGGCAAACAGCGTAATCGCCGCATCGCCCAATTCCCGCGAACAGACCGACCGATCGCGCGCAGGCCTGCCACGGGGCCGGGATCGACGAACGGGAGCCTGCGCTGACATGCCGCATTATTAAATCATGATTTAATAAAATTCAAGGGATCCGAAATTTCCTTCAGACGAGCGAAGCCCGGCGTTCCGGCGCAGTGACGAATACGCGTTCCCATTCCCGCGCCATGTCTTCCGGTGTGTGCAGTTCGGCAGCGGCGAGATCGCGCGGATAGGACACGCCATCCGCCTCCTGCGCGCGGGTGGCAATGAACTGGCCATTGGCCGCGCGCAGTACCCAGCCGCTAAGCTTGCATTCGGGGGAAACCAGATAGAGCGCGCCCGCCGCCACATCATCGGGCTTCAGTTCGTCCGGTTCATCCTCCACGCCCCACATCCGGGTCTTGGCCACCGGGGCGATGGCATTGACGGTGATGCCATGGGCCGCGCCTTCGGCGGCGAGGATATTGGCGATGCCGATCGTCCCCATCTTGGCCGCCGCATAGGATGCCAGCCCCAGCTGGGCATATTGCGGATAGATCGCCCGATCGGAGGTGGTGAACAGGATGCGACCGAAACCGGCCTGACACATGGCCGGCCAGGCCGCCTGCGCCAGCCACAGCGGCGTGTCGATCCCCAACCCGATCATGCGCTGGTGGAACCCGAATTCCAGCTGCTCTATGGTCTGATAGCCAACCCAGCCGGCGTTGTGGATCAGCACGTCCAACCGCCCGTGATCGCGCAGCACGGCGGCAATGCGATCATGGCACTGCGCGCGCGTGGCGATGGGTCCAGACTCTGCCACGGCCCGACCGCCTGCCGCGACGATCTCTGCCGCTGCAGCCTGTGCCACAGCGGGATCATCGCCCGTTCCGTCGACAGCGGCGCCGCGATCCTGCAAGATGACGGTGGCGCCGCGCGCGGCGAGCCCCCTTGCATAGGCCAGACCAATCCCGCGCCCGGCCCCGGTTACCAGCGCCACGCGCCCGGAAAAATCGATCATCTGTATCTCCTGCCTGCGTGGCAGGTGGCGTTCGACCGGGGCCCGGTCCAATATCGATCGCCCGAGGCAGTGATAGGCAGGACCTATCGTTGCAAGGCTTCCTCCAGACGGCGAGTAGCGGGCGCAAGTTCCGCGCCCGGGCGGCACAGCAGCAGTTCGAAACGCGCGGCATCATCGGTGATCGGATGATAGGCGATTTCCGCCGCGCGGACCTGGGCCATGCTGGCGGGCACGATGGCCACCCCCGCCGCCGCCGCCACAAGGGAGAGCACCGCATGCATGCCGTGCGCTTCCTGTTCGACCTGCGGCGCAAAGCCGGCCTGACGGCACAGCTGCATCACCTGATCATGAAACCCCGGCCCCTGCGCGCGTGGCCAGCTCAGGAAGGGTTCGTCAGCCAGATC
The DNA here is from genome assembly GCF_009827305.1 of Croceibacterium xixiisoli. Taxonomy (GTDB): domain Bacteria; phylum Pseudomonadota; class Alphaproteobacteria; order Sphingomonadales; family Sphingomonadaceae; genus Croceibacterium_C; species Croceibacterium_C xixiisoli. The sequence goes on along the minus strand of NZ_WTYJ01000004.1, from coordinate 204,716 downwards.
CGCAACCGTCACCTTTGCTGCCCTGGCCAGTCGGTGACCCATTGGCAGGGCCAGCGACAGCCGGTCTTCATCGAACGGCAGGGTGTGCAGCGCGGCTGTATCCGCCAGCGGGGGAATGACGATCGCCAGATCCAGCGCGCCCGACCGCAGGGCAGCGACCTGCGCAATGGTGGTCATTTCCTGCAGATCAATCCGCACATCGGGAAAGGCCCGGCGAAACGCGCGCAATTGCCCCGGCAGGCGGCCGTACATGGCGCTTCCGACATAGCCGAGCCGCACCTGCCCATGCCGGCCCGCTGCCGCATCCCGCGTCAGAGCCAAGGCATCATCCGCTGCCTTGAGCAATTGCCGTGACTGATCCAGCAGCACCGCCCCGGCGGGCGTCAGCCGCATGGTCTTGCGGCCGCGTTCGACCAGCACGGCCCCGACATCCTGTTCCAGCCGCTGCACCGCCGCCGTCAACGAAGGCTGCGCCATGGCCAGCCGCTGCGCCGCACGGGTGAAATGCAGTTCCTCCGCCACGGCGACGAACTGCCGCAACAGACGCAGATCCAGGCGGGGCACATCATAATCGGCCAAGGGCGTGGCTACTCCGGACAAGAGGGTGCAGGAGCGCCCCATAAAGCGAATTCCCATTCAACAGGGAATTTTACCTGCCTGGATATCGCTCCATGCCCGTCTGCAGCGGAGCTAAGGGGTGATTTTACGCCAGATGCCGGCCCGGCCGCAGCCGGGCAGCGATCAGGGCGAGCACCAGCGACAGCCCCGCCATCAGCCACCAGGCCGGGCGCAGATCGGACAGGTTCTGGCGCAGGATGCCGGCGGCGAGCGGCAGCAGCGATGCGATCATATAGCCCCCGCCCTGCACGAAGCCGACGATGGCCCCGGCCTGCGCCGGGCTGTCCCCATGATCCATGGCGACGATCAGGGAGAGGGGAAACAGCGCCCCGATCCCGAGCCCGATCAGCAGCGCCGCCGGCCACGCAAGCATGAGCGGCGCCGTGATGAGCCCGGCCAGCCCGGCGAGCAGCGCAGCGATGGCCGAGAGCAGCAGCGGCCGGCGATCGGCAAACCGGTCCACGCACAAGGACACGGCAGTGCCGGATGCCACCTCTGCCAGCGTGACGCCCGCGAGCAGCCCGCCGGCGGCGGGTGCCGACCAGCCAAGCTGGGTGTAGAAGGGCGGCAGCCAGGCAAGCACGAGCGTATAGGCACCCGTGCCCAGGCCGAAGAGCAGAACCAGCAGCCACGCCCTGCCCTGCCGCCAGACTGCCTGTGAGGGGGCCGGGCTGCCGGGTTCCGCCGATTTGGGAACAGCCAGCCACCAGACAGCCAGGGCAATCAGCGCCGGCACGCCCCAGATGCCGACCGCCGCCGGCCAGCCATGATCGGGGGAGATGCGCGGCGCGGCAAAGCTGGCGATGGCAGCCCCGCCCATGATTGCGGTGGAATAGAGCCCCATCATTCCGGCCGCGCGCATACCGGCGCGCTGGCGGATGATGGCCGGCATCAGCGCCTGCACGATGGCAATGCCCACGCCGCCGATGACTGCCGTGACCAGCAGGGAGGCGATGGCCGGCCATTGCCAGCGGGCGAGGCAGGCGATGGCGATCGCCGCCAGCCCCAGCGCCACTCCGCCCCGGTTTCCGAACAGGGATTTCAACTGCACCGTGCCGAGCAGGCAGATCCCCATCAGCATTACCGGCAGCGTGGTCAGCAGGCTCGCCCCCGTATCGCCCAGTGCCGTGTCATGCTGGATCTGGTCAAGTAGCGGGCTGATGGCGGCAAGCGCCGGGCGCAGATTTACGCCGACGAGCAGGATCAGTGCCGGAAGCAGCAGCCGGCTGGATGGTCTGGTCATGAGGATACTCCGCAGAAATGCCGCCGCGCCTTGTCACGGGCACGCATTTCAATATATCTCTACGTAGAGATATTTATCTCGACGTCAAGATATGTGGAGGATGCGCATGGACCGTGCCCAGCAGGCAGCCGAGCAATGGGCGCGCGAACGGCCCGATCTGGAGACCGGCCCGATGGTGCTGCTTGGCCGATTGGCCGAGGCCGGCCTGGCGATAGCGCGGGACCGGGTGAATCCGCTGTTCGCCGAGCATGGCGTGCAACCCGGAGAATTCGACGTGCTGGCAACGTTGCGGCGCAGCGGCGCGCCCTATGCGCTGACCCCGACCGCACTTTATGAAAGCGCGATGATATCATCGGGCAGCATGACCAATCGCATCGATGGGCTGGAACGAGCCGGGCTGGTCGAACGCCGTCCCAACCCCGCCGATCGCCGCGGAACGCTGGTGGCGCTGACCGACGCGGGACGGCAATTGATCGACCGGATGATCGACCGGCATGTCGCCAATCAGCAGGCGATCGTCAGCGGGCTGGATGCGGAGGAGCAGGCAACGCTGTCACGGCTGCTGGCGCAATTGCTGGCATCGCAAGACGGATGAGCCAAAGCCGAGCCTGATCAAAAGCTTCCCACGACCCCGGCCAGAATTTCCACCCCGCGTTCGATCCGTCTGGGATCGAGACCGGAATAGCCCATGACCAGTCCGACGCCGCCAGCCGCGTCAGGTGGCGCCTGGTAGAGCGGGGACAGCGGATAGAGTCCCAGACCATGCTGCCGCGCGCGGGTGATCAGGGCTGCTTCCTGCGCGGCGGCAAGCCCGGGAAACCGCACGGTGACATGCAGGCCGGCCTCTGCTCCTTCGATGGCAATCCCACCGCCGAAATGTCGGCGCAGGGCACTCAGCAGGGCTTCGCGCCGGTCACGATTGAACCGGCGGACGCGGCGGATATGCCGTTCATAGGCGCCGCTTTCGATCAGCGTTGCGAGCGCTTCCTGTTCGAGTGCGGGCGAATGCCGATCCATCAGCAGCTTGGCCTTGGCGAACACATCGGCCAATTCGACCGGGACCACCAGAAAACCGAGCCGCAAGGCGGGGGAGAGGGTTTTGGAAACCGTGCCCAGATAGATGACATCGCCCCCGTCGCTCAATCCATAGAGCGGCGGCACAGGGTTGATATCGTAGCGGAACTCGCTGTCGTAATCATCTTCCACGATATAGGCGCCGTGCCGCCCGGCCCATTGCAGCAGGCTGTGCCGGCGGGACACGGACATTACGCTGCCGAGCGGGAATTGATGCGACGGCGTGACATAGGCCAGCCGCGCCGCAAACTTATCCAGCCGATCGGACCGGATGCCCTCCGCATCGACCGGTATCGCGTGGGCCACGGCGCCGGTGCCGCCGAAAATCTGACGCGCCATGGCGTAGCAGGGATCTTCGATCACGAAGCTGTCGCCGGTTTCCAGCAACAGCCGGGCGCAGAGATCCAGCCCCTGCTGCGATCCATTGACGATCAGGACCTGGGCCAGATCGCAGCGGATGGTCCGGGCGCGCCACAGATAGCCCTGCAACGCCATGCGCAGACGCCGCGATCCCCGGGGATCGTCATAGGCCAGCCGTTGTGACCGCTGGTCCATCGCCTGATTTATGGCGCGTTTCCAGGCTGTAGCGGGGAAATCGGAGGGGGTCAGATCGCCATGACGAAAATCCGCCACCAGCGTCTGTTCGGCTTGGTCCCGCCACCCAACCACCACCGCGATGCGCTGGCCATAGGCGGACAGGCTGGCGGTGGTCGGCTTGGGCGGTGACACCTTCGGTTCCGGCTGATTGCCCAGCGTCGGCGCGATCTGCGCCCTTGCCCCCTGGCGCATGCGGATGAAGCCTTCGGCGTGCAATTGTTCGAAGGCCAGCGTGACGGTGGTGCGCGATACGCCCAGATCCTGCGCCAGCGATCGCGACGACGGCAAATGGCCGTCGCGGCCGAACACACCGGCGAGGATCTGTTCACGAAGCGCCTCGTAAATCTGCCTTGCGCCCATGCGCTGATCCAACTGGACCACCACGATTCCCATCAACTGGACATTTCTGATGATCCAGTATGACGCTAGAAAGAGGCCGAGCCAAGTCTTTCGCCTGCGTGGGATGCAACAGCCAGTGACCGAGCCTGATCCGATGGCCAGTGTTTTGACAGCAGCAGAACGGGCGCGTTTCGGTGATGACCCGTCGGCCACCATTCGCGCCAATCTGGCCGAGGTGGAGGATCGAATCACGCGGGCTTGCGACCGGGCGGGACGGGCGCGCGCGGATGTGCGCCTGTTGCCGGTGACCAAGACCGTGCCCGCCCCTGTGCTGCGTCATGCCTATGCTGCGGGGCTGCGCAGTTTTGGCGAAAACAAGATCCAGGAAGCCAGTGGCAAGCACGATGCCCTGGCCGATCTGGCGGTGGATTGGGCCATCATCGGCCATCTGCAGACCAACAAGATCAAATATCTGACGCGCTTTGCTGCGGAATTTCACGCGCTCGGCAGCGTGAAACTGGCCGAGCAACTCAACGCCCGGCTGGAACGGGAAGATCGCTTTCTGGACGTCTATGTGCAGGTCAACACGTCCGGCGAAGAGAGCAAGTTCGGGCTGCATCCCGATGCGCTGCTGCCCTTTGCCGATCAGCTCGACCGCTTTCCCCGCCTACGCCCGCGCGGGCTGATGACGCTGGCGCTGTTCACCAGCGACATGGACCGGGTGCGCCCCTGTTTTGCCCTGCTGCTTCGCCTGCGGGATGCGGTGGTGCGGCGCAATGCCGGGCTTGCCGAACTGTCGATGGGCATGTCCGGCGATTACGAGATCGCGATTCAAGAAGGTGCTGATGTCGTGCGAGTGGGACAGGCCATTTTCGGCCATCGTCCAACCCCGGACAGCGATTACTGGCCCGGTTTCCAACCCGCATCAGGTGCAGCCCAATGACCAAGGTGATATCCATCCAGAGCCAGGTGCTGCATGGCCATGTCGGCAATAGCGCGGCGGTTTTTCCGATGCAGGCCAAGGGGTTGGAGGTTGTTTCCGTACCCACCGCGATCCTGACCAACCATCCGCATTACCCCACCATGCATGGCCGGGTATTCGAACCCGAACTGCTGGCCGCCCTGCTGCTGGGCGTGGAAGAACGCGGGTTGGTGGAGCAGGCCAGCGTGATCATCACCGGCTTCCTGGCATCGGCCGCCAATGCGCAGGTAGTGGCCGATTTCATGCAGAGGGCCCGGCGGAGCAACCCCGATCTGCTGTATGTCTGCGACCCGGTGATGGGCGATGATGATCTGGGGGTGTTCGTGAAACCGGAGCTGATCCCCCTGTTCCGCGAGGCGCTGGTCCCGCTGGCCAGCATAATCACACCCAACCAGTATGAGCTTGAATTGCTGGCAGAAGCTGACGCCCGCACGCAGCAGGATCTGGAAGCGGCCATGGCATCGCTCCATCAACGTGGCATGGGTGCGGCCGTGGTGACCGGCTGCGTGATGGCCGATACGCCGGCAGGATGGCTGGAAAGCGTCGCCTGGAGCCCCCGGAATACCCCGGATTCCACCGTGCGCACCGCCACGCCACGCCTGCCGATTCGCCCCTGCGGCACTGGCGATCTGTTCACCGCACTGCTGGTGGCGCGGCTTTGTGACGGCAGCCCGCTGGCGGAGGCTGCAAAGGGCGCAACGCAGGAAATGACCGCCGTGCTTCAGCGGACCCAGGATGCCGGAACGGAAGAGATGCGCATCATCGGCTTCCCCTTTGCCCAGCCCTTTCAGCCCGAAGCCGGAGCATGATCATGCAGGTTCATTTCGTCATCCACGAAGCCTTTGAAGCGCCCGGAGCCTATGAGGATTGGGCCAGAAGCCGCGGTCACAGCCTGTCCTGGTCCCGCCTGCAGGCCGGCGAACCCCTGCCCACAACGGCGGATCAGATCGATCTGCTGATCGTGATGGACGGGCCGCAGTCACCCAATACGACCACGCAGGAATGCCCGCATTTCAATGCCGCTGCCGAATGCGCGCTGATCAGCCAAGCCATCGCCGCCGGGAAGGCCGTGATCGGCGTATGCCTGGGGGCGCAGCTGATGGGCAAGGCGCTGGGCGCCGCCCACAGCCACAGCCCGGAAAAGGAGATCGGCAAATTCCCGATCACCCTGACCCCGGCCGGCATCGCGCATCCGCTGTTCGCCGATTTCCCGGCGACGCTGGAGGTGGGCCATTGGCACAATGACATGCCCGGCCTGACCGATGATGCCGTGGTGATCGCCACCAGCGCCGGGTGCCCGCGCCAGATCATCGAATATGGTCCGCTCGCCTATGGATTTCAGTGCCATATGGAGCTGACCCCCGGGGTGGTGGAGATGCTGATTGCCGCCTCTGCAGAAGAACTGGCAGCAGGCATCGCCCACCGCTTCGTCGATCAGCCCGATGCGCTGCGCGCGCATGACTGGGGCGAGATGAATGAGACGCTGTATGGTTTTCTCGACCGGTTGAGCGTGGCCTGTTCTGTCAAATAAGACGATGCCCGATTTCCCCATCCAGGTTACCCTGGCATTGATCGATCAACGGGAATGGGGCGCCCCATGCGCATTTGGGCAAAAGCAACCATAGGCTTTGTCGCTATATTTGGTTTCGGCACTGTCGTCGGCCCCGTCCTCATCGCCGCAGCATCGGCAGCCTATTGGGCTGACGATGTGGATGATGGGGCTAAATGGCAGGAAACCGGCCGCCTTTTGGCCAGCTACCAACATGAACTCGCACAAATTGGCTATCTTAACCTGTCAGTTATCTTGCCAGATAACGGCAAAGAATGCGGCTACGACAGCAATAAAATATTCCCAAACATGGATGAAGATTTTGGAAAAATTGGGACAAGTATCGATTTCAATTACTACAATGGATATCTAGCCTTGGATAGATGGAAATACAACAACATAGATGAAGAATGGGAGCAAGCCGTCAGTCAAGTCATCATAAATGATATGAATTCTTTCCAGATCGGTTTTCTGCGTCGCTGCATTGAAGAAACCACTTTTTCAAAAATGTGCATGAAACAGGTTGCGCACTACCAAAACCGGGTCAAACGGTTTGATCACGGCAGGCCTTCGATTCCCTACTTCGGATATGGTATCGAGGACCAAATCATCTGCACTTATGTGGATGGAGTAGCCGCGCGTCTCGGCGTTCCGTTGGAAAACCCGAAAACCACGCCTTCCCTATAGGACACGAGCCGGCACCGCCCCTCTCTGGCCTACCCGGGCTTGCAACTCAATATAAGGTCACCTTATATTTGACAGCAAGCGCACATCGCGCGGGAGGACGCATTTTGCCGCGAGAGCCACGCATTTTGGCGCATGAACCGCGTTTTTTATTCGAACCGGCGGGCGATGCGGCCGAGCAGTTTTTTGAGCACCACCCGCTCTTCATCGGTGAAACCGTCGAGCAGATCATCTTCGATCGCCGGGGTCAGGCTGCGGGCCTGGCGGATCATGGCGGCGCCATCGGGGGTCAGCCGCAGCAGCAGGCGGCGGGCATGGGTGGTGTCGACGCGGCGGTCGATATAGCCGCCATCGCGCAGCGGGCCGATCAGCGTGGTCATGGCCTGGGGGGTGATATGCATCATCCGGGCGAGATCGGCCGAGGTTGCTTCCCCCCGTTCCCTCAGCAGCACCAGCACAAACAGCTGCGTGCCCGAAACCGGCAGATCGCGCAGCGCCCGTTCAGTCCGCGCGCGCACGGCCATTTCGACCCATTTGACCAGATGCGGCAGCGTCAGCGCGGTGCCGTCCGGTGTTGCCTGCGTGTCTTCCCTGTCGCGCGTCATGCGCCCCGATTGCCGCAACCTGCCCCGATTGCCAACCATTGGAGACCATGATGGCAGATCCCGAATTTATCTTGAACGCCTGGCATGTCGGCGCCCTGTCGCATGAGGTGGAGGCAGAGGCATTGTTCCCCCGTCGGCTGCTGGACCGCCCGGTACTGTTCTATCGGCGGGAGCGGGATGGCACGCCGGTGGCGATGCTGGATCGTTGCCCGCATCGCTTCGCCTTTCTGTCGAAGGGGCGGCGCAGCGGCGACGATATCGAATGCATCTATCACGGGCTGCGTTTCGGGCCCGACGGCCGCTGCACCCGCAGCCCCTATCAGGACAGCCCGCCCCCTGGCGCGGCGGTGGAGATTTTTCCGGTGGTCGAACGCCATCGGATGATCTGGATCTGGATGGGCGACCCGGCGCAGGCCGATCCGGCAACCATTCCCGATCACAGCCATATGGACCGGGAGGATATGCGCCCGCTGCTGTGGCACGTGCAGTTCGCCGGCAATTGGCAGCTGGGCAATGACAATCTGATGGAGCTGTCGCACCTGTTCTGGCTGCATACGAGTTCCATCGGCGGGTGGAAGCCCGATGCCGGCGCCACGCCGGGCGAGGTCTATTCCGCGCGCAGCGCTGACGGCAAGGTGTTCAGCCGCACGCTGGTGCCCGATATCACGCGCCCGGGCGTGTTCGACAACAATATCCCCGCCGGCCAGGCCTATGATCAATGGACCGCTACCGTGTGGGAAGCCCCGGCCAATATGCGTGTCACCATGGGGGCGGTGCCGGCCGGCGACGATCCGGCCAGCTTGCGCCAGCCCTATATGGAACAGACCCATTGCATCACCCCGGAAACCGCCGGATCGAGCCATTATTTTTCCGGCTTCACGCGCACTTTCGAACTGGATCGCGATGCCGAAGGCGACCGGCGCTTCGTGGAATTCTTCCGCGGCATCTTCGAACGCGAGGATGGACCGATGATGGAGGATATCGAGTTGCAGATGGCGTCGCATGATCTGTTCGCGCACCACCCGCTGGTGCTGCCGCGCGATCGTGGTGCGGTGCTGGCGCGGCGCATGGTCGCGCAACGGCTGGCGGGCGAACAGGCCGCACGCGGGAACGCCCAGCCCGAACCGGCGCTGGCGGGATAGGATCAGCCGCGTTCGAGGCGCTGCACCAGCAGGTTGAAGAAGCGGTCCAGCACCGCCTCCGCCATGCGCAGTTCCTCTTCTTCGAAACCGGCCAGCAGTTCGGCACGGGTCGGATCCAGTATCTGCCGAACCTCATTGAACACGGCCCGGCCGGCGGCGGTGGGAGCGATCATGCGCGATCGGCGATCATCGGGGTTCACCTCGCGCGTGATCAGCCCGTCTGCTTCCAGCTCGTTGAGAATGCGCACCAGCGTGGGCCATTGCACGGCCATGCGATGCGACAGTTCGACCGTGGCCAGCGGGTCCTTGGAAAATACCAGCACCGACAGGGTCTGCCACCGCGCGCGCGACTGGCCGGTGGCCTGCCGGATCGTTTCATCGATGAAGGTGGTCCAGAGTCGCGCCGTGACCACCGCCGTGCGGGAAAAGCGGAATTCCGCCTCTGCGCGAGAGCCGGTTGGGTAGAATTCTTCGAAATGATTGGCCCATTGATTGAATTCGGATTCGCCCTTGAAGTCGGTCATTGCGCTGTTTTTCCTGGCTTCTGGCGGATTTTCGGATCGTGTTGAGAGGTTGACATAGCAGCGGCGGCAACGATCGGCCACCAGACCGCACTTGCTTTATGTAGCAAGGTACGCTTTTATACAGACAGCCATATTCGGGGCGGATTGTGCCCCATGCTGAGAAGGATCATGCATGTCTCTGACCGTTCAGCCGATCCTCCCCCGTTTCGGGGCCGAGGTTTCCGGTATCGACATCACCCGCCCGCTGGATGAAGAGCAGCGCCAGGCCGTTATCGCCGCGATGAACCGCTGGGGCGTGTGCGTCTATCGCAACACCGGGCTCGACGATGCCAGCCATGTCGCCTTCAGCCGGAACTTCGGCCATCTGGAAAAGTCGCCCATGCGCCCAGGCAGAAACCGGCTGGAGCATCGCGAGCTGTTCGATGCCAGCAATCTGGATGTCGATGGCAACATTACCCGCGATCCGGTGGCGATCACCTATCGCAAGGGCGATCGGCTGTGGCACACGGACAGCGCCTTCATGGAAAAGCGGACATCCTATTCGCTGTTGCTGGCGCATCAGGTGCCCAAGGAAGCCGGCGAAACCTGGTTTGCCGACACGCGCAGCGCCTGGGAAGACCTGCCCCAGTCGATGAAGGACAAGGTCCGCAATCTGAAGGGCATCAATTCGCTCTGGTGGTCGCGCCGCAAGGCTGGGGCCGAGGTGAGCGAGGAACAACTGGCGAGCGGGCTGAAGGCTGTTCACCCGCTGGTGCATGTCCATCGCGGATCGGGCCGCGAGGCGCTGTTCATCGCGGCGCACACCATGGGCATCGAAGGCATGCCCGATGATGAGGCACGCGCGCTGATCGATGAGCTGATCGCCTTCACCACCCAGCCGGAATACACCTTCAAGGTGAAGTATGCGCCGGGCGATCTGGTGATCTGGGACAATCTGTGCAGCATGCATCGCGGCGGCGAGTTCGATGCCGCCAATGAGGCGCGCGACATGCGCCGCACCACCGTGCGTGAGGGGACCGAACCCTATGCCGTGGAAAGCGACGATCCCTTCACCGAATTGTTCAGCACCAGCGTGCCGACCACTTTCAACACGCTGGCCGCCAACGCCTGATCCTTTGTATCGCCGATACAGGAAGGGCCCCCTCACCGGACTGGTGAGGGGGCCCTTTTCTTTTTGCCACCCTGCCTATGGCGCGGGTGGTTTGGCGGCAGCTTCGCGCGCGGCGCTCAGCACATAGCCGCGCACCGCCTCCGCCTGATCGGGCGTCAGCTGTTCGGCAAAGCTGGCCATGCCATTGTCCGCCAGCGCGCCATCGATCACCACGCCGCGCCAGGCATCGCGATTGGTGGCGATCTGTGACCGCAGCAGATCGGGATTGACCGGGCCGCTGTGGCAGATGGTGCAATAGGCAACGAACCATTTCGCCCCTTCGGCCAGCTGCGCCGTGGTGAAGCGTTCGGCCGAGGAGACATAGGGACGCGGTGTTTCGGCGGGCAGTGCCGGCAGGCTGGCCTTGCCGCCCAGCTTGAACACCAGCACCACGCCATTGGGGGGCGGACGGCGCATCCAGTCCGAAGTGGTGGCCATGCCCATCGATCCGCCATAGCCGCCGAGCACGGCGACATATTGTTCGCCGTTCACGCGATAGGTGATCGGGCCGGCCAGGATGCCGCGTTGCGCCTGGAATTTCCACAGCGGCTTGCCACTGTCGGCGGCATAGGCGTTGAAGAAGCCATGGGCATCGCCCTGGAACACCAGATTGCCGCCAGTGGCCAGCGTGCCGCCGTTCCATGGCCAGGGTTGATCCACCCGCCAGGCTTCCCGCTGATGCACGGGATCCCAGGCGACCAGTGCGCCCTTGTTCATCGCCGCCACCGCCGCACGCCGTTCGGCCCCGGTCTTGCCCGGAACCGTGCCTTCGGGTGGTTCAAGGAAAGCGACGCCGGTGTTCCAGCGGCCCGGGCGACGTTCGAAATTGACATCGTCGCCATAGGCCATCGGCACATGCATGGTCGGGATATAGACCAGCCCGGTCTTGGGCGAATAGCTCATCGGCATCCACGCATGGGCACCGATCCCCGAAGGATAGAGCAGCATCGCCTTGTCCGCATAACGCACACCTGGTTTTTCGACCGGCCGCCCGGTCACCAGATCGATGCGTTCGGCCCAGTTCTGCTGCGCATAGGCCTCTGCACTGATCAGCTTGCCGTTGGTCCGGTCGATCACATAGAAAAACCCGTTCTTGGGCGCCTGCATGGCGACCTTGCGGATTTTCCCGTCAATCGTCAGATCCGCCAGGGTGATCTGCTGCGTGGCGGTGAAATCCCAGGTTTCGCCGGGATTGACCTGATAATGCCATTTGTAAGCCCCGGTATCGGGATCGAGGGCCAGGATGGAACTGAGGAACAGATTGTCCCCCTTCCCGTCGCTGCGGGCGCGGTGGTTCCAGGGCGCGCCATTGCCCACGCCGATCAGCAGTTGATCGAATTCCGGGTCATAGACCATGGAATCCCACACGGTGCCGCCACCGCCCAGTTCCCAGTAATCGCCGAACCAGGTCTTGCCCGCAAAGCGTGCGAAGGCTTCATCCGATGCGGCATTGTCCGGCCCATCGGCCGGATTGCCCGGCACGGTGTAGAACCGCCAGGCTTCCTTGCCCGTGGCCGCATCATAGGCGGTGACATAGCCGCGCACGCCCAGTTCGGACCCGCTGTTGCCGATCAGGACCTTGTCCTTGAACACGCGGGGCGCGCCGGTAATCGTATAGGGTTTTGCCTGATCCACCGTGACGACGGACCAGACCTCTTCCCCCGTGCCGGCATCGACGGCGATCAGCCGACCGTCGATGGTGCCGACATAGACCCGCCCCTTCCACACCGCGACGCCGCGATTGACGACATCGCAGCAGGCATGAACGGCCTTGGCGCCGATGACCTTGGGATCGTACCGCCACAGGACTTCCCCTGTGGCGGCGTTGATGGCCATGACTTTCGACCAGGCGGTCGAGATATACATGACCCCATCGACGACGATCGGCGTTGCTTCCTGCCCCCGGTTGGTATCGAGTGCGACCGACCAGGCGAGGCCCAGCTGATCGATGGTGTTGGCCGATATCTGTTCCAGCGGGCTGAACCGCTGTTCTTCAAAGGTGCGCCCGTAGCCGAGCCAGTTGTCGGGATCTTCCCCGGCTGCAAGCAGCCGTTCCTGATCGACCTGGCCCGGCCCGTCAGCCGCCCCCTGACCGCAGGCAGCCAGCCCCAGCACCAAAGCTGCGGCCAGCAGCCAGCGCTGCATGTTTCCCTGTACCATTTCCCTCTCCGCATGTTTTCATCTTGTGATGGGCAGGCGGCGATCAGAACTTCATGTTTGCGCCGACGTAGAACCGGCGGCCGTTCAGATCGAAGAAATAGGCGTTGTAGGGATTGGCGCCGACGGCGTTGGCCAGGCCGGTGGTCGAACCATTGTATTCCACCAGCGGTGGGGCGCGGTTGAACAGATTGTCCACCCCGAACCGCATCACGACATTGTCGGTCACCGCATAGCTGCCGTTCAGATTGAACAGATCATAGGCGGGTGAGCCGACGAAGGGCGTGTTGTTGGTCGACGGATAGGCAATCGATTTGGCACTGGGCAGATGCTGCCATTGCAGCGACAGCGTGGCCGGGCCGACCGAATAGCCGAAGGTGTTGAACATCTTCCAGCGGAAGGCACCCGGGTTGAGCCCGTTTTCGGAAATCCCCGCGCTGCCCGCCGGCCCCAGCGTGCCGGCATATTCGACCAGCGCACCGGCCGGACCCGCCGATTCCGGCAAAGCTGCAGACTTCAGCGTGATCAGATAGTTGAAGACCGAATTGATGTTGAACGTCCCCGGCCCGACCGGCACCGCCCAATCGAGCTGAACATCGACGCCTTCGGTGCGGAAACGACCATTGTTCATATAGGTGACCGCGACATTGCCCAGCGCGCCATCGCCGGCCACGCGACCGACAGCCTGGCACATCGCGCTTGCCGCCGCCGCCGCCGGATCATTGGCAATGGCCGGGTTGAAGGTCGGATCGAAGCAGGCCCGCTGCGCACTGTCGAGCGTTTGCGGACCGATCGCATCATCGACTGCGATGTTGTAGTAATCGACCGACAGGCGCAGCCGGCGCAGCAGATCGGTTTCGAACGGCGACTGGATCACCGCCCCGACTGTCCAGGTCTTGGCCTTTTCCGGGCGGACGTTGATGTTGCCGGTCAGCGTCGGAAAGGCAAAAGCCGGTCCCTGTGCTTCGGAGAATTGCGGATTGCCGTAGAAAATGTCGGCCGCGCCGGCGATCGTCTGGTCCATCAGGATGCGACAGACCGCCCGCACATTGGCGGCATTGCCATTAACGGCGGAGTTGGCCGAATAGGACAGCGGATTGGTGGTGCGACAGACATCGCCTCCGCCCGCCGCCGTAAAGGTTTGCTGCGGCGCCAGATAGAGTTCCGCGACATTGGGCGCGCGAACCGCGCTGTTGTATCCACCACGCAATCGCATCCAGTCGGTCACTTCCCAATCGGCCATCGCCTTCCAGGTGAAGTTATGGCCGGTGGTGTTGTAGGAAGAAGAACGGCCACCGACGGTGATTTCAAACCGCTTGATGGCCGGAATATCTGCCAGCACCGGGATCAATACTTCGCCATAGACTTCCTGGACATCGATCTGTCCATTGGAATTGCCACTGGGATAGATGCCCACGACCTGATCCAGGAAGGACTGGCCCTGCGATGTCAGTGTGTCATTGATGAAGCGGTAGCTGTTGTTGCGGTAGCTGGCGCCAATGGCTGTACGGACTTGACCGGCCGGAAGCTCGAACAACCCGCCCTGCGCGTTGAATTCAACCACCGTTTGCTGCATCAGCGAGCGGTTTTTAAGGTCAGCCCTAATCGCTTCTATGCAATCGGGGGAAATCTGCAGCGACATGTTGAACGGGTCCAGCCCGCTGGTGCAGGTAGCGGTCGACGCGCCGAATCCACCGCCGGCCGCATTGCCCGTTGCCAGGAAGCCCCGCCCCCAATTGGGCGCGGACAACACCGCGCGCAGCCGCTCAAGCGAGGCTGTACCTGTGATCAGCGTGTTGGTTTCGGATTCTCCGTGGGAAGCATAGAGTTCCCATGTCCAGTCGGTTCCAGGAACCTTGCCCTCAAATCCGGCCACCATATTGTAGGTGGTGACATCGGTCTTGGCTTCGCGATTGGCATAGTCGAGATAATAGGTCAGTTGCCAGTCGCAGGTGGCTCCCGATCCCGCTACGCCTGCCACTGCCGCAGGATCGCAATTGAGCATGTCCCGCGTGGCCTGACTGATCCCCTCAGGAAGCACACGACTGTCAAGAATGCCGCGCAATTCTGTCGGTACCGGATTGGACGCCGGCACCAGTGCCGACCAGCCATTCACCGATGGAGATGGCTGCTGAATGGTGTGCGTCGACACATGGGTAAATGTGGCCTGGCCGAATACGCCGATCCAGTCGTTGATCTCGTAATTGCCGCGTGCGTAGATATTGTACCGCGTCAGCGGCAACACCACCAGTTCGTCGAGGAAGTTCTGCCCCAGCGTGCCGTCTGCCTGGCGTTTCCATTTCAGCCCGGTCAGATCGCCGGTAAATCGATCCACACCATCGACATCGGGGCTCTGGAAAAAGCCGGTGAACGCAGTGCCATCGGGATTGAAATAGAGCCGATCGCCCGCCGTGACGGCCCCGGTACCGAAGATCGCGTCATAGGAAGCTTGCGACGGTTTGACGTCGCCATAGGGCTGGAAGCCGGAGAACGCCGGAAAGAATTCTGTGCCAACGAAACGCGGATCCCGCCAGGTGTCGACGAACCAGTCGCGATCACGCCGATAGGCGGCTTCGCGCGTGTTCATCGACAGGCCCATGGTCACATTGCCACGGCCATCGTCGAAATTGGTGCCCATCAAGCCGCTGAAAGTATATTCTGCGCCATCGCCATGTTCGGTCATGCCGACCGAGGCATCGAGTTCCAGCCCCTGGAAATTCTTCTTGAGGATGAAATTGACCACGCCAGCAACGGCATCGGCGCCATAGGTGGCCGATGCGCCCCCGGTGATGACTTCCACCCGGTCGATGGCAGCGGCAGGAATGGTGTTGATGTCGACCACGCCCAGCGCGTTGGCCGGGGTGGCGCGGCGACCATCGACCAGCACCAGATTGCGGTTCGTGCCGAGACCGCGCAGCGAAACCGTGGCGGCACCGGGCGTGCTGGTCGCGGTGGGCTGGACATCGCCGCCCAGCGCCGGCGTCTGAACCGGAGTGAAGCCCGGCAGCTTGTTGAGGCTGGTTTCGATAGCGGCGGTGGACGACGCCTTCAGCAGAGCGTCATTCGCGGTCACGATCGGGCTGATGGATTCGAAATCCCGCCGCTGAATGCGCGAACCGGTGACGACGATGGCCTCACCCTGTTCGGCGACCGGCTGCTCACTGGCATCCTGCGCGTGTGCGGCCGTTGCGCCGATGGTGACATAAAGCGCGCTCGAGCAAGCGAGCGCACAGCGGACGTAATTCACCCCACTTTTGGTCATGACATCCTCCCATTTCACGGTGCAGCCTCGCAAATTCTTTTGCGTGATCAGCACCATCCTCTTTTCGGTCGGACATGCGTCCGCCCTTCACCATCAGGCCTGATCAGGCAGACTCCGCAGCGAAGAATGACACAATATGTATGACGCTACGTATATCAAGCCAAATTTGGTAATTTCCTACCCAATGTTTAGAAGTTGAAATGTTGTATAGTTGAACTTGTTGGCAAGCGCCTGTTTCCGCGCCCTTCTGCGGCTATCGGTTCTCCTGTGCCTATCCACGTACTGGCCATGCGATTTGGTTGCTAGTGACAGAGGCAATGGACGTGGCCGGTAGGTGAAGGGCTGCAAGCATAGATTGGGATTTTTCTACCCAAATTGCGGAACTTCTGTTCGCCATTTCGCTCCGTCAAGGCTAATCTGCGGCCACGCATGGTGACGGCCATTCGCGAGCATTTGCACATTCATGAACAACATGCTGAAAACCATGAAATTTCTGAAATAACTACATTGCCTATCCAAAAAATGAGACGTCGATTTCAGGATTTAAGGATATTTTCACCAAAAAACGCTAGTTTATCCGGTGACGGAGGCCAGGTGATGCCGACTACGCAAGATGTGTCGTGCTTCGTGGAAGACTATATGCGCCCGGCCCGGCAAATGCCTGTTTCCGGGCGAAACATCATTTGCAACGCCCTGCCCGCTGCAGCCCTGCTGACTGCCGGCCTGATCGGCCTTGCCGCCGCCACGCTGACAGGCGCGCCGCGCAACGATCAATATCTGGTGGTTTCGGCACCCTGGTCTACACCCGGGCAGACCATCAACCTGATCCGATCGGCCGATGGCGGCCTGATCGAAAGCGGACGCTTTGCCAACATGGCCATTGCCGGATCGACCAGCGGCGATTTTGCGCAGCATGCCAGACAGGCCGGTGCCTGGCTGGTCGTTCCATCTCCTTTCAAAACCGGGTGCTTCGCATCCCCGACAGAGAGCTGACATTCGTGAGTATAGAACTCGACAAGCTGCGCACGCATTTTGGCGGCTTCCTGCTGCCACTGCTTTGGGCCCATGTGCCCCTGCTGGCGGCGATTGCCTGGGCAATGGGCCGATCAGCCCCCGGCGCTGCGATTGCCGGGGCTGTTCTGGCCGGAGCCTATCACCTGTCGTGGCGCCAATATGGCCCGAGCGCACCCACCCGCTATCTGTCGGCGGTGGCGCTGGTCATGGAACCGGCCATCCTGCTCTATCTGTTCCAGGGACATGCCTGGCAGATGGACATGCACATGTATTTCTTCGCCATGCTGGCGCTGACCATCGGCTGGTTCGACAAGCGCGCCGTGTTGGTCGCCGCGACGGCGACCGCGTTGCACCATCTGCTGCTGCTGTTCCTGCTGCCCTTCGCCGTTTTCCCCGGAGAAGGAAATCTGGCCCGTGTGGTGCTGCACGCGGCAATCGTCGCGTTCCAGACGGCGGTGCTGGTCTGGGTCAGCGACATGGTGGTCGCCAGCTTCGCGCGGATCAGCCGGATGAGCGCGGAAATCCGCGAACAGAACGCGATCCTGGAAGAACGCACGCGCGAGGCCGAAGACGCCAGCCGCGCCAAAAGCATGTTCCTGGCCAATATGAGCCACGAGATCCGCACGCCGATGAACGCGATCCTGGGTTTCTGCCACCTGTTTCAGCGAGTGGAGCTGGACGGCAAGCAGCGAGACTATATCACCAAGATCAATGGTGCGGCGGTCGCCCTGCTGCGCCTGATCAACGATATTCTCGACTTTTCGAAAAACGAAGCCGGCAAGCTGGAACTGGAAATTCATTCCTTCGATCTGCGCCATTCGATCGGCAATCAGATTCATCTGGTCGAAACCGCCGCTGCGGCCAAGGGCGTGATTATCGAAGGCCGCTTCGCCGACACGCTGCCCCCGCGCCTGCTGGGGGACGAGCTGCGGTTCAACCAGGTCGTGCTGAACCTGCTGAGCAATGCGGTCAAATTCACCGATCAGGGCTCTGTCACGGTCAGCGCACGGATGCTGACGTGCACCGATGACGAGGCGACCATTGAGGTATCGGTTCGCGACAGCGGCATCGGCATGTCCGCCGAACAGCAAGCTTCGCTGTTCAGCTCCTTCTCCCAGGCGGACAGTTCCACCACCCGCAAGTTCGGCGGCACCGGACTGGGCCTGGCCATCAGCCGCCAGATCGTCGAACAGATGGGCGGAACCATCCGGGTCGAAAGCGAGATCGGCGTCGGCAGCACCTTCCTGTTCAAGCTGACCCTGCCGATCGACCGGCAATCCGCCCTGCTGGATCTGGCACCGGCCCCGGTGGTGCAGGGGCTGCGCATTCTGGCGGCCGACGACAACCCCGCCGCCCGGCAGATCATCGAGGAAATGTTCGCCGGATGGGAGATCCCGGTCGATCTGGTCGCGTCCGGGCAGGAAGCCGTGGGCGCGCTGGAAACGGCCGCCCGGTTCGGCAAGCCCTATGATCTGTTGCTGCTGGACTGGAAGATGCCCGGCTTGGACGGGATGGATACGCTCAAGGCCATGCGCAACAGCCAGCGCATTACCGATCTGCCCGTCACCATCATGATCACCGCCTATGGCGCTGATGAATTCATGGCCAGTGTCGGCAAATCCGATGTCGCCGCCTTCCTGAGCAAGCCGATCGAGCCCCGCGCCCTGCTCGACACGATTTCCGATCTGTTCTCAAAGGTGGAACCTTCCGCGCCGCAGATCATCGCCGATGCGAACCATCCGCCGATGGTGGCCGAGCATCTGCGCGGGCAGAAGGTGCTGCTGGTCGAAGACAATGACATCAACCGGGAAATCGCCACCGAGCTGCTGTCCGATGCCGGATTGCTGACCGATATCGCCGAAAACGGCCGTATCGCCTGTGACCGGGTGGCCGCCCATGGCACGGAATATGCCGCCATTCTGATGGATGTGCAGATGCCCGAAATGGACGGCATTACCGCCACCGGCGTTATCCGACGCGAATGGTCGGCCGAAAAGCTGCCTATCATCGCCATGACCGCCCACGCCTATGAAGAAGAGCGGCAACGCTGCTTTGCGGCGGGCATGAACGATCATGTGTCAAAACCGGTCGACCCGGCAGCGCTGGTGCGCACGCTCGACCGCTGGTTGAAACCGGTGGCCGCCGCAACGGCCGACGCGCCGGCCAAGGTTGAGGCGGCCCCACCGGTGGCACGCGATCTGCCCGATGAATTGCCGCCCTTCGGCCTTTCGGCCGCGCTGGCCCGTGTGAATGGCAAGGCGGCGCTGCTGCGCAAGCTGATCGTCAGTTTCGGGCAAAGCTATGGCGATGCCGGGCGCGATCTGAATGCCCTGCTGGCCAATGGTCAGGTGGAAGAAGCGCGCCGCTTTGCCCATACGCTGAAGGGCGTTGCCGGGTCGCTGGAACTGCCCGGCGTGCAGGCCATCGCGGCGGATATCGAACGACAGATCGCCAGCGGCGCGCTGAGCGATGTATCCACCCGGATTGCCGCGCTGGATGCGGAGCTGGCCCCAGCCATTACCGCCGCGCGCAGCCTGACGGCCGCCACTGCCCAAGCCAGGGAAGATACGGGGATCACGGTGGCCAGCGATGCCGAAATCGCCGCTGCTGCCGAAGCCCTGCGCGACCTGCTGCGCCGGCGCAGCCTGAAGGCCCGGTCAGGCTTTGCCACGCTGGCCACAGCGCTGGGCCTGCCCCCGGAAAAGCAGGACAGCCATCCTGTGCGTCAGGCACTCGATCAGCTTGATTATGAAAAGGCGCTTGAGCTGCTCGATGAAATCTCTACGCCTTCGCCGGAAGGCATCGACCGCGCCAGGAGTGACGCATGACCGGTAGATCAACCGTCCTGATCGTCGATGATGAAATATCCAATATCGAGATCATCAACGCCATTCTCGAAGATGATTTCGAGATCAGTTTTGCAACCTCGGGACAACAGGCGCTGGATGTTGCCCGCACGATCTATCCCGATCTGATCCTGCTCGACGTGCTGATGCCGAACATGAGCGGGTTCGAGGTCTGCGAACAGCTGAAGAAGGAACCGCTGCTGGCCGATGTCCCGGTGATCTTCACCACTGGGCTGGGTGACACGGCGGATGAGGTGCGCGGGCTGGAACTGGGCGCGATCGATTATGTGACCAAGCCTATACAGCCGGTGATCCTTCGGGCCCGCGTGAACAACCATATCGAGCTGAAGCGACTGCGCGACCGGCTGGCTGAAATGGCAGTGACCGATGCCCTGACCGGGCTGAGCAACCGCCGGCGAATGGAACAGGCGCTCAACACTGAAACATCGCGCCTAGCCCGCACCGGCGACTGGCTGTCGGTGATCCTGCTGGACATCGATTTCTTCAAGCAGTTCAACGACACCTATGGCCATCTGGAAGGTGACCGTTGCCTGGTGATGGTGGCATCGGCCCTGTCCCGCGCATTGCGGCGCGCATCCGATGTTCCGGCCCGCTATGGCGGGGAGGAATTCGCCTGCATCCTGCCGGGCGCCGATGCCGATGCCGCGCTGGAGGTGGCGAGCGAGATCCGCCAGCAGATCAGCGCGCTCGACATTCCGCATGAAGGATCCAACGTCAGTTCCAGCGTGACGATCAGCATGGGCATCGCCACCGCCCGCTGCACCCGCGATTTGTCGCCCGATCTGTGGATCAAGCATGCCGATGACGAGCTGTATCGCAGCAAGCATGCCGGGCGGAACCGGGTGAGTTCGATCAATTTTTCCGCGCCAGCCACTTCCGAAGGCGAACCCCAGTCCAGCTGATGCCCCGGCAGCACCCAACTTCGCTTTGCAGAAGGTCCGGCAGCTCGTCTAAAGGCCAGCCGTCAGGATCTTCGAGTTACAATGAATTATCGCCATTCCTTCCACGCCGGTAACAGCGCCGATGTCGTCAAGCACAGCCTCCTGATCGCCCTCATACGGGCCTTGCAGCAAAAACCGGGCGCGCTGACGCTGATCGACACCCATGCCGGCTGCGGGCTGTATGATCTTGGCGGCAGCGACGCCCAGCGCACGGGCGAGGCCACACAGGGCGTGCTGCGGGCCTTTGCCGGCACGAACCCCCTGCTGGACGATTATCGCGCCGCCGTGCGGGCGGTGAATGCGGGTGATGAAGCACGGCTCTACCCCGGATCGCCGCAATTTCTGACGCAGTTGCTGCGCCCGCAGGATTTGCTGATCCTGAACGAAAAGCATCCCGAAGACGCCGACACGCTGCGGGGCGTGATGCGCGGCAGCGGCGCGGCCGTGCATGAACGCGACGCTTATGAGCTCTGGCTGGCGATGGTGCCACCACGCACTGCGCGCGGCGTGGTCGTGGTCGACCCGCCCTATGAACAGACGGACGAGCGCGCGCGCATCGCCCGCACCCTCGCCGCCGCGAACCGCAAATGGGCTCATGGGGTGACGGTGATCTGGTATCCGCTGAAGGAGCGCATCACGCATGCGCGATGGAAGGAGCAGCTGCGCAAGCTGGGCATTCCGAAATTCCTGGTGATCGAGCACTGGCTTTACGACAGCGAACAGCCCGGCATCTACAATGGTGCAGGCCTGTTTATCGTCAATCCGCCCTATGCCTTCACTCAGGATCTGCCGCCCCTGCTGGAAGCCGCGCGGGCGGCGTTGGCGCCCGAAGGGCACCGGGGCGAAATCATCTGCGAATGGCTGGGGGCCTGAGGCAAGGCCATTCCCCCTTCTGCCGGAGCACGCGTGAAGGGTGGAGTGCGGCGGCTGCCATGCTAAGGACATGGCATGCTTCATAAACATGGCCGTGGTGGCACCGTCGAAATCGATGGGTCCAAATATGACTGGGAACTGCTCAGCGATCCGCAATTGTCGTCTTCCGATGGCTGGAAGGGCATGACGGTTTCCCTGCGTCAGCACGACATGCCGCGGGGGGCCGTGCTGGAATTTCCGGCACCGAAGCGGTTGTTGAAAGGCATGCCCAGAGGGCGATTGCATATCAACGACACGATTGCAGCCCGGGGCGTGCGGGCCGCGTTGGCGGCCGGATGGGACCCCTCGTCGCGCGGCAAGCCCGAGGTCTACATGGTCGATACCAACGGCGATTAGAGCGGCGATCCGATTGCATCGGATCGCCGCTCTATTTCCTTTTGTTTGCCGCGATTTCCGAGCAGCAGGTGATTCCACCTGCTTAGAAATCGCTCTGAATGAGCACTGCCGTTTTTAATCGCTGATCCGAATGGCGCGCGCCTGCCGATAGTATCCGTAGACAATCGGATCACAGGGGCGGTTATGGATAACGGAATGCAGCTTGCACGTGCGGCACGGATGCGGGGATGGACGGCCATGGCGGCCATCGTCGGGGCGATCGCCCTGTTGGGCGGATGCGGGGATGACAAACCCAAGGTTGCGCCGATACCTACACCCACGCCGACCACCATTACCATCACCCCGGCCGGGCGGCTGGTGCAGTCAGCGCAGGGGCAGCCGGCCAGCTTCACCACGCTGAGCGGCTGGCGGGTGGAAATTGCCGGGGGTGCGCTGACCGTGAAACCTTCGGCGGCGGCGACGCATGGCGCGGGCTTCCAATATGTGTCGCGCGGGACGCGGGAATTGCTGGGCAGGCAGGAGCTGCGCAGCTGGGCCGGCGACCGGCGCAGCATGATCCTGCCGGGCGGCGCCAAGCTGACCATGTGGGGACAGGGCGGCAATCTGCTGCGCGTCAGCATCTATGATGGCGACAACAGCCACGAGATCGACGTGCTGACCATGACGATCATGCACAGCCAAGTGAACACCACAGTGGCCGAAAGCCGCGACCAGGGCGAACATGACGGGGAAACCGGGCATCTGGCCGGGACATTTTCCCATCCCGATTATTCCTGGCTCTATCTGGGCAATCTCTACACCCAGGCCGGCAGTGCCACCCGGGCACCACAGGAAAAGATCGTGGCCAGCGCCGCGCTGGGGCGGCAGTTTGCCGGCAGCATCATCCCCCATACCGCCACCCTGCCCGTTCTGCCGGCGGAAACCGATGCGACATGCGAAGCGGACGGGATCGCCCGGGGCGGGCTGCAGCGGACGAGCGGGGGACAGTTCGAATACCGGTCGCGCAGCGGGATGTGGGTGATGAAGCTGGACAAGCACACCATCACCCTGACCCGGCTGGTGGGCGACAAGGCGCACTTCACCTGGGAGGTCTGGGGCGATCCGCATGAAAACCTGAACGGCAAGCATATCAAGGACTGGGAAGTGACCAGCCGCACGCTGATGATGGACGATGGCACGAAGATCACCATGCATGCCGATGGGCCGCAGCATGTGGTCCACACGACCAGCATCTATGACGGAGCGCAGAGCCATGAGATCGGCAATGCTGGCAATGTGCTGCGCCACAGCTGCGTCAATGCCACCGTCGCGCGTGAGCGCGAAACCCGCGAATGGGATGGCGAGACAGCGCAGCTGGTGCTGTTGCCAACCGACAAATCGGCGATTGGCGGATTGCTGGTGCAGAACATCTACACCGAAACCGCACCGGCAGTGGGTAGCCTGCCGCTGCGCAGCTTCCTGCCGGTACTGCTTGGCAGCACCGGAGAACCCGATGTGAACCCCAATCAGATCAATGACTATTACGACGATCCGCGCCTGTCCTATACCTGATCGCGCAGGATCCGGGCCGGTCAGTCCGCGATTGTCCGGCCCAGCTCGCGGTTGAACCACAGGGCCGCGATGGTGACGATCGCGCCCGACAGCAGATAGGCACCGGCCGACAGCAGACCGAAATGGGTCGACAGCAGCAGCGCCGCAAGCGGGGCGAAGCCGGCGCCGAACAGCCAGGCGAGGTCCGATGTCAGCGCCGATCCAGTGTAACGATGCTGCGGGCTGAAGGCCGAAGACAGCGCGCCGGAAGACTGGCCGAAGGCCAGGCCCAGCAGCACGAAACCGAGCAGCATGAAGACCGCTTCACCCACCTCGCCGGCATCCAGCAATTGCGGGGCGAAGCCGCTGAAGGCGGCGATGGCCACTGCCGTTGCGCCCAGCACCGTACGCCGGCCATAGCGATCAGCCAGATAGCCCGAGGCGAAGATCGCCACCACGCCCACGGCCGCCGCCACCGCCTCGATCACCAGAAAGCCGGTCGGGCTGTCGTCGGTGAAGAGGAAGACGTATGATAGCGGAAACACCGTCACCATGTGGAACATGGCAAAGCTCGCCAGCGGGGCAAAGGCGCCCATTGCGATGATGCGCCATTCGGCACGGACGGTTTCGATCAGCGAAGCCGGCTGCAGTTCGCGGTTTTCGAACAATTCTGTATATTCCGGCGTGACCACGATCCGCAGCCGCGCAAACAGCGCCACCACGTTGATGGCGAAGGCCACGAAGAAGGGATAGCGCCAGCCCCAGTCGATGAAATCGGCCGCCGGCAGGGTGGTGACCAGAAACAGGAACAGCAGGCTGGCCACGATCAGGCCCAACGGCGCGCCGAGCTGCGGGATCATCGCATACCAGCCGCGCTTGTTTTCCGGGGCATTGAGCGCCAGCAGCGAGGCGAGGCCATCCCACGAACCGCCCAGCGCCACGCCCTGCCCCATGCGGAACAGGCACAGCAGCAGTGCCGAACCGACACCGATCACCTCATATCCGGGCAGGAAGGCAATGGCGGCGGTCGATCCGCCGAGCAGGAACAGCGCGATCGTCAGCTTCGCCCCCCGGCCATAGGCACGGTCGATGGCGGTGAAGATCATCGTGCCGACCGGGCGGGCAACGAAGGCCAGGGCGAAGATGGCGAAAGACCACAAGGTGCCCTGCAGCGGATCCATGTAAGGAAACACCAGCTGCGGGAACACCAGCACCGACGCGATGGCATAGACGAAGAAGTCGAAGAATTCGGAGGTGCGACCGATCACGACCCCGATGGCGATTTCCGCCGGGTCGATCCGGTGGCCGCCATCATCATGCAGCGCGCGCGCATCCTTTTCCATCTGGGTGCTGGCAACCGGGGCGGTGGGCACGGAATCGGAAGACATTGATCGGTCCTGCATCGGGCACATCCGCAGTCCGGGCAGTGAGCGCCAGCTTGCCGATACGCGAATCGCATTATGGAGGCATCTGCCCCATTCTCCAACCAGCCACTGCGTCATTGATTGCGATCACGGGATTGGACAAAATGTCCTATGTCCGCTCCCTGAAAGCGAGCCTAGGCGCGAGATATGGCCATGTCCTTCCTCCGTTCGACCGCCCGATTCCGGTTGTTGCCGGTTCTGACCCTTCTGCCGCTGCTTTCCGGCTGTGGCATGGTTGTGCTGGATCCGGCCGGGGATGTGGCCCGCCAGCAGGGCAATCTGATCGTCATTTCGACCCTGCTGATGCTGACCATCATCATCCCGGTGATGGCGCTGACCATATTGTTTGCCTGGCGCTATCGCGCGGCCAACAAGGAAGCGACCTATCGCCCCGACTGGGACCATTCGACCCAGCTGGAACTGGTGATCTGGGCGGCGCCGCTGCTGATCATCATCTGTCTGGGCGCGCTGACCTGGGTGGCGACTCACCTGCTGGACCCCTATCGCCCGCTGGCGCGTACGGCGCCGGGCCAGGCGGTTGCCGCCGATGTCACTCCGCTGGAGGTGAATGTCGTCGCGCTCGACTGGAAATGGCTGTTCATCTATCCCCAACAGGGCATTGCCACGGTCAATGAGCTGGCGGTGCCGGTGGACCGGCCGATCCGGTTCCGCATTTCCGCATCATCGGTGATGAACAGCTTCTATGTTCCCGCCATGGCAGGGCAGATCTATGCCATGCCGGGCATGGAAACCAAGCTGCACGCCGTGCTGAACCAGCCGGGCAATTTCACCGGGTTTTCTTCAAACTATTCTGGCGCCGGTTTTTCCAACATGCGCTTTGCGGTCAAGAGCCTGCCCGCCGGCGAGTTCGACCAGTGGGTGGCACGGGCCAAGGCATCGCCCGAAGGCATGCTGGACCGCCAGACCTATCTGCAGCTCGAACGCCCGAGCGAGAAGGAACCGGCGCGCCTGTTCGCCGCCGTCGATCCGGAACTGTTCGACGCGGTGGTCAATCTGTGCGTGGAACCGGGCAAGATGTGCATGCACGACATGATGTCGGTCGATGCCGCCGGTGGTGGCGGGATCGCCGGGATCCACAATGTCCAGCAGGTCACCTATGACAAATTCGCCGCCCGCGGCAGCACGGAGATTGCCCGGTGGAGCATGCGCCAGGTCGGCGCCTTCTGCGCCACGCCGATGAATACCGGCATCCGGCCCGATGGCGTGCCAACCGATCCAGCCCCGCTGACTGGCGCCGGCCTGTCCCTGCCGGGCAGCACGCCCGTGCTGCCGCGCACCGCGCTGAATGATACCGGCCCCTATTCGGCCCGGTCCTATTCGACGCGTCCTGCCGCCACCCCCGTTTCCTGAACGCAATCGAGATCGTCATGACGCCGCATCCCGCCCCCGTCGCCGGCCCCATTCTCGGGCGCCTCTCTCTCGATGCGATACCGCTGCACGAACCGATCCTGATCGGCACCTTCATCGCGGTGGCGCTGGGCGGGCTGGCGGTGATCGGCCTGCTGACCCGGTTCCGCCTGTGGGGCTATCTGTGGTCCGAATGGTTCACCACCGTCGATCACAAACGGATCGGGATCATGTACATGATCCTGGGGCTGGTGATGTTCCTGCGTGGGTTTGCCGATGCGATCATGATGCGGCTGCAGCAGGCGATGGCGTTCGGCGGGTCTGAAGGCTATCTGAATGCGCACCACTATGACCAGATCTTCACCGCCCATGGCGTGATCATGATCTTCTTCGTGGCGATGCCCTTCATCACCGGCCTGATGAACTATATCGTGCCGCTGCAGATCGGCGCGCGCGACGTCAGCTTCCCCTTCCTCAACAATTTCAGTTTCTGGATGACGACAGCCGGCGCGGTGCTGACCATGGTGTCGCTGTTCATTGGCGAATATGCGCAGACCGGCTGGCTCGCCTATCCGCCGTTGTCGGGCATCGCCTACAGCCCCAATGTCGGGGTCGATTACTATATCTGGTCACTGCAGATCGCCGGGGTCGGGACGACACTGTCCGGCATCAATCTGATCGTCACGATCCTGAAGCTGCGCGCGCCCGGCATGGGCCTGATGAAGATGCCGGTCTTCACCTGGACCAGCCTGTGCGCCAATATCCTGATCGTCGCATCCTTCCCGGTGCTGACCGCCGTTCTCGCCCTGCTGGGCCTGGACCGTTATGCCGGGACGAATTTCTTCACCAATGACTTCGGCGGATCGCCGATGATGTATGTCAACCTGATCTGGATCTGGGGCCATCCGGAGGTCTACATCCTGATCCTGCCGCTGTTCGGGGTGTTCTCCGAAGTCACCTCGACCTTTTCGGGCAAGCGGCTGTTTGGCTATACCTCCATGGTCTATGCCACGGTCTGCATCACGATCCTGAGCTATGTCGTGTGGCTGCACCATTTCTTCACCATGGGATCGGGCGCCAGCGTCAACAGCTTCTTCGGCATTACCACCATGGTGATCTCGATCCCCACTGGGGCCAAGCTGTTCAACTGGCTGTTCACCATGTACCGCGGGCGCATCCGTTTCGACCTGCCGATGATGTGGACCATCGCCTTCATGCTGACCTTCGTGGTCGGCGGGATGACGGGCGTGCTGCTGGCTGTACCCCCGGCCGATTTCGTGCTGCACAATTCGCTGTTCCTGGTGGCGCATTTCCACAATGTGATCATCGGCGGCGTGCTGTTCGGCCTGTTCGCGGCGATCAATTTCTGGTGGCCCAAGGCCTTCGGTTTCAAGCTGGATGTATTCTGGGGCAAGATCAGCTTCTGGTGCTGGGTCGTCGGCTTCTGGCTGGCCTTCATGCCGCTCTATATTCTGGGGCTGATGGGCGTGACCCGACGCATGCGGGTGTTCGATGATGGATCGCTGCAGATCTTCTTCATGATCGCCGCCTTCGGCGCGGTGGTCATCGGCGCCGGCATCCTGGCCATGCTGGTGCAGTTCGCGGTCAGCATCTGGAAGCGTGATCAGCTGCGCGATGAAACCGGCGATCCGTGGAATGGCCGCACGCTGGAATGGGCAACCACCTCCCCGCCGCCGGATTACAATTTCGCCTTCACCCCGGTGATCCACGATCTGGATGCCTGGCACGACATGAAGGAACGCGGCCATCAGCGCCCTGTCACCGGATTCCGCGACATCCACATGCCCAGCAGCACGGGCGCTGGCGTCATCCTTTCGGGCCTGGCGCTGGTGATGGGTTTTGCGCTGGTCTGGCATATCTGGTGGCTGGTGGGCGCCAGCTTCCTGGCGATCATCGGCGGGGCCATCATGCATACGTTCAACTACAAGCGCGATTTCCACATTCCGGCCGCCACTGTGGCCGCCATGGAAGATGCGCGGACCGAGCAGCTGACGCTGCTGCAATCCCGACACTTGGCGGGTGGAGCCTGATCGCATGAGCACGACCCACATCTCCCCCGCCGCAGAGGGTGAGCCCGTCCGGTTCTACGAACTGGAAGAGCACGCCCATCCCGAAGGCCACAGCACCATGCTGGGCTTCTGGATCTATCTGATGAGCGACTGCCTGATCTTCGCGATCCTGTTCGCCTGCTATGCGGTGCTGGGGGCGAATTATGCCGCCGGCCCATCGCCCAAGGATCTGTTCGATCTCAATCTGATCGCGATCAACACCGCGATGCTGTTGCTGTCATCGCTGACCTATGGCTTCGCACTGATCGGCCTGCAGCAGAACCGGCTACGGCTGGTGCAGATCTGGCTGGCCGTGACAGGGCTGTTCGGCGCCGCCTTCCTGGGGATCGAGCTGTATGAATTCAGCCATCTGATCCATCTGGAAGCCACGCCGCAGCGCAGCGCGTTTCTGTCGGCCTTCTTCACGCTGGTCGGCACCCACGGGCTGCATGTGACCTTCGGCATCATCTGGCTGGTGACGCTGCTGGTGCAGCTGGGCCGCCACGGGCTGATCCCCGCCAACAAGCGGCGGGTGATGTGCCTGTCGATGTTCTGGCACTTCCTCGACGTCATCTGGATCGGCGTCTTCACCTTTGTCTATCTGATGGGAGCGCTGCGGTGAGCCAGGACAGCCATCACGCGCATGATCACGACCATGGCGCGCATCATGAAATCGAAATGCCGCATGCATCGATGCGCGATTACGCCATCGGCTTCGTGCTGTCGGTCATTCTCACGGCCATCCCCTTCTGGCTGGTAATGGCCCGCCCGCTGGATGCCGGCATCACCGCCGCGCTGATCATCGGCTTGGCCGTGATCCAGATCGTGGTGCACATGGTTTACTTCCTGCACATGACGCCCAAGGCGGAAGACGGCTGGTCCATGACGACGCTGGTCTTCACCATCATCGTGGTGGGGATCATGCTGGCCGGGTCGCTATGGGTCATGCATCATCTCAACACCAATATGATGCCGATGCCGCACGACGTGCGCCAATTGCCATGATCCGTTCGCTGTCATGACCACCCGGCGTCGCGCCGGTTTTGCCCTGGCGGCGCTGGTCATGACCGCCTGCCTGGTGGCGCTGGGCATCTGGCAGGTCGAGCGCCGGGCGTGGAAACATGGTCTGATCGCCACGGTGGAGGCAAATATCCACGCCGCCCCGATCGCCGCGCCCGGCCCCGATGGCTGGGCCGGCATCAATCCGGCTCGCGATGCCTATCGCCAGATCCGCGCGACTGGCCATTTTCGCCATGATCGCGAAGTGCTGGTGCAGGCCGTAACCGAGCGTGGCGGCGGTTTCTGGGTGGTCACGCCGCTGGAGACCTCCGGCTTCACCGTGCTGGTCAATCGCGGCTTCGTTCCGCCGGAACGGCGTGATCCGGCCAGCCGGGCGCAGGGCAATCCGGATGGCCCAGTCACCATCACCGGATTGCTGCGGATCAGCGAGCCGGGCGGCGGCTTCCTGCGCTCCAACGATCCGGCGGCCGGCCGCTGGTATTCGCGCGATGTCGCCGCCATCGCCCGGGCGCAGGGGATTGCCGATGTGGCGCCCTATTTCATCGATGCCGATGCCACAGCCAATCCCGGCGGCTATCCGGTCGGTGGGCTGACCGTGGTGCAGTTTTCGGACAATCATCTGGTCTATGCGCTGACCTGGTTCGGACTGGCGCTGCTGACGCTCTATTTTGCCTGGCGGCTCTGGCGTCCGGAGCCCGGCGGGCGCACAACCACCGGCGAATGAGCCAGTTGCCGCCCCTTCCGATTCCGCTGGCCGAGGCAGATGCCGGCCGGCGGAACATGTCGCTGCTGATCCAGCTGCGTTGGCTGGCGGTCGGCGGGCAGTTGCTGACGATCCAGATCACCCGCAACATGATGGATATCGCCCCGCCGCTGGCGCCCTTGCTGGGTGCCATTGCCCTGCTGGTGGTAATCAATCTGCTGAGCCTGTTCCTGCTCTATCGCGGGCGGGCGGTGACCAATATCGAACTGACCGCTGCGCTGCTGTTCGATGTGGCGGCGCTGTGCTGGCAATTGCATCACAGCGGCGGGCTGGCCAATCCCTTCGCCTCCCTGTTTCTGCTGCAGGTGGTGATCGGCACCATTCTGCTGACCCCGCGATCGGCCTGGATGATCGTGGCCGCCACGCTGATCGCGATCGCCGCGCTGCGGGTCGATCCCACACCATTGGATCTGCCGCCTGACTATGCCGCCAATCCCATGGCGCTCTATCTGATGGGCAGCCTGGTCTGCTTCGTGCTGATCGCGGTGCTGCTGGTCGCCTTCGTCAGCCGGATCAGCCGCAATCTGCGCGATCGCGATGCCGCGCTGGCCGGCGTGCGGCAGCGCGCGGCGGAGGAAGATCATATCGTGCGCATGGGCCTGCTGGCATCGGGCGCGGCGCATGAGCTGGGCACGCCGATGTCGACCATGTCGGTGATCCTGGGCGATCTCGCCCGTCACCCGGCGATTGCCGACGATGGCGAGCTGGGCGCCGATATTGCCGACATGCAGGCCGAATTGCAGCGCTGCAAACAGATCGTGGGCGGCATATTGATGTCCGCCGGGGAAGTGCGCGGGGAAAACCCCTCCATCACCACGGTCCGCCGCTTCGTGGCAGACATGGTGACGGACTGGAGCGACCGCACGCAGGGCGTGATCGAGCTGCGCGATGATTTCGGGGAAGATCTGGCCATCGTGTCCGACCCGGCGCTGCGCCAGGTGATCGGCAATATCATCGACAATGCGCTGGAGGTATCGCCATCCGGGCTGACCATCCATTCGCAGCGCGCGGGCGATGATCTGCTGATCGACGTGCTGGATGACGGGCCGGGCTTTTCCGCCGAGATGCTCGCCGCCTTCGGTCGGCCCTATTCCTCCACCAAGGGCAAGGCCGGCGGCGGGCTCGGGTTGTTTCTGGTAGTCAATGTGATCCGCAAGCTGGGCGGCAAGGCCGAAGTGACCAATCGCGGCACCCGTGGCGCGCGCGTGCGGGTGAGCGTGCCGCTGGCGGCGCTGGCCTATCAGCGGGAAGCGCTGGCATGACCGAGGCCCCGCGCCTGGTGATCGTGGAGGATGACCCCTCCTTCGCGCGCACGCTGCGGCGATCGTTTGAGAAGCGCGGCTATCTGGCGGCGCAGGCGGCCAGCCCGGACGAACTGACTGCCCTGCTCGATGCAGGTGAAGCGTTCGATTTTGCCGTGGTCGATCTGAAACTGGGCACGGCATCGGGGCTCACCTGCGTGCAGATGCTTCACCGCGCCGATCCGACGACGCGGATCGTGATGCTGACCGGCTTCGCCTCGATCGCGACCGCAGTGGAGGCAATCAAGCTGGGCGCATCTCATTATCTGGTGAAGCCGGCCAATACCGACGACATAGAGGAAGGCTTCGGCCGCGACGGCGGCAATCCCGATGTGCCGGTGGAGGGGCGCAAATCATCGATCAAAACGGTGGAATGGGAATATATCCATTCGACCCTGGCCGAATGCGATTTCAACATTTCCGAAGCCGCCCGCCGGCTCGGCATGCATCGCCGGACCCTGGCCCGCAAGCTGGAGAAGCGGCAGTTGAAGTGATGGGGTGAAGGGGTGGCGGTACCGCGTTTTGGCAGCATCCGGAAAAGTGGGCGATGTTTTGGGCTGCCGTCCCCGGATGTGATGTTGCAGCTGGATTCCCGCCTTCGCGGGAATGACGAATTGAAACAATTACCTATCATCGTCATCCCCGCGAAGGCGGGGATCCAGTCAGCGCAACGGTTCGAAACCCGGATCGGCCGCGAGGTCGCGCCAACTGGGTTGCTTTCCTCGATCGAACTTGGCTTCCACGCACGGTTCGACTCCTTCACACGCTCTTTCGCTTGTGTAACGTAAGGCGTGGGATGGCCGCAGGCGTGCGTGCTTGCCCATGCGCGCCACGCTATATATGGGCAGATACAGACATTTCGCCGGAGACCCTGATGCGCCCTGCCCTGTTGATCGCCTGCGCCGGCTTGGCCGCTCTGGCCGTGCCGGTTTCTGCCCAGCAGGCTGCGGCTGAGCATGCCTGCCCGGCCGGGGCGAGCGTGGAATTGCCAGCGGATCTGGCCGGGTGGAACGCCCCGCAGCCGCTGACTGCGGCGAAGGATGCCGCAGGGCTGGATGCGGCGCAGCTGGCGCTGGGACAGGCCGCCGATGCCACGCTGATCCGCACGGCAGAGGTGGAATATCCGGTGCGCCCCGAACGGCCCGGTGGGTCGGTCAGCTTCGGCGGGCTGTTCCGCTTCGATGTGGCGGAGGCTGGCACCTATCGCGTGGCGATCGGTTCGGCGGCGTGGATCGATGTGCTGTCGCCCGCGAATGAGCGGGTCCAGTCGGGCAAGTTCGGCCATGGTCCGGAGTGCAGCGGCATCCGCAAGATGGTCGAATTCGCGCTGACGCCCGGCACACATACGCTGCTGATCGCGGCCAATGGCCAGGCGCAGATGGCAGTGCTGATCGACCGCCTTCCGTAAGCCAGGCAGAATGAACCGGGCCAGCCTGATCCTGATCGCGCTGGCTGCCGGGGTGGTGGCCACGGCGGCTGCACGCCCTGCCGCCCCGCAGCCATCTGCCTGGCAATGGGATCTGCCCGAAGGGATCGCCCCGCCCCCGGTGCCGGCGGACAATCCGATGAGCCAGGCCAAGGTCGATCTGGGCCGGCGGCTGTTTTACGATGCCGATCTGTCGATCGATGGCACCATGGCCTGTTCCAATTGCCACAACCAGCGGCGCGGATTTGCCGACAGCACTCGCACAAGGCCCGGCGTTCATGGCGATGCCGGGCGGCGCAATGTGCAGGGGCTGGCCAACGTCAGCTATCTCAGCCCGCTGACCTGGGGCGACACGCGTCTCACCACGCTGGAGCAGCAGGCGATGGTGCCGGTGTTTGGCGATGATCCGGTGGAAATGGGCATGCTGGGGCAGGATGCGGAGCTGGCCCGCAGGCTGTCTGCCGATGGATGTTACCGCGCGATGTTCCTGGCCGCCTTCCCCGAAACCGGCGGCAGGGTGGATACGCCAGCGGTGGCCAAGGCCTTGGCAGCATTCCAGCGCACGCTGCTGTCTTTCGACAGCCCCGTCGATCGCCGGCAGCGCGGTGATGCCGGCGCGCTGACGGCGGAGGCCAAACGGGGCGAGGCGCTGTTCGGCGCGCATTGCGCGTCCTGCCATGCCGGGCAGGATTTCACCGACCGGCAGTTTCACGCACTGGAGGATCCGGCTGCTGCCATGACCGATACGGGGCTGGCCCATGCCACCGGCCAGGCCAGCGATCGCGGCCGCTATCGCACGCCGTCGCTGCGCAATGTCGCACTGACTGGCCCCTATTGGCATGATGGCAGCGTCGAGAGCATGGGCGAGGCGATTGCCCGACATGCCCGCGTGCTGCCCGGAAATGTCCTGACGCAGGAGCGAGAGCGGCAGGACATCATCGCCTTTCTGCATGGGCTGACCGATCAGCGTTTCGCCACCGATCCGCGCTTTGCCTATCCGGACGGAATCTGCCTGGCTTACAGGGCAGACTGATCGCCAATGCGTGAGGCAGCCTTGACAGCGCCGAAATCACGCATCATGTAAAGTTACATGAAACGCGACAGCCGACTTTCGGGCGTGCTCCACGTCCTGCTGCATATGGGCGAACATTCCGGGCCGTTGACGTCCGATGTGCTGGCCCGCGCCATGGACACCAACCCCGTGGTCATCCGCCGCATCATGGCCGGGCTGCGCGATCAGGGCCTTGTCCGGTCGGAAAAGGGCCATGGCGGCGGCTGGACACTGGCCTGCGATTTCACCACCATCACCCTGCGCGACATTTACGATGCCTTGGGCCAGCCCGGCATTCTGGCGATGAGCAACCGCACCGACGCGCCCGGTTGCCTGGTCGAACAGGCGGTCAATGCCGCGCTGGGCCAGGCGTTCGACGCGGCCGAGGCGCTGCTGCTGCAGCGCTTTGCCGAGGTCACGCTGGCGCAGCTGAGCGCCGATTTCCACGCCCGCTTCGCCGCCACGGGCCGGACTTTCGATATGGAGACTGTTTATGAGCACTGATGCCATCATCATCGGCGGCAGCTTCGCCGGCTTGGCCGCCGCGACCTATCTTGCCCGCGCGCGCCGCCGGGTGCGGGTGATCGATGCCGGCCGCCCGCGCAACCGCTTCGCCGCAGCCTCGCATGGCTTCCTCGGCCATGATGGCAGCGATCCGCGCCGGATCCTGGAAACGGCGCGCGCGCAATTGCTTGCCTATCCGACGGTGGAGATCATCGAGAGCCAGGCGGACGCCCGTGCTGATGGCGAGGGCTTTGCCGTCACCCTGGCCGATGGGGAGGAGATCGCCGCCCGCAAGCTGATCCTGGCCTTCGGGCTGCGTGACGAATTGCCCGATCTGCCCGGCGTGCAGGAACGCTGGGGCACCAGCGTGCTCCACTGCCCCTATTGCCACGGCATCGAATTCAGCGATCAGCCGCTCGGCGTGCTCTATCGCACCGCCATGTCCGTGCATCAGGCCAGCCTGATCACCGAATGGGGGCCGGTGACGCTGTTCCTGAATGGCGCGACGCTGATCGGGGAAGAGGCGGCGGAACTGGCCGCGCGCGGGGTTGCGGTCGAGCCAGGCCCGGTCGATCGGCTGATCGGCGAAGGGAAAAATCTGTCTGCCCTGGCGCTGCAGGACGGGCGGCAGATCGATCTGTCGGCGCTTTATGTGGCGCCGCGTTCCTGCCTTTCCAGCCCGCTGGCCGAACGGCTGGGGGCCGAGGTGGAGGACGGGCCGATGGGGCCGCTGATCCTGACCGATGCCGGCAAGATGACCCGCGTGCCGGGGCTTTACGCGGCCGGAGACATCGCCCGCGCGCCGCACAGTGTCAGCTGGGCGGTGGCCGATGGCGTGACCGCCGGCACATCGGCGCACCGCGCGCTGGTATTTGGCTGAGGGGTGTTGGCTAAGGGGATCAGTGCTTGCGGACGAATTCGGCCCGCAGCACCAGCCCCTTGATCCCTTCATAGCGGCAGTCGATTTCCTGCGCATCGCCGGTCAGCCGGATCGACCGGATCACCGTGCCCTTGCGCAGGGTCTGCCCCGCCCCTTTGACCTTCAGATCCTTGACCGTGATGACGCTGTCGCCATCGGCCAGCAGATTGCCGACGGCATCGCGCACCTCGACCGCATCCGCCGCCACCGCCCGCGACGCGGCCTCTGCGGCGGGCAGCCATTCGCCCGAAACCTCGTCATAGACGTAATCATCGGCGCTGTTGTCGGTCATTGCTGGTCCTTCGGGTCGCAAGCCGGCGATCTAGCCAGTAGAACGGCGCATGGCCAGCCGCGCAGGCCCGATCTCTCCAACTGTGCCGCAAAACCAACGCATATTTGCCCGAAACCGTCGCCGATTGCGCTGTCACAACCGGGGCACATGGCATAGCATTGCCTCCCATCGGCCGGCATCAGGATCGGGTCTGGCCGTGTGAAGGGGGCACATGCCATGAAACAGGCCTTGGACCTGATCGGATCGAGTTTGCTCAACCGCCGGCTGGTTGGCGGGGCGGTGTTGGCCATCGTGCTGTTCACGCTGGCGGTGGATGTCGCCGGGCTGGTCCACCCCTGCCCCTATTGCCGGGTGCAGCGTTTTGCCCTGGGCGTGACATCCATCATCCTGCTGCTGAAATGCTATAACGCGCTGCTGTGCCGCTATATTACCACGGTGGTCGGGCTGTTCGGCGTGGTTGTCGGCGTCAGTCAGAATTTCAACCACATCAAGAAAATCAACAGCGGCAAGTTCGACTGGTCGGCCGTCTGGATCGGCCACCCCTGGGTGCTGTCCGGCCTGGCGGTGCTGGCGCTGTGCTGGCTGATCCTGCTGGTGTTCGACGCGGAAAAAGCCAGCCCGCGCGGCTGATCTGCCCTGATTGCGAAATCTGCGGATTGCGCCATAGTCCGCCTGCACCGCCATAGCGGGCGAGTTGGCAGGGGGATGGATAATGCGGCCATCGGTTTTCAGGCATGCGGCGCGCTTGGGCGCTGTTCTGGCGTTGCTGGGCGCAGCCACGCCGCTTTCGGCGCAGCAGCAATTGCCCCCACCGCTGGAAAACGGGGCGGCATCGGGTGTGCCGGTGGCCGTGCAGGTGCTGCGCTGGCACATGCTGGATGACGGGGTCAGCACGCTGACGTTCCGCAATATGGATCAGCTGTTCACCACCCGCACCGTGGGCGCGGCGGGCACGCCATGGCATCTGCCCCGCGCCGATCATGCGCTGGATTTCAGCTATGAATTCAAGGGCCAGCGTCACGCGGCCGATGACTTCGCCGCGCGCAGCTATACCAATGCGCTGCTGGTGATGAAGGACGGGCGCATCCTGTCCGAAAACTATTACAACGGCAGCGATGCCAGCACCCGTTTCATGGGCTGGTCGATGACCAAATCGATCACCTCGACCCTGGTGGGCACAGCCCTTGCCGATGGGCTGATCCAGTCGCTCGACGATCCAATCACCCGCTATCTGCCCGAATTGCGCGGCGGGGGCTATGACGGCACCACCATCCGGCAGATCCTGCAGATGCGATCCGGGGTGGATTATCCCGAACGCTATGATTTCGCCAATCCCGGCGCCGCCGCGCGCAACCACATTGCCGCGCTGGTGAAGAACAACGCCCGCTTTGCCGATGCCGCACGCACCATCCCGCGCGCCCATCCGCCGGGGCAGGAATTCGCCTACAAGACGCTGGACACCGCCGTGCTCGGCTGGCTGATCGAACGGGTCAGCGGCGGCAGCGTCGCGGCCTATACCGCGCGCAAATTGTGGGAACCGCTGGGGGCGGAGGCCGACGGATATTACATCATGGATGGCGCGCCGGGCGTGGGCCGCGAATTCAGCGGCGCGGGCTTCAATGCCACGCTGCGGGACTGGGCCCGCTTCGGTCAGATGATGCTGGATCAGGGCGTGGCCGATGGCCGCAGGATCGTCAGCAGCGAATGGGTCGCCGGCGCCAGCGCACCCGCCGTAACGGAAGGCGAAGATGGCGGATATGGGCTGCAATGGTGGACCATGCCGGGCAGCGATGCCTATGCCGCAATCGGGCTGCAGGGGCAGTTCGTCTATATCGATCCGCCAACCCGCACCGTAATCGTCAAGCTGAGCCATTTCCCGCCTGGCGGGACGGAGGCCGACGCGGAAAGCCGCGCCTTCTTCCGCGCCGCTGCGGCATGGACGCCAGAATGATCAGACGCTGACGCCCTTGGCCCGGAGCAGATCGCGGCTGTTTTCGACATAGACGCGGCGCCGTTCTTCCTGGGTCAGGGCCACGTCCAGCGTGGTGATGGAGGGGCCGATATCCCCCTTCTCTCCCCCGCCGACGCCGTAATCGGTGCCGAACAGGATCCGGTCCGCGCCCAGCTTGCGCACGGCCTGGACCACCCATTCGCCATTGCGGCTGTAGGGCCCGGTATCGAGATAGAGCCGGCGCAAGCGGGCCAGCGGATCGGCAATGCCATTGTCGCGCCCGGCCGCGATCCAGGTGTCGAGCAGATGCGGCAGATAGCCGGCCAGCATCACGATCTCCACACTGACATCGGGATAGGGATCGAGGAAATCGGTCAGCCCCAGGGTGATGCCGCCCGCCGTGAGATGATAGCCGTTGATCAGGCCCCAGCGGGCAAAGCCGGTGTCTTCGGGAATGATTACCGCGGGCTGATCCGGCAGCAGGCTGCTGGCCGGGCCACGATGGATCAGGAAATGGCTGTTCAGTTTCTGCGCCTGTTCGAACAGGGGCGCCAGGGTACGCGCGGATTTGAGCGAGATGAAGGCATTGAGCGGCAGCGAGCCGCCGATGAAGCCCAGATCCTGATGCGCGCGGCGCAGTTCCTCGGCCGCCCATCGCGGATCGGCCGAAGGGAGCGCGGCGACCGCCAGGAACCGATCGGGATGGCTGCGCACCACATGCGCCAGTTCGTCATTATAGGCGCGATAGAGCGCGCGCTGATCCTCGATCGAGAGCGTGGCATCGAAGCCGAGCGGAATGGTCTGGGACAGCAATTGCCGCTGGATCCTATGAGCGTCCAATTGCTGCAGCCGTGTTTCCACGTTCGACCGTGCAACGCCATTGAAGGCCAAACCTGCGCCGGATGCGGTCGCCACATTGTCGATCTGCGCCGTGCCATCTGCGGCCCGCAACAGGCGGGGTGCAGTGTTGCGCGCGGCCAGGAAATTCAGTTCCGCATCGGACAGATAATGGCTGTGCCAATCGACCAGCACCCGGGGCGCCGGGGCGGCAAGAGCCGATAGGGTGGAAAACCCGCCGAAGGAGGCGATCGTTGCCGACGCCCCGGCCAGCTTGAGGAAATTGCGCCTTGTTTTTGCCATGTCCCGCCCCATGCGCCGTGATGTGACGCTATTCTCTACTATTTAAGTTGACTTTAGTGTCAAGGCGGACATGTGCGTGCTGTTCGACGCAGCGAGGGGAACCTGCGGCTATCCTGCGTCGAAACGGTCCGCATTAACCCTGTTCATAATCGTAACATCGCACGCACAGACCGGTTCACCCGGCTTTGGTTGCAGGTGCGAAGAACCGACTGCTAGCCCACCCGCCTACGGGTAGCTGCGACGGGGCCGCAATCTTGGACAAAGCTGAGGGTATCTTTGCGGCGAAGGCCGATGGCCTTGCCGCGCCAGCCAGACTGGGCTGGATCGACGCTGCCAAGGGGTTTTCGATCCTGCTGGTCGTGCTGCTGCATGTATCTGGCTGGTTCAACACCGATATCCACCCGGAATCCTTCGTGTTCTGGCACGAATTCAGCGCCATCTTCACCCCGTTACGGATGCCGCTGTTCTTTTTCGTATCCGGCTTCCTGGCCTTTTCCGCGCTCAGGAAACCGCTGACGGCGTCTTACCCCAAGATTTTCGGTCTCTATTTCATCTATCTGTTCTGGACGGCGGCCTATCTGCTGCGCACGCTGCACCCTGCTCTGCGCGGCGGGCATCCGGCGCCCGATCCGCTCGGCTATCTGGCCAGCCTGTTTCTGCCGACGGCCTTCTGGTACATCTGGGCGCTGCCGCTGCTCTATCTGCTGGCCTGGCTGCTCCACCGCGCCTTCGGCAAGAACGCCGTCTGGGTGCTGGTGCCGGCCTTTGCCCTGGCGTGGGCTTACGAGCCGATCCTGGCCGCGACCCAGGGCCTGCTGTCTCCGCCGCTGGCGATGGTGATGCTGGAATCGGTTGCGTCAAATGCCATCTGGTTTTTCCTGGGCATGTATCTGCGCGATCCGTGGAAGCGGGTGATCGGTTCCGCCAATCTGACCAAGGCCCTGTCCGGCGGGCTGGCCTATCTGATCATCGCGGTTGCCATGGTCAATTACGGCGTCGACGCCAAGATATCGAAGCTGGTCATTGCCCCGCTGGCGCTGTGGGTGTCCGCCCAGTTCCTGGGAGCGCTCAATTTCGATACGCTGCCCGGCCGGGTCGTTTCCGCCGTCGGGCGCTTCACCCTGCCGGTCTATATCTTCCATCTGTTCGGCATCGCCATCCTGAGCGGGCTGGTGAAGGCGACCGGAATAAACACTTATCTGAACGCTGCCGGCGCCGGATCCAGCACCATACTGATCCCGATCATCACCCTGCTGCTGGTTGCCCTGTCCTATGCCGCCGGAATGATCATCCGCAGTTCCCCGTTCCGCGCGCTGATCGTGCCGCCGTCTTTCCAGCGGCAGCAGGTGAGACAGGAAAGCCTTGCCTGAGCGACAGGCCATGATGCGAGCATATGATATCCGTCTGATCCTGACCCTGCTGTTCGGCCTGTTGCTGAGCTCTGCCTGTACCAGCGACGCGGCCGAAGTCGTCGATCGGCGCACCCCCGGCGTTCCGGCCGTGCT
The DNA here is from genome assembly GCF_009827305.1 of Croceibacterium xixiisoli. Classification (GTDB taxonomy): domain Bacteria; phylum Pseudomonadota; class Alphaproteobacteria; order Sphingomonadales; family Sphingomonadaceae; genus Croceibacterium_C; species Croceibacterium_C xixiisoli. The sequence goes on along the minus strand of NZ_WTYJ01000004.1, from coordinate 164,436 downwards.
GTTCGTGGGCAACAGCTTCACGCAAGGCTCCTATGCCCAGATCCAACGCTATGGATCGGCCGGGGTGACCGATCTGAACCGGCAGGATACCGGCGGCGTGCCCGGCATGTTCAAGCTGTTTACCCAGCAGGCTGGGCTGGATTACGCGGTCTATCAGGAAACATCGCTGGGCGTGGATCTGGACTGGCACGCCCGGATCAAACCCGAAGTGTTTCAGCAACCCTGGGACGTGGTGGTGATCCAGGAATACAGCCTGCTGAACGCGCGATCGGCGATGGACAGCAAGATTTCCATCCAGTCGATCAACAGCATCACCGAGGCGCTGAAACGCGCCAATCCCGATGTCACCATCCATCTGATGGTGAACTGGGCCCGTGCCGACCAGATCTTCATCCCCAGCGGGCTGTGGCATGGCAAGCCCCCGGCCGATGCCTTCGACGCGATGGCGACGGCCTTTGCGGATCTGAAGGCCAGGACCCCGCTGGTGGACAGGCTGATCCCGGTCGGCCCGGCGTGGAAGAACGCCATCGAACAGGGGGTCGCCCGCGCCAATCCCTATGACACGGCCCGCAACCAGGCGGTCAGCCTGTGGACGTCCGACAATGTCCACGCCAGCCCCTATGGCCATTATTTGCAGACGCTGGTGATCTTCGGCGCGCTGACCGGGCAGGATCCCCGATCGCTGGGCGAAAACGAGCAGGTGGCACGCGATTTTTCGCTGAGGCCTGAGGTTACGCAGCGGATGAAAGCGGTAGCAGCGGAGACGCTGGGCCTCGACTAAGCCAGCCCCAAGCTCAAGAAAAGGGGCCGGATGCGCCTGGCATCCGGCCCCTTTTTTGCGTTTAGCCGATAATCAGAACTGCTTGGTCACCGTCGCGATGATCTGGCGGCTCTGGCCGAAGAAGCAGCCGACCGGGCCGTTGCAACGACCGGCATAGCGCTTGTCGAAGATGTTGCTGCCGTTCACCGCCAGGCGCCAGCCCGGAATGTCGTAATGCAGCGCGGCGTCGAACAGCGTCACGCCCGGGCTGGTGTACAGCACCGCCGGAATGGTGGTGGGGGTCACGCCCGGGCTGCTGCTGAGGTGGCGTACGCCGAAGCCCCCACCAAAACCAGCCAGCGCGCCGGTGTCATGGGTGTAATCCACGAACAGCGATGCCTTATGCTGCGGAGTCGCCTCAAGCCGGGCGCCGAGTTCGGGCAGGAATTCGGTGCGCGTGATCTTGGCGTCGGTGTAGCTGTAGGAAGCGTTAATGCTCAGCTTTTCCTGGATGCGGGTCACGACTTCCAGTTCGACGCCCTTGGACACGATCTGGCCGGTCTGGATATCGTTGAAAACGCTGCTCGGATCGGTCAGCAGGGGATTGTCCTGTTCGATCCGGAACACAGCCGCCGTCGCGAACAGACGGACATCGTCCCCCAGGCCGCGCGCGTCATATTTGATGCCGGCTTCCCACTGCTTGCCCTCGCTCGGAACGAAGCGTTCACCCCCCACGGTCGAGCCGACATTGATCAGGAACGAGGTCGAATAGGCAATGTAGGGCGCAATACCGGCATCGGTCAGATAGGTGGCGCCCACCCGCCAGGTGAACTTGTTCTGATTGGTCTCAAGATCAGGCGTCTTGGTGTAATCGGTCACTTCGGACCAGTCCTGACGGCCCGACAGGGTCAGGATGAAGTTGCTGAGCTTCAGCTGATCCTGAACATAGAGGCCGTACTGCTTCAGCCGTACGTCGGTGAACGGCGCGACTGCCGGGGCGACGATTGGTACAGTGCTGTAAACCGGGTTGAAAATGTCGATCGGCGTGGCGGCCGCGAAGGCGAAGGCCGACTGTTCGCGGTAGTTGCGATAGTCGAAGCCAACCAGCACCTGATGTTCGATCGCGCCGGTGGCGAACCGGGCATCGAACCGGTTGTCGACCGTGAACTGCTGGGTGTCATCGGCGAACGGGAAGTTCGCCCGCGAAGCCGTGCGGTTGTCGGCACCCAGACCGTTGGCATAGATGATCTGCTGATATTCGCTGTAATCGGTCCAACGCAGGTTCTGCGTGAAGCGCAGCGCCGAAGAGAAGCGGTGGGTCAGTTCATAGCCTGCGCCCCACTGTTCGCGGCGGTAGAAATTGTAATCCGGTTCACCCAGGTTCACGCTGCGCGGCAGTTCCCCTTCCGGATTGGGATAGAGCACGCCCAGCGCAGGCAGGAAGCCATTGGTATCGCCTTCGACGCGGTCCCACTGGTAATAACCCAGCGCCGTCAGCTTCGTATCGGGGGTGATATCCACCGAAACGGCGGGCGCGACATAGGCGCGGCGGGCGGTGACATGATCGGTCTGGCCATCGCGATCGCGATACATGCCGGTAACGCGAGCATTCACCCCGTCGGTCAGCGGGCCGGTGATCGTGCCGGCGATCTGCTTGAAATCGTCGGTGCCATATTTGACCTGCACTTCGCCGCCGAAGCGCGAGGAAGGCCGGCGGCTGGTGAGGTTGTAGATCCCGCCCGGCGGGGTCGAACCATAGAGCACGCTGGACGAGCCCTTGAGGATATCGATCGCTTCGAAGCCATAGAGATCGAGGCCGACGTTATCGATCGTGTCGCTGACCGGCGCCTGCAGCCCGTCTATGTACTGGACGGGGATGAAGCCGCGAACGCGCAGGAAATCGAAGCGCAGATCCGGGCCGTAGTTTTCGCCCGCGACACCGGCGGTGTAACGCACCGCTTCCTGCACATCGACGAAGTTGAGCAGATCGATTTGGTCACGCGAAATAACCGACACCGATTGCGGCGTTTCGATCAGCGGCACATTGGTCTTGCTGGCGGTGATGGCGCCTTGCGGCACGTAACGGCGTGCGGTGACGATGATCGCGCCATCGTCCTGCTTCACCGTTTCGAAGCTGGTTGGGGCTGCATCCTGTTCCGCAGGTTCGGCATCCTGCGCCAAGGCCATGCCCGGAACAATCATGGTGACGCTGGCCATCAGCATCGCCGCGCGATTCAACTTCCCCCGCAAAACCAACATGTGCAAACTCCCTCTATCGCCCGTCCCTATGGGCGCCTATATGCGCCCGCCATGAAGGCAATTGCTAATCACTTGCAATACCATTGGCGGGGTTGGCCTGAATCAACTGCAATATGGCCCGCCAGAATAAGCCTTGCCGCGATTCAAACGAGGTTCGGGTGTGGCATGGGCGTGTTGGAACAAAGAGAACCGGGATGACTTCGGATTCGGCACATCACAATAATGCTGAAATTCCGGTAGAGGCGGCGCCTGCCCGCTGGTCTGCGCGCGCCCTGTTCACCGTTGCCTTCCTGGGCATAACCTGCGGCACGCAGATGAGCGACATGGGGCTGCAGTCGCTGTCGCTGGCCGCCATCCAGAAAACCTTCGACGTCAGCGATGCGATGCTCGGCGCCCTGCAGGGGCTGGCCGGCATTCTGGTCGGCAGTGCCGTCGCCATTCCGCTGTCGCGCTTTGCCGATCGGTTTTCGCGCAAGCTGGTGCTGCTGTGCCTGATCGTGGCCTCCACCGCGATGATGGTGCTGAGCGCTTTTGCCCCCAATTTTCCGCTGTTCTTCATCAGTCGATCGGCCGGCGGGATTACCGAATTTGCCATGATTCCCCTGGTTTATTCGATGATTCCGGATCTGGCGCCGCAGCGCGACCGGGTGCTCGCCAATCTCAGTTTTGCCGCCTTGATGGCGATCGGTTCGAGCATCGGGTTCTATTCCGCCAGCACCATCATCGCCACGGCCGACCAGATTTTCCCCTTCGCCATGGAAGCCTGGCGCAAGGGGTTCCTGCTGATTTCGCTGGCCGGGCTGCCGCTGTTCCTGCTGTGCCTGCTGACACTCGATCCCCCGCGCCATGTCAACTCGGTCGACGTCGACACCCGCCCTTCGCTGACGCTGTTCCTGCGTGAACGCTGGCAGGCGGTCGGGCTGTTCGTTGGCGTCGCGGGTTGCCTGCTGGTCGCGGTGCAGGCGCTCAACCAGCTGATTTCCCTGGCACTGCAGCGCCGGTTCGACGCGGGCATCGATACGCTGGGATCAGCCATGGGCACGATCGTGCTGGCCACCAGCGTCGGCTGCCTGCCGATTGCCGGATTGCTGGATCGAATGGTCGGGCGCCGGTTCGGCATGGCGGCGCGGCCGCTGATCATGGGGGTGATGGCGATCGCCGCGATCCCGTCCCTGCTGTTCCTCACCCACGCGGGCCACGTCAACCAGGCGCTGGTGGCCACCGGCCTGTTCCTGTTCGCCACCTGCACCGCCAATGCGCTGGTGCCGACGATGCTGCAGGATCTGACCCCGGCAACGCTGCGCGCGCGCAGCTTTGCTATCTGGAGCTTCGTCGTCTCGCTGTTTTCCGCCAGTGGCCCGCTGATCGCGGGCACGCTGTCGGATCATCTGCTGGACAACCACCTGCTCAACGCGATCACGCTGACCGCCATCCCCGCGCTTGGCCTGTCAGCCTTCTGCGCGCTGCGATCCTTCCTGCGCGCCCGGCGGGAAACCATGAAGGAAGCTGTCAGCCTGCTCTGACGCATTGCTTCGCAAAGGCCCACAGCAGCGCCGCCTCGGCAAATTCGCTGTCCTGATCGCCGCTCGACTGGTGGCCGCTGTCCGGATCCAGATGCAGGATCGCCGGATTGCGGCTGGTCGATAGCGCCCGAACATTCGCCACCAGCTTGGCCGGTTCCCAATAGGGCACACGGTCATCCTTCAGCCCGGCCGTGGTCAGCAGCGGCGGATAGGGCGCGGCGGCGATGTTCTCATAGGGAGAGATCGAGGCGATGTAGTCGTAAGCCTCCGGATCGGCGAGCGGATCGCCCCAGTCGGGCCGGAACAGCGGCACCAAAGGATGATCGGCGTCGCTCATGGTGTTGAGCATGTCGACGAAGGGCACCTGCGCGATCACCCCGGCCCACAATTCGGGTTCCATGTTCATCGCACCGCAGACCAGCAGGCCGCCGGCCGAACGCCCCTGCGCCACGATTGCCCCTGCATGCGCGCGGCCAAGGGAGGTGAGATGGCGGGCGCAGGCGATGAAATCGCTCATCGAATTGCGCTTCTGCATCCGCCGCCCTTCGAAGAACCAGCGCCGCCCCCGTTCCGAACCGCCGCGCACATGGGCGATGGCATAACGGAAACCGGCGTCCACCAGCACGGTGGCCGGCAGGGAGAACTGCGCCTCGCTGGAATAACCATAGGCGCCATAGCCATTGAGCAGCAGCGGCGCGGGCTGATCGGCCGGCATGTCTGCTCGCGACAACAAAGTGATGGGCACCAGCCGGCCATCATCGGTGCGAGCTTCCAGCCGTTCCACCCGATAATCGGCAGAGGCGAAATTGCGCGGCCGGACCGTGCCGACCGTTTCGCAAGCGCCGGTGCGCAGATCGATATCGATCCAGCGCGGTGGGCTGGCGGGAGTCTGGTGGGTAATGCGCAACCGCCGCGCGCCATATTCCTGCCCCGGCATCAACGACAGCGCATAGGCGGGATCGTCAAAGGCGATCGGCACTTCCCGCCCGGAGGCATCGCGCAGCACCAGCCGATGCAGGCCATTGCTGCGTTCCAGCCGAACCAAGGCATCGGCAAACGGCAGGATGGTGAGGATTGGCCGGCCTTCCTGATGCGCGACGAGTTCGCCAGTCACCGCGAAACTGACCGCGTCGAGCGCCAGCAGCTTGCGATCGATCGCCCCATCGGCATCGGTCAGCATCAGCAATTGCCCGGCCCATTCGTTGATTGCATAGCTGGTGCCACGTTCGCGCGCGCGGACGATCCGGGGCGGCGCGGTTTCGGCCCCGGCGGCGATCAGATGCACTTCGGACATGTCGGGCCCGGCCAGCGTCAGGGCGACAAAACTGCCCGCCGCCGTGCGCGCCACCTGCATGAAGATCGCCGGATCCTGCTCCTCATAGACCAGCACGTCCGGCCCGCCGGCGAGGGCGGTGCGATAGAGCCGCGTCGGGCGGCTGTGCACATCACGCCAGATCCAGAACAGCTGCTGGGAGGATGGCGCGAAGGTGAAACCGCCATAGCCATAGGCATCGGCCGCCACCACGACGCGGATATCCCCACTGTCCATGTCCAGCAGGCAAATCCGGTGCCGGTCATCCCCAATTAGATCCTCTGCCCAGGCGAACCAGCGGTCATCCGGGCTGTGCTGGTGATCGGTCGCCCGGTAATAGGCATGGCCGGCCGCCCGTTCCGCCTCATCGAACAGCACCTGCTCCGCCCCATCGGGCGCGGTGCGGGTGAAGACGCGGTGGGCGCCATCGGCCGTCTGGCGGAAACCATAGCGCCAGCCGTGGGACGAGATCGGCAGCGGTGCGTCGATTTCCGGCGCGCGGGCCTGCATGGCGGCGTGGAATTGCGCCTCCAGCGGGGCCAGCACCTGCAGCATGGCCTGCGAGTGGTCGATTTCCGCCTGCAGATGAGCGCGCAGATCGGGTGGCAGATTGTCCATCGTGCGCGATCCTTCCTCGGGCACGAATTTCAGCCAGTCATAGGGATCGTTGCGCCGTCGGCCCAGCTGGCTGATCCAGTGATCGCGCTGCGGGGCCTGCGGTGCGGGCACATCCGGCCAAAGGGAACCAGCGGCGGGGGAATGGTCGGAGTTCATGGTCACCCGGAAAAAGATCAGGACGTCAAAGCGTTGCCGGCAGGCGGCCGGCAGCAAAGGCCTGCATCCATTCCACCAGCTGCGGATCGGGGGAATGGTCGCAGATCTCGCGGAATTCCTCGGGCCGTTCATCCTGGCCCAGCTTGAAGCGCGGGTCGAGCTGGCGGACATGGGCGCGGAAGGCGATGATGTGGGAAAGCATCTGGTGGTAGCGGTCGCCGAGTTGCGCCGTCGACCAATGGCCCGGCGATTGCCGTTCGAGATGGGCGAGCAGCCGCTGGACCGCATCGCCGGTTTCTGCGGGCACGAATTCCACCTCCACCCCCACCCGCAGGGCCGCAAAATTCCAGGTCGGTGCCCAATCCGTGCGGCTGACATAGCGGGGGGAGATGTAACTCGATGGGCCGTTGAACAGCGCCAGCCCCTTGGAATCGGATGCAAAATCCTCGACCAGCGGGTTGCTGCGCGCGCAGTGGCCAAACAGGGCCTGCAGCCGGCCGTGTTCATCCCGCTCGGCCAGCAGCGGCAGCGGGCTGGCGTGGAAGCGCCGCGAGACCAGCCAGGCGAGCGGGTGGCGGTCGATCAACAGGGTGGCCGCCTGATGCTGGATGTCAGCCATGGGCGGGCGCTGTACAGTGCTGCCGGATCCAGGCTGCCTGATCATCCAATGCCCGCGCGGCCAGTGGCGCGATCGAGACCGCTTCGAGAAAACTGTGGGTCGCCCCGGCATAGCTCACGGCCTCAACCTCCCCGCCCGCCTGCCGCAAACGCGCGGCGAAGGCGTGGTTGCTGTCGGCCAGAATGTCGCGTTCCGCAATGGCCAGAAAGGCCGGAGGCAGATCGTGCAATTGCGCCAGCAGGGGCGCCACCAGCGGATCGGTCAGTTGGGCCGGGCTGTCCGTATAGGCGGACCAGAAGGCATCCATTTCTTCCACATTGAGCGTATGATCGTCACCGGCGTACAGCGTGTAGCTGGCCGTCGGAGCCGGATCGAAAGCGCCATAATTCAACAGCATGCCCGCGAGCCTGGCCTGCCCGTTATCGCGGCGGGTGAGGCAGGCGGAAACGGCCAGATTGGCCCCGGCCGAATCCCCACCGATGAACAGCTGCGTGGGATCGAGCCCGAGCCCGGCCGCCCCCGCCTCCAGCCAGGCCAGCGCACCCACCACTTCGTTCACGGCAACGGGAAATTTTGCTTCCGGAGCAAGGCTATAGTCGATGCCGAGCACGGCGATGCCGGCGCGGGCGGCGTATTCGCGCATGAGCCGATCATGGGTGTCGATGCTGAACAGCACCCAGCCGCCGCCATGCAGATAGAGCATCACCGGGGATGGCTGATCCGTGGCTGGCTGCGGGCGATGGAGCCGGGCGCGCAGGCCGTTGATGGTCAGATCCTGCGTGTGGGCCATCACCGGCCCGCCGCTGCGCCAGGGTTGGCGGACGGATTCGGCCATCTGCCGCCGCTCGGCCAGTGAGGCCGGCTGCCCGCAAGTGGCGTAGGCTGCGGCAAGACGGCGAGCGAATTCAGCGATTTGCGGATCGATCGGCGCAACGGCGCTTGCCACATCGCTGTCCTTCACGTCTGTCATCCTTCGCTGTTGGCCTCCCAAGGCATAGCAGCCAGGCCCGGGGCAATTGCTCCGATCGGGTCGATCATCGGTCCGGGCAGGCCAATTCGCATGTGGCATCTTGCCATGGCCACCCGGATTGGCCCAAATTCCGGCTTCAAAGTCCAATCATCGAGATCAGGCCGTGAAGCACAGCAACGAGATTCTGGTCAGCGATCGCCCTGTGGTGGCGTTGCATGACGAGTATCCTGCTGGATTCATGGACCCCATGCACAGCCATGCGCATGTGCAAATCCTCTATGCCTGTGCCGGAATCATGGCCGTGCGCACGGCGGAGGCGAGCTATGTCGTGCCGCCGCAGCGGGCGCTGTGGTTGCCGGCGGGGATGGCGCATGAGGTGTGCTGCCGCAGTGCGGTGTCGCTCAGGACATTGTATTTGCGACCTGATGCGGTGGATGACGGGCGATGCCGGGTGTTCGAGGTGTCGGCGCTGCTGCGGGCGCTGATCCTGGAGATGGGCACGCTGGGCGCCGACTATCCGACAGAGGGCCGCGCGGGGCATATCGTGGCGCTGCTTCTCGATGAAATTCAAAGGCTTCCAGCGCTGCTGCATGAGCTGGCCATGCCCGCCGATCCGCGCCTGCTGCGGGTGTGTTCATCGCTGGTGGACCAGCCGGCCGACCCGCGCGATATCGACGACTGGGCCGTGGTTGCGGGCATGGGCCGGCGGACTTTTACCCGTGCTTTCAAGCGTGAAACGGGCCTGGGCTTTGCGATGTGGCGGCAGCAGGCCCGGCTGATGGAGGCGATGGCGCTGCTGGCGTCGCGCAATTCGATCACCCAGGTCGCGTTCGAGGTCGGGTATGACAGCCCGAGCAGCTTCAGCGCAATGTTCCGGCGCACCTTCGGCGTGTCCCCCAGCCGGTATATATCCGGGCAATAACCGCGCCCCACCTGCGCAGTAATACGCCCTGCCTGCGCATGAGAACGCATTTGGCGCGCAGCCTGCGCGCATGATAGCCTGCCCCGACAAAACACAAAGAAAAGGGATCAGGATGGGATCGATGGATGGGCAGGTTGCGCTGGTGACCGGCGGCGGGCGGGGTTTCGGGCGGGCGATCGCCGAACGGTTTGCCGCCGAAGGGGCGGCCGTGGCGGTGCTGTCACGCAGCCGGGCCGAACTGGATGAGGTGGTGGCCGGGATCGTGGCCCGGGGCGGCCGGGCGATGGCGGCGACCGCCGATGTCACCAGCCCGGACGATGTTGCCCGCGCGGTGGGCGAAGTGCGGGCGGAACTGGGCCCGATCACTCGGCTGGTCAGCAATGCCGGGGTGCCGGGGCCCTTCGGCCCGCTGTGGGTGACCGATCCGGAAGATTGGTGGCGGTCCGAAGCGGTGCATATCCGCGCGCCCTATCTGTTCCTGCGCAATGTCCTGCCCGAAATGGTGGAGCGCAATGACGGCCGGGTGGTGCTGGTCTCCGCCATCGCCAGCCAGCTGACCCTGCCGGGCCTGTCCGCCTACAGCGTGGGCAAGGCCGGGCAGAACAAGATGGTGGCGATGGTGGCCGAAGAGTTGAAGGATACGGCGGTGAAAATCTTCGCCATCGATCCCGGCTTCGTAATCACCCAGCTGGCCCGCGACACGCGCAATTCGCCCGATGCGCAGAAATACATGCCGCATATGCTGCAATATCTGGAAGAAGGCGAAGGGCGGGAGGATGCCGATGCCGATCTGCATCGCTGCGCCCAGCGCTGCGTGGATCTGTTTTCCGGCGATTACGACCTGCTGTCCGGCCGTTACATGGAACTGCCCGACGATATCGACGGCTGGGTGGCAGAGGCGCGCCAGGCCGCTGCCGAAGCGGAGAATGCCGCATGAGCGCGGAGGATCGCATCGCCCGGCTGGAGCAGGAAAGCGCGCAATTGCGGCGCGAGCTGACCGCGCTGCAGGATGAAAATGCCGTCCGCCGGCTGCACCATTCCTATGGCTATTTCATGGACAAATGGCTGTTCCCCGAAATCGTGGATTTGTTTGCCGAGGATGCCACGCTGTATTTCCTGAACGGCATCTTCCGCGGCCGCGCCGGGGCGCACCGGATGTATCATTACGCCGGCGAACAGGTGCGCGGCCCGCGTGACGGGTTGCTGTTCGAACATCTGCTGGCGCAGGACGTGATCGATGTCGCGCCCGACGGGCTGACCGCCAAGGGCCGGTTCCATGCCCTGCTGTTCGTGGCGGTGCATGACAGCGTGAAGGATCAATATCCCGATTGGCCGGCCCAGTTCTGGGAAGGCGGGGTGCATGAAAACGAATATCGCAAGGTGGACGGGGTGTGGAAGATCCAGACGTTCAACTATCGCATCGCCTATCAGGCGCTGTACGAAACCGGATGGGCCCATGCGCCGGATGAACCGCTGATGGTGCGCCCCTTCCCCGGAACCTTCCCCGAATATCCTGGCGGACCGGACGAATTGCGCCCGATGCCGCAGCAATGGCCCAAGGCGACGCTGCCGCCGTTCCATTTTGCGCATCCGGTGACCGGGCAGGCGATTGCGCCGACGGGGGTTGGTTGAGGGGGTAGAGAGAGGAGATTGGATGTCTCCACACAATCTCCACAGTTGGGGTTTGCGGTGTGCTGACAGTCCATAAACGTTTGCAGTACCCAAGGCGATCTCGACTTGAGCGTGATAGCAATGGTAGGAAGCGCCCTATTTGTCGTTCAAGGGACACGCTGGTCAAAGAATATGTTGCCAGCACGAATGCGCCGGCGACATGCGTGAGCAATCAGCCAAACATATCCATAGGGGTGCGCTCCGCACTGACCCTGATCATATCCATTTCGCCATTTCCTGCCCCGAATGACGCCATGTCCTGCCGCATCAATGCCACCAGGGCATTGCGCTGAACTGCCCCCGTGCCGGCCAGAGATTGCGCATTGTGATCAAGTTGCATTATTTTGTCCATGGTCGAACTGCCCCATTGAGGCCCAGGGCGGAAGGGCTGGAGCAGACTTCTCCACACGGGATCCCTGGCAACATTACTGTCTCCAACGTACATACTGTCCGGAGCTGAATTGCTGCCAAGCAAATAAGAAAGGGCAGCGTCCACAAAGGACATCTGAACCCCGTCTTTACGTGCATAAACCTCAGTATTGACGGTTATCGCCTCACCAAATGTATATTCAGAGGTACCAGCAACACCCAAAAGATTGATCGAATAAACTTCTGCCTGAGATAGAGAAAGTATCTCTCCTTCTCCAACACTTCCGTTACCATTACGATCTTGCCAAATACTGAACTCAACAAAGCGGCACCCTGCTCCGAAAGAATTCCGTCGCTATTGCTCAGACTCCTACCCTTGCAAAATGGATTAATGAAGATTTCGTGTTATTTGAGAATTACTTAAACCCATTTATTTATATAAATATATCAATGATATGATATATTTGCATCAATCCCGAAGTTCATTTTACATGCTCCTGATATTTTGATTGATCTATTATATAATTAAATATCTTTAAAAACCTACCCCTATCAGAACCATCTAATCCGCGATACTTGTCAAGATACTGAAAGGAAGTGAGGCGCAAAAACAAACCTACTCGAGCACGCTCAGACACATCAATAATTTCACTATGTAATAAATATCCAAAAAAAATTATCAGGATTAGGAATTACTTCATATAATTCCAAAAATTCTCGGAGAGCGTCTTCATCGTCCATTCCCGCTATCAAATCATCTGACATAACTGCCCGATCCCCCTCAATAGAAAAAATCATTCAACTTATCTATCACCTCTCCCTAGCAGATTCGGCAATAATCTTCATAAAGGGAGATAGAAAATAATAGATTATTCGGCGTTTTCCCGTTTTCACCTCATTCTGAACAGTCATACCAGGCTGCACCTGATTGCAAAGCACGTGGCGCTCAGAACCTAGTGGGCATTCGATCGAAACTTTGACCGGAGTTCCGGGGACATAATACCTAATTGTGGCAGCCGAAGCCGAAGCGCAATGGTGAGTTGAGTATTGTGTCTCCAGAACTGTGCCCAGAACTCTTGTATCGATAATTTCAGCCGGATTTTTGATCAAGCCGACCCATCACGCTGACCAGCATGGCCGTGCCTGCCAATCGGTTGGAAATCCCATGGCACGGAGCTGGTCGGGCGAACGGGTTTTGACAAGCGCGGTCACCCGCTGCGCGAAGCTGGTGTCCGGACTTTGGTGACGCAGCATGTGCACCAGCGCAACCAGGGCATTGTAGATGAAGTTGGCGGGCTGAGCCTGGATGCCCTGGCTCGTCCGCGTTTCCACGACAACCAGATCATCCTTGAAGCGCTTGATGTTCGGCAGGCGCTTGACGGTTTGCCTGTTCCACAGACGGCCATGATGCGCGCATATGTTGCGGATGTAGGACAGGAGTTGCAACGTGCCCTCCAGCACCTCCCGGCTCGGCAATCCCAGATCCCTTGCGACAGCCGATTTCACCTTGAGGTCCTTGGTCAGCGCGAACCACCGCGACAACTCGCCGAAGGTCATGAGTTCGGTCACGATCCACAAGGGCGGCATGAAGGGCTCGGCATATTTTTGTCGATAATGTTCGACGAAGACCTCGTTGCTATCCTTCGCCCGGTTCGCCAACGCGGACAGCAAGCCGATATGGTCATAGCCTGACTGGAAGACGCTGACAGCCAGATGGGCATGCGATCCATGGGCCAGCGTCAGCCGGTTGGTCCAGCGTGAACGAAGGGCGATCTCGATCCGCTCAATGCCTTCCATGACCAGCAGCCGCAGCTTTCGGTCGAAGACGTAGATATCGACGATGGCTTCGAACATGGTGCCCGGCTGAAATATCTTGGTGCGGGTCTGTCCTTCTGCGGCCGGCAGTTCGACCGGCAGCCAATAGGCGCTCAGACGATAGTAGCCGACTGTCTCCAGCCACCGGCGCATCAGCGCTTGATCACCGCCCATGCCGCGTTCCGCCAGCAGCACGATCTGTTCGTCTATGGTGGTGGCCGGCTTGTCGTAAAGCATAGAGCCTCCCCGGTTACCCGAGGAGGCTCCTGAAAGTAACCCCCCGGTATTGGGCAAGCCGAAGCTCTAGGCCTAGGGGGTGTTGTTGCCGGCTATGTAAGTGGGCAAATCCTACTGGTCAATGAATGAGCGCGCGGGATTGGGGTGACGGTGCCCCGCTTCTTTCCTCAGGTGGGTTGGGAGTTGGTGGGGCTTGGCTCTCGCGGACTTCGAAGGGTGGCGCTGGCCCACCCCGCTGCGACTAGGGCCCGCTACGCGGACCAAGTCTCGCTGCCCCCCCCCGCAGGCGGGAAGGGTTTGGTCTGGTGCCTTGGCACGGAATGTGACCTTCGGTCTGGCTGGCTTGACAAACGACGGCTTGCATGACCAACGACATGTTACACCATAACATAACGGGCCGTGTTTCTTGTCTGCGAAAGTTCTTACGGCGGCTTTGCTGTCGTCCACCTTGTTTTGTGCCGTCCCTGCTCTGGCGGAGGAGAGTGACGCTGCGTCCTCCGCCGCCCCCTCCCCCGCTTCGACGAATGAGATCGTCGTGCTGGGTACGCGGCAATCGCGGGCTGATCCCGTGCTGTCTTCGGGGCCGGTGACGGAGGCGATGTCCCAATCCAGCCGGTCGATCGAGCGGGATCTGCTGACGGCGGCTGGGGCCTATCGGTTGGCGGATGCGCTGGAGCTGGTCAGCGGGGTCAGCAATCAGAACAATCGCGGCGGTTTCCTCGACAATTTTGCCATTCGCGGGTTTCTGGGCACGCCCGATGGCGGGGCGGAATATTATGTCGACGGGTTCCTGGCCAATCGCGGCATGGGCCCGCCGCGCGATCCGGCCACGGCGGAGCGGATCGAATTGCTGAAGGGGCCGTCGGGCGCGCTGTTCGGGGATATCGATCCGGCCGGGCGGGTGAATATCGTCAGCAAGACGCCCGCCTTTACCCCGGCGGCCAGCGCGGTGTTCACCTATGGATCGTTCGACACCGCGCGGGCCGAAATCGACGTGACCGGGCCGATCACCGGCAATCTGGCCGCGCGGCTGGTGGTGGCGGGGGAGAACAGCGATGGCTGGCGCGATCATGTGTCTCTGCGGCGGCGGGTGGTGGCGCCGTCGCTGACCTGGCGGCCGAGCGATGCCGTCAGCCTGACCTATGTGGGCGAAATCACCCGGTTCGATGCGCCGTTCGATCGCGGGGTGCCGGCCATCCATGGCGATGCCAATGGCGCGCCGCGATCCGCCTTTTACGGAGAGCCGGATGACGGGGTGACGCTGTTCCGCAACGAACGCCACCAGCTGACCGCGCTGGCGGAACTGGGCGGGGACTGGTCGATCAATGGCGGCATCGCCTGGCGCACCGGATCGCTGAAGGGGTTTTCATCCGATCAATCGCGCCTGATCGACAACCGGACATTGTGGCGCCAACGCCGATCGCGCGATTTCGTGGTCGATGATCTGTCCGCCCGGATGGAGATTGCCGGCACGATCGGGGCGCATCGGATCAGCGTGGGGGCCAAGGGCTATCTGCTCGATTATGCCGAACGCTGGATGCGGCGGAACCCGAGCGCGGACAATCCCTATGCGATCGATGTGTTCGATCCCGTTTATGGGGGGCAGCCGCCCGAGTTGCTGCCCTTCACCAACAATCAGGAAAACCGCTGGTCCGGCACGCTCTATGCGCAGGACATGTGGGATGTGACCGAGCGGCTGACGCTGGTGGGCGGGCTGCGGTTCGATGCCTATCGCCAGCGGATCATCAACAACCGCACCGGCGAAACCGGGCGCGCCATTGGCGAGCCGCTGAATTTCCGCCTGGGCGCGCGGTACCAGATCAGCCCGGCCATCGCGCTGCATGGCAATTGGGGGGAAAGCTTCCTGCTGAATTCCGGCACCGACAGCGCCGGCCAGGGCTTCGCGCCCGAACGCGGCAAGGGCTATGAGCTGGGGCTTTCCGGTGCCTGGCCGGGGGTGGATGTGGCGGTGACCTGGTTCGATATCCGCAAGGCCGGCATCCTGACCAATGATCCGGCCGATCCCAATTTCCTGGCGCCGATCGGCAGCCTGAAAAGCCGGGGCGTGGAGGTGGATGCCGCGCTGAAGCTGGGATCGCGCTGGCAGATCGTGGGCAATTACGCCTGGAACGATGCGCGGACCGACGATGCCAGCTTTGCCACGGCGCAGGTGCTGAACGTGCCCGAACATGCCGGCACGCTGTTCCTGCTCGGGCGGTTTCTGGATGCCGAAGGGCGCGGTTTGTCGCTGAGCGGCGGGGTCAGTTACATCGGCGACCGGGCTGGGGCGATCGATGGCAGCGGGCTGATCCTGCCTGGCTATGCCAAGGCCAAGGCGGCGGTGGAATATGCCTTTTCCCCCCGCTTCACCCTGCGGGCGGAGGCGGACAATCTGTTCGACGCGCGCTACGCGCAGAGTTCCTACAGCCCCTTGTGGATCTTCCCCGGGCAGCCGCGGATGGTGCGGGTTTCGGCGCGGATCAGCCTTTGAGGGGGGTGGCCTTTTTTGTTGAGGGGTCCTCGCGCCTACGGCGCTGCGGGCGGCCGGTCGGCCTTGCGGACCCTGCGGGTCCGGGGTGCGAGGCGTTGGGGTGGTGCTTTTGCCTTACCCCGCTGCGGGCGGCCGGTCGGGATAATTTGTTATGAAGCCTCAGGCGCCGGCGCGGCCCATCCGGGCCGCTTGGCTATCCTCGCGCCTGCGGCGCTGCGGGCGGCCGGTCGGCCTTGCGGACCCGGCGGGTCCGTTTGTTTTGGGGTTTCCTCGCGCCTTGCGGCGCTGCGGGCGGCCGGTCGGCCTTGCGGACCCTGCGGGTCCGGGGGCGGGTCCGGGGTGCGAAGCGTGAGGGTGGCGCCCTGCCCAACGCCCTGCCCCGCCGCGCCGTCCGGCTATCGCCATTGTCTTCAAACGGTCGCCGCGCGATGCTGCAACCGGGCCGAACAGATGGAGAGGCCCGGCATGAAACGCTTATCCCCGATGATCGCGCTGGCTGTTATGGCCATGGCCCCGCCGCTGGCCGCGCAGGATATCAGCGGCGTGTTCGACATGGGGCTGCTGACCGGCGATGCGGCGATGGACCCGGTGATCGAACAGAGCCGGGAGATGGCGATCCGCCAGGGCGAGGCCGATCCGCTGCCCGACCGGGCGCGGGCCACGGCCCATCCCTTGGCTGGCAATCTGGCGCAGAACTTCAGCGCGACGACAGAACCTGTGCCGGCAGCGGCGCTGGGCCAATTGACCTATCGCCCGTCACCAGCGGTGCGGGAGGCGAATTTTGCCCGCTTCGTGGAACGATCCCGCGCGGCCGATCCCCAAGGCGCGGAAAAGCTGGCGCAGGCGCTGCGGAGCACCGATGTGATGGCGGCGGCCGAGCGGGAAATGGCACCGATGGGGCTGAGCACCAGCAATGTGGCCGATGCCAGCGCGGTCTATCTCGGCAATGCGTGGCTGTTGCTGAACGGCGAGACGGACGATCCGCCCGCGCCGGTGATGCAGGCGCTGCGCGATCAGCTGGCCCGCGCGATGATCGCCACGCCGGAGTTCGCCGCCGCCGATGATGCCACGAAACAGGAACTGGCCGAGGCGATGATCATCCATGCTATCCTGATCGCGCAATATACCGAGATGGCCCGGGCCAATCCCGACATGCTGCCCGCCGTGCAGGATGCGGTGGCGGCGGGCGTACGCGGGACGCTGGGACTGGAGCTGCGCGGCAAGACGCTGGATGAGCGCGGGTTGCGTTGAGGGTGGGGGGTCTTTTTGTTTTAGGGTCCTCGCGCCTGCGGCGCTGCGGGCGGCCGGTCGGCCTTGCGGACCCGGCGGGTCCGGGAGGTTTTGGCCTCAGGCGCCGGCGCGGCCCGTCCGGGCCGCTTGGCTATCCTCGCGCCTTACGGCGCTGCGGGCGGCCGGTCGGCCTTGCGGACCCGGCGGGTCCGGGGGCGGGTCCGGGAGCGAGGCGTGAAGGGTTTGCCTCTGTCATCATGCCGGACTTGATCCGGTATCCATGCCTCGGCTTGCACGTATCACGCAGTCAGAGCGCTACGTCGCCCTGACCAACGCCACCGTGGCAAGCCGATGCCAGACCTGAGGCGACGGCCACATGGATGCCGGATCAAGTCCGGCATGACGGTGTTTTTCGGGGGGCGCGTTGCGGTTAGAGGGCCTGACCGCCTGGCGCCTGGCTGTTGAAATAGGCCGAGACGCGCTGGGCGTAATCGGCGTCCCATTGCGGCATGCTGTCGGGGCGATAATTGGGCCCGCCGTCCAGCACCGCGCGGTCGATCGCCATGGTGTAGCCGCCCTTTTCCTGGTTCACATTGAGCAGGCGGAAAGGGATCGGGTGGTAGCTTTGCCCGATGCCGAGCAGCCCGCCGGTGGCGATCACGGCGTATTCGACCTGCCCCTTCCACCGTTCGATGTGGAAGCTGTGGAGCGTGCCGATCTTGTGGCCGTCCGCGCCATAGACGCTGGTGTCATCCACCAAGGCGCTGATGAGCGGCTTGGTGCCGGTGGCGTCATTCGTTGCCATGGGAATCCTCTCTGAACCGGGTCTGCCGCCTGAGAACGGATCAGGGGGATTTTGGGTTCCTTCTTGTTTTTGGGGTTTCCTCGCGCCTGCGGCGCTGCGGGCGGCCGGTCGGCCTTGCGGACCCGGGGGTCCGGGGTTTTGGCCTCAGGCGACGGCGCGGGCAGGATGTTTGTTTGAGGTTTCCTCGCGCCTTACGGCGCTGCGGGCGGCCGGTCGGCCTTGCGGACCCTGCGGGTCCGTTTGGTTTGAGGGTCCTCGCGCCTGCGGCGCTGCGGGCGGCCGGTCGGCCTTGCGGACCCTACGGGTCCGGGGGTGGGTCCGGGAGCGAGGCGTGAAGGGTTTGCCTCCGTCGTCATGCCGGACTTGATCCGGCATCCATGCCTCGGCTTCCACGGATCACGCAGGCAGAGCACCACATCGCCCTGGCCAACGCCACCGTGGCAAGCCGATGCCAGACCTGAGGCGACGGCCACATGGATGCCGGATCAAGTCCGGCATGACGGTGGTTTTTGGCCGGGGGGACCCGCGCTGGAACGATGCGGGGCGTGGGGGCGTTTTTTCGGGATGAACCATGACAGGTGAAGGTGATGGCTGGCGGCTGGACGCGCGATGGCGCGGTGCAGGATCAGATTGACGATACGGTCCGCGATGCGGTGGAACTGGCGCGTGCGCGGACGGCGGCGGGTGCGGGGTTGGCCTATTGCGAGGAGTGCGGGGAGGAAATTCCTGCCGCGCGGCGCAAGGCACTGCCCGGGGCGCGGACCTGTGTGCCGTGCCAGACCGGGCGGGATGGCAAGGCCTCGATCGACCTGTTCAACCGGCGCGGCAGCAAGGACAGCCAGCTGCGGTAGCAACAGCCGGGACGGATGCGCCCCGGCTGTCGAACGGGTTCAGGCGGCTTCGTGGCGGCCTTCGGCGAATTCTTCCACCAGCTTCGCGCAGAAGGCGGGCAGATCGTCCGGGTTTCGGCTGGTGACGAGGCCCTGATCGACCACTACCTCTTCATCCGACCAGTGGCCGCCGGCATTGAGGATATCGGTTTCGAGCGTCGGATAGGAGGTGAGCGAGCGCCCCTCCACCGCGTCAGCCTCCACCAGCAGCCACGGGCCGTGGCAGATGGCGCCGACCGGCTTGCCATCATTGATGAAGGCGGCGACCAGCGCGATCACATCGTCATCGGCGCGCAATTTGTCTGCCCCCACGGTGCCGCCGGGGATGATCAGCCCATCGAATTCATCGGCAGACACATCCGCGACCAGCCGATCGACGGCGTAGCTGCCGCCAGGATCGAGATCGCCATTGTTGGTCTGCGCTTCGCCCGATTCCAGCCCGAGCACGGTGACCGTGGCCCCGGCCTGTTCGACCGCGTGACGCGGCTGCACGAATTCGGGTTCCTCCGTCCCGCGCGGGGCGATGAGGATGGCGATATTCTTTCCTGCAAGAGTCATGCTGAACCTTTCCGGGATGCGGCGCCCGGTGTGGCGGGCGGCATGGCAAGAAGCCGGCGGAGCGGTGCGGGTTCCCGCTGTTGCGGAGTGATGAGACGGAAGCGGTCGGGAAAGCGGATGGAATGATGCGGCGCTTCGGTCGCGTGACACAGTGTCTATGATATACTATATCATTCGACGATGGCAGTGCGCGAACCAGATGGACGGATGCGGCAGCAGTGGGACGAGGGGCTGCGGGACCGGGTGGAGGCGATCGACCTTCGGCCGGGGATGACGCTGGTGCTGAGCGATCTGGCCACGCCGGCGTCCTGCGCTTTCCACCATCAGGAAGCCGAGGATGTGTTCGGCATCGGCTTCCACCTCAAGGCCGGCAGCCGTTTCGACCTGGACGGCCATGTGTTCGAGACAAGGGCGCTGGATGTCTGGGCCGGGGCCGGCCCGCGGGGGGCGGGTTCATCCTTCCGCCTGCCGGCCAGCGGTTTTCGCACCGTGTCCTTGCGGCTGGACCCGGCGCTGGCGGCCGATTGGCTGGCGCAGGCCGGCGCGCAGGCGGCGCCGCTGCTGGCGATGGCGCGGGGCGCTTCGCAAGGATCGGCCATCGCCCGGCTGGCTTCGCTGAGCCCGGCGGCGGCGGCGGCGCAGGCGGAAAGCATGTTTTCCAACAGCTATGCCGGCATTGCCCGCAGGCTGTTTCTGGAATCCTGCGCGCTGGGGCTGCTGGCCGCGCAATTGCGCCTTCCCGGTGACGGGGATGACGCTGTCGAGCGCCATGCGGGATCGGCAATCGCGCGGCAGATGGCGACGGCTCGGGACTATCTCGATGCGCATATCGACGATCCGCCGACCATCGTGGCGCTGGCGCGGATCGTGGGGATCAATGATTTCAAGCTGAAGCGCGCCTTCCGCGCGGCATTCGGCACCACGGTGTTCGGCCATGTCCGGCAGCGGCGGATGGAGCGGGCGGCCGGGCATCTGGCGGAAGGGATGGCGGTGGCCGCAACGGCGCAGCTGGCCGGCTATGAATGTCCGCGCTGCTTCGCCGATGCCTATCGCCGGCATTTCGCGATCCTGCCCAGCCAGACGCTGCGTTCGGCGAAGGCTCCCGCAAGGCACGGTTGATACTCCGGCACGCCGCACACGCATCGTGGGCGGGTGACCTACAGCGCCGGGCATCTGATTTGCGGGAGTTTGCGATGCGTTCGGTTCTGTTTCTGTCATCGGCCGTGCTGGCGATGATCCCCCTCGCCCCGGCCATGGCGCAAAGCGCGGGCAGCGGGACAGGCGATGGTGCGGGCGAGATCGTGGTGACCGCACGGTTGCGCGAGGAACCGGTGCGCGAGGTGCCCTTTGCCGTGACCGTGCTGGGCGCCGAACAGATCGCCACCCAGCGGATCGACGACACGCAGAGCCTGTTCCGCCGTGTGCCCGGCCTCTCGCTCACCAGTTTCGATGACGGGCGCTTCGCCTATTTCCAGCTGCGCGGCGCCGGGCCGCTGAGCCAGGCGATCAGCCCCGATGATGGGTCCGTCGTCACCTATGTCGATGGCGTACCCCAGCCGGTGTTCGCCTCGGAATTCGCCTATGTCGATCTGCAGCGGATCGAGGTGCTGCGCGGGCCGCAGGGCACGCTGTTCGGCCGCAACAGCCAGGGCGGCGCGATCAATATCGTCACCCGCCAGCCGGGCGACACGCTGCAGGCCCAGCTGCGCGTCGAAGCGGGCGAGGACGAATATGGCCTGGCCCAGGCGTCGCTGTCAGGGCCGCTGATCGCGGACCGGCTGGCCGCAGGCATCAGCGCGCGGGTTTCCACCATCGACGGGTTCGTGCCCAACCGCCTGCCCGGCGGGGGCCGGCTGGGCGACCGTGACAGCTATGCCGGGCGCACCAGTTTGGTGTTCACCCCCACCGGCGAGGGCGGCGCGCGGCTGACGCTGGCGGCGAATATCGACCGGCAGGTGAGCGACCCGTTCTATTATGTGCGCGGCGGGCAGGCCGAAGATGCGGTGGAGCTGGACCCCGAACTGCGCGTGCGGCGCACGCTGTGGGGCGCCAGCCTGACAACCGAGGTGCCCTTGTCATGGGCACAGCTGACGCTGGTCACCGCGTTCAACGGTTTCCGCAATCACCAGCTGACCGACGATACCGACGGGCTGATCTATGGTCCGCTCAACGGCCGGCCGCCGGCCGATTATGCCGCGCCGCTGTCATTTTCGGACTGGCACGAGCGGGAGCGGCGGTTCTATCAGGAGGCGCGGATCGGCAGTGCAGGTGATGCGCCGTTCGCCTGGACATTGGGTGCAAGCTATTTCCGGTCGACCTTCGATGTCGATCTGCGCAATGAATCCACCTTCTCCCCCTTCCTGAACGGGCGCCGGCGCGACCGCCAGACGATCGATTCATACGCCCTGTTCGGCGAAGCGACGGCGCCGGTCACATCCCGCCTGAAGCTGACCCTGGGTGGCCGCTTCACCCGCGACGACAAGGCGCTGGACGCGCAGTACACGGGCAATGGCTTCCCCGACACGGTGGCGGTTTTTGCCGACCGGCAGGAGCGGCAGTTCGATTTGTGGACCGGGCGGGCGGCGGCCCATTATGCGCTGACGGACGCCACCAGCCTCTATGCCACGGTCGCGCGCGGGGCCAAGAGCGGCGGCTTCCCCCGGTTCTGGCAGAATGCGACCGCCGGGGTGCCGAGCCGCAGCTATGCCCCATCGACATCCTGGACCTATGAGGCCGGACTGAAGACCAGCCTGCTGGACGGGCGCGCGCAGTTCGACCTGTCGGCATTCTACAATGATGTCACCGACGAGCAGCTGTTTTCGCTCGATTTCGCATCCTTCACCTTCGTGCCGGCCAATCTTGATACGCGCAGCTACGGCATCGAGGCGCAGGGCAATATCCGCTTGTCCCCGGAGCTGACCCTGGCGGGCGGGATCGCCTGGACCCACGCCCGGATCGGCGAGGCGGATGCGGCATCGGGCGCGGCGCGCGACAACCGCGTACCCAATGTCGCCGGGTTCAGCAGCACGATATCGCTCGATTATCGCGCATCGCTGCCCGGCGGGATCGAACCGCTGTTTTCCGTCAGCCACCAATATGCGGGCCGGCGCACCGCCGATGTCGCAAACAGTTTCGATCTGCCGGCCTATCACAATGTCGATCTGCGCGTGGGCGCGGGGATCGGCCCGGTCGACATCTATGGCTTTGCCCGCAATCTGTTCGACACGCGGCAGGTGCTGAACGGCGTGCTCTATGGCCCCGGGGTGGAAGGGGAAGCCATTGCGCGTGGCCGTGTGGCCGGGATCGGCCTGAGCTGGCGGCTGTGATGGACGGCTATGCGGTGACCGGGCAATTCCATGACCCGCTGGCGGCGCAGGCGCATGCCGAAGTCGATGCCCGGATCGCGCAGGCCATCGCGCCGCTGGGCCCGCTGGGCGGGCCGGTGCTGGATATCGGCGCGGGCACGGGGCTGACCACGGCGCTGATCGCCCGCACCCTGACCGAGGCGGAGATCTTTGCGATCGAACCCGACGCGACGATGCGGGCGGCGCTGATGACGCGCATCTGGCACGATCCGGACCTGCGCCGGCGCGTGAGCATCCTGCCGATGGATGCGCTGTCCGCCCCGCTGCCCGATCGGATCGCCGGCGCGGTGCTGAGCGCGTCGCTGGTGCATTTTTCCCCCGCAGAACGCGCGCAGCTGTGGGCGGCGCTGGCCGGACGGTTGGTGCCGGGGGGCAGGATCGTGGCCGAACTGCAGGCGCAGCAGGCGATCGATATTCCCCCCGCCGCGATGGCCACCGCGCAGGTGGGGCGGATCACCTATAGCGGCACGGCCGCGGCACAGGCCCTGCCCGGCAATCGCCAGCGATGGACGATGACCTATCGATCCGAATATGCCGGCCGCGTGATGCGCGAGGAGCAGGCCAGCTATGTCTGCTGGTGCGTGGACCAGGACAGCATCAGCCGCGAGGCGCGCGCGGCGGGACTGCAGAGCGCGCCCTGCGGGGAGCTGATGATCCTGTCACGCGCGACATAGAGCGGTTTTCCAGTCAGCGGGCGATTCCACCTGCCTGGAAATTGCTCTAGCCAGGCAGGATCATCCCTGCGTGCCGGTCCAGGGCAGGAGCGCCTGCTGCAGATGATCGAACAGCAGGCGCACGCGGGGGACGTTGCGCTGGTCTTCATGGATGGCCAGCCACAGTTCCAGATCGAAACGCAGATCATCGGGCAGGACCGGGAGCAGATCCGGGTCACGCTGCGCGATGCGTTGCTGGCACACGCCGATGCCCAGCCCGGCGCGCAGGGCGGCGAGTTGGGCCACATCGTCATCGACGCGGAAGGAAAAGACATCGCGCGAGAGCGGGCGACCGGCCAGGCTGATGCCGGCGAGGCGGGTCCGGTCCCGGTCCGGCCCGATCAGCGCGTGATCGAACAGCGCGGCCACGCTGTTCGGCAGGCCGCAGCGATCGGCATAGCTGCGATGGGCATAGAGGCCGACCGCGACCGGGCCGATGAATTTGGCGACGATCGCATCCTGCACCGGGCGCACCATGCGCAGGGCGATATCGGCGTCTCGCCGGAGCAGATCCTCATTATCATTGCTGAGACTGACCTCTATCGCGATGTCGGGATAAAGATGGCGGAACGAGGCCAGCGCGCGGGGCAGCAGCACCACCCCGCCCACTTCGCTGGCGGTGATCCGCACCGTGCCGCTGGCCCCGGCGATATCACCCGATGACACGCGCTGCAGCGCCTCCGCCGCGACCTGCATGGATTGCCCATGCGGCAGCAGCGCCAGGGCAAGCGAGGTGGGTTCGAGCCCCAGCCGCGACCGGGTGAACAGCACCTGCCCCAGCGATTGTTCGAGCGCGGCGATCTGACGGCCGACCGTCGGCTGGGCAAGCTGCAGCTGCCGCGCCGCGCCCGACAGCGTGCCCGTGCGCATGACGGCGAGGAAGGTTTCCCAATGGCTCCAGTCGATCGGCGCAGTCATGCGTTTGCGTATATCCATGGCACGATAATGTGCAATTCCGCATCATTGCGGATGGTTGCAGAGGGGCGGCATGAAGACCGCCGCGATCAGCCTTGCGACCCTGCTGGCCGTCCTGCTGCTGGCCCTTTTGCTGGGGAGGATGGCGCCGGAGCGGGAGATCGTGACCTCCGCCCGGATCGCCGCCCCGCCGCAGCGGGTGTGGGCAGTGCTGAGCGACGGGGCCGCCTATCCGCAATGGAACCCGTTCATCACCCGGTTTGACGGGGTGCTGGCGCCCGGCCGCCGCGTGACGATGACGCTGACGCCCCGCACGGGGCAGGCGATGGAGATCTCCCCGCAGTTGGTGCGGGTGCGGCCGGGGCGCGAATTGCGCTGGCGCGGAGAGCTGATCCTGCCCGGCGTGTTCGATGGGGAGCATTATTTCATCCTGGCCCCCACCGATGCAGGCGGCACGCGCCTGACCCATGGCGAGCGGTTCAGCGGCATGCTGCCCTGGCTGATCGGGGTCGAGCGGTTTCGCGGCGATTTCGAAGCGCTCAACCGCGCGCTGGCCCGGCGGGCCGAGAATTCCGAAGCATCACCTCTTCCAAGGAGCATTCCATGATCTGCAGCCGGCGCCACGCCCTGCCCCTGTTCATTGCCGCCATGGCGCTGCCCCACCCTGCCGGCGCGCAGGAGATCGGGGCGGGCCTGCTGGCGGTGCCCGGCCATCAGGGGTCAGACCGGATGCGGATCATCCCCATCCCCCTGATCGATGCAACGGCGGGGCCGTTCTTCCTCAACACCACCGATGGCGCCGGGGTGCAGATCCGGCAGGGCGCGGCGACGCTGGGCCTGTCGGCGACCTATCTGATCGGATATAGCCAGCGCGACCTGCGCGACGGCACGGGCCGCGTGTCCGACGCGCTGGGCGTGCGGGCCTTTGCGCGGATGACCATCGGCCCGGCGGTGATCGGCGGGCAGATGACCCAGGCGGTGGCCGGCGGCACCGGCGGCGCGACGGGCGAGGCATCGATCACTTTTCCCATCATGCTGACGCCGGAGCTGGCGTTGGCGCCCGGCATCGCCGTGGGCTGGGCCGATCGCCGGCACAATGAGCGCTATTTCAACCCCGCCGGATCGGGCGATTATACCGCGCGCGCCGGTTTCAAGGATGTGACCGCCAGCGTGACGGGCCGCTATCGCGCCGGCGAGCGGATCACGCTGACGGCGACGGCGGGAGCAAGCCGGCTGCTGCCCGTGGTGGCCGAGGCGCCGATCGTGCGGCAGCGAACCAATGCGAGCGGGATGATCGGGATGTCCTATCGGTTTTGAGGGCTCCTCGCGCCTTGCGGCGCTGCGGGCGGCCGGTCGGCCTTGCGGGTCTGTTTGTTTTGGCCTCAGGCGCCGGCGCGGCCCATCCGGGCCGCTTGGCTGTCCTCGCGCCTGCGGCGCTGCGGGCGGCCGGTCGGCCTTGCGGACCCTCTGGGTCCGGGAGCGAGGTTTGGAGTTGACGCCTTTGCCCACGCCGCTGCGACTAGAGCGTGGTTGGGTGCGACATTCCGGGTGGACCGACCCGCCCGCCGCCTTATGATCGGGATCATTGCCACCACATGGGAGAGATTGATGCGGGTTTTCGTGATTTTTGCGCTGGCGGGCTTGGCAGCTTGCGGGTCTTCGGAAGAAAGCACGACGATCGGCGGGACCACATTCGCCCAGGGGAGCGATGGCGCGGCGACCATTTCCAATGAAAACGGATCGCTTTCCGCCACCGATGGCGCTGCAGCGGCCAACACCCAGTTCCCCGATTATGCCCCCAAATACCCGGGAGCCACGGTGGAATCCGCACTGGTCAGCAACACCGATGAGGGCAAGCGCACGATGGCGGTGCTGGTGACCGATGACAGCATGGAAAGCGTTGTCGCCTTCTATCGCGAAAAGTTCACGGCGGGCGGGATGGAGGTCGGGATGGTGCATTCTTCCGCCGACAGCGGCATGATTTCGGCTGAAGGCAACGGCAGGAAGGTTTCCGCCACGGGCGGGGTGCAGGATGGCAAGACCAGCTTCACCCTGTCGTTTTCGGGCGAGTGAATGATGGCGTGACGGGATTTTTGCTCAGGCCAGGGCTGCGCGGGCGAGGCCGGCGCAGTCTACCGATGACGGGGGCGTGACGGCGGGTTCTTCCTCGTCCTTGCGCAGGCCCAGCGCGCTGCCGATCGAGCGGGTGATGGCGCCTATGACGCCGCCGCCGGAGCGGCCTTCACGGGCTTCTGCCTGATCGAGCGAGATCGCCGGGCTCGTCAGCGTGCCGCCGACGCGGATCGGATCGACCAGACGCAGGGCCGCCTTTTCGCGGGCCGTGCCGTTCAGCGTGAGGGCGATGGTTTCGCCGGTCAGATTGATCTGCCCGCGCCCGCGCCCGCTGGAAATATCCGTGGCGATGGCGAGCGGCGCGGGGGTGAGGACGCCGGAGCGGGCGGTGAAGGCAAGGATCGCACAGCGGATCGGCGCCATGGCATCGTCATCGCCGAGTTTCTGGCTGATCGCGCCGCCCAGATCCTGACCCAGCACGAAAGCGGCCATGCGGTTCATCGCGCCGCTGCGGGCGACGAAGGCGATCTTGCCGCTGCCGCTGGTGAAGCCATCGCGAATGGTATCGCCATGGCCATTGATCCGCACCAGCCCATCAAGCCGGCCACGGATCATGTCCGGCCGGCCGATCAGCGTATCGAGCGAGGTGCCGGTGACGCGCAGTTCGGTGGAGATCAGCGGGACTTCACCGGTGGAATCGACGGTCAGCCAGCCGGTGACCTGGCCGGATTCCAGCCCGGCGACGGCGTTCGTCAGCTTGAGCACGCGGTGATCAAGTTCCAGCCTGCCCTTCAGGCTGCGGAAGGCGGAGCCGCCCTTCACCAGCAGGCGTTCGATCGCGAAATGGATCACCCCATCGGTGGGGCCCATCTTGCTGAGATTGACGCGCACATCGGGGATGATCCGCTTGCCGATGCGGGCTTCCTTCGCGCGGGCTTTGGCGAGGCCTTCGTCATCGGCCAGATCGTCGAAATCGAGCTGCGAGGCGTCGATCCGCGCGTCGATCTTCGTGCGGCCGTCGCGCTTGCGCACGATCGCCTTGGCCCGCAATTGCGAGCGGCCGATCGTGCCCTCCAGCCGATCGATGAACCAGTCTTCGCCCTGATGGCGAACGTCACCGCTGATATCGATATCCTGCGTGCCGAACAGCCCGGCCTCTATGATGTAATCGAGCTGGGTGAGGCTGGGCGCGCGGGCGGTGAGCGCCAGCTTCATGTCGCCGAAATTGAGCGCGCCGGCCATGGTGCCGCGCGCGGTGAGAGCGAGCCGGTCGCCATCCAGCTGCGCCGTGAAGGGCCAGGCGGCACCCGCCTTTGCCCCGGCGAGCGCGGCGCCCTTGAAGGCCAGGCTGGCGGGGGCGCCGTCGAACTGGCCGTCCGCGTGGATGCGCAACCCGCCCTGCGCATCGGCCTGCAGATCGCCGGCGATATCGAGATGGCGCTTGGCGTCTCTGAGGGAAAAGCGGCTGTCGGTGATGGTCAGCTGTTCGAGCTGGGGGCGGCGGCCGCCATCGCCCTCTTCCCCCGGGCGGCCTTCCCAATTGCCGCGCCCGTCTGCGTCACGGACCAGTGCGAGGGTGAGGCCCGAGATGTGCAGTGCGCGGATGTCGGGGCTGCCGCTCAGCAGCGAGAGGATCGGCACCTGCGCGCTGGCGCGCTTGATGGTGAGGAAATCGCCTTCCCCGGCCTCGGTTTTGGCCCATTCCGGCTGACCGATGCGGGCATCGCTGACGGTGATGTTCGGGGTGAAGGAAAGGAGGCTGTCGCGCGAGAGGCCGCCGATGGTCACGGGAGCATCGAATTCCTGCGCCAGCTGCCGCTCGGCCAGGCCGCGCAACAGGGTGACGGGAAAGGCGGCCAGCAGCAGGACGAGCAGCAGGATGGCCGCCACGATTGCGCCGATGATGATCCTGAATTTCCGCGGGATGGCGGACCATCCGGCGATTGTGCCCCGCATTGCCCTGCCCCTTCAGCCTTCGCCCCTTCAGTTCCCCCCATGCGAACAGGCCCGCACAGTCATGCTGCGCGGGCCTGCTCCTGATGTCATGCGGGATCAGTAGGTTTTTTCGAAATCATCGATTTCGCGCTCAACTTCATCCTGAGCGCGGCCGTATTTTTCCTGTACCTTGCCGGCCAGAATCTTGCGGCTGCCGTTGATCTGATCGAGTTCGTCATTGGTGAGTTCGCCCCATTTCTTCTGGACGTGACCTTTGACCTGTTCCCAATTGCCCTTGAGCGTGTCGCTGTTCATCATCATTCTCCGATTTTCAGGGTTCGGGATTGGAACGCGACATCGGCGCGAATGTTCCACGCTCGATCGCTGCAGCATGGTGCGCAGCATAGGCAGGAGCCATTGCGCTGGAAACGATTGCAGGCTGGATTGCACCGGCTGCCACCATGATCGCCGCGATGATGACGGCGGCCAATCTGGGCGCGCGCTTTACCGGATGGGGCTTTGTCGTGTTCCTGGTCGGATCGATCTGCTGGTCGATCGTGGGCGCGAGCACCGGGCAGACCAATCTGCTGGCGACCAATGGCTTCCTGACGCTGGTCAATATGGTCGGCATCTGGCGGTGGCTGGGGCGGCAGCGGGTGTATGAGGATGGCGGCCATGCAGCGGCCGAGGCGAGCCAGAATGCGCCCGCGCCGACGCTGTTCCCCGCCGGGAGCCTGGCCGGAATGGCGGTGGTCGATTGCCACGGCGCGGCGATCGGCAAGGCGGTGGAGGCCATGGTGGAATGCGGCAGCGGCCGGATCAGCTATGTCGTGGTGGCCAGCGGCGGGATCGGCGGGGTGGCCGAAAGCCTGCGCGCGGTGGCGCGGGAGCAGATGGGTTTCGGGAACGAGCGGATCACGCTGACGATGGAGAGCGCGGCGTTCCAGCGCCTGCCGCTGATCGATGGCGAGGATTGGCCGGCAACCCCGCCGGCAGGGTGATCGGCCGCCTCAGCAGGCGGCCGCAAGCGGGATATGCGGGGCGGCTTCGATGCGGTTGCGGCCGCGCGCCTTGGCCAGATAGAGCCCCTGATCGGCGGCGGAGAGCAGATCGGGCAGGCTGTGCCCGTCCGCACCCAGTTCGGCCAGGCCGATGCTGACCGTGGCCCTTGGCCCGGCGCCGCCGAAATGCAGCCGGACGGCCTGGGTGAAGTGATCGGCCACGGCCATGCCCACGGCGCGCGCGGCGGCGGGCGTTGCGGGCAGCAAAGCGGCGAATTCTTCCCCGCCCATCCGCGCCATGATCGCCCCCGGGCCCGCCATGCGGCGTGCGGTGCGGGCGAAGATTTTCAGCACTTCATCCCCGGCATCATGGCCGAAGCGATCATTGATGGCCTTGAAATGGTCGAGATCGAAGGCGAGCAGCGTGAAGGGCGTTTCGGCTGCGTCGAGGAGGCGGTCACCCTGTTCGAAGAACCAGCGCCGGTTGCCGAGCGCGGTGAGGTAATCGGTGCGCGAGGTCTTGAGCAGCTTGGCATGGGCTTCTTCCCGGATCAGCCCCAGCAGCGCCACGGGCAGGCCAACGGCGAACAGCACCCCTTCATACATGGTCAGCTTGCTGACGATGGAGAGCATGGAAGGGCCGAAGCTTTCCACCAGCATCGGAAAGATCGTGCCGCGCCCGAAGTAGAACACGCCGTGCCCGGCCAGGATCAGCACCACCACCCGGCGCGATCGCAGCGGCTGGAGCAGCAGATTGCGCCGCACTTCGCGCGCGGCGATGCCGCAGACGGCGGCGATCGGCAGGGCGCTGACATAGCTCCACAGGCTGTTCTGCCATTGTACGCCCCACAGGGCCCAGACAGCCGCGATGGCAACCAGAATGACGGCGGCCGATGTGCGATAGCGACGCCCGCCGAAGGCCGCGACGCCGTTGAGGATCAGCAGATAGCCGGCCATCATCCCCAGATTGCAGAGCGCCGCGCCCCAGGCACCGGGCAGCAGATCACGCGTGATCGCCAGCGTGCAGCCGGTCGCCAATGCGGCATAGCCGCCCGCGAACAGCGCCAGTTCGTGCCGCCGCACGAGCGAAACCTGCCGTTCCCACAAGGTCATGCCCGCGCTCAGCAGCAACAGGCTGATCGCCAGCAGATACAGGGTCAAAAGATCAAAATTCATCGCCGTCACCGTTCCCCCGCATTCGCTGTACGGAGGAACCTGGAAATTTCCCGTTAACGAATGAGCGATTGGGCAAATGCCGCCCGCCGTCACCAAATCGTCTTGAAACTGGTATACACCAATTACCGAGCAATGAATGCGAGGCTGCGGTGTTTCCGATTCTGAAATCCTGGCGCGCGGGCGCCGCCACCTCCCTGCCGCTGGGCGCGGCGGCCGCGTTCTGCACCTATTTTTCCATGTATGCGTTTCGCAAGCCGATCGCGGCGGCGACCTTTGCCGAACAGAACGGCTGGCTGTTCGAGCTGGATTACAAGACCGCGCTGCTGATTGCGCAGGTGCTGGGTTATGCGCTGTCCAAGCTGATCGGGATCAAGGTGATCGCCGAATTCGGCCGCGCCGGGCGGGCCAAGGCGATCCTGGGCCTGATCGGCGTGTCATGGATGGCGCTGCTGCTGTTTGCGGCGGTGCCGGCGCCGTGGAACATCGCCTTCCTGTTCCTGAACGGATTGCCGCTGGGCATGATCTGGGGGCTGGTGTTCAGCTATGTCGAAGGGCGCCGCGCTTCCGAGGCGATGGGCGCGCTGCTGTGCGCAAGCTTCATCCTGTCATCGGGCGTGGTCAAATCGGTGGCGATGATGGTGATGGCCTGGGGGGTGAGCGAGATGTGGATGCCCGCCGCCACCGGGGCGCTGTTTTTCCCGCTGCTGCTGCTGTCCCTCCATCTGCTGGAGCGGCTGCCGCCGCCCGATGCGCGCGACGAAGCCGAACGCACGGTGCGGGTGCCGATGCTCAAGACCGACCGGGTGGCGTTCCTGCGCCGGCATGGCCTGGCGATGATCCTGCTGGTGGCCGGCTATGTGCTGTTGACCGCCGTGCGCGATTTCCGCGACAATTTCGCCGCCGAGCTGTGGACCGCGATGGGTTATGGCGGGGTGGCATCGGTGTTTTCGGCCAGCGAGCTGCCGGTGGCGATTGCCGCGCTGGCGGCGCTGGGGGCGCTGATGCTGATCCGCGACAATGTGCGCGCACTGCTGGCGATGCATGGGATCATCATCGCCGGGGCCATGCTGCTGGGGCTGGCGACGCTGGCATTCCAGATGGGGTATCTGCAGCCGCTGTCCTACATGATCCTGACCGGCGCCGGGCTGTATCTGGCCTATACGCCGTTCAATGCCATGCTGTTCGACCGGATGATCGCGGCGATCGGCCATGCGGGCAATGCCGGTTTCCTGATCTATATCGCCGACAGTTCGGGCTATGTCGGCAGTGTGGTGCTGCTGCTGTATCGCAGCCTGGGCGCGCCGGAGCTGGACTGGCTGCAATTCTATATCAACTGCGCCTATCTGACCGCCATCGCGGTGAGCGTGCTGGCGCTGATGTCGGCCATCTATTTCCATCTGCATCTGGGCCGGCAGCACGGGCGGCGCCCCGTTGCAGCATGATCTGATCATTGTCGGGGCGGGCATCATCGGCCTGGCCCATGCGCTGGCGGCGGTGAAGCGCGGCTTGCCGGTGCTGGTGGTGGACCGGGACCACCAGGCCAATGGCGCATCGGTGCGCAATTTCGGCTTCGTCACGGTGACCGGGCAACAGCGTGGTGCGGTGTGGCAGCTGGCCCGGCGCAGTGCCGCCATCTGGCGAGAGATTGCCCCGCAGGCGGGCATTGCGCTGGAACAGCAGGGCCTGCTGCTGGTGGCGCAACGGGCCGAGGCGGCCGATGTGATCGAGGCCTTTGCCGGTACCGAGATGGGCGATGGCTGCGAGCGGCTGACGGCGGCGCAGGCGCGGCAATTGTGCCCGATGCTGGCGGGCGATGTCCGCAGTGCCCTGCTGTCCCATGCCGATCTGCGGGTGGAATCGCGCACGGCCATTCCCCGGCTGGCCGGCTGGCTGGAACGGGAGCGGCAGGTGACATTCCGCCGGGGTGTCGCGGCCAGCCGGATCGAGCCGGGGGCGGTGCTGCTGAGCGATGGCACATTGGTGCGCGCGCCGCAGATCATCGCCTGCCCAGGGGATGATTGGGCGAGCCTGTTTCCGCAGGATTATCGCGATGCCGCCATCACGCGCTGCCAATTGCAGATGCTGCGACTGGCCCCGCCCGGCTGGCGCCTGCCCGCCCCGGTGATGAGCGATCTGAGCCTGATACGCTATGCCGGCTATGCCGATCTGGCTGAGGCGGCCCCATTGCGCCGGCGGTTGGATATCGAAGCGCGCGAGGAACTGGAGCACGGCATCCATCTGATCGTGGTGCAGAGCGCCGATGGTTCGCTGGTGGTCGGCGACAGCCACAGCTATGCGCCCACGCCCGAACCCTTCGCCTCCGCAGCGGTGGATGAGGCGATCCTGCGGCAATATCGCGCGCTATTCGGGGCGGCACCGGCGGTGACCCACCGCTGGACCGGCAGCTATGCCAGCGGGCCGGCGCACAGCATTATCCGCAACCCACTGCCCGGTGTGCATCTGGTGGTGGTGACCAGCGGCACCGGCGCATCGACCGGCTTCGCCCTGGCGGAGGATGTCATGGACCGGGTGATGGCAGGCTGAGGTCGGTTACTTCGGCGGGATCGTTTCTTCGCGCACGGTCAGGTCCACATGGACGCGGATGGCGTCGTGGCGCCAATATTCCTGGTCATATTCCACCACCCGGCCGCTGGCATCGAAGCTGGTGCGCACGACCAGCAGGCCTGGCGTGCCTGAGTGAACGCCCAATGCCTCGGCCGCGTCGCGGACCAGGGCGCAGGGGCGCATGTCCACCCGGTTGCGGGCGACGGTGACGCCATATTCGCTCTTCAATATATCGGTCAGTGAGCCGTCGAGCGAATGGGACAGCAGATCGGGCGCGAGCGCGGGATCCACGGTGATGCGTTCGACCAGCACGGAGCGGCCATCGATCATGCGGCGGCGGCGGATCTCGTACAGCGAGGCCCCCGGCGCCACGCGGAAGATATCGGCCAGCGCGGCGGTGGCCGGGCGGATGCTTTTTTCCAGCGTGGTGGTGGCGGGCACGCGGCCCTGTTCGGCGACATAGGCCATGAAGCCGGCCCAGCGCATCGGATCATAGGTGATCGCGGGCGGGGAGACATACCAGCCGGAACGGTCGCGGCGGTAGATCAGCCCCTCCGCCTCCAGCTGGGACAGGGCCTGGCGGATGGTGCCGCGGGCAATGCCAGCTTCGGACTGGAACTGGCGT
Source organism: Croceibacterium xixiisoli (assembly GCF_009827305.1). Classification (GTDB taxonomy): domain Bacteria; phylum Pseudomonadota; class Alphaproteobacteria; order Sphingomonadales; family Sphingomonadaceae; genus Croceibacterium_C; species Croceibacterium_C xixiisoli. The sequence continues at coordinate 130,863 of NZ_WTYJ01000004.1, read as the reverse complement.
TCGGACGGCAGGCGCGAACCGGGCAGCAGCCGGCCGATTTCGATATTGAGCGCGATGTGATCCCGCAAAGCGAGATATTGAGGGCCATCGGCCTCGCTCAGTTTTTCCTGCCGGGGAAACATCTCGATAGCGGATCGCATGGATGCAAGCTTTGCAAGGCAGGTCGGCAATGGTCAAGCACAGTGCAGGCGCGCCGCCCGGAACCTTTCCGAACGGCGCAACCCTGAGGTTTGTCGAGGATCAGAACACGTAGCTGGCGCGCAGGGTGAAGGTGCGGCCCGGTTCCATGTAATCCTTCATATAGGACGGATTGTCGCCCTTGGTGGTGTAGTATTTCCAGCCGCCCAAAATGTTCGACACATCGAAATCGACGGCGAAATTCTCGGTCACATGGTAGCGGGAATGGAAGTCCAGGCTTTCATTCGGGCGCACCCATTTGTCGACCGCATTGTCGCGCAGATCTTCGATGAACTTGCCGCGATAATTGTAGGACAGCTTGGCTTCGATGCCATAGCGCTGGAACGTCAGCGCGGCATTGTACAGCAGATGCGGCGTGTTGATCAGCCGGATCGGGCGCCCTTCGCGATAGGGCAGGCCGGTTTCCGCCTCGCTGTTCTGCACGGTCAGATTGCCTTCCAGGCCGAAGCCGTCGAAGGGTTCGGCCAGACCCTGCAGCGATTTGATGAAGTTCAGTTCAAAACCATAGAGCGTGGCGGTTTCCCCGTTCTGCGGCTGGGTGATTTCGATCGCACCATTGGTGGAGGTGGCTGCAACCTCGCTGCCATTGGTGAAGATGAAATTGTTGATGTGCTTGTAATAGCCGGTGGCAGAAATGATGCTGGTGCTGTCCGGGTAATATTCCAGCGACACATCGAAATTGACCGCGCGGGCAGCCTTCAGATCCGGATTGCCCCGGCTGATGGCGATGATTTCATCCGATCCCGGTTCGCGGGTGATCGTCTGACCGCCCGAGATATAGCCGAATTCCGGCGGCGAATAGCCGGTCCAGACCGCCGCGCGCACGGTGTGGCGCGGTGACGGGCGCCAGATTGCGGTGACGCTGGGCAGGAACACCGAATAGCTGCGATCGGTGGTGTCGAAGCCGCTGTTGTCGCCATCGTCAGACCAGAAGCGATTGTGCGTGGCGCGATGTTCGAAGCGACCGCCGGCAATCACCCGCAGCGTATCGAAATCGAAATTGGCCAGCGCATAAGCGGCATAGACCTTCTCGGTCGATTCCTTGTCATCGACCAGCTGGTCCTCATCATCCGGATCGACCGGATTGGCCAGTGTTGCGGCGCGGATCGCGGCGACCACGGCATCATGATCATAGACGTCGCCGAAATAATACTGGCCACCCAGCATGCTGGTCACTTCTTTCTGGACCAGGCCGGATTCTTCCAGGTTCAGCCCGTCCAGCGGGGTGCCGGCGAAATCGCCGTCATAGAGCAGCGTGTAATCGAAGCGGCGCTTCGACTGCATGAATTTGGCGCCGATCTTCACATGATCGAGCACGCTGCCGAAATCATAGCGCGCATCCAGCCGGAGGGCGAAACGGTCATCGGTCTGTTCTTCGCGGAAATGTTCCGCCCCGTCGAACTGCAGCAGCGAGGAATCGCGTTCCACCGAACGGGCATATTCGGGCAGGCCGGCGCGCGGGAAGCGCGGATCGCTGGTCATCCAGTCGATGCCGGTGGCGTTGAGCGGGAAGGTGCAGGCTTCGCAGCCATAGCTGATTTCATAGCCGTCGGGCGTGCCGCGCTTGCCGCCCGAATAGCTGGCATCATATTCCAGCGTCAGCTGGCCAAGTTCACTGCGGCCGCCGGCATTGATGGTATAGAGCGTCTGATCGAGATTGATTGTCCCGAAATCGCGCGCGAATTCGAACGCCTGCGGGTTCCAGGTGCCCGAACGGCCGTTGAGCGACCAATAACCTTCGCCCGTGGCGTCGGCATCGGTGATCAGCCCGTCGCCATCGACATCGACGATCTGGCTGGTGTTGTAGCCATAGATGCGGCCCTTGGTCGGATCCATGCCGGTGACCATGTCACCCGGCTGCCGCAGCCCGGCATCATCTTCATCCACCTGGGTCAGGCGGGCGGTGGGGGCGTTGGTGTAGACGACCAGATCGTTGCTGCCGCGCTGTTCCTGCCGCGAATATTGCCCGCGCAGGTAAAGCTGGGTGGTGTCACCGCGAAAATCGAACGAGGCATTGCCGCCGTAACGGGTCTGCTTCAGCCGGCGATAATCCAGATCGATCCCGGGCAGATGCATATTGCTCTGATCGATGATCTCTTCGGAATCCTTGCGCCAGTTGAAGGGTTCCCATTCGCCGTCATTCTCGGTTTCCTGGCCATTGCCATGCGACAGGCCGTAATTGGCCGAGACGAACACGCCGAAGCGGTCATCGGCAGAGCGCAGGCCGAAATCGCCCTGCAGCTGATAGGATTGCGAATTTTCGCCCGCATCCTCAGCCTGTTGGTTCAAGCCGGCGGCACCATAGAGGCGCAGGACCATGCGATCGCGGAAATCGAACGCCGTGGGCGTGCGGAAATTGATCGAGCCGCCGATGGCATCGCCATCCTGATCGGGCGTCAGTGTCTTGGTGACGCGCACTTCGGCCAGGCCGTTGGGCGGGAGCACGGTCAGCGACACATCGCGGCTGCTCGGATCGGTCTGCGCCACGCGCACGCCGTTGATCGAGACGGCGTTGTAGGTGCCGGACAGGCCGCGCACGGCGACATATTCGCCTTCGCCAGTGTCCTGATTGACGACCACGGAGATGCCCGGAATGCGCGCGAGCGCATCGGCGACATTGGCGTCGGGCATGCGGCCCAGATCATCGGCCGAGATCACATCGACGACATTGTCCGCCGTGCGCTTGCTCTCGATCGAGACGGTGTTGCTGAGGCGCTGGCCGCTGACGATGATCGGCTCACTGACGGTTTGCTCTGCCTCTTCGGCAGAAGCGGCGCCGGGTGCGGCAATCATCGCCAGCGCGACGCAGGACGTCGAAAGCAGGAGCGATGAACGGGAAAGGGTTAGGCGAAAGCTGACCATGAGGGCCCCCAAAGAATGTCCACAATCGACTGCCGCCCAGCCCGCGCGGCACCACGCCGGGAAGAGCCGGATCGAAGTGCCGCGAATCACACTGAAGCAGTCAACTGGTATAGGCCAGATTGGCATTACAGGACGGTGACAGTTTGGGATCTGGTTTGCCGCCCGGTGCATTTTTTCCGGGGCACCGTGCAACAGGGCACCACGATGGCTGTGGGCAGGCGTTCTGACGCGACGATCCCGGCCGCAGCATGTGCAGCCAGGATCAGAGGAAACGGGTGCCGACACGGGCGATCATGCCCACCTGCCGAGCGCGAAAAATCCTAAGCGGAATGCATCAGCGCCTGGAGCATGGGCCGATAGCTTTCGAGATCGGGCACTGCCGTTTCCGGCTTTTTTCCGCCGTCATCATAACGTCTTAGCCTGACAGCGGCATCGAAATGCGGCCCCTGGCGGAAGCGTTCGATTTCTTCGGCGTTCATTGCCCCGCCCTGCAGCCGCAGGCTCAGGGCCGAGGCACCGCTCAGGGCCTGCTCATAACCGGGCTCCACCGCGCACAGATAGCGCTTGGCATCGACATGCAGCCTGATCGGCTCCGTCACGGACGGCGGGAAACACCGCCCCAGATAGTCGGCCCCGACCACTTCATGGCGGGCATCGATGCCGAGTTTTTCGGCCGCATTGCCGGCATCATCAATGAATTGGCCAATGTCATGCAGCAAGGCAGCCGCGACCAGCGACGGCGGTGCATCATCTTCCAGCGCGAGATAGCCGCATTGCAGGACATGTTCGAGCTGGCTCACATCCTCCCCATAGGTGAGGTGGCCAAATTTGTTGATAATCAGGAATATACTGTCGATCATACGGCACCTTGCCTGCAGACTGAACCCGAGGGCGGAGGCTGCCCCCCGCCCTGGACCACTGCGGATCGCCGCCCGCATGCCCTGCTGAATTTATTGGACTATACCAGAAAATGCAAGCCGGCAGCGTCTCCGGCTGTTGCCCATTACCGGCTGGACAGGGTGAAGCTGTCGCGCAGTCGGCCATCGGCGTCGATCACCTCAGCCTCCAGCCGATCGCCGGCGCCGCGCAGCATCAGGAAATGATGATCGCGGAAATTCTTGCGGTTGAACCAGGGCTTGGTCGGCTGGAAATCCTCCAGATTGCCGCCCATGCCGCCGACCTGCACATAGGTGACGCCGCGCGCCGGATCGATCTGCCCATCGCGGATTGGCCAGCTGCGTTCATAGGTGTGGAGATGGCCCTGGATGACCAGATCGACATTGTATTTTTCATAGAGCGACTGGAAATCAGCGATGGCTTCGGGATCGCTGGCGGTGGATTTGCCGGTCCAGCTATCCCCGTAATCATCATCATCGGTCGACATCAGCGCGTGGTGATGGATGGCGATTTTCCATTTGGCGGTGGAGCGGGCCAGCGCCTGTTCCAGCCAAACGCGCTGCCGCGCGCGGAAGCCGGGTTCGCGTTCTTCCCGATCTTCCAGATTGCTGTCCAGCACGAAGATTTCCGCATCGCCATAGGGCAGGCTGAAGAAGGCTTCATCGCCCGGCTGACGGTGATAATGGCGGAACCACTGCAGTTCCTCCTCCCCATTGCCGGGCGCCGCGACGACGGGAACCCGACCGAACAGCGGGCCCATGCCGGCGAAATATTCATGCGTCCACTGGAACCGGTTTTCCGCCGATCCGCCATCGGTGAGATCCCCGGCGAGCATGAACAGGCTCGGCCGTTCTTCCCAGATCAGCGCGCTCATGCGGCTGTTGATATGGGTGCGCGCCTCGGTATCGCCGCTGATAGCGATGGTGAAAGGCATGCCCGGTTCGGGCGCGGTGCGGAAGGAGAGCAGGCCGGAATCGCGTTCCCCGCCGGCATCATCGCGCACAACCACGCGGTAGAAATAGGGGGTATCGGCCTTCAGCCCATCCAGCTGCATGCCGCCCAGCCGCTGGCCATTGGCGGGAAAACTGCGCTGTTGCAGGCTCTCGGCGGTTTCACCCCATTCGACGCGGGCGGCAGCGGGGCGATCGGTTTCCCAGGACAGTTCCATCGACGATGTCGTCGGGCTGTTGAGATAGGGGGGCTGGGTGAAATGCAGTTCGCCCGGTGCCAATATGCCCTGTTCCACCAGCGCGGTGCGACGGGCGAAAACGGCGGCGATCTCTGCCTGATCCAGCGCATGATCATAGGTGGCATTGGCCTTCACCAGATCGGGCAAATGCATGAAGCGTTCGGCCGCGAAATAGCCGGTCAGATCGAGCGAAGCGACGGCGGCTGAGGGGGCATCCGCCGTGGTTTGCGCTGCCAGTGCGCCATTGACATAGAGCCGCCATTCGCGCCCTTCGCGTACGCCGACGAGGTGATGCCAGAATTCCTTGAACCCTTCGCCGACCGGCGCCTGGGCCGAGGGCGTGGCCTGGCCGGCCGCCAGCGGACCGAACATGGCCTGGCCGGAACGATAGCCCAGCACCCAGCCATCGGACGCGGTGCTGTCCGTGCCGATCAACGTGCCGACGGGCTGGTTGACGTGATCGAGCAGCCAGAGTTCGACCGTGAAATCGCCGGCCGGAAGCTGGGCGGGCACATTCTGCCGGTCGGTTTCGACGAGGTCGCCGAGGCGGCGCGCCACCGGGACGGCGCCGACCGTCAGGGGCTGCGCCTCCGGCCTCGGCTGCACGCCGCCCGCGCGGCGCGGCAGCGGATTGTCGAGCGGGAACACGCGTTCCACCACCGGCGTCGCGACAGGCTGATCGCCCGCCGCAGCCTGCGCCGTGCCGGCCAGCAGGGCGATCATGGCGCACGCTGTCATCGCTCCGGTTGTGATCATGCCTGCCAGCCGCTGTGAACCTGTCATCATCAATTCCTCCAAACTGGACTATACCAATATGGGTGAAGCTGGTCAGTTTGATGACAGGCGGAACAGCCAGGCGGGGGTGGTTGCAGATCCAATCTCCCCGGCAAGACCGCCACGGGCGGGAAATGCGGGCCAGACGTGCGGGATTTCGGGCGATTTGCGCGCCGCAATTCTCTCAACGGTAATCCACCCCCTATATTGCGACCCATCAAACTTAGTTTTGAGGAACCCTGCTTGGACGATGTGATCCCGCGCGTGACGGCCGCCATTACCGAATATGGCGTATGGGCCGGGCCGATCATCGGCCTGCTGGCATTTGGCGAATCGCTGGCGGTGGTGGGGCTGTTCTTTCCGGCGACCGCCATCATGATTGCCGTGGGTGGACTGCTGGGCACCGGCGTGCTGGACCCGGTGCCGATCCTGCTGTGGACCGCATTTGGCGCCATCATGGGAGACTGGGTGTCCTACGCTGTGGGCCGCCGCATCGGTCCGTCGGTCTATCGCCGCTGGCCGCTCAAGCGCAATCGCCCGATGGTGGCGCGGGCGCGGCTGTTTTTCCGCCGCTATGGCTTTGCCTCGATCTTCCTCGGCCGGTTTCTGGGGCCTATCCGGGCCACCGTGCCGCTGGTGGCCGGGGTGATGGACATGAACAGCCGCCGGTTCCACCTGGCCAATGTCAGTTCCGCGATCCTGTGGGTGCCGGTGATGTTCGCGCCCGGTTATTTCGCCGTGCGGACGCTGGGTTCGGTGGAAAAGATCACCGAGGCGCATCTGCTTGGTATCGGCCTGATGGTGGCGGTGCTGACGCTGGCGGGCACGCTGATCGCGGCGCGTTTGCTGGGCCGGGTGGACCGCAAGCGGCCCCTGCGCCAGGCCAGTGCAGCGAGCGCGGGATAAAAAATCCCCCACATCGGTTTTTCTGCCGCTATCAAACACGCCATTGTGAAATTGTGCCGGAGATGAATTCGTAATGGAGATGCTGCTCGACCCCCACATACTCGCGGGGCTGGCGACCCTCATTGTGCTCGAAGTCGTGCTCGGCATCGATAATCTGGTCTTCATTGCGATTCTGGCCGACAAGCTGCCGCCGCATCAGCGGGACAAGGCGCGCCTGCTGGGGCTGAGCCTGGCGCTGATCATGCGGCTGGGCCTGCTGGCCTCCATCGCCTGGATCGTGGGCCTGACCGCGCCCCTGTTCGAAATCGCCGGCAAGGCGTTTTCCTGGCGCGATGTCATCCTGATCGGCGGCGGGGTGTTCCTGCTGATCAAGGCCACCAAGGAAATTCACGAACGGCTGGAAGGCGATGACCATCATGGTCCGGCCGGGCCGGTTCACGCCGCCTTCTGGGTGGTGATCACGCAGATCATCGCGCTGGACGCGGTATTCTCTCTCGATTCGATCATCACGGCCGTTGGCATGGTGGATGAATTGTGGGTGATGATGACCGCCGTGGTGGTGGCCATGCTGATCATGATCGCCGCCTCCAAGCCGCTGACCGCCTTTGTCGGGCGGCATCCGACGGTGATCATCCTGTGCCTGAGCTTCCTGCTGCTGATCGGTTGCAGCCTGGTGGCCGAAGGGTTCGGGTTCCACATTCCCAAGGGCTATCTCTATGCGGCGATCGGTTTTTCGATCCTGATCGAGATGTTCAACCAGATGAGCAGCAGCAACCGGCGCAAGGCGCTGGCGCATGTGCCGATCCGCCAGCGGGCGGCGGACAGCATCTATCGCCTGCTCACCCCCGCCCCGGCGCAGGCCGGCACCAGCGCCCCGGCGCCGGATGAGGAGGGGCTGGACAGCGATGCCTTCCAGCCGGCCGAACAGGCGATGATCCGCGGCGTGATCGAACTGGCCGACCAGCCGGTGCGCGCGCTGATGACACCGCGGGCGGATATCTTCTGGCTGGATGTGGAGGATGATGCCGCCACCAATCGTGACCGCCTGATCGAAAGCGGGCGCACGCGCGTGCTGCTGTGCCGGGACGGGCTGGACGACATGATCGGCTTTGTCGAAACCCGTGTCGCCCTGCCCGCGCTGCTGCTGGAAGATGGCGGCGATCTGGCCGCGCTGGCGCAACGGCCGCTGGTGGTGCCGGACGAGATCACGGCGCTGCGCCTGATCGACGTGCTGCGCGAAACCGGCGAACGCTTTGCCGTGGTGGTGGACGAGCATGGCAATATCGACGGCATCGTCACCTCGACCGATATCTTCGCCGCGATCGCCGGCGATCTGGCCGAGGATGAGGATGAGGGCGATATCGTGCGCATCGACGAGCGCACGGTGGAAGTGGACGCGCATATCACCCGCGACGACCTGGGCGAGGCGATCGGCCGGGAAGCGCTGATGAGCGTGCGGCGCTATACCTCCCTGGGCGGGTTCCTGCTGTTCGAATTCGGCCGCATGCCCGAACCGGGCGAGGTGATCGAACGCGACGGGCTGGCCTTCACCATCCAGTCCACCCGCCCCAGCCGTATCGAGCGCGTGCGGGTGACGGTGCTGGACGAGGTGTTGGGCGAGGAAGAACTGCTCGGCTGATGCCGGGCAACCGCTGTGGTTGGCGGAAACCACAGCGGTCCGATCCTTGACGCGGGGCAGGCGGTAGGCAAAGCACCGCGTCACTATCCCCGATGGTACGGAAGTGGCCAGAGCCACGCCGCGCGGGGGATATGCAGGGGGTCGGATGATGATGAAGAATTGCGTCGGGATGCTGGGCGTTGCCCTGGCGATGTCTACCCCCAGCGAGGCTTTCGCGCAGGAGGAAGAAGACGCGGCAGCGAAGCCGATCATCATGAGGCATAGCCGCCAAATTGTTGTCACCGCTTCGCGGGCAATCGACTATGTTGAACAGATCGGCAGCGCGATTTCCGTGATTACCGCCAACGATCTGGCCCTCAATCAGGCTCGCTTCCTCAAGGACGCATTGCAGGACGTGCCGGGGGTGCAAATTTCCAGCGACCGCCCAGGCGACATGACCAGCGTCAGCATTCGCGGATCGAGCAGCGATGAGGTACTGTGGCTGATCGACGGCATCGAGCTGGGCGACCCGAGCAATATCAGCACCGCCTTTTCCCCCGATCATCTGGTGAGCCACGACATCGCGCGGATCGAGGTGCTGCGCGGCAATCAGAGCGCGCTCTATGGGTCCGATGCCATTGGCGGGGTGATCAATATCACCACCCGCCGAAGCACAGGAAATGGAGTGGAGGTCAGTGCAGAGGCCGAGGCCGGTTCTTACGGGACCACCAGCGGCGGTGTATCCGTGCTGGGCGGCGCCGGGCCGATGGATTTCCGGGTCACGGCCACCGGATATGAACATGCCGGCCCGTCCTTGACCGATCCGGCGACGGCCGATGTTCCGGTGACGGAACAGGATGGCTATTCCCGCTATGGCTTTTCCGGCCGGATCGGGATCGAGGCCAGCCCAGATTTGCAGTTCCAGGCAATCGGGTTCTGGCAGGATTCTTTTTCCGATCTGGACAACACCGGCAGCGACAGCGACGACGTCGTCCGCAAGGTCGAACATGCCGTTGCGGGCCAGGCCCACTATACTGCGAATGGTTTCAGCGCCAAGGCGACGGCGAGCCGTTATCAGGCGCGCAGGCTGTATTTCGGGCAGTGGAACGCCCCGCAAGGCGATGCCTATCGCGGGACCAAGGACAATCTGTTGCTCGATCTGACCTGGCGCCCGATCTGGGAGATCAGCCTGGCCGCAGGCGGCAATCTGGAGCGCGAGCGGACCAATCAGACCACCAGCTTTTCCGGCAATTTCCGCGAGGGGATGGACACCAGTTCCGCCTATGCCGAAATGGCGCTGAGCCCGACCGACCGTCTGACCGTAACCGGGGCGGCACGGATCGATGACAACAACCGTTTTGGAGCTTTCGACACCTATCGCGCAACGGTCGCTTATGTTCTGGACGCAGTGAAGCTGCGCGCCAGCTATGGGACGGGTGCGAAGGCGCCGGGGCTGTATCAGCTGTTCGATCCGTCATCGGGCAATCCCGATCTGCAGGCAGAGACCAGCCAAGGCTGGGACGCCGGGGCGGATTTCTACGTCAACAATTGGCTGAAATTCCAGCTTACCTATTTCAACCAGCGCAAGCGCAATGAAATCGTCTGGGATGCCAGCCGGCCACCCTTCGGCGGCTATGCCCAATTCGGCCGCACCCGGGCACAGGGGGTGGAATTCGGGCTGACGGCCGAACCGCATGAGGCGGTGCGGATCAGCCAGATGTTCACCTATACCGATCACGAAGTCGCCAACACCATCGGGGCCGGCTATGTTGACAGCGGCCGCCCCAAATACACCGGCACCACCGCCGTGACCGTGCTGCCCACGGACAATGTCGAGGTGACTGCGCGGGCTCGCTATCGCGACAAGGATACATCCGGCTTTGGCGGGGTGACCCAGGCCTATGCCGTGGTCGATCTGCTGGCATCGTTCGACATTTCAGCGAGGCTGCAGCTCTATGGCCGGGTGGTGAACCTGTTCGATAAGCAATATCAGATGAGCTACGGCACCAATACTCAGGGCCTGAGCGGTTATGGCGGGGTGCGGGTCAACTTCTGATACCCTGCCCAACCCACTGATATTCTAGATGAAACGGGGCGAAACGGCGTTACGTAACGTATTATTACGGTAATTTGGATGACAGGCGCGCGGACCGACCCTACCGGCGCGCCCATTCACAACGCGCTGCATTTGCGAAGAGATTGCCGGCCGGCGGACGCCTGAGCGTCAATGCCAGCCGGTTTTCGCAAAGCCTGACAAGGCGCGAACAATCAGGGGTTCCCAATGTCCAGACAGCTTTTCACCGGCGCCAGCCTGGCGGCGCTTGCCATGCTTCTTCCCGCTGCGGCCCATGCGCAGGACGGATCGCGCGACAGTGCGACGGAAGAAGAGGGCGAGGAGATTCTGGTGCGGGCCGAGCCGCTGCCGGGCGGGCTGCTGGAAGACAAGGGCCGGCTCGGCATCCTGGGCGACCAGTCGGTGATGCAGATCCCCTATTCGCTGCAGAGCATGACATCCAAGCAGCTGGAACTGTTCAACAACCCCAGCCTGCCGCTGGCCAATGTGCTGCAGAACAATCCCTCGATCCGGTCCAGCACCAGTTCGCCCATGTATAGCGATTTCAGCATGCGCGGCGTGAACATGAACGGCAATCACATGATGCTGAACGGCGTGCCGAGCATGTTTTCGCAGTTCACCACCCCGCCGTCCCATGTGATCGACCGGATCGACATCACATCGGGCCCCAATGCCGCCGTCAATGGCGTGAACATGTCCAACAATGGCACCGACAGCGGTGCGACCGCTGCGCCAGGCACGCTGAATATCGTGACCAAGGCGGCGCCGCTGGAAGAGGTCAACCGCTTCACCTCCACCTTTTCCGGGCGCAGCAATTTCGGCGCCTATTTCGATGTGGCGCGCCGGTTCGGCGGCAACAAATCCTGGGGCGTGCGCGTCAATGCCGAAGTGCTGAACGGCGGGCTGGCGCTGGATGGCGCGGAAAACAACAGCAACAACATCTTCCTGAACCTGGACCACCAGAGCGGATCGAGTTCGAGCAATCTGTTCGGCGGCTATTTCGACCTGCGGATCGATGGCGGGCAGCGCTGGTTCACCTTCGGCGGATCGGGCAGCGAATTGCCGACCGCGCCCGATGCATCGACCGATTATGACTTCCTGGGCACGACGAAGCAGATGCATGGCTATGTCGTGACGCTGAACCACGAACAGCGGTTGTCCGACGATTGGGCGGTGTTCGCCAATTACGGTTCGATGGAAAAGAGCGGCTACAAATACAATTCCAGCTCTGCCCTGCGCTTCGACAATGCGGGCGGGTTCACGACCGCCAATGTTTCCAACGCGCAGGTGGAATCGACCGAAAACTATTACGGCCAGCTGGGCATCAGGGGCAAGTTCGCCACCGGCCCGCTGCGGCACAATGTGGCGCTGGCAGCGGATCTTTCGATTGCGAAATACTGGAACGTCAGCACCAACAGCCAGCCCGGCACGATCATCGGCGGGCTGTATGACGGGGTCGATTACACCAGCGATTTCATCATCCCGGCGCGCGGCAATCCGGTGCTGCAGTGGACCGAAACCAATGTCGGCTTGACGCTGAGCGATGTGATCACGCTGGGCAAGTTCGACCTGCTGCTGGCCGCATCGATGAAGGACGAGAACTTCCTGAACGAAGTGACCGGGGTGCGGATCAAGAACAACAATATCCTGCCGACCTATGGCCTGACCTATCGCATCACCCCCAACCTTTCGATCTATGCCGGGCATACCGAAAGCTTTTCGCGCGGGCAGCTGGTGGCCAATGACACGCGTTACGTGAATGCGGGCGAGACGCTGTCGCCGATGAAGGCCAAGCAGAACGAAGTGGGCGTGAAGCTGCTGGCCGGCGGCATGCTGACGACGCTGGCAGTGTTCGAGATGGACCAGCAGAATTTGATCGATGTGGTGGTGACCGACACGACATTCCGCCGGGAGGCCGATGGCAAGAACCGCTATCGCGGGATCGAGCTGTCGTCCGTAGGCCAGCTGACCGAGCAGCTGACCCTGACGGTCGGCGGCCTCTATCTGGATGCCGAACGCCAGCGGACCAATCGCGGGCTGCAGGATGGCCGGTTCGTGAACGGCGTTTCCGAATGGAGCGGCACCGCCGGGCTGGAGTTCCGCCCTGTCGAACGGGTCGGCCTGGTGGGCCGCGCGGTCTATAATGGCGAGGCCTTCATCGATGCCGGCACGGGTGGCGGCACGACCCGCATTCCGGGCTTCGTATCGTTCGACTTGGGCGCCAATTTCAAGACCGGCACGGAGGCTGTGCCGATCCGGTTGAGCACCACCATCACCAATGTCGGCAATCGCAGCCATTGGATGGGCCGTGGCGGATCGACCACCTTCGGCCTGTCCATGCCGCGCACTTTCCTGGTTTCGGCGCAGTTCGACTTCTGACGGACACACCGCCGCACACCATCCAGCCGGTGGTGTGCGGCGGTGTTCGCTTGTGCCATTGCGGGATCATGACCATTCAGCCGCCGGTATCCCCATCCGCAAGCCGCGTTCCGCCCGCCATGACCATCATCGCGCGGGTGCTGGCCGCGCTGGTGGCGAATTATGCAATCCTCTGTTTCGCGGCTGACGCGCTGGGGCTGGCGCTGGTGGCCGGCGGCTGGGCCTCGCGCGCCGATGCGGTGCTGATATCGACCAATCTGGCGCTGCTGCTGGCGCCCGGGGTGGTAATCTGGGCCTTTTCACCCATGTCCCTGCCCAAGGCGGTGGGCCTGCCCTTCGCGCTGGCGGCGCTGCTGATGCTGCTGGCCGGGATGTTGCAGCCATGAAGGCCGGTTTCACCCTGTCCATGGCCTGGCTGCACAGCTGGGCCGGGCTGTTTTTCGGCTGGCTGCTGTTCGGCATCCTGTTCACCGGATCGATCGCGGTGTTCCATGCCGAGGTGACGCAATGGGTGACGCCGGAAATGCCGGCCGACAACCAATACCAGACCGCCGAAACGCGCGACCGGGCAATCGCCACCGGGCAAGCCTGGCTGGACCGGCACGCCCCCGACGCGCAGCTGTGGCGGCTGACGCTGCCGACCGACCGCGAGCCGAGCATCAAGGTCTATTGGCGCGACCATGCCGGCAAGGGGACCACGCGCAGGCTGCAGCCCGAAAGCGGCGAAGCCATTGCGCGCGAGACGCGCGGCGGCGGGTTCTTCATCGATTATCATTACATGATCAATGTCAGCCGCAACTGGGTGAAGCTGGGCCCGGTGGGGACATGGATCGTGGGCATGGCCGGGATCGTGATGATCGTGGCCTGCATCAGCGGGATCGTGGTGCACAAGCGGATCTTCAAGGATATGTTCCTGTTCCGCCCCGGCGCATCGCGGCATCGGGCCTGGCTGGACGGGCACAATGTGCTGTCCGTGCTGCCGCTGCCGTTCCACATCATCATCGTCTATACCGGGCTGGTCACGCTGTACTGGCTCTATATCCCGGCGGGCATCCATTCGCTGTATGACGGATCCGAGGACGCTTTCCGGCGGGAGGCGATTTCGCTGCAATATGTCAGCCCGATCGACGCGCCGCCGCCCGGCCCGCCCGCGCCCATGGTGCCGCTGCAGGCGGTGAATCGCGCGGCGGAGCGGCAGTTCGGCGCGGGCAACACCGCCTATCTGGCGGTGCGCGACCCCAACCATGCCCATGCCACCATCGAAGCCTATCGTACACGCAGCGACCGGGTGACGCAGCAGGTGGAACAGATCGCCTACAGCGCGGCAGACGGCCGCATGCTGCGGGCGACCAACCATTCGGCGGCGGCGCGCGTGCAATCCTTCATCGCGGCGATCCATTATGTCGAATGGGGCGGGCCGCTGGTGCGCTGGGCCTATTTCCTGGTCGGGCTGTCCGCCGCGGCGATGGTCGGCACCGGTTTGCTGGTGTTCACGGCCAAGCGCGAGACGAAGCGCGGCGCGCCGGCCTGGCTGCGGCTGGTGCATGCGGTGAATGTGGCGGCGGTGGCCGGGCTGTGCCTGGCCTGCGCGGCGTTTTTCTGGGCCGAGCGGCTGGCCCCGGCGGTGATGGACGGGCGCGCCGGGGTGGCGGTGCAGGCGTTTTTCTGGTCCTGGCTCGCCAGCCTTGGCTATGCTGCGCTGCGCCCGCCGGCGCAGGCCTGGCGCGATATCTTCGGCCTGGCGGCGCTGGCGTGCATCGGGGCGCCGCTGCTGGGCGGGCATGGCTGGCTGCATCTGACCACGGGCGATATCGGGCGGCTGAGTTTCGATGCCGCGTTCTGGGCATTCGGCGCGCTGTTCGGCTGGCTGGCGATGCGGGTGAAGACCGGCATGGACCGGATTGCCGCGCCCCGGAAGCCTGCGCAGGGAACGGAGCAGATGGCATGATCGCGATCCTGATCTCGCTCTATCTGACCTATGCCGGGGTTACCTCCTTCGCGCTGGCGACGGACAAGCATCATCTGCAGGCCTTTGCCCGCAAGCCCGGCGCCGCGCGGACGCGCGCGCTGCGCTGGACCGGCGCCGGCCTGTTGCTGGCGGCGCTGTCGCTGTGGCTATGGGGCGTGGGAGTGACGATGGGACTGGTCAGCTGGCTATTGTGGGTGCTGCCGTTGGTGGCGATCGGGGTGGTGGCGGGCTTTGCCTTCCGCCCCGCGCTGACGGCCCGGCTGGCCCTGCGACAGCTGCGCGACTGAAGGCCGATAAAAGACCGGGGCCAAAAAGAGACTGGGGTAGGCCAGCCTCGCCAGAGGGGCGCGCTTGTGGCTAGAAGGGGCGGCATGATGCCCCGCCCCACTTTCTCGCTGGCCCGGCTGGCCGACCGCCTGCGGCAGATTCCGGCGCAGTTCCTGATGTCGCTGTGCGGATCGGGCCTGTGGCTGGGCACGCTGTTCTTCGCCGGATCGCTGACGCCGAGCCTGGTGCCGCGCGACGGGCTGATCCAGGGATTGCTGTCCGGCGTGGCCTTCGCGCTGGGTTATGGCATCGGGGTGTTGTTGCGCAGATTGTGGCGCCTGCTGCATCTGCCCGCCTGGGATGCCAGCCGGATCGGGCGCGGATCGAAGATCGTGGCGGCCATCGCCTGTGTGATCATTGCCGGCATTTTCCTGTGGCATGCATCGGAATGGCAGAACTCCGTAAGGCTGGCGATGGGCATGCCGGTGGTGGACAGCGCGCGGCCGATCCTGGTTGGCAGCGTGGCCAGCGCGGTGGTGATCGTGATCATCCTGCTGGGGCGATTGTTCAAGCGGATTGCACGGATCATTACCGATTTCGTCGACCGCTTTGCCCCGCGCCGCGTATCCGCCGTGATCGGGATCGCGCTGTCGCTGATGCTGTTCTGGGGCATCGGCAATGGGGTGCTGCTGCGCGCGGGGATCCGCACGCTCGATAGCTCCTATCGCCAGCTCGACGGGCAATTCGATGATGGGCTGGTGCAGCCGGCCGATCCGCGCAAGAGCGGCAGCGACGCATCGCTGCTGCGCTGGGCCGATCTGGGGCGCATGGGCCGTTCGGCAATTGCGACGGGGCCGACCGCAGCGGAGATCACCGCGTTCAGCGGGCGCCCGGCGATGGAGCCGCTGCGGGTATATGTGGGGCTGAAATCGGCCGAGGATATCGAAACCCGCGCCAGCCTGGCGCTGGCGGAAATGCAACGGGTCGGCGCGTTCGAGCGGTCGGTGCTGGTGATCGCTACCCCCACCGGCACCGGCTGGCTGGACCCGGCGAGCCAGATGCCGCTGGAATATCTGCACCATGGCGATGTCGCCACGGTGGCGGTGCAATATTCCTATCTGCCCAGCTGGATGGCGCTGATGGTGGAGCCGACCTATGGTGCGGACACGGCAAGGGCGCTGTTCCGCAAGATCTATGGCTATTGGCACAGCCTGCCACGCGAGAGCCGGCCGCGGCTCTATCTGCATGGGCTGAGCCTGGGGGCGCTCAATTCCGACCTGTCGGCCGACCTGTTCGACGTGATCGGCGATCCTTATCATGGTGCGCTGTGGAGCGGGCCGCCCTTCCCCAGCCGCACCTGGAACCAGGTGACGCGCGAGCGCCGGCCCGGATCGCCGGCCTGGCTGCCCCAGTTCCGCGATGGATCGGTGATCCGCTTTACCGGCCAGGACAATGCGCTGAACCGGGCGCAGGCGCCCTGGGGGCCGATGCGGATCGTCTATCTGCAATATGCCAGCGATCCGATCACCTTCTTCGAAACGCAATCCGCTTGGCGCCCGCCGGCCTGGATGAGCGGGCCGCGCGGGCCTGATGTGTCACCCGAATTGCGCTGGTACCCGCTGATCACCTTCCTGCAGCTGGGACTGGACCTGGGCCTGGCGACCACCACCCCGATGGGTCACGGCCATGTCTATGCACCCGAACATTATGTCGATGCCTGGACGGCGGTGACCCAGCCGCCCGGCTGGAGCGAGGCGGAGCGGGAGCGGCTGAAGCAGGTGCTGGCGCAGCGGATCGCGGAGGAGACGGAAGGCGGGAAGTGAATAGGCCCTGCTAACCAGGCCGGATCGCCGCACGGCGCGTTTCGATTGTTGCGATCTGGTCCCTGACGCTGGCGATGGTGGCAGGATCGGCGCCGCACATATCGAGAAACCCCCAATCCTCCCGCGCGGGGTCGATCATGGCGGGCAGGATTTCCAGCAGCCGATCCAGCAGGTTCGGCAGTTTTTCGAGATAATCCACCGGCACCATGAAGGGATCACCGAACGAGGCGAGAACATGCGCGGCCGCCCGCAGCGCATCGAAGCGTTCCTGCGCGGGATCGAATTGCCCGATCTCTTGCTCCAGCAGAGGCCAGCCTTCGCGCCAGAAACGGTGAAATCAGTCTGCGGCTTCATCGCTTTCCCAGGGTTGTGCCCCCCAATCGCCCATCTCGCCTGCTCCCTTGCCTCTGGCGATGGTGGAACGGTTTGCCACCCCGTTCAATACCCAGCCGCCTGGGCTGCTTCCGTTCGTCTCCCACCCGATGGGCGTCGTCGCAAAACGGGAGAAATCGGGGAACGGCTTTGACACCTGCTTCGATCTGACAGCTTGACCGCGATTCACGCGGCGGACTGCACAAGGGATTTTCAGCACGATGGCCGACCTGATTGATCGGTTCCGGACACAGGCCCACGCCATTCTCGATCGCTACGTGGCGGCCCATACGCCCGACAATTTCGAGCGGCTGCAGGCGGCGTTTGCCGAGCATGGCTGGGCCTTGACCGGGAGCATGGGCAATCTGGTGTCCTTCACCCTGCATGATCCGTGGGGCGGGGAAATGCCTGGCCTTGCGCTGGCCAGCGTTGAGCATCTTCTGCCCCAGATAGCGCCTGGGTGCGATGTTTCCGACCTGAGCCATCCCCTGGCATCGCGCGATGCGGCTGGCGGACAAAGGCGCAATCTTTTCGAGATCGGCCAAAGCTCTGTGCGCAAGGCATCCGCACCCTGGCTGTCGACGATCTGACATCGCCCGCAACCGTTTGGGCATGATGACGCCCATCCCGGCCGCCAGCGTCAACCGGCCCTCTCTGCCATCGCCGCCAGCAGATCTTCCAAGCGCTCCAGCCTTGCGTGGGGATCCTCGATCGGATCGCTGAAAACCAGCCGGTCCTTCTTCAGCACCACACCGTCTGGCAGATCGCCACCGGAAAAGCCGGGCCTTGGGGTCAGGGCAATGGCGGCGGGGCCAGCATCGATGCGGGCGATGCCGGCCTCTCTTGCGGCGAGCCGGACCCTTGCCACCCGCAGCAGCATGTCGACCTCGGGAGGGAAGCTGCCGAAGCGGTCTTCCAGCTCTTCGGCGAAGAGGGCCAGCCCCTCTGCCGTTTCGAGCCGGGCCAAGCGGCAATAGAGGGTCACCCGGATTTCCTCATCGGGCAGCCAGGCTTCCGGCAGGCAACCGGCGACGCCGATGTTGAGTTCGGGCGTCCAGCGTTCCACGTCTTCTCCACGCGCCGCGCGCAGTGCGGATTCAAGCAGATGCTGATACAGCTCTATGCCGATCAGCTTCATATGCCCGGCCTGTTCATCCCCCAGCAGATCGCCGGCGCCACGCATGTCGAGATCGCGCGCGCTGATCGCAAAACCTGCGCCCAGACGATCGAAGGCTTCGAGCGTGCGCAGGCGCTTGAGCGTGCGCGGGGCGAGGTCGGCGGTTTCTTCGGTGAGCAGAAACACCTGGCCGCGCCTGCCGCCCCTGCCGACGCGACCGCGCAGCTGGTGCAGTTGCGACAGGCCGAAGCGATCCGGGCGCCAGATGATCATGGTGTTGGCCCGTGGCACATCGAGGCCCGCCTCGATGATATTGGTCGCCAGCAGCACATCCCCCTCGCCCCGCCCGAAGCGGACCATCACCTCGTCGATGGCGGTGGCGGCCATCTTGCCATGGGCCTGCAGCAGTTCGAGTTCCGGCACCAGCCGGGCCAGCTTTTCGGCGAGGGGCGCCATGTCCTCTATGCGGGGCACCACCACGAAGCTTTGCCCCCCGCGGCTCTTTTCCCGCAACAGGGCAATGCGCAAAAGGTCCGGCGAAAATGCGCTGACCGAGGTGCGGATCGGTTGCCGGCGCGCCGGCGGTGTGGCGATGACCGAAATCTGCTGCAGGCCGATCAGCGCATTCTGCAGCGTGCGCGGGATGGGGGTCGCCGACAGGGTGAGCACATGCCCATCGGCCAGATCGCGCATGCGCGCCTTGTCCGCCGATCCGAACCGCTGTTCTTCGTCAATCACGACCAGACCCAGATTGCGATAGACGACATCCTTGCCCGCGATGGCGCCGGTGCCGATCACGATACCGATGGAGCCGTCGGCAAGACCGGCCTTGACCCGCTTCTTTTCGGCCGGAGTGGACAGGCGCGACAGGCCGGCCACGGCAATGCCGGTTCCGTCGAACCGCTGGGTGAACGTTTCCAGATGCTGGCGGACGAGGACGGTGGTCGGCGCCGCGATGGCGACCTGATGTCCTGCCAGTGCGGCCAGGGCGGCGGCCCTTAGCGCGACTTCGGTCTTGCCATAGCCGACATCGCCGACGATTAGCCGGTCCATCGGTTTTCCGGACGCCAGATCATCGCGCACGGCAGCAATGGCCCGCGCCTGATCGGCTGTTTCGGTGAAGGCAAAGCCCGATGCAAAGCGTTCATAGGCATCGGCGGCCGGTTCGAGGACCGGGGCAGCCCGGTCTTTGCGCGCGGCAACCAAAGCCGTCAGCGCCGAGGCGCTTTCGGCAATCGCAGCGTCGATGGCCTTGCGTCGTTTTTCCCAGCTCTTGCCGTCAAGCCTGTCCAGCGTGACCGCATCGGGTTCTGCGCCATAGCGCCAGATACGATCAGCCTCCGCCACGGGCACAAGTCTCAGCCCGTCATCGGCATAGGTCAGGGCAATGCCATCGCCGGTTTCGGACCCGTCCACTGCGGGCATGGGCTGCAGGCCGCCGACGATGCCGATCCCGTGATCTTCGTGAACCACCACATCACCCAGCCGGATATCTTCCAGTGCGAGCAGCGCGGTATCAGCGGTTCTTTCACCTTGCTCTGCGCGTTCGGCGCGACTGCCGAGAAGATCGGCGGCGGAAATCGCCATGAGATCGTCCAGCGCGAAACCCCGGTCCACCGGCATTGCCAGAGCAAGCACCTGGCCCGGTTTTGCCTCCGCCACCTCTCGCCAGGAAGCGACGCGGGTGACATCGGTCTTGAGCGTTCTGGCCGCGCGCCGGCACAGGAATCGCAGATCCCGTTCGCTGCCCAGCAGGGCAATCCTTCTGCCGTCCGCGATCGCCTGCTGCGCGTAGTCCCGGAACCGGGCCATCGGCCGCCTTGCTTCCACGAAACGGGGCGGCGGATCCGCTTGGCGCTGCAGACCCAGCAGGTCGCGCCCGGCCAGCGCCTTTTTCCAGCTTGCTGGACCGGCGACATCAACCAGGGCGCGCTTAGGGCGGCGCGCCTCCGCATCCTTCGCAAGCGCGAGAAAGCGCTTCCGGCGGTCGTCGGCGCCCGCCGCGAGCACGATCCGCGCCTGCGGCAGATGCACCGGCAGCGCGACCCCCGCACCATCGAGCGGCGGTTCGGCCACCCGGCCCAGTTCCCGGCTGTCGCAGGTTTCCACGGTGCGTTGATCGACAGGGTCGTAGAAGCGGATCGATGCAACGATCCCGTCCGCCACCTCTATCCTGAGCGGCATGGCAGCGTCTGCCGGATAGACATCCAGCACCTGCCCACGCAGCGCCACCTCCCCCGGTTCATCCACCCGATCATCGACCAGATAGCCGGTTTCCTGCAGCTGTTCGAACAGCTGCGTCAGATCGCATGGGGCGTCCACGGCGATCCGGGGCGGCGCGGTGTCGAAAGCTGCGGGTGGCGGATACAGCCGCGCCAGCGCTTCGCCGGTGGTGATGCAGGCGATCGGCGTGCGGGGGGATCGGGCAGAGGCTTGCCGGATTTCACGCAGGGCCGAGACACGCATGCCGATATTGGCGGGCGACGCCGGACCATTGTCACCCGGCAAGGCATCGCTGCCCGGGCAAAGCAGCACGGTCGCATCGGGCATAGCGGCGGCCAGCGCCAGCGCGACAGCAGCCGCCTGAGATTCATCGACAGCCGCATGGAGCACATCGTCGTCCTGCAGCAGGTTCGCCAGCTGGATGACGGTTTCACCCACGCCTGGCTGTGCGGGGGCTGGCGGAAGCGCCATGATGGCTTTGGCTGCGGCCGTCATCTGCATGTCCTGAATGGTCGCGAACATCTTGAAGCGATGCTGCAGGTTGGGATTCCGCATTACTCCCGGATCAGTCCGGGGTTCCTGACCCTGCAACATCGATCAACGGGATCGCTTGAGCGATGAACGGGTTGAGGGGCCACACATCACTGGAACTGTCCATGCGCCCGCACGCCTGCCCCAATTGCCGCCGGTTGAACCATTTCGAGGTCCGCGTGTGTCCGGGTTGCCAGGCCACTCTGGGCTATGATCCGGAGATCGATGCCTTCCGGTTCCTGGCCGACGCAGCCACCGTTTGGCGCGATGGCGACGGGCGTGATGCCCCTGTCTGGGCCTGCGCCAACAACAATGATTATCAGATCTGCAACTGGCTGGTCGATGCCGGCGGGCCCACCACCTTGTGCCGCGCCTGCCGGCACAATCGCACGATCCCGGATCTGTCCGCCCCGTCGGTGCCAGCCCGCTGGGCAAAGATCGAGGAAGCGAAGCGTCGGCTGTTCCATGAGCTGATCAAGCTGGGTCTGCCAATGGAAAACACCGCCCAGCCCGGGAAGGCCCATGCCAGCCTGGTGTTCGATTTCCTGTATGATGCGGCGGCCGAGCAGGCCGGCACGCCCGAGATATTTACCGGCCATGATGGCGGCGTGATCACGCTGAACCTGATCGAGGCCGATGACGCCGCACGAGAACGGATCCGCAATGCCATGGGCGAGCCCTATCGGACATTGCTGGGACATTTTCGGCACGAGGTCGGCCATTATTACTGGTCACGCTTCATCGAGCACGACAGCGCCGAACTGACCGCCTTTCGCGCCCTGTTCGGGGATGAGACCGCCGACTATCAAAAGGCCCTGCAAGCGCATTATTCGGCAGACGGCATGCGGATCTGGACGGATGATTTCGTCAGCTATTACGCGACGATGCATCCGTGGGAGGATTTTGCCGAAACCTTTGCCCATTATCTTCACATCGTCGACGTTCTGGCCACGGCCGGGGGCTTCGACCTGTCCTTGCGCTGCCTGCCGGGGGACAGCGTGGGCCTAGAAGTCGATGTCGACTTCGACCCTTATCATGCCGATATTCAGGAACTGGCCAGCGCGATGGAGCCCTTGTCCTTCGCCATGAACGCCATCAATCGGTCGATGGGTCAGGCGGACCTCTACCCGTTCCATCTGTCCGACGTGATCGTGGCCAAGCTCGGCTATGTCGAAAAGCTGATCAAACGCGTCCGCGCAGAAGACCCGCCCGTGATCCACCTGTCATCGGCGGCATGACCCGTTGAATTCGGCAAAAGGCAAGAATTTTTGCATTAATTAACATATGATAATTGTCGTTCCCCGGACCGCGCTGCATCATTCTCTTACAGAGGGGAGAGGCATGAAGCTTTCCGGAGAGCTGATCTTTTTTGCCGCCGTCGCCAGCATGTTCATTCTGCTGGTGGGTGGGTTGGTGATGCTGGTCCGATCGCTCGTATAATCAGTCCGCGCCGCTGCGGAATGCGTCAGTCCAGATGCAGATAGTCGCGGCTGAAATCACCGACGTCGCAAAGACGATCCCAATCGTGGATGATCACCGATCGCCGGGTCCGCTGGGTAAGCCCCTGACGATCCAGCCCCATCAATATGCGATTTACGTGCACGGTGGTCAGCCCCGTGGCATCGGCAATCTGTTCCTGGGTCATGGGCATTTCGTAACCGGCCGTGCTTCCCAACCCGACAGCCTCCAGCCGTGAACCGAATTCGCATAGCAGATGGGCAATGCGGGTGCGGGCGTCGCGCCGGCCGATATTGGTCATCCATTCGCGATAAAGCGAACCGTCGACCAGCGTATCATACCACATGGCCAGGCCGACGCCTGGGCGGCTGAAAGCCAGCGCGACAATGGCTTCCCGCGGGATCAGCGCCACCTGAACGGCGGAAAGCGCCTGCACGCTGTGATCCGCCCTGCGCAGGAGGGAGTTCTGCAGATCCACCACGTCCCCCGCGATGTGCATCGCCAGAATCTGCCGTCCACCAGCACCCGCGACCTTCTGCCGGAAAGCATAGCCGGACAGAAGCAGACAGCAGTCGGATCTGCTGTCCCCCTCCTCCACCAGATAATTGCCGGCATCGAACGAGCGCAGGGTATGGGGAAGATCGAGAACCGCTCGCTTGTCTGCATCACTGAGGGGCTGCCACAGGCAGAGCTTGCGCACCATCGGTGCCATGACGGGAGTATCGACGACGAGTGCCATGAGCGGCCTTCCCTATCAGCAAGTGCCTGCAGAAAATCTGCCGGCCAGCGAAAACGGCCGCCGTATCTGAGGCTGAATGAAGGGTCTTTCGATGACCCTGTCTTCTGGAACCTTTGGCGGGAAAGCCAGTTCCGGGCCGCATGGGAACCCCACGTCTGTCCATTCGCTGATCAGGCGAAAGGAATTTTCCATGGCTGCAGACTCTTCATCACGCCCGGACGCGATCGACCCGCAGGGTGCGCCCGATGCACCACCTGTCGAACCCGGACAAGAAGACCCGCCCCATGATGCACCCGATGCCGATCCCGACGATGAC
This sequence comes from Croceibacterium xixiisoli, assembly GCF_009827305.1. Lineage (GTDB taxonomy): Bacteria > Pseudomonadota > Alphaproteobacteria > Sphingomonadales > Sphingomonadaceae > Croceibacterium_C > Croceibacterium_C xixiisoli. The sequence continues at coordinate 107,151 of NZ_WTYJ01000004.1, read as the reverse complement.
GAAAAGCCCGGCCGTACCCCGGGGGATCTGCCGCCGCCGCCCGATTGACGGAAACCCATGGCAGATCGGAACAGCCGGCCACCTACCCAAGGTCTGCGGCGAACCGTTCGATCGCGCCCGTCAGCTTCGGCATCAGCACCCCGCGTTCGCTGGTCATGGCGGCGTAACGCGGGCGCGGGGCCGACCAGCCCATGTCACGCATCGGAGTGGGCAGGACAAGCCGCCCGTCATGGCCTGCCGCATCGGCGATCTGCATGGCAAAATCAGTCCAGGTGACCGCGCCATCATTGACCACATGCCACAAGCCGGCTTCGTCATCGATAATCAGGTCCAGCGTGGTGCGGACAAGATCGGGCACATAGGTCGGCGAAGTCCAGCAATCGGCGGCGGCGCGGAAGCGTTCCCCTGAGCGGAGCGCACTGATCAGATGCACGGCGAAATTGTGCTGATCGAACGGGGAAAAGAATGAAGCCGTGCGGATAACCAGCGCCCTTTGCCCGCATGAGGACAAGGCCGCATCCATGGCCGCCTTGCTGCGGCCATAGATGCTGAGCGGCGCCGTCGCGTTGCTTTCGACATAGGGGCGTTCCAGCAGGCCATCGAACACCAGATCGCTGGAAAACGCCGTATAATGTATGCCACGCAAGGCGCAGCCGTCCGCCAGTGCCAGGGCGCCGGCATGGTTGGCCGCCATGCAGGCGGCAGGATCGCGTTCGGCGTCGTCAACCCGGACCCAGCCCGCTGCATTGACGACAGCCCAGGGATTGAGTTCATCGAGTATCCGGCCGATCGATGCAGGATCGGTGATATCCAGTTGATCCCTCCGCGTGATCACATGATCGATGCCGCGCAAACGGCAAGCGCCGGCGAAAGCCTGCCCCAGGGTGCCGGTAAAGCCGGCGATCAGCAGGGGTCTGGTTGCGGCCACCATCCCGCCTGCCGCTGCACCAACATCCGTATGGCCGATCAGAGCATGCCCTTTCCACCAGCCTGCATGGCGCAGGGTCGGGTGATCGGGCAGCCCCCCGTTCGCCAGATGCCGCAATGCAGGCGCAAGCGCTGTTTCGCGTGGAGGATGACTGCGCACATCGAAAACGCCGCTTTCATAATGCCCGTCGGACCGCGTCAGCAGACTGTCCCAATCGTGGGAGCCCAGCAGGCTCCAGGCCGTCAGCGCATGAATGCCGATCCCCTCCGCCTGCAGCCGCCCGGCCATCGACCAGGCTTCGACCAGCCAGCGCAGCTGTTCTTCGCGGGTGCAGCCATTGTGCACCTCGGTCAGCGCCATCGGAATCCGATAACGATCCCAGCAGGCGCGCAATGCGCCTTCCATGCCTGCCGATTCATGGCTGATCTGCACGGCTGCCACATCGGCAATGGGCCCGGCACCGCTATCCCCATGGGTGTGCGGCGGATACATATCCAGCCGATGGTCGAGGTGCCGATCGCTGGTGAGATAGTGGTTGATGCCCAGAATGTCCGGTGCACAGCGCTGCCGGGCAAGGGCCTGCAGACGGTCTGAAAACCCCATGCCGGCCAGCCGATCCCACAAGGGGTGGCCAGGGACGAGCAGGCCGACAAGCATATCCCATGATGCCCATCGCCGCTGGTTGTCGAAATCGGCCTGCACCTGCCGTTCCGGGGTGGCGGTGGTGGTCCCCAGATCCTCCGTCTGGATCAGTCGGGCACCAGCGTTGACCTGTCGCACTTGAACCATTGCCGCGCGGATCGCCTCCACCTGCGTCAGCAGCGCATTCCAGAATGCCTGTTCATTCTGCAGATGAGGATACCAGTGGCCGTACAGCGCGGAAAAGCGCGCCGTCGTCAAAGGTTCATTGACCGGGGTCCAATCCTCTGCCCAGGGGTATCGCTGCACCGCCTGGCGGGCGTGTTCGGCGAGGCCGGTAACGAAGCCGGGCGACAAAAGGTTGGTGGCGGGTGGGCCGCTGCCGTGGTGGACGAGGCCCAGGATCGGGCGGATGCCAAGCGCGCAAAGCCGTTCCAGCCTGGCATCGTGCCATGCCCACCAGGCTTGTGGATCGGGGGCCTGCGCGCAGCTTTCCCACAGCAGCGGATATCGCAGGGCCGTTATCCCGAGGGTGGCGAGCCTGTCGATATCGTCGCTTCGCCTGTCGTGGCCGCTCAAGACGATCTGATCGACATAACGGTCGGCCAGCCGGTTGATCGTGCATTCGACCCCGCCCCATAACTGAAGGGGCCCCGTTGCGCCCGCTGCTGACCCCATGATCGGGCGACCGCTTCCGCGAATATCCTGCTGCATGATCCGACTTAACGCCACCAACAACAGAACGCAGCGCTATCCGCCTGAAAATCGTCATAACAAGTGTTAATATCGGACACTGAAAGGGAGCGTAAAACGTTTGGTCGCGTTTTCGGGACATCGTTACTTTTCGAAGGTCCAACCAAATGACGCTGGTGTGTTTTTCGCATCTGCGCTGGGATTTCGTGTTCCAGCGCCCCCAACATCTCATGTCTATCATGGCGCACACACAGCAGGTCATTTTCTGGGAAGAACCCATCTTCGAAGATCCGGGGGCCAAGCCCAGGATAGAAAGCTACAGCCCGGCGGCCAATATCGAGGTGGTGGTGCCGCATCTGCCCGAAGGCCTGACGCGCGAAGCCGGTGCGCAGGCATTGCAGGCGCTGCTGGACGAATGCCTGTCTGGCGCGCCCCGCCCGTTGGTACGGTGGTATTACACACCCATGATGCTGGTTTTTTCGCGGCATCTGCAGGCGGATTGCACGGTCTACGACTGCATGGACGAACTGGCGAATTTCCGCTTCGCGCCGCCCGATCTGGCCGATCTCGAGGCGGAACTGCTGGCCGCAGCCGATCTGGTCTTCACCGGAGGATACAGCCTCTACGAAGCCAAGCGCCCCCTTCACCGTTCGGTGCATGCATTCCCTTCCAGCGTGGATGTGGCGCATTTCGCCCAAGCACGGCAGGTCGGGGCTGATCCGGCAGACCAGGCCGAATTGCCCCGCCCCCGGCTGGGCTTTTACGGGGTCATCGACGAACGGATGGACCTCGACCTGCTGGCCGCCATTGCCGACGCCAGGCCCGAATGGTCGATCGTGATGGTCGGGCCGGTGGTCAAGATCGACCCGTCCGAACTGCCCGAAAGGCCGAATATCGCCTATCTGGGCGGCAAGACCTATGATCAGTTGCCCGCCTATGCCGGCGGGTGGGATGTTGCGCTGATGCCCTTCGCCATCAATGCCGCGACACGGTATATTTCCCCTACCAAGACCCCTGAATATCTCGCCGCCGGCCTGCCCGTAGTGTCGACACCGATTGCCGATGTCGTACGCCATTACGGGCATTTGAGCGCGGTGATGATTGCCGACACGGCCGAAGGCTTTGTCGCCGCCTGCGAACGGGCGCTGGCCATTCAGCGGGACAGCGCAACGACCCATTGGCGTCAGGAAGCCGATGCCGCGCTTGCGGGGCAAAGCTGGCTGGCCGTCGGCAGCGCGATGCGGGCCCTGATCGACGAGGTCACCGGCAAATCCGATGCGGCGCCGATGGAATTCTACGACTATCTGGTGGTCGGCGCCGGTTTTGCCGGCGCAGTGATGGCCGAACGGCTGGCCCGGGATGGCGGCAAGCGTGTGCTGGTGATCGACCGACGCGACCTTATCGGTGGCAATGCCCATGACCACCCGGATGAGGCGGGAATCATGGTGCACCGCTATGGCCCGCACATATTCCACACGAACAGTCAGGATATCGTCGACTATCTGTCGCAGTTTACGGAATGGCGACCCTATGAGCACAGGGTGCTGGCGGACCTGGGCGGCATGCAGGTGCCGATGCCGATCAACCGGACAACGCTGAACCGGTTGTATGGGCTGAATTTGCAGACCGAGGCGGAGGCAGAGGATTTCCTGGCGCAACGGGCAGAGCCTGTCGAACCGCTGGTGACATCGGCCGATGTGGTGATTTCAAAGGTCGGGCGCGAACTCTACGAAGCCTTTTTTCGTGGCTATACGCGCAAGCAATGGGGGATGGATCCGTCCGAATTGGACAAATCGGTTACCGCACGGGTTCCGACCCGGACCAACACCGATGACCGGTATTTTACCGATAGCTTCCAGGCCATGCCAGCGGATGGCTACACCGCCATGTTCAACGCCATGCTCGATCATCCGCTGATCGATATCCGGCTGGGAGTGGATTTCGACGATATCCGCAAGCAGGTGCATTTTGACCGGCTGGTGTTCACCGGCCCGATCGACGAGTATTTCAATCATTGTTTCGGCAAGCTGCCTTATCGATCACTGGAATTCCGCCATGTGACGCTGGACCAGGAATGGCTGCAGCCGGTCGCGGTGATCAACTATCCGGCAGAAGATGTCCGGTTCACACGGGTGACCGAATACAAGCATCTGACCGGGCAGGTCGCGGAAAAGACCAGCATAACCTATGAATATCCGTGCGCAGAGGGGGACCCTTATTATCCCATACCGCGGCCGGAAAACCAGGCGCTGTTCAGGCGTTATGAAGATTTAGCTGCATCAACGCCCGACGTGCTGTTCGTGGGAAGGCTGGCAACCTATCGCTATTACAATATGGATCAGGTCGTCGGTCAGGCGTTGGCAAAATACCGGCGCCACATCGCCCAGGTTCGAGAGGAAGAAGCCATGATCGATCAGCCCATCGCGGCAGAATGAACCTCTAAGCCGGGGGGAGTTCTCCCCGGCAATATCGCCTGCATCGAATCTTCGTCCTGTTTTCTTTTGTTTGCCGCAATTTCCGGGTCAGCAGGTGATTCCACCTGCTTAGAAATTGCTCTATTTTCTTTTGTTTCCAGCGACTAATCTGCAGGCTCCCGCCCCCACGGACAGGTACGCTGCGAGCCCCCCCTCTCATCGACAAAATAGAGATAGTGGGGGTCGAACTGCCCCCTGGCCGCCAGTCGCGCAGGTTCGGGGATATCGACCCAGGATGAGCGGAATTCACACAGGCCATCTTCGCGCAATTTGCGCATGACCCGATTGACGTGAACAGTGGTCAGGCCGCAGATTTCCGCCAGATCGGTCTGGCGCAGGCCCAGCGCATACCGATGGCCGTTGCTCAACCCGGCGGACATCAGCCTGGCATTGGTTTCGCTCAGGAAATGCGCGACCCGCCCCACGGCATCGAGCCGGCCAAGACGAAACAGCCACGCCCGATGGATCGCCGCATCGATGAGCGTGGCAAACCAGAGCTTGGGCGCGATCTGGGGCAGATCGCGAATGATCTTGCCCAGGGCAGCATGCGGAATGATGGCCACCGTGGCCTCTGTCGTGGTGGCGACATCGTGATCCAGTATGCCCAAAGGGTAAGCGTGCAGATCGACGAAATCGCCGGCGAAGTGAATGGCCACCAGCTGGCGAACTCCATTCGTATCATCGATGTATCGCGACATGGTGCCTTCCATCAGGAAGGTGCTCTGGTGCAGTATTTCTCTGGCGCGAACGATTGTCTTGCGCGGTGCGAGTGTCTTGATTTCACTGACTGCGCTTTCGAGCGCCTTTCTTTCTTCCTGTGTCAGCGCATGGCCGCGATTGTTCCTGAGAAATCTCTCCATGATCATTAATGTTCAATCCCGTTGCACAAGCAAATCCGCCAGACACGGCCCGGGGCCGTCAACGGGCGTCTTGCACAAGGGCGGCCGTACTCGTGATAACGCAGGTTAATTTTGGTAAATTTGGCCGATTGATGTCCGTTTTGCAGGCGCCTGCCGCGCGCGATATTCCCGTGGCCAGCAGCGCTTGACGATTTCGATGCCGGACGCGTCATCGAACGCCTTGCCATTCTGGCATGGGCTGACTCGACAGCGGAAAAACCGATGCCGCCGCTCCGCGCATGAGGATCACCTAAGCCCCGCAAGCGTGTTCGGCTCTGTTATGGCTGCAAACCATTTGCGGCTGTGCCCCCCGAAGCGGCGGCACGGGTGGTGCAGCTGATCGGCTGGTCGATTATTCAAGGATCGGCGAGAAGCTGGAAAGGCCAGCCCGTGCATTTTCGGCGGAATATCGGGCGTAAACTGGTCGGAACAGACCTATCGCTGTTGATTGTCCATAGAGGCGGCCAACGCCTGAACATAAGCCTCGAGCGTGATGTCGCCGCGCCAGGTTTCGTTCGAAGCCTCGGACCGGTTCTTGATCGTGGCGTGTGTCATCCGCATATAGGATTCCGCCGCCTCTTCCGAGAAGCCCAGCTGGAGAAAAGCCTGCTTCACTTGACCTGGCGGCGTGACCTCGACCCGTACGTCGCGACCAAGTGCTCGGGCGAAGGCATCGGCGACGTCCTGCGAAGAATAGCGTTCCGGTCCTTCGATCGGACGGACGCCGATGTCCTCGCTCGACGACATCAGCCGTTCCGCTGCGGCCTTGCCGAGGTCGGCCGGCGCAACCATCGGCAATTTGAAATCCGCTGGAAACATGGTCGCAAGCACCCCGGTCTGACGCACGCTTTCCAACTGGGCATCCCAGTTGCTCATGTAGTAACCGGCGCCGTTGATCGCCGCTGGAATGGGCTGTGCCACGAGCCCTTGCTCAAGTTCCCACAGGACGCTGAGATCACCGATCCTCTCGCCCGGCCGGGCACCGGAGACCGACGCCGCGACAAGCTTTTCCAGACCCGAGCCATCGAGCGCCGCCAGGATGTTCGCGACCGTCTGCCGCTCGATCGCGTCGCTATCCTTCTTCGTATCGCCGGGCGGGTTGAGCAGGAAGGCACGACGTCCGAGGCTGAAGGCGGCGCGGAGCGACGCGATGTCGTTGACATCGGCCTTGATGATCCTGGCGCCGGCATCGCCAAGCGCTGTGGCGCGTTCGGGATGCCGGGTTACGATGCCGACCTCTTGCCCAGCGCGGAGGAGCGCTTTGGCAGTCTCCGACCCGACATGGCCCGTACCGCCCATGACAATATGCATCGCGACCTCTCCTTTTCGGCATATCCAATGAGATTGGGCTTGCCTCGTTCCGCCGACGCACCCGACCTCGGATCAGTGCGGGCGCCAGAGCGTCATGTCGATCCAGAGACCAACCTTCGATCCACCAAGATTTGTGCCGCTCATGCAAATCGCCGGCTATTTCTCATCGAGTTGGACAACATGGATGATCCCTTGCGCTCCCGCGCCGCAAAACGCTTGCCCATCGCCGTTGGCCTCTACGCCGGTGATCGGCACACCGTCCGGCATTCTGATGGTGCGGCGGGTCTCCCCGGCCTCAGGATCAAACTGGTGGAGGGCTCCACGTTCCCCGTCCCAGCTCCCATGCCATAACTGATCGCCCGCCCAGGTAACCCCGGTTACGAGCCGGCCCACCTCGATCTCTCGCAAAACCCGCCCGTTTTCCGGGGAGACTTCCAGGATTCGACGCCCTTCATATTGCCCGATCCACAGTGATCCTTCGGACCAGGCCATTCCGGAACAATCATCACCGGGAGGGGCAGCAAAATCCCTGACGCATTTGCCCGTTTCATGGTCGATGACACGGATGCGGCCCCCTGAAATCTGGTAAAGATGCCGACCATCGAAGGCTGTCCCGGCTGTAGCCGGAATGCTGACAATCTTCCTTATCTCGCCTTGCTTTGGATCAAGGGCCAGCAGCCGATCGCCAGCGGCCGCCCAGACATGGCAACCATCATAGCTTACGCCATGAATGTGGGCGACACCTTGACCGGGGGCGAGAATTCTCAGGATCTTGGCATTGTTGTCCATCTCAATCTCGTACCGTTGGCGGACCCGACTGGGGGAGTAACATCGGCGTCGTGATGGGATCGACTGGCGATGTGCGCCAGCGATGCGAGGGACCGCCACCCTGCGAAAGCACAAGTCCATCACGGCGCAACGCCTCCAACGCTCTCTGGACCGAACGACGGCTGGAGCCTGCAGCTTCAGCGATCGCACGGCTTGACCATGCTTCCCCGTCGCCGAGAAGCGCCATGATCTGTGGGTGCCGCGTGCCGACCAACGGTTCCAGCAGAACCACGGACGCTCCGTGCAGAGGGTCCAGCCGGTAGCCATCGGCCGTTGCGATGACATTGCAGAGGTTTCCCAGCGCACGACGCATCCGCATCATCTCCATGCGCAGGCGCACGCGATGAGATTCATCGACGTGCCGACTGCCAAAGGCTGTCCGGATAAGATCGGACCGCAAGCCTGCCGCTGGCCAGGCCGTGGCCAGGCTTGTCAGAAGCGAGAAGAGCACCGGTCGCGAAACAAGCGAAACGACACTGGCTTGAAGCCGAACCCCCAGGCGTGTTCCATCGACGATCAGGATGTTGTCGCGGTTCAGAACCCTGAGCGCATCCGGCGTAACTGGAACGACACGCCTTTCGCCGCGTCGGCCCGCAACCGGCGCTTCAAGCAATTTTTCGGCGTGAAGGAGTTCGGACCGCAATGGTCCAGCCGCATGTGGGCCCAGATCGATGAAAGCTTTCGCAAGTGCTGCCCGCGCCTCGGCGATGCGGAGCCTTCGAAGGCAGATATGCGCGGTCAGCAAGCCGGCCACTGCGCTGAGCACAGGATGACGATCATCCTGATGCTCGGCGAGAAAGCCTTCGGCGGCGTCGAGGTGATTCCAGAGAATGGCACGTCGCGCCTCGACCAGCTTCAGATAGGCTGCATTCCACAAGTCACCATGGGCAAGAAAGGTCGCATAGGCCTTGCCGAGCCGCGATGCGGGCCACCCTCCATCCCGCAGAGCGAGTTGCACTTCCGCCTGCGCCAGAACGCATCGGGCATGGGCTAGCCTGTCGGCAGCCGCCAATCCCCGTTCGGCCTGCCTTAAAAGGCTGCGGGCTCGGTCGAGATCGCCGATGCGTGCCATGGCCGTGCCGCGAATGCCAAGACTGACCGGGTCATCGCGCAACGCGACCCTTTGCAGGGCGCCAATGACGTCCCCCGCATCCAGTGCGAGCGCGGCTTCCTTGTGCGAGTTCAACATAGCCTCGCCAAAATTGTCACTCCCTTGGACCGCCTGCCCGGCGTCAAGATGTGGCATTGGCACCCACGGGTGCCTGCATAAGGGCCAGAGATGACATGATTGTTCGACCATTTTGCGAGCGAGCCGCAACCATAATCTCTCTCATGGCGTCGCCGACCTTCGCCGCGATGGCATGTCTGGTCGCGTTTGCCCCGTCCGCGACCGCCTCGATATGTGGCGGCAACGCCCCGCTGTTCCGCGCAATCGCAGGCATGGGGGGCATGTATGGGCTGATGAGCATCTTTCACCTTCCCGCCTGGATTCGGCTGATGGGGGCATCGCGCCGGATATGTCACTCACACGATGTTACCGGGGCAGATTAATCTCGGCAAATGCGAAAGGAGGCGACGGATGCACGAAACCAGCGGACGTGAACGATGGATGGAGGCCCGGCTGCGGCTTCTGGCCGCAGAAAAGAACCTGATGAAGCAGTCTGACGCCGTGGCACGCCAGCGTCAGGAATTGCCGTGGGTCAAGATCGACAAAGACTATCGGTTCGCAACCGAGCAAGGGGAGATGACGCTCAGGGACTTGTTCCAGGGACGATCCCAACTGATGGTCTATCATTTCATGTTCGGAGAGAATTTCGGTTCCGGCTGCGTCTCCTGCTCGTCCATCGCCGACGGTTTCAACGGCATTGCGCCCCATCTGGCGGGCCATGATGTCATGCTCTGGGCGGTATCGAAGGCACCACTGGACAGACTGCTTACCTATCGCGAGCGGATGGACTGGTCTTTCCCATGGGCATCATCGCATGGAAATGACTTCAATCGGGATTTCGGTGTCTGGTTCAGTGAGGACGAGCAGCGTGATGGCCAGATCGTCTACAATTATTCACCCGACCCGTCCGGGCCATGGCGCGAAGGCAAGGAAGGCGGTGGCCATGAAGCGGAACGCCACTTTGCCAGGGCCTCGGGCACGGATGTCGCCAGCTATTTGAGGGATCGGCCGGGACTCAGCACCTTTGCGCTTCAGGGAGGCGAGGTCTATCATGCCTATTCCACCTATGCGCGCGGAGTGGATCCGATCTGGGCCATGTATTCCTGGCTCGACCGCGCGCCCCTTGGACGCAATGAAACAGGGCCCTGGACAAGACGGCGGACGGAATATCCAGACGGCAGGGCGGAGACCAAATAGCCCTCCAGGACAAGGCGTGTGCACGGCTGGAGACGTGTGTGTATGAGGGGGGAATGCCATAAGTGGCGGAGCGGGTGGGATTCGAACCCACGATACGGTTTTGCCGTATACACACTTTCCAGGCGTGCGCCTTCGACCACTCGGCCACCGCTCCGCATGCCCTATGCAGGCGAGCGCCACTAGCGGCAGTCGGCGCCCATGGCAAGGGTTCCGCTTGCTGGTTTTGCAATGGCTGCCTAGTCACCTGTGCATGACACGGATCTTTGGCATCGCACCCGGGCTGGAAGAGATGGAAACGCTGGCCCGTGCGGCCCTCGCGCATTTGCCGGAACAGTTCGCCGCGCATCTGGGACATGTGGTGCTGAGCGTCGAGGATTTCGCCGATGAGACGCTGCTGCGCGAGATGGAGATCGAGGATCCGTTCGAGCTGACCGGGGTCTATGAAGGGCTGCCGCTGCATCTGAAGAGCATCGACCGGTCGGGCGACATGCCCGATCGGATCCGGCTGTTCCGCATGCCCATTCTAAGCGAATGGATCGACCGGGGCGATGAAACGCTGGAGCATCTGATCGCGCATGTGCTGATCCATGAGGTGGGGCATCATTTCGGCCTGTCGGACGAGACCATGCATCTGCTGGAGGAAGAGGCGCGATAGCGCCGGAGGGCCATGATGCGCGCGCTGTTTCCCCTTTTGCGGATGTCCGCCGCGCTGCTTGCCCTCACCGCCCTGCCCCCGGCCGCATCTGCGCAGGAGGCTGCGCCCGCCAAACCGACGCCGGCCGATGTGGTGGCCGCCGCCCCGGCCACGGACTGGCGGGCGATCGATCCGGCCGATCTGCTGGTGATGGAACTGGCGCCCGATACCGCCGGCCAGCCGCGCCGGGTGATCATCCAGCTGATCCCCCCGCCCTTCAGCGCCGGCTGGACCGGCAATATCCGCGCCCTTGCCCGCGCGCATTGGTGGGATGGCACCAGCGTTTATCGCGTGGTCGACAATTGGGTGGCGCAATGGGGCGATGGGGAGGATGACAAGCCCGACGCCAAGCCCCTGCCCGGCGGGCTGCTTGTGGTGCCGGAAAGCGATTATCTGACCCCGATCGAGACAGGCCCCGAGGATGGGCGCGATTTTGTGCTGACGCCGGAGAAGCAAGAGGTGGTGATCAACCGCTGGATCGATTCCTATGCCATCACGGGTTTTGCCGCCGGTTGGCCCATTGCGCTGGATGACAGCGGCGGGCGCAGCGGCTGGCCCGTGCATTGCTATGGATCGGTCGGGGTCGCCCGCGATCTTTCCCCCGATACCGGCACGGGCGCGGAGCTTTATGCGGTGATCGGCCATGCGCCGCGCGCGCTGGACCGCAATATCGCCGTGGTCGGCCGGGTGATCGCGGGCATCGAGCATCTGTCCACCCTGCCGCGCGGCAGGGGTGAGGCGGGCGTGTATGACGATGCGGCGCTGCGTGTGCCGATCCGGTCCGTGCGGCTGGGCGATGAACTGCCCCCGGCGGAACGGCCGCATTTCGAATATCTGGCCAGCGACAGCGCGAGTTTTGCCCGCTATCTGCATCTGCGGGCCAATCGCGATGATGATTTCTACCGCGCGCCGGCCAAGGGGGTCGATATCTGCAATGCACCGGTGCCGCTGCGGCAAATCGTGAAGGGCAACTGAGCGTGGCCGCTTCGTTCAAATCGGCGCCGATCCGGCGCAACAGCTGGCTGGTGCCGCTGGGCATGGTGCTGATCGCCGTGCTGCTGCGCGCGCAGACCTTCGGCAATCCGGTGATCGAATTCGACGAGCAGTTCTATCGCCTGGCGGGCGAGCGCATGCTCGATGGGGCGTGGCCCTATATCGATATCTGGGATCGCAAGCCGATCGGGTTGTTCCTGCTGTTTGCCGCCGCTGCCGCGATCGGCGGATCGCATGCGATCGCTTACCAGCTGATGGCGACCCTGTTTGCCGGGCTGACCGGCTGGGTGGTGGCGCTGCTGGCGCGGCGGCTGACGCGGCGCACATTCGCGCCCACGCTGGCCGGCGTGCTCTATATCGCCTGGCTCAATCTGTTGCAGGGCGAAGGCGGGCAGGCGGCGGTGTTCTACACCCTTCCGGTGGCGCTGGCCGCGCTGCTGGTGCTGCGCCAGGTCAATGGCGAGCGCCCGGTCGGGCGGCTGGCGGCCGATGGCGCGCTGGCCATGCTGCTGATCGGGCTGGCCGTGCAGATCAAATATACGGTGGTGATCGAGGGCGTGTTCTTCGGCCTGGTGCTGCTGTGGACCGCATGGCGCGCACGCGCGGCGACGAGTTCGCTGGTGGCGCTGTCGGCGCTGTGGGTCTCTCTGGCGCTGTTGCCCACGCTGCTGGTGTGGGGTGGGTTTGCCGTGCTGGGCTTTGGCGGGGAATGGTTGTTCGCCAATATCACCTCCATCTTCCTGCGCACGCCGATGCCATTGGGCGACTGGCTGGAAGAGCTGGCCGGCGGTCTGGGGGCGGCGCTGCTGCTGATCCTGGCGGGGGTGGCCGGCTGGCGGATTGCGCCCAAGACCCCGGCTGTGCGTTTTATCGGCGGCTGGGTGCTGGCGGCGCTGGTGGCGTTGGTGGCGATGCGCAGCTTCGTGCCGCATTACTGGATTCCGCTGACCGCACCGCTGGCCGTGCTGGCGGCCCCGGCGCTGGCGCATCATCGCCGCGCGGGGCTGGTGCTGACGCTGGTGGCGCTGATCGCCGGGCAATGGCTGGTGGCGCATTTCATTGCCGGCAAGGGCAATCGCGCCACGGTGGAACGGATGGCGCAGGCGATCGGCCCGGTGGACACAGCGCCGGGGTGCCTGTTCGTGTTCGACGGGTTTCCGGCGCTGTATCAGGAACTGGACAGCTGCCTGCCATCCCGCTTCGCCTTCCCCGGCCATTTGAACGGCATGATGGAAGCCGGATCGATCGGGGTCGACCCGGTGGCCGAAGTGACCCGCATCATGGCCACCCGCCCGGCTGCTGTGGTGCTGGATGAGCCGCGCTGGTCGCTGCAGAACAAGGAGACGGCGGCGGTGGTGGATCGGGCGCTGGCGGCCGATTATGTGCTGGTGCTTCGGGAACCGACCGGACCGGGTCGGTTCCGGCTGGTCTATCGCCTGCGGCCTGTCGAGAGGGGGAGCAGCCCGGTGCAGCAGCCGGTTGCAGCACAATAGCCTGCACCGGGACGTCTGGCGACGTCCCGGGGGGTTTAGCGGTCAATCAAATACGCTCTGCCTCTGCCACGGCTTCGCTGGCGCGCAGGGCGCTGACGATGCGGGTCAGGTGGGCGAGATCCTTCACCTCGAGATCGGCTTCATAGGTGTGAAACGGATCGTCACGATTGGTGAGTTCGATATTCATTACATTGGCGTGATTGGTGGCGAAGATGGTGGCCATTTCCGCCAGCGTGCCGGGACGGTTGTAGAGGATCGTGCGGATCCGGCCGACCGCGCCCTGCGAACGATCACCCCATGACAGATCGACCCAGTCGGCATCCACGCCATTGGCGAGTTCGAGGCAATCGATCGCGTGAACCTGCACACCTTCATCCCGCACCCGCAGGCCGACGATGCGATCCCCCGGGACCGGGTGGCAGCATTGCGCCAGCGCATAGCCCATGCCGGGGGTCAGCCCCTTGATGGAAATCGCCTGACCCTGCGGCGGCTGGGTCGGCAGATCGGCGGTGCTGCCCGGGACGAGCGCTTCCATCACTTCCCGATCGGACAGCTTGGCCGCGCCGATCGCATACATCAGATCGTCCTCATCATCGAGATTGAGCCTTTCCAGTGCGGCGGCGATCGCTTTTTTCCCGAGCTTGACCGGGAAGCGTTCGACCAGCTGATCGAACAGCAATTCACCGATACCGGCAACCTCTGCGCGCTCGCGCGCCCGGACCGAACGACGAATGGCGGCCCGCGCCTTGCCCGTAATGACGAAACCGAGCCAGCTCAGCTGCGGTTCAGCGCTGGAACCCTTGATGATTTCAACCACATCGCCGTTGTTGAGCGCGGTGCGCAGCGGCATGTGGCGCCCGTTGATCTTGGCGCCCACCGTATGCGCGCCCAGATCGGTGTGGACGGCAAAGGCGAAATCCACCGCCGTCGAGCCCTTGGGCAGCTGGAACAGCGCGCCCTTGGGGGTGAAGGCGAAGATGCGATCCTGGTAGATCGCCATCTTGGTGTTTTCGAGCAATTCTTCCGCATCGGAACTGGCGTCGACGATTTCGATCAGATCGCGCAGCCAGCCGACCTGACCATCGGGCTTTTCGCCCTGCTTGTAGGCCCAATGCGCGGCCAGGCCGAATTCGTTCAACCGATGCATTTCCCCGGTGCGTACCTGCACCTCCACCCGCATGGAGTTTTCATAGATCAGCGCGGTGTGGAGCGAGCGATAACCATTGCTCTTGGGGGTGGAGATGTAATCCTTGAACCGGCCGGGAATGAACTGCCAGGTGGTGTGCAGCAGGCCGAGCGCGCGATAGCAATCCGCTTCATTGTCGCAGATCACCCGGAAGGCCATGATGTCGGTGACCTGATCGAAGGAGACATGGCGCTCGGCCATTTTCTTCCAGATCGAATAGGGCTGTTTTTCGCGGCCCCAGACCGTCACCTGCATGCCGGCGGCGGCCAGCGCCTGCTTGATCGCCAGGGCGATGGAATCGACCTGCCCGATATCCTGGCTGCGCAATTGTTCCAGCCGCCCGGTGAGCGTGGCATAGGCTTCGGGTTCAAGCTGTTCGAACGCCAGCGCCTGCATTTCGCGCATATATTCATACATGCCCACGCGTTCAGCCAGCGGCGCATAGATCTCCATGGTTTCGCGCGCGATCCGGGCCCGTTTTTCCGGGCTGCGGATGAAATGGAGCGTGCGCATATTGTGCAGCCGGTCCGCCAGCTTGACCAGCAGGACGCGGATGTCCTCGCTCATGGCCAGCAGGAACTTGCGCAGGTTTTCGGCCGCGCGTTCGGTTTCGGCCATGGTGTCGATCTTCGACAGCTTGGTCACGCCATCGACCAGCCGGGCCACTTCGGGCCCGAAATTCGCCTCGATATCGCCGATCGTGGCCAGCGTGTCTTCCACCGTATCGTGGAGCAGCGCGGTGATGATGGTTTCCTGATCCAGCTTCAGATCGGTCATCAGCCCGGCGACTTCGACCGGGTGGCTGAAATAGGGATCCCCGCTCGCCCGTTTTTGCGAACCATGCTTCTGCACGGTGTAGACATAGGCGCGGTTGAGCAACACCTCATCGGCGTCCGGGTCGTAGCTCTTCACCCGTTCAACAAGTTCATACTGGCGCAGCATCAGCCAATGATGTGCGGATTGTTGTCAGAACAGCAAGCGGAAAGCGTTGTCTGCTGACATGAAATTGCCACGCAGTGTGGCCGGATTGTCGCGAAAACCCCGCGCCTGGCGGGTGCGATCCGATCAGCCGCCGGTGACGGCGTGGGCGGTGGTGTCGATTGCCAGCACGCCGGCCGTGGTGGGCGCGCGGTTGTAGATGAAGCCGAAGGTCGGGTTGCTGCGACGGCCCAGGGCGTTGATCGGGCCGTACCACACGCGGACATCGCTCCAGTCATTGGCGGCAGAGACGTCTTCAGCCACGGCGTGGCGTTCGATCTGGCCGGGGCTGGACCAGTTGGCGTGATCGAGCACGATCCGGCGGCTGCTGACGACTTCGCGCACGGTGGCGACATGGCCATGCGGCATGGAGGAGGTGGACTGGAAGGCGAGGACGGCGCCGGCTTCCGGGGTATTGCCGCGTTCATAGCGGCCTTCGGCCTTGCCCCACCAGAAGCGGGCATTGCCCTGAATATCGATGCCGGAAATCTGCCGGGCGTAGGGCACGCACTGCAGCACGCCGCCGGCAAGGGCAGGAACAGCGAAGAAGGAGGAGAACAGAACGGCGATCGCAGCGCAGAATGCAAGCAGGCGGCTGTCAGCCGTCCGGGCCGAATTGGCGGTCATACGATCCCTGGTCCCTCAAGCGGGCGAAGCGCCCGTGTCCCTTGTCCGAGGCGACCAGGACAGGATTTCGCTGCACCGCAAAAGAGCGCTGCGGTGAATTGAGGCAGAACGAGGCCGGATTGTTATAAATCAAGCGATCCGGTTTCGCGCGATACCGAATCACTCGTAAAAACCGCCGGATAGGCGGATCGAAGCGGCGGGGGCGTAGAAAAATTCGAACGTCTGCATTCGCTCCCTTGCGGACATGCGACGCGACTGGAATAGTTCTGGCGTGAGACATCGGGCTATCGGAATCGGCGGTGCAATGCTCGCGCTCATAGGCACGTTCGTCGCGGGGCTAGCAGTTGGTGAAAGCCATCGTCTCTCCACGCCACGGCAGTTGCCGCCGCCAGGAAAATCTATTCAGGATTGGCGCAATAAAGATGCGCTCACAGTCTCTGCAGCCGTCCGTGATGCTGCCCGGCGCTGGCAGATAAAAGCGAATGATGATCTAAGCCACCGTGACATTCAGATCATGCAACTTGAAGATCGCATGTGCATCAAGTTCGCCTTCAACGATCTCTCCATCGGTGGTGAGCCTGTTTACTGCTATCGCACTGTCAAGGATTCATCAGGATACGTCAAAGAGACGACGGATTTGGTCTACGACGGTAGCAACGTTGAATAGCGGATCGTCCGCTAACCACCGAAAATTGACGTTCCCCCATCGTCGTAATTTGCCGACGCGCCCTAGTCCTGGGGCAGGAACAGATCCCGATAACGGCTCGGCTGGCAGCGCAGGAACTGGTTGGCGGCCTGCACCTGCGCCCCGAGATGCGCGGCGGCATGCCAGGGCCAGCGCGGATCATAGAGGATTGTGCGGGCGAGCGCGATCATGTCCGCGTCACCGGTGGCGATGATGGCTTCCGCCTGATCGTAACCGGTGATCAGCCCGACCGCGACGATGGGCATATGATCCACCGCCTGCTTCACCGCGCGGGCCAGTGGCACCTGATAGCCGGGAGCGACGGAAATGGCCTGGCGCGGATCGAGCCCGCCGCTCGAGACATGGAAGGCGTCGCAGCCGCGTGCTTCCAGCACCTGGGCAAAGGCGATGGTCTGATCGATGTCCCAGCCCCCCGGCACCCAGTCGGTGCCCGACACCCGCACCGAGACCGGCTGGCCGGCCGGGAAAGTGGCGCGCACCGCGTCGAAGATTTCGAGCGGGAAACGCAGGCGGTTTTCCAGGCTGCCGCCATATTCGTCGGTGCGCTGGTTGGAGAGCGGAGAAAGGAACTGGTGCAGCAGATAGCCATGGGCGGCATGGATCTGGATCGCATCGATCCCCAGCCGGGCCGAACGGCGCGCGGCATCGGCGAAACTGTCGCGAATGCGCTCCATTCCGGCGCGGTCGAGTGCGAGCGGGGCCTTGTCCGTGGTGGCAAACGGCACAGCGGATGGCGCCAGCGTTGGCCAGCCATCGGCATGGTCGGGCGCGATCTGCCCGCCGCCGCGCCAGGGCAGATCGGTCGAAGCCTTGCGCCCGGCATGGGCCAGCTGGATGCAGACCGGCATGGGCGACCAGCGACGCACGCTGGCGAGCGTGCGCGCCATCGCTGCCTCGGTCGCATCATCCCACAGGCCGACATCGGCAAAGCTGATCCGCCCGGCCGGTTCCACCGCAGTGGCCTCGATCGTCAGCAGGCCTGCGCCCGACTGGGCGAGATTGCCGAGATGGATCGTGTGCCAATCGGTCATCGCGCCATCGACGGCCGAATATTGACACATCGGAGCGATCACGATGCGGTTGGCCAGCACCTGCCCGCCCACGGTGATCGGTTCGAACAACTGCGATTTCGCCATCGGATATGCCGCCCTTATGCGTGGTGGATCAGGCGGCCGTCCGGCCCGGCAGCGGGACGATCTTGTCCACGCTGCCCTGGGTGACCGAGTGGTAGCTGTCGCGATGGGCGGCATAGAACCGCGTCGCGATCGCCTGGCCCCAGGCGCCCTGCTTCGCCAGGGTTTCATAGAGCGGCAGCACGAATTTCCGCCGCCCGACCCGGCCGAGGAACTGGTTGGCGACGGGCACGGCCGGTTCATAGCGATTGGCCAATGCCAGATCGAGCCAGGCGAAGAGGATTTCATTGTTGCCGCTGCGCGAGAGATCCAGCGCGCCATCCAGCCGGGCCAGTTCTGCCGTGCCGATCTGGCGCGGCAGCCGGGCGAGGAACCGCAGCCGTTCCGCCGTGCTCCACCCCTTCCACAGTTCGGCATCCAGCGCGCGCGAATCCGCATAACCGGCCACGGCGCGGTCCACCTCTGCAAAGGCTTCGGGCGCGGGGCGCAGCACATTGGCGGGAAGGCCCGGCTTGTAGACCCAGTCATCCAGCATCAGCCGCGCCTCCAGCGCAGCGTCACCCTTGACCAGATGTTCGCGCAGATCGGCCAGCAGCATGGCCGAGGTGGCCGGCTGAAAGGCATGACTGTCGAACCATTCGCGCAGCCAGGCATCGAAGGCTTCGCGGCCGACGATGCTTTCGACCGTGCGCATGAAGGTGGCGCCCTTGTCATAGATGATGCCCGACAAGCCGCCGTCGGGCACGCCATCGGCGACAGACAGATGCAGCGCGGTTACCGATGCGGTGGCGCCGGCTTGGGCAATGTCATCTTCCATCCCGGCGAAGCTGAGCGCGGCTTCCTGCTGCGCGCGGCGGGGGCCGTAGAGTTCTTCGATGATGCGGTTTTCGAAATAGGAGGTGATGCCTTCGTTGAGCCAGCTGTCCTGCCAATTGGCATTGGTCACCAGATTGCCCGACCAGCTGTGCGCCAGTTCATGCGCGACCAGCCCGACCAGGCTCTTGTCCCCGGCGATGAAGGTGGGTGTGAGGAAGGTGAGCGTGGGATTTTCCATGCCGCCATAGGGGAAGCTGGGTGGTAGCACGATCATGTCATAGCGGCCCCAGCGATAGGGACCGTAAAGCTTTTCCGCGACGCCGACCATGCGTTCGGTATCGGCCAGTTCTTCCACCGCCGCATCGATCATGGCCGGTTCGGTCCACACGCCGGTGCGCGGGCCGAGATCGCGGAACACCAGATCGCCCGCTGCAATCGCGATGAGATAGGGGGCAACCGGCTTGTCCATATGGAAGCGGAAGGCGCGCCGGTCATCGCCGACATCCTCCGGATCTTCCTCTATCAGGCCGGACATCACCACGGTCAGCGGCTTGGGCGCGGTGACGCGCGCGTCCCAGGTCTGGCGGATGCCGGGACTGTCCTGTGTCGGAATCCAGGTGCGATTCAAGGTCGGCTGGCCCTGACTTAGCACATAGGGATGTTTGCCCCCCGCCGTCTGTTCGGGCGCCAGCCATTGCAGCGCCGCCGCCTGCGGCGCCTTGTAGGTGATGGCGATCCGGCGTTTATCCCCCATGGTCACGGTGACCGGGGCGCCCTTGTTTTCGACTTCAGCGCCGACGGTAAAGGGCAGCTCTGCCCCGTCCGCATCGGTGACCTTGCTGATTTGCAGCCCCTGGCTGTCCAGCACGACATCACCCTGCCCCGGTGCCGCCTGAATATCGAGCGTAGCGATCCCCCCGATCGATTTCGCTTCAAAATCAAGCGCCAGATCCAGATCGACATGGGTGACCCGGGCCTTTTCCGGTTCGGCGAAGGTCCATGGATCCTTGGCGTCGGCGGTGCTCAGAATGGGCGAGACCATGGGCGCAGCCTCTGGCGCGTCGCCCTTGCAGGCGGCAGCGAGAAGCAGAAGCGCGACGGGAAAGACGGAACGCATGGAAAACTCCGGCGGGGCAATGTCGAGGCCAGGCCGGCAGGGAGCCGGCAGATGTGCAGCCGATATCTTACGACCCGCGCGCCAATGGTTGCAAGTGTGACCGAAAACGGTTCGCCTTATGGCAGTATGATACTGACCTTTATCAAAAACCTTGCGCGATGCCGGCGATCATTCAACAAACGGCATCAAACCCGCAGAAATGGCGGGAACCCGTTAAGAGCTTGTTAGAGCCAAGGGAGGAGAATGGCTTAACATGTATGGGTCAGGTTAACGCATGCCGCCAGGTCAGCCGCAAACGCTAACGCAGCATGTCGTCCCGGGAATTACCCTTGGGGCGATGATCGTTGCGGTGCCGGTGGTGCATTGGCTGGCGCTGGTGCTGTTTCCCGAAATTGCCGGCGATATCTCCCCCCTGTTCCTGATTGCGGCGCCGCTGTTCGCCTCGCTTGCCTGCCTGCGGCGTGCGCTGCAGCCCGGCGAGGTGTTAGGCTGGGCGGCGTTGTCGCTGGGGCTGATGCTGTGGACGCTGGGTATTCTAGCCGCGACCAAAGGCGATGTTCTGGTGAGCCTGAACAGCGAAGGCATAGGCAGCATTTTGCCCTACATTTTCTACGGCGTTCCGTTGATCTGCGTCATGGCAAGCCCTGAACATACAAGCTGGCGAATCCGGCTGGTCGATGGGGCTCTGGCAATTCTGCTGGGCGTGCTGTTTTTTCTGCACACCACCACCTTCGCCACGATCGAGGGCTTTACCGGCAACGGCGGCGATCACATCATGTGGATGTTCGACATAGAGAACGTCTGTATCGCTGTGTTCGCGCTGGTCCGGTTTGCAGCCAGCGTACGCCCGCGCGAGCGTGGTTTTTTCCGAAACCTTTCCATTTTTGCTGTCATTTATCTGATCGTGGCAGGTTATGCGAACCACCATCTGGCCGAGTTCGATTTCGGCCATCCTGCCGATCCGCTGATAACCATCCCCTTCCTGATCATGATCGTGCTGGCCCTGGCGCCCGACCACCCGATCGGCCACGCCCGCCTTCCTTCGCGGGAACTGGTGATCGCGGTCAATGTCGGCAGCCCGCTGATGCTGCCGCTGATGGTGATGTGCGTGTCGATCGCGCTGATCACCACCCGGCCCATGCTGGCCGCAGCCGGCTTTGCCGCCGCACTGGTCGGTTATGGGGTGCGCACCGTACTGGTGCAGATGCGCGGGACGATGGAACGCGAGGATCTGGACCGGCTGATCCGCACCGATCCGCTGACCGGGCTGGCCAATCGCCGGCATCTGACCGAAGCGCTGACCAGCGCGTGGAACGATGCCCGCCGTGCCAGCAACGGGCTGGCCGTGCTGATGATCGATATCGACGACTTCAAATGCCTGAATGACCAGCTGGGCCATGCGGTGGGCGATCAGCGGCTGCAGGAAGTCGGCAAGATCCTGGCCGCATGCGCCGGGCGTACCAGCGATGTGGTGGCGCGCTATGGCGGGGAAGAATTCATTGCCGTGCTGCCGCAGACCAGCCGGCATGGCGCGGAACGGCTGGCCGAACAGATGCGCAGATCGGTGCAGCAGGCGGCGCTGCAATCCCCGGCGGCACGCGGCATCGTGACGATCAGCATCGGGCTCGGCTGGGCGGAAATGCCGCGCGACGATGATCCTGACGAGCTGGTGAAAGCCGCGGATGCCGCGCTGTATGACGCCAAGCACGCCGGCAAGGACTGCGTTCGCCAGCGCAGCCTGTAACAGCCCTGTTGGCGGGGCGCCCCGGGCAAAGCCCTGCTGCCCCGCCCCTTCAGCGCAAAAGCATCAGTTGAACGGCTTGAGCCCGATGGCGGCGATGCCGGCCAATGCACAGGCTTCGTCATTGTCGCTGGTGTCACCGGTTACGCCCACCGCGCCCACGATGGTGCCATCGGCATCGGCCACGATGACCCCGCCGGCGGCCGGAACCATGCCGCCATCGGCCATGGTATCGACAGCAGCGATGAAATGCGGGCGATCAAGCGCCATGTCACCGATCGTGCGGCTGGACACGCCGAGCGCCAGCGCGCCCGATGCCTTGGCCCCGGCCAGCTTCACCCGCATGTTCGATGCGCCATCCTGCCGCTGGCAGGCGATCAGATTGCCGCCGGCATCATGCACGGTCACGGTCAGCGGCTTGAGCTGCAGTTCTGCCCCCTTGGCCAGGGCGGCATCGATCAGGGCGTTGGACTGGGCAAGGGTAAGACGATGCATGAAGCCTCCGGTAGGATGGTGTTGATCTGCCTTAGCAGCATTTGGTCGCACGAACCCGGCAAAGGAACCGTGTTTCAAACGTCATTCTTGATCGAAACCGTCATCGAAGCGCCCATCAGCTCCAGGTGACTTCCGGCGGCAGGCTCATCAGGATGGCGTCGATATTGCCACCGGTGCGCAGGCCGAACAGCGTGCCGCGATCATAGACCAGGTTGAATTCGACATAGCGGCCACGCCATTCGAGCTGGGCGCGCTTGTCCTGCGCGGTGAATTCCTGCCCCATCCGCTGCCGCACCAGGGCCGGGAAGATATCGAGGAAGGCTTCCCCGACATCGCGCGTGAAGTGGAAATTGCGTTCCCATGCGGATCGATCCGGGCATTCGAGGTGATCGTAGAAAATCCCGCCGACGCCGCGCGCGACATTGCGGTGGGGGATGAAGAAATATTCTTCCGCCCATTTGCTGAAGCGATCGTAATAGGTCGGGTTGTGCGCCGCGCAGGCCGCGCGGAAGCGGGCGTGGAACGCTTCGGTATCGTCGGCATAGGGGATCGGCGGATTGAGATCCGCCCCGCCGCCGAACCAGGCCTTGCTGGTGGTGAGGAAGCGGGTGTTCATGTGCACGGCCGGCACATGCGGATTGGCCATATGGGCCACCAGGCTGATGCCAGTGGCGGTGAAGCCGGGATTTTCCACGCTGGCGCCATTGATGGTATCGGCAAAGCCGGGCGCGAATTCGCCCGACACGGTGGAGACATTGACGCCCACCTTTTCAAACACCTTGCCCTTCATCACCCCGCGCGTGCCGCCGCCACCCTCTGTCTGGTCGTCGGTATCGCGATCCCAGGTGATGTAGTTGAAATGGGCATCGCTGCCCGCTTCGCGTTCGATCGATTCAAATTCGGCGCAGATACGGTCACGCAGGGTTTCAAACCACGTCCGGGCTTCCGCCGTATGCTTCGTCCAGTCCTGCATCCCAGCCTCTTTTCCTGTGCAATCACGCCCCCTTGCCAAAGCCGCCCGCGCTGGGCAAGAACATGGCATGGTTCACCTTTCGTTCGCGGGCGATGATTTTCAGCTGCACAATGGCCGGGCGCTGTTCTGGCCGCGTGAAGGCGCCCTGCTGGTGGCGGACCTGCATCTGGAAAAGGCCAGCTTCTTCGCCCGGACCGGCCAGTTCCTGCCCCCCTATGATAGCCGCGAAACGCTGGAGCGGCTGGCGCTGGCGATCCGCGAGACCGGGGCGCGGCGGGTGATTACGCTGGGCGACAATTTCCACGATTCGGCCGGCGCCGGGCGGCTGGAACCCCACGCCGCCGGCATGCTGGCCGCGCTGACGCGGGCGGTCGACTGGGTATGGATCACCGGCAATCACGATGCCGCGCTGGAGCCGGGCCTGGGCGGAACCGTGGTGGAAGAGCTGGAACTGGGCGGGATGGTGCTGCGCCATCAGGTCAAGCCGGGGGAACATCGCCCGGAATTTTCAGGCCATTTTCATCCGCGCGTGCAGTTGAAGCTGCGCGACCGACGTGTACGGCGGGCCTGCGCGGTGATCAGCCGGGGGAAAGGCGCGACGCGCATGATCCTGCCGGCATTCGGCGCGCTGACCGGCGGAATGGATGCGGCGGACCCGGCGATCGTGCAGGCGCTGCAACCGGCGAGCCGGATCGATGCGGTGCTGCCCGCAGCCGGCCGGCTGGTGCAATTGCCGTTGTGGCGTGCCGCGGCGTGACCGACGGAATCCGGCGCTGATGCGACAGGCTGTGCACAGGGGCAGAGATTCCGCCTGCGCCCCCTAGCGCATTGATGACTTTCGCACTAAATAGCCCGCTTGAGTTTCATTGCGACAGGAGAACGCAACATACCCCGTCCACCCCGGCGCATGCTTGCGCCCCCGGTAAAGTCCGGCCCGCGTTTCGATGAATTTATCCAGGCCGACAAGGTCCGGGTTATTGATGAGAACGGCGAAAACATCGGCGTGATGTACACGCGCGAGGCAATCGAACAGGCTGCGGAAGTTGGCATGAACCTCGTCGAGGTATCGCCCAACGCAGACCCGCCCGTGTGCAAATTCCTCGACGTCGGCAAGTACCGTTACGAGGCGCAGAAGAAGGCGAACGCCGCTCGCAAGACGCAAAAGACGCAGGAAATCAAAGAGATCAAGATGCGTCCGAACATCGATGATCACGATTACGACGTCAAGATGCGCAATGTGACCAAGTTCATCGAACATGGTGACAAGGTGAAGGTGACGCTGCGTTTCCGTGGTCGCGAAATGGCGCATCAGCATCTCGGCATGGATTTGCTGCGCCGGGTGCAGGACGATGTGGCGGAACTGGCCAAGGTCGAGGCTTACCCCCGGCTCGAAGGCCGGCAGATGCTGATGGTGCTGGCACCGAAGTAAGCCAAAGAAGGATCCGCGCCGGCGAATCTGCCGGTGGGAATCAGGGTGACGGGGCAGCCGCAAGGTGTGCCCCGTTGCTGTTTCCAGAGGCCGAAAATCCCGCGCCGGAGTACGCGTGGCGACGCGCTGCCTGCGCATTTGCACGCCCTGCCCCCGCATTTTCCCGAAATACCGCGCGTCGCACGTGGAACGGGTGGCCGGGCCCGGCGTTGCGCCTGAATGCAATTTACAACCTCCCGAAACGCCGTGGCCAAATTGAGCCCGGTCCATCGCCGCGCCCGCACCGCATGGATCAATGCCACCGCCATGCTGCTGATCGCCGGATGCGACCGGGCCGAAGCGCCCACGGCCACGGCATCGGATGAACCGCTGGCCGACACCCCGGTCGAAGCATCCCCCGCCACGCTGCCGATCATGCCGCCGCCGCTCCCCGCTGCGTCCGGCACCTCCACCCCGGACAATGTCGCGACGCTGGTGCCGGAATCGGAAAAGGGCGAGACCGGCGCGCGCAATGTGCTGCTGACCTGGGCGCGGGCGCTGGAGAACGGGAATTATGACGCCGCCTATGCCCAGTGGGGCGAGGCCGGTGAGCGGAGCGGGATGGATGCGGCGGCCCATGCCGATTACTGGCGCAAGTACAGCCGCATCACCATCGCCGTGCCCAAGGGGACGATGGATGCCGGGGCCGGATCGCTGTTCTACGAAGTGCCGGCCGTGGTGACCGGCACCGACAAGGATGGCCGCCCGTTCCGGCTGGAAGGGACAGTGTTCCTGCGCCGGGTCAATGATGTCGACGGGGCAACGCCGGCGCAATTGCGCTGGCACATCGACCGGGTGGATCTGAAGCCGGCATGATGGCGCGGCTTGCGGAACCACCGCCGATAAGGTTACGATAGCAACCATGTCCGATCCGGTCGACAGCCCCGCCCCGCGTCGCAAGCCCAAGGCCGAGGTAACCCGGATCGGTGGGCGCAGGGTCAGCCCGTCGACGATGATGATGGGGTTCGGATACGACCCGCAATTGTCCGAAGGGGCGCTGAAGCCGCCGATCTTCCACACCAGCACCTTCGCCTTCGAAAGTGCGGCCGCGGGCAAGCGCTATTTCGAGGTGCTGACCGGGCGCCGCGCCTATGAGGGGCATGGCGATGCCGAAGGACTGGTCTATTCCCGGTTCAACGGCCCCAATCAGGAAATCCTGGAAGACCGGCTGAGCATCTGGGACGAGGCGGAGGATGCGCTGGTGTTTTCCAGCGGCATGACCGCGATATCGGTGATGCTGCTGGCGCTGTGCAGTGCCGGCGATGTGATCGTGCACTCAGGCCCGCTCTATGCCGCGAGCGAGGGCTTCATCGCGCGGGTGCTGTCCCGCTTCGGCATTGCCTATGTCGATTTCCCGGCCGGGGCCGACAGCGCCGAGCTGACGGCGGTGGTCGAACGGGCAAAGGCGCTGGCGGCATCGCAGGGCGGCCGGGTGGCGATGATCTATCTGGAAAGCCCGGGCAACCCGACCAATGCGCTGGTGGATGTGGAGGCGGTGCGCGGCGTGCGCGATGCGCTGCTGGATCCGCTGACCACCCCGATCGCGATCGACAACACATTCCTGGGCCCGGTGTTTCAGCACCCGTTGCGCCATGGGGCGGATATCGCGGTCTATTCGCTGACCAAATATGTCGGCGGGCATTCGGATCTGGTGGCCGGATCGCTGGCCGGGGCCAAGCGCTGGCTGGCGCCGGTGCGGGCGCTGCGCAACACCATGGGCGGGATCTGCGACGCGAACACCGCCTGGATGCTGCTGCGATCGCTGGAAACAGTGGAACTGCGCATGCGCCGCGCGGCCGACAATGCCACGCGGGTGTGCGAATTCCTGCGCGATCACCCCAAGGTGGCGGGGATCGGTTTTCTGGGGCTGTTGCCCCCGGGGCGCCAGAAAGACATCTACGACCGGCATTGCGAAGGGCCGGGCAGCACGTTTTCGCTGTTCCTGACCGGCGGCGAGGCGGAGGTGTTCCGGTTCCTGGATGCGCTGCAGATCGCCAAGCTGGCGGTGAGCCTGGGCGGGACGGAAACGCTGGCCAGCCACCCGGCGTCCATGACCCATCTGTCGGTGCCGGATGAAAGGCGCGTGCTGCTGGGCATTACCGACAATCTGGTGCGGGTTTCGATCGGGATCGAGGACCCGGAAGATCTGATCGCCGATTTCGACCAGGCGCTGGCAGCCGTTTGACCGGCGACGACGCCCTGCCGCTGCGCAAGGGACGTCCGCAAGGGCCCGATATTAAGCCCTAAGGGTTTGCACCTAATCAACCAATAGTGTCATTTTGAACCACGGGTCTTAAGGGGACGGGCACAATATTTCTTGTCAGAAGGCTCGTGAGTAACGATGGAACATCCTGCTCACTCACCCGCGCGTGGCAGCCGGATTTTGCGAATGTTCGGCATTGGCAGTGATCCGGAAGGGGATTCCCCCAATGTTCTGACGCGGATTGATGAATTCCTGCAGCTTCACGGGCTCGCACCAAGCCTGGGCAATATCGTGCGCGGCTTCGGCATCGTGACCGGCAGCGATGCCGAACTGTCTCACAAGGTGCGCGCGCGGCTGAATCAGGGCGCGGAGATCACCCAGGAGTGGTTCGATTCGCACGACGATCTGCCCCCTGTTCCGGCCGATCCGGGCGGTGAATATCGCCAACTGGCCGAAGATCTGGAACGCGCGGTGGCCGATTTTGGCCGCACGACCCATTCGGCGCAGACCGCAGCATCCAATTACGGCAAGGATCTGGCCAGGCAGGTGGAGCAGGTGGATAATCTGGCGAGCACCGGATCGGTGATGGCCAGCCTGGCGCATATCGCGCGGGCCATGCTGGACCGCACCCGCGAGGTGGAGGAAGAAATCCGCCGCAGCGAGGAAGAGGCCAAATCGCTGCGCAAGAGCCTGGAAAAGGCCCGGCGCGAGGCATCGATCGATCATCTGACCAAGCTGCCCAACCGTCGTGCCTTCGAAGACATCTTCGCTACCGAGCGCGAGGATGCCGCGCGCGAGGTGGAACCGCTGTTCATCGCATTGTGCGACATCGACCATTTCAAGCGCGTCAATGACGACCATGGCCATGCGACGGGCGACCGGGTGATCCGGGTGGTGGCGCAGACCCTTTCCGGCATTACCGACCATTGCCATGTGGCGCGGATCGGCGGGGAGGAATTCGTGCTGCTGTTCCGCGGCATGAACGCGCAGGCCACCTTCGACGCGATCGATCATGCCCGCGCTGCGCTGGCTGCGCGCCATCTGGTGGACAAGAACACCAACCGCCCGATCGGCACGGTGACGATTTCCGCCGGGATCACCAATGTGTTCGACCATCCGGACATGGGCACCGCGATGCGGGCGGCCGATACCGCGCTGTACAAGGCCAAGGAAACCGGCCGCAACCGGGTGGAGATCGGCTGACCGGCCAGCCCGGGAAATCGCGTTTCAGCCGGCCGAATTTCCTTTCTGATGCCAAATGTCCGTTCTGACAGCGGCGCATCCTGCGTTATGGCGCAGTGATGGCCAGGTTCTCCCCTTCCCGCCGCATGCATCCCGCGCTGGTCGTGGTGGCGGTCACTTTCCTTGCGCTGCTGGTTTCGGCCGGGCTGCGGTCTGCACCCGGGGTGATGATGCTGCCGCTGGAGCTGCATTTCGGCTGGGACCGGGCGACGATATCCTTTTCCGCCGCGCTGGGCATCCTGCTCTATGGGCTGGTCGGCCCCTTTGCCGCGGCGCTGATGGTGAGCGTGGGGATCAAGCGGACCATGCTGGGCGGGCTGGCGTTGATGGCAGGATCGACCTTTGCCAGCCAGTGGATGAGCGCGCCGTGGCATTATGTGCTGAGTTGGGGCGTGATTTCCGGTGTGGGATCGGGCGCGGTGGCATCGGTGCTGGGCGCGGCGGTGGTGAACCGCTGGTTCGCCACGCGGCAGGGGCTGGTGATGGGCCTGCTGAGCGCGAGCACCGCCACCGGCGCGCTGATTTTCCTGCCGTTTCTGGCCTGGCTTTCCGAAGGCGGCGCCTGGCGCCCGGTGGCGCAAATGGTGAGCCTGGCCTGCCTGCTGCTGATCCCGCTGGTGGCATGGCTGGTGCCCGAACGGCCGCAGGATCGCGGCACGGCGCGGTTCGGCGAAGATCCGGCGCAGGCGACGGCAGAGGTGCCACCCCGGCAGGCGGTGCGGCCGTGGCTGGCGATTGAGGCGCTGGGCCGGGCCATCCGCAGCCCGGTGTTCTGGGTGCTGTCCGGCACATTCTTCGTCTGTGGCCTCACCACCAATGGGCTGGTGGGCACGCATATGATCGCGTTCTGCGGCGACCACGGGATTGCCCCGGTGGCGGCCGCCGGCCTGCTGTCGCTGATGGGGTTCTTCGACCTGATCGGCACCACGGCATCGGGCTGGCTGACCGACCGTTATGACCCTCGCCGCTTGCTGGCGATCTATTACGGGTTGCGCGGGCTGTCGCTGCTGGCCCTGCCCTTCATCGATTTCGGGCCGGTGAGCCTGACTATTTTCGCGATCTTCTATGGGCTGGACTGGATCGCCACCGTGCCGCCGACGGTGAAGCTGGCCAGCCAGAACTTCGGCCCGCAGGATGCGACGATCATCTTCGGCTGGGTGCTGGTGGCGCATCAGATCGGCGCCGCCGTGGCGGCATTCGGCGCCGGGGTGATCCGGCAGGAAATGGGCAGCTATATGCCCGCCTTCGTGATTGCCGGCCTGTTTGCGGTGCTGGCATCGGCGGTGTTCCTGACCGGCATGGGGCGCGGTGACGGGCGGGACAAGGCGGCGCCGGCGTGAAGCGTAAAAACATTGCCCGGCGCGCGCCGCTGGTTCAGGCCCGGCGGATGAGGACCAGAGCATGAATTCGCCCGAGCTTGCCATTCGTGCCCGCCGCGCCGCCTTCAACCGGGCGCTGGCCGAGGGCGATCTGGCCGCGATCGGGCCGTTGCTGGCGATGCAGGCGGTGCTGGTGACCGGGACGGACAGCGCCGTGCTGGCGGGCCGCAAGGCGCAATTGCTGGCGTGGAAGCGGGAATTCGCGGCGAAGGACCGGACGATCTACACCCGACAGCCGGACAGGGTGGAAGTTTCGGCGGTGGAGCCGATTGCGCTGGAGCATGGCCTGTGGCGCGGGGTGACGATGAGCGGCGAGAGCCTGGCATCTGGCAGTTACACCGCCAAATGGCGCCGGATCGGGGAGGATTGGGTGATCGAGGCGGAGATCTATCTGACGCTGGCGTGAAGCGCGGCATGGTGGGCGGCGAGATTCTGCGCAGGGTGGGCATGGCGCCCCATATTGTGTAAGGGGCCATCCTCTCACACTTAGACATGACAAGGCCAGAGACAGATTTGATGCGTGGATTCAAGGAACAGAGCTTCAACGACCGGGTGGCTTCTGCAAACAGCGCCAAGGCCAAAGCTTTGGAAATGCTGAAGAACAAGCCGAAGATGAGCGAAGCCGAACTGGCCGAGCGCGCCGAACGCCAGCGCGCCAAGGAAGAGGCCGCAGCCGCCAAGCGCGCCGCCGTGATCGCCGCCCGCGAAGCCGAAAAGGCCGCGAAGGAACAGGCCGAACGCGAAGCCGCCGAAGCCGCCGCCGCCGCCATCAAGGCCCAGCCGCGCCTGCCGACCGCCGAAGAACTCAAAGCCGCCCGCGACGCGCGCTACGCCGCCCGCAAGGCCCGCAACCGGAAGTGAGTGAGATGCCCGGTGCCCTGGGGGTGCCGGGTTTTTGGGCTGGGGTGGGCACAAAGCCATCGTCCCCTGCTTGCCGCTTGAATGCCGGCCTTAGGGGGAGCAGACGCTCCAGACTTATACGGATGCCATAGTCGATTGGGGTAGGTTTTGGCCGGTTACCGACAGGCTTCAGGCGATCTACTCGAGATAGTTGACGCAACTGACGCGTGTTCGCAAGCAACGGCTGCCGACCCGATTGTAATTATCGAGCGCCGTCACA
The DNA here is from genome assembly GCF_009827305.1 of Croceibacterium xixiisoli. Classification (GTDB taxonomy): domain Bacteria; phylum Pseudomonadota; class Alphaproteobacteria; order Sphingomonadales; family Sphingomonadaceae; genus Croceibacterium_C; species Croceibacterium_C xixiisoli. The sequence continues at coordinate 76,650 of NZ_WTYJ01000004.1, read as the reverse complement.
CTTCTCTCGCGGTCACGTCGGCCAGCCGTCTGTAGCGTTCGTCATTCAGCACGCCCTAGCCGGAAGGTTGCCCACATTAGTTAATGTGATAAGAGAAATTAAAGCAGTATGTGGACGGTTTGGCGGCGATGCCATATGAAAATTCTCTCGCGGAGTTAATGCGGGCCGGTCTGTTATTCCGTATCTCGCCGAGCTGGTCGGTATGAACGCAAATTCGATTACAAACTATGCGCGCAAGGGAGAACTTCCCGCCCTTCTAGCGCGGATAGCCGCCCCTCATCGCGGAGTTGGCTGTGCAAGGCCTTGATTATCGGCGCGCGACGGTCAAGGTTACGCCTTCGCCCAAGAAGCCACGGGGCCCCGCGCGTCGCGGCCATTTCGGCGGCGATCAGCAAGATAGCTTGGATTTGCCCGCATGATAGACTGGGGCGACATGCTGCAGCATTACGGCGGCGATCCAAAGGGACTGCATCTTCTGGGAGCGGATGCGCCTGACCTCCTCCCGTATGCGACTTTGATGAACGCGCGCCGATCAGGCAGCGAAACGCTCGACGTCGTTGGCGCTGTGTACGAGTGGCAGGAAGCACCGCTCATCTTCCTCGTTGATTCCCACCTGATCACCAGTGAGCAGCAGCTCCAACGGTTGCGACGCCTGCTCGCGATGCGCGGCGACGCCCCGTATCTCGGTGTCATCGCGCCAGGTCGGCTCGACGTTTATCCGATTGCACTCGACAGCAAGCGGCCGCGCCAGGTCCAGGTTCGCGATGGCCTGATAGATATAGCCGACAGCGACCTGCTACCGCAGCTCGCCAATATCCGTCCAATGGCGGCGCGAGCTCCCCAGACTTGGATTTCGGACGTCGTATTGAGGTTGCTCACGCGGGCGATCGACGAACTTATCGCCACTTCGCAAGTTGATGGTGATGACGCGATCTCGCTAGTCGGTCGCGCGTTATTTACTCGCTTTCTCGGTGACCGAAATCTTCTGCCCTGCGACTTTGCGTCCGTGCCTGAGTCTAACGCTCTGTTTGACGATGCCAAGCACGCTTCAGAGACCTCAGCGTGGCTCGATGCTACGTTCAATGGTGACCTGCTTCCTCTGAGTGACGGCATTTTAGACCGGCTTGACGATCGCGGCTTCAAGGTCCTTGGAGACATCATGCGCCGCGCACCGGGCGGTCAATTGCCGCTTGAATGGGCAGAGCAGTGGGATAATCTCGACTTCGCGCACATTCCCGTAGGCGTGCTCAGCCAAGCTTATGAGCAGCATCTACGCAACCATCAGTCTGCGCGGCAACGGCGTGAGGGCGGATTCTACACCCCCCGACCGATCGCCGATCTTCTCGTGCGAGCGTCGCTCCGCGCGCTTGATCGCGAAAACGGTAGCGCAAACACGCGCGTGCTCGATCCGGCGGCTGGCGCAGGTGTATTTTTGCTCACTGCGTTTCGCGAGCTCGTGGCGGCGCATTGGCGGGCAACTGGCAAACGACCTGACACAGCCAAGCTGCGTGAAATCCTCTATCATCAGATAACCGGTTTTGACATCAACGAGGCGGCACTCCGCTTCGCAGCGCTTGGCCTCTATTTGCTCTCGATCGAGCTGGACCCCGAGCCTGAACCCGTCGACAAGCTGCGTTTTGACGATCTGCGCGGCGTAGTTTTGCACCGGCTGGTCGCGGATCAATCCGCAAAGGGCGGCAAGCTAGGCAGCCTTGGCCCTGAGGTCGGAGCCGAGCATGCCGGCCAGTACGACCTAGTTGTCGGCAACCCGCCATGGGCGAGCGGCACCAAGTTACCCGATTGGTCGTTGGTAACTGGCGAGGTAGAGCGCATCGCCTCGGTGCGTGCCGGACATCGGGTTGCACCACCAATCCCTAACGAAGTCTTGGACCTTCCATTCGTGTGGCGCGCAATGGACTGGGTCCGCCCTGGGGGCCAGATCGCACTAGCACTGCATGCGCGCCTATTGTTCCAGCAAGGCGACGGCATGGCCGAGGCTCGGCTCGCCATTTTTCGCGCACTTGATGTGACCTCGGTGATCAATGGCTCCGAACTTCGTCAAACTCGGGTATGGCCGGAAATCGACGCGCCTTTCTGCCTTTTGCTCGCGACCAACCGCGTGCCAGGACCAGGTGCGGGCTTCCGACTGATTAGTCCACGTCTTGAGCCTTCGCTCAACGCAGCTGGCACGATGCGCATCGATGCCCATGCCGCAGAAATCATTGCTAGTGAGGATTTGGCGCGGACGCCCGAGCTACTGAAAATCCTGTTTCGCGGGTCTAAGGCAGATCTCGGTCTTATCGAGCGCATACGCGCGCGAAGCCTGCCGACGCTCGCAAAACTGTGGAGCGAAACAGTCGGTGGATCGCCTGACGGTTACCTCACCGGCGCGGGAAACGGCTATCAGACACTCAAGCCCAGCAGTCGTACCCGTAAGACCGGCGATGGGCTGCCTGGGGCGCCCGCAGACTACCTCTACGGTCTTCCCGATGTCACTGCAGCGAGTCTAGATGATCTCCTAATTGCGACCGACCGGCTGCTGCCTTTTCAGCATCGCCGGATTCATGATCCGCGCGATCCGGCATTGTTCGCGGGGCCGATCGTCCTCGTTCATCAGTCTCCGCCGGCCAGCAGCAATCGGTTGCGCGTAGGCATCGCTGCAAATGCCGTAGCATATAATGAGAGCTTTTACGGTTACAGCAGCGGCACGCTTGGTACGAGCCAAGTATTGGTAAAATTTGTCGCACTGATTTTAGGTAGCCGGTTCGCACTGTGGTTCGCTCTGGTTACGAGCGGTAAATTCGGGTTCGAGCGCGACGTCGTCGAAAAGGCTGCGCTAAATCGCCTGCCGCTACCTGATCTTCGTGAATTTGGCGACGAGCAGTCCGCACAAATCTGCGCGCTCTTCGACAAACTCGCGGCCGGAGTTATATCCTGGGAAGTTGTTGATCACTGGGTCGCCGAACTCTACGGTCTCAGCGAAAGCGATCTGCAGGTGATCGCTGACACGATGCAGTACAATGCGCCCTTCAGCAAGGCCAAGCTTGCGGCGCAGTCTCCACCACAAGACCTGATAGCATTCTGCGCGCAGGTCGAAAGAGAGTTGTCGCCGTGGACCAAGAGGTTTTGCCGGCCAATCACCGCGACCCCCATTTCGCGGCGAACAGGCTCGCCGTGGTGCGGTATCGTTCTCAGCCACGAGGAGCAGTCGCCTGCGGCAGATCTTCCTCATCAATGGGAAGAACTGCTTCGGCTCGCTGACACCAGCGCTGCCACCGAGATGATCGTGCATGCGTCACCGGGGAGGTTGTTCGTCGCACGACTCGCTCAGCAACGCTATTGGACCACGACGCAGGCTCGGCTTCTCGCGCAGCACATCATCTGGGATGAGCTCGAGTTTCTCGCAGAGCGCCACTCCGGATGAGGACTTCCGCCTTGTCCCCACGGCCCGACCAAGTCGCCGAACTGACCCGCGGCCTGAGCTTGCCGCTACCGTCGATTTCCGAACCGATCATGATGGTGCTCGCCGAGACACTGGAAAGAGCTTTTAGCGAACTCCGCGCGCAATCGCCAGAGACCTTAGCTACGGGCTCTGAGCCCGAAGTTACAGCACTTCTGGTAAGCCGGCTGAACGCAATGGTAGATGGTATTGGAGAGGGTACGGACCTCTGGCGCAGTCTGGTGCGCAGTGTTGGGCGTAGCGACGAATGCATCAGTTATGATGGCGCACACCTCGCAAAGCAGCCAGATTTGACTATCTGGCTCACAAACCGTTCGGCGCGGTTTCCCGTCACAGCCGAAGCCAAGCTAATCGACGGTCCCAACGGCAAGACGGAAGTCTTATATTGCACCCAGGGGATTAAGCGCTTCATCGTTGGCGAGTATGGCTGGGGCACGAGGGAAGCCTTCATGCTAGGGTATGTTCGCGATGGCGCCGCGATCGCTACCAAGTTGGTTCCCTATCTAGCCCAGGCGGCACACAAGGCCACCTACGGCGTCATAAGCGGGCCTGCTGCATTCGACATCGCCAGTGATAATGGAAGGTCGCAGCACGCGCGTAGCTTTCAGTTCAGCCATCAACCCGCGCCGAACCACCTACCCGGGGAGATCGTCCTATGGCATATATGGTTCGCCGCAGTTGAGTAGTGACTGTTTTTCGCCGCCATGCCCAAACTGCAAATCAAGCGCGCAAAAAACGGAGCTGTCTCGGCGGCTGGCGAGACTAAGCGTGTTTATAACGATGGCTTTCCGATCCCGCCCTCGAGCTACCCCGTGGCTATTAGCTTCTCCCACAGCGGTATAGCCAGTAAGTCTTTTCTGTTTGTCTCAACTAAATCCCAGCCATATCGTGCCTGTAGCGGGTAGTGGGCGGCAGTCGCTGCAGCGGCAGCGTGAATATAGATCCGATCAATCTCATCCGGGGGCAATATGACAACACTCAGCGATGGCGACATCCTCGCGCTAATCAACACGGGCGGACTCATCCAAAAGGTGGATATCGCGATGCTGGAGGGTGCCTGCTATCAGCTCCGCATGGGCAACGTCTATTACGACCTTACCGAGGGAGGAAGGCGTTTCCAGCTGGACCACGGCGAAAATGTGCTGATCAAACCAGGGCACAGAGTCGTATTAATCACGGCTGAGGAGCTTGATATTCCGGGAGATATCGTAGTTCGGGTGGTGAGTAAGGGGTCTCTCTTCAGTGTCGGACTTAGTCCGGTCGCGACGTATGCGGACCCCGGCTTCGCCGGAAATCTCGGGATCGTTACCGAGAACGTAAGCGACAAATATGTCGAACTTCCTCAATTTGAACCGATTGCGAAGGCTGATTTCACTCGGCTGACAAGCCCGGCAACCAAGCTCTACCAAGGTCAGCATGGATTTCAGGCGGGCATCTGGCCCATCAAAACGCATTTGCAAAAGGATCATGCTGACGTGTTCGGTGATCGGCGCATCAAATCCGAGAAGGAGGAAGCTTTCGCCCTTTTGCCAACCGCGACCAGGACAGTACTCCGACGTATGGAGAATACCCAACTGTGGACTAACGTCGGGCTAGTCCTTGCCATTGTGATAAATTCAATAACTCTATTCCTAATTGGCAACAAACTCATAGACAACGTGTACGGCGTTATTGGGAACCTGGTTGCTTCCGGTATTCTCGCGATCGGCGCCATCCTAGTCGGACGTTTTAGAAGGAGCTTGTGATGGACCTATCCACAATTGTGAAGCGTCAGATTGACGCGGACGAGCGCAGGGGATTCAACGTCCGCTTCGACAGCGAGGGCGAGCGGCACGACCAGCTTACGCGAGACCTCGTGGGGCTGGTAGGCGAGGTCGGAGAGTTTGCCAACGAACTCAAGAAGGTCGGTTTGACCCTGAATACACCGGGCTATGCTGGGCCGACCCTTGCGGATGCGGCGCCGCACCTCCGCGAGGAACTTGCCGACGCGGCAATATACCTGTTCCGGCTGTCTACGATCCTCGGCGGTGACATCGAGGCGGACATCCTTGCCAAGATGAGCATCAATGACACACGGTATCGAGAGCTCGAACGATAAACTTGTTTTCTTTGTAGGGGTGAACACAGGTTTGGTTACCGACGGCGTGCCCGACCAGCGCTTCATCGAATTCTATCGGGCTAGGAGTTCCCCCGACCTCCACTGCGCCATAGTTGGTAATGTGGTCGTCCCAGGTGGCCACGGCAGCAACTCGTCGACGCCGTCCATCAGGGAAGACTCTGTCTGGGCGAGGATAGCCGACGCTATGCGGTTTGCGGGCTCTTTGCCAGGCATACAGCTTGCGAGCGCATGGGCCGGCTACCATGGTGCTAAGAAGTTCCTATCTGTGGATGGGAACCAAGTAATAGCGCGCGCGCGGGAGCTTTCAGCCTCGCTCTCCCCGTCCGATCTCGACAGGATCATTGACGCGTTTGCGACAGGTGCTGCGATGGCAGTCGAATACGGCTACGGGCACGTGCAGGTGCATGCTGCGCACGGCTACCTACTAAGCCTTTTGGTCGACGACCGGATTAACCCTGCCGCTGATCGTGTTCTTGAAAGGCTTTCGAAAATCGCGGAATGGCTCAAGTCTCGCGGAGTTGAAAGTTCAATTCGAATCTCGATGAAGACGGGTGAACCCTCTTTTGACAGGGAGGGTGCGACCGAGTTTCATCGCACAGTGTCGGCGCTGCCCTTTGACTTCATCGACCTCTCCTCCGGCTTTTACAATATTGACAAGCGTCTCATTTATCCTTCGCGACCGGATTTCGTTGAGCAGCGCTTACTTGATAGCGTGGAGATAGCTCTCCGACATCCTGAGCGCAACTTCATCATTTCAGGGCGCATGTTAGATCGCGGCGACAGGTTGCCACACAACGCACACCTTGGGGTATGTCGCGATCTAATAGCAAATCCCGGAGCGCTTAACGACCCGAGCAATGGCTGCCAAAATCATGGAAAGTGCCACTATTACTCACGAGGCAAGCCGCACGTAACATGCAAAAGATGGGCGGAGTTACTAAATTGAGGTCTTGCCACTTACGCTATCTCAACTAGCTGATTATACCTGATCACCACCGATGTTGGTCAATAGCTCTGCACGAACAGCAGCCGACGGATCAACCTGCCGCCAGCACCGAGGTGCGGCGGTTTTCTGGGCGGCCGGTGTGGTGCTGGTGGATGGCGGTGACACTGGTGACGACGCTGATCGGGTTTCTGTTGCCGCATGTGGCACGCGGTCGGGATTGTCATGCCGGAGGAGAGCGAGCCGCTCTATTTCTTTTCCTTTTCCCCAACTTCCCTTTCAGCAGATGATTCCACCGGCGTGGAATTCACTTCGATCGCCAGGATCTCGATTTCTTCCGGACGGCCTGCGAAATCGAGCCTGTCGCCGATTTCGGCGCCCATCATCGCGCGGCTGAGCGGGGCCGAGAAAGAGATCAGCCCTGCTGCCGGATCGGCTTCGTCATGGCCGACGATTGTGAGGCATTGCTGTTTGCCCTTGATCCGAAAGGTCACCGTGCAACCGAAAGCAACCGATGCTCCTGTGGGCTCGCCCGGGATCTGAGCGGTCGACTGTCGCGTGCTCCAGTAACGCAAATCGCGCCGGGTGGACTTGATCGCTTCCTCGTCCGTCAACTGCGTGAGCGTGGTTTCCAGTTCCGCAACCCGTTCGAGGATCTGGGCCAATCCTCCCTCCGTTACCAGATTGGGCCCCGGCGGGATGGGCAGTTCGAACTTGGGTTCGAGATGTTCTTCGTCACTTTCACGCCGGAATGCCACGCTCATGCCAATTGCCTCCTCCAGTCCCGTCACCTGACGGACCAAATCATGCTGCAACCTTAACGCTGGAGCGCGGGCCTTGGCTACTTTGATGCCAAGGCGGCGCGTAACCTTCCGCTGGAAGCCCCTTGTTAACCATTCCCCGCTACCGTGCGCGGGCCCTATGCTACCTCCGGTCGATCTTGCCACTTTGCGCCTGTGCAGCGTGATTGCGTCTGCGACCTTTGTCGTCATTTTCCTGTCGCTGTGGCGCGGGCGGCGGGATCAGGTTCACAATCTCCATTGGGCGGTCAGCCTGGTGCTCTATTGCGTGGCGCTGGCCGGGCTGGAGTGGATCGAGCGGCCCGATGATGTCCTGATCCGCGCACTGCTGGTGGCGGTGCTGACAGGGTCCAATATTCCGGTGAGCACCGGGGTGCGGCAGTTTGCCGGGCGGCCGGTGTGGCGCTGGTGGATGGCGGTGCCGCCGGTGGCGACGCTGATCGGGTTTCTGTTGCCGCATATGGCGGGCGCGGTCGGGATTGTCATGCCGGAGGAGAGCGATCGGCTGCTGGGTGCGGTCGGGCTGGCGCTGGGCATGGGGGTGTTCGGAGCGGACATCCTCCGCCAAGCGGAACGGGCCGTGCCGGGGGGTTATGGCGGGCGCATCGCGGGAATCGCGATGCTGGCCTATCTGCCGTGTTATATCTTCGCCATTGCGGGGGAGATCCTGCATTTTGCCACGCCGAGCACGCTGGCGATGGCGGCGCTGCTGTCCGATCAATTGCTGCTGATGCTGCTGAACCTGGGGCTGCTGGCCATGCCGGCCGAGGCGGCGCTGGCGGCGATGCGGGAAAGCGCGTGGCGCGACGGTTTGACCGGGGTGTACAACCGCGCCTGGTTGGCCAATGTGCATGATGCTTTTCTGAAGCCCGGCACCTGGCTGGCGCATATCGATATCGACCAGTTCAAATCCATCAATGACCGGTTCGGCCATTCGGCGGGCGATGCCACGCTGGTGACGCTGGCGCGCGTGCTGGGCACGGCGGCGGCGCACCCGGAATTGCGCGGTGCGGCGCAGGTGGTGCGGATGGGCGGCGATGAGTTCCTGGTGATCATGCCCCATACGACGCAGCCCATTGCCCGGCGGCTGGTGGAGGATATCCATGCGGAGATCTCCGCGCTGACGCCGTTTGCGTGGAGCGTGAGCATCGGGCTGACCGAGGTAGAGCCGCAGGATGGGTCGCTCAGCGCCGCGGTGGAGCGGGCGGATGAGCAATTGTATGCTGCCAAATCCGCCCGACCGGATCGGGTCGCGGCCTAGCTGCTTCGCTTATCTTGGCGGTTTGAGGCTTTCGCGCGCGACGCTGCGGACGGCATCGGTGAAGATGCGCAAGGCGGAGACGTGGAGGCGAGTGACCGTCCAGTAGAGCTTCACATCGAGCGGGGTGTTCGGGGTCAGTTCGACCAGCCGCCCCTCTGCCATGTGAGGCCGGGCGAGCATGGACGGGTGCATGCCCCAGGCCATGCCGGCGATGCTGAAATTGAGGAAGCCGAAGGTGGAGGGCACGCCATGCATGGGCGCGTCGAGGGCGAGGCCGTGGTTTTCCATCGCCCAGCGGCTCTGCAACCCGTCACGCCGTTCAAAGCGCAGGCAGGGGGCGGCGCGCAGGGCCTGTTCCGTCACGCCATGCGGGAAATAGCGGGCGGCGAAATCGGGGCTGCAGCAGGCGAGATATGGCAGGCTGCCCAGTTCGATCGTCTGGCAGCCCTGCACCACCCCCGGATCGGCGGAGACGGCGGCGATAACCTCCCCCGAACGGAGCCGGTCGGCGGTGAATTCCTCATCCTCTATGATGAATTCGAGCAGATAGCCGGTGGCCTGGGCAAACCGGGCTGCAGCGCGGGGAAACCAGGTGGCGATGCTGTCTGAATTGACGGCCACGCGCAGGGTGACGGGCGGGTCTGAGGGTCGCCCTTCGACGGCAAGCGCGGGGGCCAGGTCTGCCTCCAGCAATTGCACCTGATCGACATGGGCGCAGAGTTTGCGACCGAGATCGGTGGGCAGGCACGGCTGGCCCCGGACGATCACGATGCCGCCAAGCCTGTCTTCCAGAGCGCGGATTCGCTGGGAAATGGCCGAGGGGGTGACGCCGAGGCGCGCGGCCGCGCGTTCGAAGCTGCCTTCGCGGACGACGGCGGAGACAGCGGCCAGAGCGGGATAATCGAGCATGGATTAGCTTTGCTTCATCTGGGTTAGAAGAACAAGTTTTCCTGAATCGATGCGTGTGGCCATAGGCTGGCCGCTGAACGCTGGATGTATTGATTGACTGGCGATGCTGACGCTGGCCGCGTCACTGATCGGGAGGATGGTATGATGAGGGGATGGTGGCGCCGGCTGGTGGAGCTGTCTGCGGTGGTGGTGCGGTTGCGCTATGCGGCGCCGTGGGATGGGGTCAGGAACTAAGCAACATCGGCGCAAGATCGCGCTGGGCGTTGATGATCCGTTGCACAGTGACGCGGTTGCCGTCCACCTGATAGGCGATCAGCAGCTTGCGTTCGAAGGCCAGCGTGCGAAGACCGTTGGCCAGATCATTCCTCGGAGAACCGCGCTCGGGAAACTCCGCAAGCGTTGCGACTCGTTGCTCGATCCGGGCGAGATAAGCGTCTGCAGTGTCGCTGTCCGCCTCTGTACTGACCCACTGATGCAATGCGATCAGATCCTCGATCGCCAAGGCGGACAAGTGGATTTGGCAGGTCATTCTTTCCGGACTGCAGCCCGGACCTGTGCGAAAGCCTCATCCAACGGCAAAGGCGGGCGCGGATCGGCTAATGCTTCGGCCACGCGAAGGCGCACCAGTTCATCCAGCACCGCCTCTTCGCGATCCAGCGCCCGCAGCCCTGCCCGCATGACCTCGCTCATCGAAGCGTAACGGCCCGAAGCGAGATGCTTTTCAGCATGCGAAGCCATTTCGCCCAGCGTCACTGTGATTGCCTTTGCAGCCATAAACACCTCCGACGGATATGATTATATCATATCAACCCCGGAGAGCGGACGCCAGCCAGATCAATTCCACGACAATGTAATCCTGCCGTCATCTGCCGCGAATGTTCGAGTCGCTAGCGGAGGAGGCGATGAAACTGCGAGCCATTTGCAACCCTGGGCGGGACGCGGCGGTGGGAGGCCGGGCATGGTGCGGCTGCCGCTGAACGATCTCAATCTGCTGGTCATTCTGGCCGAGCTGATCCGTACCCGGAACATCACGCTGACGGCGCGGCATTTGCGGATGAGCCAGCCCTCGGTCAGCCGTGCGCTGGGCCGGTTGCGCGAACATCTGGGTGATCCGCTGCTGATGCGGACCACGGGCGGGATGCATCTGACGCAGCGGGCGCAGGATCTGGCCAGGCCATTGCAGGAATGGCTGGAAAGCACCTCCGGCCTGCTGACCCCGCAGCAATTCGCGCCGGCCACGCTGGAGCGGGCATTCCGTCTGGCATCGGGCGATTACGGGGTGAGCGCGGTGATCGCCCCGGCCCTGCCCGCGATCCGGGCCCAGGCGCCTGGGGTTGAGCTGGATATCCGCCCGAGCAGCGCCGACCTGCCCGCGAGGCTGGGGAGCGGGGATATCGACATGATCGTCAGCGCCCTGCCGGTGGAAAGCACATCCGTGCATGAGCGCATGCTGTTTGCCGAGGAGTTCCGCTGCCTGGTCGACCACGCGCATCCGCTGGCGCAGCGCGACCCGCAGCGGGCGCCGAGTCTGGAGGAATTCCTGGCCTGGCCGCATATCGCCCTGACCATCAGCGATGGCGGGGCCGGGCATGATCCGGTGGAGGCAAGCCTGGGCCACCGGGCGGAGGAGCGGCGGGTGATCGCCCGGCTCAGCTATCTGCAGGCGGCGCCCGATCTGCTGACGGGTTCGGAGGCGATCATCACCCTGCCCCGCCGCGCGGCCGAACGGTTCAGCCGGGTGCATGGCTTCGCCTGCCTGCCGGCGCCGCCGATCCGGCCGATCACCTATCGGTTGTTATGGCACGACCGGGCGCAGCGCGATCCGGCGGTGCAGTGGCTGGCCGCCATGCTGGAAGCCGGTTGCCGGGAGCCGGAAACCGGGCGGCTGCGCGCGGCCTGATCAGCCCTTCCAGGTGCGGCGTTCTTCCGCCTGGCGCAGCACTTCATAGGCGAGCTGGCAGGCCTGGAACTGCTTGGCGGCCTCGGCATCGCCGGGCTTCACATCCGGGTGCACTTCCTTGGCGCGGTTGCGCCAAGCCTTGCGGATGGTTTCGAAATCGGCATCCGCCTCCAGCCCGAACACCTCCAGCGCACGCATTTCATCGGCGCTGCGGCTGCCATCGCCGCTGCCCATCCAGCCGTAATAGGCGGATTCGGCATAGCCGGCATTTTCCTGCTGTTCGGCATTGGCGCGGGCGGTTGCCTCTTCCCGATCCAGCCCTTCGAAATAGTCCCACTTCTGATTGTATTCGGCCGCGTGCTTCTGACAGAAATGCCAGCGTTCCGGGCTGTTGGGCGATTTTGGCGCGGGGCAATTGCCGGGTTCTTCACAGCCGTGCCGATCGCACAGCCGCACGGTGGTGGCGGCGCGGCCGGATTCATAGCCACGCCAGCGCGGGAAACCCCAATCGCTCGATCGGCCGCTGCGGGCCATCAGTTGTTCCTGCCTGTGTGCATGACCCGCATATAGGCACCGAAATCGCAGAGGTGAACCAGGAAGGGCGCGGCGATGGTGATCGCCGCGCCCCCTGTGTTCGAACAGAGCTGTCCGGTGTGGCCGATCAGTTGATCAGCACGGTCACCGCGCGGCGGTTCTGCGACCATGCCTGTTCATTGGCGCCCACGGCAGCCGGGCGTTCCTTGCCATAGCTGACGGTGTTGAGGCGGGTGGCCGGGATGCCCAGGCTGACCAGATAGTTCTTGGCCGCATTGGCGCGGCGTTCACCCAGTGCGAGGTTGTAATCGCGCGTGCCGCGTTCGTCGGAATGACCTTCGATCGTGGCGCGGGCGTTGCTGTATTGCGAGAGATACTGGGCCTGCGCCTGCAGCGCGACCTGATCCTGCGCGTCGATGTTGTAGCGATCGGTGTCGAAATAGATCACGTCACGGCCCGACAGCTGCTGCTTGAAGTGTGCCTGGGTGCCCGGCTGCGCGCCCTGGGTTGGCGGGGTCGGAGTCGGGGCCGGTGCCGAAGTGGGCGGGGCGACCGGAGGAAGAGTTTCAGGCGGCTTCTTCGCACAGGCGGCAAGCGCCATGACGCTGGCGACGGTCATCATAATGGCGAATTTCTGCATGCCACATTCCTCCTTGCTGTTGCTCAAACTGTACCCGAACCGCTGCCCCCCAGCGGCCGGGCGGAAATCATACGAAAAGATTACGGCAGAACCGGGCCCCAGGAGGGGTCGGATGCGCCGACGGGGGTATTGAGTTTGCGTTCGTTGCGACCGGTCAGATCAACCTGCCACAGCGAACCTTCGCCCGAACCACGCGTGGTGCGGAAGAACTGGACGATCCGGCCATTCGGTGCCCAGGTTGGCGCTTCATCCTGCCAGCTGTCGGTCAGATGGCGCATGCCGCCACCGCCCGGGCTCATCACCGCAATGCGCAGATTGCCGGCAATATGGGTAAAGGCGATCTGATCGCCGCGCGGGCTCCATTCCGGGGTTGCCGCACGGCCCCCGAAGAAACTGATCCGGCGCTGGTTGGAGCCATCGGCATTCATGACGTAGATCTGCTGGCTGCCCGAACGGTCGCTTTCGAACACGATCTGCGTGCCATCGGGCGAATAGGATCCACCCACGTCAAGCCCGGGGCTGTCGGTCAGCTTCACGCTGTTGCCGCCGGTGGCCGGCACGCGGTAGATGTCCGTATTGCCGGCCAGCGCCATCGAATAGAGGATATAACGGCCATCGGGCGACCAGCGCGGCGCGAAGGTCGGGCCTTCGTTCTTGGTGATCAACGTCTGCTGACCGCTGCCGACATCATAGACATAGATGTGCGGATTGCCGTTGACGTAGCTGAGATAGACGATCTTCGAATAGTCGGGCGAATAGCGCGGGGTCAGCGCCATGGCCTGGCCATTCGTGATGAAGCGGTGGTTGGCACCATCGGAATCCATGATCGCCAGCCGCTTCACGCGGTTATCCTTCGGCCCGGTTTCCGCGATATAGGCGATACGGCTGTCGAAGAACGGGCTTTCGCCCGACAGGCGCGAATAGACCAGATCGGCGCATTTGTGCGCGGCGCGGCGCCATTCGGACGGGTTCACCACCCAGCCTTCCCGCACCAGTTCGCTCTGCAGCACAACGTCATACAGATAGCAGCCAACCGTCAGCTTGCCGTCACCATTGGCGCGGACATAGCCATGGACCAGCATTTCGGCCGACCGGCCGCGCCAGGTGTCAAACGCAGGCGCGGTGATCTGGGCGTAGTTCGGGCGTGGCAGGGCGTCAGGGCCGACCGGGCGGAACAGGCCGTTGTTGCGCAGATCATTGTAGACCACGCGCGAAAGTTCGAAACCGAGCGCCGCGGTGCCCGAGGAATTCGCCGGGGTCGGCTGATCGCTGTTGGTGGCGAAAGCCGGGATGGCGATGCCGAGATCTTCCCAGGCATTGTCGTCCGTGACGGTGAAGGTGAAGCCTTCATCCTCTGCCGGGGCGGTCGGCGGGACTACGATGGCCGGGGGCGCCACGGCACCCTGCGCCATCGCGGGCACGGCTATCAGGATGGAAACAGAAAACAACAGCGATTTAAGCATCAGAAATTCCTGTCGAAGCGCACGTTGCGAGGGCTTTTCCAGACGTCATAATATTCCGCCGGCAGGTTGAAGGGCGCGGCCAGCTGGATCGCGCGAATGGCGCGTTCCTGATGCAGCTTTGCCTGCGGACGGTTGGAATCATTCACACCGGTCTGGCTGACGATCCGTGGCACGCCCTTGAGCGAGCCGTCGGGATTGAGATCCCAGCTGACATTGGTGACCAGCAATTCGACATCCACGCCCTGCGGCGCGGCCCAGTGCGGCTTGATCTGCCGCGCCATGGCGGACTGGATCGAGGCACGGACGGCGGGGCCGGCGGCCGCCGCTGGCGTGCCCCGGTTGGAATTGGGCTGGCTGCTGCCCGCCCCTTCGAGGAAATCGGCGCCCACGCGGCTGCCGCCGCCACGGGTGGCGGTGGGGGCTGGCGTGGGGCGCGTGGTCGGGCGACCGGTGGGCCGGGCCGTGGCGCGCGGCGTCGGCGTCGGCCGTGCGGAAGCGCGTGCGGTCGGCGTCGGCGAAGGCCGGGATGTCGCGCGCGGGGTTGGCGTCGGCCTGGGCCGCGTGGTGGCGCGCGGCGTGGGCGTCGGGGTCGGCCGGGCCGTGGGGCGCGGCGGCGGGGGTGGCGGCGTGGCGCGCGGTTGCGTGTCGCGCACCGGTTGCGGCGGGGCGGGATCGGGTTCCACCTCAGGCGCCGGATCAGCCGAGAGCACCGGTGCGACCGAAGCCTGCGCCGGGGCCGGATCGGGCGAGGTCGAGGTCAGCGATACCTCACCCGCCAAGCTTACCTCCATCCGTTCGGGAATGGGCAGCGGGCGCGGCGGCGACTGGTCATGCAGCAGAAACCACGCAACCAGCGCGACATGCGCGACCGTGGCTATGCCAAGGCCGACATATTCGTCGCGGGAAAGGGTGGCTTGCTCTGTCATCGAAACCACGGGCTATGGGGCCTTGTCTGAACCGTTCGTGACCAAGGAGATGCGATTGCACCCTGCGCGGTTCAGTTCACCCATTACAGCAACCACTCTGCCGTAATCGAGCGCGCGGTCTGCACGCAGCGTGACCAGCGGCGAATCGGCACTACTGCATCCCAGCCCCTCTGCCGCAGCGGCAAATCCGCCGTCGGGAATCAGGTCCTCCCCGACATAGATCGCGCCCCCGCGATCGACCGAGACATTGAACTGTTCCTGTTCCTCGCTCATCGCGCTGGCGCGGCTGTCAGGCAGATCGACCGGCACGGCCGCCGTCATCAGCGGTGCGGTGACCATGAAGATGATCAGCAGCACCAGCATGACGTCCACCAGCGGGGTGACGTTGATTTCTGCCATCGGCGTGCGGCGAACACCGCCTCGCCCCCGCCGGGATGCGGAATGGACACCCATGCCCATCAGCCGCGCTCCAGCTCACGGCTGATCTGCGCATGAACGCGGTCCGCGAAGCGCTGCAGCTTGGCCTCGAAGCCGTTCACCCGATGGCTGAAGCGGTTGTAGGCGATCACCGCCGGAATAGCCGCGAACAGGCCGATTGCGGTGGCGAACAGCGCCTCTGAAATACCCGGCGCCACCACAGCGAGCGAGGAATTCTGCTGCACGCCGATCTGGAAGAAGCTTTCCATGATGCCCCAGACGGTGCCGAACAGGCCCACGAACGGCGCGACCGAGCCGGTGGTGGCGAGGAAGTTGAGGCGGTTGGCGAGCGTATCGGCCTCCACCGCGACCTGGCCTTCCATGGCCAGCGCCAGACGTTGGCGCGTGCCGTCGCGATCGCGCACGCCATTCTTGGCCGAGCGGCGCAGTTCGGTGAGGCCGGCAGCAGCCACGCGGGCGGAGGGGTTGTCCGGCCGGCCGCGATTGCCGATCAGCCGTTCCGGCTCATCCGCTTCCCAGAATTCCTTTTCAAAACCCGCGTTGCCACGGGCGACGCCGGCCATCTTGATCGAGAAGGAGACGATGATCGTCCAGGTCCAGATGCTGGCGAGGATCAGGCCGATCATCACCAGCTGCACGACGATGCTGGCATCGAGGAACAGCTTCACGGGATCCAGACGGCTCGGCGCCTCTGCCACCGGTGCGGCCACAGCCAGAATTTCGAACAGCGTCATTCGTTGTCTTTCACAATAGTCGGTTCAACACTGGCCGCAGTCGCGACGGTCGGTTCAGCGAGGGCAGACGGTTGCAATTGCCGGAAGGCAGCCTGCCATTCGGCAGGCTGGCGCCGGGGCCGCCCATCGGGCGCGACGAAGCCGACGCGCACAATGGCTTCGGCGAGCATCCGTTCCCCCCGGAACGCCTGTTGCAACAATCGCACGCTGGCTGCCCCCAGCCCGAGCGCACGGCTGACAATCACTATATCATCATCCAGTTTTGCGGGAGCCGCAAACTTGATCGCCATATCCGCCACGGCATAGGTCCCGATGCCGGTTTCCGCCGCAGTCCGCTGATCAATGCCGAGCAGCCGCAAAAGGTCCGAACGGGCGCGTTCGAACCAGCGCAGATAATTGGCATGATAGACGATGCCCGACAGGTCCGTATCCTCGTAATAGACCCGCAGGGGGAAGAAATGGCGAGAACCGGCCAGTTCGCCGGATGCGGGCTGTGGGTGCGGGTTCATTTGTTAACCAAGCATGAGCAAGGGGACAGTTTGCGCCATCGGCAGGAAATCTGCCGAAAATCCGGCGCCCAGGCGTTCACATCCCGCCTACCCGCCGATCATCCGCCCGAGCGGCCGGCCGGCGAACAGATGCACATGCAGATGCGGTACTTCCTGCCCGCCATCGCCGCCCAGATTGGCCAGCAGACGATAGCCGGGTTCGACCAGCCCGTGTTCACGCGCGACATGGCCCACGGCGCGGACGAAGCCGGCGATTTCCTCTGCCGGGGCACGGGCGGAAAAATCATCCCAGGCGACATAGGCGCCCTTGGGGATCACAAGAATATGCACCGGCGCCTGCGGCGCGATGTCGTGGAAGGCGAGCGCGAAGTCATCTTCATAGACCTTGTTGGAGGGAATTTCCCCCCGCAGGATCTTCGCGAAGATATTGCCGCTGTCGTAAGGTTGGGTCGCGTCGATCGGCATCTCTCGCTCCTTTTTGATGTTATTGGGTTCGCGATGCTTTTTCGACCAGGCCAGAGGTACCCTCCCGCCGGTCGAGTTCCTGCAGCACATCGATCAGAGCCACGTCCTTTGCGCCCAGCAGGATCAGCAGGTGGAACAGCAGATCCGCTGCCTCCCCCACGAGTTCCGCCTTGTCGCCCGAAAGCGCGGCGATGACGGTTTCGACCCCTTCTTCACCCAGTTTCTGCGCCATCTTGGGCAGGCCGCGTGCGGAGAGGCGCGCGACATAGCTGGTTTCGGGATCAGCCGCGCGGCGCGTGGCAATGGTCTGTTCGAGACGGGAAAGCGTATCCATGGGGCCGGAATGGCGCAGAGGCGCGGGCGCCGTCAAGCAAACCGGCGCATACCCGGCCCATCAGACGAGAATCTGCGTCGAAGGGGCTGAAAACACAGGTCGCAGCCGGAAAGGATCAGTCGTCCTTGCGATTCTTGCGCATGGAGGCGCGGCGTCCGACGATCACGCCGAGCAGACCCAGGCCGAACAGCATCAGATTCGATCCCTCGGGAACCTGCGAACCGGCCTGAGCCGCAGCAGGGACCGCTACCAGAATCATTGTCAGGGCCAGGAGAATGCGCATGATCATGCCTGTCTTTCGCCCCATTGCTGTTCGCAACTGCAACATTGTAAACGTGCCAGAGGGGGACAGAATACTGCGGAGTGCTTACCGCAAGATTATCCCCGGGCCGGCAATCCTGCGGCGCGCAGGGCGGCGTGCGCCTCTGCAATCGAATGGGTGCCGAAGTGGAAGATCGACGCCGCCAGAACGGCACTGGCATGGCCTTCCACCACGCCATCGACGAGATGCTGCAGATTGCCGACCCCACCGCTGGCAATGACAGGCACGGAGACCGCATCGGCAATCGCGCGGGTCAGTTCCAGATCATAGCCCTGCTTCGTGCCATCGCCATCCATGGAGGTGACCAGCAGTTCGCCCGCGCCATATTGCGCCAGCCGCACCGCATGCTCGAGCGCATCGATCCCGGTCGCGCGGCGCCCGCCGTGGGTGAAGATTTCCCAGCGGCCATCAGCCACCCGCCGCGCATCGACCGAGGTAACGATGCACTGGCTGCCCATGCGTTCGGCAATGTCGGTCACCACTTCAGGGCGGGAAACGGCGGCGCTGTTGACCGCCACCTTGTCTGCACCGGCCAGCAGCAGGGCCCGGGCATCTTCGACCGTGCGCACGCCGCCGCCGACGGTCAGCGGCATGAAGCAGACCTCCGCCGTGCGGCGCACGATATCGAGCAGCGTGCCCCGCCCTTCGTGGCTGGCGGAAATATCGAGGAAGCAGAGTTCGTCCGCACCGGCCAGATCATAGGCCCGCGCCTGTTCCACCGGATCACCGGCATCGCGCAGATCGACGAAGTTCACGCCCTTCACCACGCGGCCATCGGCCACATCGAGGCAGGGGATCACGCGGACGCGGACAGTCATTACGCCTTCGCCGCCATCTGCAGGGCCGCCGCCAGATCGAGCCGCCCGTCATAAAGCGCGCGACCGGTGATCACGCCTTCGATGCCGTCATGAGCATGGATCGCGAGCAGGCGGATATCATCCAGCCCCTTGACCCCGCCGCTGGCGATCACCGGCAGGCGGGTGCGCCGCGCCAGTTCGACCGTGGCATCGACATTGCAGCCCTTGAGCAGGCCGTCGCGGCCGATATCGGTGTAGAGCAGGCTGGCAACGCCGGCGTCTTCGAAGCGAGCGGCCATGTCGACCATCGAAACGTCGGAAACTTCGGCCCAGCCTTCGGTGGCGACCATGCCGTCGCGCGCGTCAACCGCGACGACGATGCCGTTTTCCCATTCGCGCGCCATGTCGCGGACGAATTCGGGATCCTTGAGCGCGGCGGTGCCGATCACCACGCGGGCCACGCCCAGTTTGAACCATCCCTCCACAGAAGCGGGCGTGCGGATGCCGCCGCCCAGCTGCACATGGCCGGGAAAGGCTTCGATGATGCGTTCGACGGCTTCGCGATTGCGGCTTTCCCCGGCGAAGGCGCCGTCGAGATCGACCACATGCAGATGCTGCGCCCCGGCGTCGGCGAAGGCCAGCGCCTGTGCCGCCGGATCATCGCCATAAACGGTGGCGCGATCCATATCCCCTTCGGCCAGACGCACGACCTGGCCATTTTTCAGATCGATGGCGGGAAATACAATCACGGATTCCACTCCAGAAAACGGGCCAGCAGATCCAGGCCATAACGCTGGCTCTTTTCCGGATGGAACTGCACGCCCAGAATATTGTCACGCGCCACGGCGGCCACGAGCCCGCCACCGTGATCGGTCATTGCCGCCACATCGCTGCCGTTGACGGGCGCAAAGTGATAGGAATGGAGGAAATAGGCCTCGCCCGGTTCGATCAGCGCGGCGCCATCGGGATGGGGCGTGGGCGCGACATCATTCCAGCCCATATGCGGCACCTTGATCGCCGGATCGGTGCGTTCGATCAGCCGCACATCGCCCTCTATCCAGCCAAGCCCTTCGGTGACGGCATGTTCGTGGCCGCGCGTGGCGAGCAATTGCATGCCCACGCAAATGCCGATGAAGGGCACGCCGTCGTCCAGCACGCGCTGTTCCAGCGCCTCGACCAGGCCGGGCATGGCCCGCAGCCCTTCGGCGCAGCTGCGGAACGATCCCACTCCGGGCAGCACGATCCGCCGGGCGCCGCGCACCAGCGCGGGATCGGCGGTGACGACCACCCGTTCGGCCCCGGCGGCCATCAGCGCATTGTGAACCGAATGCAGATTGCCGGCGCCATAGTCGATCAGGGCAATCGCTTCAGCCACCGAGCTGCCCCTTGGTCGACGGGATTGCCCCGCCCTTGCGCGGATCGAGTTCGACCGCTTCGCGCATAGCGCGGGCAAAACCCTTGAAGATCGCTTCGCAGATATGGTGGTTGTTCTGGCCATAAAGCTGCTGGATATGCAGCGTGATACCGGCCGCCTGCGCCACCGAATGGAACCAGTGTTCGACCAGTTCGGTATCGAATTCGCCCAGCTTTTCCTGGGTGAAGCGGGCCTTCCACACCAGCCAGGGGCGGCCCGAGATATCGAGCGCCACGCGGGCCAGCGTTTCATCCATCGGCGAATAGGCCAGGCCATAGCGGCTGATCCCGGCCTTGGTGCCGAGCGCCTGCGAAATCGCCTGCCCCAGCGCGATGCCCGAATCCTCTGTGGTATGATGCTGATCGACATGCAGATCGCCGTTCACCTTCAAGGTGACGTCGATCAGCGAGTGGCGGCTGAACTGTTCGATCATGTGATCGAGGAAGCCGATCCCCGTGGCGATGTCATACTTACCGGTCCCGTCGAGATCGATCTCGACCAGAATATCGGTTTCAGCGGTTTTTCGAGCAATCCGACCTGTGCGCATGCTGGGGCGCTATACGCCGGAGTTGCGCTGGCGCAAGCTTTCCCGCTTGACCCCGCGCCAAGCTGTCGGCACCTAAGTTCCAGCATGAGCGAGAACACGCCCGAAAGCCTGATCCCCTACGACGAGATCGTACAGGAAGCCCTGCGCGCCGTGGTCGGCCGCGTTTTGCGTGAAGTGGAACATCAGGGCGGCACGCTGCCCGGTGCGCATCACTTCTACATCACCTTCAAGACCGGCGCCCCGGGGGTATCGATCCCGCGCAATTTGCGCGAACGGTTCCCCGACGAGATGACCATCGTGTTGCAGAACAAGTTCTGGGATCTGTCGGTCAGCGATTTCGGTTTCAGCGTCGGCCTGACGTTCAACCAGATTCCGGCCAAGCTGGATATCCCGTTCAGCGCGATCACGGCCTTTGTCGATCCGGCGGTGGAATTCGGGCTGCAGTTCCAGGCAGCGGTGGCCGATATCGAGCCGACCGAGCATGACGACGCCGAAAACGACCGGCCTGGCGACGAAGCGAGCTCGGCACCGGCCGTGACCAGCGACGATGGATCCAATGTCGTGACCGTGGATTTCGGCCGCAAGAAGTAATCCGGATATGCGCCGGGTGCCCGCAACAGGGGCGGCCCCGGACATCACAGCCGGATCATTACCGAGAGGGGCGTCATGGCTGGCAAGAAGCGCGCAAGGCTGAAAGCAGCGCTGGGCAATCCCCGCGCAGGCAAAGGCGGCGTACCGGGCCTGAGCCCCAATCCGGCCACCAATCTGCTGATTGCTACTGTGGCCATGCGCGGCGCATCCATGCTGATGCGGCGGGGCATGGAACGCGGATTGCTGCGTTCCCGCTATGAGCCCTCCATCGCTGAAGACATCATCAAGGGCCGCACGCTGGGCCAGACGGTGATCGCGACGACTGTGGCGCGGGTGGCGACGGGGTCGATCCCCGGGATGGTGGCGGTAACCGGCGCGCTGTTCCTGAAAGCCGCCTATGAGCGCGGACGTGCCCGCCGCGAGCTGCGCAAGGGCGATGCCAAGCTGGCGAAGATGGCCCGCCTGGGCCACAAAAAGGACACGGC
Source organism: Croceibacterium xixiisoli (assembly GCF_009827305.1). Lineage (GTDB taxonomy): Bacteria > Pseudomonadota > Alphaproteobacteria > Sphingomonadales > Sphingomonadaceae > Croceibacterium_C > Croceibacterium_C xixiisoli. The sequence goes on along the minus strand of NZ_WTYJ01000004.1, from coordinate 55,059 downwards.
GGAAACGGATTGACCGCCGCAAAGCTTGCATTTTGCCGCCTGCCTGCGCCAACAGCGCACATGTCTGGAATCGAACCCAACACCCCCGCACCCACGCTGTCAGCCGGCACATTGCGCCGCCGTGGGCTGATGTTCGTGCTGTCATCCCCATCGGGAACCGGCAAGACCACCATCGCCCGCCGGTTGCTGGCCGAAGATGCGGATATCGCGCTGTCGGTATCGGTGACCACAAGGCCGATGCGCCCGGGAGAGGTGGAAGGGCGCGATTATTTCTTCACCGACCGCGCCAAATTCGAAGCCATGGTGGAAGCCGGCGAATTCCTGGAATGGGCCGAGGTGTTTGGCAATCTGTATGGAACGCCCAAATCCTACATCAAGGCGGGGTTGAAGGAAGGGCGCGATTTCCTGTTCGATGTCGATTGGCAGGGGACGCAGCAATTGCACCAGCGGATGGAAACGGACGTGGTGCGGGTATTCCTGCTGCCGCCCAGCATTGCAGAGCTCGACCGCCGGTTGCGTGGACGCGGGACCGACAGCGCCGAGGTGATCGCCGGGCGCATGGCGCGCGCGCAGGCTGAGATAAGCCATTGGGACAGTTATGATTATGTCGCCATCAATGACGACATGGAACAGTGTTTCACGCGGGTGAAGACCATTCTGGCGGCCGAGCGGCTGCGCCGGGCGCGGCAGACCGGACTGGTGGATTTCACGCGCGAACTGATGCGCTGAGCCAAAGCGAGCGCAGGTCGGGCTTGCCCCCGTCCTGCCTGCGGGCTAGCGCCCGGCCACGACACGATATTGACCAGATTTTCCGGGGAGAAAGCATGTCCGCCGATCTTGAAACCGCCATCGAACAAGCATGGGAAGCCCGCGCCGACGTCACCCCCGCCAGCGCCGATGTCCGCACCGCCGTGGAAGCCGCGCTCAAGCTGCTCGACAGCGGCGAAGCGCGTGTGGCCCAGCCTGACGGCAACGGCGGCTGGCAGGTGAACCAGTGGCTGAAGAAGGCTGTGCTGCTGTCTTTCCGCCTGAATGACAATGAAGTGATCCCTGGTGGTGCTGCCGGCGCGCCGGCATTCGACAAGGTGCCGAGCAAGTTTGCCGGCTGGGACGATGCCCGTTTCCGCGCCGCCGGTTTCCGCGTGGTGCCGGGCGCCGTGGCACGCCAGGGCAGCTTCATCGGCAAGGGCGTGGTGCTGATGCCCAGCTTCGTCAACATCGGCGCCTTCGTCGATGAAGGCACGATGGTCGACACTTGGGCCACGGTCGGTTCCTGCGCCCAGATCGGCAAGAATGTGCATATTTCGGGCGGCGCCGGTATCGGCGGCGTGCTGGAACCGCTGCAGGCCGGCCCGGTCGTGATTGAAGACGGCGCCTTCATCGGTGCGCGTTCGGAAGTGGCCGAAGGCGTGCGCGTGGGCCAGGGCGCAGTGCTGTCCATGGGTGTGTATCTGGGGGCATCGACCAAGATCGTCGATCGCGCCACGGGCGAAGTGCATATCGGCGTGGTGCCGCCCTATTCGGTGGTCGTTCCCGGATCGCTGCCCGGCAAGCCGCTGCCCGATGGCACGCCCGGCCCGTCGCTCTATTGCGCGGTGATCGTCAAGACCGTGGACGCGCAGACCCGCTCCAAGACCGGGATCAACGAATTGCTGCGCGACTGATTTTCCATCGACGGCGGGTGTGAGGCCCGCCGATCGACCGAACAGCAACGGGGCCCCGACAGGATCGGGGCCCCGTTTGCGTATCTGCCCCTATCGGAACCATCGCCCGCGCCAGCCGTAAATAAGCCGGACCGCCATCATCGGCGGTGAAACGAGGGTGCAATGGAAGACAGCTCACACACCGTACATCGGGAAACCGACCAGGCGCGCGCGGGATCGACACCCAATGTCGTCCGCTGGGTTTTGGGCATCGGCCTCTTCGCCGCCATCGCCCTGCTGTCCGCCATCTGGATTTTCAGCGCGGCAACCACGAATGATGATGTGAAAGGCCCGGTCAGCGAAGTGGAAACCAGCGGCGGCGGCATGATGGCCGATCCGACAACGAGCGCGCCGGAGCCAGTGACCGACGAAGCGGCTGGAACCCCGCCGCGGGTGAACAACACCGGCAATTGATTTTCGGACGGGGTCGGCATTGCCGGCCCTGTTTCGTTGTGGAGCACATCATTCCCGCCCTATCCAAGGCCCAGCAACGCGCCGCCGCAGCGCTATCCTCCAAGTGACAGGACGAGCCGGTCGCAGAGGTCATCTGCGGGAGACGGCCAAGCCTGCAGTTAGCGGCACCAAACACAGCAAGCCAGCCAGCATCCAGAACGACAGCGTTAGCCCAGCATAGCTGGAAACCAGCCCGATCGCGGCAGGGCCAAGCAGGATGCCCGCATAGCCGGTCGTGGTTATGGCTGCCACGGCCAGACCCGGGGGCATGATCGTCTGATTGGCCGCCTGACGGAACAGCACCGGCACGATGTTGGCAGCACCCAGGCCGATCAGCACGAACCCGGCCATTGCCACACTGGCCATCGGCGCAAGCAGCAGCACCGCAAAACCGAACACGGCCACGATGCCACCCCAGAACAGCGCTGCCCGATCCCCGATCTGTGCGGTCAGCCTGTCCCCGGTCAGCCGCCCCAGCGTCATCGCAATGGCAAACAGCATGTAGCCAAGCCCCCCATGCTTCACCGCCACCAGGCCGGCATCGGTGATCAACAGCGCGCTCCAGTCCAGCAGCGCTCCTTCGGCCAGGAAGGTGATGGCGGCCAGACCGGCCAGCAACAGCACGATGCCGCGCGGAACGGCGAAATGCGGCGCATCATCGGCGGAACGGGTACGCAGAAGCCGCGGGGCCGCGAGGATCAGGGCCAGCATCATCAGCAGCGACCCGATCATGCCGCTGGCAAGCGGGCCGACGCCAAGCGACAGCAGCAGCGTCATCATCGCGGCACCGGTAAAGCCCCCAATGCTGAACAGCGCGTGGAAGCCGGACATGAGCGGGCGCGCGGCATCGCGTTCGACATCCACGGCATGGATGTTCATCGCCACATCGAGCGAGCCGAGCGCAGCGCCGAACACCAGCAGGGCCAGGCCGAGCGTGATGGTGGTCGGGGCGATGGCGAGAAAGGGCAGGATTACGGCAAGGGCAATGCCGCCAGCCAGAATGACCGGGCGGGTGCCATAGCGGCTGCTCAAGGCACCGGTCGCCAGCATGGCCAGCACCGAACCTGTTCCCAGGCACAGCAGCAAACCGCCCAGCACGGCTTCGTCCACGCCGAGCCGATCACGGGCATAGGGGACCATCGGCGCCCAGCAGGCGATGCCGAAGCCGGCGACGAGAAAGGACAGGCGCGTGGCCAGGCGTGTTGACGGGCTGTCAGCCGAGGACATTGCAGGCTCCGGTTTCGGGAAGATGGTGGCCAGCCGAGGGGCGAGGCCAACGACGCATTTGCCCATTTGCAAGACGAGCGCCAGCTTATCTTGGTTTGGCAGTGACCGGCAATGTGATCGATATTCTGAGCTGCCCTGCCGGGTTGTGAGGTTGTTGCTGGATTCCCGCCTTCGCGGGAATGACGAATTAGAACAACAACCTACCTTGGTCATTCCCGCGGAGGCGGGAATCCAGTCAGCGCAATGGTTCAAAAACCAGATCAGTCACGAGGTGGTGTCAATCCGGGTTGTTTTCCTTGATCGACCTTTGCTTCCACGTGCGGTTCGATTTCTGCACACACTCTTGCGCTGGAGCGGCCCTATTACTTGAGAAGCTTCGCCAGGGCCATGGCGGCGGCGGGGGCGCGCTCCTTGGCGCCGTTGATCAGGAAGGCGAAGACATCGCCGGGCCGGCCTGCACTTTCGGCCGGATCGCCGCGATAGGGGAGATCGGCGGGTGCTTCGCCGGCGTGCCAGGCGCGGCAGAGATTGGCGATGCGGGTGAGTTCCGTGGCGGAATAGCCGGTCGGACAATCGGAAGCCATTTTCTGCATCCGCAGATAGGCGAAATCGGCGGTGCGATCGGCGATCGGCACGCGATCAGGGTCTTCCGACCAGACGATCGCCACGCCCGCCTGCCGGGCGAGATCGACGAATTCGGCGCAGGCAAAGCTTTCGTGCCCGACCTCGACCGCGTGGCGCAGCGGCAGGCCGTCCTGCGTGGCGGGCAGCAGGGCGAAGAAGGCGCCGATATCCTCGGCATCGAAACGCTTGGTGCTCGCCAGTTGCCAGCAGATCGGGCCGAGCTTGTCACCCAGTTCGACCAGACCCTGATCGAGGAAGTTGCGAATACCCTCCCCGCCTTCCGCCAATTGCTTGCGGTTGGTGACGAAGCGGGAGCCCTTGAGCGCGAAAACGAAGCCGTCGGGCGTTTCCGCACGCCATTTGCGGAAGCTTTCCGGTTTCTGCCGGCCATAGAAAGTGGCGTTGATCTCGATTGCGCCGACATGGGTGGAGGCGTGTTCGAGTTCGCGCCGCTGGGCGAGGCCTTCCGGGTAGAAGACCCCGCCGCGCCAGCCGTCATAGCTCCAGCCACCGATGCCGGTCCGGATCACCATGCCGGCCCCCTGCCCTGCAAACATGATCCGAAGCGGCGGAGGCGCATCGTCAGTCTTCCTTGCCGGCGACGCCGTAATTGATCGCGGCGTTGCGGGTTTTCTGGAAATCGGGGACGCTGAGCCCCTTCATCGAGGCATAGATGTCGATATTGCCGATGCCGGTGACCGCGCCGAGCTTTTCCAGCATGAAGAAGATCACGCCGTGGTGGATCATGCCAATCCAGTCGCGTTCACGCACCAGGCGGCGCTCTTCGTCGCTCAGCCCGGCTTCCACCATGGTGCCGTCTTCATCCTCCCGGAATTTGCGGCGGATATCGGGCTGGGTCAGCGAATGGAGGAAGTGGTTGAGGCGGAAGCCCTTGACCGAACGTTCGATGGTGAAGGGATAGGTGCCGGGCATGTTTTCCGTGCCCTTGTAATCCCAGTCAGCGCGATCACGCAGGGCGGCGTCGCTTTCCGCCGGCGGGGTGGCATCGCCCTTGTCATTCAGGATCATGGTCGCGATCGGGCACATGGACGGGAGGAAATAGGTCTTATGCGTAACCTCAACCTCTTCCGACAGGGCGCCCCGCATCATCAGCCACATCACGACCTCTGCCCCTTCCCAGCCGCCGAGTTCGGCCAGCTTGGCGATCGGGTAGTCGAGCAGCGATTCGGGATCCTTTTCCAGGATGTCCATGAATTCATGGTCCCACTGCGGATTGTTGAAGCCGCAGCCTTCGCCATGGACCTGATGCGACAGGCCGCCGGTGCCGGCGATCGCCACTTTGATATCTTCGGGATAGGACTGGATCGCGCGGCGCAGCGATTTGCCGAATTTGTAGAACCGCCGCGCGGAGGGCAGCGGCACGGTCAGCACCCCGCACACGATCGGCAGCAGTTTGACCGCCCAGCCGTTTTCCGCATCATGATCGACCATGACCGACAGCGGCGAGAAGGCGCCGTGATCGAGCCCCTTGCCCTGGAAATAGGACAGGTCGAATTCATCGGCGACCATGACCCGGGCGACATGTTCGGCGAATTTGGGATCGCCCATGATCGCGGGAATATCGCGCGGGCCGCCGCCTTCATCCGCCGCCGCGAAGCGTTCGCCCACACCCAGCGCGAAATGGCTGTAGTGATCGAAGAACGACGTCATGTGATCGTTGTAGATATAGACGAGCACGTCCGGCTTCTTGTCGCGAAACCATTCCTGCACCGGCTCATAGCCTTCGAAGATCGGCTTCCACACCGGATCATCGAATTTCTTCGCATCCTTGGCGAAGGCGATGGTGGGCGTGTGCGAAGTGGCGATGCCGCCAACGATTGTTGCCATGGTCGGGCCGGTCCTCTCGATGCGCCCGGTGCGCCGGGCCTGTGTTTGCTTTGGCCGGGATGATGGCACGCGGGCCAGCCTGCGGACAAGTGCATTCTCCGCAATTGCGAATTCATCGCATATATGAAGCCATCACATGGACGGCAGGCACGAAAAAGGGCGGGATGGCCCGTGCCACCCCGCCCCTTTTTCTCAACCACGGCCCAATGGCCGCAGCAATCAGCTCAGATGCTTGGAGACCGCAGCGGTCATCTTGAACATCGAAATCTGTTCGGTGCCGATGACGGCGCCCAGCTTGGCATCGGGATTGATCTGGCGCTTGTCCTTGGCGTCCTGCAGGCTGTTGGCCTTGATGTATTCCCACACCTTCGAAGTCACTTCAGCGCGCGTCAGCGGGCCCTTGCCGATCACGTTTTCCAGCTCGCTCGATACGGTGACCGGCTTGCTCAGCGCGTTGTTCTTGGCTGCCAATTTACTTTCCTTTCAAAATGGCGAGGGTTTGCGGGGTGTTATTCCCCGTCCCCATCGTCCCAATCTTCATCCAAATCTTCATAGGCATAAGACGCCGTCAGCAAAGCGGTTCCCACCACATGCCCTTCCAGCGCCTTGAGCACATCAGCCTTTTTTGCCCCCGGCATCAGCGCCAGCGGCGTATCGACGGCAAACAGCTGGAACAGATAGCGGCGCGGCGCGTCCCCTTCGGCCGGATCGGGCAGCGCCCATTCCGAATTGCCGAAGGAATTCTTGCCCACGCGCGGCGGGGTTTCGCCTTCCAGCAATTGCCCCTTCTGCGCGGCCAGGCCCCAGACGAGCCAGTGGCAGAACGGATCACCCGAGGGCGTATCCATATCTTCGACCACCAGCACCATTTCCACGGCGCCGGCCGGCGGGGCCGTCCATTCCAGCGGCGGGGCGACGGCGTCTTCTTCCTGCGCGGTAAAACAAGGATCGAGCGCCCCACCATCGGCAAAGGCGGCCGAACGCAGGCGGAAGCCATCGGGTTCATCGATATCGGCGTTGCCCAGCGTGACAATCGCCAGGCTGACGCTGGCCGGGCCAGCCGGTTTGATCCTGTTGGCGAGCCAGGCAGGAATATCGGCGGTCATCTCAATCGCTCCACTATGCCGTCGGGCTGCGCCATGTGCCGAAGCACCGGCGCCATGGCAAGGCCATACGCCCGCCAGACTGCATATGGGTCTGCATTCAGCGGTTGAAAATCACAAGCTGTGAAAAGCTTTGCTTGTGCAACTTTCCACCCCTGCCCTAATTTGCAGAACACAAGAACGTCAGGGGGAAAGATAATATGGGCGAATCGCACAAGCGGTGGCGTCGCGGGGCGGTGACACTGGTTGGTTGCAGCGCAATGCTGTTGGCAGCATGTGGCGATGGTGGCGGGTCGACCCCCACGCCCCGCCCGGCGACTTCGACGCCGACGCCAAGCACGCCAACCCCGACCACACCAACGCCGACCGCCTGCAGCCTCAACGCCCGCAAGGATTGGGTCCGCTCGATCGCGGATGAATGGTATCTGTTCCCAGAGTTGATGGCCACGAGGACTAGCACGACAACATCGTCCTCAGTCAAAGCCTACATCGACAATTTGCTCGAGCCAGCGCGCGCTGCCCGCAAAGATCGGGGCTTCACCTACATCACCTCGATCGCAGAGGAGAACGCCTATTACGAGGACGGCGCCAATGTCGGCTACGGTTTCCGCTTGGCGACCACTTGGGCAGGCGAGTTGGTGGTGACTGAGGTGTTCGAAGGTTCGCCAGCGGCCGCGACCAGCATTACCCGGGGCGCCGTTTTCGAAGCGGTCGGCACAAGTGCCGCCAACCAGACCGCCATCGCACCGCTGCTGGCAGCAAAGGATTATGATCGATTAAACGCGTTCTTCTCTCCCGCTGACAGCGGCAAAACCATCGTGATCCGCGTCCGTCACCGCGATGGTTTGATGCGTCAGGTCAGCGTGACATCGGATGAGTTCGAGATCGATCCGGTGTCCGACACCATCGGGACCAGAATCTTCACCGAAGGTTCGCGCAAGATCGGTTATGTCGCACTGCGCAGCTTCATCACCCCGGCCGATGCCGACCTGGTCGATGCGTTTGCCCAGTTCAAGGCCGAGGGTGTGACCGAACTGGTCGTCGACCTGCGGTACAATGGCGGCGGTCTGCTTTCCACGGCGGAGGTATTCGGCGATCTGCTGGCCGGGAATCTGGATGGGCAGGTGTTCCAGAAGCTGATGCTGCGCGACAGCAAATCAGCGCAAAACCAAACCTACAATTTCGCGGCGCGGCCTCAGTCCATTACCCCGACCAAGATCGCCTTCATCGGCACCGGCAGCACCGCATCAGCCAGCGAGATGATCATCAATTCCATGGTGCCCTATCTGGGGGACAACATGGCGCTGATCGGTGAGAATACCTATGGCAAGCCGGTCGGGCAGTTCGCATTCGACAATGCCGGATGCGACGACCGGCTGCGGCTGGTGGCTTTCCGCAATGCCAACGCCAACAACCAGGGAGAATATTACACAGGGCTGGCCAGCACGCTGCCCAGGACCTGCGTGGCGCAGGATGATGTATCACGCGATCTGGGCGATCAGAACGAAGCCATGATTGCCAAGGCGCTGGATTTCCTGGCCGGGCGCAGCTGTACCCCGATCAGAACTGCGACGGCATCGACGCGTTCGGTCGCCCCCGCCAAGCCGCAACTGGAAATGCTGCGTGACGAAGTCAGGGGCACCACAGCGCAGCGCGAAATGCCGGGACTGTTCTAAGGACAGGTCAGCATCGGGCGCGCCCTGGCCGGGCCGCCCGATTCCGGCGATCAGGGAACTTTCTTGGCCAGGCGGCGGCGGTTGGCGCGCACGCGGCGGCCGTAATGGGCCAGCGCGCTGCGGGTGGCCGCTTCGGGCGAAGTGCCGGCCTTGCCGCTGGCCACCATCATGCCGAAACTGGCGTTGGCGGCGAGCTTTTCCGTCACCATGCGCTGGGCTTCGCGTTCACCGGCCGCACCGCCCATGGCGATCATGCAGCCGCGCAGCCACATGACTTCCCCGGCCTCAAGCCCGAGCTGCCAGCTTTCCAGCCCGAGCGACAGCCAGTCATTGTTGCGTCGACCCATCAGACTGATTCCTTCGCAGATGCAGCATTCATAGCATTGCGCATGCGCGACGTACAATCGAGCATGCGCACATCAGGGCGCCTCAGGCCCGGTGTAGGGATGACGCGCCGTCCAGGCACAGCCGTTCAGCTGCGCCCCGCCCAGGCTGACCGTGGCGGTAAAGGGGAAGGTCCGGTCGCTCATCCCGTCGCTGCATTCGCCCTGCGTCACCATCACCACCACCGGCTTGCCATCCAGCGTGCCGGTGAAGGACAGCCCGCCACGCCCGGCAAACCGTTCCACCGCGGTGGCCGTGCCATCGGCATCCTCCGGGGTTTTCCAGAGCAGCGTGGCATTGGCGATATCGCCGTTCCAGAACGGTTCGGTGCCCAGCACATGGACCGCTTCATCCGGTGCGATGGCATCGAAGGGGCGCGTGTCGGACAGATCGCCGGGGATCGGGCTGCTGCCTTCACCATGAGGCTGGCAGGCGCCCAGCAACAGGCTGGCGCCGATCAGCAAGGGGGAAAGCGGTTTTGCGAATGTCAGCATGAAGCGGCAGCCATCATTCAATCTCCTGATTTGCGTGCATTAACGCAAGCGCCCAGGACCGCAACCATGCCGACGGCATGCAGGCTGCATCAGCCATAGCGGAATGCGGACAGCGCGGTACCCATAACCAGTTCTCCGTAATCCTTGCGCACCCCGCTGGCTTCACCCGCACCGGCGGCCACCATCAGCGGCAGCAGATGTTCTTCGCGCGGGTGAGACAGCCGGGCGAAGGGCGCGCTCTCCCAGGCCTGCAGTTGCGCTGCGCGTTCATCTGCCGGGGCTGTGGTGGCCTGCGTCAACCAGTCATCGAAGGCGCGCGACGGCGCCTCTGCCCGGGGGTCGCCATAGGCGCGCAGATTGTGGAAGCTCATGCCTGAACCGATGACCAGCACACCTTCATCGCGCAGCGGCGCCAGCGCCCGCCCGGCAGCAAGGTGAAGCTCCGGGTCCAGGCCCGACAGCAAGGACATCTGCACCACAGGAATATCGGCATCGGGAAAGGCGACTTTCATCGGCACGAACACGCCGTGATCGAAGCCGCGATCGGGATCGATCCCGGTTGGCAGGCCCGCCGCCGCCAGCAGCGCGGCGCCGCGCTGCGCCAGCCAGGGGGCACCGGGCGCGGGCCAGGTGAGGCGATAGGTTTCCGGCGGGAAGCCGTAATAATCGAAGATCAGCCCCGGATGATCCTGCGCCCCGGTGAAGGCAAAGGTCGGCCCTTCCCAGTGGCCGGAAACGATCAGGATGGCGCGCGGCCGTTCCGGCAGGCTGGCGGCGATGCCCCGCAGATAGGCCTCCATCCCGGTCCAGATGCCATTGGGATCGGGCATGAAGAAGCAGGGACCGCCGCCATGCGGAATGAACAGGCTGGGCTGGGTCAGCCCGGTGGACGATCCGGCCAAGTCGGCCGGGCTGGATGCGTTCTGGGTCATGTCTGATGATATGGAGAACGGCCATGGTTGGGGAAGAAGGCACAGGAATGTGCCTGCCGATTTTTCTACCTGTTTCCGCGACCCAGTTCGGGCAGTCGCCCTATGCAGGGGACAAAACCCCTTGAACTGATATCGATTCTCATTATAAATTCAGGGAAAGGAGAGTGCCGCCATTTCCCGCGATCTCGCCAAGACCATCAGCTTCCTGCTGCTGCACCTGATGGTGGGGTTTGCGGTGGCCTATGCCTTTACCGGATCGATTGCGATTTCCGGCGGCATCGCTCTGGTGGAACCCTGCGTGAATGCGGTGGTGTTCTTCTTCCACGAACGCGCCTGGCGGCAGGGCAAGCTGTCTTTCCTGGATCTGCTGCTGCACCGCAAATCCGCCTGTTCGGCAGACGCGCCGGCGCCGTGAGAGCCGGGCAGGAACCGGCCTGCCCTTCAACCTTTGTTGCTGCGACAACCGGCTGAAAGGATGATGCCATGAGTGTGAACAGCGCCACCGCCCGATATGAAGGCCTGGGCAAGTCCGGCAAGGGGCATGTCGCGACCAGGTCGGGTGTGGTCGATGCCCCCTATGGCTTCGGCAGCCGTTTCGAGGGCGAGCCCGGCACCAATCCCGAAGAGATGATCGCGGCGGCGCATGCGGCCTGCTTCACCATGGCCACCAGCTTCGCCCTGGCCCGCGCCGGCCATACGGATGGCACGCTGGAAACCCAGTGCAAGGTAACCCTGGAACCCGATGGCGATGGCTTCACCGTCACCCGCAGCGCCCTGTCGATGACAGCCCATGTGCCCGGGCTGGAAGAGGCCGAGTTTCGCAAGCTGGCGGCAGAGGCCAAGGCCGGCTGCCCGATCTCCAAGCTGCTGAACTGCGAAATCACGCTGGAAACGCAGTTCACCGGTTGAAGGCCCCCGATCAGGTGTCGGTCGAAACCTCGTCCCAATCCTGATCCATATAGCCGATCAGCCAGTTGAGCGCATAATGGCGTTCCATCACCACGCCGGGGTCGAGCCCGGCGGGTGGTTCGGTGCCATCGATGCTGGCCTGCCGCACGGCCCAGTGGCAGCGATAGATCAGATCGGCTTCATTGAGGATATTGTTGGCCGATTGCATGCCCCTGGCGGCCAGATCGGGCGTATCGCGCACTGTCTGCGCCAGCAGCGGCACGTCGCAGATGGCATCGGGGTATGACAGCGGTTCCGACATGGGATCGAGCGCCCAGAGCAGCACCCAGGCCGCTTCATAGCGCCAGACGAACTGAACCCGGTCGTGCTCGCTGGGCGCCGGATCGCGGATGAAAGCCGTCTCCTTCGGGGTGAACAGATCCCAGGCCTGGCGATCATCGGCCAGCTGGATCACGATATCATGTTCCAGACCTTCGCCCTTCACCGCCACGATCGCCAGCGCCAGCAAACGATCGGCCACCTCCCGCACCGGGCGCAGGGTGATTTCCGCCTGGCTTTCGATACAGGGCAGGTGCTTGTTGACCGGCACGCCGGCCTGGACCAGCAAATCCTCTGCCCATGCCTTGCGCAGGATCTGATCCTGATAAAGCGTGCCCGGCTCCGACGGGGGGATCTGGACTGTGGCGATCGGAACGACCGGTTCCCGCGTGGCCGGAGCGGCGGGGGTGTCAGACGTGATGGGCTGATCCTTTCCACCGAGCAGTTTTTTGATCCAGTCCATATGCTCTCTCCTTCGCACGCAGCGGCCGACCGCGCCGGGATCAATCTGCAGTCAGGCGGCGCAGGTCCGCCCGGTACCAAGGGATAGCGCCAGATCGGTGCCCCCAATACCCCACCGATCAGCAACGCAACCCGGAACAGCCACGGCTGACCCATGGCGCCGCCGTGCAATCCGGAGCGATGCTCCGTTCAGGGCGCCGTTTCGGTCGCGCCAGCCTTGTCGGGTTGGACCTTGCCAGCATCGCTCTTGCCAGCATCGCTATCGCCCGTTTCGCGATTGCCGGCGTCGGGCGAACCCTCCGCGCCGGAGGCAGCGCCGCCATCTCCCTCGCCGCTATCTCCCTCACCTCCGGTGCCAGGCGCGTCGACATCCTCCCCCTCCCCTTCCAGCAGGGCCAGCAAGGCGGTGGCATCGGCTGGCGGGCCGGCAACGATCGCGTCGATCACCTCCCGCGCGCGCAAGGCCAGCGCCCCGCCATGCGGCGAATTGGCAATCGGCAGGAGATTGTACCGGGCATCTTCCCATTGCGCAGACGAAATCTGCTGCCGCGCCAGCACCAACCGCAGGGCAGTGTCGAACGGCGCAAGTTCGACCGCGCGGGCCAGAGCGGCCATGGCATTGTCACTGGGGTCACGCCCCCGGCGCACAAAGCCGAGGTAATAGTAATACAGCCCAAGCGGATGATCCGGCTCCATACGGTTGAGCGCCACGAAGGGCACAACCGCCGCGCGGAAGGCGGCATCCTTGTCTTCTGCCGTTTCCGCCTGGCGAAACAGGGCATAGCCCTTCTGCACATAGGCATTCACCTGGGCGGAATCGATCGCCAGCGCAGCATCGGCTGCCGCCAGCGCTTGCGCATCATTGCCAGCGTCGAATTCGGTTTCTGCCAGGGCAGACAGGACTGCTGCATCCTGCGGATGGCGGGCAGCGATGGCACGCGCCCGCACGACAAGTTCCGCCGCCAGTTCGCTGGTCACGCCGCGCCGTGACCGAATGCGTACGGGCATGATTTCCGCTTCCCCTGCGGACAGTTGGCGGATCTGCACCGCGCCAGACGTCAACTGGCCCGGAGCAAAGGTGAATGCCGTCAGCCGGGTGCGCCGCAGATAGGCATTCAGCCCACGATTGACGTCCGCCAGATTGCCGAAGGCCTGCTCTGCGGCCTGGCGCGGTGCAGCGCCTTCAGCCTGCAACCGGACATAGCGGGCCATCTGCCCGCGCCGTTCCGGCTCCATCGTCAGATAATGGTAAAGGCCCCAACTGCGCGCGTAGAAGGCATGTTCGATGCCGCGCCGGCGCCGTTTGAACAGATCGGGATCGAGCAGCTCCTCCGCCGTGACCTGATCAGACACATAGCTGAGTTCGCGATAGCGCCCCGTGTTGGGCAGGCCGAGCGAGATGCCACCATCGGAATTGAACTGGGCCCCGGCGAAGAATTCCGCTCCGCCCTCGTTCATCCAGCCCAGCGCGCCATGGACGCTGCCCGAAAGCAGGAAGTGATGGGCATATTCGTGCAGCAGAATCGCCATGGACTGGCCAACCCGCCCGCCCGAGCTCTGGATAGTGGGCACCACGGCCATCGCCGCGCCCGCGCGCCCGATATAGAAACCGCCGACGCCCCCACCTGTGCGCCCCATGTTGAGGATGCGCTGCACCTCTGCCTCGCTCTTCACCACATAGACAGTAACCCGGTTCGACGGGCTGGGGGTGCCAGGATCGGTGCCGGTCAGCACCTTCATCGCTTCGTGATAGAGTTCCAGCCGCTGGGTGAAGAGCTGCAGATCACGTTCGGAATCGTCGGCATAGACGACAAAATTGGGGCTGGATGCTTCCAGCCATTCGGCCTTGGCCGCCGACGGCAGCAGCAACAACGCCACCACAAACCAGATAAAGCGCATTTACCCCTCCGCAACAGCGGCCCCGTTCAGGCGAGGAGCTTATTCCTCTCGGGGAATTTGACAATTGCCGCGTCGCCAACAGCGAAAATTGTGGCCTGTCGCCAAGCGCAGAGACAAAAAACGGCTGATTTTTTTGAGTTTCCGATCTATCGTTGACCTTGGCCAGCCGGCTCATCTTCGCCATCGACATCCGCGTCATCGCCCTCGCCCCTGACCGCTTCTGTGGCGACGGATGGGGTTGCGGGGGCCGACAGCGCCTTTTCATCGACCGGCTGCCCCGCATCGATCCGTTCGATCGCCAGGCGTGCGCGTTCTGCCATGGTGCCGCCATGCGGCGCGGCTGCGATCACCGTCAGGCTTTGCCGCGCCTTGTCCAGCCGGCCCAGGCGCAAATGCTGCCGCGCCATTTCGATCTGCAGCCCGCGATCATAGGGGGCGATCCGTGCCGCCCGTTCCAGTGCAGCGAGGGCATTGTCATTGGGTGCGGCCCCGCGCCCGATGAAACTGCGGTAGAAATAGATCAGCGGAATGGCGTGATCAGGCTCCCGCGCATTGAGCGCCAGAAACGGCGCCACGGCCGCGCGGTAGGCCTCAACCCGGTCCATCGCCGATCTGGCCCGGGCGAACAGCGCATAACCCTTCTGAACATAGGCATTGGCCTGATCCGGATCGATCGCCAGCGCCGCATCGGCAGCGGCGATGGTCTGATCCAGATGACCGGCATCATATTCCGTTTCTGCCAGCGCGGTCAGGACGGCGGCTTCATCGGGGAAACGGGCGGCGATACGGCGCGCCTCCAGCACCAGTTCTGCGGCGATTTCCGGGGTCACCCCGCTCTGTGAACGGATCCGCACCGGCATCATCGCGGCCTCCCCTTCGCTCAGGCGGCGCAGCGTCACCGCCCCGCCCTGCAGCCGGCCGGCCTGTATGTTGAGCGTGCTCATGCTCGGCCGCCGCAAATAGGCCTTCAGTTCACGTTCCAGCAGCGCCAGATCGCCGAAGGCGGTTTCTGCGGCGCTCCGGGCCCCCTTCCCCTGTTCGAGCGCCTTGAGATAGGCCGACAATTGCCCGCTGCGTGCGCGCTCCATCACCAGATAATGATAGAGCGCCCAAGCCTTGCCATAAAAGGCGTTGTTCCCGCCCTTGTGCCGGGCGGCGTAGGCGGCGGGATCGAGCAATTCTTCGGCGGTGACATTGCTGGCATAAGCCAGTTCCCCGGCGCGGGCATGGTTGGGCATGCCCAGTTGCAGCCGGCCATCGCGATGGAACACAGCAGAGGCATAGAATTCCGCGCTGCCTTCGCTGAACCAGCGCGGCATGGCGAAGCTGGTGTTCGCGATCAGGAAATGATGTGCATATTCGTGCAGCAGCACCTGCATCGAAAAAGCCTGGCTGCCGGTGACATTTTCGACATCGGGCACCACTGCGACCGAAGCGCCGGCGCGCGGACGATAGAAACCCGCGATATTGCTGTCGCCATGCAGCCGGCTGACGCTGCGCTGATCGCGCAGAACGAAGATCGTCAGCCGGTTGGACCGGCTGGGTGGCGGCACATCGCCACCGGTCAGCAGTTCCAGCGCCTCATGATAGAGTTCCAGCCGTTCGGTGAATGTGCGCAGGCTGCGTTCGGAATCGTCCGAATAGACGACGAAATTCGGGCTGGATGCTTCCATCCAGGCGGCAAAGGCCGGTGCCGGCCACAGCAATGCCGCCCAGAGAGCCAGTATGAAACGCAAGTGTTGCCCTGCCCTTTGCTTGTTTCCCCTGCGAAGAGCGGTAGACGATCTGCCATGTCAGGCAAGGATGGTGTGGTGCCAGGTGAGAGCGGCTCCAGCCTTCGCTGGAGCGACGTGTGGGTGGGCCGGTGGTGGGATTTAGCCGGCCTGCGCGGCTCTTTCCTGGCGCAGGCGGTGAGTGAAATTATCTCCTCCCCCGCCTCCCCAATCGAGTTCGCCCTGCGACGGGGGCAACAAGGGCCAGCGGCGCAGGATGTCGTGCCGGGTGCAGCCGACCCAGCTTTCCACCAGGCACAATTCGGTCGGGATCCATTCGAAGGGCACGATCAGGATCTGCGCCGGACCGCCCTTGTAGCTGAGGGTGATATGCGGGGCGGTGAGACCGTTCTTCCGATGCAGGGGCGCCATATCCGCCCGACGAAGGAGCGGCGGCAGTTTCTGATACAGCAGGGAAATCTCGCTCTGCGATCCGATCGAGCGGATGACCGCGCCGCGATTGCCGCTGCGCGCGCGGCCCAGGCGGATGCGGCAGGCTTCCAGTCGGGTATCACTCAGGATCGGATCGAGCCGATCGGCCAGTGTTTCGTCGCGGGCATCGACTTCGGCAATGGTGCAGAGCGTCAGATGCAGATGGTCGATCACCGCATCAGCGGCCAGCCCCAGCGCATCGCCCAGAGCGAGGATGCGCCTGGCGAGCGCGGCATCGGGGATGAAGCCGAGAAAGTAACGCCATTGCTGTGGCTGCATTGCGCGGCTTTCCATCCTGCACTCTACGGGGAATCGATTTGTTCTTTTTATGTTCTCATTTTCGACCGGTAGGGTCAAGGGGGTGGAGCCTGGCGCGCAGCGGCCCAGCCTTCGCTGGGGCGACGATTTTTTAGCTGATTTAGCGGGATAGATAGCAAACAGCCGCCCCGAGTAGTCTCGGCGCGGCTGCGAATTTGCCAAATTGTTTAAAGACTCAGCGCATGCCGCCGGCTGCTGCCACGGCGGCGGTGGCGTTCAGGCCACGGGCGTCGAGCTGGGCCAGCGCGCCCGCCTGAGCATTGCTGACGCAGGCGCGGGCGCGGGGCAGGCCGTCCAGCGTGGAGCCGGCGTTGACGTCGCACACAGCGCGAGCGGCGTTGTCGATCCGAATGGCCAGCGTGCGCTGATCGTAGGAACGGCTGAGATCGAGATCGGCCACCTGAATGTTAATCGAGCGGCTGTCTGCCTGTTTGTGCGAAACGGTGACATCGGCTTCGGCGGCTGCGGCGCTGGTGGCTCCCAGGCCCAGCAAGGCAGCAGTGATGGTACAGCCCAGAACCCGGGCAAGATTGGTATTGCGCATATGTTCTCTCCTGCTTGTCCGTCGTCCGTGCATGCGGACAGCGTGACAAAATTCCTGCCCGGCGTGGGGACCGGGACGAGTGAGAATCCGCTGTCGGACTCCCTTCGCCAGAGAACTATAGCGGTGATCCGTGACGGAAATCTATGCGCAGCGCAGCAAGACGCAACAAGATTGCCATAATCCCAATCACTTCGTCCTGATTGTAGTGAAAAACACAACAAGCGGTCAAAATAACGGTCGGCCCGACACTGTTGGCCGGGCCGACCGCATCAATAATCAGTCGTGTTCTCGCCCACCCGCGCCTATGTAGAGTTCGCTGCCGGTTTCCCGGAACACCTCGCTCATTTCCTTCATGCCCTGTTCGGCATTCGCGACCGGGGCTGCGGCCAGGAATTCGCTGCTTGGCTGGTTCTGCTTCGCGGCAAAATCGCGCACTTCCTGCGTGATCTTCATGCTGCAGAACTTGGGCCCGCACATGGAACAGAAATGCGCGGTCTTGGCCCCTTCGGCCGGCAATGTCTGATCGTGATATTGTTCGGCCGTATCGGGATCGAGGCTGAGATTGAACTGATCGCGCCAGCGGAATTCGAACCGCGCCCGGCTCAGCGCATCGTCTCGCACCTTGGCCGCCGGGTGCCCCTTGGCCAGATCGGCGGCATGGGCGGCCAGCTTGTAGGTGACCACGCCGACCTTCACATCGTCCCGATCGGGCAGGCCCAGATGTTCCTTGGGCGTGACGTAGCAAAGCATGGCCGTGCCGTACCAGCCGATCATGGCCGCGCCGATGCCGCTGGTGATGTGATCATAGCCGGGCGCGATATCGGTGGTAAGCGGCCCGAGGGTGTAGAACGGAGCCTCTCCACACGCTTCCAGCTGCTTGTCCATGTTCTGCTTGATCTTGTGCATGGGCACATGGCCCGGCCCTTCAATCATGACCTGCACATCCTGTTCCCAGGCGCGCCTGGTCAATTCGCCCAGCGTGTAAAGTTCGGAGAACTGCGCCTCGTCATTGGCGTCGGCGATCGAGCCGGGGCGCAGGCCATCACCCAGCGAATAGGCGATGTCATATGTCTTCATGATTTCCGTGATTTCATCGAAGCGTTCGTAGAGGAAGCTTTCCCGGTGATGGGCCAGGCACCATTTGGCCATGATGCTGCCGCCGCGACTGACGATGCCGGTCACGCGCTTCGCCGTCATCGGGATATAGGGCAGGCGCACGCCGGCATGGATGGTGAAATAATCGACGCCCTGTTCGGCCTGTTCGATCAGCGTATCGCGGAAGATTTCCCAGGTCAGATCCTCGGCAATGCCGCCCACTTTCTCGAGCGCCTGATAGATCGGCACGGTGCCGATCGGCACCGGCGAATTGCGGATGATCCATTCGCGCGTGTCGTGGATATTGCGCCCGGTGGACAGATCCATGACGGTATCCGCACCCCAGCGGATCGACCACACCATCTTGTCCACTTCGCTGGCGACATTGGATGCCACCGCCGAATTGCCGATATTGGCGTTGATCTTGACCAGGAAATTCCGCCCGATCGCCATCGGTTCGGATTCCGGATGGTTGATGTTGTTGGGAATGATCGCCCGGCCGCGCGCAATTTCCTCCCGCACGAATTCCGGCGTCACATAATCGGGGATGCTGGCGCCCCAATCCTGCCCATCGCGCACATATTCCGCCAGCCGCGCACGGCCGAGATTTTCGCGTTCGGCGACATATTCCATTTCCGGGGTGATGATGCCGGCCCTCGCATAATGCATCTGGCTGACATTCATGCCCGGCCTGGCGCGCAGCACTTGCTTGCGCACATTGGGGAAACCGGGGACGCCGCCTGACCGGTCCGGGCCAAGCTGGCCGTTGTCTTCCGGCTTCACCTCGCGCTGGGCGACTTCCTCCACATCGCCGCGCCCGCGAATCCAGTTACGGCGCAGTTCAGGCAGGCCGGCGGCGATATCGATCTGCGCCCTGGGATCGGTATAGGGGCCCGATGCGTCATAGACGCGCACCGGCGGTTCGCCGCTGGAAGGTTCCAGGTGGATTTCCCGCATGGCCACCAGCACATCGGGATTACCCTGTGCCGGGACATAGACCTTCTTCGATCCGCGAATGGGCCCGGTGGTTACGCCGATTTCGTTGCGGGCGGGGATATCGGCCATGGTACAACTCTCCAATCCTGGGCGGATAAAAAGAGAGTGCGCCTGTCGGGATTCATTTTGCCCTGCGCTGCCCACTTCCTCCGCCCGTATTAACGGGTTCAGGTTCAACGGGTCGTGCAGCGTTACCTGCACCTCTCAGCCACATGGCTCCCCGGTGGATAGGGGCGTGATAAGGATTTGACGCGGGCAAGTCCAGCGATGGGCGCGCCCGATTGTGCCGATGCGCGGAACCATCCGGCAGCCGAACCGCTGCTGCTGGAAAGAGGAGCCCTGCATGGAAGACGAACGCATTTGGAAGCTGGAACGCAGCTTGTGGACCGGCGACACCGAACACTACCGAGAACTGATCGATGCAGACTCACTCTTCGTCGTTCCGGCACCGCCCTTCGTCATGCGGGGCAACGCAGCCGCCGATGCCATGGCGCAAACGCCCCGCTGGGCGTCGGTCGATTTCAGCCAGCAACAGGTCGTCCGGCCGCAGGAGGGGTTGATCGTCATCGCCTATCACGCGCGGGCCAGTGCCGATGGCAAGGACGATTACGCAGCCCACTGCACCACCACCCTGCGCCGCCTCAGCCATGATGATTGGCGTGTCGTGCAGCATCAGCAAACCCCGCCGCTCTCGGCGATATCAGGCAGCGAAGGGTAAGATCATGTCGAAGACGATCGAGCGCAGCTACCCCACCCGACGCGATGCAGATCTGGCGATCGAGCATCTGGTCCAGCAATTCGGGATAGAGCGGACGGATATCTTCGTCGCATCGGCAGGCCGTGATGCAAGCGCAGGCCCGGAAACAGAAGAAGGCCGGGCGGGCGCCCCGATCACGGTATCGGTCGACGTCCAAAGCGATAAACAAGCCCGCTTGATCGAGAATGGGCTGGACGAACTTTCCTGAGGAGCCGGAATATGAGCAAAGACCTCAAAAAAGGCGATGCGGTCAGCTGGAACAGCCATGGCAGTAAGGCCCATGGCCACGTGGTGCGCAAGATCACCACGCCGACGCAGATCAAGGGTCACAAGGTTGCGGCATCCAAGGACAATCCCGAATTCATTGTCGAGACCGACGAAGGCAAACGGGCGGCGCACAAGCCTGGCGCACTGCGCAAAGAGTGAGCAGATCGGGCACCTACAGCGCAAGACGTCGCGGGGTTCGGCATAAACCCGGCAAGTAAATTCGCCTTCACATCGCCCCCTTACGGATGAGTGCGCTGTAATTTTTGTGCCACCCGCAATCGCAATTGACGAATCTTCGCAAGCTTGCGCTTTTGCATCAACGACGATTCCTGTCGTTTATCAGGGGGTAAGTAATGAGGAAGTCTGTTCGCGCCGCTTTGCGGGGTTCCCTAAGTGCGGCCGCGTTGATCGTGGGTCTGGCCGGCCAGGCGCAGGCGACGGAATGCCTGCTGGATATGAATGACAATGGCGTGGCCGATGAAGGCGATACCGATGGTGGGGCGGTTTCTAACTCGGAGTATCCTTCGCTCGCGTGCGGCATTGACGCGAAAGCAGAGGGAATCTCCTCCACGGCCGTCGGGACAGCTGCTGTAGCAGTCGGCGCTAATTCGGTTGCCGTCGGCAATTCGGTTTCCGCATCCGGCACCGGGTCGATTGCCATCGGCAGTGGGGCCGTTGCCGAACATGTCTCAACTTATGATTATTCAGCAACGGCAGTTGGGGCGTACTCACGGGCCCTCAACGAAGGCGCGGTAGCCTTAGGAGTCAGCAGTCGAGCGGATACCGTTGGGAGCACCGCAATCGGGAGTTCGGCCTCTGTTCAGGCGCCGCGCGGCGTTGCTGTCGGCAATGGAGCCCAAGTCGGGGGCAACGCAGGTGTTGCTGTGGGTGCATCGTCATTTGCCAGCCATAACGCCGTTGCCCTAGGGGCAAATTCACAAGCTGCAATGGACACAGTGTCCGTGGGATCAGCCGGAAACGAGCGACGCATCACCAACGTAGCAATGGCGAAAGAAAGCACTGACGCCGTAAACCTTCAACAACTTATTGATTTTGGAACAAATCCATACGTAAATGTCGATTTGAATAATATCGCTATTGGCGTCGGCTCAGTTTCGGACAACTACAACAGCATAGCCATAGGAAATACCAGCCTAGCAACAAACGGGTTCTCTATCGCTATCGGAGCAGCTGCCGAAGCATCCCAATCTCACGCCACCGCGATTGGTTATGCTGGTCACGCTGCCGAAGGCGCTGCTGCATTTGGCTATCAATCCAATGCGAGTGGCCTGAACGCTACAGCATTAGGCAGAGAATCCAGATCCTCGGGTCAGTCGAGCATCAGCATCGGTGTAAATTCAAACTCCGAAGCAATCGATTCAATCGCAATTGGCAGATACGCAGAGGCCTATGCACCTCGGTCAATATCGATCGGCGCCAATTCCTTAAATGATCGAGAAAACACAGTTTCCTTTGGGAGCACTGGCTACGAGAGGCAGCTAACAAATATTGCCGCCGCAACCGAGTTGACGGACGCCGTTAATCTCGCCCAGCTGGAAGCATATGCAAAAGTTGTAATCAGCGGCAGCGATTCCGTTGGATTGTTTGCCAATGGCGATGGCTCTTTGGCTGCTGGATCTATCGCCGATGCAAGTGGTGAAGGCGCAATCGCCCTTGGCCACAGCCAATTCTCTGCAGGCATAGGGGCGGTTGCCCTTGGCAGTGAAAATAGGGCTGACGGCAATGGCGCGGTAGCGATAGGATATTGGAACTATGCCTTTGGGGATGGTGCGGTAGCGCTTGGCAGTGCAGCAAATGCAACCGGCGCCTATGGTTCGGTCGCAATCGGGATGTCAGCCAACGCGTCAGCTGATAATAGTGTCGCCCTAGGCGCCGATTCAAGAGCAGATGAGGCCAACACCGTCTCCGTAGGCAGGGATGGTTATGAACGCCGAATTACAAATGTATCAGCGGGCACAAGAGATACCGATGTCGTCAATCTCGCTCAACTAAATTCAGCCGTAGCAAACTCTGGAAACAACCCTTACTTGAAGGTCAATTCATTTCACGATCCAGCAAGGGCAATTGGCGAGGAATCTGTAGCCATTGGGAGAAATGCTACTGCCGAAAGCTATGCTGCTTTGGCAGTTGGCATGGAGAGCCTTGCAACTGGCAATTTTTCCGTAGCTGTCGGGCAAACAAGCCGAGCTCTCGGTTCGTTCAGCACCGCTCTGGGGGCATCCGCTTACGCTGGCACGGGCGGAACAGCTGTCGGCGTCGGCGCATACTCAACCGGACAAGCCTCTAGCGCATTTGGGGTCGATAGCAGAGCTACTGGCGAACGCAGCCTTGCGTTGGGCGTTGTGTCAAAGGCAGAGGGTTTCGATGCAACCTCCATTGGTGCGGAATCGGTTGCCATCGCCGACGGGAGCGTTGCTCTTGGTGCGCTCAGCGTTGCTGATCGCGCCAACACGGTATCGATTGGTGCAGCCGGTGCCGAGCGCCAGTTGACCAATCTGGCGGCCGGGACCGAGGGCACAGATGCGGTCAATCTGGATCAGCTGAATGCCGTCCGCGATCTGGCCGGCAATGCAGCAACGGATGCCAGCAACGCGCTAGCGGCCGCGAACGGCGCGCAGGGGACGGCGAACACCGCGCTGACCAATGCAGCCACGGCGCAATCCGCTGCCGAAGCGGCGCAGGGCACCGCCAATAGCGCCCTCGCCAATGCCGCCACGGCGCAGAGCACGGCGGATCAGGCTTTCGCCAATGCATCGACGGCGCAGGGCACGGCCAACAATGCGCTGAGCAATGCCAATGCCGCACAGGGCACCGCCAATACCGCTCTGGCCAATGCCGCCAACGCGCAGGGCACCGCCAACACGGCGCTGACCAATGCAGCCACGGCGCAGAGCACGGCGGACACCGCTCTGGCGGATGCCGCCACCGCGCAGGGCACGGCCAATACCGCCTTGGCCAATGCCTCAACGGCACAGTCCGCTGCCGAGGCGGCGCAGGGGACGGCGAACAACGCGCTGTCCAACGCCGCAACGGCACAGGGCACCGCCAACACCGCGCTGGCGAGCGCGAGCGATGCCGTGGGCAAGGCCGATCAGGCGCTGGATGTGGCGCAGACCGCGCTGGCGCGGGCTGGCAATCTGGTGGGCAACAATGAAGGCGGCGCGATGTCGCAGGCGATCGGCAATGGTGCCGTCGCGGGCGGTTCGGGCACGCTGGCCGATGGCGCGGGTGCGGTATCGCTGGGGCTGGACAACCAGGCCATCGGCAATGGCGCGGTGGCCATCGGTGATCCGAACCTTGCCACCGGCACGGGCGCCGTGGCGATCGGGGCGGACAACACGGCGACCGGCAATGGCGCGCTGGCGCTGGGCAACACCAGCAGCGCGATCGGCGCATCGGCCATTGCCCTGGGCGATACGGCCGGAGCCGCAGCGGATGGCGCGGTTGCCATCGGCCGCGGGGCGCAGGCCAGTGCCGCCAACAGCGTGGCGCTGGGCAGCGGTTCGGTGGCCAGTGCGGCCAACACCGTCTCCATCGGGGCAACCGGCACGGAACGCCGCCTGACCAATTTGGCCGCCGGTACCGCCGGCACGGATGCGGTCAATGTCACGCAGCTGGCGCAGGAATCCGCCCTGCGGGAAGCACAGCGGGTGGAACTGGGCGCCGCGATCAGCAATGAGACCGCCGCCCGGCAGCAGTTCGACCTGCAGCTGTCGCAGCGGATGGATGCCTATGACACCGCCGTCACCGATCTGACCGCTGGTCTGGCGAGCGAAAGCAGCGCCCGTCTGGCCGCCGATACGGCCCTGGCCAACCGGATCGACACGGTCGAAAACCGGATGAACCAGTTCGCCACCCAGCTCGATCAGCTGGATCAGCGCATCGCATCCTCCACCGCCGTGGCCACGGCGATGAGCGGCAATGCGTTTCTGCCGGACATGAAGTTCAACCTGACGGCCAATGTCGCCACCTATGACGGGGCCCATGCCGGATCGCTGCAGGTCGGCGCGCTGGTCACGCCCAATGTGGCGGTAAATGCCGGTGTTGCCACCGGCTTCAACCGGGGCGGACGCACCGCCGCTCGTGCAGGCGTGACCTTCGGCTGGTAAGCGCCCTGGCAACGGCAGTGATCACCCGCCGGAGCCTGAAGGGGCATGGCGATGCAGATCGCCATGCCCCTTTTGATTTCCGCATCGGATCCGCTGCCTATAAGAGAGCGTTGACGGCCTAACGTTTGGGCCAATTCCAGCGCGGTGGATCGTGATCTTCCACGCGGGTTTCGCCCAGCCGCTTGTCCAGCGCGATGTCGTGCACGCCACCAGCGCGCAATTCGGCGATCAGCCGTTCGCTGTGCGACACTAGCACGATCTGGCAATTGCGCGAGGCGTGCAGCAGCAGCCTGGCCAGCGCCCCCAGCAAAGAGGGGTGCAGGCTCGCTTCCGGTTCGTTGAGGATCATGATTTCGGGCAGCCGGGGCGACAGCAGCGCGGCCGTCAGCAGCAGATAGCGCAAGGTACCATCGGACAATTCCCGGGCCCGGAGCGGGCGCAGCAGGCCGGGCTGATGCATCTGGACCACGCCATGATCTTCGCCGCCAATCGTCACGCGCGCGCCGGGGAAGGCATCATCGATGGTCTGGTCGAAACCGGAACGATCCCCGATGGCCAGAATGGTGGCGACGGCGGCAGCCAGATCCCCGCCATCGCTGGCCAGCACCGGCGCATAGGTCATTACCTGGGGGCGGCGAGACGGTGCGTCCGCATCGGTGCGCAGATTGTCGTAGAAGCGCCAGTTGCGCATCCGATCGCGCATCTGCAGCAGTTCCAGCCCGTCGATCGGATCGGCGCAATGGGTCACCATGCTGTCGAAAGGCAGCAGACTATCCGTGGCAGAACGCCATTCGCCGTCATCCGACCGGCGCAACCTGACTGCCTGACCGCGCCTTTCGGCAAAGAGATTGGCGCGGCCGAGCATTTCCCCGGTCCACATCGCTTCCAGCTTTATTTCCGGCCCCAGATGAAAGGGATGGGTCGACCCCGGCCGTCCGAGATCGACGGCATAGCCGAAATCATCGCTGGCAAAGCCCATGAGCAGTCGGACCGGGGCGGACCTAACCGTGCCCTGCACCGGAACATCGCCGCGCAGCATGGCCTGGCTGAAGCGTTCGGGCCCTGCCCACAGGGTCGAGGACAGCCCGCCCTCTGCCGCGAGGGAGGCGATCAGTCGCCCCTGTGCCGCATCGGCCAGCAGCCGCAACGCGCGATAGACGCTGGATTTGCCGCTGCCATTGGGCCCGGTAATCAGGGTGAACCGATCCAGCTCAAACACCAGATCGCGCAGGGAACGATAGCCCGAAACCGCAAGTCTTGTGATCAATGGAACCCCCGCCTCCGCCCGTGCCAGCGGGGATGGATCATATTCCAAACTCCTGCCCGCCCCAGCCCTGATTCTTACCGACAGGCAAAAGCCCATCAGCGGAGGCCCCGGACAGGTCACCCATGGGAAGCCCCCACCGGGGACAGGCCGTGCCGCAATGGTTGCCTGATTGCACCCCCGCGCTATGGTGGTTTCTCACGAAATCAATGAAGAGTTGTTTCCCCTGATGACCAGACTTGCCACCCTGTTTGCAGCCTCTGCGCTGTCCGCCCCACTTGTTCTTGCATCGCCCGCGCTGGCGCGCCCGATGACGCCGGAAGATGTGGTGCGGCTGGAACAGGTCGGCACGGTAGAGATGGCACCCGATGGCGGCCGCGTGGCCTATACTCGCGCCTGGCGACAGGATGTGACCAAGGGCAAGGAAAACGGCGGTTCGTTGCAGCAGCTGTTCTTGACCGGCAGCGCCAATGCGGCGCGGGCCTGGTTGCCCGATGACATGAACATTTCCCAGATCGGTTTTTCGCCCGATGGCGGCATGGTCAGCTTCCTGTGGACCGACAAGGACGGCAAGCGCGCGGTCTGGGGCATTCCGGCCGATGGCGGCGCGCGGCGGCGGCTGGCGGCGATCAGCGACACCAATATCCGATCCTATGGCTGGGCGCCTGATGGAGCGACCATCTATGTGCTGGCCGATGCCGAGAAGGATGCCGCGCGCGACAAGGAACTGAAGGCCGGCTTCGATTCCCGCGTCTATGAGGAAGAACTGACCGTCAGCCGCATGTTCGCCGCGCCGGTGATGCGCGAACGGGACCGGGATATTCCCGAACCGCGCGCGATCGAAGTGCCCGGGCATGTCGCCAGTTTCCAGATCGCGCCCGATGGCAGCTGGGCCGCCGTGGGCAGCGCGCCCACCGCGCTGGTGGATGACAGCTACACATCGCAGCGCGTCCATCTGATCGATCTGCAGAGCGGCAAGGTGCGCGCCGTGGTGGAAACCCTGGGCAAGATCGACGATTACGAGATTTCGCCCAATGGTCAGCAATTGTCCCTGATTGCGGGGATTTCCGCCAATGATCCGGCGCCGACCACGCTGTTCCTGGTGGATGCCACCACCGGCGATTTCCGCCCGCTGAACCAGGGCGCGCAGGAAGCGGCGGTGGACAGCGAATGGATGGCCGACGGGCGGCTGGCCGTGGCGGTGGATATCGGCGCACGCAGCGTGCTGCGGTTCTACACCGAACAGGGCAATGTCGAACGCGAGGTGGAAACCGATGGGCTGGTGATCAGCCGGCTGGCATCGGGCGGCAACCGGCTGGCGGTGACCGCCAGTTCCGCGCGTCACCCGGGCGAATTGTTCCTGTGGAACAATCAGGGCTTCGATCGGTGGACCGAACACAACCCCTGGCTGGCGGAGGTCGATTTCGGCACCCAGCGGGCCTTCACCTACAACGCCCGCGACGGGCGGCAGATCGAAGGCGTGCTGATCGAACCGGTCGGCGGCGTGCCATCCGGCGGGGCGCCCACGATCATGACCGTGCATGGCGGGCCCGAAGCGCATGATTCCAACGGCTGGCTGACCAATTATTCGATGCCCGGGCAGGTTGCCGCCGGGGCCGGCTATGCCGTGTTCCACCCCAATTATCGCGGATCGACCGGCTATGGCGTGGATTTCGCCATGGAGCATCAGGGTGATTATGCGGGCAAGGAATTCGACGATATCGTCGACGCCAAGCATGCGCTGGCCACGGCCGGCGTGACCGACCCGGAACGGGTGGGCATCACCGGCGGATCATACGGCGGTTTCGCCAGCGCCTGGGCCGCAACCCGTTACAGCGAGGAATATGCCGCGAGCGTGATGTTCGTCGGTATTTCCGATCTGGTCAGCAAGTTCGGCACGACTGACATTCCCAATGAAATGTATCTGGTGCATGAACGCGCCTGGCCATGGGACGAATGGAACAAGCTGCTGGAACGCAGCCCGATTACCCACACCGCCAATGCCACCACCCCGCTGCTGATCATGCATGGCGATTCCGACACCCGCGTATCGCCGACGCAGAGCATGGAGCTGTATCGCACGATCAAGGTGCGCAAGCCGGACACCCCGGTGCGGCTGGTGCTGTTTCCCGGCGAAGGCCACGGCAATTCGCGCACGGCCAGCCGCTATGACTACAACCTGCGGATGATGGAATGGTTCGATACCTATCTCAAGACCGGTGACCGCACCGCCGAAATGCCCGCACCCCGCCCCACGCTGGTGCTGGAAAGCGCCGAGCCGGACGAGAAGAAGGGCCGCAAGTAAGCTGCGCTGAGCACGTAAAAAGGGCCGGAACAACTGCTGCTGTTCCGGCCCTTTTTTATCAGCCTGGCAGAATGATCAGAAGGTATAGCCCACGCCGAGGCCGCCGAAGAACTGATCGGGCGAGCCGCGCAGCGCCACATAGGGCGAGGACTTGGCATCGCCGAGCATGCGCGAATAGCCGGCGAGAGCGACCAGCCCCCAGCCGCCATTGCGCAGATCGCCATCCAGATCATAGCCGAGGAACAGCGTTGCACCCGCCTTGGTGAAGCCGCCGCCATCCGGCTGATACAGCGGCAGGCCGCTGGCCAGGGACTGGGCGGGCGACACAGAGTAATAATAATCGCGGAACTTGCGGTCGCCATATTCAGCCGAGACCGTCAACGATGCAGCCATGGCGGTGCTCAGCGGGGTGAAATAGGTGATCGAAGGATCGATCACCATGCCCTTGTGCGCGCCGGCGACATCCCAGCGGGTATCGACCGTGAAGCTGAGCGAATCATAGCCATGCAGCACTTTGGGGATGCTGATGCCGACCGTAGGCCCGACCTCGACCGCCACATCCAGCTTGCCGGCGGCGTACACCACCGGATCCTTGATCTGGCGTGCGCGGTTGGCCCGCACGCGGGCCGCAATGCCGCCGTCGAAGGAAATGCCTTCATCGGCATCGGGAATGAAATCGAGCGCCAGACCGGCGCCGCGCGGGCTGATACCCACGCCGCCCAGCGAACCCTGCACCAGCGGCGCGGGGAAGAGCACGTAATCGTCCGAACCATCATAGCTGGGGCCGTAACCGACGCCGACACCGACGCTCAGATAATCGCCCTCATACACCGAACCGGCCATCAGATCTTCGCCGGCCGCGTCCTGCGCCTGTGCGGGAATGGCCAGAAACGCACAGGTCGCAGCAGCAATCGCAATTCTCATCGGAATTCCCCCATCCGGAACCCATCCGGAAATCAGACAGGAAACACAGCCAACCGCCAATTGGTTCCTGCCTTGCCGATCAAACACCTACAGATGTGTCAGCAGAGTTGTGGGCTTATGCGCCAAGCTGGATTGCACGTGCGCCGACTTAGGCTAGATCGCATGTGATGACCGGAAGGACCGCATCAACCATCGCCATGCACAGCCAGCTGGCCGGCAGGAATGCCTGCGTGATCGGCGCGGGCTTCGGCGGGCTGGCGCTGGCGATCCGCCTGCAGGCGGCCGGTCTGGCCACCACGCTGATCGAGGCGCGGGCGGAGCCGGGCGGCCAGGCTCAGCAATGGCGCCAAGACGGTTTCATCTTCGATGCCGGTCCGGGGCTGATCGCCGATCCGGCGGCGCTGCGCGAATTGTGGGCGCTGACTGGGCATGATCTGGCCGACGATGTCGAATTGCTGCCGGTCGCCACCGGCATCCGGTTCAGTTGGCCCGATGGTTCGCATTTCGACTTGCATGGCGATGCGGCCGAGCTGCGGCGGGAAATGGCCCGCTTCGCCCCGGCCGATATTGCCGGATATGATGCGCTGCTGCGCCATCTGGCCCATGCCCGCCATCAATTGCCCGGCGCCGTCAATGCCCCCGCCCCCGATGCCGGAAGCATGGCCAGGGCGCTGCCCGCCATGCTGCGGCTGCAGGCCTGGCGATCCGTCCATGACACGGTCAGCCGCTTCATCACCAGCACGCGGCTGCGGGAGGCGCTAAGCGTGCAGGTGCTGATGCGCGGTGGCAATCCGATGGCGGCCAGCAGCCTGTCCATGCCCGGCGATCTGATCCGCCCGACCGGCACCTGCTGGTGCATTCGCGGCGGAACCAGCCGGCTGGCCGCCGGCATGGCGCGGCAGTTCGAACGGCTGGGCGGCACGATCCGGCTGGGCGATCCGGTCGCGCGGGTGGAGATACTGGGCAACCGCGCCACCGGGGTAACCACGCGCAGCGGCTGGCAGGCGGATTTCGATAGCGTGGCCAGCAATGCGGACATCGTGCACAGCTATCGCGATCTCTTGGGGCATACGCAGCGCGGGCGGCGGCAAGGGCGTGCCCTGGCGCGCAAACCCTTCGGCCCCGGATTGTTCAGCGTGCATTTTGCGCTGGAAGGCAGCTGGCCCGGCATTCCCCAGCATATGGTGCTGTTCGGCCCGCGCTTTGCCGAATTGATGAACGATATCTTCAACATCGGCGTGCTGCCGCAGGACCAGCTGATTTTCCTGCATCATCCCACGGTGACCGATCCGGGCCTGGCGCCCACGGGCCGCAGCACGTTCCAGGCGGTGATGCCGGTCGCCAATCTGGGCAGACTGCCGATCGACTGGCGGCAGATCGGCCCCTTGCTGGAACAGCGACTGATCGACGAGGTCGGGCGGCGGCTGATCCCCGATATTCATGACCGGGTGATCCACCGGTTCCATTATGCCCCGCCCGATCTGGCGCAGGATCTGGGCACCCATCTGGGCAGCGCCTTCAGCATCGAGCCGCGCCTGATGCAGAGTGGCGGCCTGCGCCCGCGCAATCGCGACGCGGTGATCGGCAATTTCCATCTGGTCGGTGCCGGCACCTGGCCCGGGGCCGGGCTTTCTGCCGTGCTCCATGGTGCAGGCGCAGCGGCCGGATTGATGCTGGAGGAACTGACCCAATGAAAAGGCTGGCTGTCTATTGCGGATCCGCAACCCCGCCCGACCCGCGCTATATCGCGCTGGCGCGCGAAGTAGGGGCAGAGCTGGCGCAGCGCGGGATCGGCGTGGTTTATGGCGGCGGCCGGCTGGGGCTGATGGGCGCGCTGGCGACCGGCGCGCTGGAAGCTGGCGGAGAAGTAATCGGCGTGATCACCGAGGCGCTGGTGAGCGGCGAAGTGGCCAATCGCGACTGTACCCGGCTGGAGGTGGTGCAGACCATGCACCAGCGCAAGCAGGCCTTTACCGATCTTTCGGACGGGTTCGTGACCCTGCCCGGCGGGGTCGGCACCATGGACGAATTGTGGGAAGCGGTCAGCTGGGCGCAGCTGGGATATCACGCCAAGCCCGTGGGGCTGCTGAATGCCTTTGGTTTCTACGATGGTTTGCTGGCCTTCAACCGACAGATGGCAGAGGCCGGTTTCGTGCGCGAGATGCACCGCGGGATATTGATCAGCGATGATCATCTGCCCGGCCTGCTGAACCGGATGACCGCCTATCAGCCGCATCGCACCATTTTCCAGCTGTCCGCCAAAGATTTGTAACGCGGAACAAATATATCGTGTCCGGCTTGACAGGCCGGGCCCTGCGGCCTGCAATAGAGTTATGGAGTTCTGCCGCTGATGGCCCGTCGCCCACGCCTGCTCGCGCCTTCGCGCATATTGCGCACGACGCCGCGCCAGATCGGTGGTGGGCGCCCGCGCCCTTCGCTGGTCGAACAGGCGCGCGAAAGCATCAACACTGGATCGGCCAGCCACGCGCTGGCCAGCAAGCTGTTCGACAAGGAAACGCGCGAACGCGCCTGGCTGCTGTTCGCCTGGCGCCGCCGCTGCAACGATATTGCCGGCGGCCGGGGCATGGGCAGCACCATGGCGGACGAAAGCGATCCGCACGACCGGATCGAGGCGATCCGTGTCCTTTCACTGCGCGCGCTGGACGGGCAGCCGACCGCCGATGTCGCCTTTGACGCGTTTGGCCAGGTATCGATGGAAGCCGGGCTGGACGAACAGCTGGCCGACGATGTAATCGAAGGTTTTGCGCTGGATGCGGACCGCTGGCAGCCGCGCGATCAGGACGATCTGCTGCGCTATTGCTATCACACGGCTGGCGCAGCCGGGGTCATGATGGCGCGCATCATGCGCGTGGATCGCGATGACAATGATGCGCTGGATCGCGCCTGCGATATGGGCATCGCCTTCCGCCTGATCGACATTGCCCGCGATCTGGCGCGCGATGACGCGTTGGGGCGGTGCCATTTGCCGGTCCATTGGCTGGCGGAGGCCGGCATTCCGGCGCAGCGCCCGCTGGACCCGGTATGGCGTGGCCAGTTGGCGCAGATTGCGGTGCAACTGATCGCGCTGGCCGATATCTATGCCGCCGCCGGCCGGCAGGTCACGACCGGGCTGAGTTTCCGCCAGCGCTGGGCCGTGCTGTCGATCGCCAACATCTTCGCCGCGACCGGGCAGAAAGTGATCCAGCGCGGTGAAAAGGCGTGGGACAAGCGCATCCGCCTGTCCCCGCTGGGCAAGCTGACCCAGGTGACACGCGCCCTGGGCCAGGCCCTGCGCAGCCAGCCTGCACTGGAGGAATGGCCTCCGCTGACCCGTGGACAGATTTTGATCGCGGTGCGCATGACCGGGCCGATCCCGCCCGTCCCCATGACCCCCCTGCCGGATGAGGAACTGGAATGATCCGCAGCCTGTTGATCGCCAATCGCGGGGAAATCGCCTGCCGGATCATCCGCACGGCGCGATCAATGGGCATACGGACGATTGCCGTCCATTCCGAAGCGGACGCCGGCGCGATGCATGTGCGCGAAGCGGATGAGGCGGTGGCAATCGGCCCGCCTCCAGCCGCTGAAAGCTATCTGCAGGGGGACCGGATCATCGCCGCCGCGAAGGCGACCGGGGCCGAGGCGATCCACCCCGGTTATGGCTTCCTGTCCGAAAATGCCGGTTTTGCCCAGGCGGTGATCGATGCCGGGCTGATCTGGGTCGGCCCGCCGCCCGCCGCGATCACCGCCATGGGGCTGAAGGATGCGGCCAAGGCGCTGATGCAGGCGGCCGGCGTGCCGGTGACGCCGGGCTATCTGGGAGAAGATCAATCGCCCGAACGGCTGTTTTCCGAGGCGCAGGCGATCGGCTGGCCGGTGCTGATCAAGGCGGTCGCCGGCGGCGGTGGCAAGGGCATGCGCCGGGTCGATGCGTCGGAGGATTTTGCCGAGGCGCTGCTGTCTTGCCGACGGGAGGCGCAGGCCAGTTTCGGCAATGATGCCGTGATCCTGGAAAAATGGATCACCAGCCCGCGCCATATAGAGGTGCAGGTGTTCGGCGACAGCCATGGCAACGTCGTCCATCTGTTCGAACGCGATTGTTCGCTGCAGCGGCGCCACCAGAAAGTGATCGAGGAAGCGCCCGCCCCTGGCATGGATGAGGAGACGCGCGCCGCGATCTGCGCCGCCGCCGTGCGCGCGGCCAAGGCGGTGGATTATGTCGGCGCGGGCACGGTGGAATTCATCGCCGATGCGAGCCAGGGCGCCCTTTCCGCCGATCGCATCTGGTTCATGGAAATGAACACCCGCCTGCAGGTGGAACATCCGGTGACGGAAGAGATCACCGGCGTCGATCTGGTCGAATGGCAATTGCGCGTGGCGAGCGGGGAGCCCCTGCCGCTGGCGCAGGAGGATCTGTCGATCAACGGCTGGGCGATGGAGGCGCGGCTTTATGCCGAAGATCCGGCGCGGGGGTTTCTGCCGTCCACGGGCCTGCTGGAACTGGCCAGTTTTGCCGATGGCTATGGCATCAGGGTTGAAACCGGGGTGGAGGATGGCGACGAAATCTCGCCCTTCTACGATCCCATGATCGCCAAGCTGGTGGCCCATGGCGACACCCGGGAGGAAGCGATTGCAACGCTGGCCGAACAGCTGGCAACCAGCGTCGTGTGGCCCGTGAAGACCAATGCCGCCTTCCTGCTGGCATGCCTGCGCGATACGGGGTTTGCCGAAGGCGGCGTGACCACCGGGCATATCGCCGAACATGTCGATACGCTGACCCTGCCCCCGTCTCCGCAGGAAGCGGATTGGCAGGCGGCGGCGCAGCAATTGTGGCTGCAATCCATGCCGGCGCAGAGCAATACCCTGCCCGGGCCCTGGACCGCGCTGGACGGATTTCGCGCCAATGGCCCGCGCCGGTTGTTCGTCACGCTGCAGCAGGGGGCCCACCATCGGCAGATCGATCTCAGTGCGATCGATGTGGCCGATGATCATCCCTATCTGATCCCCGTCAGCGATGGGCTGATCGCCTTGCGAGACGGCCAACCGCTGTTGTTCCAGACCCCGCGCAACACTGGCAGCAGCAGCGGCAGCGATGCCGCCAGCGGTGCCATCACCGCCCCCATGCCCGGCCGTGTGATCGCGGTGGCGGTGGCGGCCGGGGACAGCGTGCTGAAGGGGCAGAAGCTGCTGACGCTGGAAGCGATGAAGATGGAACACAGCCTGACCGCACCGTTTGACGGCGTGGTGGCCGAACTCAGCGCCATCGAGGGGCAGCAGGTGCAGGTTGATGCGCTGCTGATCCGCATCGAACAGCGCGCGGAGGCGCTGGCGGATTAGGTTCGGCGCGAGCGGCGTTGTTGCGGGTTCCAGCTTGCCGAAAGCTTGCTGCTGGATTCCCGCCTTCGCGGGAATGACGAATTAAAACAACCACCTACTATCGTCATTCCCGCGCAGGCGGGAATCCAGTCAGCGCAACGCGCGGGAATGGCGACGTGGCGGGCGTCCCGCCTCAGCCCTTGGGCTGGGGCGGATGCAGGCGGCGGAACAGGATGCCCTTTTCACTGAACAGCACGAACACCAGCGCCAGCGTGCTGCAGATCAGCAGCGCATGGGCGAAGGGGCGCGCCGTGCCGTCATAGGCCTGGCCGATGATCAGGCCCACGACCGCCGCGCCGAACATGCGGATGAAGGTCTGCATGCTGCTGGCCGCGCCCGCCGTCTTGGCGAAGGGCTGCATCGCGATGGAGCCGAAGTTGGCGCCCAGGAAGCCGAGCAGCATCAGATTTGTGGCCATCAGCGGCAGGAACAGCAGCAGATTGTCACCCTGATAATGCGCGGCCCAGACCTGCGCCGCGCTGACGAGGATGAACATCAGCACCCCGGCGTGGCTGACACGGCGCGCGCCGAAGCGTTCCACGATCCGAGAATTGACGATGTTGGACACCGCCATCATCGCCGCCGTGCCGCCGAACACCACCGGGAACCACGCCCCCACGGCGAAATGTTCGCCCAGCAGCTGCTGCGCGCTGTTCACATAGCCAAACACCGAACCGATCAGCAGCGCCGTGCCCAGCACATAGCCGATCGAGGCGCGGTTGAAGAGGCTGCCCCACATGTTCACCACAATCACCGGCACATCCAGCTTCTGCCGGAATTCGGGATGCAGCGTTTCGGGCAGGCGCACCCACACCCACACCCCGGCCAGCAACGCCAGGATCGACAGCAGCAGGAAGATCCAGCGCCAGCCGGCAAACATCAGCACCAATTGCCCCAGGCTGGGCGCGATGACCGGCACGGTGATGAACACCGCGCTCACCAGGCTCATCAAGCGAGCCATCCGGTCCCCCGAATATTGATCGCGGATGATCGCGGTCGGCACCACCATCAGGCCGGCGGTGAGCACACCCTGCAAGCCGCGCAGCACCAGCATGGTGTTGAAAGACTGGCTGAACGCCACCATCGTCGACAGCACCGCATAGGCGCCCAGCGACAGCAGCAGCATCGGCCGACGACCGAAGCGATCGGCCAGGGATCCCGGCAGCAAGCAGCCCAGGCCGTTGGCCAGCAGGAACACCGCGATCACCAGCTGCCGCTGATTCCCGTCGCGTGCACCCAGTTCCAGCGCGATCTGTTCCAGCGCCGGCAGCATGCCATCAATGGCGAAAGCGTTGAGACTCATCAACAAAGCCACCATCACCACCAATTCGCGGCGGCCGATGGTCTTGTCATGCACGGAGGTTGCAGGTGTTACATTCATGGGCCGCCCCTAGCGATATGTTGCAGTGCGGCATAGAGCTTTCCGCCAAGGCGCTGACATGCAAGTCAGTGGGGGATGCAAGCACGGGCTTCTATCGTCAAGCCGCCTGCTCTAACCTGTGTTCATGGCCGACCCTGCGCCCTTGCCTGACGATACGGAAGAGGCTGAGGGGCTGCGCAAGATCATCCATGTCGATATGGACGCTTTCTTCGCCAGCGTGGAACAGCGCGACAACCCCGATCTGCGCGGCCTGCCGGTGGCGGTGGGCGGCGCGGGCGGGCGCGGCGTGGTGGCGGCGGCGAGCTATGAAGCGCGCAAATTCGGCGTGCGATCGGCCATGCCATCGGTCACCGCGCGGCGGAAATGTCCCGATCTGATTTTCTGCCGCCCCCGGTTTGACGTCTATCGCGGGGTGTCGCAGCAGATCCGGGCGATTTTTCGCGATTACACCCCGCATGTCGAACCGCTGAGCCTGGACGAAGCCTATCTGGATGTGACCGACGATCTGCGCGGCATCGGTTCGGCCACGCGCATCGCCCAACTGATCCGCCAGCGCATCCGCGAAGATACGCAGCTGACCGCCAGCGCGGGTGTCAGCTACAACAAGTTCCTGGCCAAGCTGGCGAGCGACCAGAACAAGCCGGATGGGCTGTGCGTGATCCGCCCCGGCGAAGGGGCCGCCTTTGCCCGGGGCCTGCCGATCCGCCGCTTCCACGGGGTCGGCCCGCGCGGGGCGGAGAAGATGGCACGGCTCGGCATAGAGACCGGGGCCGATCTGGCGGCCAAGGATATCGCCTGGCTGCGCCAGCATTTCGGCAGCTTCGCCGATTATCTCTATCGCGCGGTGCGCGGCATCGATCTGCGCCCGGTGCGCGCCAACCGCATCCGCAAATCGCTGGGCGGGGAGCGCACATTCGGGGAAGATCTGTCGAGCGGGGCCAAGCTGCGAGAGGCGCTGGACAATATCATCGACATCGTCTGGCGCCGGATCGAGGAGGCGGAGACGCGCGGACGCACGGTAACGCTGAAGATGAAATACAATGATTTCCAGATCACCACCCGCGCCCGGTCCCTGCCCCGTGTGGTGGCGGACAGGGCGGAATTCACCCGCATCGCTCATGCCCTGCTGGAAGAGCAACTGCCCCTGCCCATGCCGATCCGGCTGATGGGGGTGACGCTGAGCGGGCTGGAGGGGAAGCAGGCAGCCGCGGAAGAGGCCAGCGCCCCGCAGAACGCGCAGCTGGCGCTGTTCTGACCTACACCCGGTCGCGATCCACCAGCCGTGGCGCGCTTTCCTGCAGGAACAGCGTCGCCATCGCGCAGGCGGCTGCCAGCCCCAGGCACAGCAGGAAGGGGGCGCTCAGCCCTTGGCTGTCGGCCAGGGCGCCGGCCCCGAAGGGCGCCAGCACCCCGCCGAACACTTCGCCCGCCGCCGTGGCCAGGCCTATGGCGCTGGCGGTCAGATGCGGGGGGACGCTTTCGGTCGGGATCACGCCGATATACATCGGCGCCATCCCCATCACCAGCCAGCCGATCAGCACCGCCAGGCTCATGGCCACGGGATTGGCCGGCAGCCACAGGATCGCCGCCGGGGCGAACAGCATCAGCGCGCCGCAGACCACCATCACCGGCTTGCGCCCGACCCAGTCTGACAGGGCAGGCACGCCGAAACCGCCCAGCAGCCCGGCCAGGCCGCCCGCCGCGATCACCCAGCCCATGGTGGTGGGGGACATGCCGCGTTCGCTGACCAGATAGACCGGCAGGAACACATTCTGCACCGTGGCCCAGGCGGCGAACAATCCGGCGATGATGACGCACAGGCGGATATTGCGGATTTTCAGCAGGCTGAGCATCGGCGCATGCGGCGGTTTCGGCTGATCTGGCATGACCGC
The DNA here is from genome assembly GCF_009827305.1 of Croceibacterium xixiisoli. Lineage (GTDB taxonomy): Bacteria > Pseudomonadota > Alphaproteobacteria > Sphingomonadales > Sphingomonadaceae > Croceibacterium_C > Croceibacterium_C xixiisoli. The sequence goes on along the minus strand of NZ_WTYJ01000004.1, from coordinate 17,574 downwards.
CACCTTGCCCCGATCATCCGGCTTGACGAACAGCCAGAGCGCCAGCGCCATCACCAGCCCCGGAATGACCGAGGCGGTGAAGGCCATGCGCCAGCCGTGATCGGTGGCAATGTAAGTCGCCAGCACCGGCCCGGCCATGCCCCCGATCAGATAGGCGCCGGCCATCTGCAGCAGCCCCATGTTGAGCCCGCGCCGGCGCGGATCGGACACCTGCGCCATCATGGATTGCGACAGCGGCACCACCGGTCCTTCGGCAATGCCCAGCAGCATCCGCACGAACAGCAGGCCGATGAAGCCGGTCACCAGCGCAGGCAGGCCGGCAATCAGAGAGAAACCGATGGTGGCGATCAGCAGGATGGATTTCTTCCGCCCGTCGCGGTCGGCGAAGGAACCGAACAGCGTGGCACTGACCGCCACCGCACCGGATAGCGCCGCCGCCAGCAGGCCCAGCTGCGTGTTGGTCAGACCGAAATCAGCCACCAGAAACGGCGAGAGGAAGCTGGCGCTCAACCGTTCGAGCGCGACGACCCCATTTGTGAGGCTGAGCAGGAGGAGCAGCCGGAATTCATACCTTATGCTGGGCACTTTTCTGGTCACCGGCATTCTTCCCCCCGCAGCCATCACTGTGGTTGTACCGGTGCGCCCGGCCCCACGTTTTTCGGGGTGACTGCCTGCCCCATTCCCCCGCGATCGAACGGTTCGGGATCACCCGGCTTCAATTGCAGGCCGAACAGGCTGTGCAGGCCGGGATGGCGGCCAAGTCCGTCGAACAGATCGAAGCCGCGATCGAGCCAGTCGCGCATCGGATCATCATCGGTCAGCGGCGGGGTTGTGGCAAGCGATGCCAGCCACAGGAAAATCGCCAGCGCCGAGTAATCCCAATAATCCGGGGCATCGCCGCCGATCCATGGCGTTTCGCGCAGCAGCTTGCGCAGCGGATTGAGCCGCGCGGGCATCTGCGGCAGGCGATCCTCGCGCCCGGCCTGCGCCGCCTCCAGCGTGGGCGCGGCGACGAAGCGGGTGCGGGTTTCGCGGACATAGGGCTGATCGTCCGGTCGCGACAGATCATGGTAATCGGCAATGTAATTGTCGAACCAGGCGCCGATCACCGTGTTCCAGATCCAGGCATCGATGAAACCCATCGCCGGCTTGTAGGGCTTGTGCGGGAACAGCAGCGGCCGGTCCGGATAGGTTTCATCGAGATATTCGGCGATCACGAAGCTGTCGAGCACCCAGCGATCGCCATCGACGATCACCGGCAACCGATCCGACCGACCGCCGGTGCGGGCCAGGATATCGGTGAAGCCGCCATCGACCAGATCGATATCGAAGCCCTTGTGCTTCAGCGCATATTTGGTCCGCCAGACATAGGGGCTGGTGGTGCAGCCGCTGGCGAATTGAAGATCGAACAATGTGATGCTGTTGGCCTGTGCCACGCTGGCGTCTCCCATGAATGTCCGGCCTGTCGGGATCGCGGCCGGCTATGGGCAAGACTGCCGCATCGGCAGAATGGCACGCGGACCAAGCGGCACAGGCGTTCGGACCAGTCAGCATTGGAGGCAGGCTTTCCGGGCCCGTCTGCCGCTTTGGCAAGATCGGTTCTACCGGTTGGTCATATCCTGTGGCCCCGGCATGGGCCATGAAACAGGCACCGGACCACCGCTGGTTTCGCTGACACGCTGGCGGGAGGTTCAAAAAAGAAATGCGGGGCAAAGACCCCGTGACATGGGAGAACGGACGTGCGGCGAGCAAGACTTCATCGTTGGATTCTGGCCGGCTCGGCCCTGACCGGCGCAACCCTGGCCGGATGGGCCCAGCCCGTGCTGGCGCAACAGGCCGGCGGCGCTGCGCCGGAGCCGGTGCAGGCCGAAGAGGCCAGCGGCAGCGGCATCATCGTCACCGCCCGCCGGCGCGAGGAACGGCTGGAAGATATTCCGGTGTCGGTGACCGCCGTCAGCGACGATCTGCTGGATGCGGTGCAGGCAACCAATGTGCGCGACGTTGCCAGGCTGGCGCCCAATCTGACCATCGATTCCGACACGCCGACGCGATCCTTTGTGTCGATGCGCGGGATCGGCACCACGTTGGCGGATTCGGTCCAGCCGGGCGTGGGGATCTTCGTCGACGGCATTTTCCTGCCGGCGACATCGTTCTTCAACAGCCCGCTGATGGATGTCGAACGGGTGGAGGTGCTGCGCGGCCCGCAGGGTACGCTGTTCGGCAACAACACGCTGGGCGGCGCGGTCAATATCGTCACCAAGGATCCGACCAATGATCTGTCGGGCCAGGTCAATGGCAGCTATGCCTGGGCCGATGATTTCGCCTCCCTCGCCGGATCGCTTTCCGGCGCGATCGTGCCCGATGTCGTGCGGTTTCGGGTTTCGGGCGCCTATCACCGCGAAGACGGCTTCATCACCAATCTGATGACCGGCAATCATCTTAATTCATCGCGCCAGTTTTCGGTCAGGGGGCGGCTGGATTTCCTGCTTTCGCCCGATGCGAAGCTGACGCTGGGCATGTTCCATGACAATGTTCGCGGCGGCTATTTCCCCTACAACCAGATCTCCGGCCCGACCGACTATGATTACACGTCGGAACAGAACCTCGATAGCTATGGCCTGGATCGCTACACCGGGATCAACGGCAAGGGCGAATTCGATATCGGCAGTATCGACAGCAAGCTGACGCTGATCGGTTCCTATGTTCACCGCAAACGCGAAGTGGTGTGGGATGTCGATCTGGGCCCGACCGACTTCATCAGATCGAACGATTTCGGCAAGCTGGACACCTATAGTGCGGAGGCGCGGCTGGAAACGCGGCTGAGCGACAGCCTCTCCACCCTGGTGGGCATTTTCTACACCAAATATAACGACCACACCGAAACCAACACCTTCATCGTGCCCGAGAATCTGCTGGCACCGGGCCGCGCCGAAACCAGCAATCGCAACCAGGCGGTGTTCGCCAATGTGTTCTGGAACCCGACCGACCAGTTGGAGATCGCGGTCGGCGCACGGTATGACGAACAGGCGCTGACCTCCACCAGTGCCTTCACCACCGCCGCCTACAAGGTGAACGAGCTGCAGCCGCGCGCATCGGTCACCATGCACTGGACGCCCGATTTCATGACCTATGCCTCGGTCGCGCGCGGGGTGCGTGGCGGCGGGCAGAACCCGCCGGGTTCGCCCAATCTGATCTATGGCAATGACTCGGTCTGGACCTATGAGCTGGGCACGAAATTCTCCGCCTTCGACGGGGCGCTCTCGGTCGCGGCGGACGTGTTCTACAATGATTATTCGGACTACATCGGCGTCAACGCGATCGTGCCATCGACCAACAGTTCGGCGGCGATTGCCGTGATGCTGAACACCGGCGACGTGGAAAGCTATGGCGCGGAGATAGAGGCGACCTGGCAAGTCAACCCGGAGTGGCAGATCTATGGCAATGTCGGCCTGCTGCATGCCCGCACGACCAATCAGGACGGCTTCATCGCGGTCACCGGCTTTGCCCTGCCCACCAATCGGCTGCTCTACACCCCGGACTGGACCTTCTTCGTCGGGTCGAATTACGAAATCCCGCTCGGCAATGGCACGCTGAAGCTGGATGCCAATCTGGCCGGCAAGGGGGACCGCCCCGGTTTCAGCTATTCGCAGATCGGCCCGGTTTTCATGGATGCCTATTACATCACCAATGCGTCGATCAAATATGAGATCGGCAATGTCTCTCTGGGCGTCTTCGCGAACAATCTGTTCGATGAGAAATATTATTCGACTTATTTCGACATCTCGATTCTGGGTGCCGCCCTGCCGCCCGGTATGGCATCCAACACCGGCGTGACCGGCGCCCGCCGGCGCATCGGCCTGACCGGATCGCTGAAGTTCTGACCCATTTCGGGAAGGGGCAGGATCAGTCCGGCCCCTTCTCGTCCCCTGCCAAGCAACAGCTTGCAGCCGGCAACCAATTGCTTGCAGCGGCCCTGGGCAAAGCCTAACACAAAGGCATAAAAATATAGAATGAGGCCGAGAGGAGAGGGAGTAGGTGGAAGCCGACGCCTTCAGGCAATTCAATGTCAGCCAGGTCGGCGCAGAACAACGTCTGCGCTATTGGGAGGATGTTGTCGCCAAAACGACATCGCCGATCGCCTTTTCTCCGGAAGGGGAGGATGATTTCCGATCGTCGATGATCCAGGGATCATTCCAGCGTTTCACCTACAGCCAGGTCGATTCCTCCGCCCTCAACGCCTTTCGCGGCAAGGAACACACGCGCAATTGCCGCGGCTTCATCCATCTGTGCCTGCAATTGAGCGGATCGGGCGAAATCTACAGCAATGGCGAAACCCGCATCGCCGGGGAAAACAGCCTGATCCTGTATGATGAGGCGACGCTGTTCCGCTTCAAATCCCGCGCGGCGGTCAGGACCATTGCCGTGGGATTTCCGGCATCGCTGGTGATGGCCCGGCTGCCCGCCTATCGCGACATCGTGCTGCGCCCGATGGATGGGACATTGGGCATCAACCAGGTGCTGCATGCATCGATGCTGGCGATGGACCGGCTGTTTGCCGAACACCGGATGCGCTATTTTTCCTATCCGGTGTTCCTGGGGCTGATCGACCTGCTGGCCGCATCGATCGAGGAAGCGGGCGATTGCCGGACCAGCATTTCGACCATGGCCGCCTGGGCGGGCAAGATCCGCGCCCATGTGGAGGCCAATCTGGACGATCCCAACCTTTCCCCGGCCAGCATCGCCAGCCAGTTCGGCATTTCGCCCCGCTATCTGCGGCTGATCTTTGCCGAAGGGCAGGACCAGCCAGGCGGCGGCGAAACCCTGCGCCGCTTCATCCTGCGCCGCCGACTGGAAGAATGCGCGATCATGCTGGCGCTGCCCGAAGCCAGCTATGGCTCCATCACCACGCTGGCATACAATTGGGGGTTTTCGGATTCATCCTATTTCGCCCGCCGCTTTGTGGAACATTACGGCCTGACGCCAAGGGATTACCGGGCGGAGAAGATGCGGCAGAAGGAGCGGGAGCAGGTTTTGTTGGAAACAACATCCTAGAAGAAGCAATCCCTATTTTTGCTATTACCCAAATAAAATTGAATCGTAATCGAAATTATTTCCTTCTGATGGATTTGGGACAAATCCTATCAATCTCTTAGGCATGGAATACATCCATCCATCGCCACCATGCATTCCTGGAAAAGATGCAACGCCGAACACCCTCTTGTAATGACGCTTCATAGCACTCTGACGCCGAAGAAACGTTTTAGCATTCTCCTTTGTGACATCACCTTCATATTCTAGAGGAAATGCCTTCAAAATAAAAATACCCCCACCATCAAAAAGTTTATCGATTAACGCATTTGCAGCAGCAGAAAAGCATCCTCTTTTATAAAACCTTAACGACATCCAAGCACGATTCATTTCCACGATATCACCGTAGTTAGATATTTCATTTACATCATTCCAGCTTTCGCAAATAACTCGAGCTAGACCATACGCCGCTTGCGAATGGTTATCCATTTCCATGAAAAATTCTCTGGAATCTGTGAAGGTGGCCACTTGATATTCGGTAAATTCCAAGCTCCCAACATGTTGACCATGCCTCACGATTAACGCAGATGTCTGTCGCCGCTTGACTGCGTTGGCATCATCATGAAGACGATGCCAGAGCGTGCGATAATAGCGCACTTCTAGGCACTCACCATCAAAGTCGACCAAAACGGATTTTCGCGCTTTGGCTACGCCTTCCGGAAAAACTGGATCATGAATATGCCTGTGGATGCGGGTCATGTTTGAGCCTGCTTTTCTCACTTAAATCCATTTTCGATATCCGCATGTCTTCTGCGCCGCATACGCCTTGGACTCAAATCGAGAAAGAACAATGAAATAATTGGGAATTTGCACTTTATCTAATACAAATATTTTATAGGTAAATGAAATCTTTTTCCCAGAGGCACTTTATTTTTCCCCTGCCTCACATTGACGCTGCCGTTTAGTCCGCGCGTCGCAGCCCCCGTCAGGCACAATCGCCACGATCCATGAGATCACGCATGGCGATGGGAGCGCAGCACACAATGACCAAACATCTCGGCGGGCAGGTCGCCCTGATTACCGGCGGAGCCAGCGGCATGGGGCGCGGCATGGCCGAAGCCTTTGCCCGCGACGGGATGATCGTGGCGATTGCCGATATGCGCGGGGATGCGCTGGCGGCAACCACGGCGGAATTGGCCGAAGCGGGGCTGAGAGTGCTGCCCGTGCTGCTCGACGTAACCGACCGCGCCGCCTGGGTGGCGGCGGTGGACCTGGTGGAACGCGAACTGGGCCCGGTGCAGGTGCTGGTCGGCAATGCCGGTATCGGGCTGACCGGGATGATGCGCGACATGACCTACAAGGATTGGGATTTTTCCATGGGGGTCAATTTCGGCGGCGTGCTGAACGGGCTGATGACCGTGCTGCCGCGCCTGCTGGATCGCGGGCTCAGCGGCCATCTGGTGGTGACATCCTCCACCGCCGGGCTGACCGCCGTCGATGGTGCGGCATCCTATTGCGCGGCGAAATTCGCGGTGACCGGCATGATGGAGGCGCTGGCCGGGGAACTGCACGGAACCGGCGTGGATGTGTCGATCTTCTGCCCCGGCCCGGTGCAAACCGATATCGGCGCCAATCTGGACCGGGTGCGCCCCGCGCATCTGCGCAACGAGCATGTGACCGAAGATCCGATTTCCCCCAAATCGCCGGTAGTCCAATCGCTGTTCATGACGGCGGAGGAAGTCGGCCGGCGGGTGCTGGCCGGGATGAAGCGGCGCGATCTCTATATCCTGACCCATCCCGAATTTGCCGGGGGGATTGCCGCGCGCAGCGAAGCGCTGACCCGCGCCATCCCTGATGAACCGCCCCACGAAGAACGCGCCCGCTATCTGCAGCAGTTCGGCACGCTGTTGCTGAACCCGGTCTATGCCCGCCAGCAGAAGGTTGTTCCGGCATGAGGGAACGGGCCAACAGCGCGTGGCGCGCCCTGATCGGCGGCATGCTGACCACCGGCCTGTTCGCCCTGCCCGCGTCGGCGCAGGACGCCGCCCCGGCACCGACTGCAGCGCCGGCCGCGCTGCCGCCGGATGGCCCGCGCCCGCCCGTGGCGCTCGGGATCGGCCCCTGGCGCTATGACAGCAGCGCCGGCCCGATCGATGTGAAGGTGATCACCCGGCAGCTGGATCACCCCTGGGCGCTGGCCTTCCTGCCCGATGGATCCACGCTGGTGACCGAACGGTCGGGCCGCCTGCGGATCATCCGCAATGGCACGCTCGATCCCGTCGCGATTGCCGGGCTGCCGCCGATCAACCCGACCTCCATCGGTGGGCTCTATGACATTGCGATCGATCCGGATTTCGCCAACAACCGGCGCATCTACCTCTCCTACGTCAAGCCGGACCCGCAGAACCACGACCAGACCACGGTGGCGGTTATGTCCGCCATTTATGATGGCGGCATGGCACTGAGCGATGTGAAGGATATCTTCGTCGCCGATGCCTGGTTCGGCGCCCGACCCTGGCCCGCGCGTTGCTGCGGTCAGGGGCCCGGTTGGGGCAGCTGGGGCGGGCGCATCCTGTTCGGGCCCGATGGCAAGCTGTTCATCACGGTCGGCGATCGCAATTACGGCGAAATGGCGCAGCAGCCCGATGGCGATTTCGGCAAGATCCTGCGGATCAATCCCGATGGCAGCATTCCAGCGGACAATCCCTTCGTCGGTCAGCCGGGCTGGAACCCGCAGATCTGGACGCTGGGCCATCGCAATCCGCTCGGCCTCGCCTTCCATCCCCAAACCGGGCAATTGTGGGAAAGCGAGTTCGGCCCGCGCGGCGGGGATGAGCTGAACATTATCGAGAAGGGCCAGAATTACGGCTGGATATCGGTGACCCAGGGCCAGCATTATGACGGCACGCCCGCGCAGGGCATCCGCGAGGTCGCCGGGATGACCGATCCGGTGATCGCCTTCGGCCCGCCCTCGGTGAATCCCGGCGATCTGGCCTGGTATGACGGGGCGATGTTCCCCGCCTGGCAGGGCAGCCTGTTCATGCCCAGCTTCACCGAAGGGCTGATGCGGATCACCTTGGATGCGGCCGGCAAGGCCAATGTGGCGGAGCATCTGATCGAGGATCTGAAACAACGCCTGCGCGCGGTCAGCGTGGCGCCCGATGGATCGCTCTATGTGATTACCGATGAGGAGCGCGGGACGGTGCTGCGGATCAGCAAGCGGCCTTGAGAACAGATAACGGATGATCCCGCGTTGCGTCGGCGGATCAAGCGGCATAGCTTCGCCGCATGATCGGACGGCGACATCTCATGCTGGGTTTGCTCTGGCTGGCCGGATCATCCGTTCTCAAGGCCAGGGAGCCCGAAATGACCTTCCCCCCGGTGCCCAAATGGAAGCCGTCATTCCGCCAGCCGATCGATCGTGTGGTCGAAAGAATGGCCTATTACACCGATCAGAAGCGTGACCTTGCCGTCTTCACCAACGGCACCTGCGTTGTGCTGGATGACGGCCTTTCCGATGCGGCAGCGGCAGAGTTCGCCCTTTCCGTGCTGTCCGACATTTTTCATGCCCATCCCGACATGACCCCGCACCCGATGGATGATGGCAATATTCTGGTGACCTACAATGGCCCGGCAACCAATGTGGTGCTGCGCGACATTGCCGAACAGAATTGGCAGGAAATCGAAACCCGTCACCTCGATGGGCTCGCCACCAGCGAAGTGCTGATCACGCCGCAAGGCAGCAATGTCTTCGACGCCTTCGGCATGCAGGCCCTGCTCGGGCGCGCCTATATGTTCATGGACGCGCAATCGCCCGAAGTGGTCGAGATCAGGCGCCGCCCTGCTTGATAAGCCATTGGTGAGGCTGATCCGCTCAGCCCTGCAAAGCTGCGGCTCCGCGATCCCGCCACAGCGCAATCCTTCGCCGCGTGGGGGAAGACAGGCGTTGCGGCAGATCGTCGGGATCGAAGAACCGCGCCTCCACCAGTTCGCGCCCGTCGATGCGCCAGCCTTCGGCCAGCGTCAGCGCATAGATATGCGCGGTGTGCGGCGCACCGGCCAGGGTTTCCTGCAGCGTGGCCAACAGGGTCAGGCTGGTAGCGGTGCCGTGCAGTTCTTCGGCCAGTTCGCGCCGGGCGGCCTGATCGGGGGTTTCGCCGCGATCGACCCCGCCGCCGGGGAAGCACCATTGTTCCGGGCCATAGCTGTGCCGCACCAGCAGGATGCGCCCCGCCCCGTCATGGGCGATCAGCGACACGCCCGAGAGATGCAGCTTCAGCCGCCGCCGGATGCTGCGCCGCGCGGCATAGCCGATCCGCAATACCGCGTGATGCAGCCGCGCGGGCAGCAGGCGCAGGATCAGGTGAAGCATGTCACCGGCTGATGCGCCGCGCGCAGCAGGCGGGCAATCGGCAGATCATGTTCGCCAACCATGGCCTGTTCGAACACAGCCTGTTTTGCCGCCCCGCGCACCACGAACATCAGCGCATCGCTGTTCAGCAAGGCCGGGATGGTCAGCGTCACCCGGTCGAACGGCGCCTCCGGCGGCAGCGGATCGGGCGTCAGCCGGCGGATCGGTTGCGGATCATCGGCCTGCGGATCGGTGTTGGGGAAGAGGGAGGCGATGTGACCGTCTTGTCCCATGCCCAGCCAGACCAGCGCAAAATGCGGGGGCGGCAGGGCCATATCCAGCGCCTGCACCCTGGCGCCCAGCGGTTCGATCATAGCGCGGATACGGCCGGTGTTGCTGGCCGCGTGTTCTTCGGCAACCAGCCGGTCATCGCCCGGCCAGACGGTCACGCGCGACCAGTCGAGCGCATCGGCCCCTAGCGCGGAAAGGATCGGAAAGGGCGTCGATCCGCCGGGCAGGCTGATCGCGATGGCGGCACCGTCGGCGCGGATCAGCCCAGTCTGCAGACAATCGGCCAGCCAGCCGGCGATGGCATGGTCATCGGCGCCGGCAATGATGTTCACATCGGACATGGGCCACCCTATCCCGAAAAGCCGGCCAGAGCGAGGGAGTCAAAGCGACGGGTCAACGCGATGGGGCGAAAATGGCGGGCCATCACGGGCCCGCCGTATTCGGTCATTGCTTCAGCGTCTGGGCCAGGAACCAGGCCCGTTCCTGCGCCTGATCGATCCATTCATCGACCAGCCCGTTGGTCGGGTAATCGCCCGCTTCGTCGGACGCGAGTTTCAGCGTCTTGAGGCGTTCCACCAGCGTATCATTGTCGTCGCGCAGTTCGGCGACCATCGCATCGGCTGTCAGTTCGGCATTGTCCTGATCGGCGATTACGGTGTTGCCGGCCACCGATCCGATCGAGGTCAGCGTGTTGGCGCCGATCTTGCGCGCGCGTTCCGCAATCGCGTCGGTCACGCCGATGATCTGGGTTGCCTGTTCATCGAACATCAGGTGCAGCCCGCGAAAATGCGATCCGGCCACATGCCAGTGGAAATTCTTGGTCTTGAGATAGAGCGCCAGATGATCGGCCAGCACGCCGTTCAGCGCTGCCACCAGCGCGGTGTTCGAATTGTCGCCAGATTTGGCCATGGTTTTCCTCCTGCAGCGGGCCCGGCGGGCCGGCATTCGCAGGATTAACGGCAAGGCTGGAGATCGGTTTCATGCGGATTTCAACGCATGGTAATCGCCTGTATCGATCAGCGTCTGCTCAACCGAGCAGGCCCCGCGCATTCAGGCCCGCAATGATCCCGGCGATCACGAACAGCCCGCCGATGACGCCGCGCAGCAGGCCCAGCGGAAGTTTCCCCTCCCATTCCTCCGCCATGGCCCAGGCGCCGGTGAGCACCAGGCCGCTGGCCATGACGCCCCCGGCGGCGGCGAGCCAGGGCATGCCGCTCGCCACGGCAAAGGCGGCGACCAGGAAGCGCGTGCCATCGCCCATCTGCGCTGCCGTGAGCACGATCAGATGCGCACCGAAGGAGCGGGTCGGCTCCTTCGGTTTGGCCGGCGGGCGCAAGAACCAGATTTCCAGCCCGCCCAGCAGCAGGGCGAAGGCAACGAACATCAGCTTGGCCTGCGGGAACAGCAGCGGCGCAATGAAAGTGCCGGCCCAGGCCATGGCAGCCGAACTGACCAGCGCGCTGAGCCAGATCGCCACCAGCAGCGCCGGGGGTTGCCCCAGGGCGCCGGACAGACGCGAGACCTGCACCGCTTCCCGCCCACCGAGCGTGGCCAGCAGGGCGGCAAGCATAGCGAGAAAGAAGGAGGGCATGGATCAGGCGCCCGGCACGGCTGCGGTCAGGAACGGGCGATTGCGCATGGCAGGCAGACCTTTCCGGACCGGGGAGCAGACCGACAAAACGAGACCGGCGCAGCTATGCCCAACACCGCGCCAGCCTGCAATATCGTCCGGCGATCATTCGGCGGCGGGTGCAGCCTCCTGCGTCAGGCCCAGCGCATCGCGCATGATGTAGAACACATCGGTCTGATCCAGCAGGCCGGCGACATTGAAGGCACGCGGGCCGAAGGCGGCGACGCGCAACTGGGTGCCGGTGTGGCCGGCGCTGCTGCCTTCCGAATTGCCATAGCTGACCGCCATCACCTCCCCTTCCAGCGTGCGCAGTGCGGATGACAGTCCCGGCGCGGCGGCATCGGCATAGATGATCTGCCCGGCATGGGCGTGGTCGGCGGTGACGATCACCAGCGTATTGCCGTCGCGGCGCGCGAATTCGAGCGCGACCTGCACCGCCTCATCCAGATCCACCGTTTCGCCGATCTGGCCGCAGGGGTTGTAGGCATGCGATTGCTTGTCGATCGATGCCCCTTCGACCTGCAGGAAAAAGCCCTTCGGATTGGCGGACAGAAGCTCGATTGCCTTGCTGGTCAGCGCGGCCAGATTGGGCTGATCCTCCTTGCGATCGGGGTTCGGCGTGCAGGTGACCGGGGCGAGATCGATATTGCCGTGATGGGTCGCCTTCGGGCCGAGCCAGCGCACCGGCATGTTCCCTTCGGCAAACAGGCCCAGCAGCGGGCGGGTATTGTCCGCCGCCGTCACCCCGGCCAGCTCGGCCGCGCTGGTGACCACGCTATAGCCGCGCGCGGCCGCCTGATCGAGCAGGCTCGTGCCCGCCCACTCCCCGGCACGCGCCATCTGGCGGAACGGGCCAGCACCACCGCCCAACGTCACATCGGCGCGGGTGGTGAGCAGCTGTTCGGCGATCGAGCCGGCGCCGCCCTGCTCCAGCGCATTTTCCGGGCATTTGCGCGCGGTTTCGTCCGGCCCGGCACAGCCGCGATCGGACACATGCGCCACCTGCGCGGCGGGTGTCGCATCCTGCAGCGCGGCGGTGGAGACATTGCCGGTGGCAAGGCCGGCGCGGCGGGCCAGCGTCAGGACGGAATCATGCGGGCGGCCATGGATATCGACCCCGATCGCGCCATTGTAGGTCTTGATGCCCGAGGCGAAGGAGGTGGCCGATGCGGCGGAATCGGTGACATAGACCGGGCGGCCGGTTTCACGGTCGATCGAATAATGGGTGTACTGGCCGGTCACCGGCAGGGCATCGATCCCCTTGAAGTAACCGCCGGCCCCTTCGGCATAATTGCGCGCGATGGTGATTTCGGAATCGCCCATGCCATCGCCGATCAGCAGGATGACATTGCGCACCGGGGTTTCGGCATCATGCTGCGCCATCTGGCGATAGGTTCCGCTCATGTCGCCGGTCACGCGGCGGGCGCCATCGGGGCCTGTGATATCGCCACGGGCGTTGCGCTGGAACACAGCCTCGGCCGTGTCCTGAGCGGAGGCGCCCGCCAGCGGCAGGGCCGCCGCAGACAGGAGGAGAGCGGCGAAACCAGCTTTTTTCATTGTGCGAATACCCGAATAGACATGTTTTTCATGCGTTTACGCATTGTGCAGGCCGGGTAGCCGATGAATGTTCCGCTTTTGTGGCAATACTCCTTCAGTCAGGCGAACCGTTTGGCCCCGACCACGCACAGGATCACCACCAGTGTGGAGGCGACCATGGTCCAGGCGACGGGTTCGCCCAGCAGGCTCCAGGCCAGGACCAGCCCCATGAAGGGCTGCAGCAATTGCAGCTGCCCCACACTGGCAATCCCGCCCAGTGCCAGCCCGCGATACCAGAACACGAAGCCGAGCATCATCGAGAAAACGGAGACATAGAACAGCCCGATCCAGGCCGACGCGCCGACCGCACCCCAATTGCCCGGCATGGTCGCAGCGGCAATCGCCAGCATCAACGGCATCGGCAGGATCAAGGCCCAGCTGATCACCTGCCATCCGCCGATCCGGCGGGACAGGGCGGCACCTTCCGCATAGCCAAGCCCGCACAGCAGCACGGCGGCCACCATCAGCAGATCACCGGTGATCGCGCCGCCATCGCTGCGATCCAGCGCGAAGCCGGCCACGGCGGCGGCGCCCAGTACCGAAAAGATCCAGAACGCCGGCTGCGGCCGCTCCCCGCCGCGCAGCACGCCAAAGATCGCCGTCGCCAGCGGCAGCAGCCCGATGAACACGATCGAATGGGCAGAGGTGATATGCTGCAGTGCCAGCCCGGACAGCAGCGGAAACCCGACCACCACCCCCAGCGACACGGTCGCCAGCGACAGCAGATCGCCGCGCGCCGGGCGCGGCTGCCGCAGCGCCGCCAGGAACAAGGCGCCCAGCCCCGCCGCGATCACGGCGCGGGTCGCCGTCAGAAACACCGGCGACAGATCGACCACCGCCACCCGTGTGGCCGGCAGCGAACCACTGAAGATCATCACGCCGAGCAGCCCACTGCCCCAGCCCGCATTGCCACGCATAATTCCTCGCTTTCCAGCGCGGACCTAGGCGGGCGTGATGGAGCGGGCCAGAAACACTCCCATACAAAATCAAATAAGTGTATGGGTGCCAATAGCCATACAAAGAGCCTCACCGATGCTGCGCGAAACCACCCGCACCGAAGATCTGATGCAGACCATCCGCCAGCGAGTGGCAAGCCGGGCGATCAGCCCCGGCGATCGCCTGCCCTCCGTGCGGAGCTTTGCCGACAGCATGGGCGTGTCCCCCTCCACCGTGGTCGAAGCCTATGACCGGCTGGTGGCCGAAGGGCTGATCCGCGCACGTCGGGGTTCGGGCTTCTATGTGACGGGCGCCGCCGTGCCGCCGATCCCGATCGGGGAACTGGAGCCCCGGCGTGATCGGGCGATCGATCCGTTCTGGGTCTCGCGCCAATCGCTCGATACCGATGCGGCTGTGCTGAAGCCGGGTTGCGGCTGGCTGCCCGCTGACTGGCTGCCGCAGGGCGCGATCAGGCGGGGGCTGCGCGCGCTGGCGCGTGCCGAGGATGACACGCTGGCCAATTACGGCGGCACGCGCGGATCGCAGGTTCTGCGCCGCCATCTGCTCGGCCGCTTTGCCGAAGAAGGGCTGGATATCGGCCCCGAACAGATCATGCTGGCCGGATCGGGCACCCAGGCGGTCGACCTGGTCTGCCGCTATCTGCTGCGCCCGGGCGATACGGTGCTGGTCGATGATCCCGGCTATTTCAATTTCCAGGCCCTGCTCCGCGCCCATCACGTGCGCATCATCGGCGTGCCTTATACGCACCAAGGCCCTGATATCATGGCGTTCGAGGCTGCACTCGCGGCAGAGCGCCCCCGGCTCTACATCACCAATTCGGCGCTCCACAATCCGACCGGGGCCAGCCTGTCACCCCAGACCGCCCACCGCCTGCTCAGCGCCGCAGCGGCGCATGATCTGACCATCATCGAGGACGATATCTTCACCGATTTCGAACCCAGCCCCTCGCCCCGGCTGGCCGTGCTGGACGGGTTCGAACGGGTGATCCGCGTGGGCAGCTTCTCCAAATCCCTCTCCGCCGCGAGCCGGTGCGGCTATATCGCCGCGCGCGCCGATTGGATCGAAGGGCTGGTGGATCTGCAGGTGGCGACCAATTTCGGCGGCCCAAGCCCGATGGCGACCGAACTGATTGCCGGCATTCTGTCGGGCGGCGGATACCGAAGGCACATGGCCGAGTTGCGCCAGCGGCTGACCCATGCGCGGGAGGAATGCGCCGAACGGCTGGCGACGCTGGGCATCACCCCCTCGGTCATGCCGCGCGGCGGGTTCTACCTCTGGTGCAGCCTGCCGGATGGGCAGGATTCCGCCGATATTGCGCGTTTCTGCATGCAACGCGATATCGTGCTGGCACCGGGCAATGTCTTCAGCGCCAGCCAGAATGCCGCCGGCTTCATGCGCTTCAACGTCACCCAGACGCGCGACGAAAGGATTTTCACCGCGCTGGCGGACAGCCTGCGATCAACGCCGTCGTGACGGCAGCAAGGCCGTGAACAGGCCCAGCAGCGGCAGGAAGGCACAGATCTGATAGACCCAGACGATGCCATAGACGTCCGCCAGATTGCCCAGCCCGGCGGCACCGATGCCACCAATGCCAAACATCAGCCCGAACATCATGCCTGAAACCATGCCCACGCGGCCGGGAATGATTTCCTGCGCATAGACCACCAGCGCGGCAAAGGCGGAGGACATGATCAGGCCGATGGTGATGGCCAGCACCGCCGTCCAGAACAGATTGGCATGCGGCAGCATCAGGGCAAAGGGCGCCACCCCCAGGAAGGATATCCAGATCACCGCCTTGCGCCCGATCCGGTCCCCCACCGGGCCACCGGCAAAGGTGCCGGCCGCCACCGCCGCCAGGAAGCAGAACAGATAGAACTGCGATTCCCGCGCCGTCAGATCGAAGCGTTCGATCAGGTAGAAGGTGAAGTAATTGGTGAAGGCGCCGATATAGATGAATTTGGCGAACATTAGCACGGCAATGACGCTGAGCGCGCGGATGACGGTCGCCTGGCTATAGGGAGAGGTGGTTGCCGCGGCTCCGGCGGCGACCAGCCTGGGCGCATGCTGCAACCGCCAGCGGGTGACGAAGAACAGCACCCAGATCGCAGCGATGGCGACGAACACCAGCCAACCGACCGCCGTCTGCCCGAACGGCAGGATGATGGCGGAGGCAAACAGCGGCCCGATGGCCGATCCGGTGTTGCCGCCGACCTGGAAGGCCGATTGCGCCGTACCGAACCGCCCTCCCGATGCCATGCGTGCCACCCGCGATGCTTCAGGATGGAAAGCCGCCGACCCGATCCCGACCACAGCGGCCGACAGCAGCAATCCGGTGTAGCTGCTGGCCATTGCCAGCAGCACGATGCCGATCAGCGTGGCGACCATGCCCAGCGGCAGCAGATAGGGCAGCGGGCGCTTGTCGGTATAGAGCCCGACCCAGGGCTGCAGCAGGGAGGCGGTGAACTGATAGACCAGCGCCACCCAACCGATCTGACCGAAGGTCAGGTGATAAGTGTCCTTCAGCATCGGGAAGATCGCCGGCAAGACCGCCTGGATGAGATCGTTCATCAGATGCACAAGCGCCACCGCGCCGACAATCTGCACCACCAGCCCCTGCGGCTGATGATCGGATGGCACGGAAACGGAGGGGGCCGGAAATTCGACCGGCTGCGCAGATACTGGGTTCACGTCGGGCTCGCTTATGTTGGTCTGCGCCGGAGGGCCGCGATCCTTTTAGGGGACGACTCGGCATGGCCGGCAGATTGTCCGTAGGCCCGGCGCAAATGCCCCGCTTCGTTGAGTGAGCCATTCAATTCTGATAGTGGGACATAATGAGTGCCGCACTGGAACGGAGTGAGGATGTTGCCCGGCCGGTAGTGGCTCTGGGCGAGGAATTCCCGTCCTTCTTCGAAGTGAGCACACATCAGCACCGCCGCAGTCAGTTCCTCTACGCGGCCAGGGGCGTGATGGCGGTCAGCACGCCCGATGGATCCTGGGTCGCGCCGTCGGAGCGGGCGGTGTGGATCCCCGGCGGCACGCCGCATTCCGTGCGCATGGTCGGCACGGTGCAGACGCGGACCGTGCTGATCGAGACCGCCGCCTGCCCCGACCGCAGCAGCAGCATGTGCCAAGTGGTGGGCGTGTCGCCGTTGTTGCGGCAATTGCTGGTCGCGGCGGCGGAGATTCCGGTCGCCTATGACGAGGGTGGACGTGACGGGCTGGTGATGGACCTGCTGATTGCGGAGGTGAACCGGGCGCCGCTGATCCCGCTGGCCGTGCCCTTCCCTGCGCATGCCGCGCTGGCGCGACGCTGCCAGGCCTTCATCGATCACCCCGATATCGGCTCCACCACGGAAGAATGGGCCGATGGGTTGGTAATGAACCGACGCAGTTTCACCCGATTGTTCCGGCGGGAGACGGGGATGAGCTTCGGCGAATGGAAACAGCAGGCTTGCCTGTCGATCGCGCTGCCCAAGCTGGCAGCGGGGGAGGCGGTGACATCGGTGGCGTTTGATCTGGGATATGAAGGCCCGGGCAATTTCTCGACGATGTTCCGCCGCCTGCTAGGGGTTTCGCCGAGCCATTACCGGTTTGGGTAGCCCAAATGCGTTTTGCCCCACGAGCTTGGGCTTGCGGGGTGAGTGCGTATCGATGTGTAGTAGATGGTTGCGGGGGTTGGATTTGAACCAACGACCTTCAGGTTATGAGCCTGACGAGCTAC
>NZ_WTYJ01000003.1 GCF_009827305.1 Croceibacterium xixiisoli | reverse complement strand
TTCGACTTCATGCTGCCGCTCTCGCGTCAGGCGGTGGAAGTGCTGCAGGCAGCCAAGGCGTTCAATCCCTACAGCCGCCTCGTCTTTCCCAGCCAGCGGCACGTGCACAAGCCGCTCAGCGAGAATGCGGTAGGCTATCTCTACAACCGGCTGATTGCCCACGGCCGCCATGTGCCGCATGGCTGGCGCTCGACCTTCTCGACGGTCATGAACGAACGCGCCCAGGCGCAAGGCTTGGCCGGCGATCGGGCAATCATCGATCTGATGCTGGCCCATATCCCCGAAGGTGTGGAGGCGAGCTACAACCGGGCAGCCTACATGCCGCGCCGGCGCGAGATCGCGCAGGAATGGGCCGATTTGCTGCTGGCGGATATGCCGCCGGCCATGGCGCTGCTAGAAGGCCCGCGCCGCTAGAGCAGCGCACAGTCACAGAGGGAGGCGCGGCATGAACGCGCCCTCCCCTGCGGCATCCTTTACCGTCTCGCGCGATCGCAGCGCAACCTGGCGCAAGAGCTATGACGTCGATGACCCGCGCGCGCAGGTCTCGGCAATCCACTGGGAGCCGAGCGCGAAGAACGAAAACGCGCTGAAGTTCTTCGACGTGTTCACCCGTACTGTGGTGCGATACTCGGATCACATCCGGGAAGCGGGCAAGCAGCTGCCGATCTCGATGAACGCCCGGGCGGTGCTCGAAGCACTGTTCAGCGTGATGGATGGCAAAAGCGGCCGCTGCGATCCGTGCCTCGATACGATCGCCAAACGCAGCAGGCTCTCTCGGCGCACTGTGGTGCGCCAGCTGGAGGCGTTGCGCCGGCAGAAGATCGTTGATTGGGTGCGCCGGACGGTCAAGACCGGTAACGCCAAGGGCGAAGGCCCGCAGCGCCAGCAGACGAGCAATTCCTATTTCATCGACCTGGCCGGTCTTCCGATCGAGATCCTGCGTACGCTGCGGCAGAAGCTGGGCGACAAGCTGCGCGAGACAGCCAGGCGCATGACAGGCTCAGGCGCCGTTCCCAATCGCATGGCGATCAAGGCCGAACGGCTGCTCAAGGGCGTCACAGGCGCGCTGTCGGCGAAGGGCTCCGCCAACCAGGTCAATCGTCGCGCGCTCGCTGGCGCTTCGGCAGCGGCGCGTATCGAGCATATGTACGGCGGTGATGTCGAAGCCATGCGCCAGCACATGGCGATGCTCGAGGGCTCTGATGGTCAGAGTGCGAGTGCCAGACTGGCATTGTACCCCCTGCTCAGAACTAAAGGATAAAAGGACTGAGGACGCTTTGCGCCCTCAGGCTCTGATTTGTTTCTGACCCCCGGCCGAAATGACGGCACTTCTCCTCCGCGAGGCACCAGTTGGCGCCGTCGCGCAGGGGCGGCTGCGCCGCCCCGGGGTGTCCAGGGGGCCAGGAGCAAGGGCCGTGCCAAGCGACGGGCGTGGTGTACGCTGAGAGCTCGCGCAAAGGGGGCTTCAGCTGCATCATACCGCATCAGCGGTCGGCGGCCGTTTTTTGCTATTCGCTTACGGGACCAGCCGGCCAGCGCGTCGGCCCGAGATCTGCATCAAACCCCACATATTAAGTGCGCGGGCGAGGCGGGGGGATAAGCGCGCGCTGAGGGGTGGCGGAAGCAAGATTTCAAAAATTCAGGAAAAATACAAATTTTATGAACGTAATTTTATTACAAGAAATTAAAACTATCTTTTATGAATAAAGTTTCAATTCCGTGAAATTAAATGTCGCAGCAGTGATGCTCTATAAGACTGGGAAACCAAGCCCTATTGCACTGCCTATCCGGTAACTCAGTCGACTGGTCTCATCCTTCGTCACCAAAATTCGCCAGTGGACGTTAGGAGTGGTAGCCAAGTTTGGAGAACGGTCATGACGAATATTCTGGATTCCGTGAAGGAGCATATGGAAATCATCGGTGCTGACGGAGTGCACGTCGGAACTGTCGACCGCGTCGAAAGCGGCCGGATAAAAATGACGAAACCGGACAGCGGCTCCCACTCTGCTCATCATCACTACATTCCAGGCGGCCTAGTGTCCGATGTGGACGGCAACATCGTCACTTTGTCTGCCGAAGGCAGCGCCGCCATTCTTTTTGAAGAAGAGGAAGGTGGAGAAGCAATCAGCGATAACAAGGACTAAGGTGGGCGCTCTTAGCGCACCTCCTCATCAACAGGTGGTGAAGCGCCGCCAGGGCAAAGTCATTTGCGCTGGCGGCGTCAAAATTATGCCTCAATGATGATCGGGATTGTCCAGCTTTTTCAGGGCAGAAAGTACATCATCGAGTGGGATGGGTTCGTCAAAGCTATCTGGCTTTCTCAGATGCGGATAATCGGGGACCGCAGCCCGATCCGATGCCCAAGAGGCAAGGATCGCTCGTTTCACTTCAGGTTCAAGCTGAGGATGTTCCGCAACTTGGTGTGGATAGGTATGAGATAAGGATCGCGACATTTCGTCCTCCTTTCATGCGATTATTCGATCACATCGCTTACGCGCTCGCAAGCTCTGCTCGCATCAGGCTGCCTTGCTCATCTGCTGCGTTCCCTCCTGCACCATTGCCATCAGGTCTTTGACAGCCAGCTTCATCTTCTTCAGGCGCTTCACCTGCATCTGGTCAGGGCAGGTACGAGACAACTCCTCTTCCAGTTCTCCTTCAAGACGCGCATGCTCGCGCCGCAGGCGCTCGATGTAATTGTCAGACACTTCTCACTCCATGCAAAACGATTAGATGCAGGAAGGTCCGCCGGGCCATCGCTCGGCATCGGCGGACCAAATTGCAAGGATCAGGCCGCGTCGCGGACCTGCTCCCTATGCTGTTCGATTTGATGGTTGGCCTGTGGCCCGCTTGCGATCTCTACGCGCCGCGGCTTCATAGCCTCCGGCACCACGCGCTTCAATTCGATGGTCAGCAGACCATTCTCGAAGGTCGCGTTGCCGGCTTCAATGAAATCCGCCAATTGGAAACGACGCTGGAAAGCATTCGTAGCGATGCCACGATGCAGATAGTCGCCCTGGGCTTCGGCCTCTGCGCGCTTGCCTGACACAGTCAGCGAATTCTGCTGAACGACAATTTCGATGTTCTCAGGACGAAAGCCGGCGACAGCAAGTGTAACGCGATAGCTGTCCTCGCCTTCCTTCAAAATGTCGAAAGGTGGGTAGCTCTCGGCAGCATCGCCGCGCATGCCCGTTTCCAGCAGATCGAAGAAGCGATCAAACCCGACCATGGAGCGCCGATACGGCGCAAAATCAAAACTATGTCTCATTTCCAAATCCTCCATATGAGCAATTCGGACGTGAGATGCACCGGAACCAAGAGCCGGTGCCCTCTATGTCCCACCGGACCCGACGAGGCGCCCGGCAGGTCAAAATTTATTGAAACCGCTAGCGCCTTTCAAGGGGTCTCGAAGCAAAATTTGATGCTGCTGGTGACATCGTATACGAGCGGTATTCGCTGCTCATTGTCCGGAGCAAAGCCACGTCCGGACGGCCAACCCGTTGTTCCTAGAGATCCAACCTCTCATGCGTCGAGATAGGGCCTTCTCTCGGAGGAATTCAATTGCCTCATGTTTCGCCACGTCATTCGTCAGCAATCAGACTTGTGGCCTTCATTGTCCCGTCGTCATGCCGTTCAATCTCGTAGGTAAGCCGCTGGTCAACGGATAATTCGCTCATTCCTGCCGCCCGCACAGCTTCGATAGCGACGCCTATGGGCGCAGACCCGTCATCCGGTTTGATTACCCCTATGCCCGTTTCCGCGCTGAAACTCTGCACTATGCCCGTGTGGATCATGATAACACCCGTGTGTGGAAATTGAGCTGAAGAGACGCAGTTAGTTCTGCTTCCTGGCGCGCGAACCTATTGGCCTGCGGGGACCGGGATCCCCCCAACGTTCGGTAAATCTGGCGAAGAAGGTTGGATGCTACGTCCCAAAGTCCAGTTTTTTGTCATTCGGACGGTGGGGTTAGGCGCGCACCAGATTTCGCCTCCTTCATCCAATGCTGTTACCCAAACAAGATTGTGCTCCTGACTGTAATCGATAACGCCAATGGCATAACCACTACCCTTTTCTAAAATGTAGACAGGAATGGGCGGATTGAGTTGGGTAAACACGACCGCGCTCCTTGACCTGCAGATCATCAGACCGTCTGCGATGCGCAATCCTAAACCAGTGGTAAGCGATAAAGTTTCGCAGCTAACAGAGGCAGAGGACCATTCCGCATCCGGATCTCACTTATACAAGCAGAAAATGGGAGTAACCTCCGATAGCAGCCCGCTGATTGTGCGCATGATCAAGGCGAGCCCGGCGATCTGGGACGCCGGGCTCTAAGACGGATAGAGCGCTCTAACAGGGGAGTTGGGGTGACTATCCGGCCTGTTGTAAAGATTGTCAGGCTCCCTGAACAAGTCAACATGCCATCGATTAGATGAGCGCTTCATCGCCCGGTGAATTTGGTTGAAGCAGCCTTCAGCGCACAGACTTGAACCACATAGAGGGTTAGCCCGCGCTCGTCCGAAACTTCTATCTGGCAATCGCCATCATCCCAGACGCTCGTGGGATTGTCGCATAGCATCTGGCCGAGCGTCTTAACCGCTTCAGTCCGAGCAGCTACTGTACCGGAAAGGTCAAACTCCACACTGAAAAATTGTTGGTCGCCAGATCGTATTTGAAAACGATAGAGGGGCACAACTCTGAGGCCTTATGTTGTCAATGCAAGAGCGAGCGGGGCGGCTGCATCATCTGTCGACGCGCAGTTGAACCGTCGGTGATATGCATCGTACCGCGCTCATTGATGCGGATTTTGCAAACAAATTTGTCCGGGTCGAATAGCTCGACCTCGGTAAACCCGAACTGTTCAATCAGCGCCAACACCTCAAGCAGAGGGATGTCGTGAAACTTCATCGGTGCTGTCTGTGGCTCGATGGGAAAAATCTTGAAATAATTCATGGTTCACCTGAAAAAGAAGGGGGCGTGCGCGGTAGGCCGCTGACCCTGTCTCGCCGGAAGGCGTTTGGTTCTGACCAGGTGACAACAATTAGCCAACGGAGCAGCAGCGAGGCTGTTCCGTTTGAAGTACAAAATATTCAATCATATGCCAATTTAGGGCCGCTCCCGGAATCGCACCACCTCAAGCCCCGCCATCTCGTTCAGCTCAAGAAACACCGCCTGCAGCGGCTCGATCTCGAGCTCGAAAAACGCATCTGTCGCCTTGGTGACATCACCGAAGCCGCCGGCATTGGCCGGCACGATGCCGAGCAGCTGCGGCGGGACGCGGTGGGCGGCGAGCACGTCATCGCGGGTGGTGTTCTTGATGCCGAGAAATTCGTCGTTGGCGCCGACCTGGGCGATGGGCAGCAGCTTGATGCCGTTCTCCTTGCCGTTGGGCGAGTGGACGAACAGGTTGCGGAAATTGCCTGGTCCCTTTGACCGCTTTAGCGCCTCGCGCATCTTGTCGACATCGCCATCGGCAAATTCGCCCGTGGCATAGAGGATGTAGCCGGCGTGGCTGCCGTTCTCAAAATAGCGACGGCGGAACAGGGTGGCGTTTTCATTGAGCAGGGCTGACTGCAGCGCGGAGAGATATTCCGGCACGCCGTAGATTTCCTGGTTGATGTCAGCCGCGCGCAGCTGGTGGACGGCGCCAAGGTCGAACGCCACCTCGTCCTTGTGGTTGGGCACCCACCAGAAGCGGCCAGTCTCGAGCCCCCGACGGGTGTATTTGGCCAGGCTATGCTCGAGCCGCAGCACGCCGCCCAGGCGGTTGCGGATCTCCTGCACATAGCAGTCCCCGAACACCAGATAGTCGAGCACCATGGCGGCAAAGGCGCTGCGGCCGAGCATGGGCGAAGGCACGAAGCTGGCGGCCAGCATATTGCGCTTGAGAATGATCGCACTGGAATGGTGTGGCGAGGCCTTGAACGCCCGGGCCAGCCCGTCACGCGAGAGCGGCGGCTCATACCAGCGGCCGTTGTCGTAGCATTCGAGCATATCCATCATCGTCGCGCGTGACAGCACAGGTTCCGGATCGCCGAAGGTGAAGGCCTCTACCGCCTGCCTCGCGCCATTGTCATTTGCGGCCAGCTGGGCAGGCTGCCGGCGGCTCTTGCGGCGGGGCTTGGTCATTCGAGGATCTCCAGTGTGCCCGTCGGCCTGGCTTTGCCGTCGAGCGGTTCATTCATGAGGATGTGCATGGTCGACCAGGCCAGATCGGCATGGCCATCATTGCCGCCGCGCCCAGCCTTGAAGGTGACGTTGCGGCCGCTGGTGGTCAGGGTTTTCTTGATCGACACAAAGGCCGAGACGATATCGAGGTAGGAGGCATCGAAGGCGAGCCGGCCGCGCCGGATCACGTTCTGCGCCTTCATGATCATCTGCGCCTTGAGCTCTAGGCTGTACTCGATCTTGGCGACCGAACAGCCGGGCATGGCGCCGAGTTTGGCCAGCAGCTGATAGACGCCGGCGCCGACGCCCTTGGCGTCGATACCGAGATAGGTGCAGCTGTAGCGGCTCAGCACCGAGCGGATGAACTCGGCCTGCTGCTCGAAGTCGAGCCCGCGCAGCTGGTGACGCTCGAGGATCCGGAACTTGCCGCCCTCGCTGGTCGGCGGGGCGCAGATCACCAGCGCGGCATTGTCGCCGTTCTCGGATTCCTGCGGATCATAGCCGGCCCAGACCGGGCGGTTGCCATAGGGACGGGCCGCTTCAAGGTCGAAGTCGGTCCACTCAACCAGGCTGTCGCAGCCGCAGGCGACCATGTCGTTGAAGCGGAAGGCCGAGAGCGTATCATCGACAAATTCGCACAGGAACAGATTGGCAAATTCGTCAGGCGCATATTCGTCGCGCAGCTCGTCAATGTCGAACAGGTCGCAGCCGCCAGCCTCGGCATCGAGCACGGTGACGATATGGCGCCAGATCCGGTCCGGACCCTCGCTGCCCAGGGCCAGCGCTGCATGGCTGACGTCGATATCGACGCGCTCTTCCTTGCGCCGGCGCCGGTTGCGGCGCTCGCCGGTCCAATAGGGATAGGCCGGATGGGCGATGGTGCTGGGGGTGGAGAAGTAGGTTTTGCGCCACTTCTTGTGCGTCGCCATGCCCGAGGCGACCTTGTTGAGCTCCTCAAAGCTGTGAACCCAGAAGAATTCATCAAAAAAGAAATTGCCGTGCCGGCCCTGGGCGGTGCGGAAATTGGTGCCCAGAAAATGCAGCTCGGCCGCCGCCTCCTCAGCCGGCCGCAGGTCCGATGTGATCAGCATCGGATCGCCGGTCAGGGCGACGCCGACCAGCTTGGCGAAGCTGACGATGTAGGAACGGAACTGATGGGCCTGCGCCTTGGAGGCGGAGAGGAAGATCTGGTTGCGGCCGCTCTCGATCGCATCGATCAGCGCTTCGAAGGCAAAATAGTAGGTCGCGCCGATCTGGCGCGACTTGAGGATCATCCGCGTGCGGCGGCTCGCATTGTCCCACCACAGCTGCTGATAGTCGTAGAGCCCTTCGAGGAAGATCCGCTTGAGCTCAGCCGCCTGGTCGGCGGTGAAGTGATTCTTCTTCGCCTTCTTGCGCGGTCCGCCGGCGTTGCGGTTGTTGACCTTCTCGTTGAGATCGCCGGCATGGCCGCCCGGCTCCTGATAGCGGCGGACGCGGGCGAGGCTTTCGATCTGGCGCGAGAGCGCGTCCATCTCGACCAGATCGCCGCTGGTTTTCTTTTCCTTGGCGATCAGGGTGAGGAGACGGATCTCCAGCCCGTCCTCGATCCTGGCGATCGAGGGCGCCTCGTCCCATTTGTCGCGCTGTTTCCAGCTTTCGATTGTCGCACGCGGGATGGGTTTGCCGTTGTCGTTGGCCACGCCGTGGAGGGCGAACTCGTCGGCAATCTGGGTGATGCCCCAGCCCCGCCAATAGAGGCTGCGGGCATGGCGACGCGGATCGAACTGCCAACGGGCAGCAGGCGCGCCGGGCTGGGGTATGCCGGGCAATTGGGGGAGAATGGAGGCCATAGCGCCGGACCATGCCCAGCGCCGGGCGCTCAAACAGGCCTGCGCATTGGGCCTGCGCCCTGTCCCAGTGCCTCCCCTTGAGACTGGCGCAAAATCAGACCCTTTTCGGTCCCATCACAGCCGGCGCGCGCCGGGCAACCAATGGAACCGGAACCGACCATGGCCAAGAGCAAATTTTTCTGCATCGCTGTCGAAGGCGCAACCGTCGATGGGCGCGAGATCAAGCGCGAATGGCTCGAGCAGATGGCCGCCAGCTACGATCCCAAAACCTACACCGCCAGGATCAATTGCGAACACATTGCCGGCTATAGCCCGGATGCTCCCTTCAACGCCTATGGTTCGGTCCTGGCGCTCAAGACCGACACGGTCGAACTGAACATCAATGGCGAGATGAAGTCGCTGCTGGGTCTGTTCGCCGAGATCGAGCCGAATGCGCAGCTGATCGAGATGACGAAGAACGATCAGAAGATCTTCACCAGCTGCGAGATCAATCCCAACTTCGTGGGCGAGGGTAAAGCCTATCTGGTGGGCCTGGCCGCAACCGATGGTCCGGCATCGCTCGGCACCGATCGTCTCAAGTTTGCCGCGATGGCCCGCCCCAATGTGTTCACCCCGGCCTTTTCCACTGCGATCGATGTGGTGGCAGAGGTGGACCAGGGCGGCATTGCCGACGCGATCCGCTCGGGCTTTGCCGGCATGGCTGCGATGTTCTCACGTCAGGACGACAAGCCCAAGGATCCGGTTACCCCGCCGCCGGCCGCCGCTAATGACAACAGCTTCGATATTGCCGCCTTCAGTGCTGCGATCGGGCAGCAGGTAGCAGCAGCTGTGCAGCCTGCTCATGATGCCATCGCCGCAATCCGCGCCGACTTTACCGCGCTGCAGGGCAAGCTCGAAGCCACAGAGGATCCGCACAGCTTCCGCCGTCAGCCTGCCACCGGTGGCGGCGGCAATGCCGCGCATCTGACCGACTGCTGATCGGCGCTTTTTACACCCTGCCCAGGCCCGCCTCCGCCAGCCTTACTCCTTCAGGAGCATCCCATGCGTAACGAAACCCGCCTGCTGTTCACCTCGTATGTCAGCCAGATCGCGCTGCTCAATGCCGTCCCTTCGGCCGAGGTCAAATTCAACGTTGCCCCGGCCGTCGAACAGAAGCTGGAAGAAAACATCCAGGAATCGAGCGATTTCCTGCAGCAGATCAGCATGGTGCCCGTGCCCAATCAGACCGGTGACAAGGTCGGCATCGGCACTACGCGCCCACTGGCAGGCCGCACCAACACCGCCGCCGGCAACCGCCGCACGCCGACCGATCCGACCGGCACCAGCGACAATGGCACCTACACCTGCCGGCAGACCAATTTCGATCATGCGATCAAATATTCCAGGCTCGATGCCTGGCGTCACAAGCCCAACTTCCAGAAGCTGCTGCGCGATGCGATCCTCAAACAGCAGGGGCGCGACCGGATCATGATCGGCTTCAACGGCACCTCGGCCGCTCCGCAGACCGATCGCGCTGCCAATCCGCTGCTGCAGGACGTCAATGAAGGCTGGCTGCACAAAATCCGCACCCATGCACCGGAGCGCTGCCTCGATAATGGCGCGCTGACCGAAGGCGGCACCAAGGCGATCTACGTCTCGGCCGCCGGCGAAGTGGTCGATGGCGATGCAACCAATGTCGACACCGCCGATGCTGATTACGCCAATCTCGACGCGCTGGCCTTCGATGCGCTGGATCTGCTCGATCCCTGGCACCGCAGCGATACCGATCTGGTCGTGATCGTTGGCTGGAAGCTGGTGAAGGACAAATATCTGAACCTGCTGCAGGCCGCGGGCGATACGGCAACCGAGCGTGAAGCTGCGCATCGCATCCTCACGCTGCCCAAGCAGCTGGCGGGCAAGCGCGCGGTGATCGTGCCGTTCTTCCCCGAAAGTTCGCTGCTGATCACCAGCCTCGATAACCTCGCCATCTATTGGCAGGAAGAAACCCGCCGCCGGCAGATCAAGGACGAGCCCGCGCTCGACCAGATCGAAAACTACGAATCCGTCAATGAGGATTACGTGGTGGAAGATTACGGCCGCTGCTCGTTCGTCGAGAACATCAAGATGGGCAAGAAGCCGGCCTGACCGGCGCGCCCATCCCTCCCCTTCCGCTCCACCTGACAGGACACGCGCCATGAGCCTTGCTCGACGCCACAGGGACCGCATCCTTGCTGCCCAGACCGCCGCGTCCGCTCCCGATGGTGGAGCGGTTGTCGCCCCCGCTGCTGCTCCTCTCCCGGCAGCGGGGGCGCATTCTGCCCCCGCCAATGCGTCGCCCGCCGATACGGCGGCCCGCCAGATCGCTCTGCGCCTCACGCATGATCTGCGGCGGCTGAAAGAGATCCGTAGCATCGACAAGAAGATCGCGGCCAAGCGCGAGATGCTACCTGAATATGCCAGCTGGGTTGCTGGCCTGCTGCAGGCCGACGCCGGCGTTGGCGCCGGCATCGCGGCCGAGGTTGCGCCGACCATGATGGTCTGGCTGATCGACACCGGCGATTTTGACCAGGCGCTCACGATCGGCGAGTTCCTGCTGCGCCATCGGGTGGAAATGCCCTCGCGCTATCAGCGCGATGCAGCCACCGTCATTGCCGAGGAGATCGCCGAGGCCGCCCAGCGGCTGCAGAACGCCGGCCATGCCTTTGCGCTCGATGTGCTCGACCGCGCCTTCGAGCTGGTCGCCGATCGCGATATCCATGATCCGGTGATGGCCAAGCTGCACAAGGTGATCGGCATCGAGCAGCTGCGCGCCGCTGAAGATCTGCCGGCAGCCGACAGCGCCGCAGCGCTCGATGCCGCGCTCTTCAGCCTGAGCGAAGCCCAGCGCCTCAACGAACGCGTCGGGGTAAAGGACCGGATCAAGCGGACCAACAAATTGCGGGCAGCGATCACGCCGCCAACGACCAAACAGGGCGGCGCTGCCGCCTGACCACCTCGCCCCCGGCGCTCAGGGGCGGATCGCGCGATGCGGGAGGCCACAGGGCCGCAGGGCCGCACTCGAACCCGATCCTCACCCCTGCAGGAATCAAGGATCCGACCATGAGCTTTGTTGCCCTGCCGCCGGCATCCGCAGTCGATGCGCCGGAACCGGCCGAAACCATCATCACCAATGATGGCTTCTTCCCTGATATCGATCCCGCCGTACTCCGGGCTGAAGCGCGCATCCCGACCAGCATCACGGCTGCGCGGCTGCGCGCGGCGATCCTGGGCGCGCTGCTCACTTGTAGCATTGATCTGGTGGCGCTGCGCGCGGCATCGATCGCGGCGGGCCATGCCACTCTGGCCGATGTGCCGGCGCCGCAGCTGGACGGGCAAAGCGTGCAGATCCTGCGCTATCTGCGCGCCGTCAGTCTCCACGCCAAGGCCGAGCTGATCGAGCGGCACCGCGACTATGACACCACTGGCGCGGGCGCCGCCCAGGCGGACGAGCTCGGCACCTCGATCGAGGAACTGCGCCGCGATGCGCAGCACGCGCTGCGCGATCTGCAGGGCCGCAGCCGCACGACCGTGGATCTGATCTGATGGCCGCGCAGACCTTGACGGCAATGGCCGGCGACAAGCTCGATCTGCTGCTCTGGCGCGAGGCCGGCCTTGGCCCCGAACACATCGGGCCCGTGCTGGCCGCCAATCCCGGCCTTGCTGATCTGGGCGCGATTCTACCGCTGGGCACAAAAGTCATCGTGCCTGGCCGCGCGGCGAACACCGAAGAACCCCGCACCCTCCAACTCATCCAGCTGTGGAGCCTTTGATATGGATATCCGCGATTGCGCGATCGTCGCGCTCGATACCGCCGCCGGCCTGCTCGGCTCTCTCACGCCCTCGTTGATCGGTTCGGCCGTGGCCCAGGCCTTCAAGCCGGCGCTGCCTTGGGGCCAGCGCTTCCTGCAATGGCTGGTTGGCTCGGCCGTCAGCTATTACGCGACAACCGCGATCGTCGCGATCACCGACTGGGAAGGCTTTGTGCCCCAGTCGATCGCCTTTGCCATCGCCCTGCTGGCCTTCGATGCCACCCCGCGCGTGGCCCGCGCCGCGATCGATACGCTCGCCAGCCTGCCACCCCGCATCGCCGACCGCTTCCTGCCTCCCAAGAAGGACTGACCCCATGCGCCTGTCGCCGCATTTTACCCTGGCCGAGATGACCCGCTCGGATACGGCCGCCCGGCTCAATATCCGCAACGAGCCTGACGCCGATCAGATCGAGAGCCTGCGCACGCTGTGCGCCAAGGTGCTCGAGCCAGTGCGCGCCCACTTCGGCCGCCCGGTGCGCATCACCTCGGGCTTCCGCTCGCCGCGCCTGTGCGTTGCGATCGGCTCGGCCTCGACCAGCCAGCATGCGCGCGGCGAGGCGGCCGACTTCGAAGTTCCCGACGTGGACAATTTGCAGGTCGCGACCTTCATACGCGACAATCTGCGCTTCGATCAGCTGATCCTCGAAAACTACACGCGGGGCGATCCGAACTCGGGCTGGATTCACGTCAGCTATCGCGCCACCCGCTTTCGTCAGGACGTGCTGACCTATGCCCGGCGCAGCTACTTCAAGGGGCTGCTGGCATGAGCCGGCTGCAGCTGCTGCTGATCGCCGCGCTGCTGGTCATAGGCAGCGCGCTGGCCGGCTATTTGCGCGGCTTCGACGCGGGCCGCGACCACGAGCAGTCCGCGCTGGCCAAAGCCCGGGCAGAGCATGAGCGCGAACAGCGCGCGCTGCAGGCGAAAATCGATGCCGCCACCGCCCGCTACCAGTCCGCCGAATATGCCCGCCAGGGCAATGTCAGGGAGATTTATCGTGAAAGCCAATCGATCGTCGAGCGTCCGGTCTATCGCAATGTCTGCATTGATGCTGATGGCGTCAGCCTGCTCGACCGTGCAGCCGCAGCCGCTAACGGCGAGAATATCCCCGGCACTGCTGGTACCGCCCCCGAAGCTGCCGAAAGTACAACGCAATGATGCCGGCATCGTGAGCGGCGAGCAGGCGCATTATAGCCTGCTCGCGCTCTATGATATCGCCGGCCAGATCCGCGCCACGCTGATCGCCCTGCAGGCCGAGACGGCAATGGTTCAGGCTGGGAAGCCAGACTGATGCGCAAGCCTGACAGCCTGCGGCGCTGGCTCACCGCTGCTCTGCCGGATCTTCGCATTCACCCGGATCGGCTCGAGATCTGGGTGGACGCCGGCCGCATCGCCTCGCGCCAATCGCAGACCCTGTCGTTCGAATATCGCTACACGCTCAAATGCGGGATCTGGTCGTTCGCCGGTACCGCCGATCAGATCATGGTTCCGCTGCTCGCCTGGCTCGAGAAGGAACAGCCGCAGCTGCTGCGCAAGGCGGACAGCGAGCCGTTCTCCTTCGAAGCCGAACTGCTCGATAGCGATACCTCCGATGTGCTGATCAGCCTTGAACTGACCGAGGCGGTGATCGTCACGCCGAGCCAGCATGCCAGCGGCTTTGACATCACCCATCCCCCCGAACCGGACTATGGCCATGCCTATGACGGCATCGCCGCACGCTTCGCGGATCTGACGATCGGCGGCGCGCCTGCTACGGGCGAGGAATAATGGCGGACGAGCTCGCCGAGGTCGAACGCCTGGCCGGCGCCATCCTGCGCAATCTCTCCCCGGCTGAGCGCGGCAAAATCCTGCGCCGGATGGGCATCGCCCTGGCCGGCAGCCAGCGCCGCCGCATCGCCGCCCAGCGGGCGCCTGACGGCACGCCGTTCGAACCCCGCAAGGAAAAGCAGCAGGGCCTGCCTTCGCGCGGTGCCACCTGCTTCCTCTATCCGTCTGGTGGCCCCGGCGGATCGCGCCGCGTCATCATGAAGAGCTTCACCTGGGGCACCGGCCGGATGATGACGGGCTTCGATATAGAAACGGGCGCGATCCGCTCCTTCGACTTCGACAAGGTCATCAAGTGGCTGCCGGTGCCTGACGAGCACCGCAACACATCCACCGGCGGGCGCCTGCGCCGCCGCTCGAGCCTGCGGCGCAAGGCCATGTTCCGCCGCCTTGCCTCGGCCCGCTTCCTGCGTGCCGGCGTCGACGATCAGGGCATGTGGGTCGGCTTTACCGGCAAGGCCTCTCAAATCGCCGACATCCACCACAGCGGGCTGCGCGACAAGCCGTCGCTGCGGGGTAACGCCATCCGCTACCCAAAGCGCGAATTGCTGGGCGCGACACCGGACGATCGCGAGATGCTGCTCGATCTGCTTTTTGCGCATGTCGGCACGCCATAATTTGGATGAATGTCATCAACCATAATGCAAATATTTCTCCGGTGGAGAATTCTATTCTGCACATTTGCCATATTATTTTTCAACAGCGGTTGAAAATAAAATTATACGCCCTAAATCGTGAATAAGCCGAGCATATTTCCTGACAGATTTTTGCGGTCGAAAAATATAAACTGAGGATTATTAAAAATTTTTTTGATTGTCCAATTTCCTAAGGAGCGTCGCGATATGCAGTTATCACTCGACCAATGTCGCCAACAAGTGGCAATCCATCTGGATCGTGCTGCCAACGAAACCTTGGATAATGTCAGGCGAATTTCATTGCGAGCTGCGCAGGCATGGGAACGAGAAGCGGACTTGGCTGAAAAGCGGGATAAGCGCCGACAAGCCCTAATCCAATCGCGCGCCAAGCATGGCACTGCCTCCAATTTTGATGCAGTTGATACCTGAGAAGCGCCTAACGATGAGCTTTTAGTCGAATGTGTGTTAAGCCCGAAGTTTAGCTATTTATCGAGTAATCAGCGATATATTTTGAATTCCCGTCAGGCATCGAACCATCGAGCATTTGGCCGACCGCCCGGCCCAATGCCCTACTTAGCAATCTGACGCCGTCTCCCCCGACATGGCCCGGCCATGGCCGATGCAACCTTCACCGCTGTCGATCTGTCGCGCCTCGCGCCGCCGGATATCGTCGAACGCCTCGATTTCGAGACAGCGCACGCGTAGGCCTTGGCATGGTTTAAGGAGGCCTTCGCGACCACGATCCGACAGCCAAAACTTCTTAAGGGCAACGCGATCCGCTACTCCAAGCGTGAGCTGTTGGCGCAACGCCGGACGATCGCGAGATGCTGCTCGACCTGCTGTTCGCGCATGTGGCAAGCAACCTATAAATCGGCCAGCGGTCCAGTGCTGCGTTTTTTATACCGGTCCGGAGCGTTACAAGTTAGCACCGTCAACGAATCATCTGCCAATTTAGAGTAGGGTGCCCGCGCATGAATTTCATGCAGCTTTTACAGTCCCTCGATGAGCTCCTTTACGAGGTAATGAGTTGGCTGGTATTCTTTCCCATCACGCTCTGGCGGACCATCACTCGACCGCTTCAAACCATGGCATACGCCGATAGCGAACTATATGATAAATCTAGCGAACAGTATGCGGATGCGCTGACTCCTCCGCTTTTCCTGCTCATCGCGCTATTGCTATCGCATGCAATCGAGCTGGCCTCTACCGGCTATACCAACCCGATTGTGGCCAGCCAAAAAGGAATGGCTGCTTACATCGACAGCGATACAAAGCTTCTCATTCTCAGGATGATCATCTTTTCAATCATCCCGTTGACACTGGCAGTCGCATCATTGGTTGGGCGGGGGACAGCCATCACCCGCGAGAGTCTGCGCTCGCCGTTTTATGCCCAATGTTACCCTGCTGGCGCATTTGCATTGGCTATCGGGGTGGGAACCATTCTCGTACACGATGCGAGCGATTTGGTGTCGTGGTTTGGCGGCCTTCTGTTTTGCACCGCGTTGATCATGTATTTCGCCATTCAGTTTATTTGGCTTCGCCAGATCATGAGGCGTGGCAAGGTCATCACTGGATTATACGCTGCGACGTCGATCTTCGGCGGCTTTGTGATAGCAGTTTTGCTAGCTCTGTTGTTTGCGTAGATATAGTTTCATCGCTGACGATCTCAGTCTCAGCGATCGTCACTGGGGAGCAGTACTGATGCGCATGATATTAGCAATTTCGGCGTTTTCCATCTTGGCCAGCGTTACGGCGTCCGCCCAGGCTCCTCGGGGACTGGAAGATCTTGTGGGTGCTCGCGCTGCAGGTGCGGAAAATGCCATGCAGACGCGAGGGTATGTGAATGTGGGCGGCGAGACTGGCGATGACCGCGTTTGGACCTATTGGTGGAATGAACGAACGCGGACATGCGTAACAGTTTCCACAGTTGAGGGGCGATATGAAGCCATAACACCCTCGCCCGAGCCCGACTGCCAGCGATCTCGTCCCACGACGCTGCCTGCCTCACCCCCAGCCCAGCAAAGCCCGGATCATTGGTTTAGTTTGGGGCTGATTTGCTTTGGCGAGGGGCAGCGACCTACCTTGGGGACCAGTTACGGTTATACTTGGGACTCTGACAAAGGGCGCTACGTTTACGGTAATCGCACCGAATTGACCCGGCAGGATTTCGATGCCTCCGTTACAGTCCAGCTATGGGACGATGGAGGGCGGATTCTTTTGCCAAGCAAGCTAATCCCACCGATCCATTCGCGCGGAGATCATGGCTGGTGGGAACTCGATAACCTATCGAATGGGCACGACACCATCACTGCGGAATACCGTTTGAATGGCTTGAACAAGCCCCGGTTGGTCATTGACCGCAGATCTGGGCGGATCTCAATCCGAGGGACCGGCGACTACGCATTCAGTGGAACATGTGACTCAGTCGATAATCCACAAAGGCGGTTTTGAGCCATCTCCCACTGGGATCTGCAATTAAGCGCAACCCTGTTTGCGGCTTAAAGCATTGGGACACGGGTTAGTCCCAATGCCTCCTATAGCAATCTAAGGTAGCA
Source organism: Croceibacterium xixiisoli (assembly GCF_009827305.1). Classification (GTDB taxonomy): domain Bacteria; phylum Pseudomonadota; class Alphaproteobacteria; order Sphingomonadales; family Sphingomonadaceae; genus Croceibacterium_C; species Croceibacterium_C xixiisoli. Next base: position 448,350 of record NZ_WTYJ01000003.1, on the reverse strand, counting down.
TCGCCCGACATGGCCACGCCATGGCCGATGCTACCTTCACCGCTGTCGATCTGTCGCGCCTCGCGCCGCCGGACATCGTCGAACGCCTCGATTTCGAGACAGCATACGCGCAGGCCGTCGCGCGCTTTAAGGCGGCCTATCCCGACCATGTGCTGCGCGACAGCGATCCGGCGGCCAAAGTGCTGCAGGACATTGCCTATCGCGCGATGCATCAGCGCCAGCGCGTCAATGACGCCACGCGCGCGGTCATGCCGGCATTCGCTGTCGGCGCGGATCTCGATCACATCGCAGCCATCGTGGGCGTCCGCCGGCTGACCATCACGCCGGCCGATCCAGCGAATGGGACGCCGGCAATTATGGAGAGCGATGACGATCTGCGCCGGCGCATGGTGCTGGCACCGGAAGGCTATTCGGTCGCCGGCCCGCGCGGCGCCTATGTCAGCCATGCCCTGTCCGCCGATGCCGATGTGCTCGATGCCGACGCGTATGGGCCCAAGCCGGCCGACATCCGCGCACTGGTGATGGCCATCCTCGCCGATCATGGTGCAGATACTGCCCTGACCCAAGCCATGGCCACCGCGCTCGACGCCGCCGACTGGCCGGGCGATGTGATCATCTCGCTGCTGGCGCGCAGCGGTACCGGGGAAGCCTCGCCAGCCCTGACCGACAGGATCGAGGCGTATCTTTCAGACGAGACGCGCCGTCCGTTGACCGATCATGTAATCGTCCGCTCGGCCGAGATCATCGACTATGCGATCGAGGCCACTATCTCCACCTTCACCGGTCCGGATGCCGCGATCGTGCTGGATGCGGCGCGGCGCCGGATCGAGGCCTATGTCGCCGACAGCCACCGCCTGGGGCGCGATATCACTCGATCAGGGATCTTCGCCGCGCTGCATACCGAAGGCGTGCATCAGGTCGTGCTGCACACCCCGGCTGACGACATCATCATTGCCCGGCATCAGGCACCTAACTGCAACGGCATTATGCTCACCCATACCGGCGTCGGCGAATGAGCAGCACAACCATCCTGCCGCCCGGCTCGACCCAGCTCGAGCGCGCGCTCGAACAGGTGGCAATCGAGATGCTCGATATTCCCGTGCCTGTGCGCTCGGTCTGGTCGGCCGATGATTGCCCGAATACGCATTTGCCCTGGCTCGCCTATGGCCTGTCGGTCGACAATTGGGCAGACGACTGGAGCGAACCTGTCCGCCGCGAGGCCATCCGTCAGGCGATCCCGCTTGCCCGCGTGAAGGGCACCCGCGCGGCCTTGCGCGCCGCTCTCGATCGCCACGATCCCGCGATCGCGATGCACGACTGGTTCGAGGCCGATCCCCCGCTGCCGCCGCACCATTTCCGGCTTGATCTGCCAATCGCGGCCGACAGCGACGTCGTCTATAATGAGCAGCTGGTCAGCCGGCTGTTGCGTGACATTGAATCTGTGAAGCCCGTCCGCAGCCATATGCAGGCGACCCAGCGGCTCAACACCGAGGTGGCCGGCTATCTGATGGGGGTGGCCAATCCCGGTGGCTTCATCCGCAGCAAGATGACGGCTGACACGGCATCCGCGCTCGATCCCATCTGGGACAGCTTTCTGCAGACCGAAAACGGCGAACCGCTGACGCTCGAGAGCGGTGCCATGCTGGAGCATGAATAATGGCGCTTGCGCTCAAGATCACCCGCGCCGGCCGTGACGCCCTGATCAATGCCGAGGACGGCACCACCGAACCGATCCAGATCGTCGCGGTCGGGCTGTCATCCGTGCCGTTCGTCATGGCGCCGACGATCGAGGCGCTTCCTGGGGAAATCAAGCGGCTCAACAGCATCGCCGGCCAGGCCATCGATCCGTTCACCATCCACATGTCCGCCCAGGACAGCAGCCCCGACGTTTATGATCTGACCGGGATCGGCTTCTACCTGGCCGATGGCACGCTGTTTGCGGTCTATTCCCAGGATGAACCGATCTTCCGCAAGGTCTCGATCGCCGTTTTCCTGATGGCCTTTGATGTTCGCTTCGAAAGCGAGATCGCCGGCGCCATCGAAATGGGCGATGCGACGTTTCTCTATCCGCCGGCCACCGAATTTGTGCAGGGCGTGGCCTATATCGCCACGCAGGCTCAGGTCGATGCCGGCGAGGAAGAGCGGGCGATCGTAACCCCGCGCACCATGGCGGTTCGTCTTGCCGCGCTGGTCGCCGGCATCAACGGCCAGATCGCCAACTTCACCGCTGCGATCGATGACACGATTGCCGGCTTCATCGCCTCAGTAAACGCCAGCCTGGCGGCCATCCGCGCTCGCACTATCACCGGTAGTGGTCTGGCCACGGGTGGAGGTGACCTGACCGCGAACCGGATCATCCATGTGCCGGCGGCCGGTGGCGCCGATATCGACGCTGGTACCGCCGCCGATCTGGCAGTCACGCCGGCATCGCTGCGCGCCACCTCGCGCTCGATGGGCAGCACCGGTTGGATCCGCAATGCTGATGGCACCATCGAGATGTGGGGCCGGGTAACGCCTTCCTACACAAGCGAAGGCGATTTCGCCGTCGCCTTTCCCACCTCATTTCCCACTGCCTGCGACAGCGTAATGCTGTGCGATCTGATCAGCAGCGCTTCTACCGGCGTCGATGCATGGACCCAGCTGATCAACAACAGCATCACGCAGAGCGGTTTTCGTGCCCAGGTCCAGGGCGGTTGGGGCGCATGGGCGGTGCCTGTGGGCATTGCCTGGCGGGCAAAGGGGCGCTGACTGTGGCGATCTTTTATTCTGCATCGACCGGCGGCTTCTATGATGAGACCATCGGCTACACGCCCGGCGCCATTCCGGCTGACGCGGTGGAAATCACCCCGGCGCGCCACGCCGAACTGTTGGCCGCCCAGAAAGCCGGCCGCAAGATCATGACCAATGATAGCGGCCGCCCCGTGCTGGCGCGCGGTCCCTCGGCGGAGCAACAGCGCGCCGCCCTGGTCAATGCCATCAAGGCAGAAGCCCGCCGGCGGATCGAGGCCGTCAGCCCGCCCTGGCGCCAGCTGAACGACAGCCGCGAACCCAGCCCGGCCGGTGCCGCTCGCTTTGCGGCGATCGATGCGCTGCGCGCGGCCAGCGATCGGATCGAACAACAGCTGCAGGCAACGCCTGCTGCAGACCTCGCCACCTTCGATATCTCCACCAATCCGCACTGGGACGCATAATGGCCAAGATTTCCGACCTTCCAAATGTCGAGGCTGACGCAATCGTCGGCGATGAAATCCTGCCGATCGTCAAGGATGGCGCAACGGCAACCGTGACGCTCGACGATGTCGCCCGCGCCCCGATCCGCGAGCTTGCCGCCAATGTTGCCGGGGAGATCGGCCGGCTCGACGAGGCGATGGGCCCGACCATCGCGCAGAGCGACCAGCTGCTGTTCGTGCTGCTCGATGCGCTGCGGCAGGCAACCTGGCTGGCGGTCGATCGCGAACATGGCGGCCCGCCTGAATGGGTGCTGCAGTTTCTCGGCGCGCTGATGGCGGACAAGGGCTTTACCTCCAAGCCCAGCGATCTGGCCACCGACCTGCTCTATGCTTTTGCTGACGCGGCCGGGAATCCCACCTGGCTCTCGGCCCAGCGTTCCGATGGCGGGCCGCCGCCCTGGGTGGTGGATCTGATCGGCGCCCGTCTCGATCGCGCCGGACTGATCCCGATGCGCCGCGATACGGTGCGCGATATCTTCGCCAGCATTACCGATGAAGCCGGCAATCCCACATGGCTTACCGCGCAGCGCTCGGACGGTGGTCCGCCGCCCTGGGTAATCGACCTGCTGCGCAGCCGGCTTGGCATCGGCCAGTCCGGCCTGATCCTGCCCTCTGATCATTACCTCTCTGCCGATGGTCCAAAACCGATCGTCACGGATATGACGCGCGCGGCGCTGTGGGGGTCATCGTCCTCGCAGCTGGGGTGGTCCTATCTTAACCCGATGATGGCATCGTTTGGTGTGCCGCTGTTTAACGGCGGCAAATCCAACGAGCTGGGCTGGAATTCCTTTGCCCGCCTCGGCTCGCGCGTGACCAGGCTGACCTTCCCCGGCAACACCATCCCGGCCAGCGGAGCGGTTGTGGTGGGCAGCACCATGCCGCCCCGGGCGGACATGCTCGCCTTTGCCGGAACGATTGGCGGGGTACAGGGCACGCTCTCCTCCACCGCCAGCGAGTTCACCTTCACCCGCAGCGCCGCCGGCGCGGCCGTCGCGGTACCCGCAGATACGCCGTTCGTGCCGGTGCAGGGCGAGGCGCACAAGAACGCCATCACCTTCATCTGGGGCGCGGGCAAGAACGACCTGACCGGTGCGGCCGGCTCCGATGCCACCGTCATCGCCATGCATGATGAGGCGGTCGCCTATCTGACCCCGCTGACCAAGCGGGTGATCATCATCGGGCAGTTCGTCAACACGCTCACCCCGGCTGTGTCTGCCGTTCGCGACCGGATCAATGCGGTCAATGACCACCAGCGCGCCCGCTATGGCCAGCTGTTCATCGACTATGGCGCCTATCTTACAGGCGCTGCGGTCTGGGGTCATACAGGCCTGACGCCGACCGCCACGGATCTGGAACAGCAGGCGCTCGGCAATCTGCCGCCCTCGCTGCAGATCGACAATGGCCATGTGAACGGCACGGCCAACACCGCCTTCATCAAACACATCGTCCGCCCCCGGCTGCTCGCCCTGGGCTGGTTCAAGGAGTCCTGACCGTGGCCAATTCCCTGTTCATGCGCGCACCTGGCGCCATCGGCACGCCGATCCCCGGCGCGCCGATCATCGCCAGCACCGGCTATGATTATCACTTCAAGCTTGCTGCCGAGGATCACAAGGCGGCCAACGACAACGGCGCCGTTGTCTCCCGCCTTGTAGCGCCCGGCGCTGCCAGCGCAGCAGTTCGCACCTTCGCCACCAAGCACTCGGTCTGGAATTTCCCGAAGATGAAATACGCAGCCACGCCCACCGGCAAGGCCGCGCTGCTGTTCGAAGGCTCCGAGCATCTTGCCAATGCGCTCGCGGCTCTGCCGGGGACCTTGGCCAGCTATACCTATGCAATTGTGTTGAAGGTGGCTGACTGGACGGGTGGCGCCGGCAACTATGACCGTATCATCGGCGGGGACGGTGCCAATGTCACCACAATGCGGCTGTCGGCCACCGTTGGCGAACGGCTGTTGTTTTCCTTTGGCGGGGGGGCGTTTGAGCGGTTGTTGGCGCTCGGCAATGGCTATTTCGTCGTGCTGTTGGCCGTCGATGGTACCAGCACCTCCGATCGGCTGAAGATCGGCGATGGCGCCGTTGAAACGGTCAATCTGGGCAACAACACCTTCTCAACCCTGAGCATGGGTTGCCAGTCCTCGAGCCCTGGCTCTGGCGGCCTGGGTCAAGGGTTCAAGGGCGAGATTGCCAATGTGCAGTTGTGGCCCTGGGCCATGTCGGCCGCCGAACTGAACCAGATCTACGCCAGCCTTAAGGCTGAATACATTGGCGCCTGATTCAAACTATTGGGCTCCGGTCCTATAGGAGCCCCGCCCTCAGAAGGGGGCGTCCGGATGTCCCCACATCCTTCCACTGCGAGACTGCACTCGCACCCATCGGGGCGGCGCGCCGCCCGACATGGCCCCTCTGCGGCATGCTGCAGCGGGGCCTCTTGCAGAAAGACCTACATGTCCACCTTGCTTACCCCTGTTGAACCAGTCTCTCCCGCTGCCGGCTATATCGGCGGCAAACGCAATCTGGCCCGCCGGATCTGCGACATCATCGCCCGCACCCCGCACAGCAGCTACGCCGAACCTTTCGTAGGCATGGGCGGCATTTTTCTGCGCCGGTCGGTCAAACCGCGCGCAGAAGCCATCAACGATATCAGCGGAGATGTCGCCACGCTGTTCCGGTGCGTGGCCGAGCATTATCCCTATGTCATCGACATGCTGCGCTTCCGCGTGGCGAGCCGCGCAGAGTTCGAACGGCTGCTGGCGCTGCCGGCAGAACGGCTGACGGATCTGCAGCGCGCGGTGCGTTTTCTTTACCTCCAACGCCTGGCCTTTGGCGGCAAAGTCGCGGGCCGGCATTTCGGCGTCGATAACCGTGGCCCCGCCCGCTTCGATGTCGGCAAGCTGGAGCCGATGCTGGCCGATATCCATGATCGGCTGCGCTCGGTTGTGATCGAGTGCCTCCCCTATGGCGACTTCATCCGCCGCTATGATCACGAAGGCGCGCTGTTCTTCCTCGACCCGCCCTATTGGGGCAACGAGACCGACTATGGCGCCGGCGTCTTCAGCCGCGACGACTTCGCCGCGATGGCCGCCCAGCTGAGCGGCATCAAGGGCAAGTTCCTCATGTCGCTCAACGACAACACTGGCGTGCGAGAGACCTTCACCGGCTTTCACATCATGCCGGTAATGACCAGCTACAGCGTAGGGCGCAAAGGCGCGAAACCGGCCGGGGAAGTGCTGATCAGCAATTATCCGATTGCTGCGAATGATCTTTAGCAGGCGCGGAGAGTCTAGGGGCGCGCCACCCCGGCGATTGTGCGGGATGTGAACAGGGTCAGCAGTGCCGCGAAGAGAACGGCAATCCAAAGGCTGGCTGACCCCACATTCCGATAGGCAACGGCGCCCGCCAATGCCCCCAACACAAAACCGCACCATAGCAAGAAATAGGGCAGCCACTGCCAGCGGCTGCCCCCTTGCATCGACAGCACAATTCGCTGTCCCATCTTTACCAGCGTCCCGGTCATGTAGGTCACCCCGATGCTGACCTCACCATTGCGTTGAAACACCGTGTTCTCGGCGCCCATCGCCAAGGCGATGAAGACGACGGTCACTGCGGGTGCGCCGGCCACATCCAGTGTCGCCGCAACAGCCAGCGCCATGGTAACCAGGCCCAGGACAGCTGCCTTGCGGTGATGCGCTGCCTTTTGCCCAACCATCGTCCCGATCATTACGCCAGCCACAAACGCAGCAATCAGCTTTAGGGCATCCAGGGCCACGGCAGAGCCATCCACCAAGGTGACAGCCAGACGTGTGGAATTGCCCGTCATGAATGACACAAAGAGGCCACCCAGCTTGATGAACCCGATGGCGTCGACAAACCCAGCGAGCGCAGACAGCGCCGCTGCCAGCAGCCAATAAGGTTTTTCGTACTGGATCACGCCAATCGCCCGCTTTCAGATTGTACCGGATTGCCCGCACGGGCGAAAACCACCCCTAGCATATGGATAAACGGCTGTCCCAATGCGGGGCCGCGCAAGATAGCAAGCGGCGCGTCATGGTCGGTCAATGTCTCAGACAGACCACACCATTGGCGAAACGCTTCAGGAAGGCACGATTGCGTCCGTCGATTATACAGGCGCGACCTGCACAGTGCAGCTGGGTGATCTTGTCACCGGCGATCTGCCATGGCTGACCGGCCGCGCCGGCGCTGTCCGGATCTGGTCGCCGCCCACCGTGGGCGAAGGGTGCCTCGTCCTCGCGCCTGAAGGTGATCTGGCGAACGGCCTGGTCCTGCTCGGCACCTGGTCCAACGCCAACCCCGCGCCGTCGGCTTCGCCAGATCTCACCCTGATCGCATTCGCCGATGGCGCCGCTCTCTCCTATGATCACGCCGCCCATACGCTGGCGATGATCCTGCCCGGCGGCGGATCCGCGCAGATCGATGCGCCTGCCGGCGTCACCATCAATGGCCCGGTTTCAATCGATGGCGACGTGACCGTCTCCGGCGATGTCACCGCTGCAGGGGATGTCATGGCCGACAGCGTCAGCCTGAAGCAGCACCGCCACAGCGCCGTGCAGCCCGGCGGCGGTCAGAGCGGGCCGCCCGCACCATGACCGGCATGTCGCGCACCACCGGCGCCCAGATCGACGGTATCGAGCATATCAACCAGTCGGTTGCCGATATCCTCGGCACGCTGATCGGCACGCGTGCCGGCCGGCGCGATTACGGTTCGCACAATCCCGATCTGATCGACCAGCCTCAGACGGCTGCCAACATCCTGCGCCTGTTCGCCAGCACCGCGCTGGCCCTGTCGCGCTGGGAAGACCGCATCCGCCTGCGCCGCGTCAGCCTCGAGCGCGGCGATCAGCCCGGCGCCGCCGTGCTGACGATCGATGCCGAACGCACCGACACCGCATCCGCCAACCGTTCGGTGCGCCTTTCCCTTCCGCTCAACCGCTAGGAGCCTGCCCCCATGCCTTTCGTCCATGGCATTACGCTTACCGAGATCACCGAGGGCGCCCGCACGCTCACCGCTGTCTCGACCGCCATCATCGGTCTGGTCGCCACTGCGGCCGATGCCGATGCGGCGGTCTTCCCGCTCGACCGCCCGGCGCTGATAACCAATGTCGAAACCGCGATCGGCGCTGCCGGCGTGGATGGCACGCTGGCCACCTCGCTGCGCGCGATCGCCGATCAAACCCGCCCGATCATTTTCGTGGTGCGCGTCGAGGAAGGCGACACCGACGCCGAGACCGCCGCCAATGTCATCGGCAGCACAGGTGCCGACGGGATCAAGACCGGCATGCAGGCGCTGTTGGCCGCCCAGAGCCAGCTGGGCGTAACCCCCAAGATCCTCGGCACGCCCGGGCTGGAAACCCAGGCGGTGACGACCGCTCTGGCTGTCGTGGCGAAGCGGCTGCGCGGCTTCGTCTATGCCCGTGCTCTCGGTGCCAACTCGGCTGCATCAGTCACCTACCGCGCTAATTTCGGCCAGCGTGAGCTGATGCTGCTGACGCCGGACTTTCTGGCCTTCGATCAGGCAGCAGCCGAAACCGTCACCAGCTATGCGGCCGCCCGCGCGATGGGCCTGCGCGCCAGGCTCGATACGGAATACGGCCCGCACAAGACGCTCAGCAATATGAATGTCGCCGGCGCCACCGGTCTGACGCAGGATATCCATTGGGATATCGAGGATCAGGCCACCGAGGCCGGCATTCTCAATGCCGCCCAGGTGACCGCGCTTATCCGCACCGATGCCGGCTTCCGCTTCTGGGGCAATCGCACCTGCTCGGCAGACGAACAGTTCACCTTTGAATCCACCGTGCGCGTCGCCCAGCTGGTCAGCGACACGATCGTCAAGGGCATGCTCTGGGCGCTCGACAAGCCGCTGACGCCGGCGCTGGCCAAGGACATTGTCGAAACCATCAACGGCTTCCTGCGTCAGCTGGTGGCCGCAGAAATCCTGCTCGGCGCCAACGCCTGGCTCGATGAAAGCCAGAATACGGTGGATCAACTGCGCGCCGGCAAGCTGGCGATCGATTACGATTTCACCGTTCCGTCGCCGCTCGAGCACCTCGGCCTGCGGCAGCGCGTGACCGATCGCTACTACGCCGATTTTGCCAGCCTGGTTGCGGCCTGATCCGCGCCTTCCTCCCCGCATCCCTTGATATCAGGAGTCCGCCATGGGCCTTGCTCGCACGCTTAAAGACCAGATGCTGTTCAATGAGGGCCAGAACTACCTCGGCCAATGTCAGACCGTTACCCTCCCGACGCTCACCCGCAAGATGGAAGAAAAGCGCCTGGCTGGCATGAACGGCCCGGTCTCGCTCGATATGGGCATGGAGGCGCTCTCCATGTCCTTCGTCTGCCCTGGGCCCATGCGCCATGTCATGCGCCAGTGGGGCGAACCGCGCGTGGATGGCACCTATCTGCGCTGGGTTGGCAACTACCAGATGGATGACACCGCCGCGATCGATCACGTCGAGGTGGTCGTGCGCGGTCGCCATAGCGAGATCGAGATGGGCGATCAGGAAACCGGCGAGGCCGGCTCCTTCACCGTCAGTAGCGCGCTCGCCTACTACAAATTGACGTGGAACGGCCGCGTCGAGATCGAGATCGACTTCCTGCGCATGATCGAGCGCGTCGACGGCGTCGATCGTCTGGCCGAACGCCGCGCCCTGCTCGGCATCTTCTGATCAACCGGCCCGGTCGCGCGCCGGGCCGCCCCTCTTATCCCGTCTCCGGAGCAATCTCATGACCAAAACCGTTGCCGCCGCCGCTCTCGCCTCCACTGCCGTTGCGGCTATGACCACCATCACGCTCGACACGCCGATCCAGCGCGGCGAGACCACCATCGAGACGCTGCAGGTGCGCAAACCCGCTGCCGGCGAACTGCGCGGCCTGTCGCTCTCCCAGCTGCTCAATCTCGACTATGGCGCCCTCGAAAAGCTGCTGCCGCGCATCACCATTCCGAACCTGACAGCTCTGGAAGTGGCCGCACTCGATCCGTCCGACCTGACCCAGCTGGGCACGGAGGTAATGGATTTTTTGCTGCCGAAAGCGACCAAAGCAGCGGTCTCCCCCTCCACGTAGAGGAGGCGATGGCAGATCTGGCGGTCATCTTCCATTGGCCGCCCGCTGCGATGGAAACCATGTCGATCGCTGAACTGATGGGCTGGCGCGCCCGTGCCGCCAAGCGCTCACAATCCCATGATGCACTTTCGAAGGGCAAAAAATAGCCATGTCGAACCGTAACCTCCGCATCCGCGTCCTGCTCGAGGGTGCCGATCGCCTTACGCGCCCGATGCGCGATGCGGCGGCCGGTTCTTCGCGTTTGGCGCAGACCTTGGCCGCCACGCGCAACCAGCTGAAGGCGCTGCAGCGCAGCCAGGCGGATATTCAGGAATTCCGCCAACTGCGTAGCGGTACCCGTGCCCTAGAACAGCAGATGCAGCAGGCGCAGGCGCGAACAACCGCGCTGGGCCGCGCGATCGGGCAATCCACCAACCCGACACGGCAGATGCAGCGCGAATTTGCTGCCGCCAGGCGTGAATCCGAACGACTGACCAATGAGCACCGCCAGCAATCCACCCGCCTGACCGAACTGCGCACCCGGCTTGCTGCAGCCGGCATTTCCACGCGCGACCTGGTCAATGGCGAGCGGCGCCTGCGCGAACAGATCCGCCAGACCTCGGACAGCATGCGCGATCAGGATCGGCGCCTGCAGGAATTGACGGCGCGGACCCAGCGCTTTGCCGATGCGCGTGCGCGCTTTTCGAGCATCCAGGGCACCGCAACCGGCACCGCCGCCGGCGGCGCCGCCGCGATCGGCACCGGCCTGACAATCATGCGCCCGCTCGAAGGCTCGGCCGACGACGCGATGCAATTCGAAAGCGTAATGACCGACATCAACCAAAAAGTTGTTCAGGCGCGCGACGCTGGCCGTGAGATGGGGCTGGAGCTGCGCCGGTCGGCGCTTGCGGTCAATCAGATGCCCCAGGATCTGCAGCGCGGGGTCGATGCGCTGACCGGGTTCGGCCTGGGCGGCCAGCAGGCGGTCGACATGATGACGCCGATCGGCCGGACGGCCACGGCGTATAAGGCCGATATCGAGGATCTGAGCAAAGCCACCTATGCCACCTTCGACAACCTGAAAGTTCCGATCGAGCAGACCGGCAAGGCGCTCGATGTCATGGCCCAGGCGGGCAAGAGCGGTGCCTTCGAACTGAAGGATATGGCGAAGTTTTATCCGCAGCTGACCGCCAACCTGCAGGCTCTCGAGCACACCGGCATTCCGGCTGTGGCGGATCTGTCTGCAGCGCTGCAGATCGCCCGAAAAGGTGCGGGTGATGCCCCTCAGGCCGCCAACAATCTGATGAATCTGCTGGCCAAAATGAATTCCGAGGAGACGATCCAGAATTTCCGGGAGCTCGGGATCGATGTGCCCAAGGCCCTTAAACGCGCAGTCAAGGAAAGCCGCAGCCCGCTGGAAGAATTCATTCGATTGACCGAGCAGGCGACCGGTGGCGATCAGGCGAAGCTGGCAGGCCTGTTTGGCGACATGCAGGTGCAGCAGGCGCTGCGCCCGCTGATCGCCAACTTCGAAGAATACAAGGCGATCAGGGCCGACGCCATGGGCGCGGACGGCACCGTCGATGCCGACTTTGCCGAGCGCATGAACGATACGGCTCAGAAGGTTCAGCGGCTTAAGATCCGGATGCAGGATCTGTCCCTGACCGTCGGCGAAAAGCTCCTCCCGCTGATCGCCCAGGGCGCGACCAAATTTTCCGAGATTGCAGATCGTATTTCCGCATTCGCTGAGCGGCATCCGGATGTCATCCGGGGCGCCGCCATGGCCGCTGCCGTGCTCGCTGCGCTGTTTCTGGTCGTGGGCGGCGGTGCGATAATCCTGGCCGCCGTGATCGCGCCGATCGGCATTCTCGCAGCGGCGGCCACAGCGCTCGGCATCGGCCTTTTGCCGCTGATCGGTATCGCCCTGTTGGTGGTCGCCGGCATCGCCGCCATCGCGGCCGCGAGCTACTGGCTGTACGAGAACTGGGGTAACTGGCCCAAGATTGCGCAGGGCATCGTAAACGGGCTGAAGTATGTCTTCCTGAATTTCTCGCCATTGGCGATCTTCAGGCGCGCCTTCATGCCGGTGCTTGATTATCTGCGTTCGATCAATCTGGCCGATATCGGTCGCCATCTCATTCAGGGACTGATCAAGGGCATCGGTGGGGCTATTCCGGGCCTGCGCGCGGCGATCGATGTGGTGGGCAATCTGTTGCCCGACAGCCTCAGGAAAACGCTCGGCATCCACTCGCCATCCCGCGTCTTCGCCGAGATCGGCGGTTACGCAATGGCCGGGCTGGATCAGGGGCTGGGCAAGAATGCCAATGCGCCGCTGGCGCGCATCAATGACCTTTCGGCCCGAATGACCCGGGCGCTGGTCGTGGGAGCCGGCGCCGGGGCCATGGCAACCGCAGCGGCACCCGCCGCCGCGCGCGATGCCGCCCGCTCAAGCCCGCCGGCAGTCAGCGCGCCCGCCGAATTCCACCTGCATTTCCATGGCGTGACCGGCGATCCGGCCGCCATCGCCGATGCCGTGCGCAAGGCGATCGAGGATCTCGAGCGCGAACGGCGCGGCCGCACCTTCAGCGACGAATGAGGAAGGCTGATCCATGCATCTGATGGCCCTTGGCATGTTCCTGTTCGAACTGGCGACGCTGTCGGCCGAGGAATTGCAGCGCAAAACCAATTGGAGCCACGCCCGATCACCCCGGATCGGCGCGCGCGATGCCACCCAATACACCGGGCCAGGCGAGGAAGTGATAACCCTGGCCGGGTCGGTCTTCCAGGAAATCGCCGATGGCCGCGTTTCGCTCGACCAGCTGCGCGAGCTTGCCGACGCTGGCGAGGCGCTGCCGCTCGTTGCCGGCAATGGCACCGTCTTCGGTTGCTTCGTGATCGAGGGCCTCGACGAACGCCACACCTGGCTGCTGGCCGATGGCACGCCGCGCCAGATCGACTTCAGCATCAACCTCCTACGCGTCGATGATCCGGCCACCCAGCGCTATGCCAACGGCGACCAGCCCGCGCCGGCCAAGCCTGCGGCATGACCGCCCGCAGCAACATCGCCGATTGGCGCGTCACGCTCGATGGCGTGGATCTGTCTGATCGCCTGCGCCCCCTGCTGATGTCGCTGCGGCTCTCGGAAAAGCGCGGCGATGAGGCCGATCAGCTGGATATCACGATCGCAGATGTCGGCGGCCGCGTTGCCCTGCCACCCGAGGGCGCCGTCCTGCAGCTGCAGCTGGGTTGGAGGCAGGGGCCGGATGTAACGGTCGGACTGGTCGACAAAGGCAGCTTCAAGGTCGACGATGTCGGCCACAGCGGCCCGCCCGATCAGATCACCATTCGCGCGCGGGCCGCAGATTTCACCAGCGAGATTCGCAATCGCCGATCACGCAGCTGGAAAAACACCACCCTCGGCGCTGTCGTTACCCAGATCGCCGCCAGCAATGGCCTCTCGCCGCGCGTGGCGCCCGCCCTGGGCGCAATCGCGGTGCGGAGCATCAGTCAGAGCCGGGAAAGCGATATCGCCTTCCTGCGCCGCCTCGGGGGCGATCACGATGCCGTTGCGACCATCAAGGACGGCTGCCTGATCTTCGCCCCCAAGGGCGCCGGCACCACCGCTGGCGGCCAGCCCCTGCCGGTACTCGCCATCCGCCGCTCAACGGCCGGAACGCACAACTGGCAGCGGCAGAAGCGCGACGGGCAAACCGGCGTCACCGCCAGTTGGCACGATCGCGCCGGCGCCCGCCGCCAGAGCGTGACGGTGGGCGATGCCGAGGGCGCCAAAAAGCTGCGCCGGATCTATCCGGACGAAATCAGCGCCAGGCGCGCGGCCGAGGCGGAACGCAGCCGGCTCGGCCGCGCTCCGGAAACGCTCGATCTGCGCCTGCCGCTCGGCCGGCCTGACGCCTTTCCCGAAGCGCGTGCAAATGTCAGCGGATACAAGGCCGAGATCGATACCGGCGACTGGCTGATCACCGAGGTGACCCATTCGCTCGACAAGGGTGGCGGATTTGTGAGCGATATGAGGATGGAGCGGATGGCATAAATGTGCCCGGCAGGATCCAGACCGCCGGGCACTTTCCCCATGCTGCAGAATGTATCACATCTGCCGAATATGTCCAAATTGTCGCCTTTACACTGCTGGCAACACTATGAACCGCAACCAAAACTCTGGCGTCTGGCAAAACGGCGCAGGCATCATTCCTCGTGGAGTTCGCCATGAATGGCGATCCTGGCGGCTGCTGCGATGCTCGGCGCCTCCAGCTTCCGCAAGATACTGGCCCGGTGAATTTCGACAGTGCGATAACTGATGCCGAGCCTCAGCGCAGTCTCTTTGTTCGAACAGTCTTGCATCAGGCAGCCAAGCACCGCCCTTTCGCGTTTTGACAGCAGTTCGAGCTTTTCCCGACATTCTAGGCGTCGCCGCTGCTGGCGGATATGCTCAACAGCTGAAGCACGCAGCAGCTTGATGGCTTCCGAGAGCGAATCTGTTGTGATGGGCCAGCGTAAATATCCCAGCGCACCGTCGAGAACAGAACTCACGAGCGTTTCGATATCAGGATCATCATCGTAAAGGATGACGGGATAAAACAGGCCCTTGGGCATGATATCCGACAGCAGGGGCGCGTCGTTGCCTAGCGAGCCGTGGTGGGCCAGAACAACGCCCGTCCGGGGCCGCAGCCGCCTGAATTCGGTCGCGCTGTCGAAAATCTCCGGATGCAGTCCCATTGAGTGAATCAGGGCAGAGATGCTTGCTCGAAATTCTGATCTTTGGTCGATCACATAAATCTTGTCGCCAAATTCCACCTTGCTGATCCCTCTGCCGACCGCAGGTTAAGTTACAATTGCATACCGCGGGGCAACGTCGATGTTGCAGAAAATTTCCATTGCGTTCGCTCGTAACAAGACCGTTTACGCCTCAAGCTTTGCCAAAACTGTCGACAAATCAACAACGAGACATTGAGATTGTTCATTCGATCAACTATTTATATGTTGACGGAAATCGAGCGATGGCGGGCAAGGCTTTCGTCGCTAAAATGCATTCGACGCAGGAAAATTTCTACCAACTGGGAGAAAATTGATGAGGGCTTTGGTCTCGATCACTGTAGCGGCGCTCATGTCCGCTACAACACTGGCGCCAGCAGCGGCGCAGCCGCTCAGCGATCCCGTAATTGCACACGCCGACCCTGAAAGCCTGTTCACCAGCGCAGACCCTGACTTGCACCGCAACAAGCAGGCAGCGCTGAACATCATCAAGGTGCTGTTGGAAGCCAACCAGTGGGATCGCGCTGGGGAATTCCTCACCGACCGCTATATCCAACACAATCCGCTCGCGGCCTCTGGCCTGGACGCGGTGATCACCTATTTCACCCAGGTCGCCAAGGCGAAGCCTGCCCCGGTGCTTGAACGCACCCAGCGACCGATCGTCGCCGTGCAGGCAGAGGGCGATTTTGTGACCGTTCTGTTCGTGCGCGAACTTCCCGTCCCGGGCAAGCCTGGTGAAAGCTATACCACAACTTGGTTTGATACCTGGCGCTTTATAGACGGTAAGGCAGATGAGCATTGGGATCCGGCTACTCTTCCGTTGCCTGCTCCTCGATAAACCCCGCCTCACGCGGTCGGTTCGCGCAGGCATCATTTAACCTTGCCTGCGCATCGCTGTCGCCGCATACCGATGCCTTATGCGTCGCCGCTTTTGGTCTCGCGCCTGTCGTCGGCATGGGCTGCCGGATCGAAAATCACCCAACCTGAACTCTGTCGCAGCAGATTGCTGCCGCATCGCCGGCACTTGGTCCGGTAATTCAGACCATCATGCCAAACCCTGCGCGGATCCACCTTGTGTCCGAAGAACTCGCAGATTGTCAGCCAGAACATGCTTAATTCCTTGCAGCTGTGTTGAGTCCTCCCCGACGAATTCTGGATACCGCTCTCGAATGCTGCAGTGCAACATGTAAAATCTCGAAAGCGGGGTTTTCCTAGGTTCATGCGCCCGCGAACCCGACTTCTGCTGCCAAAATTTACATATGTGACCAGCGAGCGGCATTAACCAAAAGGTGAAGCAACAAATTAACCTCTCCGGCGCAGCTTAAGCACAAACGCGTACATAGAGGTATTTGTCGTCTTATGTCGGTTCAACAGTCGTGTCAGTCTCCGCCTGTAATTGGACCGCTGGGGGAGATCATGTCCCTTTCATCGCTACCTCCGCGCAATCTCAAGCGCTGGGTGCCGCGAAGGAAAGCGGAAGTGGTGTGCGCGGTGGAGGGCGGCCTTCTGACCATGGATGAGGCGCTCGAACGCTACAGTATCACCCTTGAGGAATTTGTAGGCTGGCAAAGGTCCGTCGACAGATCCGGAATGAATGGTCTGCGAGTGACCAAGATCCAGCATTATCGTGAGATTTACGACCAGCGATTGAAATACTGAGGTTGTGCGGGCGGTGCCAAGCTTCCTGGTTGGATTGGCATCGCTCGCATAGCGAAATCGACAGCGCAGGCAATTCGCGGGGGAAGGGTTTGTTCGCAGTCCCTCTTCACCTTAAAAGATTGAAAACATGCTGAATTCACCGTGTTAATTGCGGCGTGATATGCATGGGCGAGTCCCTGGGTGCCTTCTGCGATAAAATTGTGTCGCTGCGTCGATATGAAGCTGCCTTGCAGGCAGTTGAGGCTGTATTCGCAGAGCTGGAGCATGCACCGGACATCATCATGATGGTGAGCGAGCAAGCGCTAAATGCCGGACAGGATGTGCAGGCCATCACGGAAGCGCTCGCTGCTGCCGACTTGCCCGCCGTTGAAGCCCAGATTGCCTCTATGCGATACATCTTTGTCATCCAGGCAGATGATCAACGCTTCCGTATCACGGTCCAAGCAGGCCAAGTTGACCTGTCCAGAGTGCTTTAGCTCGATCTGCTGGGAGCGATGGTCGCCGGGTAAAGGCTGTTCAGACTCGCCTTATAACCTGACCGCCATCAACAATCCGGAAGGCTGGCGCACTTTCGCCCTCAACAATCTCGATCGGTCTCCCATCCATCAATCGATGGGAAATGCGGCCTTTCCGGGTCCACGGTTCACCTGAACGAGTGTGATAAATCACCTGCCGCTGAAACGCCTTTACCGTATATTGTTTGCCGTCGGCGTCAGTCGCTAAAAACTGCTCAAGCTCAACCCACATGAATGGCCTCCGGGCTCGAATCATGACTTGGCTTCAGTGTACACCGCGCATCTACCTTGGTCTGCCTGCATTCGCCTGGAGGAGCTAGGGGCTACGATAGGCTATGCGTCCTCCCCTCACCCACTCTGCGCTGCCGCATGACCCTTGGCCAAACTGGCTAATCGGCGATTTCGCAATCCCGCAACTGCGGTGCTCCGATCACTTCTCTGATCCCGCCACAAAGCACGGAAATCTCCGCGCCCTCTATAAGTGATGCCAATTTGGCCTCGCTGGCACCTTCTAGGGAAGCTTTCACAGGCATAAACTGATTGCTTGTTTTCAGTTGCAACACGGGCTGGTTCATAAAGTCGACCGCAACGCCGGCGATGGTGCCACTCACCAGAAGCCGGTGCTCCCCGTAGGCCTGCTGGGCTGTGAACTCATTGGCATCATAGGCTTCAAACAAGTCAGAGGCGGCAACCGTCACAATGGGCTTATATTTGTCGGAAATGATGTCTGATTTGCTGTCGGTGTTTCGTCTTTCGGATACCGCTCCGAAAACGACCAGCCCGACCATTGCGGCTGCTACGATCAGCCCGAATTTTTCGACACCTCTGTGTGCAGTATTTGCGCGTTCGAACAACTTTTGCCCCTGCTGCGAATCACACCCCCTACCTGATGCTGACAGCGCTGGGCACCTTCCGCAACACCGCCAGGCCGAAACTTTTCCCTGTCCTACAACCCCGGGACTAACCTAGTTGGAACATTTCATGAACGTTAAGGGGGTGAGGTTGCGTGCAATCAGACTTACACCGGGCTGCGAATTCGCCTGCCCGCAATGCAGTGTCAGATGCGCTACGGTCGTGATGACGAGGGATGATCTTTGGCGGGAGGTGGAGGCACTGTTGCGCCTTCAGGCGTTGGAGCCTTGCCCTGACCGGGCGCGAAAGATCCGGTCGCTGCGAAACCAGTTGGCAGCCGCTGAGCGAGAATTCGGGCGGCTTCAGCCCGCGATGCGCCCTCGGGCACAAAGGCCAGCAGACCTTCGAACATATCGGTCAGCGCGGCTTCACTAGGTAGCACGACTGACATGGTAACATATTGGACGTCAGGTTTTCCGGCCTCGATGGCTTGGGCTTCAGGCTCTGCTTCGTCGTCCCTCAAACCAGCCAACTGCATCACCTGCGCAGGGTCGATGCCCCGCAACGCCAAAACCCCCGCAATTTTTCGGGTAAGATCTATCGGGAGTTCGCGTTTCTTGAAGCGTTTTGAATCCTCGAAATAGGCATAGCGTGGAAACCCAATCCCGAGCTCGTCGGCCATCCGACGAATAGAGATCGGCGGGTCGGCCGCCATCCTCAATTTTTTTAACCGCTCGCTTGCCGATATCATGGCAGCCACCGTGCAAAAATTTTGCACGCCGTCTGTACGGCAAACGTATTGCTTAGTGTATAAAATATCTATACACGCGGTCGACATGGAACCGGACATCTCAATTTTCGACATGCTTGGCGGTATTCGGCCGATGGCAAGGATGCTGGGCGAAAGTCCGAGTAAAGTGATGGGATGGAAGAACGCGGGAAGGATTCCGTCTCATAAGCAACGGGAGGTACTCGAAAAATGCATATCTGCAGGTTTCGAGATTACAACTCAGCACGTGGTCTTCCCCCTTGGCCGCTCCGGTGAGTCTTCTACCATAGAAAGTCAGCGCGGGGACGTCGCTTGCGATCGGAATGGAGAAGCGAAACGCAAGGCGGCGCGCTCATGACCAAACCGCGCGCACCCATGACATTTGGCCTGGCGATCAAGACCGTGGTCGGGGTGCTCGGCCCGGATCAGGCCCGGCAAATCGTCGGCCGATCCAAGCGCACGCTCGAATATTGGGAAGATACCGACAAGCCGACCCTGCCGACGCTCGATCAGGCTATCGCTCTCGATACCGCCTTTATTGCTGCGGGCGGCGGCTTTGCTCCGATCCTTGAATCCTACGAGCGGCAGCTGAACGTGTCGCTGACAGAAAGCTTCGCCTGCCGCACTGCATTGGCCGACGATATCAACGCGGTCGCTCGCGAAATGGCCGATGCGATCGGGACCAGCGTGCGCGTGATCGAGCCAGGCGCCTGTCCCAAAACCATCTATCGCGCGGTTGCTGAAGCAGAGGAGGCCATCACGGCACTCACAATCATGCTCGCCCGCCTCAAATCATTCCTGCCCGGCAATGGGGCCGCGCAAGAACGGGGTAATACAAATGACGGGTGAAACGGGGAAACTTCCACATGTTCAGTGTCCGGCCTGCGGCGGCAAAGCCTTTGCACGCACGTCGGGCAAGCATAGCCTGACCTATCGAGAGGCCTATTACCACTGTCGCAACCCGGACGCCTGCGGCCATCAGTTCGTGGTCGAAATGGTCGCCACCCGCAGCGTGAAGCCCAGCAGGTTTCCGCGCCCCAAGGTAGTCCTTCCGCTCACGACCTGGCGCACCGCCGCCAACGATCGCGCGGCCAATGACGATGGCCCTCCGGGGGAACCGGTCGCCGGTACCATGACCGACCGCTGATCTAACCCACCAGCCCGTCCCCTTCTGAATTTCTGCCACCCGGCGCGACCCCCGTCGCCGGGCGCGCTCCCCCTTTGCCTACTGAAACGGAGCATTTCCCATGCGTATCGCCAGTCAGACCATCGCCACCCGCAACCCGGTTATTCCGCCGGCAAAGCGCGCCTATTCCTTCACCTGCCACTGCTGCGGCACCACCGAAAACAGCCCCAGTCCCCACGCGCCGGCAGGTTGGGTGGTCGCCTTCAACGACGATGCGAGCTTCCTGTTCTGCCCCAATGAGCGCCTGTCGGCCGCACTGGCGGTGACCCAATGATCGCCGCACCCGCCATGCCGCCTGCCACCCAGCCAAGTGCAGGGGATAGCGCCGCTACCGATGCCTCGGCTCTCTACATGCGCGCCGTCGCTGCCGTGCAGGACAGCGGCAAACCCTCCACCTCCTGGCTCCAGCGCCAGATGGGCGTCGGTTACAACACCGCCGCCGCATGGATCGAACAAATGCAGCAGGACGGCATGATCTCAACTCCCGATCACCTCGGCCGCCGCGTCATGTTGGGGGAGGGCGCGCCGCCGCCCAGGCCCGCACCCGAACAGCAAATGCAGATCCCCGTCGAACTGCCGGAGAAATTCCGCACAGCCGACGATCGCCTCCGCCTGCTGATCGAACGCGTCGAGCGGCTCGAGGAAGAAAAGAAGGGCATCAACGACGACATCCGCGAAGTCTTCGCTGAGATGAAGGGCACCGGCTACGACACGAAGATCGCCCGGATGATCCTGCGCCTGCGCAAAATGCGCCCCGACGATCGCGCCGAAATGGAAGCGCTCCTCGACGCCTACAAAGCCGCCCTGGGGCTCTCCTGACCATGCGCCGCGACACCACCATCCACCCGATCGGTTGCACCTGCCCCAACTGCAACGGTCCAACCCGCACCCGAACCAGGGCCGCCGCCCGCACCATCACCCGCGCCCTGCTCCTGATCGCCGCGATCTGCGCCATCCCCTTCATCGTCGCCTGGGCCTTCGCCTCGGCGTCGGGAAATCGCTGACATGACCTTGCCGCAGCCCAACACCGGCCGCCGCCCGGAAGCGGCTGCCGGCAAGCGCGTGAACGTCACGCTCCGCAACGGGATGCGTCCTGCTGAAAGCTGGGCCGCAGACGGTCGAGCCGGCTGCAATTGGTCGCTGAACGGCCACCCGTTCGACATCACCCATTTCAAAATTGTCTGAGAGCGCAACCATGATCCGCCGTTACCCAGACCCGCGCATCGCCCGCGTTATGGCCGATCTCAACATCGGCCGGATGCAGGCTTATCGCCACCTGCAGCAGCGTGACGCGCTCGCCCTTCGGTTTCGCGAAGAGCGAACAAAACGGGCGCGCGATCAGTGATCGCATCGCCTGCTTTCACCCGTCGGCGCCGCCCCCTTCCCCCGCCGCGCTCGCCCCATTTCTGGAGGATCACATGCCCGAATACCCCGCCCGCACCGGCCGCTTCCTCACCCTTCGCGATATCGTCAAGGAAACGTCCCTATCCCGCGCCACGATCTACCGCATGATCGCTCGCGGAGAGTTTCCCGCTGGAACTCGGATAAGTCCGCGCAGGGTCACCTGGCGTTCCGAGACGATCGAAGCCTGGAAAAGCGAGCGCTACCCGATTCCGCAAGTCTGAAGCGCCGGGCCTCGCTGCCAAGCGAATCTATCTATCTCTCCAAATCTAGGGTACTCGCCGTGCAGCAGGCATCAGCGCAAATTTTTCAACGTCCCCCGCTCGCGGCAAATGGGGGCATCCCCGGGGGCACCGACGCATTTCAGGGCGAAATTTACTCAGGTAAAACAGAGCCAAACCGCCTAAATGCAGGCTGTCTCCGTCTCCGCCACCCTTGCGGCAGCGTTTTTCCCTGCATCGTTCCAGAAATCGCATGATCGCTGGCATTGGGACTAATGCCGGTCGTCGGCATGTGGCAGACCTGCCCCGCCCTGACTTCCGCGCCGCCTTTGAGCTCCAAACAACAGGCGCGCGACGCAACCAGCGTTCACACCTCGCGCGGCCAGCACACCCGAAGGCGGCCTTCACCGTCATCGTCAAGGCGATCAATGCATTGGAACGCTGACCTTTCGGCACTTACCCCAGGGTTCGCCGGTCGCTCCATCGCTCCGTCATCCAGCACCCAAATGCGATCGACAGGACCAGGGGCACGGAAAAAATCAGCCCACCGATCCCGAAGTAGGAGATAATCGCAAACGACAGCAATCCATTGCAGACGGCAATCCACCAGCACTTCATGTCATTCCCCCAGCAGCGATAGCCAAGCCATCGATTTGATTATGCCAAATACGTAACCGTTTGTCGCGCAACCAATTCAGAACAGATCGGATATGTCAGAATGATAATGGTCCGCGTCTGAAACTACCCACTCGTGTCCAATTCGGCGGCTCACCCCGTGACGGGCATATCCACGAAATCCGGCGTCGCGGAAGAACATGGCTTGATGCTGCGTCCCATGGTCCAGTTCTTGGTCAGCCGCACTGTGGGGTTGGGCGCGCACCAGATTTCTCCCCCGTCATCCAGCGCTGTCACCCACACCAGATTGTGTTCCTGGCTATAGTCGATAACGCCAATGGCAGATCCGGATCCTTTGCCGACAATGTAGACCGGGATCGGTGGATTCAATTGGGTGAACATGCCGCGCTCCGTTTGTTGCGTGGATCATCAGATCATCTGTGACGCGCGCTCCTGAACCCGCAGCATCCGAAAAGGTTTCGGTGGGTGCATCGGCAGCATGTGATGACTCTCATCAAACTGTCGCATCGCGATCAACCAGACGCTGCACCCTGCAAGGGCTTGATCGCGACCTTGGCCCGACGGAACAATTCCAGCGCACTCCCCCCGTCCAGAAGCTGCCGGACGACGTCATTGGCTTCATCTGAATCCAGATGAAGATGGGCTGCACGCCCGTGAAGATAGAGCGAAATCTGCAAATGCCCGTCGAGAGGAACGACGAACACCTGCGGATATCCTGCTCCTTTCAAATCGGACATGCGCAGGTGGCGCGCAATGGCCGCCGCGATCGCCCCCCCTGTCCGTTTCACCTTGCCCTCCCCGGCAAGCGCATGTCGCTTGAAATCGTCAAGCCGGCCCGAACCTATCGGACGGATGCGCCACATCTGTTCACTTATGAACATAGTTAACAAAAATTGTTAACTCATATATCAATGTGCACAGCCAGCGACCTCAACCTGGCTGATCGCCCTTGCGCTGCCGCACCGGATAGACCCACCCGTAGGCCAGCGCGATAATGGATCCGCCGATCATGTTGCCGATTGTCGCCGGGATCAGATTTCCGGCCATGTCGGCGAAGGACATCGTCCCCGCCGCGCTGCTGATCGTGCCCTGCACCAGATAGGCATAGGGCAGAAGATACATATTGGCGACCGAGTGTTCCAGCCCCGCCGCCACGAAGGCGGCAATCGGCAGGATCATCGCCATGATCTTTTCGGTCACCGTATGGCCGCCAAAGGCCATCCAAACGGCCAGGCACACGAGCATGTTGGCAATCACGCCGCTGGCCAGCGTGGGCAGGAAATCCCGCCCGGTTTTGGATGTTCCCAGTTCCAGTGCAGACAGGCCCACGGCCCCGTCCCCGCCCTCATGCACGCCGGCAGCAAAGATCACCCCGGCCAACAACAGCGCTCCGGCGAAATTGGCAAAATAGACGATTGCCAGTGCCTTCAGCGCCTTGCCCATCGACACTCGCCCTGCGGCCACGGGGCCGGCCATCAGCGTATTGCCGGTGAACAGTTCGGCCCCGGCGATCAGCACCAGCACCAGGCCCAATGTGAAGACCAGACCGGCCAGCACTTGCCCCGCCCCGAACGACAATTCGTCTCCCCCTGACAGGGCAATGGTCGCGAACATGCCCCCCAGTCCGATAAAGGCGCCGGCCAGCATGCCGAGCACGATCATCGATCCTGTCGGCAGGCTGGCTTTGTCTTCCAGGGCCTTGAACACGGTTTCCGTCAGATCGGGTGGCTCTGGCAGCGCTGGGGTTTCGGCCATGTCTGTCCCTCTTTCAGTTGGCGAACGTGCTGGAAACATCCGGACGGGGGCCTCAGCGCGCGGGCAGGCGTCATGTCTGAAACGAACCGGCACCGGTCGCGATCGTTCCATCAGTCCACAGCATTGCCGCCATACCCGGCGATGGATCCGCTTTGGCCCGCCCGCGTTTAGGCTCTTGCGGGTTGCTCCAGGTGCTTCATGAAAATCGCGACCTACAATGTGAACGGGATCAACAGCCGGCTGCCCGTGCTGCTGCGCTGGCTCAAGCTCGCCCGGCCCGATGTTGTCGCGCTGCAGGAACTCAAGGCTCCGCAAACCGCCTTCCCGCAAGATGCTCTGCGCGCGGCCGGCTATGAGGCGATCTGGCAGGGGCAGAGCCGGTGGAACGGGGTCGCCCTGCTCAGCCGCATCGGCCAGATTCACGAAACCCGCCGGGGCCTGCCCGGCGATCCGGATGACGATCAAAGCCGCTATATAGAGGCGGCGATCAACGGCGTGCTGTTCGCCGCGCTCTATCTGCCCAATGGCAACCCCCGCCCGGGGCCGAAATTCGATTACAAGCTGCAATGGTTCGATCGGCTCCACGCGCATCTGGCCGAACTCGTCCGGCTTGAAGCGCCCGTGGTCATTGCCGGTGACTTCAACGTGATGCCCGAAGATCAGGACGTCTACGCCCCCGAACGCTGGCAGGATGACGCGCTGTTCGCGCCCGAAGTGCGGGCGGCATACCGGCGATTGCTGGCGCAGGGTTGGGTCGATGCAATCCGCCATCTGCATCCGCAGGAGACCATCTACTCCTTCTGGGCCTATTGGCGCGGCGCCTTCCAACGCAATGCCGGGCTGCGGATAGATCATCTCCTGCTCAACCCGCTGGCCGCCCGGCTGCTGCATGCGGGCCAGGTCGATCGGCGCCCCCGGGCGTGGGAAAAGTCGAGCGATCATGCCCCGGTGTGGATCGAACTGAGCGATACGCCGGCAAATCCGTGCCCGTGAACCATAGTCCCGCTGCCGCGTTGCATGCCCGGAAGACCACACGCCTTTGACTGAAACGGCTTGGATTGCGGAGGCTGCATGCCCTATACCGAAGATCAGCTCGTGCTCGTCCCGGATGATATCGATCTGGCCCGATCCCCACTGGCCGGGCATTTTTCGGCGGAAACCCATGTCCTGGGCGCCTTCAATCCCGGGCTGACCCGCCTGCCCAACGGCAATCTGCTGATGATGGTCCGCATTGCGGAGGCTTTGCGCCGCCCCATCCATGATGGCCACGTCCATGCGATCCGCTGGGATGGGGAGAATGGCGATGGCCGCTTCGTGCTGGATGCCTGGCCGCTCGAACATGTCGACACCTCCGATCCGCGCAAATTCATGCTGACGGGGCCGGGGTGGAAAGTGATGGCGCTCACCTCCCTGTCATGGTTGCTGCCGGTGGAACTTGCACCCGATGGCCTTTCCATCATCGCCTTGCATTATGATCGCGCCATTGCGCCGAACAGCAGCCTGCAATGCTATGGCATCGAAGACGCGCGGATCAGCCGGATCGGTGACCGCTATCTCATGACGACCTGCTCGGTCAGCCCGGAACGCCACTCCACCACGCTCTACAGCTCCACGAACGGGCTGGACTGGATTTTCGAAGACGTCGTGCTCGATCATCAGAACAAGGACATGCTGATTTTCGAAGGGCTGATCGATGGTCATTACTGGGCGCAGACGCGCCCGTTGGGCGATCTCTATTTCGCCTATCCACCGGGCAGCGAATGGCGCCCGGGCCCGTCGATCAATCTGGCGCTGTCACCCGATGGTCATTTCTGGAAACCCTATCGCAAGCCGGGCATCCGCCCGCACGCCGCCACCGTGGCGACCGCGCGGATGGGCGGGGGCACGCCGCCCATCCTGACCGAAGAGGGCTGGCTGACCCTGTGGCACGGGGTGGAGCCCAATGGCATCGTCGGCATCTATCGCACCTATTGGTCGATCCTGGACCGGCACGATCCCGCCATCGTGATCCGCACCGATCATGCCCCGCTGCTCGAAGCCGATCCGGCGCTCACCCGCCCGATCGAACACCAGATGTATCTCCATGATGTCGTGTTCACCACTGGCATCGTGGACGCAGGCGATCACTACATCGTCGCCTCGGGCGAAGCCGATCTGGCCTGCCGCATCACCCATATTCCCAAAACGGTATTTCTGGGCGGAACAACATCCTGACCCTCTCGATCCGCGTATGGACAGTCAGCCCGCCGGATCGCCCCCAAGCAGCCGGTATCCCACGCCCAATTCATTGACCAGGATCGCCGGGCGGCTGACATCGGTTTCGATCTTCTGCCGGATGTTGCGGATCACCACGCGCAGATATTCGATGTGGCGTTCATAATCATGCGGCCAGACGGCGCTCATCAGCTGTTGATGCGTGATCACCCGGCCGGGGAATTTGGCCAGCTCGGCCACCACGCCATATTCCTTGGGCGTCAGATGCACATCGACTTCGCCCTTCAGCACGCGGCGATTGACCAGGTCGATCTCGACATCGCCGGCCACGACCGAAGACTGCGCCCCCTGCTGGTGAATGCGATGGCGCAGGGCCGTGCGCACGCGGGCGAGCAGTTCTTCGCTGTCGAACGGCTTGGTCACATAATCATCCGCGCCCAGGTCCAGCGCCGCCACCTTCAGATCGGTCGCTTCGCGGGCTGACACCACCAGCAGGGTCGCGGTCGATTGCTTCCTGATCAGGGGGATCAGTTCCAGCCCGTCCCGATCCGGCAGGCCCAGATCCAGCAGCACCACATCGGGGCTGGCATCGGTCAGCCGATCCATCGCGGCCCGGGCGTTTTCCGCCTCCACCACCCCATAGGATGCGCGTTCCAGCGTCGTGCGCAGCAGCCGGCGGATGTGCGGTTCGTCATCGACGATCAGAACCCTGGCGATATCGGTCACAGCAATTGCTCCTGATCGGGTTCGCGCACCAGCCTGTTGTCCGGGAACAAGAGGGAGAACCTCGCCCCCCTCGGCTCATCGCGATTGGCCGCTTCGGCGGTCAGCCCCATCGCTTCGGCAAAGGCCTTCACGATGGCCAGGCCCAGGCCGGTGCCGGTCTTGGAACGGTCGGATCCTTCGATCCGGATGAAGGTTTCGAAAATCTCGCCCTCCCGGCCTGCCGGTATTCCCGGCCCCTGATCCAGGATGGACAGGCACAGCGCGCCCGGCCGGCGTTCGGCGGCAATCCGCACCGGCGTGCCCGGATCGGCATAGCGGCCGGCATTGTCGAGCAGGTTGATCAGGCAGTGATGGAACAGCTGCGCATCCACCATCACCAGCGGCAGGCTGGGCGAAACATCCAGTTCGATATCATGCCCGGCCAGCGCGCGGCGGGTGTCGTGCACGGCGCTGCCAATGGCGTCGGTCAGGTCGACGGGTTCCAGCTTCAGCCGGATCACGCCGGCTTCGACCCGCGCCATATCCAGCAGGTTCGCGATGAAGCGATTGAGCCGCTGCGCCTCGCTTTCCAGCATGTCGAGTCTGTCATCCTGCACCGCGCCCCGCAATTCCTGGGTGATCCCCAGAATGGCGGTCAGCGGCGTGCGCAGATCATGGCTGACCGAAGACAGCAGCGCCGCCCGCAACCGGTCCCGATCCTTGAGCTGGGCGATGTCGCGCAATTCATCTTCCAGCTGCATGCGTTCCAGCACCAGCGCCGCCTGATCGAGCAGGCTCATGAGCAGCGGAATGTCATCGGAACGGATCGGCTGGCTGCCATCCTCCGTCGCCAGGCCGATCACGGCCACGACCTTGCCCGCCGCCCGCAGCGGATAGAACAGCCAGTCCGATGCGGTCAGCGTATCCGACCCCAGACCGGCGGGCTGGTTCTTTTCCATCGCCCATTGGGCAGCCGCCAGCTCGATCGTGTCGAACCGGTTTTCGGGCGGCACGGCGGCGCGCAATTGCGGCCCGCCGGAAGCTGCCACCAGCAGGGCGGTGCGCACCGCAAACATCCGCCGGATTTCTCCGCAAATGGTCTGCAGCAGTTCCTCTTCATTGCCGGTGGCACTGATCTGCCGCAGGAAACCGGCCTGGGCGGCATTTTCCCGCGCGCTCGATCCGGCCAGTTCGGCCTGATCGCGGATGCGGGCGGAAAACTGGCTGGTGACGAAGGCCACGCCCAGCAGCACGACGATGGAAACGACATTTTCCGGATTGGCGATGGTCAGCGATCCGGTCGGCGGCAGGAACAGGAAATTATACGCCAGAGAGGATGCCACCCCGGCGAACAGGCCCGCCCGCAGGCCGAACAGGCTGGATGCCACCATCACCGGCAGCAGATAGAGCAGGCCGACATTGGCGAGATCAAGCACCTGGAACAGCGCCAGTCCCGATCCGGTCACCGCCGCCACCATCAGCAGGGTCCAGCCATAGGCCGAAGTCGGCCCCGCCCGCCATGAGGGGAGATAGAGCCGCCGCCCGCGCGTGGATTGCGCCTTCGTCGGCAGCACATGCACCGCCAGATCGCCGCCGGCCTGCAGGATCTGGTCCGCCACGGGCCTGCGCCAGGGGGCATACCAGGCGGCATGGGCGGAATGGCCGAGGATCAGCTGGGTGGCGCGCACTTCGCGGGTGTAGGATGCCAGCCCTTCCACCACATCGGCCGCCGGCACGGAAACGACCGTTCCGCCCAGCTGGTTGGCCAGGTTGAGCGCGTTGGCCAACCGCTTGCGATCATCTTCATCGAAGGCGCGGCTGCGCGGCGTATCGACATGCACCGCCGTCCAGCTGGCACGCAGGGCATCGGCCATGCGCTTGCCGGCCCGGATCAGCCGATCCGCATCAGGAGCCTCGCTGACCGCGACCACCACCCGGTCTCCGCTGGCCCAGCTGCCCGACAGCGCATGCTGGCGCACATGTTCCAGCATCTGCGAATCCACGGCCTGCGCCGCCCGGCGCAGCGCCAGTTCGCGCAGCGCCGACAGGTTCGATTTGGAAAAGAAGTGGTTGAGCGCCCGCGTCGCTTCCTGCGGGATATAGACCTTGCCCTGCTTCAGCCGCTCGATCAGTTCGTCCGGCGGAATGTCGACGACTTCGATCTCCGCGCTTTCCAGAATCCGGTCCGGCACGGTTTCCCGCACCCGGACATGGGTAAAGGAAGCGACGATGTCGTTCAGGCTTTCGATGTGCTGGATGTTGATAGTCGAATAAACGTCGATCCCCGCCGCCAGCAGTTCTTCCACATCCTGATACCGCTTGGGGTGGCGGCTGCCCGGCGCATTGCTGTGGGCCAGTTCATCGACCAGCACCAGGCCCGGGCGCCGCGCCAGAATGGCGTCCATGTCCATTTCGGTCAGCTGGCGCCCCTGATAGGCTTCGCTGCGCCGGGGAATGATCTCATGCCCGCGGGTCAGCGCCTCGGTTTCCGCCCGGCCATGGGTTTCCACCACGCCGACCACCACATCGGCCCCGGCCTTCCGGCGCTCCGCGCCGTCGCTCAGCATTTCCCAGGTCTTGCCGACGCCCGGCGCCGCCCCGAGGAAAACCTTGAGGCGGCCACGCCCTTCCTGCGCGGCTATGCGCAGGAGAGCGTCAGGGTCCGGTCTGCTGTCATCCGCCATCACCGGGCGGTTGTACTGCCGAGCCGGTCGAGCTGTCGATTGAGTTCGAGCACATTGACCCGATCTTCGCCCAGAAATCCCAGCAAGGGGCGCTGGATGGACCGTTCCACCAGATCGCGCACATCGACCTGTGCCAGACCGCGTGCAGCAGAGACGCGGGAAACCTGGGCCAGAGCTGCATCGGGCGAGATATCCGGATCAAGCCCCGAACCCGATGCAGTGACCATGTCAGCCGGCACCGCCTCGGTCACGCCTTGCGCGCGTTTCTGTTCGACATCGGCCGCAACCCGATCGATCAGGGCCTGGCTGGTCGGCCCGAGATTGGAACCGGAGGATGCCAGCCCGTCATAGCC
The DNA here is from genome assembly GCF_009827305.1 of Croceibacterium xixiisoli. GTDB lineage: Bacteria > Pseudomonadota > Alphaproteobacteria > Sphingomonadales > Sphingomonadaceae > Croceibacterium_C > Croceibacterium_C xixiisoli. The sequence goes on along the minus strand of NZ_WTYJ01000003.1, from coordinate 418,339 downwards.
ATCCGCCCCGGCCGCCGACGGGCGCGTGTGGAAATAGCGTTCCCCCACAAAGGCCTGCCCCACCACCGAAGAGCCGATGATTTTGCCATCCTGCGTGATCAGGCTGCCATTGGCCTGCGACGGGAACAGCGCCTGGCCGACACCGGTCATGGCCAGCGGATAGGCGATGCCCAGCAACAGGGCGAACAGGATCGTCATGCTGATCGCCGGGCGGAATGCGGTTTTGAGATCTGAACCCATGATGGGATCCTCCTAAACGAGACCCAGACCGTTGACGGTCAGATCGATGAGCTTGATGCCGATGAACGGCGCGACCAGACCGCCAAGGCCGTAAATGGCCAGATTGCGGCCGAGCAGCGCCCCGGCACCGGCAGGGCGGTACTTCACCCCTTTCAGCGCCAGCGGCACCAGCAGCGGGATGATGATGGCGTTGAAGATGATCGCCGACAGGATCGCGCTTTCGGGCGTCACCAGCCCCATGACATTGAGCACGCCCAGCCCCGGATAGAGCACGACGAACATGGCCGGGATGATCGCGAAATATTTGGCGACGTCATTGGCGACGGAAAATGTCGTCAGCGCCCCGCGCGTCATCAGCAATTGCTTACCCAGCCCGACGATCTCGATCAGCTTGGTCGGATCGCTGTCGAGATCGACCATATTGCCCGCCTCGCGCGCGGCCTGCGTGCCGGTGTTCATGGCAACGCCCACGTCGGACTGGGCCAGCGCCGGGGCGTCATTGGTGCCATCGCCGCACATGGCTACCAGCTTGCCATCGGCCTGTTCCTTGCGGATCAGCGCCAGCTTGTCTTCCGGGGTGGCCTGCGCCAGGAAATCATCCACCCCTGCCTCGGCCGCGATGGCGGCGGCGGTCAGCCGATTGTCGCCCGTGATCATCACCGTGCGGATGCCCATGCGGCGCAATTCGCCGAAACGCTCCCGGATGCCGGCCTTGACGATATCCTTGAGGAAGATCGCGCCGAGCAGCCGCCCATCGCGCGCCACGGCCAGCGGGGTGCCCCCGCTGCGCGCGATATCGTCGGTGATGCGGCGCAATTCGGCGGCGGCGGGCGTTTCGCCGATGTCGGGATTCGCCGTCAGGATCGAATCCACCGCCCCCTTCTGAATCAGGGTGCCGTTCATGCTGACGCCGGAAATGCGGGTCTGCGCGGTGAAGCCGATCACCTCTGCCCCGGTCGGCAGGCTGGCGGTCGCGACATGAAATGCCTCGCGCGCCAGGGTAACGATCGATCGCCCTTCCGGGGTTTCATCGGCCAGGCTGGCCAGCAGCGCCGTTTCCGCCAGATCTTCCACCCGAATGCCCGCCAGCGGGCGGAACTCGGTCGCCTGGCGATCACCGATCGTGATGGTGCCGGTCTTGTCGAGCAGCAGCGTGTCGATATCGCCTGCGGCCTCCACCGCGCGGCCGGATTTGGCCAGCACGTTGAAACGCACCAGCCGGTCCATCCCGGCGATCCCGATGGCAGAGAGCAGCGCGGCGATGGTGGTCGGGATCAGCGTGATCAGCAGCGCCGCCAGAATGGTGACCGGGATCGATCCGCCGGCATAGGATGCGAAGCCGGGAATCGTGCCGACCGCGATCAGGAAGATGATCGTCAGCCCGACCAGCAGAATGGTCAGGGCGATTTCATTGGGCGTCTTCTGCCGCTCGGCCCCTTCCACCAGCGCGATCATGCGGTCGAGGAAGCCCTGCCCCGGTTCCTGCGTCACGCGGACCTTGATATAATCCGATATCACGCGGGTGCCGGCGGTCACGGCGGACCGATCGCCGCCTGCTTCGCGGATAACGGGGGCGGATTCGCCGGTGATGGCCGCTTCATTGACCGAAGCCACGCCTTCGACCACCTCGCCATCGGCAGGGATCAGCTCGCCGGTTTCCACCAGCACCAGATCGCCTGCCCGCAGGGCGCTGGCCGCGACCGCTTCGGTGCCGCCGTTCTTGACGCGATTGGCGGTCAGATCCGCCTTGGTGGCGCGCAGCGATGCGGCCTGCGCCTTGCCCCGCCCCTCCGCCAGGGCTTCGGCGAAGGTGCCGAACAGCACCGTCAGCCACAGCCAGATGACGAGTTGCAGCTTGAAGCCGGTTGCCAGCCCATCCTGCCCGATCACGAGCAATACGGTCAGGAGCACGGCCACGATGGCGGTGGTGAACATCACCGGATTGCGGATCAGTTCGCGGGGATTGAGCTTGCGGAAGGAATCGCCCAGCGCCGGGACGATCAGATCCGCGGTGAACAGCGATTTGGGAGTATTCTGGCTCATATGCCGGCCCCAATCAGTAGAGTTGCCCGCGGATCATCGCGAGATGATCGGCGATCGGACCAAGCGCGAGGCCTGGCAGGAAGGTGAGACCGCCCACGATCAGCACGATGCCGATCAGCAGCCCGGTCCACAGCGGACCGGTGGTGGGGAAGGAACCGGCGGTTTCGGGCACATATTTCTTGGCTGCCAGGCTGCCGGCGATGGCCAGCATCGGCACGATGACGAAGAACCGCCCCATCCAGATCGCCACACCCAGCATCGCGTTGTAGAACGGGGTGTTGGCGGTCAGCCCGGCAAAGGCCGAACCATTGTTCGCCACCGCGCTGGTGAAGGCATAGAGGATTTCCGAGAAGCCGTGTGGCCCCTTGTTGAGCGGCCCGGCCAGCCCTGCATCCAGCACGGACGCAATGGCGGTGAAGCTCAGGATGATCAAAGGCAGCACCGCAATGGCGAGCACAGCCAGCTTGACTTCCTTTCCTTCGATCTTCTTGCCGACATATTCGGGCGTGCGGCCGACCATCAGCCCGGCGACGAACACCGCGAGAATGGCAAACAGCAGGAAGCCATAGATACCGGCGCCCACGCCGCCGATCACGACCTCCCCCAATTGCATGTTGAACAGCGGGATCATCCCGCCCAGCGGGGTGAAGCTGTCATGCATAGCGTTGACCGCACCGCAACTGGCCGCCGTGGTCACCACGGAAAACAGCGCCGAGGCTGCAATGCCGAAGCGGACTTCCTTGCCCTCCATATTGCCGCCCATGACGCCCAGCGCATGGAGATTCGGATTGCCGGCGGCTTCCTGCCAGTACACGATGGCCGTGCCCGCCAGGAACAGCGCCATCATCGCGGCCAGGATCGCCCAGCCCTGGCGCGTGTTGCCCACAGCCTTGCCGAAAGTGTAGGTCAGGCCGACGCCGATCAGGAAGATCGAGAGCATCTGCACCAGATTGGTCAGCGCGGTCGGGCTTTCGAACGGATGGGCGCTGTTGGCGTTGAAGAAGCCGCCACCATTGGTGCCCAGCATCTTGATCGCTTCCTGGCTGGCCACCGGCCCCAGCGCCAGCGTCTGCCGCGCGCCTTCCAGCGTGGTCACATCGACCGGACCGGCCAGGGTCTGCGGCACGCCGCTGGCGATGTAGAACACCGCCAGAACCACGCACAGCGGCAGCAGCAGATAGAGCGTCACCCGCGTCACATCGGCCCAGAAATTGCCGATCCCGGCCGCGCTGCGCCGCGCGAAACCACGAAACAGCGCGAAGGCGAGCGCAATGCCCGTCGCGGCGGACAGGAAATTGTGAATCGTCAGGCCCAGCATCTGGCTGAGGTTCGACATGGTCGCTTCCCCGCCATAGCTCTGCCAATTGGTGTTGGCGGTGAAGCTGATCGCGGTGTTGAAGGCCAGATGATCCGACACCGGCCCCAGCCCCTGCGGATTGAGCGGCAACACCGCCTGCAGGCGCAGGATCACATAGGTGAACAACAACAGCGCCACATTGAAGATCAGCATATGCACGGCGTAGCGGCGCCAGCTCTGATCCTCGTTCGGATCGATGCCGGACAGGCGGTAGAACCCCCGTTCGACCGGCCCCAGCACCATATGCAGCGGCGTCCGCCGCCCTTCGTACAGCGCAAACAGCCACAGCCCCACGGGCTTGGCCAGCGCCAGCAGGATCGCCACGAACAAGGCGATCAGGATCCATCCCTCGACGGTCATGGTGTGCTCGCTTTCAGAAGCGTTCGGGCCGCAGGAGCACGGCCACGAGATAAAGGAGAAGGCCCAGCGCGGTGATCGCCGCCAGCCAGAGATCGATGGTCATGTCGCCGCCCCCGTCAGATGCTGTCGCACAGGCGTGCGTAGAGCAGGGTCAGAGCCAGCAGGCCGGCGATGAGGCCGACCCAGATGATGTCGCCCATAGTCAGATGTTCCTTGGATAGCGGGCGCCACTGCCCGAAATACGCGCCGGCAGTGGCCCCGTGATGGCGACCGCAGCCCGGCCGCCCCTGTCATGCGCCACCATATTCCGGCCCCCTGTCAGCCTGCGCCCACGCCGGGAGGGCGGGGGAACACAGCAAGAGGATGCGCAATTAGGCCCGGTCAGCGTTTCATTGCGAGATCGGCCCCGGCCGATCGGAATATGTTTTGCATAGTGTTTGCGCCCGCCGGCACGGGGTCAAAGCCAACCGCCTGGGGATTTGGCGATGACCACGCGATCGAACATCCGCGCCCCCTGCCACAGCATGACGCTGCCCCCGCTCGCGCCCAGCACAGCGGCGGCCGCCAGGCCCAGCTCCGCCGCCGTGGCCGGGTGGAACGGGATCGTGCGGACCATGCTCACCAGCAGCAAGATGGCGCCCACGGCCAGGGCGATCAGCCCCGCACCGCCCAGGCGCAGGGCTGGATCGACATACCACGGCTGCGGCACGCGGATGATGCTGCCCGGTTGCAACATGATATCGGCCCGCACCTGCGCCCGCGCCGCTCAGAACGCCGCCGTCAGGCTGAGCACCACCGTGCCATCGGCAATCGATCCGCTGCCGTCCTGCCCCTTGCTGAAATTGGGCTGCAGGCGCAGCGCCTCTGCATCGCTGATGTCGGTATCGACATAGGCCACGCCCAGAGTCAGATTGCGCCAGCTGGTATCGACGCCCAGCATCCAATCCCAATAGGAACCCGTGGGGCTGACGCTCGTGCCATTGGGGCCAAGCCCGGGATTGCCATCCGAATAGCCGATGTGCGCCTTCACGGTGAAGGGCGTTTCGGGCACCGCCATCAGGCCATCGGCAAACAGATAGAGATTGTCCTGCGTCTGGCCGGCACTGTCGGGCGCGTTCGACACATTGGCCAGGGCATATTGCTTGGGCGCATATTGCACCCCGCCCGTCAGGGTCAGCGGACCGGTGGTGCCGGACAGTTTCGCATAGATTTCGGCAAAATCCGTATCATCCGCGCCGCCGGGATACATGTACCAGATCAGCCCGGTGTCCAGCATTGCCCCACCGCCCAGATCGGCCTTGAAGCCCAGCAACAGGTCCAGCTCCATATTGGCACCGCCGAACGTGCCCCAACCTGCCAGGTTGGAAGCCCAGGCGCCGGCATAAAGCCCGCTGTCGTGGCTGACGGTCAGCCCGCCCTGCACCGTCATGTTGCCATCGGTCTGCGATACACCGCGAAACCGGTAATCCGATGCCAGGGTGACCGATCCGTTCACGGTGACGGAACCGGAATCCGCCCCCTCCACCGCCGCATCCTGCGCATGGGATGGCGATGCGATCACACCGCAAGCCATCACCGAAACACACATCGCGCCGACGAATTTGATGCCGTTCATATGCAGATATTCCCGCTTGTCCGTCGATCGACATCAGGATTGATGCGATCGGGATGGCGGCCAAATATCGAAGCCGGGCATTGGAATTCGAGATCGACAAAACGCGATCTGCATATGATCGGTGTTTGGATGGGATTTTCGAGGCTTCCAGCCTGGCGGAAGCCTTCCCGCCCTCAGCCGTGCGGCGGTTCCACCGCCACGGTCAGATGGGCAATCTCATGTACGGGCAGCAGCCGCTGACGGATCTGTGCCGGGGTCACATGGCCGATCACATCCACGATCGCGGCATGCGCCTGCGGGCCGACCTGCCAGATATGCACATCCGCAATCCGCGCATCGCCAGGCGCCTCGACGCAATCATGGATTTCCTTCAGCAGCTGCGGGTCCGCCATATCGAGCAGGATCGCGCCGGTGTCGCGCATCAGCGACCAGGCCCAGCGGGTGATCACCACGGCGCCGACGATGCCCATCAGCGGATCCAGCCACACCCAGCCGAGATAGCGCCCGGCTAGCAGCGCGACGATCGCCAGCACCGATGTCAGCGCATCGGCCAGCACATGGACATAGGCGGCGCGCAAATTGTTGTCATGGCCGGTTTTTTTGCCCGGCTTCGTCGCAGTACCGTGCCCATGATCATCGTCATGATCGTGTCCATGCTGATGATCGTGATCATCGTCATCATGGTGATGGTGGTGATGCGCATGGCTGTGGTGATGGCCATGGCCATGCCCATGCCCATGCCCATGGCTGTGCCCACCCATCAGCAGCGCGGCACTGACCAGATTGACCACCAGCCCGACCACGGCGACGATGGTCGCCTCGCCAAAGGCCACGCCGGTCGGGTTGGCCAGGCGGATCACCGATTCCCACGCGATCCCCAACGCCACCATGCCCAGCACCATGGCGGAGGCGAAGCCGGCCAGTTCGCCGATCTTGCCGGTGCCGAAACTGAAGCGGGTGTTGCCGACATTGGCCTTGGCATAACGATAGGCGATCGCGGCGATCCCCAGTGCCCCGGCGTGGGTCGCCATGTGGAAACCATCCGCCAGCAACGCCATCGATCCGGTCCAGTAACCGGCGATGATCTCGATCACCATCATCACGGCGGTCAGCGCCACCACCCACAGCGTCCGCTTCGCATTTTCATCATGCGACGCGCCCAGGAAATCATGCGTCTGCCGCCGGCTATCCAGATCGATGCTCACATTCCGTCCTATTTCGCATAGCGGCGCAGCAGCGTCGCAATTTCCTGGGCCGCTTCGCTGCGCTCGGCATCGCTCAAGCCCGGCGCTGCGACATGTTCGCGCAGCTGTTCCTCGATCAGCTCATCCATCAACCCGCCGACCGCGCCGCGCACCCCCGCCACCAGATGCAGCGTGTCACGGCACGGCGCATCGCCCTCGACCGACCGTTCGATCGCGGCAATCAACCCGCCAATGCGGCGGACGCGGGCGAGAATCCGATCCCGATCGTGTGAATGATGCGCCATGGGATAGGGGGGTACCCTATATGGAGCAAAAACGCAAACCCCTGCGCCAACGCTATCGCGCCAGCGCCTCGTTCACCCGCTGCAGCGCAGCAGCCAGCGGGTCGGTCTCCCCCAGCAAAGCGAAGGTGCCGTTCAGCGTGAAGGCGCAATGACCATGCACGGTCGCCAGCAGCGATCGGGCCAGCGGCACGGCCTCATCCTGCCGGTCGGGCGGCAGCACCAGCGCCACTTCCCGCACCACCAGATCCATGATGCCGGTGATCTTGTCCTGATAGAATTCGGGCAGCGGCACCTCTTCCGGCAGGCGGAAATCATAGAGCGCGGCCCAGGCATGGCGATGGGCAATGGCGAATTCGAAATAGGCATCGATCGCGCATTTCAGCCGGTCGGCATCCGGCCCGGCTTTCGCCAGCTGGCTGTCCAGGAAGCCACGCCAGCTGTCCAGCGTGCGGCCGTTGATGGCCAGGATCATGCCGTCATAATTGCCGAACACATTGTAGAGCGTGCCGATCGAATAGCCGATCCTTTTGGCCACCTCCCGCGCGGAAAACCGCGCAAAGCCGACCTCCTGCATCTGCCGGTGGCCTTCGGTGATGATCATTTCGCGCAATTCCGCGCGGCTGTGGTCTGACCGCCTACCCATTTTTGCGACGCTTCCGGACGAAGGGATATGTGAACTGGGCGAAATAGCCGCTGGGCACCTTCTCCGGCACGCCATAGCCGGACGGCCATCGGCTTTCAGGCAGGTAATAGGTGCCGAAGATCCGGTCCAGAATCGGGAAGTGGATGGCGAAATTCTTGTCCACCCCTTCCCGCTCGATCGCATGATGCCAATGGTGGAACCGCGGCAGCGCGATCCACTGGCCCAGCGCGTTGAAATCGCCGCGCACATTGGCATGCAGCAGCGACGACCAGACATAGACCACCCCGACATAAGCCTGCATGACCGAGGGCAGGAAGCCGAGCGTCAGCAGCGGCAGCGAGGTCACCGACCGCAGCAGCACGATCTCGATGAAATGCATCCGCGCCCCGGCCAGCCAGTCCATCGATTTCGCGCTGTGGTGCACCGCATGGAACCCCCAGAGGAACGGCACGCGGTGGAACATGCGGTGGAACCAGTATTGCGCCAGATCGGTCAGGAACATCGCCGCCGCGAACTGCACCAGCCACGGCAGGCCGGACACGAATTCCCGCGTGCCGGCCAGCCAGTTAACATGGGCATTGATATAGCTTGATGGCGCCAGATTGAGGAAGGTGAGCAGCTGCACCATCATCGAGCTGACGAGGAAATAGAACAGATCCTCCCGCCATTCGGTGCGGAACAGCCGCTGACTCGCCTTGTGCGGGAACAGCCGTTCCACCGGCGCGAACATCAGCCCGGTCGCGATCATGTTCACGGCGAAGAAATCGACCCCGAAGAAGATGCCCCAGTCATGCGTTTCGCGCGCCTGCACCGCCGCCCCGCCCAGGATCGTGGCCGCCAGCGCGATCAGCAGCGCCGTCAGCCCCAGCGCCTTGCGCGGGCGCAGCAACAGGCTCAGCAGCGCCAGCGCATAAGCCGCCAGCAACACGCCATGGACCACCATGCGGAAGGATGGATTGTCGCGCAGCACGGCCAGTTCGGGCAGTGCGGTCCATTCGGGCCAGCGCAGCGCGAGCACACAGCACAGGCCGAAAATCGCCAGCACCAGCGCGAAAAAGCCGGAGAACCAACCGGTGCCGAATCCGCGCGCCTCGATCGGCGCCTCCAGATCGCGCCCCAGCTGCTTCAGCAATCCTCGCTTCATAGCCACACCTCTCGTGCTTGTTCCCGGGATGCTCATAACCCGGCTTCGGCAAAAATTAAACAGTGATAATTTAATTATTGAACACTGATCATTTTATCGATAGCCAGATGGATATGAAGGATTCGGTCATGGATTCGCTTGCGGCAGGATCAGCCTTAAACCGCCCGTAATATCCGCCGGCCTATTCACTCCCGCACTTTCAGCACAGAGGTACTCATGTCCGCACCCGATCTGTCCCTGCTGACCAGGCGCCGCTTCGCCCCGATGTTCGTGGTGCAGTTCCTGGGTGCCTTCAACGACAATCTGCTGAAGTTCGCCATGCTGTTCCTGGCCAATTTCGGCATCTTCGCCACCCAGCCGGACAAGGCGGAGATGCTGGCCGCGGTCGCCACCGGCCTCTTCATCCTGCCCTATTTCCTGTTCTCCGCCCTGGCCGGGCAAGTGGCCGACATGGTGGACAAGGCGCGGCTGGTCCGCTGGATCAAGGGGGCGGAGGTCGGCATCATGGCGCTGGCGCTGGGCGGCTTCTGGTATCAGTCGATCCCCGTCCTGCTGGCCAGCCTGTTCCTGATGGGGCTGCATTCTACCCTGTTCGGCCCGGTCAAATTCTCCATCCTGCCGCAGCATCTCGCCCCGCAGGAAATCATGGGCGGCACCGGCCTGTTCGAAGCCGGCACCTTCCTGGCCATTCTGGGCGGGCAATTGCTCGCCGGCGTGATTCCCGCGTGGGAGGCTGGCCTGGTCGCCATGGGCATCGCCGCCCTGGGGCTGGTCGCCGCCTTCGCCATTCCCCCCGCCCCGCCGCTGCGCCAGGCAGAGCCGCTGGACTGGAACATCTGGCGCGGCACCTGGCAGATCCTGCGCACGGCCCAGCACGGGCGCGGCGTGTGGCTCGCCATTCTGGGGATCAGCTGGTTCTTTTCCGCCGGCGCGGTGCTGGTGTCGGAATTTGCCCCGCTGGTCAGCGGCACGCTCGCCGCGCAGCAGGAAGTTGCCACGCTGTTCCTGATCGTGTTCTCGGTCATGATCGCGATCGGATCGATCACCGTGAACAAGCTGCTCGGCGGCGCGGTCTCGGCCCGCTATGTGCCCATTTCCGCCCTGCTGCTCTCGCTCGGGCTGATCGATCTGTGGCTCTCGACCAGCGGATTTTCCGTCCGCACGGCCGGCGCCTCCACCGCGCAGTTCCTGGCCACCCCTGGCTCCTGGCGCATCCTCATCGATCTGGCGGTGATCGCCTTCGCTGGCGGCATGTTCATCGTGCCGCTCTACGCCATCATCCAGGTCCACAGCCCACCCGAAGAACGATCGCGGATCATCGCGGCCAACAATATCGTCAATGCCGGGGTCACCGTGGTGGCCGTGCTGGCGATCACCGGCCTGCTTGCTGCTGGCATGGCGGTGCCCGGGCTGATCGGCGTGCTCGGCTTCGCCACGCTGGGCGTCGCGCTGATGAGCGTATGGCTGCTGCCCGAAACCCTGTTCAAGGATGTGATCCGCGCCACGCTGCGGCTGTTTTACCGGGTGGAGGTGCATGGCGCCGAACATATGCCCGCACCGGGGGAACGCGCGGTGGTCGTGGTCAACCATCTCAGCTTCCTCGATGGGCTGATCCTGGGCGCCTTCCTGGCGGGCAAGCCCACCTTCGCCATCAACACCCATATCGCCCGCAGCCTGGCGGTGCGCCCGTTCCTGAGCCTGTTCCGCAGCTTCCCGGTCGATCCCACCAATCCGATGGCGGCCAAGGCCATGGTCAAGGCGGTGAAGGAAGGGCAGACGCTGGTGATCTTCCCCGAGGGACGCATCACCCGCACCGGTGCCCTGATGAAAGTGTTCGACGGGCCCGGCATGGTTGCGGACAAGGCCGATGCCCCGCTGATCCCCGTGCGGCTGGACGGGCCACAATATACCCCGTTCTCGCGCATGAAGGGCAAGGTGCGGCTGCGCTGGTTCCCGAAGATCACCCTGACCGTATTGCCCCCGCGCCGCTTCACCATCGAAGGCGAAATGAGCGCGCGTCAGCGCCGGGCGATCGCCGGGCGGCGGCTCTATGATGAAATGAGCCGGATGATCTTCGACACGTCGGACACATCGCGCACGCTGTTCACCGCGCTGACCGACGCGCGCGACATCCACGGCGGCAAGGCGCTGGTGGTGGAAGATGTGAAGCGCGAACCGCTCAGCTATGATGGGCTGCTGATCGGTGCCGGGCTGATCGGCAAGCGGCTGGCGCAGGGCACGCGCCAGGGCGAAGCGGTCGGCGTGCTGCTGCCCAATGTCAGCGCGGTCGCCGTCACCTTTTTCGCGCTGCAGGGTATCGGCCGCGTGCCGGCCATGCTGAACTTCACCGTCGGCGCCGCCAATCTCCGGTCGGCCTGCGTTACCGGTTCCATCGCCACCATCGTCACCTCCCGCGCTTTTGTCGAACAGGCGAAACTGGCCGATGTCATCGCCGCGCTGGAGGGCGATGGCCGGCGGATCGTCTGGCTGGAAGATCTGGGCCAGACGATCAGCGGCGGCGAAAAACTGCGCGCCCTGCTGGCACGCGGCGGCATCGCCCGGCGTCATCGGAAACTCGACATTTCGCCCGATGCGCCGGCGGTGATCCTGTTCACCAGCGGATCGGAAGGCGCGCCCAAGGGCGTGGTGCTGACCCATCGCAATCTGCTGGCCAATTGCGCGCAGCTTGCCGCACGGATCGATTTCAATTCCGCCGATGTGGTGCTCAACGCCCTGCCCGTGTTCCACAGCTTCGGGCTGACCGGCGGCACGCTGCTGCCGCTGTTCAACGGCATTCGCACCGTGTTTTACCCCAGTCCGCTGCATTACCGCATCGTCCCGGCGCTGGCCTATGATGCCAATGCCACGATCATGTTCGGCACCGATACCTTCCTGGCCGGCTATGCCCGCATGGCCCATTCCTATGATTTCTATTCGCTGCGCTACATCTTCGCCGGGGCCGAGAAAGTGCGCGATGAAACCCGTCGCATCTATGCGGAGAAATTCGGCCTGCGCGTGCTGGAAGGCTATGGTGCAACAGAGGCGGCCCCGGTGATCGCGGTCAACACCCCGATGCATTTCCAGGCCGGCACGGTGGGCCGCCTGCTCCCCGCGATCGAGGCGCGGCTGGATGCCGTGCCCGGCATTGCGGCAGGTGGCCGGCTGTTCATTCGCGGGCCCAATGTCATGGCCGGCTATCTGCTCGCCTCAGACCCGGGCGTGCTGCAACCCCCGGTGGCAGGCTGGCACGACACCGGCGATATCGTCACTTTCGATGATGCTGGCTTCATCACCATTCGCGGCCGGGCCAAACGCTTCGCCAAGATCGGCGGGGAAATGGTCTCTCTGCCGGCGGTGGAATCCTACGCCGCCTCCGTCTGGCCAGACGCCATGCATGCCGTGGTCACCCGGCCAGACCCGCGCAAGGGCGAAACCCTGGTGCTGTTCACCACTGCAGCAGATGCCAACGCGAAAAGCCTGCAGGAATGGGCGCGCGCCCATGGCGTGACCGAACTGATGGTGCCGCGCGACATCCGCATCCTGGCGGGACTGCCGGTGCTGGGCACGGGCAAGGTGGATTATGTGACGCTGGGGGAAATGGCGGCGTCAAAGGGGGATGTGAACGAAGTGCAGGTGGAAGACGAAGTGTGACCGCCGGCAGCGCCCGGGTGGCCGATGCCAAACATCGCCACCCGGCACGCGAAAACGGCAATCAATCAGCCTTACCCTGCACCAACAGCCGCTTGAAGAAAGACGGGTTGGACTGGGATTCAGGTTCCTTGATCACGAGCGTTTCCCAGCCATCGTAACGAACGCCTGAAGCCGCGGCCGCTTCAAGCAGCATGGGTGTCAGTTCTGCAAAAGTGCTGAAATTGGCAGGGGCGTCACAGGTCAGGACCAGCCCTGTCTCGTCTTCCAGCCAATGATCGATGAGCAGGCCTGACGCAGACAAATTTGCGGCAAGCCCCTCCAGGTCTGCCCGATCACCATAGAACCAGAAATCGATCTTCCTGGGGATGGATCCGTCATCACCATGCGTATTCAGGGAACTGATCACTCTTCGATCGCCATCGACCTGCGTATCGAGCTGGGTCGGAGTGACAAAGGCGTCATAGGTTTTGAATGCGAAATGGCTATTGCATGCAATCACCGCGACATCGCTTGATACCATTGCCACCACAGCAGCCAGGTCGAGTTCGGGCGCATGCACGAAATAGATCGTGCGCCTGCCGTCGCCGGTGGCGCTGGCTGTGTGGAAGCCGGGTTCGGCACGATCCGCGACCATGGCGATGAGATGATCTTCAAGATCGTACAACGCGTCCATGCAAAGCGGCATCCCGCTGTCGTTCACATGTCGTGCATCGATATCGCAAATGACGGCGGTGATCCGGTTAGCCCGTGCACATTCATGAATGTCGTCATTGACCCGGGTCCGTACCACCATGAACCCGCCCTCATCGGACTGGCGTTCCAGCAGCATCCAGCGGTCGTTTTCCCCGCCCACCGACATATCCGTCGCATTGTCCATCCTGCCATCCTCTATATGGAACAGTCACAGTTGCTTGCTGGTCTGATGTCGTGCGCTGGCAGCCAACAGCCTGTCTGTCCGCAACGGCAGGGCAATGAAGCACAGGGCGAGGTTGCTGTCATTCGGGAAGCAGTTCCTGCAGCATGAGGGTGATGATCCTCACGGGATCGAGCCGCATATTTCCTGCCGTAATACCGTCATACGGAAGTCACATCCCCCCGGCAGGGAACGCCCGTTACAAGGGGCCTGAGACCATGAAGCGCGTCAAAATCTTCACATCCAATCCGGATGCAGCGCGATTCGCCGAATTCGCCCATGGGGATACGGCCTACAGCTTCGAACTGCTCGGCCCCGATGGTCCGCGCAAGCTGATCGAAGGCCAGGCGCAGATCTTCGTCGACTGGGTCATGCCCGATCTGTCCGGCCTGGAAATGTGCCGTCGCTTGCGCGCCGATGCGCGGCTGCAGGATGCCCATGTCACCATGGTGCTCGAACGCGATGACAGCGACGATCGCCGCCGCGCGCTCAAGGCCGGAGCCGATGATTATGCCGTCGGCCCGCTGGACCGTTCGGCCATGCTCGACCGGGTAATGGCGCTGCAACCGGCCAGCGCCGCCCGCACCGCCGGTCAGGTGATCTCTGCCGGCGGGCTGCATATCAATGTCACCGGCGAACAGGCCCTGTGGCAGGGCAGCCTGGTACCGCTGCGCCCCAATGAATTCCGCGTGCTGCGCTATATGGCCGAAAACCCCAATCGCGTGCTGACCCGCAAGGATCTGGTCGATGCGTTGGGGAAGGCCGGTGATCCTGATTATCTGCGCACCGTCGACGTCTGGATCAAGCGCCTCCGCTTCGGCCTGCGCGGCGCCGGCGCCGATCACCTGCTGCGCACGGTCCACGGCAAGGGCTATGTGCTCGACCTGACCTGAGGGGCACTTCGCATTTGTCGACCAGTATACACGCATTTAACTATACGAAGCCAACCTCCCGTCGCCTGCGACTTGTTCTTCAAATAATTTTTTACTGGTGAGTATTTTTCAATTTAAGTATATTTAAATTTTTTCATACTAGAAACCAGGCAACACTTGTTGGTGAGGAATGGGGTCCGGAAACTTTCCTCGAAGAACCCTATCAACCAACCGAGAAAAAAGAGCCGTATCCAAAAAATAATTTGGGTACGCCCTCTTCAAAGCATTAATATCTGCCACCGAAACTAGAACCACTTGCTTTCTGGATTCATCCGCTATTTGACTTTCTAATTCTGTATACATTCGATTTGCTTCGGCAGATTCCTTAGCTTTGTAACGCATAAGAGTTATATGCCCTTCATCGGGATCAAGCGTTACAATGAAATATTTTGCATCCTTGGCCGAACCCAGCGTTACTAAAGTAGTATTATATGCCTTTTAGCATATCTCTTGCGCGAAGTTTTAAAGTTAACTTTTCAAGTTCGTTACGAAGCGCTATCTTATTGGTAGGAGTTCCCGGCACGCATGGTGTTTTTTCCATTGATGCAATTGCCGAACTCATCAGAGCAAAAAATTGCAACCAATCCTCGTCGCCCTGGCTAGACTTCACTGCTTGCTTCGTAAAAATACCGACAGCCTCAACCGCAGTCGCCCAAGCGTGCTGGGCTTGAGTCCTTATTTGGATTTCAACACGAAGACCATTGTAAGCGGCGGTCTTAGCCGTTCCCATATACTCATAAACCAGATGAAAAGAACGGTACCCATCAGGTTTGGGATTTTGGATATAATCCTTTTCGTTTCTGTATTTATGATCAAAAGATCCGGTCTTATACGCCTGAACAAGACGATAGACTTGGGACAACCTACTGAACACAGCTCGACATCCAGCAATGTCCTGCATCTGTGTCATGCGCATCGTAGGCTTCACGACAAGTTTCCGATGAATTGAGTCAAGCCGCTTTGCCCTTTGGGCAACTACTACCTTACTTTCAATTTTTCTAGCGCGATGCCGAAGAGTTATTTGAAAAGTGTTCAGAGGATAAGCGTGCGCTGAGCGCCAGTTGTTGATCACCCCTAACGCCTCAAGTCCCGAAACATTGCTCACCGGAAATACCATCACACCCAGTGCTTTACCAGCTGCGTTGACCTGCTCAGGTTTGTATTCCGGTACTGACCAAGCCAATGTCTTGCCTACTCATCCAAATCGATTCACATTTTTAACAGCAACAAACTCACGGATCAAACTCGGTACGACGTAAATAAAAAGCCGCCGCCCCGTGAGGGGAGCGGCGGCTTGATGCCCTACGCCAGAAGAGTGGCGCAGGGAGGGAGGCTGTTACCTTAGAACGTGACCGACAGCGATCCCGAGAAGGTGGTGCCGACATTGTAGGTGTTCACGTCGATACGATTGGCTTCGAACTGCTGGAATTCCTCGTGGCGACGGCCGAAGATATTGCGCACTTCGACCTTCGCTTCGACATTCTTGCCAAACACCGAAAAACCTTCACGCGCGACGAAATCGAGCGTGAGGCCCGGCCGTTCGATCACATCGGGCTGCGGCGGCGAACCGTTCAGGCCACGGGTGACCACACGGTCGCTGGCGTAGTTGAGCAGGAAGGTCTGCTGCGACAGCCGGTCTGCGTTTTCCAGGCCGAACTGCAGATTGACCAGATGATCGGACTGGCCGGTCAGCGACGCACCATCACGGAAATAGTCGGTTGCAATGCCCGACGATGCACCGAACACCCGCACCGTATCACCGGAAGACACTTCCAGCTGTGATTTGGTGAAGGTGTAGTTGCCGACCAGCATGATCCGCTGGCCCTGTTCCCACAACCCGTTGGGCAGATCGAACATCTGCTGCACTTCGAATTCGGCACCATAGAGGCTGGCCGAAGGGGCGTTGGCATAACTGACGGTCTGAATGCCGCTGAGCGAGACGATGAACGCTTCGATCGGATTGTCGATCTTCTTGAAGAAGCCGGCCAGAGAGATCTTTTCGTCGCGGTTGATGTACCATTCTGCACGCGCTTCGGCGTTGAAGAGCTGGCTGTCCTGCAGCAGCGGGTTACCCAGATAGGTCCGGTTGCTTTCGGGATCGAAATACGGCTGATAGATCAGCTCGCGGAACTGCGGGCGGGCGATGGTCTTCGACCCGCTGATGCGGAACTGCAGATCCGGGCGCGCTTCCCAGGTCAGGGTCGCGCCAGGCAGCCAGTAATTGTTGTCCAGCTGTGTGGCGGCCGTGGAGCCACTGGGGGTGTTGAACACCTGAATCGGCGAAACCGTCTGCTTGGCGGTTTCATAACGGACACCGGCGTCGAGCACGATGCCTTCCACCAGTTCCGCGTTGATCTTGCCGTAACCGGCATAGTTTTCCAGCTTGGCACGGAAGGCCGGGCTGCTTTCATCGTCCTCGATCAGGCCGATGTTGTAATAATCGATGATGCCCGGCTGCAGCAGCAGATCGGGGCGCAGCATGCCGACACCGGATTCGAAGCTGGTCGGCGCGTCGAACAGGAACGAACGGCGAGAGCTTGTGCGGGTGGTATCCGCAATCGCGCCGCCGATGGTGGCGACCACGCGCGGCAGCACTTCGTAGCTGACGTCCACGCCGCCCGACCACAGATCTTCATTGAGTTCGGAGAAGGTGACGTCGGCGCTGCCGGCGTTGCGGTTCAGCCGATTGACGAAATGGTCGCCATAGGGATCGGCAGGCGTGTTGGTCCGGACATATTCGAACGACAGCTCGAACGGCGCATCGCGCTTCGAATTGGCGTAACCGCCACGCACGTCGATGCTCAGACCGTCCATCGGGTGGAATTCGCCCACGAACTGGGTGTCGATCAGCTGACGGGCATACCATGCCGTGTCCTGCTGCATGAAATCGGCAATGCCCTGCATTTCCTGACCCAGGCCCAGCCGCGTGTGCTTGACGGTGTCGCGAATGTAGAGATTGGTCCAGCGGATGGTGTTCTCGCCGAACTTAAGGCCCAGGCCGAGCATGCCGTTGACGACGATGCGCTGGTCGGTCGAGACCCGACGGTAATCGGAATCCACGGCCGACAGATCGGCAGAGAACGAACCCTGCTGGATTGCATCGCGGGTGGTGTATTTGTTGCTGTAACCGCCACCGACGATCACGCCCAGTTCACTGGCGCCCAGCTGGATGGCCGTACCGCCGGAAAACGAACCCGACCAGTTGGCCGGCATGTTGCTGAAGCGCTGCACGACTGCATTGCGGCCGGTCACAAACTGACCGGCGATGGCCTGCGTATCGACATTCCCGCCGCTGATCCGTTCGCCGCTGGCGAAGAAATCAGCCAGCGCGGGCGGAATGTCACGATTGCCGTTGTCGAAACCGGTCCAGTCGCTGCTGCTCCCGAAATAGGAATAGCCGGTCTGGTTGGTGGTTTCGCTGTCCCAGGATCCGCCGACGCCCACGGTCAGAAAGGGCTCGTCCGGAATAGCCTTCGTGGTCAGATTGATCACACCGCCGCCGAATTCGCCGGGATAGTTGGCGGAATAGGTTTTCTGCACCAGCGAGGATGCAACCAGGCCGGTGGGGAACAGGTCGAGCGGCACGACGCGGCGCAGCGGCTCGGGGCTCGGCAGGGGCGAACCGTTGAGCAGCGCCAGCGAATAGCGATCGCCCAGGCCGCGCACATAGACGAAGCCGGAGCCCACCACCGAAAGGCCCGTCACGCGGCCCAGCGCACCGGCAATATTGCCTTCGCCCGTGCGCGCGATCTGCTCGCTGGACAGGACGTTCAGCACCTGGCTGGAATTGCGGGTCGGATCCCGGTTGATGCGGCCGGTGACCACGATCGTACCGCCGGGAACGGAAATATCCGTTTCTTGCGCGACAGGCTCTTCGACCGGCTGATCAGCCGAAACGGGGTTTTGCTGGCCGCTGTTGGCGGCGGTGTCTTGCGCAAGCGCGACACCAGGAAAGCTCAGCGCGGTGGTAAGCAGAAGCAGCCCACCCAGCTGCTTGCCAGTGGTCATGGTACGAAACCCCTCAAGATTCGATGGTCGAACGCTGCCCGGGACGCCCCCGAAACAGAAAATGCCCGAAACAGAAAAGGGGGGAGCGCACGCAGGCCCATGCCCGGTACGCCCCCCCTTTTAAGATCAGGCCGCTGTGGTGGTGTAGACCGGCAGCGTGGTGCAGGCACCGGTGTTGCTGGTGCCGAAAGTGGCGTAGGAGCTGTTGCAGGTCCAGCCTTCCCACCACTTGTCACCGGTGCTGGCAGCGCCGCCAACATAGGTGGTGGTGTCGAAGAACGAGGAAATCGTCTTCGGATCGACGGCCAGAGAGCTGGTTTCACCCGCGCCATTGATGAACAGGCCGGTCAGCGTCGAGGTGAAGCTGTCCTTGTTGTTCACGCCGCCGGTGAAGAAGCCACCGACCTGCGCATTGGTGTAGGTGCCCGTGCCCAGGAACTTTTCGGCGCTGCAGGTCAGCAGGACCGAGGTTGCTTCCAGCGTGGCTGCGTTGGCGCCGCCCGAACCGTTCATGCGGATGCATTCATTGTTCGGCGATACCACCACGCCATTGATCAGCTCGACATCGGCATTGCCGCGGAAGAACAGCGATGCGCGGGCATTGCCTTCGTTGTTGGAACTGACCTGGTTCTGCACGGCCGTGAAGTTGGCCACGCGCAGACGGGTGCGCGGGGTGTCGGTTTCCTGACCGTTGCTGTCGATTTCCATCAGGCCGTCGCCCAGGCCCGGACGCTGGATCAGCAGGGCATGCTGGATATCGACGCGCGCGCCAGTGTCAACGTCGAGGCTGTCATCGTCCGCGCCGGTCACGACGAAATGCTTCAGGCCGAACTGGCCGCCGAAGAATTCCGCACCATCGTCAGAGCTGTTGTGCGACTGGATATGATCCAGCACGGTGCCGCTGCCGACCGATTCCGTGGTCAGGGCCTGCAGTTCCGAATTCGCCCCCAGCACGAAGCCGGAATAGCGGATCTGGACATAGCTCATGCGACCGGCGTTGTAGGTGTCGTCATTGCCGCCGTAACGGGCGGGATCCGGCGCGCCTTCGGTCTGGCGTTCGCAGGTGCCGGACGCAACCGTACCAAATCCGCAATCGGTGGTCTTGGCGCGGCCCATCAGCACGATGCCGCCCCACTGACCCTGCGACGAATCGCTGTTCAGGCCCAGCACGTTGTCGCGGCTGGTGAAGACGACCGGCATGGCCTTGGTGCCGACGGCGTTGATCTTGTTGCCGCGGTTGACGGCGAGCCAGGACTGGCCCGTGCCGGCAAAGACGGTCACGCCCGGATCGATCGTCAGCGTGACATTGGTATCGGCCGTCAGCGAAGACGACGGGCAGCCCACGGTCGAGGTGGTGAAGGGGGCACCGGCGGTCGGGGCGGTGAAGCCGCCATCGCAACCGACGTCGACGCGGCCAGCCATCTGGTACAGCACGCCATCGAGACGCGGCAGGGTGCTCGAAGCGCGGATCACCTTGGGCAGCGTGCAGACGCGCCACGAACCGGTCGGGCCGGTGATGGTGCCAGCATCGGTCAGACCCTGGGGATCGGCGATGGTCGGGCAGCCGGTGGCTGCGACGACGCCGGTCGGGGTCGGGGTCGACGGCGGGGTCGGGGCGGGCGTTGCCGGCGGATTGATGATCACGTCACCGCCCGTGCCGGGCGAAGCAATATCGTCAGGACCGCAGGCGGCCAGCGCCAGCATGCTGCAGCCAAGAACAAGCGAACGGGAAATTTTAGTCACGGCGAGCGGTCCCCTCAAAAACCGAGAATCGAACAGATGCGAAATCTAGGTCGCAGGGTCGGCTGCTAGGCGCTCAACGTGACAGTTTGTTTGCAGTCCGGAACCGGAGTTTGCATTGCGACATGAAAAGCACACAATTGCAGCAAACATCTGACTTTTCTGGAATATTTTTCAGGCCAAGTTCAATATTACTCTTTTATGACAATATTTCATTTTGGTTGCAGATTGGTCGGTGCGGCCGCACACTGCAGGCATAGAATATAAGGAGTAGGGCCATGTTTGGGATGTTCACCGCCGCTGCACTGTTCGCCATTCAGGCCGGTGTCGCTGTTCCGCCGCCGGAATCGGAAAGCCTGCAGACAACCGATGTCGCGTTTGAAGAAATCGCGAACGGACAGAATGCCGCCGCCATTGCCGCCTTGCAGGAACGGCTCGCCGCCGAACCGTCTGACCCCGCGCTGCTGATCAATCTGGGCGCCGCCTATCAGCGCAGCGGAGACAGCGAACGGGCCGCAGCCGCCTATCGCGCCGCCGCCGACAGCAGCACCCGCTACCAGCTGGAACTGGCTGACGGCAGCTGGATGGATTCCCGCCACGCTGCTCGCCTGGCAATGCATTCGCTCGACCGCACCACGCTCGCCCTGCGCTGAGCCCGGTCTTTCCGGCGGGGGTCAGGTGGCCCCTGCCGGCTCCATGCGCAGGTGGCGCGCGTTCATGCGCAGGCAGGGCGCGGTCCGGCGCATGAACCACCCACTGTCACGCCAGTGTCATTTCCGGTAAGCAATGGCCCGAGGATGGAGGGCCAAATGATTCTGCGCGCCGGTAAAGTCGCTGCCTTTATGGCATTGGCCGCGCTGTGTGTGTCGCCCGCGCAGGCCGACGTCCTCGAAATCGGCGACAACGGCGATGCGCGCTGGGTCAACGGCCCTATGTCATTGGCACCCGTGGCCAATCTGCCCGCAGACGACGCCGCCAGCGCCCTCCCGCTGGCCGAAGTTCCGGCCGAAACGCTGCTCGTCCCCGACCACGCCATGGCCATGCCCCACCGCACCGCCGCGCAGGTTCCCGCAGCCTATGCCGCCAAGGTGGCAGAGCTTGCCGCCCGTTTCGACCTCAGCCCCGCGCTGATCGAGGCGCTGGTGTGGCAGGAAAGCCGCTGGCGCACCAACGCCATCTCCCCCGTCGGCGCCCGCGGCCTGGCCCAGCTGATGCCGGGCACGGCCCGATATCTGGGCGTCGATGCCGATGATCCCTTTGCCAATCTCGAAGGCGGCGCCCGCTATCTGCGCGAACAGATCGACCGGTTCGACGGCGATCTGGAACGCGCGCTCGCCGCCTACAATGCCGGCCCCGGGCGCGTGATCCGCGCTGGTGGCATTCCGCGCATTCGCGAGACTCAGACTTATGTATCTGCCATCATGGGCAGACTTTCCGCCCATTCCCGGAGCCCTGAATAACATGCGTTTGTTTTCCCGACTGGCCCTGATGGCCACGCTTTTCCTGCCCGCCGCAGCCCAGGCCCAGTCCGGCGATCCGCAAGGGTCCGGCCCGATCGTCGCCGCGCTGTCGTGGATGCAGGGCACCATGCTGGGCAATGTCGCCACCGCCGTGGCCGTGATGGCCGTCGCAGCCGTGGGCTTCATGATGCTGACCGGGCGGATGAACTGGCGCTTCGGCGCGACCGTGATCATCGGCCTTTTCATCCTGTTCGGTGCCGCAACCATCGTTGCCGGTATCCAGAGCGCGGCAGCGGTCGGGTAACGCGGTCATGGAAATGGTCCGCAGCCCCGTGCATCGTGCCCTGACACGGCCGCAGATGTTTGCGGGCGTGACCATGAATTACTTCATCATCAACCTGCTGGTCACGACCGAAGCCTTCCTGATTTTCCGGAGCTTCTGGATCCTGCCCGTGCCGTTTGTGATGCATGTGATCGGCTATTTCGCCTGCCTGCGCGAACCGCGGATCTTCGACCTGTGGATCACCAAGGTCAGCAAATGTCCCCGCGTTCCCAACTGGAAACGCTGGGGCTGCAACAGCTATACCGCCTGAGCGCCGCCCTGACCGGCGCGATGGCCATGCCGCCTGGCGGCACGGAGTAAGTCAATGAAGACGAAGTGGCTGGGAGCTGCCGCATGGAGCGCCAAGGAGGCGCAGGCCGGCGATCGCCTGCCCTATGCGCGGCTCGTGGACCAGCACACCGTGCTGCTGCGCGATGGTTCGCTGATGAGCGCGCTGCAGGTGCCGGGGCTGTTGTTCGAAACCGAAGACACGGTTGCGCTCAACGCCCACGCCGCCACGCGCGAAGTGATGCTGCGCTCCAATCTGGATTCGCGCTTCGTCATGTACCACCACGTCATCCGCCGCCGCGTGGCGGTGGAGCTGGACGCGCAATTCGATGATCCGCTGTCCGCCCATATCGATCGGCGCTGGCGTGAAAAACTGTCCAGCGGCTCGCTGTTCGTCAACGACCAGTTCGTCACCCTGATCCGCCGCCCTGCCCGCGGCAAGGCCGGTTGGGCCGAACGGCTGGGCAAGATGCTGCAACGCCGCCGGCAGGACGATATCGAAGCCGATGTGAAGGACATGCGCGGCCTGCGCGCGGCGATCCAGGCGCTGGGCGCCTCGCTCGGCGATTACGGCGCGCAACCGCTGGGCGATTACATCGGTGCCAGCGGCAACACCAACAACGAACTGCTCGAACTGCTGAGCGCGCTCTACAACGGCGAAATGCGCCCGGTGCGCCGCCCGGAAAACGATGTCGATATCGGCAATATGCTGCCCTATCGCCGCGCCAGCTTCGGCGTGGATGCGATGGAGGTGCGCGGCGCCGGCGGGTCCGATTTCGCCGCCATGCTCAGCCTCAAGGATTATCCTGACGGCACTTCGCCGGGTCTGCTCGATGGCCTGCTGCGCATGCCATTCGAAATGATCGTCAGCGAAAGCTTCGCCCCGCAGGAACGGCAGACCGCGCGGGAAAAGATCGATCTGGCCATTCGCCGCCTGCGCTCTGCGGATGAGGATGCGATGTCGGAACGCGCGGACATGCTGTCCGCCCGCGATGCGCTGGGCAATGGTTCGGTGGCCTTCGGCGATCACCATCTCAGCGTGCTCGTGCGCGAAAGCGATCTGGCCCGGCTGGATGATGCGAGCGCTGCCTGCGCCGCCGCCCTGGCCGATACGGGCGCGATCGCCGTGCGTGAGGACACCAATCTGGAACCGGCCTTCTGGGGTCAGTTCCCCGGTAACGAGAGCTATCTGGCCCGCCGGTCGATGATCTCCACCGCCAATATGGCCAGTTTCGGCTCGCTGCACGGTTTCGCGCTGGGTCAGGCCCAGGGCAATCACTGGGGCGATGCCGTCACCCTGCTGGAAACCACCAGCGCCACCCCGTTCTTCTTCAATTTCCACAACGGCGATCTGGGCAATTTCTCGGTCATCGGCCCGTCGGGCTCGGGCAAGACCGTGGTGATGAACTTCCTCGCCGCACAGGCGCAGAAATTCTCCCCCCGGACCGTATTGTTCGACAAGGATCGCGGCGCGGAGTTGTTCATTCGCGGCATCGGCGGGCGTTATGATCGCATCCGCGCGGGTGAACCGAGCGGGTTCAACCCCATGGCCCTGCCCGACAATCCCACCAACCGCGCCTTCCTGCGTGACTGGCTGGGCGTGCTGCTGCAGGCCACCGGTCCCGAAGAACTGGCCACCATTGCCGGCGCGGTCGACGCCGCCTTCGGCAATGATGCCAGCCTGCGCCGGCTGCGCTATTTCCGTGAACTGCTGTCCGGCACCCGCCGCCCGCAGCCAGGCGATCTGGCCGATCGGCTGAACCCGTGGATCGAAAATGGCGAGCATGGCTGGCTGTTCGACAATGCGACCGATCAGCTGGATCTGTCGACCCGGGTAATGGGTTTCGACATGACCGCGCTGCTCGAAAATCCGCGCCTGCGCACGCCGACCATGATGTATCTGTTCCACCGGATCGATGAACGGCTGGATGGCGATCCCGCCATGATCCTGATCGATGAAGGCTGGAAGGCGCTGGATGACGAGGTGTTTGCCGCCCGCATCCGCGACTGGCTGAAAACCCTGCGCAAACGCAATGCGCTGGTCGGCTTTGCCACCCAGTCTGCCCGCGATGCGCTGGAAAGCCGTATTTCCACCGCATTGGTCGAACAGACCGCGACCATGGTGTTCATGCCCAATTCGCGCGCCCGGCCGGAAGATTATTGCGACGGCTTCGGCCTGACCGAACATGAGCTGGCGCTCATCCGCAGCCTGCCGGCCCACAGCCGCTGCTTCCTGGTGCGGCAGCCTGACGCCAGCGTTGTCGTGCGGCTGGATCTGTCGGGCGCACCCGAAGTGCTGACCATGCTGTCCGGCCGCGAAAGCGCGGTCCGGCGGGTGGATCTGCTGCGTGAAACTGTCGGCGATGATCCGGCGCTGTGGTTCCCGGCCCTGACCGGCCGCCCCTGGCCCGGTGCCGTTACCGAACCCGCGGTGGAAGAACCGCAGGCTGATGGCAGCTTCGCCCGGTGGGAAGCGGCGGAATGACCCCGGCCACCTGCCAGCAGGCGATCGACAATATCGGCGGCGGCGTCGGTTCGGCGCTGCGCGCGGTCGATTGCGCCGCTGGCCAGGCATCGCAGATGGCGGTCAGCCGCCTGATGGCCAACAGCAGTTTTTCCACTGCGCTGACCATCATGCTCACGATGTTCGTCGCCCTGCTCGGCTTCGGCCTGATCACCGGGCGGATGCGGATGGGCGTTGCCGCGCTCACGCCCAAGCTGATCACCATGACGCTGGTGCTGACCTTCGCCACCAGCCTGACCGCACTGCAGAGCACGATCTATGCCTTGGCAGCCGGCGCCCCGAATGAAATTGCCGGCTGGCTGATGGGCGGCGGCGAAACCGCCACCAATGTGTTCGCCGACAAGATCGATATCACTTTCAACGCCCTGCTGCAGGCGGCCGGCGATCAGGCGGAGACGGAGGCAACCTCGGTCTTCTCGCCCCCCGGGCTGATGTGGCTGGGCGCAACCCTGCTGCTGCTGGGCACCGTCGGCGTGCTGGCCACCTGCAAGATCGCGCTGGCCGTGCTGCTGGCCTTGGGCCCGGTGTTCACCGTGCTGGCGCTGTTCAAGGCGACACGCGGCCTGTTCACCGGCTGGCTCAAGGGCGTTGTGCTGGTGGCGCTGACCCCGCTGTTCGCGGTGCTGGGCGGATCGCTGATGCTGGAACTGGCGGTGCCGGTGATCGCCGCCATCGGCCAGACCCCTGGCAAGATCGAACCGCGCGCGGCCATGGCCTTCTTCATGATCGGTGCCGTGCATGTGGCGCTGATGATCATGGTGCTCAAGGTCGCGGGCACCATGGTGGCCGGCTGGAACGTCTTCGGCCTGGCTGGCGGCAGTTCCGATCGCGCCGATCGACAGTCCGACAACACCCCGCGCCCGGCGCCTGCACCCACGCCCGTCCCTGTGGCGCAGACGACGCAGGCCGCCGCCGTGGCCGCCGCCGCCGCACGCCAGATCCGCATGACCGGATCGATGGTGGCCGCGAATGACAGTGGTGGCGCCGGCGGTGGGGGAACTCATCGTGAAACCCGTATCATTGCCGGCGCCGTGACGCCCGGCAGCAGCCAGCCGCAATCGGCTGGCCCATCGCGCGCGCGCGGTATCGGCAGCCGGTTCCGCTCCGCCCCGCCGCGCAAACCGGAGACGAAGTAATGATTCGCGCCCTGCCTGCCGCAGTTCTGCCTGCCGCAGCGCTGCTTGCCACCGCCCTGGCATCCACCGGCCTCGCCCTGCCCGCTCAGGCCCGCGATGCGCGGCTGGTCGAACGGCTGTATGATCCCAATCAGGTGGTCCGCATCGACGGCCGCGTGAATGTGCAGGCCACGATCCAGTTCGGCGAAGGCGAAACGATCGAAAATGTCGCCATCGGCGATTCCCAGAAATGGCAGGTCACCCCCAATCGGCGGGCCAATCTGCTGTTCGTGAAGCCGCTGGCCGAACGCGCCGCCACCAATATGACGGTGGTCACCAGCAAGCACACCTATCTGTTCGATCTGGTTGCCGGGCCACAGGTGCGTACCCCGCTCTATGTGCTGGCCTTCACCTATCCCAAGGAGTTGGAGCCAGAGCCCGAAGAAGGCACGCAGGTGGCGGACGTCGAAGGGCCCAACGCAACCGAACTCGCGGCTGCAACCGATCCTTATGCTGTCACCGATCCGGCCCGGCTGAACTTCGCCTGGACCACCCGCGGCGCCAGCAAGCTGCTGCCGCAGCGGATTTATGACGATGGCGATGCCACCTTCCTGTCCTGGCCGGCCAGTTCTGTGCTGCCCGCCATTCTGATCAAGAATGAAGAAGGGGTGGAAGGCCCGGTGAATTTTGCCGTGCGGGGCGATACGATCGTGGTCGATGGCGTGCCGCGTGAAATCGTGCTGCGCGCGGGCGAAGATCTTGCCACACTGATCAACAATGGCCCGCCGCGTCAGGCGGCAGCACCGCGCGATGCGGCACTGGCGGCCAACAATTCCCGGTCGGGAGGAAACTGACATGAAGCTTGCGACGCGCCTGCCGGACAAGACCAGCCAGACCCGCAATGATGCCGATCCGCGCGAGGAAGCCAGCGCAGAGGTGATCGATCTGGCCAGCCGCACCGCCTATCCCACGGTCGCGGCGCGCAAGGGCCGCTCCGATGCGGTCGGTCTCGCCGCTGGCGTCGGGCTGGTGGCGCTGCTCGGCGCGGCGACACTGTGGGGTCTGAACGCAGCCCGCACCGACGACCAGCAGGCTGCCCAGCAGGCGGCGCAGGCCAATGCAGAAGCCAATCGCTTCATCCCACCAGCCGATCAGGAAGTGGTGCCGCTGGCCAATGCCCAGCCCGGCGCCCAGCCGCAGCAGGATCCGGCGCCCACCCCCGTGATGGCGGCCGATCCCAATGCCATGGCCCAGCCGGCCGGCAATCCCTATGCCTCGCAGACCATCGTGTTCGATGGCGGCGCCGTGCAGGTACCCGCAGCCGCCGCAGCCGCCATCGCGGCCCCGGAAGCCGCCCCCGCATCGGTCGGCGGCACGGCGGGCGATTTCGCCAGCCGCATCGGTGGCGTCGGCGGCGGACCGGCTGTTGCGCGCAGCGATTTCGATCCGGCCACCACCGTCACCCAGGGCACGATGATCCCGGCCGTGCTGGAAACCGCGATCAACACCGATGTGCCGGGCTATGTCCGCGCGCTGGTGAGCCAGGACGTGCGCAGTTTTGACGGCAAGCGCGTGCTGATCCCGCGTTCGACCCGGCTGATCGGTCAGTATCAGTCCGGCCTGCAGGCCGGGCAGAAGCGCGCCTATGTCATCTGGACCCGGCTGATCCGCCCTGATGGCGTGTCGGTCGCCCTCGCCTCCCCCGCCAGCGCCTTTGATGGATCGGGCGGCCTGCCGGGCAAGGTCGACAGCCATTTCTTCCAGCGCTTCGGTTCGGCCATGCTGCTGTCGGTGATCGGCGGCCTCAGCACCATCGCCAGCGGCGGCGGCACGGCCGTGGTGCTGGGCGGCGGGCAGAGCGCAGCCTCCACCGCCTTGCAGCAGAACGGCCAGATCAGCCCGACCATCCGCGTGCGACCGGGTGAGCCGGTGCGCGTGGTGACCGCGCGCGACCTCGATTTCTCGCAGGCCCCTCGCCTCTGATCGGGCAGGAACGAACACAGGCCGGATCATGAGTGCGGAGATTTTTCATTTGAACGCAGGCGATCCGCCTTCGGATGCAGCAGCCGTGGGGGCAGGTTACCCCGCCCAGGCCGACTTTCCCGATCAGCCCGCGCCGGTATTGTCGGGCAGCGTCTATCTCGATGCGTATCTGGCACCGTTTCGCCAATGGCTGGAACGCGACACCGTCACCGAGATCCTGGTCAACCGGCCCGGAGAGCTCTGGATCGAAGACGCCACCCATCCGGGCATGCAGCGCGTCGCCATTCCGGAAATCGATGACCGGCTGATCCAGCGTTTGGCCGAACAGGTCGCCCGTGTCAGTCATCAGGGCATCAACCGCGAACATCCGCTGCTGGGCGCGACCCTGCCCGATGGCGCGCGGATCCAGTTCTGCGGCCCGCCCGCCACGCGCAAGCACTGGGCCTTGGCCATTCGCCGGCATCGCCGGCTCGATCTGCCGCTCAGCGCCTATGATCATGGCCCGCTGCTGCAGCCGGCCGAACCGGTCATGCCCGATCCGGCGCTCGAACCGATCGCTTTCCTGCGAGCGGCGATCCAGGCGCGGCAGACGATCCTGATTTCCGGCGGCACCTCCACCGGCAAGACGACCTTCCTCAATGCCATGCTCGGCGAAATCCGCGCCGAAGAACGCGTGGTGCTCGTCGAGGACACGCCAGAACTCAAGCTGCCCGGCGCCAATGGCGTGGGGCTGGTGGCGGTGAAGGGCGAATTGGGCGAAGCGAAGGTCACCGCCAACGAACTGCTGCAATCCGCGCTGCGCCTGCGGCCCGACCGGATCGTGCTGGGCGAATTGCGCGGCGCGGAAAGCGTCAGCTTCCTGCGCGCGATCAACACCGGCCATCCGGGCAGCTTTTCGACCATTCACGCCAACTCGCTGCGCGGGGCGCTGGAACAATTGTCGCTGATGGTGATGCAGACCGGGATCGGGCTGACCCGCACGGATACCATTGCCTATGCCGCGTCAGTGATCGATGTCATCGTGCAGCTGGATCGCAGCAACGGCAAACGTGGTATCAGCGCAATCGCGCGTAGCAGGGACCTTGTATGAGCACTATTGCCCCGAATGCCCCGCAGGTAGGTGCCAATCTGTTACCCGAAGACCGCTATTTCAATCGAGAGCTCAGCTGGCTGACCTTCAACGACCGGGTCCTGGCCGAAGCGCGCAATGACGCCTATCCGCTGCTGGAACGGCTTCGCTTCCTGTCCATTTCCGGCAGCAATCTCGACGAATTCATGATGATCCGTGTCGCCGGGCTGGCGGGCCAGGTCCGGCGCGGGGTCGGCAATATCTCCATCGATGGCAAGACCGCCAATCTGCAGCTGGCCGCCATCAAGGCGCGCGCCCGCGAACTGGCGCGGTTCCAGCATGATACGCTGGCCGATCTGCAACCGCTGCTGGCCGCGCAGGGCATCCACATCAAGGGCGAAGATCGGATCGATTCCGACGCGGAAGCCTGGTTGCAACGCTATTTCATCGATCACATCATGCCGGTCATCACCCCGCAGGCGATCGACCCGGCGCACCCCTTCCCCTTTGTCGGCAATCGCGGCATCGGCACGCTGTTCACCCTCACCCGCCTGGCCGACAACAGCCGGCTGGTGGAAATGGTGCTGATCCCCTCGGCCATTCCGCGCTTCGTGCGCGTTCCCGGCCCCGAGGCGATCTACATGTCCATAGACCGGATCGTCTGCCGGTTTGCCCATATTCTGTTCCCGGGCTTCCGCGTGGAAGGCGACGGCGTGTTCCGCGTGCTGCGCGACAGCGACATCGAGATCGAGGAAGAGGCAGAGGATCTGGTCCGCTTCTTCCGCACCGCGATCCAGCGCCGCCGGCGCGGCAAGGTGATCCTGCTGGAACTGGACGAAAGCTTCGATCCGGCGGCGGAGGCGCTGCTGCGCGAACAGCTGGGGCTGGAACAGGCGATCGTCGTCAAGACAGAAGGCATGCTGGGCATCAGCGATCTGTCGCAGGTGGTCGGCGAAGACCGGCCGGATCTGAAATTCGCCCCCTACAGCCCGCGCTATCCGGAACGGGTGCGCGAACACGATGGGGATTGCTTCGCTGCCATTGGCGAGAAGGATCTGGTGATCCATCACCCCTACGAAAGTTTCGAGGTGGTGATCGATTTCCTGCGGCAGGCCGCCGTCGATCCGGCTGTCGTGTCGATCAAGCAGACGCTCTATCGCGCCGGCAACCAGTCCCCGATCATCGCGGCGCTCGTGCAGGCGGCGGAAAACGGCAAGTCCGTGACGGCCGTGGTCGAACTCAAGGCCCGTTTTGACGAGGAACAGAACCTCAAATGGGCGAGCGAGCTGGAACGCGCGGGCGTGCAGGTGATCTATGGCTTCGTCGACTGGAAGACCCATGCCAAGGTGTCCATGGTCGTGCGCAGCGAAGACAATGGCTATCGCACATACTGCCATTTCGGCACCGGCAATTATCATCCGGTGACGGCGCGGATATACACCGATCTCAGCTTCTTCACCGCCGATCCTCGGCTTGCGCGAGACGCGGCCAAGCTGTTCAATTTCGTGACCGGCTATGTCGAACCGCAAAATCTGGAAGCGCTGGCGCTGTCGCCGCTGAACATGCGCGAAACGCTGTATGAGCTGATCGACAATGAAATTGCCCATGCGCAGGCCGGGCGCCCGGCTGAGATCTGGGCCAAATTCAATTCGATCACCGAAAAGGGCGTGATCGACCGCCTGTACGAAGCCAGCCAGGCCGGCGTGCGGATCGTGCTGGTCGTGCGTGGCATCTGCTGCCTGCGCCCTGGCGTTCCGGGCTTGTCCGACAATATCTCCGTCAAATCGATTATCGGGCGCTTCCTGGAACACAGCCGCATCTGGGCCTTTGGTAATGGTCATCCCCTGCCAAGCGCAGAGGCGCGGTTGTTCATTGCCAGCGCCGATGCCATGAGCCGCAGCCTGAACCGGAGAGTTGAGACACTCGTGCCCATTTTGAACCCCACTGTGCACGATCAGGTGCTGGAACAGGTGCTGATGGCCAATCTGCTGGACACGGAGCAGAGCTGGCTGCTGGATGGCGAAGACGGCACCTATGAGCGTGTGGAAAGCGATGGCCCCGACGGGGGCTTCAACTGCCACGAATATTTCATGACCAACCCTTCGCTTTCCGGACGGGGTGACGCGCTGAAGAACAGCCGCGTGCCCAAGCTGAGCCTGCGCAAGGGAGCCATATGATCGCCAGCAATGCCGCGCGTCGACGTCCCCCGGTAAGCGACCAGCCTGATCGGGCGGTTATCGATATCGGGTCCAATACGGTGCGCCTGGTGGTCTATTCCGGCCCGCCCCGCGCCCCTAATGTCTGGTTGAATGAAAAAGTCAGTGCCCGGCTGGGGCGCGATCTGTCGCAGACCGGGCGCATGCCGGACAAGGCGATGGATCTGGCGCTGTCGGCACTGGGCCGTTACGCCGCGTTGTTGCCCGATCTGGAGGTGCGCAATGTCGACACTGTGGCAACCGCCGCCGTCCGCGATGCTGCCAACGGCCCCGAATTTCTGGAACGGGTGGTGCAGCTTGGCCTGTCCCCCCGCCTGCTGTCGGGAGAGGAAGAGGCGCTGACATCGGCCACGGGCGTGATCGGCGCCTTCCCCGGGGCGCTGGGAACGGTGGCCGATCTCGGCGGCGGCAGCCTGGAACTGGTGCAGGTCGAAAATGGCGAATTGCATGGTGCCGCCAGCCTGCAACTGGGCACGCTGCGCCTGCCCAAGCTGCGCGAAGCCGGCCTGCCCGCATTTCGCAAGGCGGTGGCGGAAGATCTGCACCGGGTCGGCTGGGCCAATGCCCACCCGGGGCCCCTCTATATGGTCGGCGGCACCTGGCGCGCGCTGGCCGCCTTTGCCATGCGGCGCGACAGCCATCCCGTCACCGATCCACACGGCTTCCGCCTCAGCTGCGAAGATGCCGACGCTGCGGCCAAGCAGATCATGCGCATGACGCCCGCGCAACTGGCGCCGATCCCGGGAATATCCTCTTCCCGCGCGGTCGGCCTGCCCGATGCGGCGGCCATGCTGCGGGTCATGCTGGCGCGGTTGAAGCCCGATGGTCTGGTGTTTTCATCATGGGGCCTGCGTGAAGGTGTGCTGTTCGATCGACTGAGCCCGGGTGCGAAGGAACAGGATCCCTTGATCGCCGCCGTCAGCCATTTCGTTGCGCCGCGCGGCGGTTCGGCAACGCTGGCCGCCACCATTGCCGCCTGGACTGCGCCCGTGGCCGGGGGCAGCGGCAATGGCAGCGAAAGGCTGCGCCTGACCGCGACCATGTTCGCGCTGGCCGCGGCACAGGTCGAACCCAACCATCGGGCACGCCATGCCTATGAATGGGCGATGGAAAAGCGCTGGCTGACTCTTTCCCCCGCCGACCGTGCGCGGATTGCCGCCGCGCTGCTGGCGTCCTGCGGCCGCAGCGAATTGCCGCCGGAACTGGCGCGTATCGCCAGCCCGGAACAATTGCGGGAAGCCGTGGGATGGGGGCTGGCGATCCGCCTGTGCCGCCGGCTCGGGGCCGGATCACGCGTATCGCTGTCCAGCAGCGCCCTGCGCCGCGACGAAAACCGGCTGATCCTGCGGGTCGATCCGGTCCGGGCAGCCCTGGTGTCGGATCTGGTGCGCAATGACTGCAAGGCCCTGGGCCAATGGCTTGGTCTGCAGCACGAAATCGTATTCGCGGAAGCTGCCACCGGATAACAGTGTTATCGCGCCATATATTGCAGTTTTGTGACGAGTTGACAGTTTGCTTGCCATGAATCACGCTGCGCCTGCATTCCAATCGATCAGCGAACGGAAGGTAGATATGGCGCGCAGCAGCAATACGAAGAAACCGGAAGAGGTGGCGCAAGCGGAGGCAACACATCCCGCAAGTGACCCGCCAGAAACACTGGCGGAACCGGCAGCCGCTGCCGCCCCCGCAAACGCCGCAAAGTCCACGCCCCCGGCACTCGATCCTGCCAACCTGACCCCGGCGGAACTCGCCCGCGCCGTGCTCGACCGGAGCATCCGCCCGCTGGCGGCGCATGTGCGCATTCTGGCAGAAGCCGTGCTGGCTGCCGAGGCCGGCCACGCCAAGCCCGCTAAGACCAAATCCGATAAATCATCGGACAAGAAGAAGAAGGCCAAAGAGAAGAAGGGCGGCGAAAAGAAGGACAAGAAGAAACTGGCCAAGATTCCCAAGGCTGGATCTGGTCCGAAGTCTGCCCGCAAGACGCAGGAAAAGCCCGCCACGTGACGGAGTAACAGGCGGGCCATGATGCCCGCCTGTCCCACCGCGGATCTAGCCGCGTGGCACGCTTACCAGGGGTCGCGTGTCTGCTCGTCGAAGGGCCGTGTATCGGCCGGCGGAGAGATGTGGCGCGGGCGCTGCGGCATTGTCCGTTCACCCTTCCACGGCACCTGATCCGCAGCCGTCCAGGCATTCACATGCAGGCGGAAGAACTTCCACCGGCCATCGCGCTTGACCAGACGATCGTCGCGCGTGCCGATGCCGAACACGAAGCTGGTGCCGTAATCGGCGTTCCATTGCAGGATCTGGAAGAAACAGCGCACCCGCGCACCTTCGGGATGCGGATCCATGATGAAATGGTTCATGGCGTGCTGGCGGCCATACCACCAATGCTGACGGTCGTACCAAAGGCTGCGCAGGTTTTCCCGGATCGCCTCGTGGCCATTGGCCTTGCCCTGCCACAGATGGTCGAACTCCGCGTCTTCCGCAAAAGTGGCGATCACCTGTTCTTCATCGGCGAGATCGAGCCCCCAGGCATAGCGGGCGTATAATTCCTGGATTTCACCGCGATCATCCGCAGGCATGATCTGCGGCACACCGTCAGGCCAGCACACTTCGGCCATTCATCCATCTCCTTTTATTGTGGTCTTGCCTTGAGGCGGCAACCCGGTTCACTCTGGGGGTAACATAAGGGAGAAAAAGATGCCGGAAATTTTCCATGC
Source organism: Croceibacterium xixiisoli (assembly GCF_009827305.1). GTDB lineage: Bacteria > Pseudomonadota > Alphaproteobacteria > Sphingomonadales > Sphingomonadaceae > Croceibacterium_C > Croceibacterium_C xixiisoli. The sequence continues at coordinate 384,507 of NZ_WTYJ01000003.1, read as the reverse complement.
TGCGGCCAGTTTCGGCCAGCAGCACAAGAAACCGATGCGCTTTGAAGCGGATGTCTTCGAATGCGAAGTGGAAGGGACGATTCCGCCAGAACTGAAGGGGGGTTATTTCCGAATCGGACCTGACCGGCAGTATCCCAGTCTTGAAAATGACATCGTTCTCAATGGCGATGGGCAGGTATCGGCCTTCTGGTTCGACAATGGCCATGTCAGTTTTCGCAGCCGCTATGTGATGACCGAAAGGCTCAAGCGCGAACGCGAAGCGCGGCGCCGGCTGTATGGCAAATATCGCAACAAATATTCCGACGATCCTTCAGTCTCCAACATCCCCGACCGTGACAACACCGGCAATACCTACGCCTTCGCCCATCATGGCGAACTGTTTGCCTTGCGCGAGGATTCACGTCCCCACCGGATCGATCCGACTACGCTGGAAACCCTGCCGGTCGGCGATTTCGGGAAGCTGGAAAGCAGCGCACTGACTGCTCACCCCAAGATCGATCCCGTGACGGGCGAATGGTGGAGCTATGGCGTCTATGCCAAGGGCGAAGCGAGCACCGATGCGTCGCTGCATGTGTTCGACGCGGACGGCGCGCTGGTACGCGAAGAATGGTTCCATACCCCTTTCCCCGGCCTCAGCCATGATTGGGGCGTCACCCGCGATCACATCGTCTTCCCGATCATGCCGCTGCTGGCTAGTGACGCGCAACTGCGCCGGGGCGAGGCCTGGTATGTCTACGACGATGATCTTGCCTCTGCCTGGGGCGTGATGCCGCGCAATGGCACGGTGGATCAGCTGCGCTGGTTCCGAATTCCGAATATGGTGATGGGTCATGTGATGAACGCCTTCAGCGAAGGCGATGTGGTGCATGTCGACGTGCCCTATTCACCTGGCAATGTGTTCTGTTTCTTCCCCGACAAGCACGGCAATCTGCCCACGCCCGCTGAAGGCGTAACCCAGATCAGCCGCATCAGTTTCGACCTGTCGAAACCAGATGAGGAAGCGGTCACGATCACCCCGGTGGCCGGCGCACTGGGCGATATGCCGCGCATGGACGACCGTTTTGCCATGGGAAAATACCGTACCGGTTATTTCGCGCTGCGCGACTTTCCCAAAATGGGCATTGGGCAGCTCGATTGGGAAACCGGCGAGCTGATTTCGCACGACCTGCAGGGCGCCGCCGCGCAGGAACCGGTGTTCGTGCCGCGCAATCCGGATGCGCCCGAAGGCGATGGCTATGTGCTATCGGTGGTGGATCGTTTTGCGGAAAAGCGATCGGATCTGCTGATCCTGGATGGGCGGGACGTATCACGCCCGCCGATTGCCACCATCACCCTGCCCTTCGCCCTGCCGATGGCATTTCACGGCTGCTGGATGGATGGCGTCGTCGCCGATCTCTGATTGATAGATGGGAAGGCGCGCGGCACCACACCGCGCGCCCTCTCTCTTATTTCCCTGCGGCGGCACTGCGCCGGATGGCCCGCAGCGCAAAACCCGCCACCAGTCGTTCGATCTCTCTCTCGCTCGATCCGATGCTGAGGATCGGGGAGACATGGTTGTGCCCGGTGATCAGATGCATTTCCGGATAGGCCGCATGGGCCACGCCCCAGGCACCGACCAGTTGGGCTGCCTGTTTCTGGAAATCTTCCGGATCGAGTTCGGACAGGGTGAAGCACAGCGGAATATCGGTGTTGAGCAACCCGGCCATGCAGGATGCACGCCCCCAGCCCTTGGGGTCGTCGCCGTAATAGGCGATGTGGAAGCCATTGGGGATGACCGTCAGCGTATCGAACATACCGGAAAACATCTGCGCGCCGGCGATGCCGCCGCCCGGTTCCACATGCCATGCCTTGTGGGCGACATAGCCAGCGACATGGACCGCGCCCGCCGACTGCCCGACCAGCACGATCTTCGACGGGTCACCGCCGTAATCGGCGATATTGGCCTTCACCCAGCGGATGGCATTGGCCAGATCCTCGACCCCGGACGGGAAGCGGTTGGCCGGCGCCAGACGATAGGTGATCGGCACCCCGACCATGCCGCGCCGCGCCGCGAAATCGCCGAAATTGGAATAGAATGCGCTGCCCTCGCTGTGCTTGTCACCCATGACGAAGCCGCCGCCGTGAACGAAGATCAGCACCGGCGCGCCGCTGGTGCCATCCTGGGTGAACACATCCAGCCGGTTGCGCGGATCATCGCCATAGGAAATGTCGCGGGTGATCCGCGTTTCCGGCGCGATCCCAAGGTTGAGCCCGGCGAAGAGCGCGTTGGTGCCCTGGATCAGTTCAGGCGAAAGCTCCCGACCGAAGCCTTCCAGAATTGTGCGCAGTTCACGATTCATGCGGCTTGTCCTTCCATCAGCAAAACAGGTTTGATCACCCGGCCCGCCCGCGCATCGGCGAAAGCCCGGTCTATGTCGGCAAAGGGGTAAAATGTCAGCAAACGATCGAAGGGGAAACGCCCCTGTCGCCAATATTCGGCCAGCATGGGAATGAAACTGCGCGGGGCAGCATCGCCACCCAGCACGCCTTTCAACGACCGGCCGCCGCTGAGCATGGGAAACATCCTGGGCGCCCATTCGCCATAGGGGGCGCTGACGAAGGCGGCGGTGCCGCGCATGGCCAGGCAATCCATCGCCGCATCGAACACCGCCGGGGCATTGGTGGTGTTGATGCTGGCATCCACCCCGCGGCCGGTGATGGCGCGAATGGCGGCCGCAAGATCCGCCTGGTCGCCACGCAGCAGATCTGTCGCCCCCAGATCGCGGGCCAGTTTCAGCCGTTCATCCGACAGATCGACCGCGACGATCCGCGCCGCGCCGGCCAGCCGCGCCGCCATGATCGCCGCCAGCCCCACGCCGCCGGTGCCGAACACCGCCAGCGTCTGCCCCGGACGGATCGCCAGCGTTTCCAGCACGGTGCCGGCCCCGGTGATGATTCCGCAGCCCAGCGGTGCCAGGCTCGCCAGCGGCAGATCGGCCGGCACCTTCACCGCCGTGCGTTCGGGCACGATAGCATGGCTGGCGAAGCTCGACTGGCCGAAGAAATGCGAATGGATCGGCTCCCCGCCACTGCTCAGCGCCACCGACCGGTCCATCCGCCCGCCACCGAAAATGCGCGGCATGGCCGTGTCGCAATAGCTGGGCCGGCTGGCCGCGCAGGATGGGCAGGTGCCGCAGGAACTGCCCGACAGCACCACATGATCGCCCACGGCGAAATCGCTGATGCCATCGCCCAGCGCTTCCACCACACCCGCGCCCTCATGCCCCAGCACGATCGGCAGCGGGGTCAGCCGCCCGTCCTGCGCATGCAGATCGGTATGGCAGATCCCGGTGGCGACGATCCGCACGCGCATTTCTCCGGCGCGCGGATCCTCCAGTTCAGCCTCTGCAATATGCGGGGCCGTTTCCCCCGCCCGGCTGATCGCAGCCGCGATCCTCACTGCGGCGGGCCTTTGGGTGCGCCCAGGTGATGATCGTCCTGAATATCGGCCACTGCGCCATGCTGCGTCATCAGCGCCTTGCGGCGGACGAAGCGCAGGATCGAATCCAGCCCGGTGCGCGAACCGCCCAGCCCCGAGAAGCCAAAGCTGTGCGTGCCGACCGTGCGCATCTTGCCGAAGGTCAGGAACGTATCCTGCAGGAACACCGCCCCGGCATTGATCTGCCGCCCGATGGCCAGCGCATCCTCCTCATTGCCGGCGATGACCGATGCGGTCAGGCCGAACTGCGTGTCATTGGCCAGCCGGATCGCCTCATCGATGTCGGAATAAGCCATTACCGGCACGCAGGGGCCGAAGGTTTCCTCGCGCATGATCGCCATGTCATGCGTCACCCCGGTCAGCACGGTCGGGCGCATGTAGAGCCCGCCATCGTGGTTCTCGATTTCGCCACCCGTCAGCACCTGCGCGCCGGCCGATTTCGCCTCTTCGAGATGCCGCAGCACGATGTCGGCCTGGGGCGCGAAAGTGAAGGGTCCGATGTGGCCCGCGCGGGGATCTGGCGTGTTCAGGCGTACGTGGCGCGCTTTTTGCGCAAGCAGGGCGACGAATTCGTCATGTATGCTTTCGTGCACATAGACGCGTTCGGTGGAATAGCAGACCTGCCCCGTGGCATAGACCGCACCGCGCAGAACGGCGGTCGCCGCGCGTTCCAGATCGGCGTCTGCGGTCACGATCGCGGGGTCTTTCCCGCCCAGTTCCAGGAAGCAGGGGATCAGCCGCTGCGCACAGGCGACAGCCACCTTGCGCCCGGTCGGCACGCTGCCGGTGAAGCAGACCAGATCCACTTCCTCGATGACCGCCTGACCGACATCGCCGGCCCCGGCGACATAATCAAAAACAGCAGCCAGTTCAGGCACTTCGCGCACGGTTTCGAAGATCGCCTCGATCACCCGCGGGGTCACTTCGCTGGGCTTGATCAGCACGGCAGAGCCGGCGAACAGCGCCGGAATGGCATCGAGCATGGCCAGCATCAGCGGCGCATTCCACGGGCTGATCACACCGACCAGCGAATAGGGCACCAACTGGGTGCGCACCTCCACATCGGGCATCACCGCGCTGCGGCCGTGGAACTGGTAATTGTCCAGCGCCTTGCCCGCATCTTCGATCCACCCGCCGATATTGGCCATGGTGATGAAGCCCTGAATGTAGGAGGTGTGGCACCCGCCGGTGTCCACCGCATCGGCATTTCCGATGTCCGCCGCAGCGCGCCGGACAACGCCCAGCCACCGCCCCATCACGCCGCAGCGCGCATCGAGCGGCATCGCGGCCCATTCCCGCTGATTGTCACGCAGCCGCGCAGCCTTGGCCGCAACCTCTTCCGCCCTCGTCACGACCAGGCGGTGATCCGCCTGGCCAGTGCGCGGATTGCGCACGTCCAACACCTGTTCCCGCGCGATAACACTCGACGCCATCAACCTCTCCTGTTTCTATTTTGCGCGGAACCTAACCGGTCCCGCGCAAGCTTGATAGAGAGAACAGAAGCGTCCCGGCCGATGCCGGAAATCAGAAGCCGTAGCGCAGACCACCCCACACGGTCAGCGGCACGCCCATATCCATCGAACCGCCCTGGTTGCGGGTGATGATGGTCTGATCGAACAGGTTTTCCACCCGCCCGATGAAGGAGAACCCGGCCGCCAGCGGCAGCTGCGCGAACAGATCCACCGTGGTCGCGGCGGGCAGGCGATCATCCTGCTGATCATCTTCGAACTGGGCGCCGACATGGCGGAGAGTCACGGCCAGCGTCGTGTTGTCAGCCGGGCGATAGCTGATGGTGGCGCTGGTGGCCCATTCGGGGGTCTGGGCCGGGCGGAAGCCGTGCAGATCCGCCGCCGCGCCGGTGCCGCGCATCTTGGCATCGGTGTAGGCGAGCGAGCCGCTGAAGGTGAAATAGGCGATTTCGGCCTGGGCAGAGAATTCGATCCCGCGCGCCTTGATCGCATCGATATTGCGGCGCTGGCGCGTGGTGGCGTTGATGGTCACATTGGTGATCGCATCCTTCACCTGATTGTCGAACCCGGTCAGGGCAAAGCTGATCCCTTCGATCGGGGTGTAGTCCACCCCGACTTCGAACCCTTCGAGCCGTTCATTGCGCAGTTCGGCATTGGCCTGGGTGGTGATGGGGAAGACCACGAAGGGGCGGTAGAGTTCGTTCAGCGTCGGCAGGCGCAGGCTGGTATAGCCGGCCGCTCGCAAACGCAGGGTCTCGGTCGCCTGCAGCATGGCCCCGCCGCGATAGGACACATCCCAGTCGGACCGGTCGGCAAATTGATTGTCCACCGCCAGCGCGCCGGCTGCACTATAGGCGCGATAGTAGCCGTTGGAGATGGTGTAGCGATCGGCACGGATGCCCCCGGTCAGGGTGACCGGGCCAATGGTCCAGTCATCTTCCAGGAACAGGCCGAGATCGGTGTTGAGACCGCCGGCAAAGCGCCGCTGGGTCAGGGCGCCGCTGCTGGCGTTGTAGCCATCTTCGGCCAGATGGCCCGAGGAAGCGCGGTAATCGGCGCCCAGGCGCAGCACATGGCCGCCACCCACGGGCGGGCGCACTTCCAGCTTGCCGCCGAAGCCCGATGACGGCGTATCCTTCTGATCGAGCGAGCGGTTGAAGGTGGTGGAAGAGATCACGATATTGGTGAAATTGCGCCACTGGCCGTAGGCCAGCGCATCCACCTGCCACGGGCCGCGGCTGATGATGCGGGCGGAGATATCGCGCCCTTCGCTGCTGCTGTTGGCCCCTTCGAAGCGCAGCACACGGTTGTCTTCGAAGGCGAGGCCGCGCAACTGCAGTTCCACCTGTTCGCCGAGCGGCTGCACCACCCGCGCGCTGGCGGACCAGCTGTCATATTTCGCGCGGACGGAGGCGGGCACGCGCTGATCGTCGGGCGTGGTGTAGAAGCCCTGGCCGCGATCCCACCGGCCGCTGACCACCGCCATGCCGTCACCCACGCGCGGGGCGATCGTGCCCGACAGCTCGGTTTCCGCGCGGCTGCTGATCATTGCCTGGCCGCTGACCAGCGGCAGGGTGCGCAGATCGGCACTTTCGAGTTCGATCGTGCCCGCCAGCGCGCCCGCGCCGAACGGACCCGAGCCGCCGCCACGGGTGATGCGGATCGAATCCAGCCGTTCCGGCGCAGCGGCAGAGAAGGGGATGTAGCCGAAGAACGGATCGGCCAGCGGCACGCCATCGAGCAGCACCAGGGCCCGGCTGCTGGCATTGCCGCCCAGCGCGCGCAGGGTGATGCCCTGGGCCGAGGGGTTGGAAGACCGGCTGTCCGACCGGCGGAATTGCTGGAAGCCGGCGACATTGCCCAGCGCATCTTCCAGCCGGCCCGAGGCGGTGGAGGTCACCGTATTGCGGTCCAGCTCTATGACGTCATAGGCAGGCGTGGCCGGCGTTTGCGTCAGGCCCCGGCCATGGACGATAATTACGTTGCGATCATCCTCCACATCGGCATCCTGCGCCATGGCGGGAACGGCTGGCACGGCAATAGCGGACAGAAGCAGGAGAGGGATGCGCATAGGGGGGACCACCGGAAGGATTATGACAATTTCAGACGTCCCTAGCGGCCCATTCCCGCCGCGTCACCCCGCCAAATGAAAACGGACAAAATCAACTAACCGATCAAGACGACCCAATGACAACAATAAGGGGAACAAGGATGCCAATTGCCGGAAAGGCCCTGATTTTCATGGGCGCCGCTTTGCTGGCGGCGGCTCCCGCCCATGCTCAGGAGAATGCCCAGATGTCAGTACCACCCGTCGTTTCGCAGGATCATGCCGCGCTGCTGGCCAGCACCGATCCGAAATTGGCCGCCAACAAGCGGCTGGTGTACGATATGTATCGCATCGTGCTGCAGGCCGGACTGGCCGACCGGGCGCATGAATATATTGCCGACGGGTACATCCAGCATAATCCCAATGCCGGCCAAGGCCTGCAGGGGCTGGTCGATTACGTTCGCGCCACCCGGCCCGAACGCCCGATCCTGGAGGTGCTGGATCTGCCGCTGGTGCATCTGATGGCCGAAGGCGATTATGTAACCACCACCTTCGTCCGCCCGGAAAAAGATGCCAATGGCGAAACCTATTATTCCAGCTGGTTCGATCTCTATCGGATCGAAGATGGCAAGATCATCGAACATTGGGATCCCATGCTGAAGAGCGACCCCAAGATCGACCCGAACGACCGGAAGCTCTGAGCCGCTGGAATACGGGCGGGGAAGCGTCAGACTGTCACGTCTCCGCCCGCATCACCGCCCGCGCCGCCATACCGCCGACGCGGGCGCCACTCGCTGACCAGCACTCCAACCACAATGCAGGCCGCCCCAAGCAGTGCCAGCGCGGGGAGCCGATCCCCGGCGATGCGTCCGATCAAACCACCCCAGACCGGTTCCCCGGCATAGATCAGCGTCGCCCGGGTAGGCGAAATACGTTGCTGCGCCCAGTTCATCGCCCATTGGATCAGAGCGCTGGCGAGCCCCAGCCCGACCCCGCAGATGAGCCAGATGGGGGAGAATTCCGGCACCGACTGCCCCGTTGCCCCCATCATCAGCACGGCGAACAATCCGGCCGCGCACAATTGGATGACCGTCACCCGGCAGCTGTCCACCCGCTGGGCAAAATGGCTGATCAGGATGATTTCCCCGGCGATCGCCACAGCGCTGGCCAATGTAACCATTTCGCCGAGACTGAGCGCAATCGCGCCGGCATTGGGCCCCGCCATCAGCACCAGACCGGCAAAGGCCAGGGCAATGCCGGCCCAGGCCATCGGATGCGGCGCGCGGCGCAAGACAAACAATTGCAACAGCGGAACCATCGGCACGTAGAGCGCAGAGATGAAAGCGGACTGGCTGCTGCTGATCGTCTGCAGGCCCCAGGTTTGCAGGCCATAGCCCAGAAAAATCGCCAGCCCGATCAGCGCCCCTGCCTTGACCTCCGCCCAGGTCAGCCCGCGCATCGCGGTGCGAAACATCAGCCAACCGGCCGCCCCCGCCACCAGGAACCGCAATGCCACGAAGAACAGCGGATCGGCGTAGCGCATGGCGATATGCACCACCAGAAAGGTACCGCCCCAGATGATCGTGATGCCGATCAGCACCAGTTCTTCACGGCGCAGACCGAGGATGCGAAATTCGGGAGTGGGCCGCAGCTTGCCAGAATCAGGATTGTGCAACATATTGCACCTCTAGTCATGAGCAATATATTGCACAATACCCGTTCGGATGTTCCCCGGTCAGACGTGCTGGTGCATGTCAGCCGCAATCTGCGCCGCCTGCGCCAGACCGCCGGTCTGAGTCAGCAGGCGCTGGCCGACACATCGGGCATCAGCCGGCGGATGATCGTCGCGCTGGAACAGGGCGATGCCAATGTCAGCCTGTCGAGCCTCGATCGTATTGCCGAGGCGCTGGGGGTTGGCTTCGTCGACATGGTGGCCGATCCGGCAGTCGAGCATCGCCAGATCAATGAAGTGATGTGGCGCGGCGCGGCGCCGGAAAGTGTCGCCACCCTGCTGGGCAGCGCCCCCGGGCAGCATGACACGCAGATGTGGCTATGGGTGCTGGGCGCAGGGGAACGCTATCAGGCGGAGCCCGATCCCGGCGGCTGGCACGAGATGATCTATGTGACCGAAGGACGGCTGAGGCTGGAACTGGACGAAGGCGATCGGCTGATCGAACAGGGCGGCTTCGCCATTTTCAGCAGCGCGCAGAGCTACGCCTATGTCAATGCGGGCGACGGCATCGCCCGCTTCATCCGCAACAGCGTGACCTGACCGTCAGAGCGATTTCGAAGCAGGTGGAATCACCTGCTGACTCGGAAATCACGGCAAACAAAAGGATATGGAGCGGCGATCCGATGCAATCGGATTGAAATCCGGTCTAGTATCCCGCGCTGCGCAGCTGGCCGCGCAGGCTTTCCAGCTGGCGGACGGGCAGCGGAGAAAGATCGGCGGCAGGCTTGCCCTTGCGCAGCCGTTCGCGATCGCGTTCGGACGGTTCCACCACCCGGACCCGCACCGGGGCCACACCCTGCCGGCGAATGCCAAGCCGCTCCGCCGCACCGCGCGACAGATCGATCAGCCGCATATCCCCAGCGAAGGGCCCACGATCATTGACCCGCACGATGATCCGCCGCCCGGTATCGAGCGAGGTCACCTCGACATAGCTGGGCAGCGGCAGGGTGGTATGGGCGGCGGTGATCCATTCGGGCCGGAAGCGTTCGCCATTGGCCGTCTGATTGCCCGATTCCGAACCATACCAGCTGGCCAGACCGATCCGGTCATAGGTAGGATCGGCCGCCGGGGTGTAACTGTTGCCCCGGATCACATAGGTGCGCCCGATCTGCACCCGCGCATCGCTGACCGGGCGATAATCTCGCCCGCCACCGCAGGCGGCCAGGGCCAGCGCCATCAGAGCTATGGCGCCTGCGCGCGCCGTGCTGCGCCTGTCTGAAAAAGCCCTCATGCTGCAAAGCCTAGCCGCAGGATGGCTCTGCGGAAAGATTAGCCTCAGCCCTTCTCCTTATCTTCGGCCAAGGTGTGCGCAACGATCGCGTTAGCGTGGCCGTGCCCCATCGCGTGATCGGTCTTGAGCATGGCCACCAGTTCCATGTGCTTTGCCGGACAGGCCTGGCGCACCAGAGCCTGCCATTCGGAGATCGGGCGGCCGTATTTCTTCTCGATCGAGGGGAAATAGGATGCCGGGCCCTTGGGTTTTTCCTCTGCCATGAAGGGAGAGAACCTTGCTGCGCATGCGCTGTCAAGCGGGTTGGTTCCGTGTTGTTTGCCCAGTACCACATCCGCTCATGCTGAGCTCGCCGAAGCATCGGCAAAAGGCCGGACCCGGGCGCCGCCGTTGGCGCGTGGCCTTCGACGAGCTCAGGCTGAGCGGAGGTGGGTGCCGGGTCTGTGTTGCTTGTTCAGTCCTATAACCGCTCATGCTCAGCTGGGGTGGCCGACGGGTCTGTTGCTTGTTCATTACCGCATCCGCTCATGCTGAGCTTGTCGAAGCATAGGCAAAAGGCCTGACCCGAGCGCGACCGGTGGCGCGTGGCCTTCGACGAGCTCAGGCCGAGCGGAGGTGGGTGCCGGGTCTGGTGTGGCGAATGGATAGTTTGCCTGCTCTCACACGCTGGCTCAGGGCGACAAGGCAGGAAGTCCGAAAGCCCTCAACAGGCCAGCGCGATAAGCCCGCCCGGCGCTGGCGGAATGGGTTCCACCCTCGATCGACACCAGTTCTGCCTGCCATGGCAAATCCGTCCGGCCAGCCATCCCAGCGGCCCATTGTTCCGCAGCTGCGCGCAGAGGTGGCCGGTCACGTGTACCGCTGACGATGACCAGCCTGGACTGGCTGCGTGCAGCGCCGGGTGGGTGCTCCAAGTCATAGAGCCGCCCGTTGGCTTCCCGTGATGGGTTGCTGGCGACATAGGTTTGGAACAGGCTGGGTCGCTGATGTGCGGCATAGAGGGCAAAGGCCCCACCCCGGCTCTGGCCAAACAACATCAATGGAGTTGGATCAACCCGATAGCGCGCGGCGATTTGCGGCAACAACTCATCTTCGAGCATCTGCAGGAATGCCGGGGCGCCGCCGGGCGTACCATCATCAAGCGCTACGCTGAAATCAATATGCCGCTTGTTCACATCTGCACCCAGGCCGCCATAGGCCACCCCGACCACGATCGTTTCCGGCACGCCTTCATCATAGACCATCAACAGGCTCTGCGGCGCGATCATGGGGTAGGTCGTGTCGCCATCGAGAAGGATGCTGACGGGATAGGTGCGGGCGGGGTCGGTGCCGTAGGATTCCGGCAGTTTGACAAAGATATGGAACCGGCGCCCAACCGATGAGGAATCGAGTGGGAAGTAATCGCCAGCGATACCCGGCAGCAATCCAATCAACCCTGCAGCGGCTTCTCTGCCTGCAAGTGCTTCTGCCTGTGCCAGGGGAGTCCCGGCTGAGGGCCGAGACAATTCCTGCGATTGAACCGGACATGCGGCAGCCAAAGAGGCCAACGCCAAAGGAGCCATTACCCTCAACAGCATGCCACCCTCTATGGATCGATTTGAGTCAGGGGTAGACTATCGCCCGGCATCGGCAAACAAAACCGGCGGACCCTGTGGGGGCCCGCCGGCAATGAAGATCCGATTGTCAGCCTGATGCTCAGAGGCGTGCAGGTGCGCCGTCGAGCAGGATGGTCTTGGTTTCGAGATAGGCCCAGAGGCCTTCTTCGCCGCCTTCGCGGCCGATGCCGGACTGCTTGTAGCCGCCGAAGGGCATGCCGAATTCCATGCGCATGCCGTTCTGGCCCATCACGCCGGTGCGGATGCGGCGGCTGATGTCATAGGCGGCCTGCGGGTCGGTGGTCATGACGGAGCCGTTGAGGCCGAAATTGCTTTCATTGGCGATGCGGATCGCGTCTTCTTCGTCCTCTGCCGGGATCAGGCACAGCACCGGGCCGAAGATTTCCTCCTGCGCGATACGGCTGGTGTTATCGACATTGGCAAACAAGGTCGGTTCGATGAAGTAGCCCTTGTTCATATGCGCCGGGCGCTGGCCGCCAGTGACCAGTTCGGCGCCGCTCTTCTTGCCTTCCTCGATATACATTTCCACGCGTTCGAGCTGGCGCTTCATGGCGAGGGGGCCAAGCTGGGTTTCCGGATCTTCCGAATTGCCGATCTTGATGCCCTTCATCACGCCGGCGATGGCCTGGGCCAGTTCGTCATGGCGATCCTTGGTCACGATGGCGCGGCTGAGCATGGCGCAGACCTGGCCGCTCATCACGGTGATGGTGTTGCCCAGAATGCCGGCGGCCGCCTCGATCGGGAAATCGTCGCGGATGATGGCCGCACTCTTGCCGCCCAGTTCCAGGCTGCAACGGGTCATCTTGCCGCCGCAGACGCTGGCGATATGCATGCCCGCCGCGCTCGAACCGGTGAAGCTGACCTTGTCGATATCATTGCTGTGGATCAGGTGGTTGGAGGCTTCGCGTTCGCCGGCAACAAGGTTCACCGTGCCGGCGGGCAGGCCGGCAGCCTCTGCCGCTTCGGCGATGATGTAGGCTTCCAGCGGGGTTTCCGGCGACGGCTTCATGATGATCGTGCAGCCGGCGATCAGTGAATAGAACACCTTGTTGGCCATGATGCCGAAGGGGGCATTCCACGGCGCAATGCCGACCACCACGCCGACCGGTTCGCGCGCGATGATCGCGGTATCGACCACCATGCCCTTCTTCTGTTCGGTCCAGGCGAAGCTTTCGCCCATGGTGGCAATGCCGCGCAGGCCGGCAATGGCGCCGCCATGCATCATCGGGGCGAAGCTGGCGAGGCCGCCGACCTGCGCCGTCCAGGCGGCGGCGAGTTCGGGCACGCGCGCTTCGAGAATGTCGATCATCTTCATCAGCGCGGCGCCGCGTTCGGCCGGCGGGGTGTTCGGCCAGGCGCCATTGTCGAAGGCGTCGCGCGCTGCAGCGACGGCGCGGTCCATGTCGGTCGCATCCGCTTCGGCGACGCGGCCGATCACTTCTTCGCTGTTGGGGTTGGTCAGTTCGATCTGGCGACCGCTGTTGGCAGCGACCCATTCGCCGCCGATGAACAGCTTGTCCGGATGCTGGATATTCACGCCTTGGGGGGTCATCACTTCATCTCCGTTTGAATAGGCGGCCGGTCGCGGCCCACTGTGCGATTGTGGTTTCGAGTGTGCGTCAGAAATTGGACAGGATTGTGAGACTGCGGCTGTCGAGCGGTTTGCCCTGGGCCTGCAGCTGCAATTCGCGTGCGCGCAGTTTGGTCTGTTCATCGATCAGGAAAGCATGGATGGCCTTCACCTGATCCGGGGTAAGCAGATCGTTCCAGCGCGGCATGCCGTTCGATACCAGCAACCCTTCCAGCACGACCTGATCGAAGGCCTGATGCACGCCGGGCTGCATCCGCCGCAAATCCGGCAGCGGCGCGCGCGGCTGGTTGGAATGGCAGATCGAACAGTTTTCCGTAAACAGCGCCGAACCCGTGGCGATCATCTGCGGGGTGACGCCCTGCAGCTGTGCCGGGGCTGCGGGGGCCGGTTCCAGCGCAGGCAGATCGGCCGGCACCGGGGTTTCCCCGCCATCGAGACGGAACACCAGCAGGCGGTTTCGATTGCCCTTGGCATAGGCAGCAGCATAGGGCGGCACGAAGCCCCAGCCACCCCCGCCCCAGCCGGTCTGCACGGCGATATATTGCACGCCGTCCACCCGATAGGTCATCGGCGCGGCCAGGATCGAGCTGCCGGTTTCGATGGTCTTGAGCGCCTTGCCGGTTTCGGCATCGCGCACCACCAGTCGGCCGGCCAGATTGCCATGCACCACCAGCCCGCTGGCCGTGGCCAGCACCCCGGCGCGATCCTGCCAGCCATCGGCGTCCACCGACCAACGGGTCTGGCCCGTCATCGGATCGATGGCCCGCAATTGCGAGCTGTAGGGCATGTCGACCACCTGCTGCCATTGCGGCAGGGCCTTGATCGCGTCCTGCATCGGCGGGGGCAGCGTGGCCGCTGCTGCCTGCAGATCGGCGGTGAAGATCAGTGCGGCATCGGCATTGAGGAAATTCTTGCGATGCGGCGGGTTTTCCTGACCCGGCGGAATGAACATCAGATTGCCCATGTCCACGACCGGCGCGAAATAGAGATTGCGCGTCGGATCATAGGCGGCCGGGTGCCAGTTGCGTGCGCCCGAGGAAGCCGGGAACACGATCTTCGGCCCGTTCGAGTAATCCGAATATTCGGGCGTCAGCACCGGCTTGCCGGTCTGCATGTTCCACCCGCTGGCCCAGCTGGTGCGAACGATGGCATTGGCGGCCAGCGGCTTGCCGGTTTCGCGATCCACCACGAAGAAGAACCCGTTCTTCGGCGTGTGGAGGATCACCGGCTTGCCATCCATCTGCGCCAGCACCATCGGCTGGGTGGCGGTCAGATCCCAGCTGTCCTGCGGCGTTTCCTGGAAATGCCATTTGATCTGGCCGGTGGCGCGATCGAGCGCGACCAGCGAATTGAGATAGAGATTGTCCCCGCCTGAAGGCGAGCGGGTTTTTTGCGGATAGGGCCCGCCATTGCCAACCCCGATGATAACCTGATCGAAGGCGGGATCATAGGTGATCGCATCCCACACCGTGCCGCCCAGGCCGATGTCCCACCGGCTGTTCGGATCCCAAGTCTTGAGCGCGTCTTCCAGCGCCTGGCTTTCCTGCGGGCCAGCCTCCGGATCGCCGGGCACGGTCCAGAAGCGCCAGACCATTTCGCCGCTGCCGGTATCATAGGCGCTGACATAGCCGCGCGCGTCATATTCGGCGCCGGCATTGCCGATGATCACCAGATTGCCGGCCACTTCGGGCGCACCGGTGCTGGTGTAGCCGCGCGCACGATCGGTGATCGTATCGCTCTTCCACAAAACCGCGCCGTTCTTTGCGTCGAGCGCATAGAGCCAGCCGTCGAGGGCGGCGACGAAGACCTTGCCATCCTGCACCGCCACGCCGCGATTGGCCTGATCGCAACAGGCCGAGCGGTTGACCTGCATGTCCACCTCTGGCGTGAAGGCCCAGAGTTCCTGACCTGTGGCGGCATTCAGGGCATAGGTGCGGCCGAGATTGCCGGAGGTGTACATCACCCCGTCAATCACCACCGGCGTCGCTTCCTGCACCCGCTGGGTGCCGAGATCATATTCCCAGGCCAGCCCCAGCCGTTCTGCATTGGCGGGGTTGATGTCGGTCAGGCGGGAAAAATGGCTTTCCGCCCAGTCGCCACCGGGATTGTCCCAATTGTCACCCGCGCCATAGGTGCTGGTGTCGATGACCGGCGCATCGGCATATTTGTCCTTGCAGCCGGCCAGCGCCAGCAGCGCGGCCGCCGCAACCCAGAGCCGCCTCATTTCGGCCAGATGTGCTGATATTGTTCCAGCACCGAGCGCAGCGTGCGCGGCGCGCGGCCGGTGATGCGTTCGACGCAATCGGTCACTTCATCGAAATAGCCTTCGCGGATCGACATGCCGAAAGTGACCATGTCATCGCTGGACCACGGAATCGGACCATCGGGCACGATGTCGCTGGCATGGCGCACAACGCCGAGCGAATCGAAATATTCGAACATCCCCTCGTCATCGACATGCTGCACCTCGATCGGCTTGCCGGCGAGTTGGCTGACCAGCGCCATGGCATCGGGGATCGACAGCGCTTCGGGACCGGTCAGCGGATAGGCTTGGTTGCCATGACCATCCTGGGTCAGCACGCCCACGGCCACGGCCACGCAATCGTCACGGCTGACGAAGCTGACACGGCCATCTCCGCAATTGTCCGGCTTCACGCCCATCTGCAGCGCCGGGATCGCCATGGCGGCAGCGACGGCTTCGGAATACTGGCTGTCGCGCAGGAAGGTGTATTCCACGCCGGTGGCACGGATCGCCTGCTCGGTGGCGAAGTGATCATCCTTCACGATGGCGGGATTGCCCGGCCGATCGGCATTGATCAGCGAGGTATAGGCGATCTGCTTCACCCCGGCGGCCGCAGCGGCCTGGGCCGCATTGGTGTGCTGGCCTACGCGGGTGCCCACGCGCGCGGTGGAAATCAGCAGCATGCGTTCGCCACCGGCCATGGCGGCAGGCAGCGAGGCGGGATCGTCGAAATCGGCCTGGCGCACGATGGCGCCACGTTCGGCGAAATGCGCGAGCTTTTCCGGAGTGCGCGACAGAAACACCAGATCTTCCGGAGCACATGTTTCCAGCAGGCTGTTGGCAGCCGCGCCGCCGAACTGACCGGACGCGCCGGTGACGATAATCTTGCCCAAATTCTCTCTCCCGTCAGGGTGGCATTCGTGAATCCACCCGCTTGGCGATGATCATAACGAGTGTTACGGTTGAGGCAACACAACCAAGCACAAAGGGCCAAACAGAATGGCCCAAAGACGATGGGAGACACAGTTTTGAGCAAACTCGACGTAGCAGACCGGCTGGCGCTGCAGGATCTGATCGCCAATTACAGCTGGGCGCTCGACACGGGCGATGCCGATGCGCTGGTGGAATGTTTCACCGAAGACTGCCTGATGAGCGAGGAAGTGTTCGACGAACCCGACATCTGGGAAGGGCACGAAGGCATTCGCGGACTGATGAAGCATTATGCCAATGCGCCGGGCTTTCCCGGGCGCCAGCATCATGTGACGCAGGTCCAGTATCGCCCGCAGCCCGATGGTTCAGTAAAAATGCGCAGCTTTGCCTTCGTCACCGAATGCGAGGGCGAGCCGCCCTATCTGCTGCGCTTCACCGGCTGGTATGATGATGATGCGGTCAAGGGCGCCGATGGCGAATGGCGCTTCAAGCGGCGGATCGTGCGGCTGTGGGACGGGCAGGTGCTGGAGAAATTCCCCGGTCGCGGCCAGTGGGTCGCCCGCAAGCGCCCGGACAGCCTGATCATTCGCAAGTAATCCAGGTCGTCGCCCCGGGAGATGTGATCTTCCGGGGCGACGCCGAAGACTTATTTGCCGATCAGCACGTCACTCGCCTTCACGAACACGGTGACCCTGTTACCAACCGAGAGCCCGAGATCGGCAATCGCTTCCTCCGTGATGCTGGAGGTGATCACATTGCCGCCGCCGATATCGATCTTCACCGTGCCGTTGACGGCGCCATGATCGAGCGACTGCACCGTTCCCGACAGCTGGTTGCGCGCACTGATCTTCATGCCTGGTTTCTCCTGATGATAGCCCAACGCGCCGCACCCGTGATGGTGCCTCAGGCCTTGGGCGCGAGCACCCAGCCGATCACCAGCCCTGGATCGAGCCGCTGACCGAGTGCGGATCCGGCGGTCCGGGCCAGTATTTCGCCCGGCTTGGCAGCATAGGCGGCCAGCGCCTCCACCCAATCGCTGCCGGCCGCATCGGCCAGCCGACCCAGGGCGTGCCAGCCCGGGCGGCAATCGCCCACGACGCATTGATCGCGCCGGCCATGCAGGCTGGCCACGGCGGTGTAGCCGGCCTCGCCAGCGATATCGGCGATCATCAGGGCATCGGCATGGCGGCTGACGCCAGCGATCAGCGAAGGCCGGCGTTCCAGCGCCATACGGGTGAAGCGGACCCGGTCCCCCTCGATCGCGAGCACCCGGCCCCCCTGCGCGCGGCCCGCATCGGCGAAGCGGCGCCCGGCCGCCAGCGCGGCATCATGCAGCAGCAGATTGGTTTCGCCATGGCGCCAGCGCCAATGCGCCAGCCCGGCCACCGTCGGCACGGCCAGCGCCCCGGCCAGCAGGCTCCGGCGTGTGGTGGCGATCATTGCGCTGCTCCTGCAGGGGCACCATGCGGACCGGCCGCCAGATATTCGGCGATCTGGCGCAGTTCGGCATCGCTGACTTCGCCGCGCGGAATGGCCGGCATGTTGCCGATGCCCTGACGCGCGGCCAGCTCGACATAGTCGGTGGTCAGATCATCCCGCTTTTCCAGATCGGGCTGATCCATCCGCCGGGCCAGCAGGCCGAAGCCCATGCCATTGGGCCCATGGCACATGACGCATTTGGCGACATAGGCCGCCTCCCCACCGGTCGCATCGGGCCGCTTGGCCAGAGTGATGGGCTGCGGCATCGGCGGCGGGCCGCCCGCCGGGGGGCCGGCGGGGGCATCCGCGCCAGCATCGCTGGCCGCTTCGCAGCCGGTCAGCAGGCCTGCCGCGAGCAGCAGCGAAAGGGCGATGCGCCTGTTCATGCCTTCTTCTCCCCAATCAGATTGCTGGGCCAGATGCCGTTCTTGCCCGGCGCCAGAATGCCATTGGGATCCAGCGCATCCTTCACCTTGCGGTTCAGCTTGCCCAGGGCGCCGCCGCCCCAGTCATAGGTGTCGGAAACCAGATCCATATAATCGAGATGGGTGCGGTATTCGCCATAGCCCTGCGCCTTCGCATCGGCCACCAGCCGACGGAAGAAGCCGTCGATCTTGCCCATCATCGCGGGATCATCCTTGTTGAAGATCATCGCGTTGACATTGGTCAGGTGCCGTTCGCCAAAGGCGAAGCTGCCCTGATAATCCATGCCATATTCCTTGTAGCGATCATATGTCCGGCGGAACTGCGCCAGCGCGGCATCCCCGTTCTGGGGGATGATCGGCGAGAAACCGACATGGCCGCCGCGCCCGCCGTACCAGTTCACATTCTGCATCGGGAAGGTCATCGGCGTGCCGGTCCAGCCGGTATATTCGATCTGTTCGCCCTTCTTCCAGCTGGTCGGCTTGATCAGCTGCGGCTTGATCGAATTGATCGCCTGTTCGAGGATCTTGTAGGCGGCCTTGTTCACCTCTTCCCGGCCATAGAGGCGCAGCGACACGCCCCACCAGCCGATGTTGAATTTCTTGCAGATGGCCGCGATCACATCATCGCCCAGTGCGCCGGGCTTGTCCGTCCATTCATCACGCGTGGTCAGCACCGCCGCCGCGCGCAGCCAGTTGCCGATGCTGGGGCTCTGCGTCAGCACGCGTTCGCGCCGCAGCGGGCCGATGACGTCGACCATCGCCTTCAGATCATCCGCATTGGCGAATTCGACGTCCATGCCCATCAGGCTTTCGGGTTCGGGCATCAGCCACATGCCCATTTTCGTGACGACGCCGAAATTGGACTGCACGAACATCTGATCCCAGCCCGGGCCGAAGCCGAAGGGATAGGCCTGCCAGGTGGGGGCATTGCTGAAGGCGCCCATGCCGGTGCGCACGACTTCGCCGGTGGGCAAAACGACTTCGAGCCCGCAGATATTCTTCGTGTGTTCGCCATAGGGGGTGTAGCCCACCCCGCGATCCAGCGCATTGCCCATGACCGAGCCCCAGCTGTTGCCCGGGGTGGACAGCCAGAACGGCAGCTTGTTGGCCTGGATATAGTCGTAGAGATCGTAGAAGCCGACGCCCGGTTCGACCACCACGGTGCCGAGTTCCTCATCGAACTCGATCTTCTTCATGCCCGACAGATCCATCACCACGCTGCCCGGCAGCATGGGCGCGGTGCCGCCATAGCCCAGGTTCTTGCCCCGGCTGATCGGCCAGACCGGCAGCTTGTACTGGTTCGCGACACGCAGCGCGGCCTGCACTTCCTCCACACTGGTCGGGGCGATCGCGCCGGCCGGATGGTGGCGGCTTTCATCCAGCGAGAACTTGTCCTGATAACTCGTCCGGTCGACTTCGGTGAAGAAGACCTTGCCGGCGCCAAGCGCGCTTTCAAACGCGCGCTGCGCCTCGTTCAATTGCTGGAGGGAGATATTGGGGGGAAGCGGTGCATCAGCCATGGGTCTTCAGTCCTTCAGCTCGCCGACCATTGGGTACGGGCAGGCGGGCGGGTCCCGGCGTCGAGCCGGATCACATCGCCATTGAGAAGCGGGTTTTCGATCACGAACAGCGCCACGCGGGCGAATTCATCGGGGCGGCCGGCCCGGCGCGGGAATTCCGCATCCTTGAGCAGTTCGGCCAGGAAATCTTCGGGCAGGAAGGCCACCATCGGCGTGGCCATCAGGCCCGGGGCCACGCCCATGCAGCGAATCGCATGCTGCGACAGATCGCGCGCCCAGACCAGCACGAGCCCGGCGAGCCCGGCCTTGGCGGCGGTATAGGCGCTCATCCCCTCCTGCCCTTCGAAGCTGGCGATCGAGCAGGCGTTGATGATCACGCCGCGTTCGCCGTCTTCGCCGACCGGATCATTGCCGATCATGCGGTGGGCCACTTCTGCAGTGACGTTGATGGCGCCGAGCAGATTGACCTCCACCACACGGCGGACAGCCTCCACATCGCCCGGCCCCTCTGCCGTGGCGATGGCGCCGATGCCGCCGATGCCGGCGCAATTGACGAGGATGTGGATCGGCCCGTCGATGGCAGCGACGGCGGATTTGACCGCCGCCGGGCTGGCAACATCGCAGGCGATGAACTGAGCGCCATCGGGCGCGCTGCCGCCCAGATCGAGCGAGATCACGCGCGCGCCGGCCGCCAGCAATGCGTGCACAGTGGCTTCGCCCAATCCCGAATTTCCGCCGGTCACCACCGCGGTTCTGCCTGCCGGATCCATTCCCTCTCCCGTCTCGTCGCCGATCATCCCCGTGACGACTTTAACGAGTGTTACTTTTGGTCTAGCACTTGTGCAAGTCAAGCAAAGGGAGAGCGACTTGGCATCTAGGGATGAGCTTTACGCGGTGCTCGACCGCTACATCGCCGCGCTGGGCGACAGAAATGCTGCGGCGGTGCCGTGGGCGGACGGTGCGTTCACCAGCGAAAACAATGTCGCATTGGAACCGGGCGACGGGTTGTGGAACACGCTGACGGCCATTGGGCCCTATGATCTGCGCTTTGCCGACACGCGCAGCGGGCAGGTAGCGCTGTTCACCAGCGTGGAGGAAACCGATGCCGTTTCCCCCGCCGCGATCCGGCTGGAGGTGCGCGATGGCCGGATCACCGGCGTCGAAACCGTGGTGGCGCGCAACAAGGATGAGGGTTTCCCCTTCCTGGGCCAGCGATTCGATCGCAAGCCGGAGATGGAAACCCCCGTGCCGGCGGGCGAAACCTCGGACCGGGACGAGTTGCTGCGCATCGCCAATGGCTATTTCGAGACGATCGAGCGCAATGACGGGACCATTCGCACCAGATTCCACCCTGGGTGCAACCGGGTGGAAAACGGCGTGCAGACCACCAACAATGCCGATTTCCCGCTGCCCATCGCCCGGCTGGGGTGCGAGGAACAGTTCGCGCTGGGCTGGTATCGCTATGACGATCGGCTGCGCGGGCGGCGGTTCCCGCTGGTGGATGAAGAGCGCGGCATTGTGCTGGCGCATGGCTTTATCGATCATTGCGGCAAGGTCGGCGATTATCATCTGACCGACGGCACCCCTGCATCGAGCCCGGTGCGGCGGCCGCACAGCTATTACCTGGCCGAAGCCTTCAAGATCCGCGCCGGGGCGATCGAACAGGTGGAAGCGGTGTTCCACACCGTGCCCTACCACATGCCATCCCCGTGGGACGGGCGATGAACGACGCGGGCGGCGCGCAGGCGCCACGGATGAGCAATGGGCGCACGCTGCTGTGCCTGGTGCTGATCGCCGGGGTGTTCGTGATGGATGGCTATGACCTCAACGCCATGCCGCTCGCCGCCCCGCGCCTGGCCGAACCGCTGGGCCTGAGTTCCGATGATTTCGGCTGGGTGTTTTCCGCGCCGCTGTTCGGCCTGGGCGCCGGGGCCGCGCTGCTCGCGCCGCTCGGCGATCGGGTCGGGCGCAGGCTGCTGATCGTGACCGGCTGCCTGGCCGTGGCACTGGTGACGCTGGCGACCGCCCATGCCACGACCATCACCGGCTTTTTGATCTGGCGCTTCCTGACCGGACTGGCACTGGGTGCCTGCTTGCCCAATTGCACGGCAATGTCGGCCGAACTGGCACCCGACCGGCTGCGTGCGACAGTGATGTCCGTGGTTTCGGCCGGGATCGTGCTGGGGGCGATGGGGGCCGGGATTTCTGCCCCGGCGGTGACCACGGCGTTCGGATGGCAAGGGCTGTTCTACATCCCGGCGATCTTTGCCGCGCTGGTTGCGGTGCTGCTGTGGTTTATCATTCCGGGCGATCTGGCGCGGCCGGTCGCGCCGAAATCAGCTTCACGCATTCCGCAGCTGGAACTGCTGCGGGCGCCGTGGCTGTTTCCCTTTGCCATTTTCGCTGGTGCGCTGACGCTGAATGCGGCCAATCTTTATCTGCTGACGTCGTGGACCCCAACCGTGTTGCCGCAGGTGGGCTTTACCGCCGACCAGGCATCCTATGTCACCGGCTTGATGCAGGGCGTGGGGCTGGTCATCGGGATTGCCATGAGCCTGCTGATCGACCGGTGGAAGCCGGGCGTGACGCTGGTCGCGGCCTTTGCGCTGATGGCGGGATGTTTCGCCACGATCGCAATGACCGAAGCGGATCCGACGCTGTGGACGGTGCTGCTGCTGGCCGGGGTGGGCACCATCACCGGTACCGGCATGGCCCTGCCTGCGCTGACTGCCTATCTGTTCCCCGCGCATGTGTTGTCGTCAGCGATGGGCATGGGTGTGCTGGTGGCGCGCGTGGGTGCGATTGCGGGGCCGCTGATCGGCCAGGCGATGCTCAAGGCTGGCGTCGAGCCCGGGCTGATCCTGGGCATCGCAGCGCTGCCGGCGGTAATCGGGATGGTCATCTGCCTGGGGGTTCCGGCCGCGTTAAGGGTGCGCAGTCATGAGCTGAAAGGCTGACTGCTCGACGGGCTTCCCCACATCCCCACATTTGTGGTAATGTGGGGATGTACAAATGAGGTTTGCCATGAGCCGCCTGACCATCGATATCACCGAACAGCAGCACAAGAATTTGAAAGCGCTCGCTGCACTGCAGGGCAAAACGATCAAGCAATACGCGCTGGAGCGATTGTTTCCTGCCAATATGACCGACGCTTCCGGATCGCAGGAACTCAAGGCGCTGCTCGCCAAACGGATCGCCGATGGCCTGGCCGGGGATGTATCGAGCAAAACGGTCGATGCGATCATTGGTGAAGAACTGCCAGGGCAGAACGGCATTTGACCGCGCCCTATGTTTTAGGGTCGGCGGCGGAATCCGATTTGCGCGATATCCTGCGTTATACGCGTGATAAATGGGGCGTCGAAAAGGCCCGACACTATGCATCCCGCATTAAGGCCGGAATTGAAAATGCCGCTTCCGGGGATGGCATGATCAAGGACATGTCGGAATTCTATCCCGGTCTGCGGATGCTGCGCTGCCAACATCATTGGATATTCTGCCTGCCACGCCAGCAGGCCCCTGCCCTGATCGTTGCCATACTGCATGAACGCATGGATCTGATGGTCCAGCTTGTCGCGCGAATGGAAAAATAGCCGGTGGGGATGTTCGCCATCCCCACCGCTTGCATCACGGGCGGAAATCGAGCCCGCCGACGCGTTCGGCGAAGCGCCAGCCTTCGGCCGTGCGGACCAGGCGATCGGTGTAGGTGCCGATCAGCGGGGATTTGGGATCCTGCACGGGCAGGCCGCCGTCTTCCGGACGATCACCCATATAAAGCACGATCACGCTGAAGCCGCGGGCGTTGTCGGCATCTTCGACATCGACCACGATATTGCTGATCACATGGCGTTGCGCGCGCGGCGGGCGGGCGGTGAAGCTGGTGAGGATCGCGGCGCGGCCTTCGACGAATTCACCGGGCTTGCTCGGCCGGGCAAAACGCGCATCTTCGGTATAGAGCGCGGCGACAGCATCCCAATCCTGCGCGTCGTTGAGATTGACGTAAAGCTTGATCAGCCTTTCGCAATCGGCCTCGATCGCCCGGCGTTGTTCTTCGTTCACGCAGTCTCCTTTTCCGCTGCCTCGGCATCCATCATCGCCTGCAGCATGCGGCGGCCCTCTACCGCATTGGTGTCGCTCTTGACCATAAGTTCCGGCGGCGGAACGCCATCATAAAGGTCGATCATCTTTTCGATTTCGACCGAGGCGAAGATGTCTTCATCGATCACCGGCGCCAGATTGATCTGCATGCGTTCCACATCGACATCATCCTCCACCGCGACCGAAAACAGGTAATAGCAGCTGCGCGGGGTCGATGGGGTGATCGCGTGATAGACGCGGTTCATCGAAATCAGTTCACCCGGCGCCTGCGGGTGATCGTCAGGATAACCGACGCGGGTGATACCGCAATGCAGCCCCGGCAGATGGCTGGCCATGCCCATGGATCGGTCGATCCGTTCGGTGGGGTAGGTGCCATTGGCATGCATCATCGGCGGGCATGGGGCATTGCGGATATGGCGCATGCTGGAAACGAAGCCCGGCCGCTTGACCAGCTCTTCCGGTGTGGAGGCGTTTTCCAGAGTGCCGATGCTGGTGCCATGCAGGAACGCCAGATGCGACAGATCGAACAGATTGTCGTTCAGCAGCTGATAGCGGCAGGCCACTTCATGGAAGAACATGGTGTGCGGGGTCAGTCCTTCCCCCTCCAGCCCCAGTTCCACCAGCGAGGGCAGCAGCGCAGGATCGGCCTTGTCCTTGTCCCCCACCCAGATCCACAGCCACATGCCGTGTTCGACCACCGGATAGGTTGGCACACGCAGTGCGCGCGGGGTGTGCACTTGCGAAGGCACATCCACGCATTGCCCATCGGGACCGAAAGCCATGCCGTGATAGCCGCAGACAATGGTGTCACCCTTCAGGCAGCTTTTGGCGAGAGGGAAGTGGCGATGCGGGCAACGACCATCGAGCGCGACCACTTCGCCATCTTCCTTGCGGAAGATCACCACCGGCGTGTTGACGATCGTGCGACCGATCAATTCACGCCCGACATCCTTGCTGAAAGCGGCGACATACCAGGCATTGCGCGGCGCAAAACTGCCCGTTTTGAACGGATACATCGGCATTCTCCCGTGTGCGGCCACTGGGGCCAATTCATCTGCCGACGTGATTCGCCGGTCTGTGATGAGAAAAAGCTTACACTGTAAGCTTGCGCCCCGTCCAGTATCGGCGGATGGATGGTGCATGACCCTGGCAGATCCCAAACCGGTAGCGCAGCCCCGCCGACTGACCCGCGCCCTGATCGTCCAGGAGGCGATCACGCTGTTGAATGAGGGCGGGCTGGACAATGTCAGCCTGCGCAAGATTGCCGCCCGGCTGGACGTGCGTGCGCCATCGCTGGCCCGGCATGTGGGGGACAAGGCGCAATTGCTGGCGCTGGTTTCCGGCACCATTTTCGGGGAGGCGCTGGACAGCATTCCCGAAGGCCTGCGCGGGGATGACTGGCTGATGGCGTTTGGCCGCGCGCTGCATCGCAAGCAGGAAGAGACGCGCGATATCTTTGCCCTGCTCGGCACAGCCCCGCCGGATGCCACCACCGACGGGATGACCAGCGGAAGGCTGGAGGAACTGATGCGGCAGGCAGGGCTGGAAGGGCCACGCGCGCAATTGGAACAATCGGCCATTCAGGCGCTGGTGACGGGCTGGACCACCTTCGAAAAATCCGCCCGCGCCGCGCTGTTCCAGGCGCGGCTGCCGTCAGGCAACGGTTTCGATCAGAGCCTGGCGGCGCTGATCGCGGGCTTCAACGTCAGTCGCTGATCGCGCCCTGTCCGGTGTCGTCTTCGGGCCGGGTGTTTTCGAGGAACAGCGAATTGCCGTCATCGTCGCGTGCCTCCAGCGTGGCCACCAATTGCATCACCAGCCGATCGAGTTGGGCGACTTCCCCGTCGCTGAGTTCGGACAGCATATATTCGGCCACTTTTTCGCTCTGCGGCCGCATGATGGTGTAGAGGCGGCGTCCTTCATCCGTGAGGGTCAGCCATTTGCGCCGGCGATTGGCGTCATCAGGTTCGACCAGCAGCCGGCCATCCTTTTCCAGCGCGGCGACGGCACGGCTGATGCTCATGACATTGACGCCGGTCAGTTCGGCGACTTCATGGCTGGCCGTCCGCTTCAGCGCGCCGACCGTCATCAGCACACGGAATTCGTTCAGGCTGATGCGATAGCGATGCTGCAGATGGGTTGAGAACGGCGCCATCAGCCGGTTGGTCAGCTTGAGCAACCGGTGCAGCAGCGCAGCCTTGTTTCCGCCCAGCCCCGGATGCGGCGGGGGAGAATCTGCAGCGCCCGCCGTGGCGCGCATCGCGCTGGCATCCTGAACCTTATCCGTCACTACCCTCACCCAATTGATGCCGGTCAATTCCGACTGCTCTTTCCAACGATTATAACAGGCGTTAGCGTTTCGCCACGAGGAATCATCGGGAGAGATAACGGCCATGGGCGCGTTTCCACAAACTATTCATTTCATCGGCTCCAACACCCCCCGGCGGGTGGAGCTGTCCGTCCGCGATCTGGAGATCGAAGGGGAAATTCCGGCAGAAATCAATGGCGCATTTTTCCGCGCCGTGCCGGACAACACCCATGCGCCCCTGTTTGAGGACGATATTGCCCTGAACGCCGATGGCATGGTCGCGCGTTTCAACTTCGTCGATGGCGCGGTGGATTTCGACATCAAATGGGTCGAAACCGAACGTTATCTGGCCGAAAAGGCCGCCCGCCGCCGGCTGTTCGGCCAATATCGCAACCCCTTCACCGATGATCCCAGTGCCGAAGGCGTCGATCGCACCGTCGCCAACACCACACCCGTCTGGCACGGCGGCCGCCTGTTCATGACCAAGGAAGACGGTCGCGGGTACGAGATCAATCCCCATACGCTGGAAACAGCGGGCAAGTGGGATTATTACGGCACGCTGAAATCCGAAACCTTCACCGCCCACCCGCGCATCGATGACAAGACCGGGGAATTGTTCTTCTTCGGATATGAAGCCGGCGGGCTGTGCAGCGACGAGATCGCCTATGGCATTGCCGACAAGGACGGCAATCTGATTTCCGAACAATGGTTCAAGCAGCCCTATCTCGCCACGATCCATGATTTCGTGATCACCGAAAAATATGTGATCTGGCCAATCTTCCCCACCACCGCCGATCTGGACCGGCTGAAGGCCGGCGGTGCGCATTGGGCGCATCAGCAGGATCTGGAAAGCTGGCTGGCCGTGATGCCCCGATACGGCAAGGTGGAGGACATGCGCTGGATCAAGGGGCCCGTGGGCGTATCCAGTTTCCATCAGGTCAATGCCTATGACGACGGCGATCTGGTGCATATCGATCTGTGCCTGACCGATACCAATGCCTTTTCCTTCATGCGCGAAGCGGGCGGCATTCATCGCCAGCAGCAGGAAATCCAGGGCGCATTGACCCGCTGGACCATCGACCTGAGCAAGGACGATCCGCAAATCGAGGAACGCCCGCTGGGCCCGCCGGGCGATCTGCCGCGCCTGGCCGATGCCGATCAGGGCCGCCCCTACAACCGGGCCTGGTATCTGAGCATGAATCCGCAGGGCGGCCCGCCGATGCCGGGCGGCCCGGTGGGCATCAATTTCAACGCATTGATGCGGATCGAGCCCGGCAATGGCCGGCTGACCGTGATGGGCGTGCCACCGGGCGCGGCGATCAGCGAACCGGCGCATGTTCCCTCTGCCGATCCTGACCATGGCGGCTGGCTGCTGACCGTGATCGACGTGCCCAACAGCCCCAACCCCTCCGACTATTCATCCGAGCTGTGGATCGTGGCGGCTGACGAGGTGGAAAAGGGCCCGATCGCCAAGGTGAAAACCGGCCTGCCGCTGCGCAGCCAGGTGCATGGCAGCTGGGTCAGCCGGGCGAAGCTGGACGCCAGCAAGCTGCAGGGCAAGGCCTGAGCCAGCAGAAGGGGGGCGCACGATGACGTGGGTCTATCACGCCAGCCGCCTGATCTTTGGCGGCTGGTGGCTCTTTTCCGGGCTGATGCATTTCCTGTGGCCGCATCTGCAGCCGCTGGGCGATGAAAAAGCCGCGATCGACTTCACGCTGGCCCTGATGGCCAGCGGGTTGTTCGACTGGATCAAGGTGATCGAGGTGGTGCTGGGCATCACCATGCTGGCCAATCGCGGAATGCCGCTGACGCTGATCGCGCTGGTACCACTGAATATCGTGATCGTTTACTGGAACTTCGTGCTCGACACCGGCTGGACCGAATGGATCTTCGGCGCGCTGAGCATCGTGTTCAATGCGATCCTGGCCTGGCCCTGGCGGCGGTACTTCTGGCCGATATGCGTGTGGCGTGGGGTACCAGATTACGGCACGGATATCGGCTTCGGCCAGGAACAGCCGCCGAAACCGACCCTGCACTAACAGGGAAAGAGGCACTGACACGAAAAGGGGCCGCAGAGATCATCTCTGCGGCCCCTTTTTCAATCTGCCCGGCGTTGCGCCTGGAAAGCGCGGATCAGGACTGATGGGTGTTCTGTTCCGCCGGCTTGGAGACATCGGCGGTGCTGGCGATCTGCGGTGCGGGCGCGGCAGGCTTGGAGGCCTTCGATTCCTCTTCCGAGAGGCCCTTGCGGAAGCTCTTTATGCCCTTCCCGAAATCACCCATCGTTTCGGAAATCTTGCCCCGGCCGAACAGGACCAGCACGACCAGCGCGACAATGATCCAATGCCCATAACCACCAAAACCCATGACCTGCTCCTAAATCAGTAGCGGCAATATAGGCCTTGGTCTGTGACAGGGCAATGAACCATCCGAAGATGGCGCAGCCCGCCATTCGCGGCCTTTTGCGGTAAAAGGCTGCGAATGGGCGGATTTGTGCGGGTTTACGCGCCCTTTTTGGTCAGCGCATTGGCCAGCAGTTCGGACACAAAACCAAAAATACCGCCGATGATGATCGACAGAATCACCGGGCCGATGGCTTCCTGCGGGGTCTTGCCCGCCAGCAGAATCGGGCCGGCAACCGAAGCGAAGCCATAAACGCTGGCCGGAATGGTCGCCAACAACGGCGCCTTGCTGGCAAGGCAGATCACGAAAGCGCCAACACCCACGGCAATCGGCGCAGCCATCACGCCGGTGCCGACCAGCGGACCGCTGGCGCCCATGACGGCGAGCATACCGACGATCGCGCCAAAGCTCATGCAGACAATTGCGGTGGTCGTGCCCTTGGCGCCGCCGCCCGAATGGAAATGACAACCCCAGGCGATGAAGGAAATCCACACCAGGCCAGCCAGCGCCGTGGTGGCGAGCGGCCCGACATAGATCCAGGTGTCGAGTACGGCCAGCAGGCCAACGGAAACAGCAAGCGCATAATATGCGGGCATCGAAAATCCCTCCCTGAAACAATCCCAGTCTCCGCCCGATCTTGCGCCGGGCAGCAGCGCGCGACGCTACGCCAAGTGGCGCAACGTGCAATAGCCTATTTTGCAGGGCGCAACTGGCGGCGGGTCAGAAGATTCCGTTATCGTGCGGCAGTTTTTCGGGAATTTCCTGCACCACTTCCCAATGTTCCTTCACCTTGCCGCCTTCCAGACGGAAATAATCCACGATCGACATGCCCGGATCACCGGGAAAGCGGATCGTGTGGATATGGAACATGGTCCGGTCGCCGTCGACCATGCTGGCCTTGATCGCGAAACTGATGTTCGGAAAATGATGCGCGCGGTTCTCGAAGAAATCGCGCAGCCCTTCCTTGCCCCCGCTCGCGGCAGTGGAATGCTGGATATAGTCGTCGGCCAGGAATTCATCGATCCGGCTCGCATCGAAACGAAACAGCATTTCGTTATACATGCGGGTGCAGAAATCGAGATTGGCCTGTTCCTGTTCCGTGCGGCTCATACCGTCACCCTCCCTGAAGTTCCTGTGGCTCAGCGCAGTTCGAGCATGCCGCCGTCGACATAGAGATTGGCCGCCGTGATGAAGCTGGCATCGTCGGACGCCAGGAACAGCACGGCCTTGGCCACCTCATCGCTTTCGCCCATGCGATGCATCGGGACATTGGCGATCATCTTTTCCTTCAGCCCGGCGATCGCTTCATCGGTCATGCCGGGGTTGCGATAGAGCAGCGGAGTGTCGATCGGACCGGGGCTGACCATGTTGAGCCTGATGCCTTCGGAAACGAGTTCCCCGGCGAACACCTTCATCACGGCATAGAGCCCGCCCTTTGCCGCCGCGTAAACGCCATTGCCCGGCAGGGATGCATGCGCGCCGATCGATCCGGTGACCACGATCGATCCGCCCTTCCCCATCAGCCGGACGGCCTTCTGCAGGGCAAACACGCAGCCCTTCAGATTGATCGAATGGGTCAGATCCCAGCTGTCGGGCGTGATATCGCGCAGCGGGGCAAAGCCGCCCACGCCGGCATTGATGAACAGCACATCGATCCGGCCGTCTTCCGCCTCAATCGCGGAAACCACCGCTTCGCTGGCGGCGATATCGGCGATGTCGGCGCTGTAGCCCTTCGCACCCGGAATCTGCGCCACCGCATCATCGATGGTCTGCTGGTTGCGCCCGGTGAGGTGGACCTTGGCGCCTTCGGCGGCGAAAGCCCTGGCAGAGGCGAGCCCCATGCCGCTGTTGCCGCCCATAACGAGCACGATCTTATCCTGGAAACGCATTCTATCCTCTCCCTGTCCGCCCGCTTTTATCCCTGCGGTTGCGGTTCGATCAGAATGGCGAGAGCGGGTTGGGCCCGCCTTCGATCACATCCTGCATGACATCCCAATGTTCGGCGACGAGGCCGTTTTCGACCCGGAAAATATCGATCACCGCCCAGCCCAGATCATCGGGCCAGCGGCGCACATGATAATGCACCGTAACGTGATCGCCATCGACGAAGGCGCGCTTCACATCATGAACCGCATTGGGCGTCTGTTCCCGGATCATGTCCAGAAACGCCTTCAGCTTGTCCCGCCCCGGTTCCACCGACTGGTTGTGCTGGATGTAATCGGGCGCGATGAAACGGTCGACCGCCGCTGAATCCATCGGGTTCAGCACTTCGGCAAACATGCCGAGCACGATATCCAGATTGGCCTGTTCTTCTGCGGTGCGGCTCATGCGGCGTCCCTTTCCGGCAATTCGGCGCGCGGCAGGCTGCGGCCCAGGATCAGATCGGCCGCCTTTTCCCCCACCATGAAGGCCGGCAGATTGGTGTTGCCACCCGGAACCGTCGGCATGACCGAGCAATCCGCCACGCGCAGCCCCTCCACCCCGATGACGCGCAGTTCATTGTCCACCACCGAGCGTTCACCCATACCCATGGCGCAGGTGCTGGTGGGGTGTTGCGCCACATAGCAGCTGGCGCGGATGAAGGCGTCGAGTTCATCATCGCTGTCCACCTGCACACCGGGCGTGCGTTCGGATGCGATCAGATCGGACATCGGCTTGCTGTTGTAGATCTTGCGCGTGACGCGGAATGCCCGCCGCATCTGTTCGCGGTCCGCCTCTTCCGACAGGATGTTGAGCGTGACCGAAGCCACATCGCGCGGGTCGTTGCTCTTCAATTCGACCCAGCCGCGGCTTTCCGGATGCAACTGCACCACACCGGCCCAGAACACATGTCCCTGCTGCGCCTTGATGCCGGGGAACCAGGGGTGCGCGTCGAAGCGGATCGGATTGACCATGATCTGCAGATCGGGCCGATCGAGATGCGGCGCGGTGCGGATCACGACATTGCAGCTGTTGACCTGCGTCGCCATCGGCCCCTGACCGGTCAGCGCCCAGCGGATCGAATTCATCGCGATCTTGTCCCAGCGCAGCTGATTGAGGAAAGTCACCGGCTTGGCAGCGTTGAATTCCAGGCTGGCGCAGGGATGTTCCTGCAGATTGCGGCCCACGCCAACGCTGTCATGCACGACGGCGATACCATGGCTGCGCAGATGTTCTGCCGGACCAATCCCGGAAAGCAGCAGCAGATGCGGGGAGTTGTAGGCGCCGCCGGACAGGATCACTTCGCGCCGGGCGCGCAGCTGCTGCGGGCCATTGGGACCATCGATTTCCACGCCGACGCAGCGCTTGCCCTCAAACACCAGCTTGCGCACCAGCACGCCCGAACGGACATCCAGGTTCTGCCGCCCCATCGCCGGCTTCAGATAGGCGGTGGCGCCGCTGACCCGGCGCCCATTTTCATCAACCGTCTGTTCGCCGCGCGCGAAGCCTTCCGGATTGGCGCCGGCGAGATCGTCGGTGGTGGAAAATCCGGCCGCCGCCGCCGTGCGCATCATTTCGTCATGCAGCAGATAGGGCGAATCGATCGGGCGGGTTTTGATCGGCCCGCTGCCGCCGTGATAGGTGTTTTCGCCGCGCCAGCTGGTTTCCGACTTGCGGAAATAGGGCAGCACATCGGCAAAGGACCAGCCACGGGCACCCATCTGCGCCCATTGATCGTAATCCGCCGGATGGCCGCGCATGGCGAACATGCCGTTGATCGAGCCCGACCCGCCGACGACCTTGCCGCGCGGCAAAGGCATGCGCCGCCCGTCCAGATGCGGTTCGGCCTCCGTCCAGTAATTCCAGTTGAAACGCGGATCAGGCATCGCCTTCAGAAAGGCGAGCGGCATCTTCAAATAGAGATGTTCGTCGCGCTGACCGGCTTCGAGCACCAGCACCTTGTTTGCCGTATCTTCGCTCAACCGCGCTGCGACGACGCAGCCCGTGCTGCCCGCGCCCACCACGATGAAATCGAAATCGGCGTCCGCCTGTGTTGCGACCATCAAATACTCTCCCTTGCGGCAACCCTAACGATCGTTAGGATCACTGGCAAGAACAGGTGAGGATACCAAAGGGAGAGTTGATGATGGCTCAGCTGCGATCGGCAGAGGATTACGCCCGCTATGCCGCCGCGTTCAATGCGCGCGATTATGATGCGGTGTTCGATTTTTACGACGACAATCCGCGCATGGCGTTTTTCGGGATCGAGATCACAACCCGTCAGCAGTTGCGCGATTTTTATGGCTTCCTGCATCAATATGTCATCGAGACGATCACGGTGGAGCGGATCGCCGTGAGCGAGAGTCTGGCGGCCGTCGAAGGGGTGATCCGGATCGAGGCGACCGGAGACCTGACGCGTGAGACGCTGGACGCCCGTGGGATGGCCCAGTTCTTCCCCATTACCAAAGGCGATGTGCAGGAAATGCGGCAATATATTCATTACCATCTCAAGGATGGAAAGATCGCCAGCGTGGGCTGCGCGCTGGTGCCGTGAGCCGCCAAGCGCGGTGCTTTTCGCACTTGCGTCTATTTCGCATATATGAAAGAACGCGCTCTACTCTGGAGAGCGTTCTTTCATGATCAAGACCACACATGTCGGCAGCCTGCCCCGTGGGCCGGAACTGGTTCCCGTATTGCTCGCGCGTGACAAGGGCGAAGCCTATGACGAGGCGGAATTCGACCGTCTGGTCCAGGCCGCAGTCGACCAGGGTGTGAAGGATCAGGTTGCCGCCGGTGTTTCGATCGTCAGCGACGGCGAATTGGGCAAGGTCGGCTATTCCACCTATATCATCGAGCGCCTGTCCGGCTTTGGCGGCCATTCGCCGCGCAAGCCCGCGCTGGATCTGGCGCAGGTGCCGGAACTGACCAAGAAGCTGTCCGCCATCATGGGCGCGCAGGAATTCACCCGCGCCAGCGCCATCGACAAGGTGGAACTGGTCAATCTGCAGCCGCTGCATGACGATATCCGCCGCTTCAAGCTGGCGCTGGAACGGCATGGGAATGGAGTGGAAGCCTTCCTCAATTCGGCCAGCCCGGGCCTGATCACCGCCTTCCAGCCGAACCAGTATTACCCGACCCATGAAGCCTATCTGGCCGATCTCGCCACCGCGATGCGCCCGGAATATGAAGCGATCGTCGATGCCGGTTTCCAGCTGCAGCTCGACTGCCCGGATCTGGCGATGAGCCGCCACACCGGTTACCAGGACATGGATGAGGCCGAATTCCTCCGTACCATCCAGGCCAATGTCGAGGCGCTGAACGAAGCGACCAAGAACATCGCGCCGGAAAAACTGCGCATGCATGTGTGCTGGGGCAATTACGAAGGCCCGCATGATTTCGACATTCCGGTCGAAAAGATCCTCGACATCGTGCTGTCGGCCCGCCCGGCGACCATCCTGTTCGAAGGCGCCAATCCGCGCCACGAACATGAATGGGTGGTGTGGCGCGACGCCAAGCTGTCGGACGAGAAGATCCTGGCCCCCGGCTTCATCGACAGCTGTTCGAACTATATCGAAACGCCCGAACTGATCGCCCAGCGCATCGAACGTTTTGCCGATTTCGTCGGCAAGGACCGGGTCATCGCCAGCAGCGATTGCGGCTTCGGCACCTTCGCCGGTTACGGCAAGATCGACCCGTCGGTGGCGTGGAAGAAGCTGGCCAATCTGCGGGCGGGTGCCGATATCGCGGATGCCCGGATCGGCTGAACATGGCGGATTTCCCGCCCCATCCGGGGCATTCCGGCATCGCGCAGTCAAGTCAGGTCAAATCGGCCACCCGTACGCTCGACATCATCGAATTCGTTGTCGCGCATGATCGACCGCTGGTGGCGCAGGAAATCGCCACCGCGCTCGGCATTCCGGTGTCCAGCCTTTCCTATCTGCTCGCGACGCTGGTGGAACGGGATTATCTCGCCCGTGACGGGCGCCGTTACTCGGCCGGGCCAGGGCTGGCCCGGCTGCAGGCACGCAGCGGCAATCTGCAATTGGCGGAGCGCGCCGCACCGCTGGTGCGCGCGCTGCGCACGCAATTGAACGAAACCGCCAGCTTCTTCGTGCTGACCGATTGGGATGTGGAAGCGCTGGTGACCGAAAGCAGCGAACAGGCGCTGCGCTATTCGGTCGATATCGGCAAGCGCATGCCCCTGCACGCCATGGCATCGGGCAAGGCCGTGCTGGCCGCCTTGCCGGAGGCGGAAATCGACCGCTATTTCCGCGAAACCATCCGCGAGCGCTTCACGGCCTCGACCGTCACCAGCGAAAAGGCGCTGCGCAAGCAGATCGAAGACATCCAGCGCACCGGCTTCGCCTATATGGACGAGGAATATTCGCTGGGCATTCGCGGTGTCAGCCGGGTGGTGATGCAGGCCGGCGTGCCGGTCGGATCGCTGTCTGTCGCGATCCCGAGCGCACGCTGGAACGAGGCGCTGGAGCAGCGCGTGCTGGACATGCTGCAGCGCACCGCCGGATTGCTCGACACCATCTGAGCCGCCGGTCAGTTGCCGGATCACCTCCGGTTTTGGCCATTTTCCAATATCAGCGCAGCTTTTCACCGCATGGATGACCGTGTGCGTTGACCTCTGCCCTTGCGCGACCTATCCGCTATTGCGAGTCAATGTTATTAGCAAATCAAGGTCGCGCAGTGATGGTTTCGAAGGTCGGTTTACGGTTTGATTGTGTGTTGGGGCGCAGCTGCGCCGGAAAGCTGAGAGGGGCAATGTTGGCTGGTGCAGCACTGGGGATTGCCGCCCCGGCCATGGCTGCAGAAGATGATGCCGCCAGCGACCAAAGCCGCGATGCCAGCATTACCGTCACCGCCACCCGGGCGCCGATCAAGCTGGAAGACGCACCGGCCACGGTCACGGTCATTTCCGATACCCAGATCGCCGATATGCTGGTGACCGACATCAAGGATCTGGTCCGCTTCGAACCCGGCGTATCGGTGCGGCGCGGCCCCGCGCGCTTCGGCGCGGCGCTTGGCGCCACGGGAAGGGCCGGGAATGAAGGCTTCACCATCCGCGGCATCGGTGGCAATCGCGTGCTGATCCAGGTGGATGGCATCCGTACACCGCAAGGCTATTCATTCGGCGCGCAGGATGCCGGGCGTGGCGGCTATACCGATGTCGGGCTGATCAAGTCGGTCGAAATCCTGCGCGGCCCCGCCTCCGCCCTCTATGGCAGCGACGGGCTGGCCGGTGCGGTCAGCTTCACCACCTCCGACCCGGAAGATCTGCTGCGTCCGGGACAAGATGTCGGCGGCTTTGGCCGGGTGCAATATTCTTCAGCCGACAATGAATGGGCCGAAACCATCGCCGCCGCCGGGCGCGCGGGCAATTTCTCCGTCCTGCTGGCCTATACCCGCCGCGATTTCCAGGAACTGGAGAACC
The DNA here is from genome assembly GCF_009827305.1 of Croceibacterium xixiisoli. Lineage (GTDB taxonomy): Bacteria > Pseudomonadota > Alphaproteobacteria > Sphingomonadales > Sphingomonadaceae > Croceibacterium_C > Croceibacterium_C xixiisoli. The sequence continues at coordinate 348,578 of NZ_WTYJ01000003.1, read as the reverse complement.
AGGGCACCGTCGATGGCATCGGCGCGACGCGGACCCTGCCCAATCCGCAGGATGGCCAGTCCGACGCGGTGCTGGGCAAGCTGGTCTACACCGATGGTGGCCACCGCGTCCGGCTGACCGGGGAATTGCTGCGCACCAATGTGTTCAGCAATGTGCTGTCAGGCGAAGGCCCGTCCGGGCTCGGTTGGAATGTCGATCAACTGACCGCAGAGGATCGCACGCGGCGCGGGCGGGTCTCGGCGGACTGGAGCTGGCAGGGCGAAGGGGTGGTCGATTACGCCCATGTCGCCGGATATTGGCAGAACGGCCAGGATATCCAGTTTTCGGACGAGGACCGTTCGCCATCGGCCGACCGCGAACGGCTCAACACCTTTGAAAACCGCGTATGGGGCCTGTCGGCCGAAGGGCGCAGCGATTTCGCCACGGGCGCGCTGGGCCATCGCCTGTCTTTCGGCGGCGATATCAGCTGGACCGAGCAGAAGGGCCTGCGCGACGGGGTGGCCCCGCCGGCGGGTGAGACCTTCCCGTCGAGCGCCTTCCCCAAGACCGATTTCATGCTGGGCGGCGTGTTCCTGGGTGATGAGATCAGCATTGCCGACGGGCTGGTGACGCTGTTCCCGGCATTGCGGTTCGATTTCTATCGCCTCGAACCGCAGGATGATCTGCTCTATCCGGCCGCCAGCCAGGCCGGGCAGGAGGATTCCCGCCTGTCGCCCAAGTTCGGCGCCGTGGTCAATCTGGGCCATGGCATCCGGTTGTTCGGCAATTACGCGCAGGGCTTCCGCGCGCCGACGCCGAGCCAGGTGAACAATTTCTTCGGCAATATCGCCTATGGCTACACCTCCGAACCCAATCCCGATCTGGGGCCTGAGCGCAGCGAGAGCTGGGAAGGCGGCGTACGCTATACCGGCAACGGCTTCTCGCTCTCCGCGACCTATTTCAAGGCCGATTACGAGGACTTCATTTCCCAGGAAGTGGTGTCGGGCTCTTTCACTCCGGCTGATCCCGCGATCTACAAATATATCAATCTGGGCCAGGTGGAGATTTCCGGGGTTGAGGCCAAGGGTGATTTCACCACCGGTTTCGGCCTGACCGGCCGCGCCGCGATTGCCTATGCCGATGGCAAGAAAATCGCCGCCAACGGCAGCAAGAGCCCGCTCGATACCATCGACCCGCTGACCATCGTGGGCGGGCTGGGCTATCGCGATCCGGGTGGTGTGTTCGGGACCGAGCTGATCGTGACGCACAATTCGGGCAAGAGCGCCGAGGATGCCGTCGATGCGTGCAACAGGAACCTTTGCTACATTCCGCCAGCATCCACCGTGCTGGACCTGACCGCATTCGTAAAGGTTACAGACGCGCTGACCATTCGTGGCGGCATCTTCAACCTGACCGATGAAACCTATGCGCTGTGGAGCGATGTTCGGGGGCTGACCCAACATCTTCCCACCACCACCGACACCGTTAACCCGACCATTCCTGCCTACACCCGCCCGGGCCGCAACGGCAGCGTTTCGATCAGCTACCGGTTCTAAGGGAAACAGAGATCATGACACGCCTTACCCTCAGCCTTGGCACTGCGATGCTAGCCTTGGCCATGGCGGCCAGCCCGGCGCTGGCCCATCCGCCGATCGCCAAGGCAGCCACCAACGCCGCAGCGGCCGCATTCGATCAGGACCGGGCCGACATCCTGGCCATGGCCGGCGATTTCCTCGTGCGGTTCGACATGCAGGAATCGACCCCCTTGCGGGCCGGTTACCAACCGATCGACCCGAAAATCTCTGGCGGGCATGAATCGGTCCGCGTGGTGGAAGATACCGGGCGCAAGATCGTACTGCAGCATCTGCTGGTGGCCGAACATGAAGGCCAGACCTTCATCATCAAGCATTGGCGGCAGGACTGGGAATATGAACCTGCCCGGATTCTGGCCTATTCCGACCGCAATGAATGGAGTTGGCAAGAGGTGCCGGCCGATCAACGGCAGGGGCGCTGGTCACAGACCGTCTATCAGGTGGATGACAGCCCGCGCTATTCGGGCTGGGGCCAGTTCGAAACCGAGACTGGCGTCCGGCGCTGGCGTTCCAACCTGACCTGGCGCCCGCTGGCGCGGCGCGATGCCGTGCGCAACCCGGTCTATGACCGGTACTATGGCATCAACCGCCATCAGGTGACCCCGAATGGCTGGATCCACTGGCAGGACAACACCAAGCTGGGCCTGACGGATGGGCAGTTGCAGCCCGTGGTGCAGGAATATGTGCTGAACAGCTACACCCGCTTCAGCGATTACAATGTCGCGGCGGCGGATGAATATTGGGCCAAGACGCAGGGCTTCTGGGCCGGGGTGCGCGCGGTCTGGGCCGAAGTGGCCGATCACCATGGCGCGATCCGGATCAAGGAAGAAGCGGAGACTGGCACGGTCATCGCCGGGCGCCTGCTGCAGATTGCCGAGGATATCCGCGGCGGCAAGACCGCCGAGGCGGCGGGCCTGGCCGAAGCGCGGCAGCTGATTGTGGCAAACACCGGCGGCTAAACGCCAAGACTTTCCCGTGACTGGCGTCGTTGCCGTTCCTTTCGAGGGCGGCAACGGCGCCTTTTTTGTTGTGCGACAGCCCTGAGGCAAACCCGAAGAGACAACAAAAAGGGCGGCCATCCTGCGATGGCCGCCCCGATTGTTCATTCGGCAATGCCTGGGTTCAGGCCGCCAAAATCAGCACCTGATAAATCAGGCGTTGGCGCCAACGCCCTTCTGGCGCCAGCTGTCCGCATAGGCGTCACGAGCGACGTTCGAATACGGAACCGGCGAGATGATCGCCTTGATTTCCGTCTGCACGTGCTTTTCGACCGTCGGCTTGGTGGTGCCGCCATTGGGTTCGCCCCAAACCAGCGTCACTTCCTTGCCCATTTCGACATAGGCCGGGTCGATCATGGCCAGGCTCAGCATCTTGCCTTCATTGGACGAGTAACCGATCCAGGTCGAAACGCCGATCACCTTGCCGTCAACCTTGACTTCGTCGAACGGGTGCATTGCGTACACCGAGCTCGGGAATTCGAAGTACTTGGCGCGATCGCCTTCGGCATAGAGCGAGCTGAGCACGCGGGTCATGGCTTCGTTGTCGAGAGCCAGCGTGACCTTCTGCTTGTGCGTTTCGTTGGCCATCTTTTCGAGAGCTTCGCGGCCCACGAAATCATGGTCGAACTTCACGATGTGGCCGTAACCGATATCCCACGGGGTCAGGTAGTAGCCTTCGATCGATTCCGGAACATAGGAACCGCCGATCGAGCACATGCCGGCATAGGACTTGCCCGAAGACCATTCGCGGAACTGCTTGAGCATCGGATGGTCACCGGTGAAGGTGGCCGGCAGCGGCGAAGGCAGCCAACCCGATTCAAGGGTGTTCGACGAATAGGCGCGGCCGCCGACCAGGGTCAGACCGAAGTCCTTGCCTGCTTCGACCAGAGCCGAGTGCACGGCTTCGTAATCTGCCCAGGGGCCGAACAGTTCGTAGCCCGGCTGACCGGCCATGCCGTGGCGGAGCGCGATCACGTCCTTACCCGAGATGTCGATGTGTGCCATGTTGAAGAACTTCAGATCCGGCGGGGTCTGGCCCATGGCCTTTTCCAGCACCTTCATCGCGTTCGGGCCTTGGAGCTGGAAGCGATAGTTCTTGCGCTTGCCGTCGTTGCGCAGCGCCCAGCGTTCGTCACGCTCAACGGTCACGTCCCAGTCGCCGGTTGCGGCGTGGAATTCGACCCATTCGATGGCCGGTGCACGGCCGACGAGCGAGAATTCGTTTTCGTCGAGGTAGAACAGGATCACGTCACCGATGACGTAGCCGTCCGGAGTGACCGGAACATACTGCTTTGCCTTGTTGACGGTGAAGCCCTTGAAGCTGTTGATCGCGGTGTATTCGAGCAGCTTGAATGCGTCGGGGCCGCGAACATAGAGTTCGACCATGTGGTACGACTGGTTGAACAGCACGGCCGATTCGGCCCATGCGCGCTGTTCGTTGCGCCAGTTGGAATATTCTGCGGGAACGCCCGGATAGACGTTCGGGCCGGTCTGCTGGTTGCGCAGGAATTCGACGACGTCGCCGACCGAATCCAGCTTCTGCTGCAGGTTCTGTTCACTCATAAGCTTGCCTCTCCGCTAAAGAAAAAACGTGTCTAGCTTGGGTTAATCATCCGCCGGCATATCGAGCCAGCGAGCGATGGCGGTGTTCACCTCTCCGGGCGCTTCGAGGGGCAGCATATGCCCTGCACCGGGAACGATGACGAGTTGGGAATTCGCAATTTGTCCTGCAAAAGCCTCGTGCTGGACCGGCGGCGCCCAACCATCTTGCTCGCCGGTGATGACAAGCGTGGGACAGGTGATCGTGGCCAGCAGGCTTTCACATTCAGGACGGGTGACCAGCGCGTTGATATGCGCATCGAATCGGGCCTGGCCCTGATCCAGGCACATCTGCCGCATCGGTTCGTAAATTTCCGGCTTTGCGCGGTTGGCCTCTGCCACCATCGGCGGCAGCCATTGATCGACCAGTGCCTCAAACCCATGATCGTAACCGACCTGCTGCAGCACAGCCCGCTTTTCCGGTTCACCCGGGCGGACGGGGTGCACGCCGGTGGAGGACAGTGCCAGCCGGCGCACGCGTTCGGGCGCCAGGCGATAGACCTCCAGCGCGATGCGGCCGCCCATGGAATGGCCGAACAGATCGAACCGATCGGGCGCCTGATCCAGGGTTATGCGGGCCATTTCCTGCAGCGTATCGGCCGGGCTTTCATCCGGGCCATAGCTGTTCATCGCCCACGAATCGGCAAAGGCCGCGACTTGCGGCGCAAATGTGCGCGCATCACAGATCAGGCCTGGAAGATATATCAGCATCGCTCTCGAACGTGGTTGCGTTTGAATTCGCAGGTATGAAATTTTCGTCTATCCGAAAAAAATGACCTGCGCTAGACACTTTGTGAAACCGCGCAGAACGCCTATGGCCGCCTGCGTAAGCGAGACGAGAGGAGTAGATTCCATGTCCTATGCCGCAATCCACCCGGATTGGGAAAAACCCCGCAGCAATATGGTCGATGGCTATTCGCTGGAAATGACAGCGAAGGAAACCGCAGGCCTGCGCGAAGCCGCATCGGCGATCCGTCCGGGCACGCAGATTGCCGTGACCTTCCTGCCGGGCGAAGAAATCGAACAGCGCGTCGAAGCTGCCGTGCTGGTGCGCGAGCTCGGGTTCGAACCGATCGTTCACCTGTCTGCCCGCCGCATCCTGTCGGAAGAGCAGCTGGAAAACTATCTGCGCGACATCACCACCAAGGCTGGCGTGAAGCGCGTCTTCATCATCGCTGGCGATCCGCCTGAAGCCGAAGGTCCCTATTCCGATTCGCTGCAGATCATCGAAACCGGCCTGCTGGAAAAGTATGGCATCGAAATCGTCGGCGTCGGCGGCCACCCGGAAGGCCACCCGAACAACACCAAGGACCAGCTGTGGGACTGGATGGAGCGCAAGATCGCAGCTGTCCGCGCACATGGCATGACCCCGCTGGTCGTTACCCAGTTCGCATTCGACGATGATGCGATCGTGGAATGGGTGGGCGAAATGCGCGCCCGCGGCATCGATGTTCCCGTGCGCCTGGGCGTCCCCGGCCCGGCCGGCATCAAGCGCCTGCTCGGCTTTGCCAAGCGTTGCGGCGTTGGCGCATCGGCATCGGTCATGAAGAAGTATGGCGTTTCGATCACCAATCTTCTCGGCAATGCCGGCCCGGACAAGCTGGTCAATTCGCTGAATGAGCTGCTGGGCGACCAGCATGGCCGCGTGCGCCTGCACCTTTATCCGTTCGGCGCGCTGAAGGCGTCAGCCGATTGGATCAACAGCTACGACGCCAAGCACTGATAATTTGCCCCGGGCGGCACGCTGCGTGCCGCCCGTCTGGGGCCGAGGGAGATTCAATGGCAGAGATTATCGATGGGCGCGCCGTCGCCAACAAGCTGGATGAGCGCACCAAGCAGCAGGTCGACGAAATGGTCGCCGAAGGCCTGCCGCGCCCTGGCCTGACCGTTATTCTGGTGGGCGACGATGGCGCCAGCCAGGTCTATGTCCGCCGCAAGATCAAGGCATGCGAAAAGGTCGGCATCATTTCGACCGAACACCGCCTGCCGGCGGAGACCAGCCAGGCCGATCTGCTGGCGCTGGTGGAACAGCTGAACGCTGATCCCGAAGTGCATGGCATTCTCTGCCAGGTGCCACTGCCCGACCATATCGACACCCGCACCGTGCTGCGTTCGATCAGCCCGGACAAGGATGTCGACGGTTTCCACCCGGTCAATGTGGGCCGTTTGTCGACCGGCACCGGTGGCATCGTCCCCTGCACCCCGCTGGGCGTGATGCTGTTGCTGGAAACCGTGGTCGATGACTTCATCGGCAAGGATGCCGTGGTGATCGGCAAGTCCAACATCGTCGGCAAGCCGGTGGCCAATCTGCTGCTCGACCGCGAGTGCACGGTTACCGTCACCCATATCCACACCGCGAACCTGCCGGAAATCGCCAGCAAGGCCGACATCATCGTCGCCGCCGCCGGCGCGCCCGAACTGGTCAAGGGCAGCTGGGTCAAGCCCGGCGCCGTGATCATCGACGTGGGCATCACCCGCATCATGGGTGACAACGGCAAGGAACGCCTGGTTGGCGACGTGAAGTTCGACGAAGTCCAGCATGCCAAGGCCGTGACCCCGGTTCCCGGCGGCGTGGGCCCGATGACGATTTCCTGCCTGCTGGCCAATACGGTGCAGGCCGCCCGCGCACTCGCGGGGGGAAACCCGGCACCGACAGGTGAAAACCTGTACCACGACGCACCCGACCGTTCGATGTTCGGGGCCGACAAGGCGTAAGCCAGGCATATGCTGGCTTGAAAAAGGGGCGCTCCGATTGGATCGGGGCGCCCCTTTCCTGTTGTGTCGTCAGAGCCAGCCCATCCGGCGAAACCGCGAATAGAGCACTGTACAACTGGTCGCGACCACGCCCAGCACGACGAAATAGGCATAGCGCCAGCGCAGTTCGGGCATGAAATCGAAGTTCATGCCGTAAATGCCGGCGATGGCGGTCGGCACGGCCAGGATCGCCGCCCAGGCTGCCAGCTGGCGGGTAATGGCGCCCTGCCGGCTCTGTTCGAGCAGGCCGGCCACTTCCAGAATGCTTCCCAAGGTCTGGTTCAATCCGCGCGCGCGCCAGACCGAACGCTTGGCGCTGTCATGCACATCGCGGAAGAATGGGCGCGCCCGGTCATCGATGCAGACCTGCTCGGTCTGTGCCAGCTTGGCCGAAACCTCTTCCAGCCGGCCGCAGGTCCCCTCCACCTTGCGCAGCAGGCGGCGCAGCCGGAAGATCCGGCGGATGTTGGCCTGATCGGGAAACTCATCGACGGCGCTGTCTTCCATTTCGCCGACAACGCCCTCCAATTCATCGATCAGCGGTTCATAGCCGCTGACGATGAAATCCAGCACGGCATAGAGCACCACATCGGGCCCTTCGGCCAGCCGTTCGCTGTTCGCTTCCAGCTGGGCGCGCATCTCTGTGTGGGCGCGGGTGCTGCCCAGCCGGATGGTGACGACGAAATCATGGCCCAGGAAGATGGTGGTCTGGCCAAAAGTGATCGTCTCCCCCGGGCCCAGCGTGGCGGTGCGGGCAATGACCGACAGCATGGTGCCGAAGGTTTCCACCTTGGGCGCGTGATCGGGCGTGTGCGCATCTTCCAGCGCGAGCGGGTGGAGATTATAGGCCTGCCCGATCCATTCCAGCTCTGCATCGGTGGGATCGGCCAGGCCGATCCAATCAAACTCCCCCTCCCCCACAGGCGGCAGGCCCGGAGTGAGATGGTCCCTGATGATCCGGCCGTCCCGATACCGCCGCGCCGCCAATATGGTCATGCGCGGGATGTGGCAGAGCCGGCGATGGGTGGCAATCGGGGACTCAGGGGCGTTCCGGTCATGCCCGAAAACAATTGCAGCAGGCGTCGAGAATTTTGCAATTCAATCTCAACATGCATAAGGGCGCCCAGGGAGTGTCGCCACATCATGTCCAGCGATCCGAGCCAGATTTCCGCCGCCAATGCTGCTCTCACGCGCTTTGTGCGACGCCAAGGGGGAAACCCCAGCGATGTCGATGACATCGTGCAGGAAAGCTGGCTGCGCCTGTCGACTGCGCAGCCAAAGACCCCGGTCCGCAACCTTGCGGGATATCTGCGCCAGATTGCGGCCAATCTCATTCGTGATCGCCATCGCCGCACTGCCCTTGGTGTCGAAACACTGGCACCCAATACAGAACTGGACCTGACACCCAGCCCCCGCAGCGACCCGGAGGCCCTGCTGATAACACGGGATGAGCTGGCCCGGATGGAAAATGTGCTGGCCGGGATGCCCGCGCGGCGACGCGAAGTGTTCCGCCTGTCACGCATGGATGGCATGACCTTTGCGGAAATCGCCCGGCAACTCGGCATTTCTCGCCAGACCGTGCATGAGCACATGATGCACGCCCTGATCGTGATTCAGCAGGCAGCGGATTGCGACGAAGGCTGAGTGTACCTGACAAATTGGCAACTGTTTCGTCTAGTCAATGCGGCCGACATGGCGATAGGACCGCATCCGGGAGGCGAACAAGCGTGAACGAGAGCGACGGCACGCGCGATACCGGACAAATTCGGGACGAAGCCACGCGTTGGTTTGTGCGGCTGCACGACGATCCGGCCGATCCTGCGCCCAGAGCGATGTTCGAAGCATGGCGGGATGCCGACCCGCGCCATGCCGAAAGCTACGCCCGGATCCAGCGATTGTGGGGCGCATCCGGCCATTTGCCCAGCCTGGCACACAGCCCGCCGAAGGTCGACCGGCGCAGTGTGCTTCGCGGTGGCATGGCTGCAGCGGCCAGCGTTGCGGCCATCGCGGGGATTGGACGAATTGCGCTGGGGCCGCACCCATTTGCCGATCATCGAACGACCACGGGGGAGCGACGGAATATCGCCCTGGCCGACGGATCGACTGTCGAGCTTTCCAGCGCGAGCGCACTCGATTTCGAAATGCGCCCGCATGAGCGGGTTGCCCGCCTGCTCGGCGGCGAGGCGTTTTTCTCTGTGGCGAGCGATCCGGCGCGCCCTTTCCGGGTCGAAACAGGGGATGGCACGGTGACCGCGCTGGGTACGGCATTTGCTGTGGCCAATGAGCAGCGGGGTGTTCGGGTGACCGTTACCGAACATGCCGTCCAGGTGCAGGCCTATCAAAGCGCCGCACAGGTGAATGCCGGGCAGGCACTCGTTTTTGGGAACGGGAGCCTGGGCCCGGTAGAGACCAGCGATCCCAACCGGCTCGCCTGGCGCGATGGCCGGCTTGCCTTTGCCGCGCGCCCCCTGGCGGAGGTTGTCGCAGAGCTGGGCCGCTGGTCGGGCAGCGAGATCATCGTGCTGGATGATGCGCTGGCACAGCAGCCGGTCACGCTGATGATCGGCACGGACGATGCGGCATCCGGCGTTGAGCGAATTGCGGCCGTGGTTCCCATGCGGATGATGCGGGTTGGCAAGCTGCTGACTTTGCTGCGGGCAGCGTGAAAACGCTCATGCCTGAAAATAATTCGCATTAGCCCTGACAATCCGTCTGCTGGTTCGTCTTAGCCGCTGAAGGGCGCGTTATGCGCTGCCACGACGACCGACAGGGGACACCAGACCATGATCATTTCCACCCCGATGCGTGCGGGCCGCTTCCGGCTGGCGCTCGCCCTGATGGGCTGTGCCAGTACGGCTATGGTCCTGCCCATGACGGCAGCGGCACAGGCTGCGTCCGCCCGCTTCGACATACAATCTCAGCCGCTGGCAACGGCGCTGGCCGCATTCAGCCAGCAATCCGGCATCGATATCGTGGGCGGCGTGGCCATTCCCGACATTCGCACCACCGCTGTCACCGGTACGATGGCGCCGGCTGAGGCCCTGTCGCGACTGCTGGCAGGATCGGGCATTTCATATCGCTTCACCAATGCGGGGGACGTGGTGCTGGAACGCGCACCGCAAGCGGCCGATGGGACGGTTCTGCTTGGTCCAGTACGCGTTACCGACAGCACGCCCGGCGCTGCCCGGGAAGAAGCCAGTGCCTGGGCGCCGGTGGAAGGTTATGTCGCGCGTCGTACGGCATCCGCCACCAAGACGGATACGCCGCTGATCGAAGTGCCGCAGATCGTGAACATCGTCACCGCAGACCAACTGACTGCGACAGGCGCCCAGTCGGTCGGTCAGGCTTTGCGCTATACGCCCGGTGTCTATGCCGAACGCACCGGATCGATCATCGCCGATGACAATCTGACCATCCGGGGTTTCACCGCCCGCACCTATGTCGATGGAACCCGCCAACCGCGTGGCGACCTGACCACGGCCCAGATCGACCCGTTCGGTCTGGAGCGCGTCGAAATCCTCAAGGGGCCCAGTTCCGTGCTGTATGGTCGCAGTGCGCCGGGCGGGATTGCCAATCTGGTGCGCAAACGACCGACTGCCGAAGCGCAGGGAGAAGTCGAATTGCTGGCAGGCAGTTATTCGCGCTTCCAGGGCAAGATCGATATCAGCACGCCCTTTGACAGCGAGGGCGTGTTCTCCGGCCGGATCGTCGGGCTCGCGCGCGATTCCCGCACGCAGATGGACCATATCGACGACAACCGGGTATTCGTGGCCGGCAGCCTGGCCTGGCGCCCGTCAGCGGACACCGACCTCAACTTGTTCGCGTCCTATCAGGACGACAAGACGGGCGCCGGCAGCTTCTTTGCCGAGGGTACACTGCTGCCCAATCCCAATGGTCCGGTTCCGTCCGATGTCTACCTCGGTTCCAGCACCGACGGCTATCTGCGCGAACAATGGCTGCTCGGCTATCGGCTCGATCATGATTTCGGCAATGGCATCCGGATCCGCAGCAGCGCCGATTACACCGACACAGCCGCCTCCATTCAGTATCCGCTGGTTTACGGACTGGGCGACGATTTTCGCACCGCCACCCGTTATCTGGGCATCACGCCGGAGGACTTCCAATCCCTGACGCTGGATAACAGCGTGGAATTCGCCTTCGACACCGGGGCAATCGGTCACCGTATCCTGGTCGGATATGATTTCATGACGGCGAAGGCCAATCGTGATGACATTCCGATCTATTATGGCGACGAAACCTATGTCGATGTCGATATCTACAACCCGGACAACAGCCCCGGCGAACTCGGCGATCGTTATACGCAGCTCTATTTCACCCAGCGGCAGCATGGCCTGTATCTGCAGGATCAGATCGCGGTCGACCGGTTGCGCATCACCCTGGGTATCCGCCACGACTGGGCCGCCACGCAGGGCTGGACCAGCTACTTCCCGACGCCGGAATACCGCCAGCGGGACAGCAAGCTGACCGGCCGCGCGGGTGCCGTCTATCTGTTCGACAATGGCTTTGCGCCATTCGTCAATTTTTCGACCTCGTTTGAACCGGAGCCCGGCGCAACACGCGCAGGCCTGCCGTTCGAGCCGCTGACCGGGCGCCAGTTCGAAGCCGGGCTGCGGTTCCAGCCGCCGAGCGAGAATCTGTCCATCACCGCTTCGGTGTTCGACATCGAACAACGCAATGTGCTGGCTCCGGACCCGACCGACTGGCAGTTCAGCGTACAGATCGGCCGGGTGAGATCACGCGGGGTCGAGATCGAGGCGAAAGCGAGCCTGGCAGCAGGGCTCGACGCCACAGCAGCCTTCAGCCACACCGATGCCCGCGTGCGCGAAAGCAGCGAAACCGGCACACCAGTCGGCAACCGTCTGCACTTCGTCCCGCCGACCCAGGCATCCCTCTGGGCGGATTACCGGTTTGGCGGGGAAGACCCGGTGGGCGTGTCCCTTGGCGGAGGTGTCCGCTATGTCAGCCGGCAGGAAGGGGATGCGGCCAACAACCCCGATCTGCGCATTCCCTCATCCACCATATTCGACGCACGAATCGGCTTCGACCTGTCGCAGCTTTTCGGATGGGGCGAAGGGCTGACAGCCCAGATCAACGCCAACAATCTGTTCGACCGGCGCTATGTCACGGGCTGCAATTCATCCTTCTATGCCTTCTGCTATCTGGGCCAGCGGCGCACGCTGATGGGCAGCATCGCCTATAAATGGTGAAGTCCGAGCATCTTGGCATAGGCAGTCGATTGCTGGCGGCGGGGCCGGGGGGTTTTGCCCTCGCCAACGCCGCCGCAGCGCTTGGGGCAGAGACCTTGCCATTGTCAGCCGCCGAGGCGGTGACCTGGGCAACCATGGCGGCATTCCCGATCCATCTGGCAGCCATCATCTGGGCCTTCGCGGCACGCAGCGCTGCATGGGCCTGGGCGGGCATTGTCATCCCGGCGCTGGTCTGCCTGTTGATCCTGTCAGCGACGGCATGAAAGCGAATTTTCATCTGTCGATGATTTGGCTCCACCGATGGTCGGGGCTCATTTTCGGTTGGGCGCTGTATGTCATCGCGCTGACGGGAACCGTAGTGGTTTTCAGCGATGAAATCAGCGTGTGGATGCAACCGGAGCTGCCCGCAAATACGGTTGCTGTCGAACAGGCGCTGATAACAGCCCAAACACATCTGCAGCGCGCGGCCCCAGTTGCAGAGTTCTGGTCCATCACGCCATCGGCGCATCACGGCGGGGTAACGATCGCCTGGGCCGGAGCCGATAGCGCCGGCAATGACAGAGGCGACAATGCCCTGTTCGACGCGGTTACGGGGGCGGTTGTCGCCGCACGCGACAGCCACGGGACGGAGCCGCTGGTCGATCTGCATTTCCGGCTGCATTCGGGCCCCGTAGGAATGTGGATCGTTGCGTCGGCCGGTATGGTGATGCTGCTGGGGCTGGTGACCGGCGTCATCGTGCACCGGCGCATTTTCCGTGATTTTTTCATGTTTCGCATTGGCAAGGGACAGCGCAGCTGGCTCGACGCGCACAATATTGCCGGCGTTCTGACCCTGCCGTTTCAATTCGTGATCGCCTTCACCGGTCTGATGATTTTTCCGGTGCTGCTGATGCCGGGGGCATTGCAGGCCGGCTATGGCGGGGATCGCGCCGCCTATGTCTCCGATTGGTATCTCCCGACACAGCGAGAAGCGAGCGGAATGTCTGCTCCGCTAGCACCGCTCCTGCCGATGCTCGCGGCGGCCGAACACCAGCTCGGTGGGCGCATCGAACAGATTGCAGTTGCCCATCCTGGCGATGCGGCGGCCATCGTCACCTTCTGGCGCGGCACAGACGATCGGTTGAGCATGATGGCCGACTGGGCCGCCTTCGACGGGCCGAGTGGCCGCATGCTTGCCAGCCAGACCCGCTACCCACCGGGGATCGAGACCAGCGGCGTCATGGTCGGGCTGCATTTTGCCAAGTTCGGCGGCGCCTGGACACGCTGGCTGTATTTCTTTTCGGGCCTGGCCAGCACTGCGCTGATCGCCACCGGCCTGCTGCTCTGGACCGTCAAGCGCGGACCCGAGTCCGGCAAGGGCTTGGTCGCGGCGCTCAATCTGGCGACCATCGCCGGGCTGCCCATGGCGATCGCGGCCTATTTCGCCGCCAATCGGTTGTTGCCGGTGGATCTGACCGAACGCGGCGAGTGGGAGATACGGATCCTGTTCCTGAGCTGGGCCGCTTGTCTGGGTTGGGCCCTGATGCACAATCGGTGGGCAAGCTGGGCGGGCATGATGTTGGGCGCTGCGTTTCTGCTGGGCATTGCGACAATTCTGGGCGGCACTGGCCCGGTCACCCTCTCGCTTGCGCTGAGCGCAGTTGCCCTGGGAACGACGGGATTGCTGCTCATACGCGGGGCTAGGGCATGATCGCGCTCACCTTGCTGCTGGCCACTGCCGGCTTTCTCACGCTGGCGCTGTCGATGCAGAGACATCGGCGCGATCTCGGGCGGCAGGGCAAGCCACCCCGGGCGATGCGGCCGGTTGCATTCCTGCTGATCGGCCTCAGCGTGTTCCCGGCCGTCGCAGATCAAGGCCTCGCCATCGGGATCACGAGCTGGGGCATGGCCCTGTCCGTCTGCGCCATGGCCGTTGCCGCCTGGCTGACTGTGCGATCGTCATGGCGATGATGACGCAGTCGGGATATGCGGGCCGGAGTTCGGGCGGGGTCCGCGCGACTGCATTGGCAGTCACCATCCTGCTGCATGTCTGCGCCGCGATCGTGCTGACGATCCGGTTTTACAGCAGCCCGCAGGTGCAGGGCGCAACGGCGCCGATGGTCGTGGAAATGCTTCCTGCAGCAGCGGAATCCACCCCTGAGAATGATCCGGTAGCGGAAGATCCGCAGCCACCGACAGAACAGCAGCCGGTGCAGCCACAGCAGAATGCACCGGCGCCCGCCCCGGCGCTGCGGTTTCCCCCGATCGCCGCCCAGAACCAGCTGCCTGCCGAACCGGTGACGCCTGCCCCCACTTCCGCTGCGACGGCCCAGCCGCGCCCGGCGCCTGCGTCGCCCCCGGCTGCCCCCTCCCCCCCTACGCGGCCAGCATCGCCTCGTTCGGGGCCCGACAGCTGGGAAGGCCGGGTGCTTGCCCGCATAGACCAGATGCGCCGCTATCCCTCAGCGGCGCGAACGCGGCGTCAGCAGGGTGTGGTGCACATTCGTTTCCGAGCCGCTCGCGACGGCCGCGTGATGTTCGCGGCGCTGGAGCGATCATCCGGCAATGCTTCGCTTGATCGCGCGGCGCTGGAAACGATCCGCCGCGCCGAACCGCTGCCCCCGATACCGGAGGACCGCCCGGACGAGATCGAGCTGGTCGTGCCGGTCGAGTTTTTCCTGCGATAGACAATTAGGGACGCGAGGCTGGGTGCTCAGTGCTCGAACCGGCACCATCGGACGGGGCCGCGACCGTCCTCCGCTCGACCAGATTGGTGGTGACGAGCGGCATGGCGGGCAGGGTTTTTGGTCCATCGGCCTCCAACTGTGCCAGCAGCGCCTCGACGGCCGTCGTCGCGATCGTTTCCACCGGCAGTTCGATGGTCGAGAGCGGCGGGATCTGCTGATCCGCCAGGGGGATGTCGTCGAAGCCCAGGACGGAAAGATCACGCGGGATCTGCAGCCCCCGCGCCTGGGCGTGGCGCAGCACGCCGATGGCGATCACATCGGCGGCGGCAAAGATCGCGGTGGCATCGCTGTGCAGCAGCGCATCGATCACCGGCGGTTCGAGATCGACCGAGAAGGCGTTTTCCACCCGAAACGCCAGTTCCCCCTCTGCCGCGATCAGCGCCTGCGCGCCGTCGCATCGGTCGCGCATGCTGGCGACATCGCCTGGCCCGGAGATGATCCCGATGCGGCGATGGCCCATGTCGAGCAGATGCCGCGCGGCAAGTCGCCCCGCGTCGTGATAATCGACGCCGACCGCCGCAAAGCCGGGAACCGTGCGGTCCAGCACCACGGCCGGCATGTGCTTGAGGACGCCCTGCGATGTGTCCTTGTCGCGGATCGGGAACCAGACCAGCCCATCCACGCCAATGTCGCTGACCCGCGACAGGGCAGAATGTTCCAGTTCCTCGTTCCCCTCGGTATCGATCAGGAACATGCCATAACCCCGCGCCCGCGCGCTGCGGAACAGCGCCTGTGCCAGTGTGGGGAAAAACGGGTTGGTCAGATCGGGCAGGACCAGCGCGAGATTGCCGGAACGCCCGGTCTTCATCACCCGCGCAGCGAGGTTCTGGCGATAGCCGATGCGCTGCGCCACCTCGAGAATATGCGCGCGGGTCTGTTCGCCGACCGAGCCTGTGCCGTTGACGGCATAGGAAGCGCTCGCCAGCGACACCCCGGCTTCGCGGGCCAGATCTTTGAGCGTGGGGCGTTTGTCGGAAGAATTACGAGACATCGATGGAAAGACCGGCTCCCTGAGTTGCGGCATGGCACAGGCTGCATATGGGCACAATGTGAGGGTGGATCATGGCAGCAGGCCGGCGGCTATCGTTACCACCAGCAGTTCGGTAGGGCGGTCTGCTTCGAAGCCATTGTCGTTGACGATCAACAGGCGCCGCGAACCATCCGGCTGCATCCCGCCCAGCCAGTCCATTCCTTCCAGATTGCCGAAGGGCGCCCCCGGCAGGCTGTCGAAATCGAGGATAAGAGTTTTCTGCGCGGCCGCCACTGTGCCTGCAGAAAGGCTGGCCATTTGCGCGACATCCGGCGCTGCCCCGAAATCCGCCAGATAGAGGCGATTGTGAAACTGGAAGCGGCCGGCAGCATCAGTGGCGCCGGAGCGTTCCATGACCAGCATGTGGCGATCATCCAAGGCCAGGATTTCGCTGACCCCATTGTCGGCCACAGCGCCTTGCCCCCGCACTGGTACAGCGTCCAGTCGATAGGCATATTGGCGAGCCGGTGCGCCATCCATCAGGCGCGAAAACCGCACCGGCGCCGTGCGGCCGGGGGCGGCGGGCAGCCCGTCTTCGATCAGCGGCCCTTCCATGGCGATCCACAAGGCGCCGTCGGACGTGATGTCCAACCCTTCGAAAGTGGCGTTGTCGCGAATGCCGGACGACTGCCCCGGATCGAGCCGAAGATTGGCCGGCAGGATGATGCGGCCTTGTTCCCGGCCCTGCCGATCGATCCGCAGCACTGCGGGGCCGAAGCCATCGACGACATCACCCTCACTGGTCCACAACAGGCCGGTGCCGTCTGGCATCACCCGGATCGCTTCCGGATCGACCGCCTCCCTGCCCGTACCCGGCGCGGGAAAGGGCAGACCGGCCCGATCGGTGAGGATCACGCGTTTGCCCTTGCCGATTTTTAGCCGTTGCCGGCGATCCTGCGAAATCCTGACGCGATAGAAGCGGGCCGGGCCGTGCCCCGATCGATCATCGCTGATCATCAGCCAGCGCCTGGCCCACCGGTCATAGGCCAGCCCGGATATGCCGCCGAACTGAGCGTCGAAGCGGGTGGGATCGAGCGGGATCCGCTGCTCCAGCCGTACGGCGGGCGTGGCGGTGGCGGTCTCCTCCTCCGCCTGCGCCGGCACGCCGGGGATAATTGCCGCAAGCGCGCATGTCAGGACGGCACACCAAACCCGCGCCGCCATCAGATTTTCGCCCGGAGGGACAGGGTGTAGGTGCGCGGCGATCCAAGGAAATAGCGGTCGAGCGTAATGGCCGGCAAAGCGAATTCCGGTTGGGTGGCAGTGGAGCTGGAAACGGAACCCAGATAGGCCTTGTCAAACAGATTATCGACATTGAGCTGGAAGGTCAGCCCGCGCAACGGCCCGACATCTGTCAGCTCATAAGTCGCCGAGACACCGGCCACCACATAGGACGGGATCGTTTCGACGCTGACCTCGGCGTAGGTCCCATTGGCGACGATATGTCCGCCGACCCGGTCGCCGACATAGCGCAGATTGGCCTGGATCCGTGCGCCCTCCACCGGCCGTACCCCGATCTCGGCGTAAGCGCTGTGGCGCGGGATGTTGCGCACCCGTGCTCCGCCGATGACCCCAACGGCGGCCAGTTGCGCGCGTTCGGTCGATCCGATCGCCGGATCATCATGCCGGGCATCCTGATAGGAATAGCTGGCATAGACATCGATCGGGCCCATCTGCCCCAGCCCGGTCACCTCGATCCCGCGCGTGCGCTGCCCCAGAATGTTGGCGGCGCGGGTCGCGACATTGCCGCGCAGGATTTCATCCGGCTCGGTCGCGCTGGTGTCGTTCGGCACAATGCCGATGTTGTTTTTCAGATCGACCGAATAGGCCTGAACCGACAAAGCGAGATTGTCAGTGGTGTAGCGCAGCCCCAGATCGAAGGTTTCCGACTGGATAGGTTCCAGCGTGGTCGGCGTGATAACGGCGGTCGAGCCGAGGAAGGCATCTTCGGGAATGCCGGCGAAGTTCTTCGCATAGCCGCCATAGATTTCCAGGCGGCGCATGGGCGTCAGCTTGAAGCCGATCTTCGGATTGATGTCCGAATGCTGGGAGAAATCGAGCTGAGCCGAATATTCCAGCGGCGACCGCGTCTTGTAGGCGACATTGAGCCAGTTTACCCCGACATCCAGCCGCAGCAGATCCGGCACGATCTCCACCGAATCCTGCGCATAGAGCATGGTCGTCTCGATGCTGGTCCAGCGTTGGTATTCGACATAGTTCAGCCGCGACGAATCATAGGCGATGCTGGCGACAGGATCGGTGATGCGGAAGAACTGCCGTTCCTCGCTGGAAGTGCCCCCTTCCCACCAGCCGCCAACGCGGATCGTGTGGCCGGCGATAAGATTTTCCAGCTTGAGTTCCGCCGTGGCCCCATAGCGATCACGATCGCGCGGGGTGACGCGCATATCGGCTGGGCCGCCCAGCGCATTGCTGTTGCGGGTGGTGATCAGCGCCGGACGGATCGCCCCACCGTTGGCGTTATAGCCGGTGACGGCATAGGGATTGCTGCCCGTCAGCGCGCGGGCGCGATCCTGATAGCGATAGGATTCGCCGCGCAGGGTTTGATAATAGGGATTGAGCGTCAGCAGAGCCGTATCGCCCAGCTGCCAACCCATGTTGAGATAGGCCATAAAATCCTGCCGCGTGCCCCCCAGCGCGCCGCCAAAATTGACATCGGTCGCTGGAATACCGGTCAACGCATCCGTTGCCTGGTCGGAACGCGGATCGGCGCGGAATTCTGCAAGGGATATGATGTTGAAATCATTGTCCTGCTGATCATTCCAGCTGACCCGACCTTTCAGGAACGAGCCATCGTCAAACATCTTCACCAGCTTGAATTCTGCGTGTTCGCGCGAAGAATGGCGGCTGTCCGGGCCGGTCCAGACGTCGTTTTCCTGCCGCGAATAGCTGGCATAGGCAGACAGGCCCGGCGCAATCTCGCCGCTGTCGAGGCGGATGTAGCCGCGCCAGAAATCATCGGAGCCAAAGCCCGCCTCCAATGTGGCCGACGCCCGGCGCGCCGGATCGTCGGTGACGAAATCCACAAAGCCGCCCAGCGCAAAACGGGAGGGCGCACCGAGATCGCCCGCGCTCTGCGAAACGGTGATGCGCTGGACATTGCTCGATTCGATGAAGCGCTGCGGCGGGGAACCGCCGTTGAAGCGCGCGTCCCCGGTCGGAATGCCGTCGAGCGTGAAACCAACCTGTTCCTTGTTCAGGCCGCGCATGGCGAATTCGAACGAGAAGCTGCCCCCGCGCGCGTCACCAGTGGTCACCTGCAGGCCCGGCACCTTGTTGAGGCTCTGGGTAATATCCGCCCCGAACGGCCGTTCATTGATGTCATCCCGCCCCAGCGCAGCGACCGCGCGGGTTTCACCCCGGCCGATCTTGTAACCGGTGACGATGATCGCCTCCCCCGCATCAGCGGGTTGTCCTTCGGCAGCCTGTTCTTCGGCGGCATGGGCGGGAGCGGCAAAAATGGACAGCGCAAGAACGGGCGCACCACACAGCAGCAGGCAGCGTGACGGCCGGGACGGACGGCGAATGGCAGACATGTTCGGAACCCCTGAGATGTTTCTCAGGGGCCACTGACATGGCGGTGTGACGGTTTAGTGAAACGTTTCACTATTTCACTTCAGGGCCGGAATTCCGGGCTGCAGCCATACCGAGCCCAACTGGTGGGCCATTGTTCACGCAGGCCGTAGCGAGGGGGGCCAAAATGGCGTAGCCGAAGGGCATGACACAGACTGACCGCATCTGGACCGCCGCCCTGCTGGTAATCGGCGATGAGATCCTTTCCGGCCGCACGGAAGACCGCAACATCGCCCAGGTGGCCAAATGGCTGCAGGTCCAAGGCATCAGGCTGACGGAAGTGCGGGTGGTGCCCGACAAGATGGATCGCATCGGCGAGGCGATCAATGCGCTGCGCACGGCCTATGACTATGTCTTCACCACCGGCGGGATCGGGCCGACGCATGATGACATTTCCGTCGATGCCGTCGCCGCCGCATTGGGCGTGCCGGTGGTGATCCACCCGGAAGCACGCGCGATCCTGGAAGATTACTACACCACGCGCGGCGGATTGAACGATGCGCGGCTGCGCATGGCGCGGGTGCCAGAGGGCGCAGACCTGATCGTCAACCGGCTGTCGGGCGCGCCGGGGATTCGCATCGGCAATATCCTCATGATGGCCGGCGTCCCTTCCATCGCGGCGCAGATGCTCGATTCGCTGACCGGCAAGCTGGAAGGCGGCGCGATTCTGCTGAGCGAGACGGTTGGTGGCTGGATCAAGGAAAGCGAGGTGGCCGATCTGTTGCGCATGGTCGAACAGGGCCACAGCCACTGCCAGATCGGCAGCTATCCATTTTTCCGTGACGGCCGGACCGGGGCCAATTTCGTGATCCGATCGACCGATGCCGACGAGCTGGCCAGCTGTGTCGACACCTTGTGCGAAGGTTTGGGCGAGCTGGGATTCGATTTTACCCCCGGCGGAATCTGAGCCCGCTGCTGCCCCTTGATCCCGTTCGAAGCCGCATCCTCACAGCGGTTTGCTGACAAACTTTACGGAACCCAACAGAGCATCTTCCCTCAACCATAACATTCGTTATAGTTGGCATCAGGCAAAACAAAAAAACGCCAACCATATCTTTAGGGAGAGATCTGATGGGGAATATCCTCACGCGGCGTCGCCTTTGCGCGACTGCCGCAATGTCGGCCATTGCCACCGCCCTGGTCCTGCCGATAGCGGCACAGGCTCAGGAGCAGACCCAAGCACCAAGCCAGGCGCCGCAGGAAGAAAGCGGCCGCACCGACGGCATCAATGAAATCGTCGTCACCGCGCAGTTCCGCAACCAGAGCGTGCAGGAAGCACCGCTGGCCATCACCGCAGTCGATGCGGCCCTGATGGAAGCGCGCAGCCAAACCAATGTCGAACAGCTGGCCCAGCGCGCACCGAGCGTCAGCTTTTCCGCCGGTGGCCAGGGCGGCGGCGCCCAGACCGCAGCGGTCAATATTCGCGGGATCGGGCAGAACGATTTTCAGTTCCCCAATGAACCGGGCGTCGGCGTCTATATCGACGATGTGTATTACGGCATTTCCTTCGGCACCGCCTTCGACCTGGTCGATCTGGAACGCGTGGAAATCCTGCGCGGCCCGCAGGGCACGCTGGCAGGCAAGAATTCCATCGGCGGATCGATCAAGCTGTTCAGCCGCCTGCCCGATGCGGATCCGGATGCCTATATCGAGGCCTCGGTCGGTTCGTTCGACCGGATCAGCCTGAAGGCCGCCACCAATGTGACGATCGTGCCCGACAAGCTGTTCGTGCGCCTGACCGGCACGGCCCGCTATGTCGATGGCTATCTCGACCGGCTGGATTATGGCTGCGTCAATGGCGTCGATGTTCCGGGCGGCAATTTCGCCACTGGCGATGATTGCGTGATCGGCACCGAAGGCGGGCAGAATGTTATCGCCGGCCGCGCCGCCGTGCGCTGGATCATCAACGACAGGGTGGAAAACAACTTCATCGCCGATGTGACGCGCGACCGGTCAGAGGCTTCGCCGGGCAAGGCGATCTATCTGCCCGCCTCGGACACTGGTGGCATCAGCTATGTGACCGGGCCGAAGGAATACACAAACTACGCAAACTATTCCGGCTATCTGGGTACGGACAACCAATACACCTTCCCGGCGATCAGCTATCTGAATTCCTGGGGTGTTTCGAACAAGCTGGATATCGAGTTGAGCGACAACCTGTCGATCACCTCTGTCACCGCCTTCCGTCATGCCGATGGTCAAAGCGCCTGGGATGGCGACAACAGCCCGGTCAATCTTTCGAACAACTTCAGCACCTTCACTCATGACCAGTTCACGCAGGAGCTGCGCCTGCTGGCATCGTTCGGTGATCTGCTCGACCTGACGGTTGGTGGATATTACTACAACGCAGACAGCAACCTGGGCGGACGGGTTAATGTCGGTGCAGCCGCGCTGGATTTCAATTCGAATGATCCTTTCAAACAGACCTCAATCTCCGTATTTGCCCATGGCGTCGTCCATGTCACCGATCGCTTCAACCTGACCGGCGGCCTGCGCTACACTGACGAAGACAAGACCTATACTTTCAGCCGCACCAGCCCCATTCCCGGCGTACCGACAGACGTGCGCGTGGCATCGCTCAATGGCATCACCAAGGGTTTTCAGGGAAGCCGGCTCGATTGGCGCGTCGCAGGCGACTACGAAATTGCTGATGACATTCGCATCTATGGACAAGTCGCAACGGGCTTCAAGGGCGGTGGCGTCAACCCCCGACCCTATCTGGAAATGCAGGCTGTTCCCTATGATCAGGAAACCGCCACTTCCTATGAGCTAGGCATCAAGACGATGCTGTTTGATCGCCGCTTGCGGTTGAACCTGGCCGGTTACAAGACCGACTACAACAATTATCAGGGCCTGGTCAGCGCTTGCCCGGATATCAGCCCGCCCGGTTTCCCCTTCTGCTCCGCCACCCGCAACGTCGGTGATGCTGAGATCAAGGGTTTCGAAGTCGAGTTCGACGCTCGCCCGGTTGAAGGGCTGTCGATTGATGGTTCGCTCAGCTACACGGACTTCGAATTCGTAAGAGCCCTTTTCTTCGACACCGATGGCAATCCGCTGAGCATCATTCCCGGCGTCACCCAAGCCCCCTTTGTACCGAAATGGAAATATGCTTTGGGTGCGCAGTATGAGGTCGATGCCGGCAATCTCGGTACAATCACGCCGCGCGTGGACTGGGTGTGGCAATCGGAAATGCAGAGTAATATTCCCAACAGCATTCCAGGATATCTGCTCGGTGAAGTGGAATCACGCGGCCTGCTCAATGCCCGCCTGACTTATCGCACCGTGGACAAGGATTGGGAATTCGCCGTGGCAGCAACCAATCTGACCAATGAGTTCTACTACATGAACAAATACGACCGCGTGTCGCAGTCCGGCAATGCCTATGGCATGCCCGGTCGCCCGCGCGAGATCATCTTCTCGCTCAAGCGCAATTTCTGACGGGAGGGCACCACCCGGCCATTCCGCGCGGATGGCTGGGTATCCTGCCAGAAACGCCCGCGAAGCGGGCTGCGCATATGAAAAGGGCCGGCGGATCGCTCCGCCGGCCCTTTTTTCAATCAGGGTCTGAAATCAGGCGCCTTCGACGTCTGCCAGATCGACCTTCAGGCCGGGGCCCATGGTGGTCGAGAGCGACACCTTGCGGACATACTTGCCCTTCGAACCGCTCGGCTTCGCCTTGACGATCGCGTCAGTGAAAGCCTTGAAGTTGGTGATCAGCTGATCTTCGGTGAAGGACAGCTTGCCCAGGCCGGAATGGATGATGCCCTGCTTTTCCACGCGGAATTCCACCTGGCCGCCCTTGGCATCCTTAACAGCCTGCGCGACGTTGGGGGTCACGGTGCCGAGCTTCGGGTTCGGCATCAGGCCCTTGGGGCCCAGCAGCTTGCCCAGACGGCCAACCACGCCCATCATGTCAGGGCTGGCGATCACGCGGTCATAGTTCAGGTTGCCGGCCTGCATGTCTTCCATCAGGTCTTCTGCGCCAACCTTGTCCGCACCAGCGTCCAGAGCTTCCTGAGCCTTGTCGCCCTTGGCGAACACGGCAACGCGCATGTCCTTGCCGGTACCGGCCGGAAGCGAAACCATGCCACGGACCATCTGGTCTGCGTGACGCGGATCGACGCCCAGGTTCATCGCGATTTCGAGCGTTTCGTCGAACTTCTTGGTCGACAGTTCACGCAGGGTCGCCAGAGCTTCGCTCAGGCCATAGACCTTTTCAGCATCGAGCTGTTCGTTGAGTGCCTTCTGGCGCTTGGTCAGCTTTGCCATGGGTTCAGCCCTCCACCACTTGGAGACCCATCGAACGCGCGGAGCCTTCGATAATCTTGGTTGCCTGTTCGATATCGTGCGCGTTCAGATCCTTCATCTTCGCTTCAGCGATTTCGGACAGCTTCGAACGGGCGATGGTTCCGGCCGACACCTTGCCCGGTTCCTTGGAACCCGACTTCAGATTGGCAGCCTTCTTGATCAGGAAGCTGGCGGGCGGGGTCTTGGTTTCGAAGGTGAACGAACGGTCTGCATAGACGGTGATCACGGTCGGGATCGGCATGCCCTTTTCGAGCTCGCCGGTCGCAGCGTTGAACGCCTTGCAGAATTCCATGATGTTCACGCCGCGCTGGCCCAGGGCCGGGCCGATCGGTGGCGACGGGTTGGCTGCACCTGCAGCAACCTGCAGCTTGATATAGCCGGTAATCTTCTTGGCCATTGCTGACCTCCTTTTCTCACTGTCACCCTGCCCGTCAGGACAAGGTTCATGGTAAGCGGTACAAGCGGCACCCAGGGCACCTCCCGCATGGTTCCCGATTCTGTACGAAGGGAAGCGGGCCCATAACGGATGAACGCCGCCACGACAAGTACCGGTCCCTTTACCCCCGGTTAAGTGCGCAACCCGTAGACACCGGCAGAGAAAACCAGCGCCCTGAGGACAGCATGCGCCAGACCACATCACGCATCAGTGACCTGCTATCCAGCAATGGCAGCGCCATCGACCGGGCGATGGATCCGGTCAAGATGCTGGACCTGCTGCATGCAGAACTGCAGGATCATTCGGTCAAGGCTCGGGCGGAACTGGCGCGCGCACTGCGCGATCGCAAATCCCGCGAATCCCTCGCCAGTGCGTGCGAGGATCTGGCCCGCGACTGGCACGCCAAGGCAAACATCGCTCTGGCGCATCAGCGCGAAGATCTGGCGCGAGCTGCCTTGTCCGAACGCGAACGCGCGCTGGCTGTGGCAGCAGAAGCCCGCCAGGTGGCACAGCAGGCAACCGAAGAAGCCGGCGATATCGTCCGCACGCTGGAGGAGCTGGCCAGCCGGTTGACCGATACGGCCACACGCATCGCCGAAGCGCGGGCCAATACGGCTGCAAAAACCTCCGCCGCGATCGCGGCAGCCGCACGCAATAAAGCGCGGCGGATCGACACGCTGGAACAGCGACTGGAATCAGCCGCCGCGCGCAACAATCAATCCGCACCGCACGATGTTGCTGCCCTGCTGCGGGCGTTCGAACAATTGCAGCACGATGCCAACGTGGAAGAAGAACTGGAGGCGATGAAGGCCCGGTCTTCCACGGAACCCGAAAGCGGAACACGCGAGTAAAAACGTACTGGCCAGCGTCAGCAATAGCGCGCTTGCATACATGCGAAAGGCGCGCGCTGGATTGTACCAACGCGCGCCCTGCATGCGCCTCACGACGACAGTCTTACTTGACCAGTTCGACCTGTTCGAAATCGAGTTCGACCGGGGTACCACGACCGAAGATCGACACCGACACCTTGACCTTGCTCTTGTCGAAATCGAGTTCTTCGACGACCCCGTTGAAGCTGGCGAAGGGCCCTTCCAGCACCTTGACCTGATCGCCGATTTCATAATCGACACTGACCTGCGTCTTGGGTGCAGCCTTGGCTTCCTCGACACCGCCGAAATAGCGTGCAGCTTCGCGTTCCGAAATCGCTTGCGGCTTGCCGCCCGATCCCAGGAAGCCAGTAACCTTGGGTGTGTTCTTGACGAGGTGATAGACATCGTCCGTCATCGTCAGCTTGGCCAGAACATAGCCAGGCATAAACTTGCGTTCGACCTGGATTTTCTTGCCGCGCTTGACCTCTGTCACGGTTTCGGTGGGAACTTCCACCGCTTCGACGCCTTCGGACAGGCCAAGACGTTCAGCTTCCGACAGGATCGATTCGCGAACCTTGTTCTCAAAACCGGAATAGGCGTGGATGATATACCAGCGGGCCATGTTTCTCTTTCGGTGAAATGCGCGAGCCGGATCAGAGCAGCGAGAGCAGCCAGCGCACGACGGCGCCAAACAGGCTGTCTACACCGAGGAAGAACACCGACAAGATGATCATCATGATCGCCACAAAAATGCCGGTGCGATAGGTCTCGGTCAGCGACGGCCAGACAACCTTGGACGCCTCAGTGCGTACCTGCTTGATGAATTCAGCGGGGCTTGTCTTGGCCATGATTCCGGTGTCGCTCTCGCATTTAGACTGAACCGTTTCCGCCATAGGGCCATCGCCACCCCGGCGATAACCGGGAGGGGCTGCGATGCTCCGATGTCGGAAGACGCTGGCGGATGTAGCGATACCACCCGCAATTGGCAAGACAGGCGAGGTTATTCGCGCAGGTAGCCGCGCAACGAAATGGCCGATGCGCGGCTGCGCAAGTGCTAGCTTGAATCAGACCCGGCCGAACAGCCGGTCGAAAAAGCTGGGTTCTTCCATAGGGCGGATCGGCCCATGCATCTGGTGGCGAAGACTGGCATCGCGATAGGGGCGCGGCATCGTCCATTTGTCCGGCGCGCTGCTGCGATAGGTGCGATTGGCAAAGCCCGACATGTGCACAGCTCCCAAATTGTGTTGTGGAACCTAAATGCACGGCTTGCCGCAGAGTTCCGCGGATTCGGCGCATGTGCCGCCCGTGCTCTAGACCAGCCACGACAGCGACAAAGCAAAAACGGACGGTGGCCCAGATCGCAGGCCCGACCATTGAATGTCTTGATTGGAATACCTGGCAGGAGCGGAGGGACTCGAACCCACGGCCCTCGGTTTTGGAGACCGATGCTCTACCAACTGAGCTACGCTCCTGCAGGTTCGGGCGCCTCTATAGCCCAAGTTCGCGCTTGGCAAGCGACGAGCAGCAAAGCTTCTGCTAGCCGAACGAATATGTCGATGCAGGAACCACATATCATCCCGGCGGAGCTGCTGCTGGCGGCCTATCGCGGTGGCATTTTTCCCATGGCCGACAGCCGCGATGATGAAGAGATTTTCTGGGTCGAACCCGATGAGCGCGCCATCATCCCGCTCAACGGATTTCGCTGTTCGCATTCGCTGGCCAAGGTGATTCGCCGCGATCGCTTCATCGTCACCTGCAATCAGGCCTTCGGCCAAGTGATCGATGCCTGCGCCGCGCCGCGCCCCGGCCATCCCGAAAGCTGGATCAGCGGGCGAATCGCGAACAGCTATCGCGCGCTGCATGCACAAGGCCATGCCCATTCGATCGAATGCTGGGATCAGGGCAAGCTCGTCGGCGGGCTCTATGGCGTGGCTTTCGACCGGGTATTCTGCGGCGAGAGCATGTTCAGCCGGGCCGACAATGCCAGCAAGGTCGCATTGGCCTGGCTGGTCGCCCTGCTCCGCCATGCCGGCTGCGAATTGCTCGATTGCCAGTTCATGACTGATCATTTGCAGTCGATGGGCGCCGTGCCCATCAGCCAGGATGAATACCGGGATCGACTGGAAGCCGCCCGCGAAGGACAGCCTGCCGCGCCGCTGCCGCTGGCCTATGTTTCCGTGCTGGGTTCTGCCGGGGCGGCGGGTGCAGCCTCTGGCGTGGGTGACGGAGAGGCGGAGGGTGCGGCGCGCGGTGCAGGGCGTGCGACGCCGGATGCACCAGCATTCGGTTTGAGCGCTTCCTCTTCCCCCGGGAAGCTCATCGCGCAATCCTTGACCCAGACGTCATAAATCGGGTGTTCGACCACGTTCAGGCTGGGCGAATTCTTGAACAGCCAGCCTGAGAAGACCCGTCGCCACTGAAAATCCGATTCGGCATTGGCGCGTTCACGCACGGAAACCTGGACAAATGCCCCGGTCTCCGGCGGGTTTTCCCATGGCGCCGTCCGTTCGCAGCTGGACAGATGGATAACCACATCGCCCGCACGGCGGGTTTCGCCAGGCTTGAGCTGAATATCCTGCGAGAGGTTATTGCGCTTGTTCAGCAGGCCGATCGTGGCGACCCGTTCAGCCAGCGGGGTGCCGAGCTGTTCACCTTCCGCGACCGCCGGCTGTGCCTGACGCTGGTTCGCCAATTCCTTGGGAACGTCGGTCTGTTCAGCCTCTGGTTCCGGCGCGCCGCCGGTGCAGCCTGCCACAATGCCGGCCGCCAGAAGAACCGCCCATCCGGCAAGGCCGGCGCCGGGTTTCACGCGTCGGGCGCCCAAGATTCGTAATCGCCGGTAGCACGGGCACGCTGCCCTCCACGTTCCAGCGCACCCTGCGGGCGATAGGCGCCCGTGGTACCGGTGGCATTGGGAGAATAATCGGCTTCCCAGATCTTTGCGGGCGGCAGGTTGCTTTCCGGCAGATCGTCGAACGCGCCATGCAGCCAGCCATGCCATTCGGCCGGCACGCGGCTGGCGTCATTGGCACCGTCATAGATGACCCAGCGCCGCTCCCGGCCTTCCACGGTCTTCTTCTTCCGCGCGCGGTAATATTTGTTGCCCTGCGCGTCGGTGCCGACATGTTCACCGTTCATAGAGCTGAACAACGAGGTGCCGATGGTCGCACCATCCCACCAGGTGAAGATCTTGCCGAGGATTCCCATGGCCGCGCGTTAGCCGCAGACTGGGGGGCGAAGCAAGCTTTCGCGCGCGCTTACCATTCGACTTTCGCGCCCGGAACAATCCCCAGTTCTGCCGCGCGCCCGCCGTTGAGTTCCAGAATCGCCAGCGCGGGCCCGTCAGAAGGAACCGGGACGGTGGAATATGGCACGGTGTTGGCGGCGATATTGATGATGCGTTGGTCCGCACCGATGAAGATGATGTCGAGCGGGATCAGCGTGTTCTTCATCCAGAAGCTTGCCATGCGCGCCTCTTGCCGGGGGAACAGCATCCCTTCGTCCGGGGCCATTTCGGTGCGGAACATCAGCCCCTGCGCTTGTTCTTCCGCCGTCCGGGCCATTTCCACGCGGAAGCGATGAACACCCTGACCCACCTGCACCGTCAGCGGTTGCACGGCGAGGCCGGAGACGGGGTGCACCGCCGCGACGGAGACATCTTCGGCCACCGCCAGCGACGACCCGGCATTGCCCGCGCCTGGGGAACAGGCGGCCACCGCGATCATCAGAGCTGCAACAAGGATACGGCGCATGTCAGCCATCATCATCTTCCCATTCGGCCGCCCAGCGTTCGGCCGCGTCAACATCCGGCAGGGCCAGGATCGCCCGCGCATGATCCATGCTGTGGCCTGCCCGCAGCATCGCCGCAAGCTGCTTGTCCCGCAAAGCCGGATCGGCAGCGCCACCCGCGCCCCCGGCAAAGGGGCCAAGCCGGCGCCGCCTGGCCAGAGCCACGGCGGCCCGGCGCCGGGCGGTTTCATCCGGACTGACATCCTGGCGGATTTCGGCAGCGATGCCGGCCTCGTTCAGGGCCTGGCTGATTCGCCGCGGTCCATAGCCGCGCCGCAACAGGCTTCCGCTGCGCGCACGGGCAAAGCCAGCGTCGTCGACGTATCCCAGACCGACATAGCGGGCAACGAGCGCCGGCAGGTTTGCATCCTCTTCTCCGTCCCAACCGCGTTCCCGAATCTTGCGCGCCAGATAGCGTTCCAGCTTCGCGCTGCTGGTGGCGAATCGGGCCACATAGGCGATAGCCAGTTCTTCCAGACGCGTGCTATTGAGCGGGCGGATCGTGCGCCGGGTGCGGCCTGATGGTGATGGATCGGACTCCATTGGCCTTATTCGTGCCACAGTCATTGCCAAATGGGGAGGTTTGTTGCGGCTCCGGTTTGTTTCGGCGCCGTTTTCGCCTTATGGGGCGCGCTTTCCGCGCATGCTAGACGGGTATCGCAACAATTTTATGACCGAACTGACACCCACTCCCAACGATTGTGACCTCCCGCGCCGGCGCGCGGATTTCGCAACCTTCACCGAAGCAGTGGATTACGCTGCGCGGAGTGAAAAGGGCCTTAATTTCCATGATATGCGTGGCACGCTGACGCGGGCTTACACCTATCGTGAGATGCGCGAAGATGGCTTGGCCATGGCTCGGCGGCTGGTAGCTGCCGGCGTAGGCAAGGGCGACCGTGTCGCGATCATCGCCGAAACCAGCGCGGAATTTTCCGCGATTTTCTGCGGCACGATCTATGCTGGCGCCTGGCCGGTGCCACTGCCGCTGCCGACAACATTCGGCGGGAAGGACAACTATATCGAGCAACTGGGCGTGCAGCTTTCCAGCTGCGACCCCAAAATCCTGCTGTATCCGGCAGAGATTGCCGAAATGACGGCCGTCGCCGCTGCCCGCCAGGGTTGCGAAGGCGTGGACTGGGAAAGCTTCGCCACCCGCGAACAAAGCCAGGCCGACCTGCCGACCCCGGAGCCGGACGATATCTGCTATCTGCAATATTCGTCCGGATCGACCCGTTTCCCCACCGGTGTGGCGGTGACCCATCGCGCCCTGCTGCACAATCTGTTCGGCCATGCCGATTCGATGGACATCGGGTACAATGACCGGGTGGTGAGCTGGCTGCCCTGGTATCATGATATGGGTCTGGTCGGCTGCTTCCTGTCGCTGATCGCCAATCAGGTGTCGGTCGACTATCTCAAGACAGAACATTTTGCGCGGCGCCCGCTCGCCTGGCTCGATCTGATCAGCCGCAACAAGGGTACCACGATCAGCTATTCGCCGACCTTCGGCTATGACATCTGCGCACGCCGAATCTCCAGCCAGTCGAATGTGTCGGAACGCTTCGACCTGTCGCGCTGGCGGCTGGCTGGCAATGGTGCGGACATGATCCGCCCTGATGTGATGCAGAATTTCGTTAACGCCTTCGCCGATGCTGGCTTCAAGGCGACCGCCTTCACCCCCAGCTATGGCCTGGCCGAGGCGACCCTGGCCGTGACCGTGATGCCGCCGAGCGAAGGCATTCGCGTCGAGCTGGTCGAAGAAGAGCGGCTGAGCGGCACGATCCGCGATCTGTCCCGCCCGGCCCGTTATCGCGCGATCGTCAATTGCGGCAAGCCACTGCCCGACATGGATGTCGAAATCCGTGGCGAAACCGGCCAGGTCAAGGGCGATCACCAGATCGGCAAGGTCTGGTGCCGTGGCCCCAGCGTCATGCATTCCTATTTCCGGAACCCGGAAGCGACCAACGAATGCCTGGTCGATGGCTGGCTGGATACCGGCGACATGGGCTATATGGCCGATGGCTATCTGTTCATCGTCGGCCGGGCGAAGGACATGATCATCATCAATGGCAAGAACCACTGGCCCCAGGATATCGAATGGGCCGTGGAACAATTGCCGGGCTTCAACCATGGTGACATCGCCGCCTTCTCGGTCGAGACCGAAAATGGCGAGGAAGCGCCCGCCGTGCTCGTGCATTGCCGCATATCCGACCCGGATGAACGCGTCCGCCTGCGCGACACGATCCGCGACAAGGTGCGTTCAATCACCGGCATGAACTGCGTGGTCGAACTGGTACCGCCGCGCAGCCTGCCCCGTACGAGTTCGGGCAAGCTGAGCCGCGCCAAGGCCAAGAAGCTTTATCTGTCGGGCGAAATCGAACCGTTCAAGATCGCCGCCTGACGATCACCCATTCAAGAAAGGGCCGGCGATCCATCGCTGGCCCTTTTTCTATCCGAACAACAATACCCCCAGTGGCACCAGCAGGGCCACCAGCCCGACACCCCAAACCAGTGTGCGGATTTTCGGAATCCCGGCCCAATAGAGCGGCAGATAGACCGCCCGCGCTACCAGCCACACCCAGCCCGCCAGCACCGTGACAGGCCCGGCCTTCCCCGCGATCACCACGCCGGCCAGGCCGATGATCGCCAGCGGCAGGGTTTCGAGAAAATTGGCCTGCGCCCGACTCAGCCGCCCGGCTACGGGACTGGGCGGCGGCAGGGTTTCGTCCCGCGCGCCCATATTCCAGTCGCGGCCATATTGCTGTGTCTTCACATGGATGGCGGCAAAGATGTGCACCATCAGCAAAACGCCGGCCAATGCCAGCACCGTCAGTTCACCTGCCATATATCGCCTCCTGCTCAAAAGCGGGTTACCATGCGGGCGGAATGATTTCGAGCAGGGGCTTTTCGGGACAGCGCCAGGGCGCCATGCTTGAAAGGCGTGTCTTGCGCCCCTAATACAGTGGAAACCCCGGAGCGACCGCCCGCGGTCAGGGATCGGAAGAGGAAACAGTTCAGCGATGGCCAGCCAGATCGACACCAAGACCGCGAACGATTTGCAGCTGACGCCGCCCGATCCGGTGCCGGTTGTCGCCCCCGAACGCGCCGCCGGGCTGGTGCCGGTCGATGCGGAAAAGCGCAGCAAGCTGGAAGAAAAGGTGGATGGCTTCGTGGCGGATCTGGTGGCGATGGACACCAATTCCCCCGATTTCGGCAAGAAGGTCGATCAGATCACCAATATGGGCCGCAAGGAGCTGATGTCTGCGGCCGGCATGTCCAACCGCTTCCTCGATCGTCCGGTCCGGGCGATGGACAAGGATGAAGGCGTCGGCGCCAATCTGGCCGAACTGCGCCGCGTGGTGGAAGATCTGGACCCCGGCAAGCGCGGCGCGCTGACCACCCCGCGCAAGATTCTGGGCATCATCCCCTTTGGCAACAAGCTGAATGATTATTTCCGCAGCTATCAAAGTTCACAGACGCATATCCAGTCGATCCTGACCAGCCTGGCCAGCGGCAAGGATGAGCTGCTGATGGACAATGCCGCGATCGATGTCGAACGCACCAAGCTGTGGGAAGCGATGGGAAATCTGGAACAGATGATCCACATCGGTCGCACACTGGATACCAGGCTGGAAGAACAGGCCGCCGATCTCGATTCCAGCGACCCGGCCAAGGCCAAGGCGCTGCGTGAAACCGCGCTGTTCTATGTGCGACAGCGGACGCAGGATCTGCTGACCCAGATGGCGGTCAGCGTGCAGGGCTATCTGGCGCTGGATCTGGTCAAGAAGAACAATGTGGAGCTGGTGAAAGGCGTCGATCGGGCCAGCACCACCACCGTGGGAGCGCTGCGCACAGCGGTGACCGTGGCCGAAGCCATGACCAACCAGCGGCTGGTGCTGCAGCAGATCACCGCACTCAACACCACCACCGCCAATATCATCGATTCCACCAGCAAGATGCTGGCCGACCAGTCGAGCAAGATTCACGAGCAGGCCGCCAGCTCGACCATCCCGCTCGAAACGCTGCAGCGCGCGTTCCAGAATATTTATGACACGATGGACAATATCGATACTTTCAAGCTCCGCGCGCTCGATTCCATGAAGCAGACGGTCACCACGCTGTCGGCAGAGGTGGAAAAATCCAAGGGCTATATCGCGCGGGCGGAAGGCCAGGCACAGGCCGCCGCGCAGGTGACTGCGGGTGAACAATCGCTGCTGTCGCTGGACAATTGATGGCAGACGACCTGACCCGGCAGAGTGATCGCATCCTGACCGAAGGTCGGGCGCTGGTGCGCGACAACCAGCAGGGCGGCCGCCATCGGGCCGCGACGGCGCAATCCATCGGCCAGGGTTCGGCAGAGCTGCGCCGGCGCAATCTGAAGACGCGGATCAGCTGGATCGCAGCATCGCTGGTGGCGATCATTGTTGCCGCTGCCGCCGCCGGGATCGTGCTGGATGGCATCGGCTTTACCGGCGTAATGATCACATTTCTGGTGATCATCACCGCCGTGATTGTCTTCGCCAATTTCCCCAAGACCAAGGCACCGACGCGCGACCAGCTGGCGCGGACGCAGGACGCCCGGCAGCTGGTCGCACGCACCGAATTGTGGCTGGAACACCAGCGCCCCGCCCTGCCCGCCCCGGCAGTCACCGTAGTGGAACAGCTGGGCGTGCGGCTGGACGCGCTGGGCCTGCAGCTGGAACATGTCGATCCGGGCCATCCGGCGGCTGGCGAAACCCGCAAGCTGGTGGGGGAATTGCTGCCGGAAACCATCGACAGCTACCGCCGCATTCCCGCGCAGCTGCGCCGCGAGCAGCGCAGCGGATCGACCCCGGACCAGCAGCTGGTGGAAAGCCTGGGCAAGATCAGTGGCGAAATCGACCGCGTAACCCGCCAGCTGGCGGAAGGATCGCTGGACGATCTGGCCATCCGCACACGCTATCTCGAATACAAATATGGCGACGGACCCGAAGCGCCAGTGGACGGGAAACCCTGATGGAAGTCGCAATTCCCCACACGCTGGACCGCGACACGGTGCGCAGCCGACTGCGCAACAGCAGCCACAAAATCGCCAGCGGGATTCCCGGTGGCATGGCCGAGGTTACCACCAGCTGGCCCGGTGAAGACCGGATGGACATGTCGATCGCCGCCATGGGCCAGACGATCGACGGCTATGTGATCATCGAAGACAGTCAGGTGATCTTCCACGTGGCGCTTCCGGCTGCGCTGTCTTTCTTCGAACCGATCGTCAGCGGCGCAATCCGCGACCAAGGGCAGAAACTGCTGCGCTGAAACCACTTACATCCCTGTCAGATTAGGCTAGATTTCCGGGCAATTTCACAAGGATTGCCGGCATGGCTGCTTCACGACGGTTTCGCCCAACCCTGCCCATGCTGCTGGGCCTACCGATCGCGGCCATGCTGGCGATCGCCATTCCCGGCACGGCGCAGGCGCAGACCTATCTCTGCCCGGGCGGACCGGGCCCTGGCGAATCCCAGATCGGCATGGCCAGCGGGCCTGGCTTCCAGGGGGCGGGCGTCTGCTTCGCCAATCCGGGTGAGACAGGCGATGACACGCCGCTGGTCGATCCGACCTGGCAGCGGCAGGTCTCCCCGGAAACCACGCGCGAAAAGATCGAACAGCTGCGGCAGGCGCTGGCGGATCTGGCGGCCACGCGGCTGGGCATGAACAGCGACGATCCCGGCATCAAGCTGACCCAGATGTCGCAGGATTACGACAATGGTTTCTGGACCTATTCCGAGGTGACCGGGCGCCGGGCGGAACCGGGCGAACATTGCATGGTGCTGTTCACCAGTGCCGAAGGTCTGGTCGGCGTGTTCGGGCCCGGCGGCCCTTATCGCGGCGCCATGCTGAAGTTCTGGGGCCGGAATCTGCCCACACCCGATGACACGGAACTGACCCAGGTGAATCTGTGGCAGGACGAAGAAGCCGAAACCCAAACCGTGCGCGGTTACAGCTACACCGATCCGCGCAGCGGCAGCGGGGTCATTGCGCTGGCCGTGCCATCGGCAGAGGCGGTGCTGGCCACGATGATGGACACGCAGCGTTTCCGCCTGTCGATCGACGGCAGGCAGGTGCTGGATGTCAGCTGGCGCGATGGGCTGGCAGCGCGTGACAGACTGCGCCAATGCCCGGGCAGTGGCGCGTGAGGCAGGTTCCGATCAGAGCTTGCGTTCAAGTTCCAAGAAGGTTTCCGGGATTTCCAGCGCTGCGGTGGCAATGCGGGTTTCATGCAGGAACAGCAGCAGAGCCGCCATCAGCAGCGAAATGGCGACAATAAACACGCCAGCGATGACCGGCTGCAGCGCCAGCCCGGCAAATTCTTCCAGAAACAGCAGCCCGACCACGGCACCGATCGCCAGGCCCGCGAGCACCATCAGCAGGATGGCGCGGCCGATGGTGTTGATCCGCCGCGAAACCAGCCGGATTTCGCGCACGATCGCATCATGTTCCGTCCCCGTGGTGGTGCGGTAGAGACCCTGCAGCTGACGCGAACGGTCCACCACACGCCCCAACCGGGAGGACAGGAGGTTCATTATATTGCCGATCGCCACCAGCACGAACACCGGAGCAAGGGCAAGCTGGATCGTCTGGGCTAACATGAAGGCTCCGGTAGGGATATTGCTGACTACAATATCCCTGGATGGCAGGAAACAGGGCCCATCGGCAATCGCCATGATCGGCGCGGACCGATCCTGCTCCCTGCACCGCCGCGAAAATCGCAATTACTGGTTGGTTGCGCCGCCCAGCTTGCCGACCTTCTGCGCGCCGGCCATGGTGGTGACCAGCACTTCATCCCCGTCGACGATCACGGCGATATCGTCCAGCCCGATGATGGAAATGCGCGGACCATCGGTTTCGGCCAGCACATTGCGACAATCGACCAGTTCGACCGTGCCACGGATGCGGTTGTCAGCCTGGTCGCCCGCACGGGCATCGCGCAGTGCCTGCCAATTGCCGATATCGGACCACCCCATCGACACTGGCACCACGGCGGCGCGCTCGGTCGGTTCCATCACGGCATAATCGACCGATTCCCCATCGATCGCCCCGAAAGGCGCAGCCGCCGGATGGAAGGCGGCACCATCCTGCGTACCTTCGACCACGGACGCGCGCACTGCATCGGCGATATCGGGACGGAAGCGGCTAAGCTCTTCCATGAAGAAGCCGGCTCGATAGGCGAAGATGCCGCCATTCCAGCTGTAATTGCCATCCGCCAGAAAGGCTTCTGCCGTGGCAAGATCCGGCTTTTCGACGAAACGTTCGACCTGGAACCCGCCCTCCAGCGCGTCCCCGCGCCGGATATAGCCGAAACCGGTTTCGGGCGCCGTGGCGGCGATACCGAAGGATACCAGCCAATCATCCTGCGCCAGCTTTGCAGCAGCCTGGGCGGCGGCCTGGAATGCCGCCGTATCGGCAATGTGGTGGTCACTCGGGCAAACAAGCATCACCGCATCGGCAGGCAGGCGCGCGGCCGCCAGCGCAACAGCAGCGGCGGTGTTCTTGGCTTCCGGTTCGACGATGACGGTCGTGCCGGGATGATCACCCGATTGCGCCTGCACATGCGCCACATGCGCGGCACCGGTGACGATCACCGGCGCGGCGAACAGGGCTGCATCGGCACAGCGATCAAGCGTTTCCTGGAACAGGGTCCGTTCGCCCACCAGGGGCAGGAAGGGCTTGGGCATGGTCTTGCGACTGCGCGGCCAAAGCCGCGTTCCGCTGCCACCACACAGGACTACCGGGTGAATCGCCGTCATATCCGCCCTTTCACCCACCTGCCGCCCGGACGCAACGGCAATTGTAACGGTAAGCGCGGAATCACGGAAAACCACACCGACTGAGACAGATCGGGGACAAATAAGTCCGAAATTCAGCCACGCGGGCGCCACCACTGCTGCCAGCCATAGATAGCCGGGACAGGATCACCGTTGCCGTCGCGCGCGGGGCGAAAACGGAACCGTTCTTCCGCCAGATCGCAGACCCGCTGATCGGCGGTCGGATCGGGACTGGGTTCGACAATCCGACAATTGCTGGCACGGCCATCCACACCCACGGTCATATGCACCACCACACGCTGGCCCCAGCGGATCTGCCGCCCGCCCGGGGGCGTGGCGAAATCGCTTTCGGCATTGATGTCGCCGGCGATTTTTTCCGGCCTGGTCACCATGATCCCGCCACGGCCGCCACCACCGCGCCCGCTGCCCAGCCCGTCACCCTCGCCCCCGGCCCCGGCCCCGGTGCCATCGCCACTTTCCCCTGCCCCGGCGCTGTTTTCATCGCCGGTGGCCGAGGCGCGCGGTGCCGGGCTGGGCGAGGCCAAAGGTGTTCGCACCTCAGGGACGGTCACTTCTTTCGGGGTGGCTGCTGCAGCTTCGGGAGCGGCAGCGCCTTCATCCGGCACAGATTGCGGGTCCGGCGCGGGCGCTGCTGGCGGGGGTGGTTCATCCCGCGTACGCACCACCACGGTGACAAGAGCGCCGGCCCGTTCCATCACCTGCGTGCCCAAATCCGGAGCAAAGGCGCGCACCAGCCCCACCAATGCGGCCACATGGAACAGACCGACCAGCAGCAGCGCACCCCAACGGGGCCGTCTGCGGGCGCCAAATCCTTGCAGTTCCTGTTCAGGCACAGCTGTTCCCGGGTCCTTCGATTCTTCTTCTAATGCGACAGACCGGCTTTCGGTGCCAGAGCGGCGGGACGGCATGTGTTACCTCGCCGGCCAGCCCCTGCCGCCTGAACGGACAAAGCAGCGTCGGTAGGGAGGGTCAGCTTTTGCGCAACACCTGTTTGCGGCCATCGGCGGGATAGGCGTAATCACGCGCCACCATACCCTGCAGGATGTGATCGCGGATGATGGCATCCACCGCCGCTTCATCGACCCCGCCATAATAGGTGTTTTCCGGGCAGACCTGCACTACCGGGGCCAGATTGCAGGGACCGAGGCACACCAGTGCCGCGCCCGCCGCCGTGCAGGGGCCGCCATGGCAGACCAGCACGCGCCGCTGCTGCGCCGGAACGATCGATCCTTCGCGCGGCTTTTCCGCCACGCGGCCCATTGGCGCATCCCCCATCGCGCGATCCAGCGCGCTGCCCAGCAGTGCGGCCATGGCCGGGAGTTCGCTGAGCAAGGGGGCGATGCGGATGTCCGGCCAGATACGCCCGTCTTCGCGTTCCCAGCGGGAAATCGCCTTCATCAGCCAGGCATGATGGCTAGGTTCGACCGGCAGCATCACCGGCAGGATGACGATCGATGTCGCCCCTTCATCGATGGTCCGCAGCAATTCTTCGCGCAGTGCCGGCTTGCCCTGTTCGGAAAAGGCGATGCGGACCGATGCCAGCCCGCCCCGCATGGCCAGCAGGGCGGCCAGCGCCTCCATTTACTGGATCGGTACGGCCGCGATCGCCGACCGGCCGAGCAGGATCACCGACGGGGCATCGCCCTGCCCCCTCTTTGCCGGCTGATCGGCCCATTGCCCATGCACCATGTCGTTCATGGGCGTGCCCTCAACTGTCCGCCGGGAGAATATAGGGCAGGCCTTCGACCACCCCGACATGCGCCTGCACCCCGAACACCGCCGCCAGCCGTGCTGGCGTCAGCACATCCTGCCATCTGCCCACGGCGACCAGCCGCCCCTGATCGAGCAAAGCGACACGATCGGCAAAACGGGCAGCAGCGCTGAGATCATGAATCGCCGTCAGCGCGCCGATGCCGTTTTCATCCACCAGCCTGCGTACCGTGCGCAGGGTTTCGAGCTGGTGGCGCAGATCCAGCGCGCTGGTGGGTTCGTCCAGCAGCATGTAGCGGGCATCCTGCGCCACGGCGCGCGCGATCAGCACGCGTTGCCGTTCCCCGCCGCTCAAGGCATCGAACGGACGCTGGGCCATAGCCTGCAAGTTGAAGCGGGCCAGCACCTGATGCACCATTTCGCGCCGCTGCGCCCCGTTTTCCCGATGGCGATGGGCTGCCCGGCCGAGCGTGACCATCTCCGCCACGCTGAGGCCAAGTGTTTCGCCGCTCTGTTGCGGGACATAGGCGATGGTGCGAGCCAGCTCTTCCCGGCCGATCCGGCTGAGCGGTGTACCGTCGATATGGATCGACCCCGCGCCTGGTTTCCAGATCCCGTCAAGGCAGCGGATCAGCGTGCTCTTGCCCGCGCCATTGGGGCCCAGCAAACAGACCAGTTCGCCCGGTGCCAGCACCAGGTCCACAGCGTCCAGCAGCAGGCGATGGCCGCGCTGCAGGGTCAGGTCATGGGCCGCCAGGGTCATCCGCTGCGCCCCCTGCGGCTGAGCAGCAGATGCAGGAACAGCGGCACGCCGATGTAAGCGACCACGATCCCCACCGGTACCGTGATCGGGGCGAACAACAGCCGCCCGGCCAGATCGGCACAGAGCAGCAGCAAGCCGCCGAGAATGGCGGAAAAGGGCAGCAGCAGCCGGTGATCGCCGCCGATCAGCATGCGCCCGACATGCGGCGCGATCAGCCCGACGAAACCGATGACCCCGACATAGCTGACGATGGCTGCCGTCATCAGTACAGAGCCGATGGTCACCACGATCCGCGTGCGGGCCACGGGAAAGCCGAGCGATGCGGCAACCTCATCACCCCCGGCGGCAAAGGCATTGAGCGCCCAGGCCTGCGCCAGCAGCAGCGGGAAGATGACCGCCAGCACGGCGGCGGTGGTGTTCACGCCATCCCAGGTGGCGCCATTGACCGATCCGAAGGCCCAATGAACGATCATCGCCAATTGCTGTTCGGTGGCGATGAATTGCAGCGTTTCGGTCAGCGCGCCGAACAGATAGGACAGGCCGACGCCCGCCAGCACCAGCACATTGCCGCTGATGCCGCGCATGGCCG
This sequence comes from Croceibacterium xixiisoli, assembly GCF_009827305.1. GTDB lineage: Bacteria > Pseudomonadota > Alphaproteobacteria > Sphingomonadales > Sphingomonadaceae > Croceibacterium_C > Croceibacterium_C xixiisoli. The sequence goes on along the minus strand of NZ_WTYJ01000003.1, from coordinate 308,800 downwards.
CCAGCCCGAGCACGAACACGGCACAGAGGATGGCCGACAGAAAGGCCGAGCCGACCACCAGCACATGGCTGGCGCCGCCATAATAACCGCCCGACAGCATCGCCAGCGAGGCGCCGAAGCTGGCCGCCGGGGAAATGCCGATCGTATAGGGGCTGACCAGCACATTGCGGGTGATGCCCTGCATCGCCACCCCGGCAATCGCGAGCCCGGCGCCGGCGATGATCGCCATCAGCGTGCGCGGCAGGCGCAGCGTGGTGAGGATCGCAATATCCTGCGCGGAAAGCCCCGCGTTCCAGCGCGCGGGCAGCAGCGGCGATATCAGCGCGAGCATGGCATCGCCGAGCCCGATCTGGGTGACACCCATTGTGCTGGACACCAGCGCGGCAAGGCAGAGCAGCAGCATGGCGCCGCCGATCAGCCATGGCGCGCCCAGCGCCGCCCGCACTGCCCGCTCATCCCCGATCAACGGCGAAACTCACCCAGGCCGGCGGTGTAGCCCTGCTGCGCCGGGACATGCTGAAACCGGGTCAGCCATTCGTTCATCACCGCTGCCGGATCGATATCGGCAAAGCGTTCGGGATAGAGCCATTTGGCCACCTGCAGTGCGCCGACGATCTTCGAACAGCCGCCAGCAAGGTAATAGGACATGTGATAGACCTGCCCTTCGCGCACCGCCGGTGTGCCGGCAAAGCCGGGGCGGGCCGCAATGCCGGTCAGCACCTGGCGCGAAAACTCGCGCGGATGCGGCGCATATTGCCCCGGCTGCAGCTTCAGGATGACATCGGGTGCACGCGCGATCACTTCTTCCGGATCGACGGTGAAACCCTGCACGCTGCCACGCGACTGGTTGTCCCCGGTAATGGACACATCGCGGAAGACATTCAGCCCGCCGCCGGTCTCGATCATGTCATGCCAGCCCGAACCGGGCAGCAGGGTGCGGTAATCGCCGACCTCCTCCAGATAGACCCGCTTGCGCGTCACGCCCTTCAGCCGTTCCTGCAACAGCGTGTTCCAGTGCTGATAGAAAGCGTTGAGCTCCGCCGCCTGGTCAGGGCGGTCAAACAATTGCCCCATCAGCGTGACGTTTTCCTCATGCTTGAGCACATCCCAGGCGGTGATGACGGCGACGGGGATATGCAGCGGGGTCAGCACCCGTTCCGCTTCCTGCCAGCTGCCATTGCGCGGCAGAATCACCAGATCCGGGCGCAGGGCCACGATGGCATCGTAATTGGGTGTCGCCTGCCCCTGCCCGACAATGGCGATGTTTTCGATCCCCGGCCAATATTCGCGTTCCTTCGCAGTGCCGGCATCGACACCCACAATCGGATCCATGCCGGCAATCGCACGGATGAATTCCACGCCATAGCGGTTGAAAATTGCCACCCGCTTGACCGGGCGGTTGACCGTGACGCTGCGGCCCAGATCATCGGTGAAGGTGAAATTGCCCCCCGGCGGCAGGTGGCTGTGGACCGGTTTCGCCTGCGCGGGAAAACAACATGATCGCACCGAGCAGGGCGATGACGGCCACCACCAGCCCGATTTTCACCCGCTTCATGCTGTTCTGTTTCCTCAACTGCCCATGCGCGCCGGTTCGCCCCCGCGAGTCAGCCATGGTGGAGGAAGCGCTAGAAGGATGCCGCGCGCGCTTTGAGTTAATTACGGTAACCTGCCGCGTTACCCGGCGTTACATGCTGAAGGGCCGTGCGTCGCGCCATCGCCATATTGGCACGGAAGATCGCGCGAATTTGGCGGATTTTTCAGATTAGTGATTGTCAAACAAGCAGCTAGCCAAAGATGAACGAAACCAAACAGTCCGTTCGCGGCGCGTTCAGGAAGGCTTGGCTAGAACAGCATCAGACGGTTCCGGAACTCCCTCCCCTTTGTCCGGAACAACAGTCCCTCTTCCCTTGGCCCCGCTCCGGCGGGGCCTTTCTTTTGTGGGGCTGGCTGTATCCACTCATTCCTGCGGAACGTCGGGGGATCCTTCCTTGCGGTCGCGATAGACGGCTGCGCGGGCCAGCAGCATCAGGGTGACCGGGGTGGTCATGGTCACGAACAGGCCGATCAGCAATTCATGCACGATCGGCCGGCTCTGCAGCGTGGAAAAACAGGTGATCGAGGCGACCAGGATGCAGATCGTGCCCAGCGTGGGGCCGAGCGTGGGCGGGTGGACCCGTTCGTAGAAACTGTTGAGCCGGATCAGCCCGAGCGCCCCGATCAAGGTGATCGATGCCCCCAGCAGCACGAAGATGCCGACGATGATGGCTGCCCAGAGCGGCAGATCGGGCGACTGGATCATTCGATCACCTCCCCCCGCATCAGGAATTTGGCCAGGGCGACCGTGCCGGCGAAGCCCAGCAGCGCGATGACCAGTGCCGCTTCGAAAAACAGCGTGCGGCCGGTCTGGATGCCATAGGTCAGCAGCAGCAGCATGCCCGACAGATAAAGCGCATCGAGCCCGAGCACACGGTCCTGCGCGCGGGGGCCACGGAACACGCGATAGACGGCGCAGCCCATCGCCAGGCCCAGCAGCACCTGGGCGGCGGTGATCGCCAGCGCGAGGATGGGCCAGTTCATTCGAAAATCTCCATCAGCAGCCGCTCATACCGGTTCTTGATCAGATCGACCCATTCGCTTTCATCGACCAGATCCAGCACATGGATCAGCACGCGCCGGTTGCGGGCATCATGCTGCAGCCACAGCGTGCCGGGCGTGGCCGTCATGATCACCGCCAGGGTCGCCAGCGCATAGGGGTTCTGCAATTCGATCGGCAGGTGAATGAAGCCCGATTTGCGCTCCTTCGGTTTGAACAGCACGATCCGGGCCACGGCGATGTTGGATCGCAGGATATCCACGAACACCAGCCCTGCCAGCCGGGGAATCGCGCTGCTGATGCGAATGTTCGAGGGTTCCGGCTGCAGTGCCAGCATCACCCGCGACACGATGACCGCGACGGCAGCACCGATCACGATATGCCCTGGCGAAAAACCGGTAAGCAGCACCCACATGGTGAACAGCGTGGCCGACAGCAGCGGAAAGGGCAGAATGCGCTTCACAGTGCCTCCCCCATTTCGGGCTCACCGGCGCGCGGTGCGTTCATGACCGCGTCGATATAGAGACTTGCATCGCCCAGATCGGCAGCCACCGCCTCCATATAGCTGAAGATCGGGCCGGCCAGGATCATCGAGACCAGGCAGGCGGCCAGCAACAGGCCGATCGGCACGATTTCCGTGACATTGAGATGGACCGGCGAATCCTCCGCCGGGGTCCAGATGAGATCGATCCCCGCGCGGGTCAGCGCGACCAGCGTGGTGAGGCCGGACAGAATGATCAGCGTGATCAGGATCCACGCCTTGGCGCTGATCACCGGGCCGCTGAACAGCGCATCGACGATCGCGAATTTGGCGATGAACCCGGACAGCGGCGGCAGACCGGCGAGCAGCAGCGTGCAGAAGATGAAACCGCCGCCCAGCACCGCGATCGATCCGGGAATGACGATCCCCTTCTCATTTTCCTCTTCCTCGATCGCGCCGGTGTATTCGTCATCGAACACCGGTTCTTCCAGGCCGGGGATGATGTCATCTTCATCCGCATTGCGTTCCACCGGTTCGATGATGAGATAGAGCGCGCCGACGGACAGGGTGGAGCTGACCAGATAGAACAGCATGGCCGATGTCAGTTCCAGGCCGCCCATGCCGATCACGGCCAGCAGCGTGCCGGAGGATACCAGCACGTAGTGACCGGCCACGCGGCTGAGCGTGCGGGCCGAGAGGATGCCCAGCACCCCGAAGGCAATCGTGGCGAAGCCGGCCCAGATCAGCCAGTTGTCGGCAAAACCCGCCGTTTCCGCCCACGCCCCGCCGAACAGCAGCGAATTGAGGCGCAGGACGATATAGATGCCCACCTTGGTCATGACCGCGAATACGGCAGCAACCGGCGGGACCGCTGCGGCATAGGTGCGCACCAGCCAGAAGCTGAGCGGCCAGATGCCCGATTTGACCAGGAAGGCGATGCCCAGCACCGCCGCGCCCGCTTCCAGCAGCATCAGATCTTCGGGCGGGACGGTGGCCATCCTGGCCGCCAGATCGGCCATGTTGAGCGTGCCGGTAACCGCATAGATCATCGCCACGCCGATCAGGAACAGCAGCGAGGTGGCGATATTGATGGTGATGTAATGCAGGCTGGCCCGGGTCCGTTCTTCGCCCGCACCATGCAGGATCAGGCCATAGGAAGCCGCCAGCAGCACTTCGAAAAACACGAAGAGATTGAACAGATCCCCGGTCAGGAACGCACCGTTGACCCCGGCCAGCAGCAGCAGGAACAGCACGTGGAAACGTGGCCCCGACCGATCCCAGCGGGCAAAGGAATAGAGCAACGCGGTAAAGCCCAGCACGCTGACCAGGCAGAGCATCATGGCCGAGAGCCGGTCCGCCACCAGCACGATGCCGAAAGGTGCCGACCAGTTTCCGAGCAGATAGACCTGCGGCACGCCGGTCTTGTCCGCCTGCCACAGGATCAGCGCGGCGATGACCATCAGGGCCGCAGTGGTCGCCAGGCTGAGGGCCCGCTTGAGCATGCGCCGGCGTTCGTTGAACGCCAGCATCACCGCGCAGACGGCGATGGGCAGAACGACAGGCGCGACAATCAGATGCTGCATGCTGCCGGTCACTGGTCATCCTCGCCATCGACATGGTCGGTGCCGGTCAGGCCACGCGACGCGATGAGCACCACCAGCAGCAGCGCGGTGGTGGCAAAAGAGATCACGATGGCCGTCAGCACCAGCGCCTGCGGTACCGGATCGGCATAAAGCGTGGGATCGACCACATCCTTGCCGATGATCGGCGGCGCATCGGTGCGCAGCCGGCCAGCGGCCAGGATGAACAGGTTCACGGCATAGGACAGCAGCGCCAGCCCCAGCACGACCTGAAAGGTGCGTGGGCGGAATACCAGCCAGACCCCGGATGCGGTGAGGACGCCGATGGCAAGAGCGAGCACGGCTTCCATTATGTGTCCCCCTCCATATCGGGTATCTTGTCCGGTGCCTTTTCGGGTTTGGGGGCACGGGGGGTGCGGATCGACTGATGCGCCAGCGCGATGAGGATCAGCGCCGTCGTGCCAACCACCACCGAGAAGACGCCGATGTCGAACAGCAGCGCGCTGGCCACCGGCATATCCCCGATCAGCGGCAGTTCGAGATAGCTGAAATAGGTCGACAGCAACGGATAGCCGGCCAGCCATGCGGCCATCCCGGTCAGCACCGCGAACATCAGCCCGACGCTGATCCAGCGGACCGGCTGGATGTTCAGACGCGCTTCCACCGAACGCGTGCCGCTGGCCATATAGAGCAGCAGGATCGCGATCGAGGCGGTGACCCCACCGGCGAAACCGCCGCCGGGCAGATCATGCCCACGGATCAGGAAATAGAGCGCACAGGTCAGGATGATCGGGAACATCCATTCCATGATCACGCGCGGCACCAGCAGATAATGGGCCGCCGTATCGCCATGTTCGCGATCTTCACGGCCTGCATCGAAAGCGTTCTGCACCTTCTGCTGGACCGGCAGTTCCACGCTTTCGGCGGCCGGGCGGAAACGGCGCAACAGGGAGAACACGGTCAATGCGACGATCGCCAGCACGGTGATTTCCCCCAGCGTATCGAAGCTGCGGAAATCGACCAGGATGACGTTGACCACATTGGTGCCGCCGCCGCCATGATAGGCCTGTTCCAGGAAGAAGCGCGAAATCCCTTCGGGTTCAGGGCGGGTCATCATGGCATAGGCGATGGCCGCCGCGCCCAGACCGGCCGCCACCGCGATGAGGATGTCACCCCCGCGCCGCAGCCGCACATTGAACGGCGTTCGCCCGCCCGGCCAGAATTCCGGCAGGCGTTGCGGCAACCAGCGCAGGCCGAGCAGCATCAGCACCAGCGTGATGCTTTCCACCAGCAGCTGGGTCAGCCCCAGATCGGGAGCGGAGAGCCAGATGAAGCTGATGCAGGTTGAAAGCCCGGCCACGCCGACCATGGCCAGCGCCGCCAGCCGATGGAATTTCGCCTGCACCGCCGCGCCGATGGCGGAGGCGCCGCCCAGGATCCACAGCACCGCGAAGATCGGATCGAGCATGATGGTCGGCCCATTGCCGACGCTGTAGCCATAGGTCAGGAAACCGATCGATCCTGCGGCCAGCGTGACCACGATCAGAATGCGGAGCTGCACCTGCAACCGCTTGGTGCTGACCATCCTGTGCAGAGCGCTGGCGCCGTCTATCAGCGCGGCCAGTACCGTTTCGAAGGTTCTCCGGCCCTTGAGCCGACCGATGAAGGGCGAATTGGTCATGGCGTTGAGCCGCCCGCCGAACCGGCGATAGAGCAGCACGCCACCGACCAGCGCGATCACGCTCATCAACAAGGGCATGTTGAAACCGTGCCAGATGGCCAAGCTGTAATCCGGTGTGCGGTCGCCCAGCACCGAACGGACCGCGATCTGCAGCAAGGGGCCGATGGTGAGCGTGGGAATAATGCCGACCACCAGGCAGGCCAGCACCAGAATCTCGATCGGCAGGCGCATCCAGTGCGGTGCCTCATGCGGGGTGTGCGGCAGATCGACAGGCGGCGGGCCGAAGAAGGTCTGATGAATGAAGCGGATCGAATAGAGCACGCTGAACATGCTGGCGAGCGTGGCCAGGATCGGCAGCGCCCAGTCAAGCAGCGTGCCGCTCTGCGATTCCAGCGCCTCTGCCAGGAACATTTCCTTGGACAGGAAGCCGTTCAGCAGCGGCACCCCAGCCATGGCCGCCGCCGCGACCATCGCCAGCGTGGCGGTGATCGGCATGAACTTCATCAGGCCGGACAGCTTGCGCAGATCGCGCGTGCCGGTTTCATGATCGATGATCCCCGCCGCCATGAACAGCGAAGCCTTGAAGGTGGCGTGATTGACGGTGTGGAAGATCGCCGCGACCAGCCCGAGCGGACTGCCCAGCCCCAGCAGCAGCGTGATCAAGCCCAGATGGCTGATCGTCGAATAGGCCAGCAGCCCCTTCAGATCATGCTGGAAGATCGCCGACCAAGCCCCGACCAGCAGCGTCGCCAAGCCAATAGTGACGACGATCAGATACCAGATCTGCGTGCCAGCGAGCACGGGCCACAGCAGGATCAGCAGGAAGATGCCCGCCTTCACCATGGTCGCCGAATGCAGGTAAGCCGACACCGGGGTCGGCGCGGACATGGCATGCGGCAGCCAGAACTGGAACGGGAACTGCGCGCTCTTGGTGAAGGCACCGATCAGGATCAGGATCAGCATCGGCAGATAGAGCGCATGGGCGCGCACGATATCGCCCCGGCCCAGCACCACATCCAGATCATAGCTGCCGGCGATATGCCCGAGCAGCAGCATGCCGACCAGCAGGCAGACCCCGCCGAGGCAAGTGACGATCAGCGCAATGCGCGCACCGTCGCGCGCGCTCTGATTATGGTGCCAATATCCGATCAGCAGGAAGGAGAAGAGGCTCGTCATCTCCCAGAAAAACACGATCTGGATCAGATTGCCCGACAGCACGACGCCCAGCATCGAGCCCATGAAGGCCAGCAGGAAGCTGAAGAAGCGCGGAACCGGGTCCTCTTCCGACATGTAATAGCGGGCATAGAGCACCACCAATGTGCCGATGCCGAGCACCAGCAGGGCGAAAAGCCAGGTGAAGCCGCTGAGGCGGAGGGTGAAATCGAGGCCGAGCGAGGGCAGCCACGGCGCGACATGACGGACCGTCTGCCCGGTCGCGAGCGTGGAATAGAAGCTGAGCAGGAGGGCGCTGGCGATCAGGCCGATGAGGCCGGCCATGAAGGACGCTGCGTTGCGGGCGCGGGTCGGCAGAAATGCGGCGAGAATGCTGCCCAGGAAGGGGAGTGCGAGAACCAGTATCAACAGTCTCGCATCACTCATGTCTTCCGCTTCCTCCCTGCTGGCTGGTTGCCCGTCTGTGTGGATTGTCAGCCTTTATGGTAGAAAGAACCGCATGGGGACAAGGCCTGCAGGCGCAAAGTTTTCCCTTGGACATATAATGTTGCACGCGGCGGCAGGCAGAACGCCCGCCGCCGCGCGCAGTGAACCGATCCATCAGGCGGCGAAATAGCCCATCAGCTGATATCCGGTCAGCGCCAGGCCGGCGATGATCAGCGCCACATTGGCGGAGAACGCGCCCTTGGCGAAGCTGGCGGTGCTGCGCCAGCTGCTGAGCAGGAACACCACCACCGACAGCACGATCACCTGGCCGACTTCGACGCCCAGGTTGAAACCGATCAGATTGATCAGCAGGCCGTTTTCCGAAACCTGCAGATCCATCAGCTTGGTCGCCAGACCCATGCCGTGGAACAGGCCGAACACCAGCACCGCCAGACGGGGATTGATGTTCAGGCCAATCTTGCGGAACCCGCCGAGGTTTTCGACCCCCTTGTAGACCACCGACAGGCCGATGATGGCATCAATGATATAGGCATTGGCCCCGACGCCGAGCAGCACGCCGCCCATCAGGGTCAGCGAATGGCCGATGGTGAACATGGAGACATAGACCACCACGTCGCGCAGCCGATAGAGGTAGAACACCACCCCGATCAGGAACAGGATGTGGTCATATCCGGTGACCATGTGCTTGGCGCCCAGATACATGAAAGGGCCGAAGGCTGGCCCGCTGATGCTCTGGACAAAGGCCTTGTCCCCTTCGGCCACGTCATGGGCAAAGGCGGCGGCGGAATAGAACAGCAGCCAGGCCGCCAGCAGCAGATAGCGCCACGGCATTGTCGAGCCAGCCAGCCCAGCCCCCACAGCCCCGCTGTTTCCCGCGAGTTTCTTCATTGTCGGTATCCTTTTCGGATAGGTCGGATGGCGGCAGGCGATAGAGCCCGGCCGCACCCGCTTTCAGTTATTTACGGTTACAACCCGCGTTTCACGCGGGACCGCCGCGCCTCAGCGGTTCAGCGCCAGATATCTGGGCGGCCGTTCGGGGCCGGCCTGCCGATATCCGGGAACATGCGGATCCGACCGAAATTCGCGCGGGGTGCGATCCGGCATGACCGCAGCCTCCCCTGCGAGATCGCGCACAATCAAGCCCGGCGCGATATCGCCATGATGGTGATGCTGGGCGCCATCGGGCAGATCATCGACGGCGCGATCATGATCTGTAGCATCCGGGTGATGATCATGGTCTTCGTGGTGGTCGTGATGATCGTCATCCAGCATGATCGCGCTGAAAAACCCATGATCATGCTGCGCCACATCGCCAGCGGAATGCTGCACGCGGTCCAGGATCTGCGCCGTCGCCGCCCCGGAATGGATCAGCGTCAGTGCAAGGCACAGCACCGCCAAATGGCGCTTCAGGCTCAAGGCGATCATCCGCAGCACGGGTGATGACTAACCCGATCGATCATGGCCTGTCCATTCGGGGCGGATTCTGGCTCATCCGGCGGCCGGAGTGCGGTGGCGTCGCTGGATCAACAGCCAGCGCCAGAGACCAGACCCGAACAGCACCAGCGGCAGCAAACCGGCCAGACAGACCACGATCCGGGTCGGCAGGCCGAGCACCTCGCCGCTGTGCAACGGATAGAACCAGCTCGCCACAGAGGCAGTCCCGACCCGTTTCCCGGCGTCGAGCGTGCCTGCGATCCTGCCGCTATGCCGGTCGACCCAGACGGTGGAATGAGGGAAGCGGCGGTTGGGATCGCCCGCCGTTTCGAACTTGAACGCATAATTGGCAGCGCCTGACGCGGGCGTTTCGATCCAGCGCAGGGGCGCAGCGGGGAAAATGCTGCGGGCGGTGCCCAGCGCCGTTTCGATCGACACCTGCCGCCCATCATCAGCCTGTTCGAGCACCGGAGCAGGCGACACCGGTACGCTGACCGGCATGAACAGGGACAGCGCGCCTTGCGTGGGGGCAGGCAGGCTCATCATCACGCCGGTCAGCACCATTGGCAGCAACAGCGCCATGCCGCCGATGCCGACCAGTCTGTGCACATCATACAATGTTCGCACAGGCGCAGCCCCGCGCCGCAGGCTCAGCGCCTTGCGGAATGAGGAGCCTGGTTGCGGCCACCAGTTCACCAGACCTGTCAGCAGCAAGATCAGCGTCAGCAGGCCGAACCCGCCGACCACGACCGCCCCGCGCGGCCCCAATTGCAGATGATAATGCAGGTCATAGACCCAGGTCATCGCATAGCGGCCCCATTGCTCCGACCGCAGGATCGCCGGATCATGCGGATCGATCCACACCATCAGCGGCGCGAATCTGGTGCCGGCCATGTCTTCGGCCGACAGCGACCGGGCCTGGAACGGCTGACCGGCTGGGGCGATCTCGATGCGCCAATGGGCTGAACGTTCGGGATAGGTTGCCCGCAGCAGGCCGTAAATCTCGTCCATCGATGCCGCCGGCTGACCCACAGCACCAACAGGGTTCAGCCACGCGTCGATGCGGGGATAGAACGCCAGCAGGCTGCCCGTCAGCCCCATCACCACCAGCCAAAGGCCGATCGTCAGCCCGAGCCAGAGATGGATCTTGCGAACAAGGTTGCGCACAAGGCGGGGCGTGATGCTCATCGCTGGCTATTGTGCGGTCAGCGGCAGATGCAGGCGCAGCGGCGCGATGGCCCGCGCCACATCCGGATCATGCGTTACCAGCAGCAGGGCGATGTTTTCTTCCGCGGCGACCTCTGCCAACAGCTCAAGCGCGCGCCGCTGGTTGATGGGGTCGAGGCGGGAAGTCGGTTCATCGGCGAAGATCAGCGCCGGCCGGACCAACAGGATCCGCAACAAGGCAAAGCGCTGCAGTTCCCCGCTCGACAGCGCAGCGGGTTTGCGCGGAAGCAGGCTCTCGCTCAATCCCAGCCGCCGCATCCATTGCCGGACATCCTGCCATTTCCGTCCATGAAGCCGCACGGCATCATTCAAGGCCCGCGCCAGGCTGAGCGATGGAGCAAAGGCCGCACCGGGATCCTGATGCAGTTTCTGGAAGGCCAGCGCCGACAGGCCGCCGCCGCGCCGGACACTTCCCCGGTCAGGCTTGCGTACGCCGATCAGAATATCGCCCAGCGTGCTCTTGCCGCTGCCGCTGGCACCGACGAAAGCGACCCGATCACCCCGGGAGAGGCTGAGATCGAGGCCGGCGAACAGCTGCTTTCCATCGTAGGTCTTGGCCAGATCGGTCGCTGCCAGGATCATGTCGCCATGGGCAGGCGGAGCCGCAGCGGTAGGCCAGGACGCAGGATCTGCCGCGAGCAATTCGCGGGTATAGGCGCTGGCTGGCGCCGTCAGCAGAGTGTCGCCAGGTCCGCGTTCCATCAATTGGCCGCCGCGCATGACGATGACTTCGCCACCCAGATCGCGCGCGACCTGCACATCATGGGTGATGACGAACAGCGTGCCACCAGCGACCATGACGGATTTCAGATCGTCGACCACACGGCTGCGCAAGGCGATATCCAGGCCTTTGGTGGGTTCATCCGCAATCAGGATCGAGGCGCCACCGGCCCGCGCTGCGGCCAGCGTGGCGCGCTGGGCCATGCCGCCCGACAGACGATGCGGCAGGCTGCGATATTCATCGGCCAGCCCCATGTCTGCCAGGGCGGCGCGGGCGGTGGAGCGTGCCTCCGCCCAAGGACGACCCCGAACCAGCGCATGCACCTCCGCCACCTGGTCGCCAATGCGCATGGTCGGGTTCAACGCGCGCCACGGTTCCTGCGGCAGCAGGCCCAATTCCCGTCCCCAGCGCTGCCGACGCAGGGCCGTATCCCCGGCATCGAAACGCTGATCTTTCAGGATAACGCTGCCATCGGCAGCAAGCCCGTGTGGCAGGAGCCCCAGGATCGCCTGCGCCAGCAGCGATTTTCCCGATCCGCTTTCCCCCAGCACGACGATGCATTGGCCCGCCCCCACCGTGAAGCTGACCGGTTCCAGCAAGATCTGATCCTGGTGGCGGATCGACAGGTTTTCGACTGTGAGGGCGTTCATGGCCGGTCCTCCCCCAGACCGGTGGTAAGTGCGAGACCGACCACCCCGGCGACCAGCACGGCCACCGGCGACAACAGCAGCCAGGGCGCATCGCGCCAATAGGCGAAGGATTCGCTCATCATCAGGCCCAGCTCTGCCGTTGGTGGGCGCAGGCCGGTGCCGACGAAACCAACCGCCGCAAGAGCCAGAACCGCCGTGGCGGTGCCCATGACCATGACGGAGCCGACGTAAGGCGCCAGTTCAGGCCACAGGTGCCAGCGGGTGACATAGGCGGGACTGAAGCCCAGCAGACGGGCGGATTCCACATGCGGACTGGCCAGCACGCGCAGGGCATGGGCGCGAACCAGCCGGAAATATTCCACCCACATGCTCAATGCCAGGGCCAGATAGATCGGCAGCAGATGGCCGGGCGCGAAGGCGACCAGCAACAGCACGATCAGCAGGACGGGAACCGCCAGGATCATGTCCGCCACTGTTGCCAATGTGCGATTGACCCAGCCTCCACACCAAGCCGCCGCCAGACCGGCGGCGCTGCCGATGCAGGCGGCCGTCAGCACGCACAGCAGCGCCAGGCCGCAGGTCAGCCGCGCACCGGCCGACACGCGCGCGAGCACATCGCGGCCCAGCTGGTCCGTCCCCAGCAGGTGCAGCGCGTCAGGCGATTGCAGCACCCGGGTCAGATCCTGCACGCGGGGATCGGGCGCCGTGACAATCGGCACGACAGCGAAGAGCAGCACAAGCACCAGAATGGCAATGCCCAGCTGGCGTTGCCGCGTCAGCCATGGCCGTTCGGCCAGATCGGGCAGGAAATCGTCATCCGTGATCATGCCGGTTCCTCCACGCGGGGATCGATCACGCGAACCGCTATATCGATCAGGGCATTGAGGGCGACGTAGCCCAGGCTCATGACCAGAATGGCCCCCTGGATCATCGGCACATCGCGGGCAAAGATCGCATGCACCAGCGCGTGGCCGATGCCCGGCCAGGAAAACAGCGATTCGACCACCACCACGCCTTCGATCAGCAGCGCCAGCTGGGTGCCGGAATAGGCGACCACCGGCACGGCGGCATTGCGCAGCGTATGGCGCAGCATCACCGCGCGGGCGCCCAGCCCCTTGGTCCGGGCGAACAGATGGAACGGCTGAGACCGGACCTGAAAGACAGCTTCGCGCACGATGCGCGACATCGGACCGGCGAGCCCAAGCCCGAGCGTCAGCGCCGGCAGAATGTCAGAGCCGCGATTTTCATAGCCCGCGCTCGGCAGCCATTGGAGCTGGAGCGAAAACACGATGATCAGCACCAAGCCCATCAGAAATGGCGGCACGCTGCGCAGGATGACCGACACCACCAGGCTGCCCCTGTCCATCAGCCCACCGGGCCGAGAACCCGCCGCGACGCCGACGGGAACCGCGATGATGAAGGCAGCCACGGCAGCAGCACAGGCCAGCCGCAGCGTATAGCCGAGTTCATGACCGAGCTGCGCCGCAACGGAGCCGCCATTGACGAAGGAAACCCCCAGATCGAAGCTGGCCAACCGGCCCAGCCAGATTCCCAGCGCCTCCAGCATCGGTCGCCCGAGGCCAAGTTCTGCCCGAACGGCTTCGGCAGCGGCGACAGAGACCATGTCCGGGCCGTAGCGCCCGGCAGCAACGCGAAACGCCATATCGCCGGGCAGGCTGCGCATCAGGAAGAAGGCCAGCGTGGAAATGACCAGCGCGACGAGCACCGCCTGGATCAGCCGGCGAAGCAGGATCGGAGCAAGCTTCATGACCGCCCCCCAGCCAGACGCACATCGGCGATCCGCAGCGTCCGTTCATAGGGATCGAAGGAGACACCACCCGCAACACGATCACTGAGGGCGACGCGTTCCATGTACCAGCTGATCGGAATGACCGGCAGTTCTGCCTGCAGCACCTGCGCGATGCCGCGCCTGCGCCGGCCATCGGGATCACCATGGGTGAGCAGATCGTCGATCGCCTGTTCGACCGGCCGATTGACCCAGCCGGTGGCCCCGAAATCGCCGCCGCCGCGCCCGAAATCCTGGATGACCGAGATGGTCGGATCGACGAAATTGGCATAGTTGCGGGCGACCAGCGCCAGTTCCACGGTCTTGTCGCGATGCGACAGCGGGATATCGCTGGAATTGTTGATCTGCACCTCGACCGCGATGCCAACCAGCCGGAGTTGTTCCTGCAGCGCGGCCGCCAGCACGGGCAATTCCGCGCGGTCGGAATAGGTCTTCAGCGTGATGTGCAGAGATTGATCATCGCGCCTGCGGATGCCGTCCCCCTCTCTCAGCCAGCCTGCCTGCGACAGCAGATCGCCAGCCTGTTCCACATTCCGGCCCAGTGGCGGCAGATCGGGATCGTGCCAGCCTTGCAGCATGGGTGGGAACAATTGCCCCGCCGCCAGCGAAGGATCGAGCAAGATGCCGCTGGCGATCCCCTGCCGGTCGATCGCCAGGCTGATGGCGCGCCGCACCCGCAGATCGGCCAGCTTCGGGTTGCCGGAATTCACCTTCAGGATCAGCGTGCGCGGCATCTGTGCCGCGATGATCTGGTTCCGGCTGTCTGCCAGGATATGGCGCGCTGACGGGGCATCGATCGAATAGATGAGATCGGCTTGGCGCCCCTCTGCAATCAGCGTGCGCGTCTCCATCCGGCTGACCGTCATATAGGCCGAGCCCTTGACCGAACGGGGGCCGCCGCGATGCCCGGCGAAGAATGCCGTATCCATGCGCAACGGCGGTTCGAAGCGCGTGAGGCGGTAAGGCCCGCTGGCGATCACATTGCGGACATCGCCGTTCGGGCCAAATGCGGCGGGTGCCCAGATCTGCGTGCTGGTGTGCGACAGCAGATGCAGCAGCGGTGCGAAGGGTTTGGTCAGGCGGATGATGACCATGTCATCCCCCTGAGAAGTGATGTCCGCAACCGGAGCCAGCGACAGGGTGGCCGGTGGTTCCATCGCCCGGCGCAGCGCCCAGGCGGTGTGGGCGGCGTTGAGCGTGCTGCCGTCGTGGAACAGCACCGCAGGACGGAGCCGGAATGTCCAAACCAGACCATCGGGCGAGGTCGTCCATCCGGTCGCCAACCCGGGAAGCGGCGTGCCGGCATTGTCGGATTCGATCAGCGTTTCGGCGATCTGCAGGCGGCTGAACATGGCGCCGGATTTGGTGGGATCGAAACCGCCCAGATCCCACGGCCCGATGACGCGCAATATCCCCTCGCCCGCGTCCAGATGCGGCTGACCGCAGGCAGCAAGGCCCAGAAACGCGCCCGCGCCAAACAGTGCCTGGCGGCGGGAACAGGGGATTTGGGGAGATCGAGACGAAAGAGAATCTGCGAATGGCATATAGGCCTTTACGCAGATGAACTGCTTTGCCCTGCAGAAATTTTGAAAATTTGCATCTGGCGGTGGAGGGGCAGCCTGTGCTGATGCGTAAATGCCGGTGAACATGCGCGCTGCGTCGGCGGCGCGCCAAGAAAGGGGTTTCATGTCCAGATTTGTCCTGCCCAGCGTCGGTATCACGCTGGCAATTCTTCTTGCCGGTCAGGCGCAGGCCCAAACTGCGAGCGCCACGAATTCGACATCCGCCGAGACCACCACCGACACCAGCCTGACGATCGGCGAGATCGTGGTGACGGCCGACCGCCAGACCCGGATTTCCAAGGTGCTGACTTCGGTCGACGTGCTGTCGGGATCGATAGCCCAGCGGGAAAATGTCGACGCGACCTTCCAGCTTTTTTCCCGCATGCCGGGCGTGCTGACCACCAATTTCGGCCAGGGTCCCAGCACCGCCGGCGCGATTTCCTTCCGCGGTTTCAATGGCGAAGGCGGCATCAATGCGGTCAAGGTGCTGATCGATGGTGTGCCCAGCAACACCAATGACGGCTTTTCATGGATGCTCGACGCGCTCCAGCCGATGGATATCGACCGGATCGAGGTGGTGCGCGGCACATCCGATCCGCGTTACGGCCTGCACAACATTGCCGGCAATGTGAACATTTCGACCCGCCAGGGCGGCACCTATGTCGATGCCAAGGCATCGGGCGGCAGCTTCGGCACCTATGATGGCCAGCTATCGGCCGGCTATGAAACCGGCGCCTTCACCCAGAACTATTTCGTCGGCTATCGCCACACGGGCGGATATCGCGACCATGCAGAGGGCGACCGTTTCAACATTTCGGGCAAGTGGTTCTACAATGGCGAGGGTTTCAGCCTGGGTGCCATTGCCCGTTATTACCATGGCAAGGGCCAGGAACCCGGCTTCCTGACGGCAGAGGATTCCGCTGAAAATCCACGCCAGTCCTATCCTGTCTCCGCGACGGATGGCGGCAATCGCAAGATCCAGCACTACAGCCTGCATTTCGATGCCGATGTGACATCGCAGCTCAGCACCCGGGCGAAGCTGTTCATGATCGATTTCGACGACACGCGCTTCGTGCGGTTTTCGGAGAGCATTTCCCAGCAGGAACGGATCACCAAGCAGCGGCAATATGGCGGCCTGGCAGCCGTGAACTGGCAGCCCGATGTCGGCAATCTGCTGCATGCCCTGTCATTCGAAGTGGGCGCCGATTTCCAGATCCAGGACAACCATCTGGGCCGCTATCTGACGACCGAGCGGGTCCGCAATTCCTATGTCATCGCGCAATATTTCGATTTTTCGAACTATGGCGGTTACATCCAGGCGGTGATCGAGCCGACCGACTGGCTGCGCATCACCCCCGCCTATCGCATCGACCGGATCGAGGGCAATTTCGAAGACCGCATCGGTGGATCGACCTATCCGGTCAATGATTACGGCACGATCGGCCAGCCCAAGATCAGCGCGGCGATCACCCCGATCAACGGCGTGACGGCCTATGGCAATTATGGCCGCACCTTCCAGGTGGGGCTGGGTTCAGCCAGCTATCTGATTCCGCCGCAGACGACCAATCTCAGCCCGTCATACAACGATGGGTGGGAACTGGGCCTGAAGCTGAGCCAGGGATCCTGGTTCGAAGGCCGCATCGCCGCCTGGAAGCAGGTCGCCACCGGGGAGGTTTTGTATAACGAGCTGACCGCTGTCTACACCAATATCGGCCAGACCCGCCGCATCGGGTTCGACGCCCAGGCGAACTTCAAACCCACGTCGGACATCAATCTGTGGGTGGCGGTGTCCAAGCAGCATGGGCGGATCGTGCAGCCCAACCCCTCCAATCCGGAACAGCTGGGCAACAAGATCAATCACGTTCCGGAATTCATCCTTTCCGGCGGGATCGACTATCGCCCGACCGATCAGCTTCGCCTGACGCTGACCGGCAATGGCCAGTCGAATTACGAGATCGACCCATCGAACCTGCCCGGCCGGTTTGGCGGATATGCGGTGTTCAATGCCGAAATCGCCTATCGTCTGAACCCGAAGGTCGAGATTGCGGGCCAGATCCGCAATCTGACCAATGACCGTTATGACTATGTCTGGTGGGATGGCGAAAAGAGCCTGCACGCCCCCGCCGATGCGCGCGCAGCCTACGCCAGCCTGCGCATCACGCTGTAATTGACAGCCCGCGCCGGTTCGCCGGCGCGGGTTGCCTATCACATCAGATGGGGCAATGCGGCCCGCAAATGCTGCCGCGCCTTGCGTATGCGCATCTCGATCGCTTTGGGCGAAACGTTCAGGCGATGTGCGATGTCGGCATGGCTGGCCTGATGCTCGATGCTTTCCACCAGGGCTTCGCGCAAGGACGGGGCCAGATCCTGCATCTGCCGTCGCACATCCGCCAGCGCGTGGCGTGATGCGACGATATCGTCTGCCGCCAGAGTTCCGTGCCCCTGCCCTGCGGCCAACTGCGTGGAAGCCACCAGCATGGTGGCATAGCTGACCGAACGACGGTGATGATCGCGACACTGGTTGGTGGCGATCACCGAAAGCCAGTTGAGAAAGGGGCGCGAGACGTCATAGCGACCGAGCGCCTGCCATGCCTTGATCCAGACCGACTGCACGATGTCATCCACATCATGGATATTGGCCGTGCGGCGCGTGATCAGCCTGCGGAGTGGGCGGTCATAGCGGTTCGACAAGGTGGTGAAGGCGCGTTTGCCGCCATTGAGCGTCAGCATGACCAATTGGCCATCGGTCAGAGCGCCACAGGTCGCATCGCGGCGTGATACTGCAGGCGCTGCCGTTGAATTCGCCTGCTCAAATAATTCCGGCAGCCGGCGATCGGCCATCCTCTTCGCCTGCAACGATCCATCCTTCGACATTGGGTGAATGTGACGGTGGACCGCCTGGCTGCAGCGGCTAAGCATCGGAAAATCCGGCGACAAGGCTGTAACGGGGATTGAAACCGTAATCTTGCGTTACAGCTTCGCCTTATCGCAGGCGGTCATGGCGCGACCGGAGCCGCCAGCCGAATACGGCGGCGGAGGTGTGATCCGCGAACATAGTGCAGGGGAGATTTGCGGAAAATGGTGAGCCCGACAGGATTCGAACCTGTGACCCGCTGATTAAAAGTCAGCTGCTCTACCTACTGAGCTACGGGCCCGCACCGTTTGGTGGGAGGGGGTCACCTAGGGGTGGGGCGGGACCGGGTCAAGCGTGCGGTAAGCTGTCGCAGTGATAATCCTGTCACGGGATCGCGCCACTGCGGCGCGATGGCAACAGCCGGGCGCAGCACGAAGTCCCGCTGACGGAACAGCGAATGGGGAATGATCAGCCCGGGTTCGGCAAAGGCACCGTCGCTCCACAGGATGATATCGAGATCGAGCACCCGACTGCTCCAGCGCTGGCCGCCGCTGCGCCGGCCGAAATCCGCCTCCACCGCTTTCAGCAAATCCAGCATGGCGCCCGGCGCCAGATCGCTGGCCACCACGGCGGCGGAATTGGCATAACGCCGCAGGGATGGGCCGATCGGCGCGCTGGCGATGATCGGTGCGGCGCGCAACACGCGTATTCCGCGCCCGGCGAGATCCTGCAGCGCGGCGCGCAGCACGGCCGCCGGCAACCCATGGTGGTGATGCCGGCGATTCGATCCCAGCGCGATCAGATAGATCTGCGTCACAGATCCTGGCTGAGCCGGGTGTAGAGTTCCGGCCGGCGATCACGGAAGAAGCCCATGCCGGCGCGATGCTTGGCCGCTTCGGCCAGATCGAGCTGCGCCACCAGCGCGCCGGTTTCCTGCTTGCCGAATTCGGCGAGATAATCGCCCCATTGGTCGGAAATGAAGCTGTGGCCATAGAAGGCCTGGCCATCTTCAGAGCCAATCCGATTGGCCGCGACCACCGGCATGCAATTGCTGACCGCATGGCCGATCATCGCCCGGCGCCACATGCGGCTGGTGTCGAGATCGGCATCATAGGGTTCGGACCCGATGGCCGTGGGATAGAACAGCACCTCTGCCCCCATCAGCGCCATGGCGCGTGCGCATTCGGGGTACCACTGATCCCAGCAAACCCCCACGCCCACGCGGGTGCCGAACAGATCCCACACCTTGAAACCGGTGTTGCCGGGGCGGAAATAGTATTTTTCCTCATAGCCCGGGCCGTCGGGAATGTGGCTCTTGCGATAGGTGCCCATGATCTCCCCATCGGGGCCGATCATGGCGAGCGTGTTGTAATAATGGTGCCCGTCGCGTTCGAAGAAGCTGGTCGGGATGGCCACCTTCAGCGTGCGCGCCAGTGCCTGCATGGCGATGACGGAGGAATGTTCCGCCGTCGGCCGCGCCATCGCGAAAAGTTCTTCATCCTCAAGCTTGCAGAAGTAGGGGCCGGCAAAGATTTCCGGCGGCAGGATGATCTGCGCGCCCTGCGCCGCGGCCTGTTCGACCAGCAGCGACACCGCAGCATTGTTGTCCGCCTCATCAGCGGATCCGAGTTCGAGCTGCAGCGCAGCCACCGTCAGTTTGCTCATGCCGCGCCTCTATTCCGGCCCATCGTCCAAGTCCATTAATCGCGTTTGCGGAACAGCAGGGTCATGCGGTCGCTTTCACCGATCGCCTGCATGGTTGCGCGCGTGTCATCGGTCGCCCCGGCCAGGCCCGGTGGCAGCGCCCAGACGCCGCGTTCGTAATCCTTGGTATCCTTCGGATTGGCGTTCACATCGCTCATGCCGACCAGATCGAAACCATAGGCGTCGAACAGGGCGATGGCGTCACTCTGCCGGATATAGCCCTTGCTCCCATCGGTCTGGCTGAAGGGTGCATCTTCATTCGCGCGGTGATCGGTGATGCCGACCATTCCGCCGGGCTTGAGCATGCGGCGGATGGTCAGCATATCATTGTGCAGCCAGCCGAACCGCAGCTGATTGTGCAGTTCGCGGAAGATCAGCACCCGGTCGACCGTGCCATCGAGCGCTTCGGGATAGGCATCCGCGTTGAAGGCAGTGAATCGCGGGACATCAGCGCCCAGATTCCACTGCTGCACCTGGCCGGGGAATTTTTCCGCCAGACCGCCCATGAAGCCCTGCATGCGTGCATCCATGGCCCGCACATCGGGGCCCATGGCGATGTAATGCCCCTGTGCGCCCAGGTAAGGGGCGATGATGCGGGTGAACCAGCCACCGGCCGGCAGATAATCCACCACCGTCATGCCGGGTTCGACGCCGAAGAATTCCAGTGTTTCGACCGGATGGCGATAGGGATCGCGCACCCGGTCAGCTTCCCGCCGTGGATCGGCCACGGCGCGTTCCAGCGCGACGCCATGTTCGCTGCTGTGCGCGGCGGCCGGAGCCGACGATACGGTCGCAACCGCAGGAATGGCGGCCAGCGCTGCCAGAAGGATGGACTTCATAGACCTCTCCCCAAAAGGAAAATCCGCATCGGCGATGGCCGGCAGACCGAAAGCATGACCCTAGTGTCGCAAGGCAGGATGACAAGCGCGTTGCGCCACCCCACATTGATGGCTGACGGCGGCGCAGGCCCTTGATTCAGGAACGACAGAGATGACGATGGAAACGGCGATCGTGGCGGGTGGATGCTTCTGGTGCACCGAAGCAGTGTTCCGCGATGTGGTGGGCGTCAGCGAGGTGGAAAGCGGTTACATCGGCGGCAATGTGGCCGATCCAACCTATAAGCAGGTGTGCAGCGGTTCCACCGGCCATGCCGAAGCGATCCGGGTGACATTCGACACCGCGGAAATCGATCTGGCCGATATTCTCGACATCTTCATGGCCACCCATGACCCGACGCAGCTGAATCGGCAGGGCAATGACATCGGCACCCAATATCGTTCTGCGATCTTCCCGCTGAGCGACGATCAGCGCGCCGCCGCCGAGGCGGCCATCGCCCGTGCTAATGACACGCTGGACGGACGGGTGGTGACCAGCATCGAAGGCCCGGCGACATGGTATCCGGCCGAGGATTACCATCAGGAATATTGGGACGGCGAAGGCCAGCGCAATCCCTATTGCCTGGCCGTTATCCCGCCCAAGCTGATGAAACTGCGCAAGAGTTTCCAGAACCGCGTGCGGGACTGAACTAGGCTTTCCAGCGGGCGATGAAGAACCCGTCGAGCCCGCCCTGATCCACCAGCATGCCCGGATCGGTGCGCAGCCAGCCGTTGCTGGTGGGCTGCAAGCCGGCGGGCAATTCGTCTGACCGGATCGGGTCGGATGCAAGCGCGACATCGCGTGCCTGGTCTTCACCCTCTTCGGTTTCGAGCGAGCACACCGCATAGATCAGCGGACCGCCCGGCTTGACCCAGCCGGCCGCGCGGCGCAGCAATTTCGCCTGCAAATCGGCCATTTCGGCAATCTGCGGCGCGCCGATCCGGTGCAGCACATCGGGGTGGCGGCGCGCGGTGCCGGTTGCCGTGCAGGGCGCATCCAGCAGAACCGCGTCGAAGGGTTCGGCCGGTTCCCATTCCAGGGCATCGGCCGTGATCACCTCTGCCGACAGGCCGGTGCGGGTGAGGTTTTCGCGCAGCCGGTCCAGCCGGCGTTCACTGGCGTCCAACGCAGTCACCTGCCAGCCGGCGGCCGCCAGTTGCAGCGTCTTGCCTCCGGGTGCTGCACAAAGGTCGAGGATGCGGCGGCCGTTGCCGTCACCCAGCAGGCGAGCCGGTAGCGTGGCGGCCAGATCCTGCACCCACCATGTGCCTTGTTCAAATCCGCGCAACCGTTCGACCGGCAGGCCGCGCGGCAGACGCAGATGCCCCGGCGCCAACGTGACGCCATCGAGTTCGGCAGCCATGGGCGCAACCGCATCCATATCGCTGAACGAGAGATCCAGCGGCGGCGGCGTGGCAAGGCCGGTGGCGATGGGGGCGGCACGGTCACCCCAACGCGCGGCAATCGCCTCGGGCAGGGTCGGCGTGGCCGGCAGTTTGACATGAGCGCGCACCAGCGTGCCGAACACCCCATGCGCCAGACGGCGGGGACCGCCGGTCAGCAGCGGCAGGCCGGTTCCGATCACCGCATGCGGCGGGGTTTCCAGCCGCAGCCATTGCGCCAGCATGATCCGCAGCACCATGCGCGCCTTGGCATCATCGGCCAGCTTCTGCCGCGTTGCGCCATCGATCAACGCATCGAGATCGGCCATCCAGCGCAGCACTTCCCCCGCGATCGCGCGGGCCAGCGCCTGATCCGCGAAGCCCGGCACGCCGCCCATGGCCGAATGATCGGCCTGATCCAGCGTTTCACCGCGCCGCATGACAGCATCCAGCAGGCGGAGGGCAGAACGGCGGGCGGGCAATCCGGGGGACATCGTCATTGCGGCGACTTAACGGGCATTGCCAGCAGACGCCAGCAGGCGCATGATTTGTGCATGACAGAACGCGCAACACATCGGCCCGCGACCTTCACCAAGCCGGCCCATTGGTCCAGCGATCCGCTGCCCCAGCCATCTGCTCAAAACCATGATAATCAAGAAGAACTCAGCCCGACCCGCTATGGCGACTGGGTGAAGAACGGCATCGCCATCGATTTCTGACGGGAAACGAAGTTCATTCCGGAAATGGAATGATTTTTCCATAGGCTGAATTGCACCTGTTGCCCGCCGGCCACGGCAGCGCGGCGATAATGCTGCACGCGTCATCCGCGCTTCTTATACTATATTCCTGCGGATATAGCGCTGGCGCCCTCCGGGCTGCCCTGCCGCCTGTGCGGCCAAAAGAATTCATGGAGAACATCATGGGGACTGGCGCACTGCGTAGCCGCCTTTTCAATTCCTGCACGCTCGCGCTGAGCCTTGCCCTGCCGCTGCCCCTGGCCGCACAGACCCAAAACAGCGCCGAAGACAGCAAGACATCGAACAGCTTCGATCTGGGCCAGATCACCGTTGTCGGCCAGGCAGACAGCCTGACCGTCGGCAGTTCGTCGGTCAGCCAGATCGCGATCGAAACCTTCAACCGCGTCACGCTGGACGATGCCGCTGCCCTGATCCCGGGCGTCAGCGCATCCAATTCCGGCGGATCGCGCAATGAACAGCTGCTGTTCATTCGCGGCTTCGACCGGTTCCAGGCGCCGCTGTCGATCGATGGCATCCGCGTCTATCTGCCCGCTGACAACCGGCTTGATTACAGTCGTTTCATGACCCCCGATCTGGCCGAAATCCAGGTGGCCAAGGGCTATGCCTCGGTGCTGGATGGCCCGGGTGCCATGGGCGGCGCGATCAATCTGGTGACGCGCAAGCCGGCCAAGGACATCGAAGTCGCCGCACGGGTGACGATGGATCTCGACCGCGATCTCGATGCATCGGGCTACAACATGTTCGGCCTGATCGGCACGCGGCAGGACATGTGGTATGCTCAGGCCAGCTACACTCGCTCCTACACCGATCACTGGGATTTGCCGGGCGGCTATGTCCCGACGAACAACCAGGCTGCGGGGGAACGCGATTTCTCCGAAACCGAAGACTGGCGCATCAACGCCAAGATCGGCTTCACCCCCAATGCGAACGACGAATATTCGATCAGCTATACCCGCCAGGAAGGGTCGAAGAACGCCCCGCTGCATGTCACCGATACGGCCACTCAGCGCAACTGGTCCTGGCCTTACTGGAATATCGACAGCCTGTATTTCCTGTCGCGTACCGCGCTGAGCGACGATCTGCTGCTGAAGACCCGCGTTTACCGCAACAGCTTCAACAATCTGCTCAGTTCCTTCGACAACCGGACGCAGAGCAGCCAGACCCTGGGCCGCGCGTTCAATTCCTATTATGAGGATGTTGCCTGGGGTGGATCGGCCGAACTGGCGCTGTCTCTGCGCGAAACCGATCGCCTGTCGGTTGCCCTGCATTATCGCAGCGACGAACATGTCGAATTCCAGCAGTCCTTCCCCGCCGGCACCACCGAACCGCCGCAGACCAACAAGGAAGACACCTGGAGCGTGGCCGGTGAATATGTCGCCGCGCTGACCCCGGCGCTGAAGGCCACCATCGGGGCCAGCTATGACTGGCGCAATCTGCACCGCGCAGAAGAGTACGGCACCCCGCCGGGCGGCGGCGCCAGTGCGATCTTCAGCTATCCGCTGCGCAATGCCGATGCGGTCAATCTGCAGGGCCGGCTGGACGGGGGACTGGACAGCGGGACGCGGCTCTATGCCAGCGTATCGTCGCGCACGCGTTTCCCGACGGTGTTCGAACGCTTCAGCTCCCGGTTTGGCGGGGCAACCTCCAATGCCGATCTGCAATCCGAACGGGCGACCAATTTCGAGCTGGGCGGCACCCTCCAGCGTGGCGTGTTCAGCGTCACCGGCGCGGCATTCTATTCGCTGCTGAGCGATGTGATCGTGTCCGTACCCTTCATCTACCAGGACCAGTCGGTCAACCAGAGCCAGAACGTGGGCGATGGCGAATCATATGGGGCGGAACTGTCGGTCGTTGCGCGGATTTCGAGCACATTCACCCTGGGCGGCAATTACACCTGGCTGAAGCGTGATCTCAACGACACCGTCAATCCGGCAATGCAGCCCGTGGGCGTGCCAACGCACAAGGCATTCCTGTTTGCCGACTGGCGCCCGGTCGAAGGCCTGTCCTTCGTACCCAGCCTCGATATCGCATCGGATCGTTGGACTGTAACCACCTCCGGCACGCGCTATTACCGCACCGGCTCCTATGTCGATGGCGGTTTCCGCATCGGCTATGATCTGAACGACAATGTCACGGTGGCAGCCGGCGTGCGCAATGCATTCGACGGCCTGTATTATCTGACCGATGGCTTCCCGCAGGGCGGCCGCCGGTTCTTCCTGAGCGTGGCCTTCAAGAACTGATGATGATTGCGGGGGAGGTGGCCATGGCCGCCTCCCCCGCCCATTCCGCAGCTGTTAGCCGATCCAGCCGGCCAGTTCGCGGCGCACCAGCGTTTCAAGCATGGCCATTCCGGCATCGCCGGTGTTGAGGCAGGCAAGCGCAGCGAATTGCGTGCCGCCCGCTTCCTCGAACTGTTCCTTTCCGCGAATGGCCAGTTCCTCCAGCGTTTCGAGGCAATCGGCCGAAAAGCCCGGCGCCGCGATCGCCAGCCGCCGCGTGCCCTGCTTCGCCTCTTCCCCCAGCACCACATCCGTCGCCGGCTCCAGCCATTTGGCCCGCCCGAAACGGGACTGGAACGTGGTTCGCAGGCGCAATCCCGGCCGCGCCAGCGCCGTTTCCAGCAGGCGGGCGGTTTCCAGGCACTGGCTGTGATAGGGGTCGCCCAGCCGCGCGGTCCGTTCCGGCATGCCATGGAAACTCAGCAGCAGCACTTCGGGATCGAAATCCAGCGCATCGATCTGCCGGCCCAGATCCGCCGCGAGCGCGGCGATATAGGCCGGATCATCGTAATAGGGCGGCAGTTGGCGCAAGGTCGGTTGCCAACGCATTGCCCCCAGCTTTTCCCCAACCTTGTCCACAACCGTGGCCGTGGTGGCGCCGCAATATTGCGGATAGAGCGGGGCGAGCAGGATACGGTGGCAGCCGGCATCCATCATCCGCTGCAGCACATCGGCAATCGCCGGCCGGCCATAGCGCATGGCCCATTCCACCTGCACCGCATCGCCCAGCCGTTGCTGCAGCAATTCGGCCTGGCCTGCGGTGATTGCCGCCAGCGGAGAGCCCTGATCGGTCCACACCTGTTCATAGGCGTGGGCCGATTTCTTCGGCCGGGTGTTGAGAATGATCCCGCGCAGGATCGGCTGCCAGGCGATCTGCGGGATTTCGATCACGCGCGGATCGGACAGGAATTCCCCCAGATAGCGGCGCACCGCCGCAGGGGTGGGGGCGTCGGGCGTGCCCAGATTGACCAGCAGCACGCCGATCCCCCGGTTGGCTGGCTGGCTATGATCGGATGTTTGCATCATGGCCGCGTTCATAGGCCGCCTGACAGCAGCGGCAAGCGACGCAATCGCAGGCCGGTGGCCGCATGCAGCGCATTGGCGATGGCCGCCGCCACCGGTGCGACAGCAATTTCGCCCGGATCGAAAGGATCGGCATCGCTTTCGATCAGTTCCACGCGGATTTCCGGGCAATCGGCCAGCGTCGGCAGGTTCAGCGCGGCCAGCGTCGATTCTGCCGGCAGGCCGCGCCGATAATCGACCCCAGACCCAAGCGCGAGGCCAAGCCCGAACAACAGGCCGCCTTCGATCTGTTGCAGGGCGATATCGCGGTTGATGATGCGCCCGATATCGACCGCCGCCGACAGGATGTTGACCCGCACCCCGCCTGCACCGGTGCCGGCATTGGCCACCAGCGCAATCCGCCCCCCGCCTTGCGGATTTCCCGCCGCATCCGCCATGGCGTGGCAGGCCAGCCCTTGCCCGGTGCCGGCACCACCGCCGCCCCATTCGCCCAGCCGCGCCGCACGCTGCAGACATTCGGCCAGCCGCAAATCCTGCCCCAGCATGGCGATGCGATAGGACAGGGGCTCCTGACCGTTGCGCTGCGCGATCTCGTCAATGAAGCTTTCGCGCATGAAGCAGGTGTAGCCATGGGCATTGCCGCGCAACCGCCCGCTGGGCAGGCCGATCGTCACCGGCACGTGATCCACCGCGACATTCGGAATGGCGTAGGGGGGCATCATCCCTTCCACTGCCAGCGTGTCCCCCCGCCCCGCCGCTGCATCGATCGCCGCCAGCGGCGTCTTGCCATCGAACAGCCGGTGCCCGAATTCCAGCGCAGCGGCGGGCATCGCCAGCCGGGCGCGGAAGCTGTCGATCTGTCCTTCCGCACCGATCCGGGCGCTCAGCACCGCGGCGACGGGCGGGCGCGGGCGCAGCGCCAGCTGTTCCTGCCAGCGGGACCACATCAGTTGCACCGGGCGGCCGATTTCCCGCGCGATCAGCGCCGCCTGGACCAGATGATCCTGTTCGAGCCGCCGGTCGAAGCTGCCGCCAGCGGCAACCGGGTAAAGCACCACGGAATCCTGCCCCAAACCCAGCGCAGCGGCCGCCGCCGCCCGTGCCTGTTCGGGCGCCTGGCTGGCCGCCCAGAGTTCGAGCCGGCCATTGGCCAGTCGCGCCGTGCAACTGCCGGTTTCGATCGTGCCATGGGCGGCAGGCGCCACATCATAACGCAGCGCCAGATCCGGCTTCCCCATCAGGCGATCGCCTTCGCCCCGTTCGGCGATGCGCTGCCCCATGCTGCTGCGGATGGCATCATCAAGCTGCTGTTCGATCTCGCCATTGGTGGGCGGCGCAGCTGTCAGGCGGAAACGCGGGGCGAGCCGTTCCAGCGCGCGTTCTGCCACCCACCAGCTGGTCGCCGCCACAGCCAGCCAGCGCTTCCCCTTGACCACGCCCACCACGCCTGCGCGATGACCGCGCAGATTGTCCATATCGTGGCTGGACAGTTCCGCCGCCCCGACCGGCCCGTGGCGGATCGCGGCAAACACCATGTCGGGCAGGCGCACATCGGCGGCGAACAGATGCGTGCCATCGACCTTGGATGGCAGGTCAAGCCGGGGATAAGGCAGTTCGCGCAGATCCCCCACCTCCTGCACGACGCCGCGATCCACTGGCGCTGCAGGCAACAGCGGAGCCGGATCAGGAGGAGAAAAATCGGCCGCATCTGCTGCCAGATCGGCAAAGCTGGCCTGCTTGTCCCCATGCAGGATGAAGCCGGCGCGCGCTTCGCATTCTTCCCAGCGCACACCCCATCGCTCAGCGGCGGCCATCGCTAGCATCGCCCGTGCGGCGGCGGCAGCTTCGCGGCAGGGCTGTTCATAGGCCGGCAGCGACATGCCATCGGCGGTAGCGGAAAAATGGTGGGCTTCCGCCCACCGGCGCAGCATGCGTTCATCAGCCTGATCCGCCAGTTGCGGGAACACCGGCCGCCAGAGCTCGGCCCAGCGGGCAGCGAGCGGATAATTGGCATAGGCGCCGCTCAGCACTGCCGGTTCGACCGCGATCTGGCGCCAGTCTGCCCCCAGTTCCATCGCCACGATCTGCGGCAACAGCGTGGTAATGCCCTGCCCCATTTCCAGCTGCGGGACAGCGACGGTGATGATCCCGTCTGACCCGATCTTCAGCCAGGCGCCAAACACCACCTCCCCGCCAAAGGCCTGCAGCGGAGAAGGAAAATTGCGCGGCAGCAGCCACCAGGCCAGCGTCAGCCCGCCACCTGCAGCAGCACCAGCCAGCATGCCCCGGCGGGTCAGATGCATGCCCCGTTCCCCCTCAGGCCCGAAGCGTTGCGCGGATCATCAGCGGCCCGAACCGTCGAGCCAGGCGGAAAGCCGCCGGGCGATGGCGGTAAAGGCCTGCCCCTGCGGCGTGTCGCCAGCGGCAGGCGGTTGCCCGGTATCGCTGGCCACGCGAATTTCCATCGCCAGTGGCACGCGGCCGAGGAAATCTTCCCCCAGGGCGCGCGCAGCCGCCTCGGCGCCACCCTGACCGAAGGGATCGGATACATCGCCGCAATGCGGGCAAACATAACCGGCCATGTTTTCCACCAGACCGACGATCGGCACATTGACCTGACGGAACAGATCGATCGCGCGCGTCGCATCGATCAGCGCCAGATCCTGCGGGGTGGAAACGACCACCGCGCCGGCCGGCTTGAATTTCTGCATCATGGTCAGCTGCACATCGCCCGTGCCCGGCGGCAAATCGACCAGCAGCAGCTCGACATCACCCCAATGGGCATCCATCAGCTGGCCCAGGGCATTGCCCGTCATCGGCCCGCGCCAGGCGATCGCTTTGCCCGGCGCGATCAGCTGCCCCATCGACAACAGCTTCACACCGAATTCGCTCTCTGCTGGAATCAGCTTTTCGCCTTCGGCCTTGACCCCTTGGTTGGCGGCGTCGAGCAACATGACCTGCGAGGGGCCGTAGATATCGGCATCGACCACCCCGACCTTGCGCCCCATGCGGGCCAGCGCCACCGCCAGATTGGCCGTCAGCGTGGACTTGCCGACCCCGCCCTTGCCTGATCCGACGGCGATGATCCGGCGCGATGGACGATCGGCCATCAGCGCCACCCGCACTTCCTTCACCCCGTCCATGGATTTGACGAGCTGTTCAAGTTGGGCCTGCATTTCAGCAGCTTCGGAACGTTCAAGGCCGGCGGCATCCACCACCAACGTCACCACACCCTCCGTTGAACGGACGGAACGGACCCGCGGCGCGATGGCATCAGGAAGGCGGCGTTCGATATCGCTTGCAGTTGTCATGTGCCTGGCTGCTAGCGCGTCTGCGACCACAGTGCAGCGAAAACTTGGTTCCATTCCCCTGTTTTTTGCGAATTTGGGTCCTATACAGGGTGCATGAAAGATCGATTGGGCGGGTTGAGCGGAAGGATTGGACTGGCAATGGCCGGTGGGCGGAGCCCTTGGGGCAAGCCAGGTGGAAGCGGGAATTCCGGCGGTGGCGGCGGAGATGATGGCGGCGACAAGCCGCCGTCAGGCGACGATGCGCCCCGTGGGCCGCGCAATCCCTGGCTGCCAGGTGGGAGCAGCGGTGAAGAACGGCCGCGCCGGTCCGCCAGCATAGAAGACATCTTCAAGAACCGTGGTCCCGAAGGCCCACGCCGCAGCGGCGGTGGCGGACCGGGCGGCCCCAATTTCCGCATGCCCCGTCGCGCCGGCGGCGGCAGCTGGCTGCCCTTGGCGGTTGCTGCTGTGGTCGGTGTCGGCTTGCTGCTGACCATGGTGCATCAGGTCGGCGCCAAGGAGCAGGGGCTGGTGACGACGGCTGGCAAATATTCGCGCACTCTTCCGCCTGGGCTGCACATGACCGGGCCATGGCCGATCCAGTCGGTCGAGGTAGCCGATGTCACCTCCATCCGGTCGGTTGCCATCCCTGACGGCAATGAGGAACGGCTGATCCTGACCAGCGACCAGAACTTGGTGGATCTGAGCTATCGCGTGCGCTGGAACATCAAGGATTTGGCGCAGTTCCGCTTCCAGTTGGCCGATCCGGTCGAAACCATTTCCGAAGTGGCGGAAGCCGCGATGCGGGCCGCCGTGGCCGAACACAAGCTGGACCAGGTTATTTCGGGCGCCGGCCGGGCCCAGATCGAGGAACGCGTGCGCGTACGCACGCAGCAGGTGCTGGACGCCTATCGCGCCGGCGTGATCATCCAGGGTGTCGACATTGCCAAGGCGGATCCGCCCGCCCGCGTTGTCGAAGCCTTCAAGGATGTTTCTGCCGCGCAACAGGATGCTGATGCAGAAGCCAACAAGGCCGAAGCCTATGCGCAGCAAGTGCTGGCGCGCGCGCAGGGCGATGCCGCCGCCTTCGACCGGATCTATGCCGAATACAAGCTGGCGCCCGAAGTCACCCGGCGGCGTATGTACTACGAAACCATGGAAAGCGTGTTGGGCAAAACCGACAAGACCATTGTCGAAACCGGCAATGTCACCCCCTATCTGCCACTGCCTGAAATCCAGCGACGCAGCCAGCAGGCCCAGCCGCCCGCACCGGGAGCCCAGTGATGGAAGGCAGCATCAACAACCGCTGGGTTGCCCTGCTTGGCGCCGCCGCCATCGCCGTTATTGCGGTGATGAGCAGCTTCATCGTTGTCGGGGAAACCGAACAGGCGGTGATCATCCGCACCGGTAAGCCGGATCGGGTCGCCAACCAGTTCGACCCCAGCAAGCCTTATGGCCAAACCGATGCCGGAATCGTGTTCCGTGCTCCGTTCTTCGAACGCGCACAGATCGTCAGCCGCCAGATCCTGGATCTCGACATGGAACCGCAGCAGGTGCTGTCGAGCGATCAGCAGCGGTTGCAGGTCAATGCCTATGCCCGGTTCCGCATCATCGATCCCACAAGGATGGTCGAAAATGCCGGCAATGAGGAAAATCTGCGCGCGCAGCTGACGCCGATCCTGACCTCCGCCCTGCGGCAGGAACTGGGCCGACGCACCTTCGCCTCGCTGCTGACGGCCGAACGCGGCACCGCCATGTCCAACATCCGCACCGCGCTGGACCGCGCGGCACGGCAATATGGCGCCCAGGTGCTAGACGTGCGGATCAAGCGCGCCGATCTGCCCGATGGCACACCGCTGGAGGCGGCTTATCGTCGGATGGAAACCGATCGCGAACAGGAGGCAGCCGCCATCCGCGCCGGTGGTCAGCGCGATGCCCAGGTCATCCGTGCCGACGCTGATGCCGAAGCAGCCCGCACCTATGCCGCTGCCTATGGCAAGGACCCGCAATTCTATGATTTCTATCGCGCGATGGAATCATACCGCCGCACCTTCGAAGCCGGCAGCGGAGAAAGCGCGATCATCCTGTCACCGGATAATGAATATCTGCGTCAGTTCCGCGGTCGTTGATGCCGTTCAATCCGCGTTCAGGCCGGAAATTGCTTGTTTTGGGATCGGGACGGACACTGAACACGCGGCCATTCGGCCACGCGTAACCTGAAGAATGAAGAGGATTTGAGGCCCGTGCGCTATTCCTATGGTATTACCGCTGCACTGCTGGCCGGCGGCGCGACGATTTCTCTGATTACCGGATACCCCGCTGGCGCCCAGGTGGCGCAGAACGATGCGGCGCAGATTGAACGCGTGGTGCCCAGAGCAGGCGCACCGGCGAGCTTCGCCGATCTGACCGCCCAACTGCAGCCCGCGGTGGTCAACATCTCGACCAAGCAGCGCGTTACGGTGAACAACAACCCGTTCGCTGGATCTCCGCTGGCCGAACTGTTCGGCAACGGCGGTGGTCAGCCGACCACGCGTCAGGCAACGTCGCTGGGCAGCGGCTTCCTGATTTCGGCCGATGGCTATATCGTGACCAACAATCACGTGATCCAGCCGGATGGCCGGGCCCAGCTGGAGTCGGTCACCGTCAAGCTGGTGGATGGCACCGAATTCCCGGCCGAAGTGGTCGGGCGCGATCCGCAGTCCGACCTTGCCGTGCTGAAGATCAAGCGCGACCAGCCCTTCCCTTTCGTGCATTTTGGCGATTCGTCGACCGCCCGCGTGGGTGACTGGGTCATCGCCATCGGCAATCCGTTTGGCCTGCAGGGCACCGTGACCAGCGGGATCGTTTCGGCGGTTCAGCGGCATTCTGGCATGGGCGGCGCCTATGACCGCTACATCCAGACCGATGCCAGCATCAACCAGGGCAATTCGGGCGGTCCGCTGTTCGATATGGCCGGCAATGTGATCGGCATCAACAACGCCATCCTGTCGCCGTCTGGTGGCAGTGTCGGCATCGGTTTGGCCATTCCGGCCGAAACCGCCAAGCCGATCGTCGAAAAGCTGGTTGCGGGTGAGGAAATCCTGCGCGGCTATCTGGGTGTGCGCATCCAGCCGCTGAACGAAGACTTTGCCGCTGCGCTGGGCGTTCCCGTCAACCGTGGCGAGCTGATCCAGTCCGTGCAGCCAGGCGAGGCAGGCGAAAAGGCTGGCCTGCAGGCAAACGATCTGGTGCTGAAGGTCGACGGCAAGGAAGTGACGCCGGAACAAAACCTGTCGTTCCTGGTCGCCAATGTCGCACCGGGCACACGCATCCCATTGGAAATTATCCGCGATGGCCGTCGCCAGACGATACAGGTCGTGGTTGGTCGTCGCCCGAGCGACGAAGAACTGGCCGCACAGAACTTCGACCCCAATGCGGAAGAGGGTAGCAGCCCGGCCCCGACCCAAGGTGGCCAGATGGCCCAGGATCTCGGGCTGCAGGCCATCCCGATCAACGCGCAGATCGCCCGCCAGTTGGGGCTGACCGATGGCACCACCGGTCTGGTGGTAACCGCCGTGGACCCCAATGGCGATGCTGCCACCAAGGGCATCCAGCGCGGAACGATCATCACCAGTGCCAATGGCAAAAGCCTGCGCACTGTGGCTGATCTGGAAGCTGCCATCAGTGCCGCGCGCGGCGAAGGACGCGAGGCTATTCTGCTGCGCGTCCGTGCCGCCCGCGGTCCGGAAGTCACCATCGCCGTGCGCCTGAGTGCACGCAAGTAACCGATCTTCAGCCGGGCGGCTTCCGATCGGACGCCGCCCGGCTGGACACAGAAAAGGCGCCCCTGCCATCGCGGCAGCGGGCGCCTTTTCTTTGGCTCATCCGGCAGATGCCCCAGGCGTCTGCCGGATGAGCCCTGTTCGTTACTGGATTACCCCACGCGGCTGGGATGAAAATCCCTGCGGTGCGGAAGCCGGATTGCGCCGAGTGGAAACTTCCCCTGGCTGACGAGCGCCGCCCGTTGCACGTTCGAGGAAATCATCGCTCGCCGCTGGAGGCCCGGGCTGAGGCGGGGGGGGTGGTACAACCACTTGCGGAGGCACCCGCCCCTGCGGATCTTCGCCTTCGCTCCCGGGGAACGGACCACGCGGATCTTCCCCAGCGGGCCGGGGCGGTTCGACGACATTGCCCTGTTCATCGATGAAATAATAATCATCGGGATTGCCGTACATCCACTCATCATCCGGCTCGAGCTGCCACTCGGGCAGTTGCAATTCGGTCTGGAATTGTTCCACCGGGCGATCCTTGACCGCGTAGCGCATATAGGCAGCAAAGGCCTTGGCCGGGGCGGTACCGCCCTGCAAGCCTGGCACGGCCCTCGCATCATCGCGCCCCATCCACACAGCCGTGGTTATTCCGGTCGAAAAGCCGACGAACCAGCCATCCTTGTTGGAACTGGTGGTGCCGGTCTTGCCTGCTACCGGACGGCCGATCTGCGCGGCGCGGCCAGTGCCGGTGTTGACCGCCGTCTGCAGCAGATCGGTCATCCCGGCTGCGACATAATCGGCTACCAGCAGGCGCGGCTGGCTGGCTTCGCGGCGATAGAGTTCTTCCCCGCTGGCGCTGACGACGCGGGTAATCCCATAGGGTTCGACCGAGCGGCCACCCCCCGAAACGGCGGCGAAGGCGCGCGCCATGTCGATCACCCGCACTTCGGAACTGCCCAACACCATGGCCGGATTGGTCGCAATCGGGGTGGTGATGCCGAACCGGCGAGCCATGGCCGCCACCGTGCCGAAGCCGACTTCGTTGCCCAGTTGGGCCGCAACGGTGTTCTTGGAATAGGCGAAGGCCGTGCGGACATCGATCTGGCCGGCGAAAGTGCCCCCGGAATTGCGCGGGCTCCAGCCATTGATGGTAACCGGCCCATCGACAACATTGTCTTCCGGTCGGTACCCGGCCTCAAGCGCGGCGAGATAGACGAACAGCTTCCAGGCAGACCCTGGCTGTCGCAGGGCATCGGTCGCGCGGTTGTAGCTGCTGGCGACGTAATCCGTGCCGCCCACCAGCGCCAGCACCGCGCCATCGCGATCCAGGCTGACCAGCGCGCCCTGCGCGCCATTGGGGGCATTGCTCTTGATCGCCGCCGTTGCAGTGCGCTGCATGCCAAGATCCAGCGTGGTCCACACCTCGATCGGTTCACCCGGATCGGTTGCCAGCAGCAAATCCAGCTGCGGCAGTGCCCAGTCGGTGAAATAGCGGATCGAGTTCTGGCCTTCTTCCGGCTTCAACTTCACTGCGGACAGATCGACCGCAGCCGCCTCTGCCGCACCGATCGCGCCATATTTGCGCATCTGGTCCAGCACGACATTGGCCCGCTGTACAGCCGCCTCCGCATCGGCGGTCGGGGCATAGTTCGATGGTGCTTTGACCAAACCCGCGATGATTGCTGCCTCTGCGGTCGAGAGTTCGCGCGCGGAATGGCTGAAGAATTTCCGGCTCGCGGAGTCGATGCCATAGGCACCACCACCGAAGTAAACCTTGTTCAGATACAGTTCGAGAATCTGTTCCTTGGAGAACTTGGCCTCCAGAGCCATGGCCAGCACGGCTTCCCGCATCTTGCGGTCGAGCGTGCGGTTCGAATTGAGAAAGATGTTGCGCGCCAGCTGCTGGGTGATGGTGGAGGTCGCGCGCATCCCCCGATCATCGCGCAGCGAAATATAGACCGCGCGCGCCAGCCCCAGCACATCAACTCCGAAATGCGAATAATATCGGCGGTCTTCCACCGCCACCATTGCATCCTTCATCACCTGAGGGATTTCTTCGGAAGGGAGCCACTGCCCGTAACTGGGCCCGAGCGAAACAATCTCCGTCCCGTCGCGGGCACGCACCACGATGGTCTGGCCGTTCTGGCTGCTCATCAGGGCGGCATAACCGGGAATGCTCTGCGCGGCGAAATAGACCGACGTGCCCAGCGCGATCAGAGCGAGCAGCGCCACGGCGCCGCCCCAGATCATCAGCCTGCGAACCCAGAGCCAGAAGCGCGACCGCTTGCGCGGCCTTGGTGCATCAGGCTCCCCGCTGCGGCCGCTGGCCCCTCTCCGATCGCTGGAGCGTCTGCTCCCCCTCGCCGCCATGTAAATTCACAATCCCTGCAGCCGGGTCGAGCACCCGCAGTTTCAAATATCCGCCTGCACAGGCAAACCGTAACGCAGCGTTAACGCCGCAATCATCTGCAGGCTTACTTTTCTTCCGGCTCAAACGCCAGCGACGCACTGTTGATGCAATAACGCAGCCCGCCATCATCCCTCGGCCCATCGGGAAACACATGGCCCAGATGGCCTTCACAATTTGCGCAGACCACTTCGGTGCGGACCATGCCATGCGATACGTCGCGATGTTCGTCCACCGCGCCAGCTTCGGCAGGCCGGGTGAAGCTGGGCCAGCCAGAACCGCTGTCATATTTGCTGTCGGCATCGAACAGCAGATGGCCGCAACCGGCACAATAATATTCGCCAGCCTGCTTGTTCTTCTCATACGAACCGGTGAAGGCTCGCTCGGTTCCACCCCGGCGCAGGATACGGAACTGCTCGGGCGACAGACGTTCACGCCATTCAGCTTCGCTCAACTGCAGCTTGTCAGCCATCGGGCTCTCCTTCACAACCAAATTGGGTGCGGCAAATATGGGGCGATCCCGGACACCTCACAACCCAATGCCCGCAAACGCGACCCGAAACACTCCGGATCAGGCATTCACATCGGCATAGTGGGCAGGCGGCGGCACATTTTCCATTTTTTCGGTCAGCAGCGGGCGGAAGCTCGGCCGGCTCTTCATCACGCGATACCAGGCATGAGCACCCTCATGGCCGTTCCAGTCGATTCCCCCCAGATAATCGGCGACAGAAATCTGCGCAGCGGCGGCGAAATCGGCCAGGCTGAGCTGTGCACCGGCGAGCCAACGATGATGATCGAGCAGCCAATCGATATAATCGAGATGTTCATGCGCCAGCCGCATGGTTTCGCGAAGCACCTTGGAATCCGGCGGCAGGCGCAACACCACCCGCTTGGTCAGCTTTTCAATCATCAGCGGATGGGTGACATCGCCGAAGAAATTTTCGTCGAACAGCGCCACCATCCGGCGGATTTCGGCACGCTGCACCGCACTGCCCAGGATCAGCGGCTTGCTGGTCCCGGTTTCTTCGAAATACTCACAAATCGCCCGACTGTCGGCCAGGCTCAAATCACGCGCATCGAAACGCATCACCGGGGTTCTTCCGGCCGGATTATAGGTGAGGAATTTCTCGCTCGGGTCCCAAGGGTATTCGCGCACGATTTCATAGGTGACGCCCTTTTCACTCAGAGCGAGGCGCACCTTTCGACTGAACGGACAAAGCGGGAAACAGAATATCTTCCACATTCTCGATGCTCATGCCGGATACGGCTGGATTCGTCTACGGGGCTTCGCCAGTCTCGCTGGCCTCCAACGCCAGCAGACAGGCTGGCATGACCTGTTCCAACCGGCCAGCAGCCGACAGATCGCGCGCTTCCCGTTCCAGTTCGGCCACCACTTCCTGCCGGGGCAGGCCGGTGTCGTCCATCACCTGGGCCACCGCGCGCACGAAATACTCGCGCCCGCGCCCGCTCAGCGGAGGATAGGCCGTCATTCCTCCGGGCGCTCGTTGCTGTTCGGCAGCGACCAGCGCGAAGGCCGCCGAACAGCGCAACATCGCGCGGTGTTCCAGCATGAGGCCGCGTGGTGACGCGTGGCTTGCGCTTTCCTGCGCCGCAAGCGGCACGGCGATCAGGACGAGAACAGAGGACAGGCACAGGCGGACGAGAACGGGCATGCCTATCCCTTATCGGGCAGCGCTTGCGCTATGCTGAACGCTGCCCGACAGGATGTGCAGATCAGCCCGGCGCGTTCGCCTTGCGCCGGGTTTCGGCGAAGCCATCGGCACGGATTTTTTCGAAAGCGACCCTCTGTTCGAAACCGGGATCCTGCGGATAATCGCGATAGTCCGCCAGTATTTCGTCGAACAGTTCGGCTACCTCCGCCTTGTGGTCAGGGTGGGTGAAGATGTTGGCGCGGTTTTCCCGCACCCCTTCCAAAATGCGTTCGCCGATGACATCGGGTTCCATCCCGAATTCATGCACGCCTTCCAGCCGTTCGACCATGGCGGTATCGACCGGCTTCATCTGCCCCTTCAGCCCATCGGGGCGGACATCGTCGCTGGCGTAGATGAAGCTCTTCACCAGTCCCGGATGCACCGCAGATACGCCGATGCCGTACTGGTACATCGAATGGCGCAGTGAATAGGTCAGCCCGCGCACCGCGAATTTGGCTGTGTTGTAGATGCCCGGGCTGCCCCCGGCGATGAAGCTGGCCATGCTGGCGGTGTTGGTGATGTGGCCGCCCTTGACCGTACCATCCAGCGCACGCTGCTTCATGCGCGGGGCGAAGGTCTGCACGCCGTTGATCACGCCATGCAGATTGACCCCCAGCACCCAATCCCAATCGTCATAGGATGAATCCTCGATCGGCTGGAAAAGATTGATGCCGGCATTGTTGAACAGCAGGCTGACCGGGCCGAATTCGGCCTCCACCCGGTCGGCCGCCTCGCGATATCCGTCGCGATCCATGACGTTGAGCTGCACGCCCATGACCTCGCGATTGTCGAGGCTGGCCAGCGCCCGGTCGATCGAATCCTGGCGAATATCGGCGATCGCCACCTTGGCCCCGGCGTTCAGCAGATTGCGGACGATGCCCAGCCCGACCCCATTGGCACCGCCGGTAACGAACGCCGTGCGTCCGGCAAAATCGATCATCGTGCATCCTCCGCATTGGCATCCATCCCCAGCACCGGGTTGGCGGGGCCCGAATGGCGGCCGGTCAGGAATTCATTGTAAATCTTGCGCCGGGCGAACAGCCAGCGGCCATCGATCCGGACAAGATC
Organism: Croceibacterium xixiisoli; assembly: GCF_009827305.1. Lineage (GTDB taxonomy): Bacteria > Pseudomonadota > Alphaproteobacteria > Sphingomonadales > Sphingomonadaceae > Croceibacterium_C > Croceibacterium_C xixiisoli. The sequence continues at coordinate 270,342 of NZ_WTYJ01000003.1, read as the reverse complement.
ATCTTCATAGGTGCCGAAGCTTTCGGTCTTCAGCGCACCTTCGGGCCCGCCATTGGTCATTTCAAACCACATGCCGGTGTTCCAGGCGCGATTGCCTTCGACGCGGATCGCCTTGTGCTGCACCAGATGGCGCAACTTGGCCGGGCGCCCCTGCCAGTCGACGAAAACTTCCGCGATCTTGTCGCGGAAGATCAGCGCCTCTGCCCGGATCTGCTCCCGCCCCTGGAGCGTGCCCATGGCGTAATCGAGAATGCCATCTTCGGTGAAGCATCCGGCGTAACCATCCGCGTCATGGTAATCCATGGCGAAGAGGTAGCGGGCCATGAGATCCTCGATCTCCGCCCGGTCGCGGGCGTAGCTGGTCATCCGCCAATCACCGCGCCATCCATTCCGCGCACCGGATTTTCCGGGCCCGACTGCCGCCCTTCGAGGAATTCGTTCATGATCCGGCGTTCGCTGAACAGCCAGCGGCCATCGACACGCACGAGCTTGTCTTCATAAATCCCGAAAGTGCCCATTTTCAGGGATTTGCCGGGGCCGTCATTGGCCATTTCAAACCATTGCGCACGGGTCCAGGCGCGATCACCCTGCACGCGGATGGCGGTATGGGCCAGCACATGCCGCAGCGTGGCGGGGTTGCCGTCTTCATCCTTGTAATGTTCGCCGATCCGCTTCTTGAAGCCCTTTACCGCATCCATGATGTTGGCCTTGCCGGCGACGCGGCCGCGCGCGAATTCGAATTCCGCGTCATCGGTGAACATGGTTTCGAACGTGTCCATGTCATTGTAATCGAGCGCGAAGAGATAGCGGGCCATCAGATCTTCGATCTCTGCCCGGTCGCGGGCATAGGCTTCGTCATAAATCTGCGAATTGGAAACGGCTGCGGTCATCGGCGATGCTCCTGCTGGTTGTTGTTGTTTGTCCGGCAGGATTTCCATCCGCGAGCCACCACGGGGGACGGCTGCGCGCACGGCGGCGGCAGCGGTTCCGGGGCGGAAATCGGGGGCGGCATCCTGTCCTCTCCTGCCGCTATCTCCGCCATTCTGCGACGGACTGCGACAACTTTGCGCTTCGCCTTGGTCTATTCACTGCCTACAAGCCGGGGCAAGGGAATTGTTGCAAGGCCAGCCGCAAGAGCGGGCCATTGGGGAGAACAGAACCATGGCCACGCCACATGGTGTGCGGCAGTCTGCCGTGCCGCATGCAGAACCGGGAACGGCGCCGGATGCCGCATCCTGGCCCAGTGAGCGCGCCGGTTTTTATGCGCTGGCCGTGATCGTCTTCACATCCTTCATCACCTTCCTGGATCAGACGGTGTTCGGGTTGCTGGCCGAAAAGATGAAGGTCAGTTTTGGCATTTCCGATTTCGAACTGGGGCTGCTGCTCGGCCCGGTGACGGTGGTGGCCTATGTGGTGGTCGGCATTCCGCTGGCCCGGCTGGTCGATCTCTATCGCCGCAAATATGTGCTGGCGGCCAGCATCACCGCGCTCAGCACGATCATGGCGCTGGGCGGAATGGCCCAGAATTTCATGCAGTTGGCGACCACGCGCCTGTTCGTGGGGGCGAGCAATTCGGCCAAGGGGCCGGCATCCTATTCGCTATTGGTGGATTATTTCCGCCCGTCGCGCATCCCGCTGGTCTTTGCCTTGCTGCAGCTAGGCTACATCCTGGGCCAGTCGCTGGGCAATATCATCGGCGGGCAGATGATCGCCTGGTCGAACCGACTGGGGGAGACCACGCTGTTCCTGGGGATGGAGATTTTCAGCTGGCAGCTGGTGTTGCTGATGCTCGGCCCGCCGGGTTTCATCGGCGCGATGATGCTGATGACGATCAAGGAACCGCCACGCAGGAGCACGCCAGAAGCACGCATTATCACGCCTGAGCACGCCCCACTTGCGCGCCGGGTCGCCGCGTTCATCGGTCTGGATGCCATGCGCGCGCTCTGGGCTCGGAAGATTGTGTTCCTGCCGCTGTTGCTGGCGGTGGCGATGTCGGCGATCGAAAGTCAGGGCCTGCCGCAGTTCCGCACCCCCTTCCTGGTGCGGACCTACGGCTGGAGCGAGGCGCAGATCGGGGCGGTGCTGGGCAGCATGCTGCTGGCATCGATGATCGCCGGGGTTGCGGCCGGCGGGTTCTTCGTGGCGTGGCTGGCCAAGCGGTACAAGGATGCCAATGTCCGCGCGACGGCGATCGTGATGATCTGCACCACCGTGGTGACCATTGCCCTGCCGCTGATGCCCACGGGCGAACTGGCGCTGGCCTGCATGGCGTTGTCTTCTTTCTTCGGGCTGGCGGGTGCGCCGGCGCAGAATGCCGCGATCCAGCGGATCGTGCCCAATGAGATGCGCGGCCAGATCACGGCGATGTATCTGTTCATGTTCAGCGTGTTCGGCGCGCTGGGGCCGATGGTGATCGGCGGGATCAGCACCTTCATCGTCGGCAATGAGCAGCAATTGTGGAAGGCGCTGCTGATCACCGCCGCCGTGTTCATGCCGGTGGCCACCGCGCTGATGTGGCGCAGCATCGCGCCCTATCGCGCCGAGGTCGAGCGGCTGGAGGAGATGGGCCGATAAAGGGCGGGATTGGGCGCCCAAACCCGCCTGGGGCGTTGACTTGCCCGGCGGGCTTCACCATCGATTGCCCCAAGCACCGCGCAAGGTGAAATCCGGGAGAGACTGAGATGACGCAATACCCCGCCCTGCACATGATCATCGACGGGCAGAAGATTTCCGGCGGCGGCCGCCGCAGCTTTGACGTGGTGAACCCCGCCACCGGCGAAGTGATCGGGGCCCTGCCGCTGGCCGATCCCGCCGATCTGGATCGCGCGCTGGAAGTGGCCGCGAAGGGTTTTCGCATCTGGCGCAAGTCCACCCCGCAGGAACGCGCCAATGTGCTGCAGGGCGCCGCGCGGCTGATGCTGGAACGCGCCGACGATCTGGCGCGCATCGCCACCCAGGAACAGGGCAAGCCTTTCGCCGAGGCGAAGATCGAGCTGATGATGAATGTCGGCTTGTTCAATTTCTATGCCGGCGAATGCTTCCGTATCTATGGCCGCGAACTGGTGCGCCCCGATGGCCAGCGTTCGACCGTGCGGCATGAGCCGGTCGGCCCCGTTGCCGCCTTCGCTCCCTGGAACTTCCCGCTCGGCAATCCGGGCCGCAAGCTGGGCGCGCCGATCGCCGCCGGCTGTTCGGTGATCCTGAAATCAGCGGAAGAAACCCCGGCATCCGCGCTGGGCGTGCTGCAGTGCCTGCTCGATGCCGGTCTGCCCAAGGAAGTGGCGCAGGCCGTGTTCGGCGTGCCCGATGAAGTGAGCACCCATCTGCTGGGCAGCCCGATCATCCGCAAGCTGAGCTTCACCGGCTCGACCGTAGTGGGCAAGCATCTGGCCCGGCTGGCGACCGAAAACATGCAGCGCACCACCATGGAACTGGGCGGCCACGGCCCGGTGCTGGTGTTCGGCGACGCCGATGTCGACCAGGTGCTGGATACGGCCGTGGGCGGCAAATATCGCAATTGCGGCCAGGTCTGCGTCAGCCCGACCCGCTTCATCGTGCAGGAAGATGTGTTCGAACGCTTCCGCGACGGCTTCATCGAACGCGCCAAGGCGGTGAAGGTCGGTGACGGGCTGGAACAGGGCACGCAGATGGGCCCGATGGCCAATCCGCGCCGCCCCGAAGCGATCGACCGGCTGATCGGCAATGCCCGCGACAAGGGCGCCAAGCTGGGCACCGGCGGCGAACGCATCGGCAATCGCGGGTTCTTCTACCAGCCGAGCGTGCTGTCGGAAATTCCGCTCGACGCCGATATCATGAACGAGGAACCGTTTGGCCCGATCGCGCTGATCAACCCGTTCCGGGACGAGGAATCGATGATCGCCGAAGCCAACCGCCTGCCCTATGGCCTGGCCGCCTATGCCTGGACCGCCGATGCCAAGCGCCAGCGCCGGCTGGCGACCGAGATCGAGGCCGGGATGATCGGCATCAACACCCATATGATCGGCGGCGCAGATGCCCCGTTCGGCGGGGTGAAATGGTCCGGCCACGGCAGCGAAGATGGCCCCGAAGGCGTGCTGGCCTGCATGGTGACCAAGGCGGTGCACGAGGCCTGATTGTGTAAGCCAGCTTGCGTTCTGCACGGGGAAAATCCCGGCAATCACGGAGAAAGAGAATGGAGAGGATCGCAAATTCCGGAGCTGCCAGCGCCGCCGCACGCGATGCGGCGCTGGTCGCGCTTGAACAGGCGCTGGGTCCTGACGGGGTTCTGACCGACCCCGCCAGCCTGGCGGAATTTCGCGATCCCTTCGCCCCCGCCGGGCAGGAATGGTATGAGCCATCCGCCGTGCTGATGCCAGCCAGCACCGAAGAGGTGCAGGCGATCGTGCGCATCGCCAATGAGCACGGCACCCCGCTGTGGACCAACGGCCAGGGCCGCAACAATGGCTATGGCGGGCCGGCCCCGCGCCTGTCCGGATCCTTCGTGCTGTCGCTGCGGCGGATGAACCGCGTGCTGGAGGTGGATGAGGATTCCGCCTGGGCGCTGCTGCAGCCCGGCGTGCGTTTTTTCGATCTCTACGATCATCTGCGCGCCACGGGATCCAAGCTGTGGATGTCCGTCCCGGATCTGGGCTGGGGCAGCGTGGTCGGCAATACGCTGGACCATGGCGTCGGCTACACACCGTTGGGCGATCATCTGGCCAATCAGTGCGGGATGGAGGTGGTGCTGCCCGATGGCGAATTGCTGCGCACCGGCATGGGCGGCATGTCCAACCCGCGTGCCTGGCAGGTGTTCAAGCATGGCTGCGGCCCCTCGGCCGACGGGCTGTTCAGCCAATCCAATTTCGGCATCGTGACGCAGATGGGCATGTGGCTGATGCCGCCGCCCGAATGCTACATGCCCGGCTGGCTGACGCTGCGCAAAGACAGCGATCTGGAACTGCTGCTGGAAAAGCTGCGCCCTTTGATGCTGGACGGCACGATCCCCAACCAGCCGATGATCATCAATGCGGTCTGCGCTGCCTCCGCCTTCTGGGGCCGGCAGGACTGGTTCACCGGCGAGGGCCCGATTCCGGACGAGGTGATCGACCGGATTGCCGATACCCCCGGATTTGGCCGCTGGGTGATGCGTTTCGCGCTCTATGGCGATGAGCCGGTGGTCGAACACCAGCGCCGCAAGGTGGAGGCCGCCTTCGGCCATATCCCCGGCGCGGCAGTGACCTTTTCCAAATATGACGGCCGCAATCTGCCCGAACTGACCAATCCGCATGAACGGGTGCAGGCCGGTATCCCGAGCATGGATCTGGACCGCATGACCCGCTGGTATGGCGGTGAAAAGGGCGGCCATATCGGGTTTTCCTGCGCCATGCCGATCACCGGGCAGGATGGCGCGGCGATCCGGGACATGGTGGCGAGCGAACTGCATGCGGCAGGCCTTGATTATTCCGGCGTCATCATCGTGGGCAAACGCCACATGATCCATGTCGGGCTGGTGGTGTTCGACACAGAGGACGCTGCCCAAAGCAAGGCCGCCTATGACGCCTGCAAGCGACTGGTCGGCCCGGCTGCCAAGCTCGGTTATGGCGAATATCGATCCCACATCGATTTCATGGATCTGGTCGCCGACCAGTATGATTTCAACAACCACGCCCAGCGACGCTTTGCCGAAACGATCAAGGATGCCCTTGATCCCAATGGCATTCTGTCGCCCGGGAAGCAGGGCATCTGGCCCCGTGCGTGGCGCAGCTGAACGAAAGGAAACGCGTGACTCAAGAACTCAAGACCGGCGGCGAGAAGGGCTATCTGCGGATCGCCACCGAAGAAGCCTTCGCCACCCAGGAACAGCTGGACGCGATCATGCGGCTGGTCCGCGAAGGCCGCGCCGACAAGGGCACGGTTTCGCTCTGGGGTTTCTATGGCACCAGCCCATCCGAGCGCACGACCTTCATCCGGGAGCGGCTACTCGATCTGGGCGAGCTGCGCATCCAGGCGATGGACGATGCCGGCATCGACAAGGCGGTGCTGGCGCTGACCAGCCCCGGCACCCAGTCCATGCACGATCCCGAAGAAGCCAGGCGGATCGCGCGCAATGCCAATGATCAGTTGAAGGACGCGTGCGAGCGTTACCCCGACCGGTTCCATGGCATGATCGCGGTTGCGCCGATCGATCCGCAGTGGTCGGTCGAGGAACTGCGTCGCGGCAAGGAGGAACTGGGTTTCCACGGTGTGCAGATCAACAGCCACACCCATGGCCATTATCTGGATGAAGAACAGTTCGACCCGATCCTGCGCGCCTGCGCCGATCTGGACCTGCCGCTCTATATCCATCCGCAGGGCCTGCCCGACAGCATGATCGGCGACATGGCCGAAGCCGGGCTGGATGGCGCCGTCTACGGCTTTGGCGTGGAAACCAGCTATCACGCGATGCGTCTGCTGACGACCGGCGTGTTCGACCGCTACCCCGGGCTGCAGCTGATGCTGGGCCATGGTTGCGAAGGCCTGCCCTATTGGCTGGCGCGGCTGAACTACATGCATCAGGCCGGCATCCGTTCGCAGCGCTATGCGCGGCTGAAGCCGCAGAACCACGATCTGTTCCATTATATGCGCAACAATGTGCTCGCCACCAACAGCGGCATGCCGTTCGGCCCGGCGATCAAGCTGATGATCGAGGTAATGGGCGAAGACCGCGTGATGTATGCGATGGATTACCCCTATCAATACGTCCCGGACGAGGTACGTTTGCTCGACGATCTAGAGATCACGCCGCAGCAGAAGAAGAAATTCTTCCAGACGAATGCGGAACGCTGGTTCAAGCTCTGAGAGGGAACACAATTATGACGACCTATGCCGTGACCGGTGCGACCGGTCAGCTTGGCCGCCTGGTGCTGGATGATCTGCTGCGGCGCGTTGCGCCAGGCGATATCATCGCCATCGCGCGCAACACCGAAGCCCTGGCGTCCTACGCCGACAAGGGCGTGCAGTTGCGCCAGGCCGATTATGACGATGCCGCCAGCTTCGCCGACGCGCTCAAGGGCGTGGACCGGCTGTTGCTGATTTCGGGCAATGCCGTGGGCGAACGCGAACGCCAGCATGGCAATGTGATCGATGCCGCCAAGGATGAGGGCGTATCCTACATCGCCTATACCTCCATTCTGAAGGGCGATCAGTCGCGCCTGCAGTTGGCGCCCGAGCATGTCGCCACGGAAAAGCTGCTGGCCGACAGCGGCCTGAATTACGATGTGCTGCGCAACGGCTGGTATTCGGAAAACTATGTCGGCGGGCTGGCCCAGTCGATCAGCGCCGGGGCGGTATTGGGCGCGGTCGGCGATGGGCGGCTGTCCACCGCGTCGCGGGCCGACCTGGCCGCCGGAGCCGCCGCGGCGCTGGCCGATGGCAAGGGTGGCGACATCTATGAACTCGCCGGTGACCAGAGCTGGACCATGGCCGAATTCGCCGCCGAAGTCGCGCGCCAGTCCGGCAAGGATGTCGCCTATGTCAACCAGACCGAAGCCGAATATGCCAAGGTGCTGGAAGGCGTTGGCCTGCCCGCGCCGGTCGCCGCCATGCTGGCCAACACCAGCGCGCTTTCGGGCGAAGGCGAGCTTTACAACGACAGCAAGGATCTGAGCCGGCTGTCGGGTCGCCCGACCACCCCGATCAGCGAAACCATCGCAGCGGCCTTGGCCAAGGTGTGACCAATCGCCCCGGCTGGACAAGCGTTCAGCCGGGGCTACACCCGTTCACGCCGGTGCCCATTCATGCCGCTGCCCATTCATGCCGCTGCAAGGCGAAATGCGAAAAAACCGCGGGGGGCCGCGACAAAACGCCCCGACCGGGCCCATAAAGGCCCGCAACCATGCCGGGAAAACCCGCGCCGCATTTGGGGATAAAGAGGACGTTTATGGCAACAGCCGCAGATGACACGTCGAAGCCGGTACCCGAAGTCTCGCGCGCGGGCTGGTATGCGCTGATCCTGGTATCTTCCGCACAGGCGATGAGCCTGCTGGACCGGCAGATCCTGTCCATCCTGGCGCCGAGCATCCGCAAGGATCTGGGCATTGGCGACGCCGAGCTGGGCCTGCTCTATGGGACGGTCTTCGCGCTGTTCTACGCGCTGTTTTCCTTGCCCCTCGGGCGGCTGGTCGATGGCTGGGTCCGCACCCGACTGCTCGGCATCTGCGTGTTCTTCTGGTCGATTTCCGCCGGCATGGCCGCCTTCGCCACCAGCTTCACCCTGCTGGCGCTGTCCCGCCTGGGTGTGGGCATCGGTGAAGCCGCCGCGCAACCGGCAGCCAACAGCATCATCTTCGACGAATTCCCCCGCGCCAAGCGCGGCACGGCCATGGCCGCGCTGGGCATTGCCGTAGCGCTGGGTCTGGGCCTCTCCATGACGCTGGGCGGTGTGGTCGCCCATTGGTGGGACGTGCGCTATGCCGGTGGTGGCGCGCCGATGAATTTCTCCGGCTGGCAGTTCGCCTTTCTGGTGGCCGCCCTGCCTGGTTTCCCGCTCGCCTGGATGATCTATCGCATGAAGGAACCCGTGCGCGGGGCGATGGACGGGATCACGGCCCCGGCCGATCCGCATCCGTTCAAGGCCAGCGCCGCCGTGCTGGGTGCCGTCACCCCGGGCGCCAACTGGTTCATGCTGTGGCACCGCAAGGCCGGGGGCAAGCAGTGGGCGATCAATCTGATCGGCCTGGCCGTGATCCTGACCGTGTGCATCAGCATGACCCATTTGGCACAGGGCTTTTCCCCGCGCCCGCCGATCGAGGCGCTGGGCCTGTCGCTCGATCCCCATGTGCTGCAATGGTTCGTGGTCGGCTTCGGCGCCTTCGTGGTGCTGAACCTGTTCCAGTCGTTCAAGCTGACCGACAAGCCGACCTATAATGTCGTGCTGTCCCCCTCCGTCATCATGCTGGTGGTAGTCGCTGGCCTGCAGACATCGATCAATTATGGGGTGATGGGCTTCACGCCGTCATTCCTCAACCGCGCTTTCGGCCTCTCCCCGGCGGAAACCGGCGTGCAGTTCGGCCTGCTGTCTGCCGTGCTCGGCATGATCGGCCCGATCGTGGCCGGCCCGCTGAGCGATTGGCTGACCAAGCGCATGGGCGGTCAGGGCCGCGTGTGGCTGACAATCTTCTCGCTCTGCGTGTCACCGTTGTTCGGCCTGTGGACGTTCAGCGCGCCCGATCCGGGCAGTTTCTACCTGCGCTTCGTGTTCTACAGCCTGATCCTGACGCTGTGGCTGCCGCCGCTCTATTCGCTGCTGTATGATCTGGTCCTGCCGCGCATGCGGGGCATCACGTCATCGGTGTTCATCATCGTGACGACGCTGCTTGGCCTTGGTATGGGGCCCTATTTCGTCGGCATCGTCAGCGATCGCACCGGCGGCGATCTGGCACAGGCGATCATGTCCATCAATGTGGTCGCGCCGGTTATCGGCGTCTGCCTGCTGGTGGTGCTGCTGCGCGTCCGCCGCGACGAAGCCACTGTTATCGAGCGCGCCCGCGCTGGAGGAGAACCGATCTGATGTCTGCCGTGCGCCTTACAGTCCGCGAAGCCGCCTTCAAAGTATTCCAGCATTTCGGCGTCGATCGGCTGTTCGGCAATCCGGGCAGCACCGAGCTGCCGATGCTGAAGGCGATGCCGTTTCCCTATGTGATGGGGCTGAACGAGGCGGTGGTGGTGGGCATGGCCGATGGTTATGCCCGCGCATCGGGCAAGCCGGCGCTGGTCAATCTGCATTCTTCGGCCGGGACCGGCCATTCGCTGGGCAATCTGTTCACCGCCTGGAAGAACAACACCCCGGTGGTGGTCACCGCCGGGCAGCAGGCGCGCAGCATCCTGCCATTCGATCCGTTCCTGTTTGCCGAACGGCCGACCGAATTTCCGCGCCCCTATGTCAAATATGCGGTCGAACCGGCCCGCGCCGAGGATGTGCCGCTGGCGCTGGCCCGCGCGTTCGCCATTGCCATAACCCCGCCGATGGGCCCGGTGTTCGTTTCCATCCCGGTGGATGACTGGGACCGGGAATGCGACATGCCCGCCCTGCCCGATCTGACGCTGCGCACCATGGCCGACCCGGCCGGGATCGCCCGCATTGCCAGCCTGCTGAACGAAGCGAAGAATCCGGCGCTGGTGATCGGCACGGCGGCGGCCAATTCGGGCGCCTGGCAGCCGGCAATCCGGCTGGCGGAAAAATCCGGCCTGTCGGTCTGGGCCGCGCCCTATGCCGCGCGTGAGGTTTTCCCCGAAGACCACCCGCAATTTGCCGGTTTCCTGCCGGCCTGGCGCGACAAGATCCGCAATCTGCTGGCGCCGCATGATGCGATCATCGTGGTTGGGGCGCCGGTGTTCACCTATCACGTGGAGGGCACGGGCCCGCATTGGCCGGAAGGGGCGCAACTGATCGCCCTGTCCGACGACCCGCAGCATCTGGCCGCCCTGCCCGGCGGCGGCGGCGTGCTGGGCGATGTGGCCGCCGCGCTGGACACGCTGGCCGATCAGGCCACCCCGCGTGCCTTTGGCGGAGTAAGCCATACGCTCAAAACGCCGGAGCCGGCGATGACCGCCGCCCATGTGCTGAAACGCTTGGCCGAACTGCGCCCGGCCAATGCGGTGATCGTGGAAGAATCCCCCACCGCGCGTGGCCCGGTGCATGATACGCTGCCGATCACGCGCGAAGGCGGGTTCTACACCTGCGCCAGCGGTGGCCTGGGCTATTCGCTGCCCGCCGCTGTCGGTGTCGCGCTGGGCCAGTCGGACAAGGTGATTGCCGTGCTGGGTGATGGCGCGGCCATGTACACGATCCAGGGCCTGTTTTCCGCGCAGCAGGAACAGGCCGATGTCAGCTTCATCATCCTGAACAACGCCGCCTATGCCGCGCTGACCGGGTTTTCGGCAGAATTCGGCATGAATCATGTGCCGGGCTGCGACCTGACGGGCCTGGATTTCGTGAAGCTGGCCGAAGCCCAGGGCCTGCCCGCGCGCAAGGTCGATGCCGTGGACACGCTGGACGACGCGCTGAACTGGAGCCTGGGCCACAAGGGCCCCAGCCTGCTGGATGTGCGGATCGCCTGACTGGGGCGGACGGAAAAAGCATGAGGGAAGCGCGCCGGTGGAACGCCGGCGCGCGGCTTCCGATGCTCCGCCGTCCCGAAGCGGCGGCCCATGGCCTACAGTGTCACGATGCGTCGCCAGATATTAGTTAAGCGCACTGTCAACAAAATTTCAACGAAATGGGGGCATAAAATGGAAATACTCATATTAATTGCTGCCATATTTGGATTTATTGTATTTATACTTCCGTCTCTGGCCAGCGAAAAAACTAAGCTATTTCGGCGTGTCTGGTCCACTGAGCGCGCGATGGGTGGAAGCACGATCATCGCTGGAACGAATAATCACTTATGGGTCGCGCAGGACGTGGCTGTAAAAACCTTGATGACTAAGTATGGCATTTCTACGGGCGCAACACAGAAACAGCTAATGCAGCCCGTTGCGTCGCTGATGGCAGACGCAATGCAATTTGACATGCGGAATAGCCGGAACTTCGGCATAGAGGTCGCTCCTGTATTGGCACGGGAGATACGCAACCGTTGTCCGAACATATCCGGCGATGACCACAGCGGCGAAGCTTAGCCGGCTAAGCTGGCTGACAACTGGACACCCGCAAAATCCGTGTATTGGAACTGCGGTGAAAGTGTATCTATCAACCTCCGCCGACTTCGGCGCAAATCACGGGTGGAAGGCGTCACGGTACGCGCTGTCACCGGCTTCTATGGGCACGCACGCAAAAAGATCGCCGCTTGGGCCTTGACTGCGCTCAGGGGCGGCCGCCGCTATCTCGGATGTGCCACCCCCTCCTGCACCCGTCACTACAGCACCCGCCACACCCACAGCTTGATGCCGGCGGCATAACGCGCGCCGCTGCAGATGAAGATCGACTTGTTCATCCAGTCGTAGGGACCGGTGGGCGCGATGAATTCGGGCACGGTGCGGAAGTAATATTCGGCCGGGTCGACCTCTTCCCCGCGCCGCAGCCGGTCCATCACTTCGGCCGGGCCGTGGCGCAGCCCCTTGTTGCGGATCTGGATGATCGCGCCGTCATCGGTTTCGATGGCGTAGATAGCATCGGCCACGGTCACGCCATCGGGCCGAGTCAACTGCCAGTCGGCCGAATTGCCCATCAGCCGGCCGGAAATTTTCGGCCCCTTTACCGATCCGCCACCCACGATAGGGATGATCCGGCGGGTGCCGTCCACCACCTGGCCGATCTCCCGCGGGGGGTCCAGATCGCCGCTCGCTTCGTAGACAAACTCAAGCTCCGGCTTGATCATTCGCGTTCTCCCGTCAATGTTATGCATCAATGTTGTCCGTGACCGGGGAGCCTAAGCCCCCTAGCCTGTGACGCAAGCGACTCACGCGCCCAGTATGCACATCGCGTGCACACATCACGGGCGTGCAATGATAGGGAGAGTGTGAATGGCCGCCGATCTGTTTGCGGATTATGTGATCGTTGGTGCGGGTAGCGCCGGCTGCGTGCTGGCCAACCGGCTGAGCGCCAGCGGCGAATTCAATGTGGTGCTGCTGGAAGCCGGCGGGGACGATCGCCCGCTGAAGGAACCCAAGCAGTTCCTGTCCAACGTCATGATCCACACGCCGATCGGTTTCGGCAAGACGCTGAACGACCCCAAGGTCAACTGGCTGTATGAAACCGAGGTGGACGAAGGTTCGGGCAACCGTCGCCACAAATGGCCCAAGGGCAAGGTGCTGGGCGGTTCGAGCTCGATCAACGGGCTGCTGTATGTGCGTGGCCAGTCGGCCGATTATGACGGCTGGGCCCAGATGGGTGCGCGCGGCTGGAGCTGGGACGAGGTGCTGCCCTATTTCCGCAAGAGCGAACGCCAGGAACGCGGCAAGAATGAATTCCACGGCGGCGATGGCCCGCTGAATGTTTGCGATTTTCCCGAACAGCACCCGGTCAGCGCCGCGCTGGTCGAAGCCTGCGTGGAATATGGCATTCCGTTCAAGGAAGATCTGAACGACGGCAATCAGGAAGGCGTCAGCTTCTTCCAGATGACGGCCAAGAACGGCCGCCGCCAGTCGACCGCCGTCGCCTATCTCCACCCGGTGATGAAGCGGGAAAACCTGCTGGTCGAAACCCATGCCATGACCACCAAGATCATCTTCCGCGGGAAGAAGGCCGTGGGCGTGGAATTCGACCAGGGCGGCCAGCGCCGCCGCGTGATGGTGAGCCGCGAGGTGATCCTGGCCGCAGGTGCGGTGGAAAGCCCCAAGCTGCTGGAAGTGTCCGGCGTGGGCCAGGGCGCGCTGCTGCAGAAGCTGGGCGTGCAGGTAGTGCAGGATTCGCCGCTGGTGGGCGAAAACATGCAGGATCACTACATGATCGGCTGCCAGGCGACGCTGAAGGAAGATATTCATTCGATCAACTATCTGAGCCGGGGCGTGAACCTGCTGGGCCAGATCGCCAAATATGGCACCAGCCGCAAGGGCCTGCTCTCCTACGCCGTGGCCCATGGCTGCGCCTTCGTGAAAACCCGCGACACGCTGGATTTCCCCGATGTGCAAATCCATGTGATGGCGGCCAGCATGGATCTGGAATTCCTGAACGAGTTCCAGGGCCTGCGGCTGGACAAGGAACCGGGCCTGGCCTCCAACCCGTGCCAGGTGCGGCCGGAATCGCGCGGATCGATCCACGCCAAGACCCCCAATGGTCTCGATCGCCCGTCGATCGTGCCCAATTATCTGTCTGACCCGATGGATCAGCAGAGCGTGGTCGATCAGCTCAAGATCATTCGCGCCATCTGGCAACAGCCCGCGCTCAAGCCCTATCTGAAGGTGCCGGGCGATCCGTTCGGCCAGACCGATGAAGAAATGCTCGGCTATGCGAAGCTCGCCGGCGGGACGCTCTATCACGCGGTCGGCACGGTCGCGATGGGTGACGAACGCTTCCCGCTCGATCCGCAGCTGCGCGTGCGCGGCGTGGAAGGGCTGCGGGTGATCGACGCCTCGGTCTTCCCCAAGATCCCGAGCGGCAACACCAATGCGCCGACCATCATGGCCGCCGAAAAGGGCGCGGACATGGTGCTGGCCGATGCACGACAGGCGGCGCTCGTCTGATCGCAACACAGGACAAGGGGCAGCGGCATGGCAGAACTGATCTGGTTGTCGATGTTGCTGGCCCCTTTCCTGCTGGCATGGTGGATGATCCGTGCCCAAAGGCGCGTGCGCCGGCAGGCCGCGGAGGAACTGGACCAGACCCCCGTCGCTCGCCCTGCCGAAGATTTCGCCTATGAAGAGGTGGAACAGGGCGCGGACGGCCTGAACTATGGCCACCGCCATGATGGCGATGTCGTGCCGCCCGATCAGTGGGATGGCGAAAGCGACGGCGTCAGGGCGCTGAACGGGCGGCGCTGACCGCCGCCCGCCATGAAGCTCAGATCAGATCGACCACTTCGGCGATCGATTCCAGCACCCGGTCCGGGCGGAAGGGGAAGCGGGCCACCGCATCGGCCCGGGTCGATCCGGTCAGCACCAGGATCGTTTCCAGCCCCGCCTCCATCCCGGCGACGATATCGGTATCCATCCGGTCACCGATCATCACCGTGGTTTCCGCATGGGCACCGATGCGGTTCATCGCCGCACGGAACATCATCGGATTGGGCTTGCCGACGAAATAGGGCTGCGCCCCGGTCGCCTTGGTGATCATCGCCGCCACCGCACCGGTGGCGGGCAATGGCCCATCGGCAGAGGGCGAGGTGACATCGGGATTGGTGGCGATGAATCGCGCACCCGCGCCGATCAGCCGGATCGCCTTGGCAATCGCTTCGAAGGAATAGCTGCGCAATTCCCCGATCACGACATAGTCTGGCCGGTTGTCCGTCAGCGTGTAGCCGATTTCATGCAACGCGGTGGTCAGCCCGGCCTCGCCAATGACGAAGGCCGTGCCGCCCGGCTGCTGGCGGTGGAGGAAATCCGCCGTCGCCAGGGCCGAGGTGAAGATCGCACTTTCCGGCACATCCAGACCCGAGCGAGCCAGGCGGGCGGCCAGATCGCGCGGGGTGTAAATGGAATTGTTGGTCAGCAGGAGAAACCGCCGTTCCCGTTCCACCAGCCGCGCGATGAACTCCGCCGCGCCGGGCAGCGCGCGTTCCTCATGGACGAGCACCCCGTCCATGTCCGACAGCCAGCATTCCGGCGCCTGACGCGTGCCCGTCATGCGGCTTCGGGCACCAGGCCGATATCTTCGGCGCGGGCGAAATTGCCATGCAGGCCGAAGCGCAGGCGGATGGGCACATTGATGGTGGCGACCGGACCCTTCTCGATATCGAGCGCGTCGAACACCAGCAGATCGGAATTGTGATCTTCCAGCCGGTTGCAGACCATCACGATCCAGCCATCGCCTTCGGGCGCATCCTTGCTGCGCGGGATGAAGCAGGGTTCCTGCAGCGATGAGACGGGGCCGCACCACCAATGCTGTTCGGCGCCGGTTTCCAGATCCTTGAGGAACAGGCAGTTCATCAGCAGGCCGCCGGCGCTGCCGCCCTTGAGTTCCACCGGGCGGCGCATGTCCATTTCCAGGCTCCAGCCATAACGGTTCTTGCGGCCGGTGAAGCGGTCATCGATGCGCGGGAATTCGCTGGCGGTTTCGGTCAGCTGGTTGATTTCGGCGAAATCTTCCCCGTTGGACGACAGATCCACCACCCAATCGGTCAGCTTGCTCATGGCTTCGCGGCCGTTGAACGGCGCGCCGTGCACATCGGGGAAGAAGGGGAACATGTTGTTCTTCGCTTCGGGCACGACGAAGTGGATCTTCGACCCTTCCTGCCAGGCGTTGAGCACGTGGGAGGCGAAGCAATTGTCGCGCTTGAACCAGCGGATATCTTCCTGCCGGACATCGTCGCGGCGGGGGATTACGCCCAGATAGACCGGCATGGTGGTGTCGAAGCCGAAATGCGGCTTGCCCTGTTCGAGCCGTTCCCACGATCCGATCGAGGGCACGATGTGCAGCACCAGATAATCATCGGTGATGCCGAAGTCATGCATCATGCAATAATAGGGCACCTTGAACCACACTTCGCGGATCAGTTCGCCTTCGGAATTGACCTCGTAATAGGTGACATCATCGGTGCACAGGCCCGAGGCGGCATAGCCGATGGCGACCATATTGCCGGTGGCGGGGCAGATCTTGGGATGGGCGGTGAAGGTTTCGCCGGTCATCTTGCCGCCGAATTTCTCGAACCCATGGGTTTCCATGGTGACCGGATCCATCAGCAGGGCGGGTGAATCCTCCTTCATCGCCCACAGCTTGCCGGCATAGATCCAGGCATTGGTGTTGGCGGTGGAACGGATCATGCCCTTGACGGATTCGTCATCGGTCAGCGGGTTGCGGTAATTGCCGAACAGGCCGCGCCCGGCTTCTTTTTCGGCCTTCCACTTGTCCGTATGGGCCCAGCGCTGGCGGAAATCGCAT
Source organism: Croceibacterium xixiisoli (assembly GCF_009827305.1). GTDB lineage: Bacteria > Pseudomonadota > Alphaproteobacteria > Sphingomonadales > Sphingomonadaceae > Croceibacterium_C > Croceibacterium_C xixiisoli. The sequence goes on along the minus strand of NZ_WTYJ01000003.1, from coordinate 253,853 downwards.
TCGCCATCATGGAAATGGAAGCGGGTGATCATGCCGTCGCCATTGAAGGCAATGTCGTCACCCAGCATGGGCGGGAACTGCGGATCGGGCTGCACGCGGTAGAATGCGCCGTTGAGTTCCGGGGGGATCGTTCCGTGATGCTGCAGATTCTTGATGTCTGCCTCGATCCGGCTGGGGGTGTTGAAGCCCGTGAAGCTGGGCGTGTTCGGGAATTGGGCCATTGTGTTCCTCTCCTTGCGCAAGATTGTATGCTTCACTAACAAATAGGCAAGGGACGAGAGGAGATTACCACACGTGAATGCCCCTGCCTTGATAGATGGCGAAGCGCATGGGCTGGGTGGCCTCAATGACATCCTGGGTCTGCACATACGTCTGGCCCATGGTGCCGTATATCGGCACTTCACCGAAACATTCGCCAAGATCGATCTGACCCAGAAACAGGTGTCGGCCCTGTGGCTTGTCGCTGAATATCCTGGAATTTCCCAGGTTGATCTGGGCCGCCGGCTGCGCATGGACCGGGCCACGACCATGACCACGGCGAACCGCCTGCAGCAGCGCGATTTCCTGCGCCGCGAACGATCGGTCAGCGATGGCCGCAAGCAGGCGCTGTATCTGACGGAGGCCGGCGCGGAGGCGCTCGAGGTCGCCAAATCGATCATCGCCGAACACGAAGCCTGGCTCAAGTCACGCTTCAACAGCGCCGAGATCGAAAAACTGGTGGAAATGCTTGCGCGAATCCACGAATGAGCGCGCGCAAAAGAGAGGACGGATAAAATGGCTGGGAGCGCAGGGGGAACCAACCCGATTGCGGTGATTGACGAGAACCCGATGGGCGTGCGCCAGTGGATCGTCGTCATACTGATGATCCTGCTGAATGCACTGGACGGGTTCGACGTGCTGTCGAGCGCCTTTGCCTCACCGGGCATTTCCAAGGAATGGGGCATCGAACGCTCCGAACTGGGCGTGATGCTGTCGGCCGAACTGGTCGGCATGGGCTTCGGTTCCGTGATCCTGGGCAGTGCGGCAGACAAATACGGCCGCAAGATCACCATGCTGATCTGCCTGGTCGTGATGGCGATCGGCATGTGGATGGCACATGACGCGCAATCGCTCTGGCCGCTGACCACCTGGCGTTTCATCACCGGCCTCGGCATCGGCGGCATGCTGGCCGCGACCAACGCCGTGGTGGCCGAAACCACCAGCAAGGCATCGCGGAGCCTGGCCATGGCGCTCTATGTGATCGGTTATCCGATCGGCGGCGTGGTGGGCGGCTTTGCCGCGCAGAGCTGGCTGCTGGTCGATTACGACTGGCGCGCCGTGTTCCTGTTCGGTGCGATCGTCACCGCCGTGATGATCCCGCTGGTGGTGCTGCTGGTTCCCGAAACGCCGGCCTTCTATGCCGCGCGCCGCCCGGTCGATGCGCTGGCGAAGATCAACAAGTCGCTGCGCGCGCTGCAGCAGGCCGCGATCGATGCCCTGCCCGAAATCAGGCAGGAAGGCCCCAAGCCCAAGGTGACCGACATCCTGTCGAAGCCGGGCCTGCGCAAGGTGACCTGGCTGCTGGCCTTCGGTTACATGTTCCACACGCTGACCTTCTATTACATCCTGAAGTTTGCGGTCCAGATCGTGGCCGACAGCGGCTTCAGCCAGCCCGAAGCGGCCAGCACGCTGACCTATGCCAATATCGGTGGCGCCGTGGGCGGGGCGATCTTCGGCTTCGCGCTGAAGAAGTGGGACATCAAGGGCCCGACCATCGCCATGCTGTTCCTGGGCGTGGTGGCAGTCGCCTGGTTCGGCACCGGGCATGACACGCTGGGCCAGTGGCGTTTTGCCGGGTTCCTGACGATGTTCTGCCTCAACGCAGCGATCGTGGGCTATTACGCCGCCTTCGCTCGCGGCTTCCCCGCCTATGCCCGCGCCACCGGAACCGGCTTCGTGCTGGGCGTGGGCCGCGCGGGGGCGGCAGGCTCGCCGATCATCGCCGGCTTCCTGTTCGACGCGCTGGGCAAGAGCGAACTGCTGACCGTGTCGCTGATCATGTGCTTCGGTTCCATCATGGGCGCCGTGCTGCTGTGGATCCTGCCGATCCGCGATGCCGATCAGGATATCATGGCCGCCGAAAAGGCCGCCTGATCATGCGTGCCGGCCGGATGATTCCGGCCGGCCGTTTGCCATGAAGCCAGCGATCACGCGGCCATGGCCCCCCGGTATGCCAAATATCGGCCGCAAAGATGCCAGCACAAACGAGGCTGGCACGAACGCGCCAAAGCGTTCATGGAACCAGAAAATCGTTCACCGAATCAACTATTGAGGGATCAACCATGAAAACCCGCGCTGCCGTAGCCTTCGAAGCCAAGAAGCCGCTTGAGATCATCGAAGTCGATCTCGAAGGCCCCAAGGCCGGCGAAGTGCTGGTCGAAATCATGGCCACCGGCATCTGCCACACCGATGCCTACACGCTGGACGGGTTCGATTCCGAAGGCATTTTCCCCAGCATCCTGGGCCATGAAGGTGCCGGCATCGTGCGAGAAGTCGGCCCCGGCGTGACCAGCGTGGTGCCGGGCGATCACGTGATCCCGCTCTACACCCCCGAATGCCGCCAGTGCAAAAGCTGCCTTTCGGGCAAGACCAACCTGTGTACCGCCATCCGCGCCACCCAGGGCAAGGGGCTGATGCCCGATGGCACCACCCGCTTTTCCTACAAGGGTCAGCCGATCTTCCATTACATGGGCTGCTCCACCTTCTCCAACTTCACCGTGCTGCCGGAAATCGCCGTGGCGAAGATCCGCGAAGACGCGCCGTTCCAGTCCGCCTGCTATATCGGTTGCGGCGTGACCACCGGCGTGGGCGCGGTCACCAACACCGCCAAGGTGCAGGTGGGTGACAATGTGGTGGTGTTCGGCCTGGGCGGCATCGGCCTGAACGTGATCCAGGGCGCACGGCTGGCCGGCGCCAACAAGATCATCGGCGTCGACATCAACCCGGACCGGGAAGAATGGGGCCGTCGCTTCGGCATGACCGATTTCCTCAACACCAAGGGCATGAGCCGTGAAGACACCGTCGCCAAGATCGTGCTGATGACCGATGGCGGCGCCGATTACACCTTCGACGCCACGGGCAATACCGAAGTGATGCGGACCGCGCTGGAAGCCTGCCACCGCGGCTGGGGCACCAGCATCATCATCGGCGTGGCCGAAGCCGGCAAGGAAATCGCCACCCGCCCGTTCCAGCTGGTCACCGGCCGCAACTGGCGCGGTACCGCGTTTGGTGGGGCCAAGGGCCGCACCGACGTGCCCAAGATCGTCGACATGTACATGACCGGCAAGATCGAGATTGATCCAATGATCACCCACGTCATGGGCCTGGAAGAGATCAACACCGCATTCGACCTGATGCACGAAGGCAAGAGCATTCGCAGCGTCGTGGTCTTCTGACGTTTCCATCTTCGACAGTACGTATCTGAGGGGATTATCCGATGTTTACCCATGCCTTTCTCGGTTCCAACGATGTGGAGCGCAGCCGCAAGTTCTATGACGCGGTGATGGGCGCGCTGGGCTATGCCAATGTGGTTCCGCCCGAGGCTGGCAATCTGGTCTATCCAGGCCCCGGCTGCACCTTCATCGTCGGCAAGCCGCTGGACGGCCAGGGCGCGACCGTCGGCAATGGCGGCACGCTGGGCTTTGCAGCCAAGAGTGATGAAGAGGTAACCGCATGGTACGAAGCAGGCCTGGCCAATGGCGGCACCTGCGACGGCCAGCCCGGCCCGCGTGAACGCGCCCCGAACAATTCGGTCGGCGCCTATCTGCGCGATCCGGATGGCAACAAGATCTGCGCCTTCCACATGCAGCATTGATAACAGAAGACGGGACAACACGATGACGGCAAGCAATCTGGAAACCGTTTCGGAAAACCGATCCTTCGGCGGCACGCAGGGGGTCTATACCCACCAGTCCACCGAAACCGGCACCCCGATGACCTTCGCCGTTTTCGTGCCCGACCACGCACCGGGCGCGAAACTGCCGGTGCTGTTCTATCTGTCCGGGCTCACCTGCACCCATGCCAATGTCATGGAAAAGGGTGAGTACCGGCAGGCCTGCGCCGAACAGGGCATCATCTTCATCGCGCCCGACACCAGCCCGCGTGGCGATGATGTGCCCGATGACGAAGCCTATGATTTCGGCAAGGGCGCGGGTTTCTATGTCGATGCGACGCAGGAACCTTGGGCGGCCAATTTCCGCATGCGGTCTTACATCGAACAGGAACTGCCTGCGCTGATCGCCGCGCATTTCCCGGTCGATATGGAGCGGCAGGGTATCACCGGGCATTCGATGGGCGGCCACGGTGCACTGACCATCGCGCTGCGCAATCCCGGCCGCTTCCGTTCGGTCAGCGCCTTTTCACCGATCGTCAGCCCGCTCAACTGCCCCTGGGGCGAGAAAGCGCTGACCGGATATCTGGGCGATGACCGCGCGAAATGGCGCGAATATGATGCCTGTGCGCTGATCGAAGACGGCGCCCGCCTGCCCGATCTGCTGGTGGATCAGGGAACTGCGGACGCTTTTCTTGCGACACAGTTGCAAACTGAACGACTAGACGAAGCCTGCCAAAAGGCCGATATATCAGCCAAGATCCGCATGCAGGAAGGGTATGATCATTCATATTTCTTCATCTCAACCTTCATGACGGATCATGTGAGATGGCATGCTGAAAGGTTGTAAGATTGGGTTCGAAAGAACAGAAAATCGGCGAGATCATCGCCGACCATAAGACCCAGGAAGGCGCGATGTTGCCGATCCTGCATGATATTCAGGCCGAATTCGGATGCGTTGATGCTGATTCCGAATTGATCGTGGCCGAAGCGCTGAATCTGAGCCGCGCCGAGGTACACGGCGTGGTCAGTTTCTATCATGATTTCCACCCCACCGCCGACAATCGCCCCGTAGTGCAGATCTGCCGGGCCGAATCCTGCAAGGCACGCGGCGTCGAATCGCTGATGGCCCAGGCGCAGGCGCTGGCCGGCGACCGGGTGAAGCTGAGCACGGTCTATTGCCTGGGCCTGTGCAGCGCCGGCCCCAATGCGCGGGTCGGTGACACGCTGCACGCGCGGCTCGATGCCGCTGGTCTGGCTCAAGTGATCGAGAACGCCCGATGATCATTCGCATTTCCGACGACGCTCTCGCCCGTGCGCTGGGCGCAGACGCCATCGCCGCCGCCTTCGCCAAGAAGGGGCATGAGGTGCAGCGCACCAGCAGCTGGGGCATGCACTGGCTGGAACCGCTGGTCGAAGTGGACGGCAAGGGTTTTGGCCCGGCCACGCTGGCCGATGTCGATGCCATTCTGGACGGATCCTCCGCCAAGGCGATCGGCGTGATTGCCGACCACCCCTTCATCGCTGGCCAGGAGCGGCTGACCTTCCGCCGCGCCGGGCGCACCCGCCCGACCAGCCTGGAAGATTACGAGGCGACCGGTGGCTGGGCCGGCCTGCGCCGCGCGCGCCAGATCGGCAGCGAAGCGATCGTGGAAGAAGTGCTGCAATCCGGCCTGCGCGGCCGTGGCGGCGCCGGTTTCCCCGCCGGGATCAAATGGCGCACGGTGATGCAGGCCGTCGCCCCGCAGAAATACATCGTCTGCAATGCCGACGAAGGCGACAGCGGCACCTTTGCCGATCGCATGCTGATGGAAGGCGATCCCTATGCCCTGATCGAAGGGCTGGCGATCGCCGGCGAAGCCGTGGGCGCCAATCAGGGCTATATCTATTGCCGCAGCGAATATCCCGACGCGATTGCCAAGCTGAACGAAGCGCTGCGGCTGTGCCGCGACATCATCGCGCCGTTCCGCTGTGAAGTGCGCATGGGCGCGGGCGCCTATGTCTGCGGCGAGGAAACATCGCTGCTCAATTCACTGGAAGGCCGGCGCGGCGAAGTGCGCGCCAAGCCGCCGCTGCCCGCGCTGGAAGGGCTGTTCGGCCGGCCGACCGTGGTCAACAATGTGCTGACCCTGGCTGCCGTGCCGCATATTCTGAGCGAAGGCGGGGCTGCGGCCTATGACGGGCTCGGCATGGGCCGGTCCAAGGGCACAATGCCGATCCAGCTGGCCGGCAACATCAAGCATGGCGGCCTGTATGAGGCAGCTTTCGGCATCACGCTGGACGATCTGATCAACACCATCGGAGGCGGCACCGAAAGCGGTCGCCCGGTCAAGGCGGTGCAGGTGGGTGGCCCGCTGGGCGCCTATCTCCACCCCGATCAGTTCGATATCCGGTTCGATTACGAGGAATATACCAAGGCGGACGCGCTGATCGGCCATGGCGGGATCACCGTGTTCGACGACACCGCCGACATGGGCGCCATGGCCCGTTTCGCCATGGAATTCTGTGCGGCGGAAAGCTGCGGCAAATGCACCCCCTGCCGCATCGGTTCGACGCGCGGCGTGGAACTGATCGACCGGATCCGTGCCGGTGGCCGCCAGCGCGACAGGCTGGAACTGACGCCGCAGATGCACAATGCCCGCAAGGATGGCGGTAGAGGGCAGGATCAGGAAATCGCCCTGCTGACCGATCTGTGCGAAACGATGAAATTCGGTTCGCTTTGCGCGCTGGGCGGCTTCACTCCCTATCCGGTGATGAGCGCGCTGCAGCATTGGCCGGAGGATTTCACCGGCCCGCCCGAGCAGCCGGCCGCGCGTGTGCTGGACACCAGCAACGCGTGAGGCGGCCATGGGAGAGGCAGCAATGATCCTGGGTGTGGTTCTGGCCGGTGGGCAATCGTCACGCTTCGGCAGTGACAAGGCGTTGGCCGAATTGCACGGACGCACGCTGATAGCGCGCGCGGTCGATAATCTGTCCGGATGGTGCGACCATGTCGTGATCGTCGGGCGGGCAACCGGCCCTGCGCCCTGTCTGCCCGACTGGCCGCGACCGGGCATGGGCCCGTTGGCAGGTTTGGCCGCCGCGCTGACCTATGCGCAGGATGAATCCTATCGCACGGTGCTGAGCTGTGCGGTCGATTCCCATTCCCTGCCGGCCAATCTGCTGGAACTTCTTTCCCCCGCGCCCGCTTATCTGGAAGCACAACCGGTGATTGGCCACTGGCTGGCATCATCAGCGGATACAGCGCGGAATATTCTTCTGGGCGAAGGGAGCCATTCGATGATGGCCTTCGCCGATGCCGCCGGTGCCCGCAGCGTAAAAACCGCCGCGAAACCTGCCAATATCAACACCCCGGCCGATCTGGCCGCGATGGAGCAAGACAATGGGATTTGAACGCGAAAAGGATTTCGGCACCCCTGAATCCAAATCGGACCAGATGGTGACGCTTTCCATCGATGGTCGCGAAGTCACCGTGCCGGCCGGCACCAGCGTGATGCGCGCCGCCGCCGAGATCGGCGGATCGATCCCCAAGCTGTGCGCGACGGACAATGTGAAGGCCTTCGGATCCTGCCGGCTGTGCCTGGTCGAGATCGAAGGCGCACGCGGCACGCCCGCCAGCTGCACCACGCCGGTCGGCCCGGGCATGAAGGTGAAGACCCAGACCCCGCGCCTGGAAAAGCTGCGCAAGGGGGTGATGGAACTCTACATCTCCGACCATCCGCTCGACTGCCTGACCTGTTCTGCCAACAATGACTGCGAACTGCAGGATCAGGCCGCCGCCGTGGGCCTGCGCGATGTGCGCTATGGCTACGAGGGGAAAAACAACCTCGGCGCCACGATGGATATTTCCAACCCCTATTTCGATTTCGATCCGTCGAAATGCATCGTTTGCAGCCGCTGCGTACGCGCCTGCGACGAAGTGCAGGGAACGCTGGCCCTGACGATCGATGGGCGCGGTTTTGCCTCCAAGGTCAGCGCCGGCCAGAGCCAGGACGATTTCCTGTCCTCCGAATGCGTGAGCTGCGGCGCCTGCGTGCAGGCGTGCCCAACCGCCACGCTGCAGGAAAAGAGCGTCAAGGAAATCGGCAAGCCCGAACGGGCCGTGGTCACCACCTGCGCCTATTGCGGGGTGGGCTGCACCTTCCGCGCGGAAATGCGCGGCGAACAGCTGGTGCGCATGGTGCCGTGGAAGGAAGGCAAGGCCAATCGTGGCCACAGCTGCGTGAAGGGCCGCTTTGCCTATGGCTATGCCAGCCATCAGGATCGTGTGCTGAACCCGATGATCCGCGACAGCATCGACCTGCCCTGGCGCGAAGTCAGCTGGGACGAAGCGCTGCGCTATACCGCCGACAAGGTTCGCCAGATCAAGGCCGAATCCGGCGCCCGTGCGCTGGGCGGCATTACATCCAGCCGCTGCACCAATGAAGAAACCTTTCTGGTGCAGAAGCTGATCCGTGCCGGGTTCGGCGCCAACAATGTCGATACCTGCGCCCGCGTCTGCCATTCGCCCACCGGCTACGGCCTGTCGCAGACCTTTGGCACCAGCGCCGGCACGCAGGATTTCGATTCCGTCATGGATTCGGATGTGATCATGGTGATCGGCGCCAACCCGACCGACGCCCACCCTGTGTTCGGCAGCCGCATGAAGCGCCGCCTGCGCCAGGGTGCCAAGCTGATCGTGATCGATCCGCGCCGCATCGATCTGGTCCGCAGCCCCAACATCCAGGCCGATTACCATCTGCCGCTGCAGCCCGGCACCAATGTGGCCGTGCTGACATCCATTGCACATGTCATCGTCACCGAAGGGCTGGCTGATGAAGCGTTCATTCGTGAACGCTGCGACTGGGACGAATATCAGGATTGGGCGGCCTTCGTTTCCGATCCGAAGAACAGCCCCGAATTCCTGGAAGCGGTCACCCGCGTCCCGGCAGAAGCGGTGCGCGGCGCGGCGCGTCTGTTCGCCACCGGCGGCAATGGTGCGATCTATTACGGGCTTGGCGTGACCGAACACAGCCAGGGTTCCTCGACCGTGATGTCGATCGCCAATCTGGCCATGGCGACCGGCAACATCGGCCGCCGGGGCGTAGGCGTGAACCCGCTGCGCGGGCAGAACAATGTGCAGGGTTCCTGCGACATGGGCAGCTTCCCGCATGAACTGTCCGGCTATCGCCACATTTCCGATGGCGCCACGCGCAAGCTGTTCGAAGATGATTGGGGCGTAAAGCTGGATTCCGAACCGGGCCTGCGCATCCCGAACATGCTGGATGCGGCCGTGGATGGCACGTTCCGCGGCATCTACATCCAGGGTGAAGATATTCTGCAATCCGACCCGGATACCAAGCATGTGTCGGCCGGGCTTGCCGCCATGGATCTGGTGATCGTGCAGGATCTGTTCCTGAACGAAACCGCCAATTACGCCCATGTCTTCCTGCCGGGTTCCACCTTCCTGGAAAAGGATGGCACCTTCACCAATGCCGAACGCCGGATTCAGCCGGTGCGCAAGGTGATGGAACCGGCCAATGGCTATGCCGATTGGGAGGTAACCCAATTGCTGGCCAATGCCATGGGGCTGGACTGGAACTATACCCACCCCAGCCAGATCCTGGCCGAAATCGCCCGCCTGACGCCGACCTTTACCGGCGTGTCGTGGGAACGGCTCAATGCCGAAGGATCGCTGCAATGGCCGGTGAACGACAAATTCCCCGATGGCGCGCCGATCATGCATGTCGATGGCTTCGTGCGCGGCAAGGGCAAATTCATTGTTACCGAATATGTCCCGACCGACGAAAAGACCGGTCCGCGCTTCCCGCTGCTGCTGACCACGGGGCGAATTCTGAGCCAGTACAATGTCGGCGCACAGACCCGCCGTACCGGCAATGTCGCCTGGCATTCCGAGGACGTGCTGGAAATGCACGCCACCGATGCGGAAAACCGGGGCCTGAAATCGGGCGATTGGGCCAAGCTGTCCAGCCGCACCGGCGATACTACCCTGCGCGTGCAGGTAACCGATCGCGTGGCGCCGGGCGTGGTGTACACCACGTTCCACCACCCGACGACGCAGGCCAATGTGGTCACGACCGACTTTTCCGACTGGGCAACCAATTGCCCGGAATACAAGGTCACTGCGGTACAGATCACACCATCCAACGGCCCGACCGAATGGCAACAGGAATACAATGAACTGGCCGAACGGTCGCGCCGGATCGCCGAAGTGGAGCCGGCCGAATGAGCGATCATGACGAGGAACATCGTGCGGATACCGGCGCCAAGTTGCGGCGGATGGCCGACCAGATTGCCCGCAATCTGCAATCGCGCGGCCATGAAGAAGCCGTCGAAGGCACTGCAGAGCATATCTGGAAGTTCTGGGATCCGCGCATGAAGGCGCAGATTTTCTCGGACGATATTTCGGGCCTGTCCCCCATTGCGCGCGAAGCGCTGGAACGGCTGCGCAAGGGGCAGGAAGACAAGGAACAGGCCGTGGCCGAATTCAATGCGGTCAATGAAGTGGGCCATTGCGACGCAGGCTGATCACTGCACTGCTGCTGAAATACCCGCAGGGCGCGCCATGGCGCGTCCTGTTTCGTTTGCCTGTGGCGACATTGGGCCCATATGGGCTTCCCCATCAGCAGAGACGCCCATGCCCAGCCCCTTAGAAATCCGTACCGATGGCACAACCCGCACGATCGACCGGCCATGGGTGCCCGAAGTGCCGGTGGCGCTGGAATTCAACGGGCTGAGCTATGCCGTAATGATGGCGAGCCCGAATGATCTGGAAGATTTCGCGCTCGGCTTTGCCCTGACCGAAGGGCTGGCCCGCCAGCCGGCCGATCTGACTGACCTTGCCGTGGTCGAAGTGGAAAAGGGCTGGATCGTGCGCTCCACATTGTCCGGCCTGGGCATTGAACAACTGACCGACCGGGTGCGTTCGCGGGTGGCGGAATCCAGCTGCGGCCTCTGCGGGATCGAAAACCTGGAAGCCGTGGCCCGCCCCCTACCCCCGGTGACCGGGCATTCGGCTCTGGCACCGCAGGCGATCTTTACCGCGCTGGCATCATTGCGAGAGCACCAGCCGTTGGGCCGCGCCACCGGAGCCGCCCATGCCGCCGTGTTCTGTTCGCCTGACGGTGCGATCCTGCACGCGCGCGAAGATGTCGGCCGGCACAATGCCATGGACAAGCTGATCGGCGCGCTGGCCGCCGCCGGGCAGGATCCAGCCGCCGGCTTCATCCTGTCGAGCGCGCGCTGTTCCTATGAGATTGTCGAAAAGGCCGTGCGCGCCGGGGCAACCGCGCTGGTCACCATTTCGCTGCCCACCAGCATGGCGGTGGCCCGCGCCGAGGCTGCGGGGCTGAGCCTGTGGAGCCTGGCGCGTGATGACAGTGTGCTGCGGGTGACGGGATAGGGGCTCATTCTCTATCTGCGAGCGGCTCCATCCTGCGCTGGAGCGACGGTGTGACGAGGCAGCTATTCAGATGCGAACGCCGCGAACACTTCTGCGCCGGTCATGTCGGCGGTCTTTTCGCGGAAATTGTAGCCCGCCGGCTTTTCATCGATGAAGATCTGCGTGGTCAGCGGAAACGCGCAGCCGTTCTCCAGCGCCTGCACCGATACGGCATAGTGCGACTGATCCTTCGTCCGCCAAAGCAGCGAACTGCCGCAGTCGGCGCAGAAACAGCGTTCCGCCCATTCGGATGAGGTGTAGACCGTGAGCCGATCGGCCTGGTCCAGCGTCACGCTTTTCGCTTCGACAGACAGAAACACTCCGCCCGACCATTGTCGGCACATGCTGCAATGGCAGGCGCCGGTTTCCTGATTGGCCAGTTCTGCCGTGAACTGCACCGCGCCGCACAGGCATTGGCCGGATGCTGTTACGCTATCAGTCATTCGCCGTTCCTTCCCCGATTCTGCCTGTGAGTGTCCCACGGCAGCGAGGTGGCATCAACGGCTCAGCAGATAGACCGCGTATTCGGCCCGCCAGTTGGAACAGCGGGCGGAGATTTCATGCTGGCCGCTGAAGAACCAGCTCCGCTCTATCGCCACGCCCTTCTTGCGCAGCATTTCGCGGAAATCATTCACCGTCACATGGTGGATGTTCTGCGTTTCATACCAGGTAACCGGCAGATGGCGCGTGACGGGCATGCGCCCGGTCGTCACCAAGGCCCAGCGCATGCGCCAATGGGCGAAATTGGGGAAGCTGACGAAGGCCTTGCGGCCGATCCGCAGCAATTCATCCAGCATCAGATCGGGCCGTTCGGCGGTCTGCAGCGTCTGGCTGAGCACCGCATAATCAAACGCATCGTCGGGATAGGCGGCCAGATCGCGATTGGCATCGCCCTGCATGACCGACAGGCCGCGGCTGACGGCGCGTTCCACTTCCTCAGGATCGATCTCGATCCCGCGCACATCGACCTTGTCCCCATGGCTGAGGACGGCCATCAGTTCCCCTTCACCGCATCCGACATCGAGCACGCGGCTGCCGGTGGGGATATGGTTGGCGATCACCGCCAGATCCGGGCGCAGCGTATCGTTCATCCCTGGATGAATCCCTTCACCACGCGATCGAGCGCCGGCACATCGAGCAGGAAACTGTCATGACCATAGGGCGCGCTCAGTTCCACGAAGCTGACCCGCGCGGCCGTAGCGTTGAGCGCATGGACGATGTTGCGGGATTCCGCCGTGGGATAGAGCCAGTCGGTATCGAAGCTGACGATGCAAAAGCGCGCCTGTGAGGCGGCGAAGGCATCGACCAGCCGCCCGCCATGCTCCTCCGCCAGATCGAAATAATCGGTCGCGCGCGTGATATAAAGATAGGAATTGGCGTCGAAGCGATCGGTGAAGCTGAGCCCCTGGTGCCGCAGATAGCTTTCCACCTGGAAATCGGCATCGAAGCCGAAGCTTTTGGCTTCACGATCCTGCAACTGGCGGCCGAATTTCCCGGTCAGCCCAGCCTCGGACAGATAGGTGATATGCGCAGCCATGCGCGCCACGGCCAACCCCTTGTCCGGGGTCTGGCCCGTGCCGTAATATTCCCCGCCCTGCCAGGCCGGATCGGCCATGATCGCCTGCCGGCCAACCTCGTGATAGGCGATGTTCTGCGCCGAATGGCGGGCGGTGGTGGCGATGGCCAGCACGCGCTCGGCACGATCGGGGAAATTGGCGGCCAGGCTCAGCGCCTGCATCCCGCCCATCGATCCACCGATCACCGCATGCAGCCGGCCGATGCCCAGCGCATCGAGCAGCGCCACCTGCGCGCGCACCATGTCGCGGATTGTGATGACCGGAAAACGCATGCCATAGGGGCGCCCGTCCGGCGCAATGCTGGCCGGCCCGGTGGACCCCAGGCAGCTGCCGATGACATTGGCGCAGACCACGAAGAAGCGATCCGTATCGATCGGCTTGCCCGGCCCGACCATCCGGTCCCACCAGCCCGGCTTTCCGGTGATCGGATGCGGGCTGGCCAAATGCTGGTCCCCGGTCAGCGCGTGGCACACCAGAATGGCGTTGGAACCATCGGCATTCAGCGTGCCATAAGTCTCATGCGCCAGTTCCACCCGATCGAGTTCCTGCCCGCCATCGAGCGCGAGGCTGTGCGGAAGAACAAGGGTATGGGTAGAGGGTGCGTTAACGGTAGCCATGGGATGTGGGGACTTGGGGTAGGTATAGCGGGCTGTCAATTGCCACTGCATAAGGCTATGCGCCCGCGCATAACTGGAACACATCGAAAAAATGACCACTCCGCAGATGAAACCGTGGATCGAAGCGATCCATGCCTATGTTCCCGGCCGCAGCAATGCAGGTGGGCGCGAACTGATCAAGCTGTCCGCCAATGAAAATCCGCTGGGCACCAGCGCCGCCGCTTTGACCGCGCGGGCGCAGGTGGGCGGGCCGGATCGTTATTCCGACCCCGATTCGACCGCGCTGCGCGAAGCGCTGGGGCAGTTGCATGGCATCGACCCGGCACGGATCATCTGCGGTACCGGATCGGGCGAATTGCTGACCATTTCGGCCAGCGCCTTTGCCGGGCCGGGGGACGAAGTGCTGTACGTCCGCTATGGCTTTTCCCTCTATGAAATCGCCACGCGGCGCTGCGGCGCAACGCCGGTGATTGCGCCCGACGCCGATTACGGCACCGATGTCGATGCGCTGCTGGCCTGCGTGACCGAACGCACGCGCGTGGTGTTCCTGGCCAATCCGAACAATCCGACCGGCAGCTATCTGCCCAAGGCGGAACTGGCGCGGTTGCATGCCGGGCTGCCCGGCGATGTGCTGCTGGTGCTGGACCAGGCCTATATCGAATATGTCGCGGATGCCGACGATGATGGCGGGCTGGAACTGGCCGCTGCGCATGACAATGTGCTGGTCACGCGCACCTTTTCCAAGATCTATGGCCTGGCCGGTGAACGCATCGGCTGGGGCACGGGTGCGCCGGGGATCATCGGGGCGCTCAACCGGCTGCGCGGTCCGTTCAACGTATCGATGAGCGGGCAGGCCGCCGGACTTGCCGCTGTGGGTGATCAGGATTTCATCCAGCACGCACGCGAACACAATCGGGTGGAACGCGGCCGCTTCGTCGAAGCTGTTGCCGCCTTGGGCAACCACGGCCTGCGCCCGCTGCCGAGCGAGGCCAATTTCGTGCTGATCCTGTTCGACGGGAAGCTGAGCGCCGCCGAAGCGCTTGCCGGGCTGGCCGAAGCCGGTTTTGCCGTGCGCCATCTGCCGGGCCAGGATTTGCCGCAGGGCTTGCGGATCACCATCGGCACGCGCGAACAGATGGATGCCATCGCCACCGTGCTGCGGGATCTGGCCCAAGCCGCAGGATGAGTTTCCGCCATATTGCGATCATCGGTCTGGGCCTGCTTGGCGGATCGATTGGCCTGGCCGTGGCGGCGCGGCTGCCCGGCACGACAACCAGCGGCTTCGACGCCGATCCCGCCGTGCGGCAACGCGCGCGCGAACGGCAACTGACCGGCACGATCCATGAAACCGCGGCAGAGGCGGTGGCCGGCGCGGATCTGGTGATCCTGTGCGTGCCGGTGGGCGCCATGGGCCGCGCGGCGCAGGATATCGCCGACGCGCTCGGCCCCGATTGCCTGGTCAGCGATGTCGGATCATCCAAGCAATCGATTTCGGACGCGCTGGCGCAGGCGCTGCCCGGCCATTGCGTGATCCCCGCCCACCCGGTGGCAGGCACGGAGAACAGCGGGCCGGACGCCGGCTTTGCCGAATTGTTTGCCCAGCGCTGGTGCATTATCACCCCGCCCGAAGGCGCCGATCCCGACAGGGTCAAAGCGCTGGTCCAGTTCTGGGAAGAATTGGGCGCGATGGTGGAATGCATGGATGCCGAACACCATGATCGGGTGCTGGCCGTCACCAGCCATATTCCGCATCTGATCGCCTATACCATCGTGGGCACCGCGTCCGACCTGGAAATCGTCACCCGCAGCGAGGTGATCAAGTTTTCCGCCGGCGGCTTCCGCGATTTTACCCGGATTGCGGCCAGCGACCCGACCATGTGGCGCGACGTTTTCCTCAACAACCGCGATGCGGTGCTGGAAATGCTCGACCGGTTCCTCAACGATCTGGACCTGATGCGCGAGGCGATCCGTGCCGGGGACGGGGATACGATGTTCGACCTGTTCAGCCGCACGCGGTCCATCCGCCGGTCGATCGTGGCACTGGGGCAGGATGACGCCCGCCCCGATTTCGGGCGCAAGGATCATGCCGGTACGGGTATGCAGCCGAATTAGGCCGATCTGATCCGGGAGGTTACTCGGGCGGGTTCAGGGCGTTGATGCCGGCATGGACCCGCCGGGCGACCTCGTCCCGGTCCAGCCCGGCCGGGATCACTTCGCCGAACCGGAAGCGGATGACGCCCGCGCGTTTCCAGCGCCGGTGATAGAGCGGCCCGCTGTCCACCGCGACCGGGATGATCGGCAGGCCGAGCAGCTTGTAGATGCCGGCAAACCCGCTCTTCAATTCAGGCTGTTGCCCATGCGGCATACGGCTGCCTTCGGGGAAGATCGCCAGCGGCCGGCCCTGTTTCACATAGGCCTTGGCTTCCCCGATCATGGTGCGCAGCGCCGTGGCCCCCTGATCGCGGGCCACCGCCACCGCACCATAGGCCTTGGCGGCGCGGCCCCAGCCGGGGATGGAGAACAGTTCCAGCTTGGCGAACACCACCGGGCGCGACAGCAGATTGGGCACATCGATCGCTTCGAAAAAGCTTTCGTGCTTGATCGCATAAAGCACCGGGCCTTGCGCCTGATGCCCTTCGATCACGACCTTGATCCCTAGCAGGCGGCAGACGCAGAAGCGGTGAAAGCCCGACCAGCCTTCCGCAATCCGGCGCACCGCCTCTTCGTTGAACGGCAGTGCCAGCATGGCGGCGATGACATAGAAAATGCTGCCGCCATAGAATACGATGTAGAACAGCAGATTGCGGATGATCATCATCAGACCTGCACCAGCCATGCGATCAGAAACTTGTGATATTCATAGAACAGCGTCCACAATGACGGTTGCGATCGCACGGCGTCTTCCAGCACTTGCGTGCCCGCAGGCAGGGTGCTTTTGAGTTCCAGCGCGGCACGTCGCATGTGCCAGTCACTGGTGACCAGTCTGATGGAGCGGACCTGCTGCTGTTCCACCCAGCGGGCGGTTTCCCGCGCATTGCCCCGCGTGTCGAGCGCCGCGAAGCCCAGCGTGATGCAGCAATCCATCAATTCGGGCGGGACGGAAAATTCCGCCTCGAATTCGCGCGGGGTTACCTTCTCATTGACGCCGGTCACCAGCATGCGGCGCGATTGCCCCTGTTCCAGCAGCCGCACACCCTGGGCAATCCGCCCGCCGCCGCCCGTAGGCACCACGATGG
This sequence comes from Croceibacterium xixiisoli, assembly GCF_009827305.1. Taxonomy (GTDB): domain Bacteria; phylum Pseudomonadota; class Alphaproteobacteria; order Sphingomonadales; family Sphingomonadaceae; genus Croceibacterium_C; species Croceibacterium_C xixiisoli. The sequence continues at coordinate 237,114 of NZ_WTYJ01000003.1, read as the reverse complement.
CGTCGACCTGCCCCGGCGGCGCCGGTTGAGGCAAGGACACCGCAAACCAGACAAAGCCGATCACCCAGGCGATCGCCAGCAGGCCGAACAGGCGCCGGATCACAGCATGCGCCTCAAGGCAGACAGCACAGTGACGCGCGCGGTCAGCACGGCCAGCACCACGGCCAGCACCGGCACGAGCGCGAGATAGAGCCAGTCCGCCGGCCCCAGCCCGCCGCCTGCCACCATGCCCGATCCGAGCCGGGCGAATTGCCGCCCCAGCAGCACGATCGCGACCAGCCCAAGCAACAGGCCAATACCGCCGCCGATCACCGCATCCATGGCGATGGAACGCTGAAAAATCCCTGCGATCTGGCGGTCGTTCCCACCCAGCAAATGGACGATCTCGATCGTGTCGCGATTGGAGCCGAGCGCGCTGCGCGCCGCCAGCCACACCGCCGCAGCGCTGGTAGCAGCGAGCAGCAGCACCAGCACGATAGCCAGCCATTGCAGGGATGATATGGCCGCAAACACCGGCCCCAGCCAGCCCGCCTGGGCATCGACCCGCGCGGCCGGCACCGAATTGGCCAGGCTTTCGCGCAATTCCGCCAGGCTGGCCCCGGTCACATCGCCAACCAATTGCACATCGATCAGCGCGGGTGTGGGAATGGCATCATCCCCGCTGCCCACTTCGGACCCCAGCCAGGGCGCCAGCAGGGCGTGGAGTTCGGCATCGGGGACGCGGCGGACACGGGCGATGTCAGCGCGTTCTTCGAGCAGGGTGACGGCCAGTTCCGCCTGCCGATCCCGTTCCATCGGCGCGCCCTCAACGATCTGCACCGTCAGGCCGCCGGCTATTTCGGAACGGGCATTTTCCGCCAGATTGGCAAGCGACAGGCCGGCCGCGGTGGCAATCACCGTCAGCGCGGTCATGATGGCGATCACCCAGGGCATCGGCCCGCTCAGCCGCGCCTGCTGGATCAGGCCCGAAGACCGTTCCCCGATACGCGGAGAAGCGCTGGATCGCGCCTTGCCGGATACGGTGTCCGTTTCGGGCGGAATAGCGAACCGTGTCCCCATCACAGCACCGCCGGATCGCGCCGTGGCGGGTAGCGCAGCGCGCCGGTCGGATCGGACAACCGCCCGCGATCGAGCCGCATGATCAGCGAATCCGGCACTTTCTGCAGCAGATGCACATCATGGGTGGCCACCACCACGGTCGTACCCAGACGGTTGAGCGCTTCGAACAGGCGCAGCAGTTTCAGCGCCATGTCGGGATCAACGTTGCCAGTCGGCTCGTCCGCCACCAGCACTTCGGGCCTGGCGATCACGGCGCGGGCAATCGCCACGCGTTGCTGCTCTCCGCCTGACAGGGTGGCGGGAAAGGCGCCGGCGCGCTGGTCCAGCCCGACCCAGGCGAGCATGTCGGCCACGGGCTTGCGGATATCGGCCTCTGCCACGCCGGAAATGCGCAATGGCAGGGCGACGTTGTCCGACACGGACAAATGCGGAACCAGGCGAAAATCCTGAAACACCACACCGATCCGGCGGCGGAACCCGGGCAGATGGCCGCGCGGCACGGTGATCGTATCGGTGCCGAACATGCGCACCACCCCGCGCGTGGGGCGCTGCGCCAGATAGAGCAGCCGCAGGAGCGAGGTCTTGCCCGCGCCGCTGGCGCCGGTGAGGAAATAGAAGCTGCCGGGAAACAGGGTGAAGGAGACATCGCTCAACACTTCGGCATCCGCGCCATAGCGCAGGCCGACATTGTCGAATTGTACGATGGCCCCGTCGCTGCCGCTCATCATCGGCCAGCCTTGCGGCGCCGGAAGGGGTGATGGCAACGGATCAGCATCGGAATATTGCCTATAACTGCTGTTCGATGTGGAAAAAAGCCACAGTCTGGCGCAACGATGTTGCTCCGGCGCTTGTTGCCCAATCTGGCACGGCCTAGGATTCGCCCGCCATGATCATTTCCTGCCCAGCCTGTTCGACCCGCTATGTGGTGCCAGACACCGCGATCGGCGGCGAAGGACGGACCGTCCGCTGCGCCAAGTGCCGCCATAGCTGGTTCCAGGGAACGCCGGAACTCGAAACGAGACCGGACACATCTGCGCCACCACCGCCCGTTGCCGAGCCGCAGCCCGCTGTGCGATCGTCTGCATCAGTGCAGACACCACCTCCTGCGCCCTCCCCGGCCGAGCCCGCGCGCCCCGCCGCCAGAGTGCCGACGGAAGAAGCCTTCGACGAGGATGACGAGCCGGAAACGAGCCGTTTCTTCCGGTCGGGCCCGTCCGACACAGCCCACGAAGAGCCGCAGCACACGCATGCCGCACCCGCCGCCGCCCCTGGGGGCCCTGTGGCGGCACCTTCGCCGGAGCGGGCGCCGGAGCCGACGCCACAGCGCGAACCCGCAGCCCCTACCCCGGCCCCGGCAGCTGTCGCCATCACCCCGACCGTATCGCCCGAAGCGCGCGCGCCGGTGGGGGAGACACCACCGGCCGAATCGCAGTTCCAATCCGCCCCGCCGTTTCGCCGCCGCCGCAATCCGTTGCGCCTGCTGAACTGGGCGGCGGCGATCTTTGCAATGCTGGCTTTGGCCACCATTCTGGCCATATCCTATTGGGGACCACCTGACTGGTTGCCGATCAATCGGCCGACCTTCGGTGCCAGCCAGCCGGAACTGAAGCTGGAATTCCCGCCCGATCAACAGGACCGGCGGCAATTGGCCAATGGCACCGAATATTTCGGCGCCAGCGGCACCATCACCAATATCGGCAGCGCGGCGGCCAATGTGCCCCCGATCCTGATCGTTTTGCGCGATGGGCACGAACGGATCGTCTACAGCTGGGAAGTCGCCCCGCCCAAGGGCAAGCTGGCCCCCGGGGAAAGCGTATCGATCAACGAAGCCGTCACCGATGTTCCGCGTTCGGCCAAGGTCGCGGAAATCGGCTGGAAACCGAACTGATCAGGGCACGGATTGCCCGGCAAACGACAGGCCGGGCAAAATCTTCGCATTAGCGTGCTTGCAGCCTCAAAACGGCTTTGCTAAGGGCCCGCTCCTACCCTGCGGGGGCCGATTCAGGCCTCAGGCGATATGCGGTCGTGGCGGAATTGGTAGACGCGCAACGTTGAGGTCGTTGTGGGCGAAAGCCCGTGGAAGTTCGAGTCTTCTCGACCGCACCAGACTTTGGTCAAATCCCGAAATCGTGACAATTTCCCCTCGGGGAGAGCGTAGATCAGCTGCCCGCGCGGTCCACGAATCCGGCCGAAGTGACAATTTTATCCCGCATGTTGTTGTTGGACAGGCGTACCAGATCCTGATGCACGGATTCGGAGAGTTCGCGCGTCGCCACGGCCGATCCCTCTCTCAGCCGCGCCTCTTCCAGCCAGACCCCAGCCACCGTCAGCCGCAGATCGGTCTGGACCTGCCGTTCCGCTTCCGATGCATTGGCCAGCGGATCGCCGCGCAGCTTTGCCTGCATCTGGCGCAGGATGGCCGCGTTCTGCCCGGCGGTAAGCTTGCGGCCATTGGCCAGTTCCCAGCCCACGGCGAACAGCAGCGTCGTGCCGCCGGCAACCGTATCTGGCGGGAAGTTGCGTTTCTCCATCTCTTCTTCCCAGCTGCTTCGCGCATAGCCCCCTTCGATGAACCGTGCCGGATCGGGGATCATGAAGCGCAGAGAGAAGTTCTGACCGACATTGGCGGAAAGCGCATCCTGCACATCGCGGGTGATGCGGAACTCGCGTTTGAAAGGGATACCGTCATCCGAGCCCAGAGTGCCGCCGCCGGCGATGGCCTGGGCGCCAGCTTCCCCGCTTCCGGCCTTTTCTTCCGAAAAGCCGCGCCCGAACAGATCGGTGAATTCTGCCGTGGTTGCATCATCCAGCGGTGGCTCTTCTTCCCGCGAACAGCCGGTCAGCAGCAAGGCTGTCAGAGGTAACGAAAGCAACAGAGTGGTGCGGAACTTGAACATGGAGCGGATTTCACCCTTTCGGAAAAGGATCGGCAAGCACTTTCGATGCGATCACGCCGTTTGCCGCAAAGCCAATCCGATCAATCGAGCCGTTTCCCCGGCAGGCCGAAACCAACCCCGGGCGGGATCATTTGGGGTTCATCAAAAAGGCACTTTAATGCCCCGCAGATGCACTTCAGGAGATTGTCCATGCGCAGGGTTCTGCTCGCCATCGGTGGCGCAACGATGCTCTTTTCCGGCCCGGTGGTGGCGCAGGAATATGTCATCCCACAGATCTGGGGCAACAATCTTATCGGCCAGAGCGCGATGGAAGTGACCCGGCGCAATCTGGAAGAATATCATGACGAGGACGCCGACCGTTCGGAGCGTTCTTCGCCGGAGAATGATTATCCTGGCTGCTCCGCCGATGCCCTGCCCGCAGACGACCGGCGCCAGATGGAATCAGAATATTCCCGCCGCCTGAGTTCCGATGGCAAGGAAAGCGCCGATGCCTGGGTCCATCATCAGGGGCGACAGTTCCATCAGAAGCTGGTCGATGATGGGGTCTGCCCACCGCAGTAATGCAGAACGGTAAGAAGACTGAGTGAAGGGAATCCTGATGCGCTGCGCCTTGGGCATGATCATCGCCCTGCTGATCCCGGCAGCTGTGCCGGCCATGGCTGAGCAGGCCGGCACCACATCCACCGGACGCTGCGTCAATGCGGCACGGGCCGATGCCATCGTCACGCTGGCCGGCCGGCTGGAGAGGAAAGAATTTCCCGCCAACGCGGATCTGAACCAGTCAGCCACCCATGCCTTCATCCTGCATCTGCCACGCATGATCTGCTTCGAGGATGGCGAATTCGCCGATGGCAGCGAGCGGTTCGACCGGGTGCATGTCATTGCCACAACCCCGCAGATCGCCGCGCAATTCACCCGTGCCGTGGGTCAGACCATCACCGTTGCCGGCCCCGCCATGGGCGCCCACACCGCCCACCATCGCGCGCCGATGGTGCTGCGAGTGGAAAGGGTTACCCAGACGGAGAAATAAGCGTCAGCGCCGGATGCCGCATGCCGGTTTTCAACGTCATCCCGTCGTCATGGCGCTTCGCCGGCGGCCAGACGCAGGTTGATTGCATCGATCACCGGCAGCAGGCCGGCGACACTGTCGATTACATAATGCGCGCCTGCCGCCTCAAGCGCCGGACGAGCTGCGCGGCGCAAGACATCGCGGCCGTCGTCATCCAGCGCTTCCCAAGCAGCCAATGGCAGCCCCACCTCATTGCCACTGGCCAGAATTCCCACCGCCCACATGCCTGCCGCCCGGCCAGACAGCAGCCCGCTGGGACTGTCGTCGACCACCACCCCGGCGCGCATATCGGGCACCCCCAGCGCCAGCGCATTGGCCAACACCATGTCCGGCGCCGGCCGGCCCTGCGCCACCTCGCTGACGGTAAAGCAGGCATCGGGCACATAGCCCTGTGCTTCTGCCAGCGGCATCAGCCCATCCATCACGCTGCGCGGATATCCGGTGGTGCTGCCGATCCGCATGCCGCGTCCGCGCAGTTCGGCGATGGTGTCGAGGGTACCGGGGACAAGGTCGCTGTAACGTGCGCAGTTTATCGCATCGATGCGAAGGAAGGCCGCGTAAAGATCATCGATATCCTGCTGGCTTGCGGTCTTGCCATGCACGGCCCGCCAACGTGGCTGCACTGAAGGTTGCATCAGGATCAATTCGATATGTTCGCGTTTGGCCGCCCCCATCGGCGCGCGCGCTTCCGCCTCTGTAATTGCCACCCCGGCCTGTTCGAAAGCCTCTCGAAATGCCCGCACCGGGGCGAGGCAGCCGAAGTCGAGCACTGTGCCCGCCCAGTCGAAAATGGCGAGAGTCAGCGGCCCGCTATATGGTTGGCGAGGCAGAATTTGGGTCATTGGACGGGGCCCTGTCATACGATACGCCTGCTTACCGATCCTTCATGACAAACACGCGGATGCCTCGACGGTCATTCCCGGTCCTGAAATCACCGCACGCGAGGCCGCTTGCCATTCTCGCCGACTAACCAATTTGCCGGAACTGAACGGGCCGGGAGAATTCTTGTCAGCTGGTAATGGCGCGCAGAAATACCATTGCCAGAGGGCTGACCATCTGGTCCCTGACACAAAAACCTGTTAGGGGCGCGCCATCCCGAACATGATCAGTGGTCGATTCCGCACAGCGGAACATTCGTATTGCCGCTTTTGACCGGGGTATTCCGTTTCAGAAACTGAAACTCCGGGTCCGCATGCCATTGGGGCAGGACCATACAGATCAAGGGCATCATGCTGCATACCAATCTCCCCCCGGTTCTTGCCGAAGCCATTTCCGCGCACGGCTATACCGCACTCACCGCCGTCCAGTCGGCAGTCCTGGAAACCGAAGCCATCGGCCGCGATCTGATCGTGTCGGCCCAGACCGGTTCGGGCAAGACCGTCGCCTTCGGCGCGGCCATGGCCAGCGAACTGCTGCTGGCGGACGGGCTGATCGCTGATGTTTCGCGCATTCCGCTGGGCCTGGTGATCGCGCCAACGCGCGAACTGGCGCTGCAGGTCAGCCGTGAACTCGCTTGGCTTTACCGCGAAGCGGGCGTGCGCATCGCCACCTGCGTTGGCGGGATGGACCCGTCCAAGGAACGCCGCGTGCTGCGCGATGGGGCGCAGATCGTGGTCGGCACCCCGGGCCGCCTGCGCGATCATCTGGAACGCGGGGCGCTGGACCTGTCAGCGCTGCGCATCATCGTGCTGGATGAAGCCGATGAAATGCTCGACATGGGTTTCCGTGACGATCTGGAAGAAATTCTCGACGCCACGCCGGAAGAACGTCGCACCCTGCTGTTTTCGGCGACCATGCCGCCGCAAATCGCCAATCTGGCGCGCCGTTACCAGCGCGATGCGCTGCGCATTTCCACCATTGGCGACAGCCGTGGCCATGGCGATATCGCCTATCAGGCCGTATCGGTTTCCCCGGCGGAAATCGAAAACGCCGTGGTCAATCTGCTGCGTTTCCACGAAGCGGAAACCGCGATCCTGTTCTGCGCCACGCGCGATAATGTCCGCCGTCTGCATGCAACCTTGCAGGAACGCGGTTTTGGCGTGGTGGCCCTGTCAGGCGAACATTCGCAGTCGGAACGCAACCAGGCGCTGCAGGCCCTACGCGACCGCCGTGCCCGCGTCTGCGTGGCAACCGACGTGGCCGCACGCGGGATCGATCTCCCCTCCGTCACGCTGGTGATCCATGTGGAAATCCCGCGCGATGCCGAAACCATGCAGCACCGTTCGGGCCGTACCGGCCGCGCCGGCAAGAAGGGCACGGCCGTGCTGATCGTCCCCTATCCGCGCCGCAAGCGGGTGGAAGGCATGCTGCGCGGGGCGCGCGTCACCGCCGAATGGATCAGCCCGCCGACCCCGGAATCGATCCGCCAGCAGGATCGCGAACGCCTGCTCGCCACCCTGCTGCAGCCGACCGAGTTCGAGGAGGAAGACCGCGAAATCGCCGCACGTGTGATGGAACAGCGCAGCCCGGAAGACATTGCCGCCGCCTATGTGCGGATGCACCGCGCCAGCCTGCCGCAGCCGGAAGATTTCAACGAAGATACATCGGCCGGTTATGAAGCGGGCCGCAAGGACCGCCACCGCGAAGGATTTGAGGATATCGTCTGGTACCGGATGGATATCGGCCGGCGCCAGAATGCGGACGCCCGCTGGATCCTGCCGCTGCTGTGCCGTCGCGGCCATATCACCCGCAATGAAATCGGCGCGATCCGCATTGCCGCGAACGAAACCTATTTCCAGATTCCGCGCAATATTGCCGACAAGTTCACCGCAGCGGTGGAACGCACCGCCGGCGGCGCGGAAGACGGCAGCGATGTCATGATCGAGGCATCGTCCGTTCCGCCGCGCGATACCGCCCGCCAGAACCGCAAGTTCGGCAAGGGTGCAGACAATGCCAGCGGCCGCCCCCAGGGCCGGTTCGATCGTGGTGGCGATCGCCCGGCCAAGAGCTTCGTGCGCAAGGACGGTCAGCCCGCCAAGGGCGGTTTCGGCAAGGGTGGTCCGCGCAAGGACGCCCACCGCAAGGGGCCGAAGCCGCGCCGCCCGGATTGATCATCCGGCACGGCCAGTTGCAGCAAACAGGAAGGCCCGGGCCATTGCCCGGGCCTTTTTTCATGGGTTTGGCTGATGCGACACCGCCAGAACCACCCACAGCGCAGACCTCGTCAGAATGTTGCGGTCATTCGCTTCGCATTGCCTCAACACGACATTGACGCGATCGCTTGGGTATCGTGCGCCTTTTAGCCGATTCCGTGTCGAAGACCGGCGCGGAAAGGCGTTCAAAGTCCGGTAGCCTAAATTTCTCCAACCGAAGGCGGCTCATAGGGGCAACGCCCCCACACCATCTGCCGACTGCTAACCTTGTACAGCGCCGCCAGACTCTCCAAAATCTCGCCCGCGCCAGTCTGATAGGCAAAATAATTGATCCGCTGGCAATAGCGCTGCCCTTCGACCGGTCGGCGGCAGGACAATTCCCGACTGCCGGCAACGCGGGCCGGACGGATGGCGCAGTCGAACCCATTGCGCTCCAACACGGTCAGTCGCGCATCCAGCGGTGTCTGCCGGGGGATATGCGCATCGATCGTGGCGGTAAGTTTCCCGGAATCCCCACCCTCGGCAACATGGGCCAGCAACTCGGCCGCCAGTGGCCCGGAAGCGCGCGGCTCTTCGTGAAACCAGAAGCGCCAGCCGCCATAGAGTGCCGCACAGGCCACCAGCAACGTGGCAATCAGCAGGATGGTTCGCGCCTTGATCGCACATCTCCGTCAGCTTCGATGACAAATGAGTAATCAGGCTGGGCGTCATGGGCAAGACAACCCGTCCTGATCTCTCACCCTGTCTGAAAGCTGCCATCTTCAGCAGCCGATTGAAACGCCTCTTGGACCTTAAGCCGGGCTGAAAGGCTTAAGCGCCTTGCATCGCAGGCGGCAAAGAGGGGCCACGTCCCCATTTTTCCGTAAAATAGGTTGCGACGAGGAATGACAGAGCAGATGCGGTCAGCGGCAGAGACCAACTGCGCTGCCAATTGATCGCGGGGGACATTAGCGGCATGTACCACAGGAATACTGTCGTGCTGACAAGGGCCAGCGCTCCGATGGCAGGGAGCATCAGCCAGGCAAACCGGAATGGAAATGTTTTCCTGACAAACAAGCCTGCCGCCGCTGATGCGAAGGCGATCGGCCAGACCGTCAATGACATCATCAGCAGCCAGAACGGCAGGCCAGTCCCCAAGGTAGACAGAAAAGACCACGCACGGTTCATGCCGGCCAAACTATGAATCAGATAGGCAAAAGACCCGCCGAAAGCACCCAGTGAACCAGTGGCCATTATGCGCAATACTGTCGCCAGCGGGCGCGATGATCTCGCTTCTTCGCAAAACCAGAACCGCCAACTGCTGTAGAGGCCAGCACAGGCCACCATCAGCGTGATCATCAGAAGGAGTGTTCGTACTTGCATCACACTTCTCCGGCTACTGCCATGAGCAGCGAGTAATCAGGGCAGATGTCAGGGGCAAGGCGGACAGTCCTGCTGCGGCGTCAGCTGCCGTCACGCCGGACAGGCCGCAGTCGCCTCAGACGCCGAGCTAGGGTGTAGGGCTGTCGCAATTCGAACCGTCTGGCATCGTTCTGGGCGTTGGTCTCGCCCGCTCTGGCCGCTTTTCGTATCCAGTGCCGATAGCCCTGCAGATCCCCGAAATTGAAATGGGTCATTGCCAGGTTCTGGGCGGCATTCGGTTCTCCCAGGCGATAGGCCCGATACATCAGATTGAACGGGCTGAACCATTGGGCCGCTGTTCCCAGTTCGGATCGCGCGCCGGTCCGGGTGGCATGGTTGGCGATCTCCAGCATGGAACGGCCATGATGGCGCAGAGCCAGATGCCACAGGATGGGCGCCCCCAATCCGGTCTTTCGTCCATAGAGAATGGCTTCGGCACGGTTGAAGAGCCGGTCCATCCGGTTTTCGGAATTCTGTTTGCCGGAATGGGGGGCTGGCATTCTGTTTCTTCTCACCCCCCAGCGATCATCGCTGCCGCCTTCTCACCGATCATGATCGACGCGGCATTGGTGTTACCGCCCACGATGCGCGGCATCACGCTGGCGTCGGCCACGCGCAGCCCGGCCAGGCCGTGCACGCGCAACTGGGCATCACACACCGCCTCCGTGCCGGTGCCCATGGCGCAACTGCCCACCGGGTGCATGGCGGTGTTGATCGCCTGGCGGGTCCAGGCGTCGATCTCGTCATTGCTGCGCACCTGCGGACCGGGGGCGATTTCGGATTTGATCACATCAGCCAGCGGGCTGGTGGCGAAGATTTCGCGGATCTGCGGCACGATCCGGCGGAAAAACGCGCGGTCGTTTTCCGTCGCCAGCACATTGGACAGGATGCGCGGTTTGGCCGTCGGATCCTTGCTGGCCAGCTTCACCCAGCCGCGACTTTCGGGGCGCAGCTGGACGCAGGCCATGGCCACCACATCGGGTGCGGGTTTCTTGACGCCGGGGAACCAGGGGCGGGCAAAGATGCTGGTCGGCTGGAACAGGCATTGCGCGTCGGGCCGCTCCAGATCTTCCCGCGTCTTGATGAAGCCATTGGCCGTCACCGGCATGTTGGCGATGCGCCCCTTGCCGCTGGCCAGCCATTCCAGCATCGACAGCGTCAGCCGGTCGAAGCGCAGATCGTTGGTCAGCGTTACCGACCGTTCGGCATGGGTGATCACCGCGACGGAGGGGTGATCCTGCAGATTGCGCCCGACCCCGGGCAGATCATGCACCACATCCACGCCCAGATCGCGCAGCTCGTCCGCCGGGCCGATGCCCGACAGCATCAGCAGCTGCGGGGAATTGAACGCCCCGCCCGAAAGCACGATATCCCGATCGGCGTAAAGCGTGTGTTCGGCGCCGTCCTGCCGATATTGCAGCGCGGTGGCGCGCCCGCCTTCCACCACGATCCGCGTCGCCTGCGCGCCGGTGATGATGTTCAGATTGGGGCGTTTCATGGCCGGATAGAGGAACCGCGCCGCCGTGCTGCCGCGCCGGCCGTTGTGGATCGAGATATCAGGCGATCCCCAGCCTTCCTGATCGGCGCCGTGATGGTCCACCTGGGTCTTGTAGCCCAGCTGCTTCACCGCATCGATGAACCGGGGGTACAGCGCCTTGTCCGGGATATGCTTGGTGATGGACAGCGGGCCGCCCTTGGCGTGGTAATGGTCGGCCGCGCCCCAGTGGTTTTCCGATTTCTTGAAGAACGGCAGCACGTCTTCATAACCCCAGCCTTCCAGGCCCAGCTGGCGCCATTCGTCATAATCGCGCGCATGACCCCGGGCATAAAGCATGCCGTTGATCAGCGATGATCCGCCCAGCCCCTTGCCGCGCGGCTGGCGCAGGCGGCGCTGGTCGGCATGAGGTTCCGGTTCCCCTTCGTATGACCAGTTGAAGCGCTTGTCGGCCATCACCATGGGGAAGGCGATCGGCATGATCAGCAGCGGATGTCGCTCGCGCCAGCCCGCCTCGATCAGGGTGACATGCACGCCCGGATCCTCGCTCAGCCGGGCGGCCACCACGGCGCCGGCCGAACCGGCGCCGATCACGATATAGTCTGTCCTGTCGCTCATCTGCTCACTTGCTCGAATAGCGGCCGGATTTGATCTGCACGATCTTGCCATTGCGCGTGCGGTACATGTTGATGCTTTCGACCAGGCGCACATCGCCCGCCACGGTCGGCCAGATCTCGAAATCGGGCCAGTCCTTGATGGTGGTGAACTTGGTACGGCTGTGCAGCGCGGCGCCATCGGGCGCGACGATCAGATCGACCACTTCCAGTTCTTCCTGAATGTGATCGAACACGCCGGTGTAGAAATCCACGATCCCCTGTGCGCCGATGATCTGCTTGCGATCGCCCAGGTTGAATTCGACATTATCGGCGTAATATTTCGAAAAGCCGGCAAAATCGCGCGCGTTGAAGGCGGCGATATAGCTGCGAAAATCCTGTTCGTTCATGCGGCATCCCTCTCGTTCTTGTTTATGGCCGGCAGGCTGCGCCCGCGGATGATGTCGGCGGCTTTTTCCGCGATCATGATCGTCGGGCCGTTGGTGTTGCCACCCGGCACATCGGGCATGATCGATGCATCGACCACGCGCAGACCGGCCAGGCCGTGCAGCCGCAGTTCCGGATCGACCACCGCGCCGGGCCCCGTGCCCATGGCGCAAGTGCCGACCGGGTGCTGGGTGGTGCCGGCGGTGGCGCGAATATGCGCGTCGATCGCCGGATCGCTGGTGACATCGGCCCCGGGAATGTTTTCCCCCGCGATCAGGCTGCCCATCGGTTCGGTGGCATAGATCTGCCTTGCCAGCCGCAGCCCGGCGCGTGCGGTGATCAAATCGGCTTCATTGTCGAACAGATTGAGCCGGATGGCCGGCAAATCGCGCGGATGGGCGGATTTCAGCCGCACCGAACCGCGTGCCTGCGGGTGCAGCAGGATGACATCGGCGGAAAAGCTGTGCGGCGGGCTCTTGATGAAACCGGGAAACCACAGATGTGCGCTCAGCTTCACCGGGTTGGAAAACAGCTGTATGTCCGGCTGGCTCAGCCGTGGGTCGCTGCGCAGCATGGGATTGGCGCTGTTAAGCTGCCGGGCGAAGGGCCCGCTGCCGAACAGATACCATTGCGCCACCGCCCGCACCGCCCGGTCGAACCGCAGCTGATTGACGAAGGTGACCGGGCCCTTGGCCGCGAATTCCACCGGCACGCGCGGATGTTCGGACAGATTGCCGCCCACGCCGGGCAGATCATGCACCACCGCTATGCCCATCTCGGCCAGATGCGCCGCCGGGCCGATGCCCGACAATTGCAGCAGCTGGGGCGAATTGAACGCCCCGCCGGACAGGATCACCTCCCGCCCTGCGCGCACGGTCTTCACCTGGCCATCATGTTCATATTCCACGCCGGTCACCCGGCCGCCTTCCACCAGCACGCGGCGCGTCAGCGCGTTGGTCAGCACGGCCAGATTGGGCCGCTGCATCGCCGGCTTCAGATAGGCTTCATAGGTGGATGCACGGCGCCCCTTCTCGTCGATCGTCAGTTCGACCAGGCTGGCGCCTTCTTCTGCCCCGCCATGGATATCATCCGTCACCGGCAGGCCGGCATTGGCGACGGCCTGTATCAGTTCGTCATGCAGCAAATACTGGGTGTTGTTCTTCGTTACCGGCAGCGGGCCATCATGGCCGTAATCGGCATTGTCCGCCCGCCAGCTGCGCTCCATCTTGCGGAAATAGGGCAGCACATCGGCATGGCTCCATCCCCGGCAGCCCTTCTGCGCCCAGCGATCGTAATCGCCCGAATGGCCGCGCATATAGACCATGCCGTTGATCGATGAACTGCCGCCCAGCAGCCGGCCGCGCGGCAGGAACAGCCGGCGGTTGTCCAGATGCGGTTCGGGTTCGGTCATCATCCGCCAGGTCAGTTCGGGCTTCAGCATGGCCTTCATCATGCCCAGCGGCATGCGGATCAGGAAATGATCCGCCCCGCCGCCTGCCTCCAGCAGCAGCACGCGCGTGCCGGGATCCTCGGTCAGCCGCGCGGCCAGCACGCAGCCGGCCGAACCCGCGCCGACGATCACATAATCGAACTGCCCTTCCAGAGCCTCTCTCCCGTCTCGATCCCGTCCGGCGTTATCGCCGTTCTTGTTGTTGCAGGCGCCTGTGGTAAGCCCCCGTGGCAATTGTTATGCGCTGCCGCGCAGCAGACAACAAGCCATGGGAGAAGGCGATGAACGCCGAAACATCGATTGAAAACCGTTTGGACGCATTCCGCCAGCGTTGGCAGGGCAAGGTTGGCAAAATGCTGATCGGCGGCGAATGGCGCGAAGCGGAAAGCGGCGAAACCTTCTCCACCGAAGATCCCTCCACCGGGGAAAAGCTGGCCGATGTCGCCAGCGCCGGCGATGCCGATGTCGATGCCGCCGTGGCCGCCGCGCGCAAGGCCTTCGATGGCCCCTGGCGCAAGGTGAAGCCGGATGAACGTGCGAAGCTGATCAACCGGCTGGCCGATCTGATCGAAGCCAATGCCGACGAACTGGCGCTGACCGAAACGCTGGACGTGGGCCGCCCGATCCAGTTCAGCCGCATCGCCGATGTCGGCGGCGCGATCAGCCAGCTGCGGTACCAGGCCGGCTGGGCCACCAAGCTGACCGGCGACACGACGGAAATTTCCGCACCCGGCGAATGGCTTAGCTACACGCTGCGCGAACCGGTCGGCGTCTGTGGCCAGATCGTGCCGTGGAACTTCCCGCTGGCGATGGCCGCCGGCAAGATCGGCCCTGCGCTCGCCGCCGGTTGCACCGTGGTGCTCAAACCTGCCGAACAGACGCCGCTCTCCACCATTCTGCTGGCCGAACTGGCGCTGGAAGCCGGCTTCCCCGAAGGCGTGATCAACGTCATCACCGGCTATGGCCGCACGGCGGGCGCATCGCTGGCCGCGCATCTGGATGTGGACAAGGTGGCCTTCACCGGTTCGACCCAGACGGGCAAGGCGATCATCGATGCCAGCAAGACCAATTTCAAGCGCGTCAGCCTGGAACTGGGCGGCAAATCGCCGACCTTCATCTTCGCCGATGCCGATCTGAAGAAGGCCATCCCGGCTGCCGCGATGAGCATTTTCTTCAACGCCGGCCAGGTCTGCGCCGCCGGCAGCCGCCTGTTCGTGGCAGAGGAAGTGGCCGATCAGGTGCTGGAAGGCATCGCCGGCATGGCCCGCATGCTGCCCGTCGGCCGGACGCTGGATCCCTCCACCGTGATCGGCCCGCTGGTCAGCGAACTGCAGCTGGAACGCGTGACCGGCTATATCGAAAGCGGCCGCAAGGAAGGCGCGACCGTGCTGGTCGGCGGTGGCCGCAAGGGCGATGGGCCGGGCTGGTTCGTCGAACCGACCGTGCTCGTCGATACGGAGGCGAGCATGCAGGTCCGGCGGGAAGAAATCTTCGGCCCCGTGCTCTGCGCCACCCGCTTCACCGATGCCGATGATGCCGACCGCCTGGGCGCGCTGGGCAATGAAACCCAGTTCGGCCTGGCCGCCAATATCTGGACCAGGGACATCAGCATGGCGCACAAGCTGGCACGCCGCCTGAAAGCCGGATCGATCCGCGTCAACGGAGCTGGCGGCGTCGATCCCGCACTGCCGCTCGGCGGCTTCAAGGCCAGCGGCTGGGGCCGCGAAAACGGCCGCGCCGGGGTGGAAGCCTATACCGAGCTGAAGGCGGTATCGGTCGCACTGGATTGAGGAATAAATGGGGCAGTCCGCAAGGGCTGCCCCCAATCTGAAAGACGGCGCGTAACTGTCAGCCGCCAAACTCCCAGCGAAAGCTGGTATCTTGGGCGTCAGGGATCTGACTAACCCAACCGGTGCGGTGACGGGTCGCCCCGTTCGCTGATCAACTCACTGCGGGCCTGGGCCAGACACTGGCGATATTGCGCGGCCACCGTCTCCCGCTCCAGCCGAGCAGCCTCTGCCGCCAGCGCAACCACTCCGGCTTCATCCTGCACCGCGATTTCGCGCACCAGCTGCTCTTCTTCCAACCCCAGCATCCGCGCCAGCAACCGCGTAGCGCGGGCGCGCTGGCGGAATTCAAAATCCATCAGCCGGGCGGATTCGAATTCCTCCTTCTTCAGCAGTGCGGCGCGAAGATCCCAGACCATGCGCCATGCTATCGCGTATAGGCAGGCTTGCCCAGAATCACCGGCGCCGGATTGGCGGCAACCCATTGCACCGCCAGTTCGCACAGCCCGGCCAGCGCCTCATCCGATCCACTGCCGCCTCTGGCATCCTCGGCATAATCACGCGCTCGATCGAGATCGGCCGGGGGCAGGGCCTCGCCCGATCCCAGATGATCGACCAGCGCGGACAACATCTTGCGATAGCCGGCATCCCAATTGCCGCCGCCATTCTCCGCCTGTTCGATATGCACGCGTCCGGAAATGCGGATCACTTCTCCCTGCACGGTCTCCGCCGCGCCGGAGGATGGGATCAGCCATTCCCACAATTCCTGATGCTGCTCGCGCCAGCCGCCCGGCTTGGCCACGATCGGGTCGGTGCCATTGTGGCTCCGCCGCACGGGCGCCGCATCCACGGCGAACAGCTGATACAGCCGTTGCAGTGCCGCGTCGGTTTCCGCCAGAAAATCGGGATTGAACCCAGCCCGGTGGAATTCGAAATCCTTACCGATCCGCTGCACGGTTTCGCGCATGTCTTCGGTCACCGGCGTTCCGGCATCGATCAGATATTCGGCCAGCAGCGCCATCTGCGGCAGGGCGGCATTGCGGCAACTGCGCAGGGCGATGGTCAGCGCATTGTCGCCGTCCCGCCCCGTGGCTAGCGGATCCACCCCACGATCCAGCAGCAGGCGCACGGTTGATGGTTTGATGCTGCTCGCCGCGCGTTGCAGCAGCGTTTCCTTGCCCGTGTCCATCGCGGCTCCAGCGTCGAGCAGCAGAGTCACCAGCGCATCATTACCGGTCGAAACATGCCGGCTGGCCGGCGTATTGCCATATCCGCAATCGGCATCGATCTGCGCCCCCTGATCGACCAGCCAGCGCGCCAGCTCGGGTGTGCAGCCATAAAGGCCTAGCGCCGTGGACCCGCCCGGCCCATCGCGCGCATCCAGTTCACAACTGTCGAACACCGCCGTCAGCGCGGCGAGATCGCCCTGTTCCAGCAGATCACGAAAATCCTTCGGCAGGCGTTTCTTCTTCTTGGCCATGGCGCATCCCCGCAATTGCTGATGCCGTGATCTGCTGTTCCGTCGCAGAAATGGTCAAGCGGCCATACCACGCGGAGAAGTGGTTTTGCGGCGGAGCGTGCGTGGCTCAGCTGCTGGCCGCCGGGATCAGCGGCAGCAACAACCGGCTGTCATATTCGCCCCCGCAATACAGCACATGCCGCCCGCGATTGCGCGTGTCCTCATGCCGGGCAAAGGGCAGGCGCGGCAGGGCGTCGCGATAGAGATCACGCCCGCCGATGCGCAGCCGCAGGGTTTCACCGGCACGGAACAGGGTGGACGACGGCCAGATCTCGATATCGCAGCAGACGGGGCCCGCATCAGGCAGCGGCTCTTCCCGATCATGCGGATGCACCGGCTGCAGATCGCTCGACCGGTCCGGATCGATCGCCCGGTGGGTGGCACGCAGCCAGCCGAGCGCCACCGGCCCGTTTTCGTAGAAGGCGTAGAAGGTGAAGCCGACCGGCTCGCCCGCCCGGTCCAGCTTTTCCAGCGCCACGAAGATATCGGCATCCTGCGCATCGGGTGCCTCCAGCCACAGCCGCAACGCGGCATGGCCGGTAAACTCGCTGTCGGTGTCAAACCGATGATCGAACACCACCTCGTCATGTGCGCTGTCCCACTCCACCCGCGCGGGCGATGCGGGGTCAGCTTGCAGCGCCTCACCGGACGCCAGGTAAAGCGCCGTCGGCTGCTGGCGCGGCAGTGGATAATCCTCTTCTGCCCGCGTCGCAGCCACGCCGGCGGCTTCGCGCACCTCCAGCTGCACGCGCGGCCAGGCCGGCAGGGTGCATCCCGGTTCCAGCAGGAAATGGTCAAAGAAGCTGTGCCGCCGCCGGGTGCTCTCGGGCAGATAATAATGCGCCCATTTCTTCTGCCCGTGGATATCCAGCCATTTTTCGCGGCTGGCCATCTGCTTGAACGCTTCCAGCGTACCGCGCGTGTGCAGCCCTTGATCGGCCCAGCTGGCCACCACCCAGCAGGGCTGGGTAATCGCGGTCAGATCGATCTGCTTGCTGCGCCAATATTCATCCAGCAGCGGGTGGCGCTGCATCTGCTCCCAGGTGTTTTCGGTCAGGTTCGGGCCATACTGGATATTGTCCGATGCGCGCGGGGCGAAGCCGGTTTCCGGAATCCCGCCATGGGTGCCGAATTCGCGATACCAGTCGGAAAATCCCTCCCACGGGTTGAGCGCCTTGAGCGAAGGCGGCTGCAGCCCGGCCACGATATACTGGATGCAGGCGAGATAGCTGACCCCGGTCATCCCCACCCGGCCATTGGCCCATGGCTGCGCGGCCAGGAACTCGATCGTGTCGTAGCAATCCTGCGCCTCGATCGGGCCATTGTGATAATAATCGCCGTTCGACCGCCAGGCCCCGCGCGGATCGATCACCGCCACGGCATAGCCACGCGGGCACCAGTCGAACGGGTCGGGCCCTTCGAAGGGGGTCAGCGGAGACAGCCATTCCGGGTTCACCCCGGATGGCGGCCAGAACACCTGGTTGGACTGGGCATGCTTGCCATAGGGGCTCCAGCTCAGGATCACCGGCAGATCATGCGCCACCTCCGACGGGCGATAGACATCGCCATAGATCACCGTTCCGTCGCGCAGCGGGATCGGCAGATCGCGTTCGACGATGATCGCCTCATCCTGCCATGCGACCGGTTCGATCCGGTGGCCGAAGCGCGGGATCGGCGGCTTGTTCGGCGCGGCTTCGGGCGGCAGGCCGGGGCGCATCAGCGGTTGATAGGTCATGCAGTGATGATCCTTTACGGGGCGCGGCCAACCGCGTCGAAAGCGAAACTGAGCGCGACATTGGGGGCCAGCCCCTCTGCCGATGATCCGACCCCGACCTTGAAGGCATTGCGATCGATCGTGGCGCTGCCTTCCACATTGCGGCGCAGCCCGCTGCCGGACAGGGTGAAGCTCAGCGATTGCGGGCGGCTGGCGCCGTTGAGCGACAGCGTGCCCTGCGCGCTATAACGATTGGTACCGGTCTTGCGCACCGATGTGCTGCGCCAGGTTGCGGTGGGGTTGGCGGCGGTGCCGAAGAATTCCGCGCCCTGCAGCATATCGTCCTGCGTGGCATCGCCCATCGATGCGCTGGCCAGCTTGATGCTGATGCGGATATCGGCGCTTTCGGAATTGTCCGGATCGAATTGGATCGTGCCGCTCCAGTCGGAAAAACTGCCGCGCAGCCCGCCCGAACCATTGTCGATTGTGAAGCCCAGCCGCTTGCCCGGCTGGATCGCCCACACCGGCGGCGGGCCGGCAGCGGTATCTTCTTCGGCCGCCGCCTCGCTGGCTTCGGCCTCTGGCGTTGCCGCATCACTTGGCGTCGCCTCCGGTTCCGGTGTTGCGCTATCCTCGGGCACAGCCTCCGGCGCCGCTACCGCCAGCGCCTCGGCCGTCTGCTGACGTTCGAGCGAAGGAACCAGATATGTGCTCGCCACATACATGCCGGTGCCGAAATAGGTGACCACGACCAGCGCCAGCAGGCCGAATGCCGCCGCTGCCGCACCGCCGGGCGCCATGCGGCGCAGCAGATTGTCCTTCTTCACCAGCTGATGGCGCAATGCCCCGGCCACATGCAGCAGGAACAGCGCGATCCCGAACCAGGCGAGCAGCTCATGCGCGTCTTCCATCGATCCGTTGATGCCGGCCGGCAGCGGCAGATGCGGCCAGGGAATAGCGCCGAACAGCATGGTGGGGATCTTCAGCGCATCGGTGGACACCATGGCCCAGCCGGTCAGCGGCGCCCCGATCATGAAGACATAGAGCCCAACATGCACGGCCTTCGCCAGAAAACCGTTGAACCCGCCCTCCACCGCCGGCGGGGGTCGATGCATCAACCGCCAGACGATCCGCAACACAGTCAGCAGCAGGATCGTGATGCCGATGGATTTGTGAAACTGATACAGCGCAAACCCGCTCGCATCGCGCGGCATGGCAAAGCCCAGGGCCAGCTGAAACGCCAGCGCCAGCGCGATCAGCCAGTGCAACGCCATTGCAACGCTGCTGTAACGGGCGCCATCGGCGGCGGGGGCAGGAATGCCCATCGGCTCGTCTGTGTTCACTTGACCCCTCGACGCTGTGTTTTTTGTTTGGAAAAACATAGCGCGATGTCGGGCGATTGACAGCAGCAAATGGCTGTTGCTCTTAAACCCCTCACGTCATCCTGGCGAAGGCCAGGATCTCAGGCAGGTGGGCGCGAAGCATTAGTCCCGCGCCCATGCCCGCCCGCGATCAATGCGGCCGCATCCCGATCGGCAGTTCGGAGGTGAAGCTCTCGATCGCGGCGATCTTCCCGCTTTCGAACCGGAACACATCCACCACCTGCAGCGTCAGCGGATAGCCGCCGCCGGTCGCCGGCATATCTTCGAACCGGCGGAACACCGCCAGCCCGCGGGTCTCGTCCACGGCCAGCAGGCCGCTGTCGCGAATGGTGCCGATCCCGGCGCCCTGTCCGCCAACGCCTTGCCCGGGCCCATTGGCCGTGCAGCGGCCCAGCACCTGCCCATTGACCGTCCATTGGCAGCCATCGCTCAGCGCTTCGGATGCCGGGCCGCGCCCGGTCAGTCCGGCATAGAACCCGGCCACGCCCACCTTCATGTCATTGCGTGACGTTCGGCGCGCCTGCGGCAGGTTGGCAAATTGCGGTGCGCCCTGCGGTTCGGCATAGGGCGGGCCATATTCCTTGCGCCGGATCAGCGCGTCGATCCCGTCGATCTGCCGCCCGGCGCTGCGCACCGTGATCGCGGCCCAGGCCGGCTGGCCATGTTCTTCGATCCGCCCGATCCACACGCCATTGCCGGTCTCGGCATCGCCAACCACCAGCGGCTTGCTGTCCACGGCGGTCACGCCTTGCCAGATGCCTTCATTGATCCGGATGCCGACGCTGTTTTCGGCATAGCCGACGCGATTGGCCCAAGGCAGTTTCTCCCAAGCGCCGCGCACCGGATAGGCCGCCATCACCGCATTGGTATGCGTGGTGACGCAGGCCGTATCGCAAGCGGCCGCATCGGGGCGCGGTTCGGGCGATGGCGAATGCGGGCCCCAGAACGGGTTGTGCATGAAATAGGGCACATAGGTGAAGACGGTTTCAATGCGGGAGATTTCGGCATTCCGGATGCGGAACGCTTCCAGCAAAGTGATCGAATTGGGCCATTTCAGCGCGGTGCGCATCTCGCGCCCGTCGGTCAGCCTGTAGCGATCCCATTCATTGGCATGGTCGAAGAACCCACGCCCCACCGCCACGCCGCGTTCTTCATCCACGATGAAGAAATCGCGCCGAACCCGCTTGTTGATGCGATAGATGCCCAGCAGAAACTGTTCGCGGCAACCCGTGGCGATCGACGCCGCATTGCCGCCGCCACCGGTCACGCCGCCCGCTGCGGGCGCCGGGGCGGTGGTGGAAATGCCGTTTTCCAGCCTGCCGCAATCCTGGGAAAATGGCGCGAACACCTGCCCGTCATTCACCTCGACCGTATCGAAATAGGCGTCCGCGATGGCCAGCATGCGTTCGCGGCTGCGGCGCTGTTCGGGCGGCAGGATCTGGTTGAACTCATCATCATGGACCATGTTTTCCGCATCGCCATAGGGGGCGGGCAGGCTGGTCTTGCGGTGGACCACGCTCTCGATCTCGTCGATGATGCCGTCCTTCATGTGGATGCGCACGGCATAGAAGGCCGGCACGCCGTGCTCGCGCACCGATCCGAACCAGGCGGCATTGCCGGTGGTGGGATCGGCCGCCTCCAGCCCGGTTTCATCGACGGCGGTGACCGTGCGCCACAGCCCTTCGCCCATTTTGATCGGCACGTTGTTTTCGGTGAAGATCACCCCCCGGCTCAGCGGCAGGGCGGAGGGGTCACGTGTCGCCAGCGCCTTCATATGGTCGCGCAGCGCATCGATCAGGCAGGCGCGGTCACACGACCGGTCGGGCACGGCGCTGGCTTCGCCCGGCGCCTGCGCCAGGGCCGGGGTGGCTGGCAACAGGGCTGCTGCCCCGGCAAGAAGCAGCGCGGCGGTTGCGGATAGGCGTGTAATCACATTCTCTCCCTCGCCGGTCATCCAACCGGCCTGATTATGCTGTGCGAGCTTTAGCCAGCTCTATTTCCCCTGCGCGGCGGCATCCTGCCAGTCTTCATTGGCCCGCGCGATCAGATAGGCATGAATCGCCTCGGCCTCATTGCGGCTCAGCACATCGGCAAAGCTGGCCATGCCCTTGTCTGCGCGGCTGCCTTCCAGCACGATCTTCAGGAAATCATCATGCGTGGCCTGCGTCATCCAGCGCAGATCCTTCAGCCCGCCGACGGCATTTTCGCCATGGCAGCTGCGGCAGGTCTGGGAATAGAGTGCCTGGCCTTCCTTCACCTGCGATTCCCCGGCGCGCAGGAACGGCGGGCGCGGCAGTTCGCTCGGCGGCGGCATGGCCGGCAATTGGGCCGTCCCGCCCAGCTTGAACACCAGCAGGCGTGATGTCGAATGCTGGAAACCGCCGGGGATCTGGCTCAATCCATAGACGGGCGATCCGCCCCAGCCGACATTGACGGCGATATATTGTTCGCCATCCACCATATAGGTGATCGGGCCGGCGATCCCGACATTCTGCACCGGCATCTGCCACAACAGCTGGCCATTGTCGGCGCGATAGATCGCGAAATTCTTCTCGATCGTCCCCTGGATCAGCAGATTGCCAGCCGTGGTCAGCACCCCGCCCGAACCGGGATAGGGATAGGCCACGCGAAACGCTTCTTTCTGCGTCACCGGATTCCAGGCGAGCAGATAGCCCTTCTCCCGCGAATTGGCGATCTCCTGCAACCGGCGGCGTTCTTCCGGCTGGCTGGTGAAATCGCGCCCCGAATTGGATCGGAACGGCACCCAGCGGAACTGGTCGTCGGGCAGGCGGGCATAGATATCCCATTGTTCCTGCGCCGGCAGATAGACCAGGCCCGTCAGCGGGCTGTAGCTCATCGGATTCCAGCTGTGCGATGCCATCCAGGTCGGGCTCATCAGATGGAGCTGGGTGGTGATCTTCGCATCGGGCAGCACATTGGGGCGCCCGGTTACCGGGTCCACGCTGCTGGCCCAGGTGTTGGGCACATAGGTTTCCGCGCTGATGAATTCGCCGGTGGCCCGGTCGATCACATAGAAGAACCCGTTCTTGGGCGCCTGCATGATGACCTGCCGCTTGCGTCCGCCGATCTCCAGATCGGCCAGCGCCATGGGCTGGGTGCAGGTGTAATCCCACTCTTCTTCGGGCACCATCTGATAGTGCCATTTGTATTCGCCGCTGGTGGCATCGACCGCGACGATCGAACACAGGAACAGATTGTCGCCGCCCTGCGGGCTGCGGAAATGCTGCACATGCGGGCCGCCGTTGCCGGTGCCGATGTAAACCAGATTGAGTTCGGGGTCATAGGCGAAGCTGTCCCACGCCGTGCCGCCCCCGCCATACTTCCACCATTCCCCGGTCCAGGTGGCGGCCGCGCGCTGCATCACGCTGTCCGATGCCTCCCCATCGGGACCCTTGGCCGGGTCTCCGGGCACGAGGTAGAATTTCCACAGCTTGGCTCCGGTTTCCGCGTCCCAGGCGGATACGAAACCGCGCACGCCGTAATCGGCGCCGCCATTGCCGATGATCACCTTGCCATCATAGACGCGCGGCGCGCCGGTAATGGAAAAGGCTTCATCGGTGGGGAAGGTCTGCGTTTCCCACACCTTGCTGCCGGTCTTGGCATCGACGGCGATCAGCCGGCCATCCAGCGCGGCGATGATGATCTTGCCGTTCCAGGCAGCAATCCCGCGCGTGCTCGGCCCGCAACAGGCCAACCGGGCGAATTCGCGCGCCACCTGCGGATCATAGGTCCACAGCTTCTGCCCGGTCTTCGCGTCATAGGCGGTCACGACGTTGAAGACGGACGCATTGTACAGCACTCCATCGACCACCAGCGGGGTGGCCTGCATGCCGCGATAGGTTTCCAGATCGTCGAACCAGGCCAGGCCCAGCTGATCGGCATTGCCGGCGTTGATCTGTTCCAGCGGGCTGAAGCGCGTTTCATCCCACCCGCGCCCATGGCTCATCCAATTGCCGACATTGCCCGGCGCATCGATGCTGCGCATCCGCGCGGTGTTGACAGCGGCCGGGCCGGCGGGCGCAGTGGCGGCTGTGGTGCCGACCGGCGCATTGTCAGCGGCCACGCAGCCCGCCAGCACCAGCGCACCGGCTCCCGCCCATCCTGCCGCCCAATTGCGCAGCGTCTTTCCCATCACGATCGGGCCCTTGTTTCCCGGCCCGCCGGTTGCGGCAGGCATCTTATTGTTCTTGTCATGTGATCATGGCGGCAGGCGGCGCGCTTGTGAAGCGTGTGCTTCGATCAATCGCGCTGCCTGCTGCCAGGGGATCAGAAATTGCGCCGGACGGTCAGCGCCACCTCGCGCGGGCGCCCGGGCTGGCCGACGACATAAAATGTCGTCAGCTTGTTCAGGTAATACACCTTGTCGAAGATGTTGGTCGCCTCCAGCGCCACGGTCCAGTCGCGATCGGGTGAGCGATAGGTGATCCGGGCATTGGCAATGGTGAAGCTGTCGACATTCACATTGGGGTGGCATTCGAAATTGCCGCAATATCCGGGCGTGTAGGCCACATCGATGCGCGGGGTCAGCGTACCCAGGCTGTCACCCAGATCAGCTTCATATTGCGCGCCCACGCTCCATTGCCATTCGCCGATGCCGGGGCGGCTGGAACCCACGACAATGGCGGTGGTCGGATAGTTGATCGACGTGAACTTGAAATCGGTCAGGCTCAGCGATCCGTCGATCGTCAGCCCCCGAACCGGGCGCAGCGTGGTTTCCAGTTCGAAGCCCCTGACCCGCGCATCGCCAATGTTCAGATATTGCCCGCACAGACCGGGAATCCCGCCCTGATCCTCGGGCAATTGGTTGTTGTCGCTGTCCAGGCAGACATTGGGTGTGCCCTGATAGCCGGTGTAATCCATGTGGAACACATCGCCATTGATGCGCAGCAACCGGTCGAACAGGTCGGCCTTGAAACCGATTTCATAGGATTTCAGCTTTTCCGCGCCGAAGGGCCGGATCTGGCGGAAGCTGTAGGGGCGCGGCGCCACCCCGCCGCCCTTGAAGCCGGTGGAATATTGGGCATAGGCCATGATGTCGGGCGTGAAGCGATAGGATGCCACCGCGCGGTAATCGGTCAGCGTTTCGCTATAGACGCCAACCTGGCCGGTCAGCGGATTGTTGGGGTTGCTGAGCGGCAGGTAATCGCCATTCCCGTCCGGGTTGAGCCGCTTGTAGGTATATTCCTTCTTCTGGTGCGACACGCGGATGCCGCCTTCCAGCGTCAGCCTGTCGGTGATGTCCCAGGCCACATTGCCGAATCCGGCATAGGTCGTCAGATCGGCCGTATCGTCATTGAGGAAGGAAAAGCACGGTGTCGCCGCCGGGCAGAAGCCGGAAAACGGCGTATGGATGCGCGCGTCATAGCGGGTGGCGGCATCATAATAAAACCCGCCCAGCACCATATGCAGGCTGTCATCGGCAAAACTGCCCGACAGGCGCAGTTCCTGGCTGAACTGGCGATGCGAATAGATCGAATGATCCTGAATGAACACAACCGGGGAATGGTCGTTGTCCGATCCGCTGTTGCTGGTCAGATCGCGGTAACCGGTGATCGATTTGATCGCCAGATTGTCGCCCAGTTCGTAATCAATCGTGCCGGAAATGCCCCAACCATCGACCTGCGCCGCCGAAGGGGCGATGAACGGCCCCAGCCTTGCACCCGGCGTTATCGATGCGCCTGGGCCCGTGCCGGCATCGGCCGCTTCGAACATCACGCCCGGGTCGTAGAAATTGGCATAGCTGGCATAGGGATCGTTGAGCACAGCGCCCGGGCGGCGGTACTGGCCATAGGTGACGAAGCGATCGTCATAGGCAACGCCTTGATAGGGCACGCTCAGGCCCGACCGATCGGACGGATTGGCCGTCCCCTTGTTGGCGGATTCGGCGCTGGCGATCAGCACCGATGCCTGCATTTCCGACGTGTCCTTGGTGTAATCGGCCGAAATATTGATCTCCAGCGGGCTTCCCGCCGGGGCGATGCGCAGCGATCCGCGCAGCGCATACATCTGCTGATTGCCCAGTTCGCCGGTCTTGCAGTCGCTGCCCGATGCCAGACGCGGGATCGCGCCTGAAATCACATCGGGATCATCCGGATTCATGCAGGCATAATCATATCGGGTGACGAAGCCATTGCGGTTGCGTGTCACCCCGGTGATGCGGGCAAACACCGCATCGGGCACCACGGTGAAATCGGCGCTGCCCTTGATGTCGTGGCGGCCGTAACTGCCCAGGGTCAGTTCCAGGAAACCGCCTTCGCCCGCCGGCTTGCGGGAATAGAGCTTGATCGCGCCGCCTTCGGAATTCATCCCTGCCAATGTACCCTGCGGCCCGCGCAGCACTTCCACGCGGTCCAGATCGGTCAGATCGAACGCGGCGGCGGTGACGGTGCCGTAATAGATGTCGTCGACATAGATGCCGACCCCGGGCTCCACCGACGGGCTCTGGTCCGCCTGGCCCACGCCACGGATGAAGGCGCGCATGGAATTGCCCTGACCGGACGGGTTCTGCTGCAGCAGCACGTTCGGCGCCTGGGCGGCAATATCGGTCAGCCGGGTCTGGCTGCGGGCTTCCAGCAATTCGCCGCTGATGGCGGTGATCGACAGGGGAATGTCCTGCACATTCTGCGCCCGCAACTGCGCCGTCACGACGATTTCATTGCTGGCGCTTTCCTCAGCCGGCGGAGGCGCCGCTTGTGCCGCTTCCTGCGCCAATGCGGGGGTGGCCATCCCCGCCAGAGCCATGATCGTCAGTGGTGAAAGGGCGCGACACAACAGCGCGGCCCGGTGCGGCCTGGTCATAAATCTTCTCTCCCTTGCGATCCCTGCCGCCCGGCCTGTGCGGCGGTGCGGGCGGGAACCGGTTTGTTTTTCGGCCCGGGCTTGCGCCGGGTCCACCTCGTCGATTGGATCAGCGATCGGCTTGCCAATCCTGCCTGGTGACCATAGGCAATGAAAAAACGGTACGCTTTGACCGAACTGGCGGGGCGGATTGTCGATAATGGAAATGGGGGTCCAGGTGGCGGAAAGCGCTTTCCTTGATCTGGGAGAGATCGAAGTCGGTCGGCGGACCGGTGCCTGGGATGGCATGATCCGTGGGCTGTTTCCCGGAATCTCGGTACACATCGATGCCGATGGTCCGCAGGCCGGCCGGGTCGACCGGTTTGCCATGGGCCAGGCCGAACTGTGCCTGATCGAATCCGCCCCGGCAGAGGTGCGCTATCGCCCGCCGGGCAGTGCCCCCACTCCGCCACCCCTGTCGCTGATGGTGCAATCCTGCGGCCATTCGCTGGTTGCCCATGGCGGTGCCAGCGCCCGCCTGCGCGAAGGGGATATGTGCCTGATCGATGAACAGCATGGCTTCCGGCTGGAAACCGATGATTTCGGGGGCATTCTGTTCCTGCGCCTGCCGCGCGGAGCGGCGCTCAGCCGCTATCCGGATCTCGAACGCTTGTTCGGCACCGTGCTGTCAGGCGATCACTGCGGCACGCGGGTGCTGGCCGATACGCTGGTCAGCTTCAGCCGCCATGTCGGCCAATTGGGCGAATCGCAAAGGCTGGCCATGATCGGCTCGATGATCCAGCTGTTGGGGGTGACCGAACCCATCGCCATGGTACCCGATGCCGGCGAATGGCGCGTGCAGCGGGCGGTGGAATTCATCGAACTGAATCTGTCGGTGGCCCGGCTGACAGCGGAAGATATCGCCAATGATCAGCGGATCAGCCGGCGGCGACTGGATCAGTTGATGCATGAGAAATTCGGCTGTTCCATCGCCGGCTATCTGTGGCGTCGCCGCATGGAACAGGCGGCGGAGGATCTGCGCGATCCGCGCAAGGCGCAGCAGTCTGTGTCGCAGATCGCCTTCGCCAATGGGTTTGAGGATGGCGCCCATTTCAGCCGCGCGTTCAAGCGTCGCTTCGAACTGACGCCGGGGCGCTTTCGGGTGAATTGAGGCTTTCCTCTTCGGCGCGCCACCCTATCATCGGCGCGATCACCGGAGGCGAATGACCGCCGGAACAGGGAGACTGCCTTTGCCGTATCAATCCGCTCGCGCTGGCCTGCGTCGATCGCTGCTGCCGCTTGCCGCAATCCTGATGGCCGGCTGCGCCACAGCCGAGCTCGGGGCTCAACAGGGCGCCGCACCGCGCGACATCCCCATCGCCGGGACGGAGGTATTTCCCGAAAGCATTACCTCCGATCAGGCGGGCAATCTCTATCTCGGCAGCGGGGCGGGCATCATCTATCGCGCGCAGGCCGGCGCCGCCCAGGCAGTGCCGTGGATCCGGCCCGATGCCGCCAATGGTCTGCAGTCGCTGTTCGGCGTGCTGGCGCATGATTCCAGCGGGCTGCTGTGGGTCTGCTCCAACCCCGATTTTTTCGCCCCGCCCGCCGGCGCAGCAAAGCCTTCGGCGCTCAAGGCGTTCCGCCTGTCTGACGGGAAACTGGCCGCCAGCCATGATTTCCCCGCTGGCCCGGCCGCCTGCAACGACATTGCTATTGCGGCCGATGGCACGGTCTTCGCCACCGAGACATCCGGTGGGCGGATATTCGCGCTGAAGCCCGGCGGCGCCACGCTGGACCTGTTCGCGGCGGGTGAAAATCTGATCGGCGTGGATGGCATCGCCTTTGCTGACGATGGCGCGATGTACATCAACAATGTCCGCGCCAATCAGGTCCAGCGCGTGCGCCGCAAGGCCGATGGCAGCTATGATGGTTTGACCAATCTGGTTCTCTCGCAAGCTGTCGATGGGCCGGACGGGTTGCGGCCCGTGGGCGGCAATCGCTTCCTCCAGGCAGAGGGAACCGGCGGCCGCGTGACGCTGGTCGATATACAGGGTGATCGCGCCACCATCACCACCATCAGGGACGGTCTGGGCGCCAGCGCCTCGATCACCCGCGTCGGCCGCGTGGGCTACACCATGGATGGCAAGATCGGCTACAAATTCGACCCTGCGCTCAAGGGCAAAGATCCGGGGGCTTTCACCATCCAGGCCTTCCTGCTGCCGGATGGCGTTTGACCCGGATATGCAAAGGGCGGGAACACCGGAGTATCCCCGCCCTTTTGTTTCAGGACGCGATCGGGATCAGAACGAAGCGTTCAGACTGACCCAATAGCTGCGCGCCTTGTCCTTGTTGTTGTAGTGATCGATATAGGTCGGCGTGTATACGCCGGATCCGGGCGCCGTTTCCGTGAATGTGGTATCATAGGCGGTGAAGTCGCGATTGAACAGATTGTTCACCCGGCCGCCAATGGTGAAGTAATCGTTGATCCTATACTGGGCACCCAGGTTGAACACCTGATAGGCCTTGTAATACAGATGGTCGCCGGCGGCGTTCACACCGCGATAGCGATCCGAACGATGTTCGAAGTTGAACTGGGCCGAAAGGCTCTGGGTCGGTTTCCAGTCCAGCGTGGCATTGGCCATATGCTTGGCGGTGTTGGTCAGGGGCAGGCCGGCATCGGCACCGCTCTGCTGTTCGCTGTCGGTATAGGTGTAATTGGCGCGCAGCGACAATCCGTCGAAGAACTGGACACGACCGGCGACTTCCGCACCCTGGATGCGGGCTTCGTCGATGTTGATCGGCACGCTGATCGTCGTACCCAGGCCCAGGACTTCGTAATAATCACCCAGATTGGCGCAGGGGCGGACGAAATCGGTCACGGCGCAGGGCTCCACCGTGGTGGATGCGATCTTGTCCTTGAACTTGTTGTGGAACAGCGTGACGTTGATGCCACTGTTCTGGGTCGGATTCCAGTAGACTGCGATTTCGCTGTTGGTGCTGGTTTCCGGCTTCAGATCGGGATTGCCGATGAAAGGGCTGGTGCCCTGACCGCCAAATCCGCGAATACCGTCATACAGATCGGTCGTCTTCGGAGTCTTGTAACCGGTGCTGACGCCGCCCTTGACCGTCAGGGTCGGGGTGATGTTCAGATTGGCATAGATGCGCGGGCTGACATGGCCACCGAACAGATTGTGGTTGTCATAACGGATACCGCCGGTGATCGTCAGAATGTCGATCGGGCTCCAGTTGTCTTCGGCGAAGACCGACCAGATCCGGTGGGCCTGCACGGCCTCGATGCCGCCGACCGACTGTTCCAGGCCGAACACGCCGTCGTCCAGTTCGCCGTCGATATACTGGCCGCCGACCACGATGTGATGCTTGCCGACGAAATCGGCCACCTGCATGTCGAGCCGCGCGTCGAGCGTGTATTGCGCGCTTTCCAGCGTGCGCAGCGGACGCGGCAGGAAGGTGGCTTCGGCCAGATCCTTGCGCTGTTGCTCGGACATGCCGGCATATTCAGGCTTCGTGCCATTCCACATGTCCTGCAGCAGCAGGCGTTCGGCGACGGAGAAGGGCATGGTGCGGCCCTTGTTGTTGGTTTCCACGCGCGCCAGCGAGATGAAGCTGCGGCCGAAGCCCCAGTCGCCATTGTGGGTCAGGGACCAGTTCAACCGGTCGAACACCTGATTTTCGGTATAGCCAACGCGCGGCTGAACCACATTGCGGGTTGCGCGCCAGATGCTGTCGATGCCGTCCAGCGTGCCCAGCGGATAGGTGATCTCGCCGGTGTCGGGATTCACGATCGGGGTGTTGTTGTACTTCTGACGCGAATAATCGATGTCGAAGATGAAGCTGTGGCCTTCGAACGGGGTCAGGCTCAGCGATCCACCATAGTTTGTATTGGTGTTGTCGACGGTCTTGCCGCCACCGCCGAAGCCCAGGCCACGCGCATGCGAAACGCCAGCCGGATCGATCACCGGGGCGAAATCGGGCTCGGACGGATAACGCTTGTACAGCGCGCCCCGCAGGCTCAGCCCCAGCAGGCCAGGGATCACCGGGCCGCTGACCGTGGCGTCGAACGTCATGTCATCGCCGAAAGTGGTGTCTTCCTGGATGCTGCGGCCGAAGGTGGCCGATCCGCTCCAGCGGTCGCGCACCTTCTTGGTGATGATGTTGATCACGCCGCCCAGCGCGTCGGCGCCATACAGCGTCGAGGCGGGGCCACGAATGACTTCGATCCGCTCGATCGCATCCAGCGGCGGAATGTGGTTGAACTGGTTGCCGCCGAAGCTGTTGGGATAGATGTCGCCATGGTTGTTCTGGCGGCGGCCGTCGATCAGGATCAGCGTGTAATCGGCGCCCATGCCACGAATGCTGATGGTGCGCTGGCCGGTCTTGTCCGACGTTTCGCCGACGTCGACCCCTTCGATGTCCCGCACGGCATCGATCAGCGTCATGTAGGGGCGCTGCTTCAACTCTTCGGCGGTGACCACGGTGATGCTGGCCGGTGCGTCGGTGATCTTCTGTTCGAAACCGGCGGCAGTCACCACGATGGTGTTGCCCGGTGCTTCTTCGGCGGCCGCAGCATTCTCGGCCAGCGCTGCATTGTCTGCGGCCTGTGCCGGTGCCGCCATCAGCGCGATCGCCAGCAGGCTGGCGCCCGCACAGAATTGCCGCGCGGTGCGCGTTGCAAGAATGGTCACTGAAACCCCTATCGTCCGTCGAGTGATATTGAAATTGATTATCAAGAACTGGCGCGCTGTTGAGATATCGGCGGGGGAGGGTCAACAGCACCAGGGCGACAGAAATATTTTGTTACAATGCGAAATTTGTTGGATTTTTGTATCCGGCAAGTCGCTCATACGCCAGATAACTATCGCAATCTCATCGGCTTTTTATTGCTTGAATGGGTCAAATTGGTTCGGGATAGATTCCACATTTTCGCTACACTCAGCTGGCTGCGCAGAGATTGCTTTTGTTGCTGTGATGCATTTGCAACAGATTCGCATAAGCAATATATCCCAAATGGATGATGGTAATCTTGCGCATATCAACAAATGATGGGCTTGGACGACTCAATGGAAGTCGCGCGATTTGGGCAGAATGCGCACCTGGCGCGGATGCTGGCGCAGGCTGGGCGTCACCACGCGTTCTCCTGCGCTGTCCAGGCGTGCCAGCAATTCGGTCTGGTCGATGATGGTCTTGGCCATCAGATGGGTCACGCCTTCCTTGCTGCGCTGGATCACGCCCCGGATCAGCATCAGCCGCGCCGCCATCACCGCGCCCCGCTGCTCCTCGAAATCCCGCGCCCATAACAGAGCGTTGACCACCCCGGTCTCGTCCTCGATTGTGATGAAAATGGCATTGCCCTTGCCCGGCCGCTGCCGCACCAGCACCACCCCGGCGCACAGCACCGGCGCGCCATCCTTCGCCGCATTGACCTGCGCACAACTCAGGATCCCCCGCCCCGTCAGCTCCCCCCGCAAAAACTGCATCGGATGGCCTTTCAGCGACAGGCGATGGGTCTGGTAATCGGCCACCACCTCCTGCGCCAGCGGCATGGCCGGCAGAGCGGCATCGGCTTCGGTGCCCAGTTCGGGCGCGTCCATGGCGGCAAACAAGGACAATTGTTCAGCCTGCTGGCGCGCCTTCTGTGGAGGCAGGCGGCGGACTTCCCAGCCGGCATTGCGGCGGTTCTGCCCCAGCGATCCCAGCGCATCGGCATCTGCCAGCAGGGTCATCGCGCGTGTAGGCAGGGCGGCGCGGCGGGCCAGATCCTCCAGGCTGGCAAAGGGCGCGGTGGAGCGTGCTTGCCTGATGCCTTGCGCCCACTCCTCCCGAAAACCGTCGATCTGCCGCAGACCCAGCCGCAGGATATTTCCGCGCCCTTCCAGCGTGTTGTGCCACAGGCTGCTGCCGATATCGATCGGTCGTACCTCCACCCCATGGTCCCGCGCATCGCCGACCAGCTGCGCCGGGGCATAGAACCCCATCGGCTGACTGTTGAGCAGAGCGCAGGCAAACACTGCCGGGTGGTGGCACTTCAACCAGCTGGAAACATAGGCCAGCCAGGCAAAGGCCTGAGCATGGCTTTCGGGAAAGCCATATTCGCCAAACCCCTCGATCTGCTTGAAGCAGCGCTCGGCAAATTCCCGCTGATATCCACGCGCCACCATGCCTTCGATCAGTTTCTCCTCATAACGCGGCATGGTGCCGGTGCGGCGAAATGTCGCCATGGCCTTGCGCAGGCCATCGGCTTCACTCGGCGTAAAGCCTGCGGCGACGATGGCCAGCTTCATCGCCTGTTCCTGAAACAAAGGCACGCCCAGCGTCCTGCCAAGCAAGCCCTTCATTTCGCCGCGCGGCCCCGGCCATTCGGGTGTTTCTTCCCCATTGCGACGGCGGAGATAGGGATGGACCATGCCGCCCTGAATCGGGCCCGGCCGCACGATCGCCACCTGGATCACCAGATCATACAGCTCCCTGGGTTTCATGCGCGGCAACATGGCAATCTGAGCGCGGCTTTCGACCTGAAAGGTGCCGATGCTGTCACCTTGCTGGAGCATGATATAAGTATCTTCGTCCTCTTTGGGTGTGCTCTCCAGCGTCAAATCGCCCAGCCCATGCTCCCGCATCAGGTCGAAACTCTTGCGGATCGCGGTCAGCATGCCCAGTGCCAGCACATCGACCTTCATCCAGCGCAATTCCTCGATGTCGTTCTTGTCCCATTCGATGAAGGTGCGATCGGGCATGGCGGCATTGTGGATCGGCACCAGCTCATCCAGCCGGCCTTCGGTCAGCACGAAGCCGCCGACATGCTGCGACAGATGGCGCGGGAATTCCAGCAACCGCTCGGTGATGTCGCGCAGGCGGATCAGCTCGGGGCTGCTCGCATCCAGTCCCGCCTGCGTCAGCCGCTCTTCCGCCACCGGGCCGCCGCGCGTTCCCCAGATCGTGCCGGAAAGCCGCGCGGTGATATCCTCGCTCAGGCCCAGCACCTTGCCCACTTCGCGGATGGTGCTGCGCTGGCGATAATGGATGACGGTGGCGGCAATGGCGGCGCGATCACGGGTGTACCGCCTGTAAATATACTGGATCACCTCTTCACGCCGCTCATGTTCGAAATCGACATCGATATCGGGCGGTTCATTGCGCACGTCGGACAGGAAGCGGGTGAACAACAATTTCTGTTCCACCGGATCGATCGGCGTGACACCCAGGAAATAGCATACCAGCGAATTGGCCGCGCTGCCGCGCCCCTGGCACAGGATCGGCGGCTCCAGGCTGCGGGCGTGGTGCACGATGTCGTGCACGGTCAGGAAATAATGCGCGAACTTGTGCTTGCGGATCAGGCGGAATTCCTCCGCCAGGGTCGTCTGGTATTTTTCGGGCAACCCGTCAGGGAAGCGTTCCCGCCCCCCGCGATCGACCAGTTCTTCCAGCCAGTCCTGCGCTGCCCAGCCCGGCGGCACGGGTTCGTTTGGATATTGATATTGCAGCTGGCCCAGATCGAAGCCGATCACATCGAACAGATCCTGCGTGGCAGTCAGCGCCTGCGGACAGGCGGCGAACAGCCGGGCCATTTCCTGCGGGCGTTTCAGATGGCGTTCGGCATGCGGGGCCAGCAGGCGCCCGGCGGTGTGCACCCGCGCCCCTTCGCGGATGGCGGTCATCACATCCTGCAGCACGCGGCAATCCGCCTTGGCATAAAGCGGATCATTGGTGGCGATCAGCGGCACGCCGGCTTCCCCGCCCAAGGCCATGCGTCGCCCCAATTCGCGTGCGTCATGGCCCGATCGCGGCATGCTGGCGGCCAGCCACAGATGCGCCGTGGCCTCACGCAATCGGGTCAGCAGCGGCGCATCCCCATCCATGGCGATCAGCGCCATTCCCTCTGCATGGGCCAGCAGATCGGCCAGCTGCAGTTCGCATTCCCCCTTGTGCGTGCGGCGATTGCCCAGCGTCAGCAATCGGGTCAGCCGCCCCCAGGCGGTGCGATCGGTGGGATAGGCGATGATGTCCGGCGTGCCGTCGGCAAACACCAGCCGGGCGCCGACGATCAGGCGAAACTCGCCCGCATCCCGCCCGCCGGTTGCATCCATCACATCCTTCCACCCCCGCCAGGCGCGCACCACCCCGGCCACGGTGTTGCGGTCGGCAATGCCGATGCCGCTCATCCCCAGATGACGTGCCTGCGCCACCATATCCGCCGGCTGGGATGCCCCGCGCAGGAAACTGAAGCTGGTGGCCGCGACAGGCTCGGCAAAATCCGTCATGCGAACAGGCCGTGGAGATACCAGGGCGGGGTTTCGGGCAGATCACTCCGTTCGCCGAACTGCCCATGGCGGAACACCCAGAAACGGTGCCCCGCGCTGTCTTCCACCCGGTAATAATCGCGGGTGAAGCCGATACCCGACCCACCGGCATGCCCATCCATGCTGCGCCACCATTCCGGGGCGATCCGTTCGGGCCCTTCGGCCATGCGCACGCGATAGGCTTGCCCGCGCCAGCGGAATTGCTGCGGCGGGCCATCGGGCACCTCGGCAATGGTGGTGATCCGTTCGGGTGGATCGAGCAGCAGGGCGGGGCGGGGCAGTGGAGGGGCAGGATGGGGGCTGTCCGTCCAGTCTGCCGGGGGGCGCTGTGTCGCGGGCAACCAGCGCTGGGCGCTTTCGGGAATATGGCGATCCTGCGGGTGCAGCCGGCGCACGGCATCCGGTCCCAATCGTGTGGCCAGCCGGTCGATCAGCGCGGCGACATCGTCTTGCAGCGGATCCTCGCCATCCAGCCCAACCTGCTGCGCGGCCAGCGGTTCGGTGCGCGGCACGGCCAGCGCGATGGCGTCAAAGCCGAATCCGGGATCGATCGGATCGGCCAGATGCTCGATCCTTTCGCGCAGCAGCCGCATCACCGGGGCGGGATCGCGCAGCGGGATGGATGTTTCCACCATCAACCGCCGCCGGGCACCATCGCCGCGTTCCAGCTGCACGGCAAAGCGTCGTCCGCCCAGTTGGCGATCTTCCATCTGCCGGGCGATGGCGCCCAGCAGCGTTTCGATCACCTCCAGCGCATCATCGACATGGCGGACCGGTTCGGCAAAGCGCGCGCCGGCCCGGATCGGTGCCGCTTCGCTGCGGGGGCTGATCGGCCGCTCCACCTCCCCCAGAATGGCGCGCAGCCGGGTGACGGCATCGGCCCCGAACCGCGCCGCCAGCCCCGCCATCGGGCGACAGGCGAGATCACCCAGCGTGACCAGCCCGGCGCGCTGCAATCCCGCCAGTGCGGCCTGCGGCAATTCCAGCGCCGCCACCGGCAGGCTGCCGATCGTCTGTTCTGCTGTCTCCGAAGCGCCAAACCGGGCCAGCGCCCGCGCAGCGGCGGCATGACCGGCGATGGCATGGCGGCTGCGCAGCCCAGCATCCTCCCGCGCCAGCCGGGCCAGTGCCTCATCTCCGCCGAACAGATGGCCGCAACCGGTGATGTCCAATATCAGCCCATCGGGCGGTTCGCTGGCGACCATGGGAGTGAAACGCATCATCAGGGCCGCCAGCCGCTCCAGCTCGGCCGCGTCGGCGGCCGGATCATGCGGCGATGTTGCCAGATCGGGGCAGCGGGCCCGCGCATCGGCCAGCGTCATGCCCGGTTTCAGCCCCTGCTGCGCGCTGATCGGGCTCACGGCCGCCAGGCGCAGGGCATTGCCGGTCCGGATCACCAGCGCGAAGGGCAGCGGCGGCATATCCGGCTTGCCGGCCTGGTTCCGGCTCGCCACTTCGCTGGGCAGCCAGGGGAACCACAGCGCCAGATAGCGGCGCTTGCCGGGCGTCTGCCGGGATGTCGGGCGGGGCGGCAAAGCCCGATCGGGCGGGGATTTCCCGGAAACAGCCATCGTCTTCATTCCATTGCAAATGCCAGCACAGCCCCGCCGCCCCGCCCCTTTGACGCAACAGTTCCGCCTCGATCATGGGCGGGCCGGGGGCTGCTGCCGACCAGGCCGTCACCCCCGCCTGGGGCAGAGCCTGGGAGGGCCGGCTGCGGATTATCCAGCG
The DNA here is from genome assembly GCF_009827305.1 of Croceibacterium xixiisoli. Lineage (GTDB taxonomy): Bacteria > Pseudomonadota > Alphaproteobacteria > Sphingomonadales > Sphingomonadaceae > Croceibacterium_C > Croceibacterium_C xixiisoli. The sequence continues at coordinate 200,362 of NZ_WTYJ01000003.1, read as the reverse complement.
GCTGTGCGCGGCGCTGGTGCGCGGGGCGGCATCGCCGCGCAGCATGATGACCGGCACGGCGGATTTTTCCGCCGCCAGCACCAGCCGGCGACTGGCAGTCAGATCATAGCGGGCGCAATCGCCCCAGCTTTCCAGCACCACCGCCGCCAGTTGCGGGCAACGCGCCGCATCCAGCCCCGCCTGCAGCAGCGACAGATCATCCGCCACCCGCACCAGCACCAGCCGCGTGGGAGAAATCCCCAGCTGCAGCCAGCCTTCGCCACAGGGCATCAACTGCGTGCGTCTGCGTGCGGGTGATCGCAACAGTACGATCGGCTTGTCCTCCGCGGATCCGGCAGAGCGCGGGGGCGCCAGCGCAAAGGCCAGCGCGCTGGCCCAGTCTTCCATCCCGGCATGAATTTCATGCAGCCGGCCCGCAGTCAGCGCCGGTATCGGTACAGCTTCCAGAGCAGATGTGGCGGGGGGCGCCGACCCGGGGATGGAAAGAGCAGTGGGGGGCATTGCGGAACAGGCCTCGAATCGAGATAATGTTCCTATTATGTTCCAAACGAAGGCGGCTAGTCCACCGCCTTCAGATTTGCGCCCCCGGCACCCGACCGAATACGGAAAATGCGGGGGCCGGTCCACTCCCCGGGCCACATCACCATGCGACCGCCGGGGTTGATGACGGAACGGATGCTGTCCGGGTCCATTCGCCTGCCGGGACACCGATATACAGCACCCGCGCGCTTGTTGATCATGATCTAGGTGTAGCCGCCACGCGTCATAGGCCGATGGTATGGCAGATTGCGCGAATGTCACGCCCCCACGCACTGGTATGACGATGGGTGTCTGGCGAAGGCAGGCCGCCCACCCCATCTGTAGGCAAGCACACGCTGATAGCGTGACAGATTGACTCAGGGCCTGCGCGTATTACCGCGCGGGCTGACACTTTCGGACGGAATTGCAGAATGACCACCCACAAGACCAGAATGCTCATCATCGGATCGGGCCCCGCCGGGCTTTCCGCCGCCATCTATGGCGCGCGTGCCGGGATGGAACCGATCGTGGTGCAGGGGCTGCAGCCGGGTGGCCAGCTGACCATCACCACCGATGTCGAAAACTATCCCGGTTTCCGCGATGTGATCCAGGGCCCGTGGCTGATGCAGGAAATGCAGGCGCAGGCCGAACATGTCGGCACGCGGATGCTGTGGGATACGATCACCGATATCGATATCGCCGGGGGCAGCCCGTTCCGCGCGGTGGGGGACAGTGGCGATGAATATATCGGCGATGTGCTGGTGATCGCCACCGGGGCCCAGGCCAAATGGCTGGGTGTGCCGGGCGAACAGGAACTGGGCGGCAAGGGTGTTTCTGCCTGCGCCACCTGCGACGGGTTCTTCTATCGCGGGAAGCGCGTGGCCGTGATCGGCGGCGGCAACACCGCCGTGGAAGAGGCGCTGTATCTGACCAATCATGCCACCGAAGTGGTGCTGGTCCATCGCCGTGAAGAACTGCGTTCGGAAAAGATCCTGCAGGACCGGCTGTTCGCGCATGAGAAGATCAGCCCGCTGTGGAACAAGCAGGTCCGCCGCTTCATCGGCGATCCCATGGTCGGCGGGCTGACCGCGCTGGAACTGGAAGACACGGTCACCGGCGAGATATCGCAGCTGGAAGTCGATGGCGCCTTTGTCGCGATCGGCCATGCGCCGGCGACCGAGCTGTTTCAGGGCAAGCTGGAGCTGGATGACAGCGGCTATATCGTGGTCGAGCCCGGCACGCCGAAGACCGCCGTCCCCGGCGTGTTCGCCTGCGGGGACGTGATGGACCACACTTACCGCCAGGCTGTTACCGCCGCTGGCACCGGCTGCATGGCAGCCCTGGATGCCGAACGCTTCATCGCGGCGCGCGATTATGTGAAGCAGGTCGAAGCCGCCGAATAAGGCGATGCTGGGGCGGCGGGCTTGTACCGCCCCCCCAGTTGCGATGTTTGAAAACCAGTTTTATTCTCGCCAATAGGCGCTTCAAGATCGCCTGCTATGCATCACTTCCACCGGCAGAACGGGTGAATTCGGCAGGATGCAATGACAACGGCAAACACCTGCTCACCGGCGGCATAGACGATCAGTTCACCCCTCTCTGCGGGGAAAACGACATCCACCCGTTCCCAACCTGCAGGCATGCCGCTGGCCAATTGCGAACGAAAACCGGCGATATCCCCTGCTGGCAAGATGTAGCTTCTGCGGGAAAGATTATCCCAGCGGGGCGCCAGAGCATCCAGTGCGGCCATGGTGCTGCGATTGAACAGGCGCATGTTGGCGCTGCCCAATGGCAATTCGTCTGGCGACTGAAGAACCGCAGGCAGATTCACATCCTGGGCCAAGATCTCCCGCTGTCGATCACATCCAGCAGTGATCATTCCTGCCAGACAGAACGCCAAAGCGGCCGCTCCTGTTCGCCAGCGCATGCGTATGCTCCTGTGTTGTCGGATCCTGAGAATAAAGCGGCTTTGCGTGAATGCTGCACCTTGGCCTCATAGGTTACGGCGACCCGCCCCAATCCCCCGATCAGCCGATGTTGCAGTCCCCGCCCATTTGCCGGAGATTGCCTGGCAGCGGAGGTGGGCGATGGGTGCGATCAGAAGCTTGAGCATCGGCGCGGGCCTGGCCCTGTCTGCCTTGTTTTCGACCATCATTGGATTTGCGGCACCCGCTGCCGCTCAGGCCCAAGCCGGTTCCAGGCCGAGCTTTTCCTGCTCCGGCAGCTTGAGCCCGACGGAACAGGCGATCTGTGCCGATCCGGCGCTGTCGGCGGCAGACCGGGAGATGGCCGCGCTCTATGCATTGTCGCGCCAGAGCGCGTTCGGCCGTGGTCCGTCCAACCAGCTGGCCGCGCAACGCGCCGCGCTGAAATCCATGCGTGAATGCGGCGATGGTGCCTCTGCCACGCTCAATACAGAACAATGCCTCGCCCGGCTGTACCGCGAACGCAACGCGCAGCTGGCGCTGGCCAGCGTGATGCAGGCGCCCGACGCCGCCCTGCCCGCGCTCCAGCGCGCGGATCCGGAATTCGCGCCGATGGTAGAGGCGATTGCGCTATGGGCGGCTGAGCCCGTCGATGCCGACTGGAACGCCCCTGCCCGCGCAGCCAGCCGGGCGCGCATTACCTCGCTGCTGGCGCCCTATCTGTCCGATCTGCAGACCAATCCGGACCGGTCATTCGGCTGGTCAATCCTGTCGGGCGACCGCGTGGACAAGGCCACAGTGTCCAGCACCGACGATCTTTTCCGGTCGGAACGGCACTTCAAGGCCTTCCTCAATGTCATGGGCCCCTATGTGACGCGCGATGATCAGGCCGATCTGATGCAACGCAATCTCCCCTGCGCGGCAATCCTGCGCCACCCCACCCTGCTGGATGCGACGGATGCGCAGTTCGGATCCTCGCTCGACATGTTCGTTTTCGGCAGTGATTGCGCCGATACGTTGCCGCCCACGCCCCGGCTGAATGCGCTCAGTGATGCGATATTGGACAGCTGGCCCGGCTGCGACGGATCGATCCGCTTTGCCGCCTCCACTCATTACCGCTTCCTGCTCGACGCCGCGCGGCTGGGCCTGAACCCGGACGCCGCCGGGGGCGAACCGACGGTGCCTGAGGGGGTTTCGCCCGATGCTATCCGGGCGGCGCGGGAGGAGATGGCGCAGTATTACGCCAGCTATCTGGACAAGCCGCAAGCCGATGCGGGGAGGCTGGCGCGCGATACGATTGCCGCGCTGACAGCGGGGGCGCATCGCTGCGAGTAAGGGGAATGACCGTTCAGCACTGATGCTCTAATCCATGCTGTCTGTGAGTATGAACGCTGGAGTTTGCGGTGGCTGATCTAGACGCACTTGAACGCTTGAACCGTCTTCGGGAAAGTGGTGGCCTGACGCAGGAAGAATTCGAGCAGGAGAAGGCCAGGCTGCTAGCCGCGCAAGCAGTTGAACCGGCTGCACCACCGAACAAGACCAGATTGTGGATGTTGGGTATCGGCGCGGCAGTCATCGCGCTGGCATCGATCGGCTATGTGCTGACCAGGCAGGACAGCGCAGATGGCGGCGCCGACGAAGCGACGGTTGCCGACAAGGCGGCGCTAGACTCACCTGCCCTGGCATCTGCTGCACCCACGCCAACCCCTTCCTCGCCAGAGGAGCTGTATGCTTGGGCAACGGATGTGGCACGGTTGGGCAGCAAGCCCGCCATTTTTGAGGAGCAACTGGGGAAAGCCGACGAAAAACAAAGCAATTTCATGGCCTTTCAAGTGGGCGCTTGCGATGTCGAATATCAGCTTTCCAACGGTGTCGTTGAATCCATCGGGCTGCAGATTTCTCCCCGCTGCAAGCCAGTGGTCGATGACATGGTTATCGGCCCCGACACCACCTTTGCTTCGGTGAAGGAAGGCTATCCGGTTGCCGATTGCATTGGCGGGGTCTGCGGCAACGCGGCCGATCCGACCATCGATCTGTTTTACACCGCATCCCGCGCGCCCAATTCCGTCGGCTATTATTTCGTCGGGGATTATGATGACGCGACGAGCAGGGCGATGGACCTGTGGGTGACAGCCATTGCTGAAACCAATGGCGCGCCCACGCCAGGGGATCTGGATCCATCCCTGCTGACCTGCCTCAAGGATGCACCCCCAGAGGTCAGCCAAGTGCTGGCATCAAAGCGGGTATCGAAGGTCTATTTCGGTTTCAATCTGCGCAAGCATTGCCCGCGATAACCGGCCGGCAGAGCTGGTCCGATCGGGGGATCGAAACGGCCAGGGCCTGACGCTCTGGCCGTTTTGGCGATTATCCGCGCGGGAAAGTGGTTTCCTTTTCCGTGATGAATTCCACCAGCGCCGGCTGGCCCGCTTCGATCGCGGCCAGCGCGCGCTTCAGGGCCGGCACGATTTCGCTGGCCTGGGTGACGCGTTCGCCGTGGCAGCCGAGCGAGCGGGCGAAGGCGGCGTAATCGCCGGAGATATCGGTGGCGCGGAACTTGTCCGTAGCGACGGGCATGATCGGCAGCTCGATCGCCATCGCTTCATTGTTGAGCAGGATCGAAAGGATCGGGATATTGTCGCGCGCGGCGGTTTCCAGATCGGTGCCGGTGAAACCGATCGCCGCATCGCCCCAGACATTGATGCACAGCTTTTCCGGATGGACGAGCTTGGCACCCATCACCAGTCCCAGCCCGTAACCCAGCTGCGTGCTCTTGCCCCAGCCGATGTAGCTGTGCGGGGCGATAGATTTCCAGAAGGGGACCAGCTGATCGCGTGGGCTGCCGGCATCATGGGTGATGATGGTGTTGGCCACATCCACCGTCTGCTGCAGATCCCACAACACGCGATAGGGGGACAGAGGGCTGGTTTCCTGCGTGCATTTGGCTTCCCAGCGGGCGAACCATTCCTGTTCCGTCTGCTTGATCTGCGCAGCGATGGCCGTGCTGTCACGCGGTTGCGGTTCGATGGCCTTCACTGCATCCAGCAGCGCGGCCAGCACCAGCTTGGCATCACCGATCAGCCCCACTTCGCAGGGGACCGATTTGTCCAGATCGGTCGGGTCGAGCGTGGCGTGGATCACCCGCTTGCCGTCCGGAATTTTCAGCCCAAAGCTGGTGGCGGTGAAGCTGCAGCCGATGCCGAACAGCAGATCGCTTTCGGCCAGCCAGCGCGCCACGCAGCCATTGTGGCCATTACCACCCGATCCCAGCGCCAGCGGATGGGTTTCATCAAAGCTGCTTTTGCCCGGCAGGCTGGTCATCACCGGAATGGCCAGATGTTCGGCCAATGCGCGCAATTCCTCATAGGCTTCGGCCCAGTGCACGCCCTGCCCGGCATAGATCGCCGGGTTTTTCGCGCCCACCAGCGCCTGCGCGGCAGCGGCGACATCCTTGGGATCGGGCGCGCCGACCACCACCTTGCCCGGGCGATAGTCGAAATCACCCTGATAGGGCTGATCCAGCACGTCGAACGGCAGTTCGATCACCACGGGTTGCGGCCGGCCATTGCGCAGCAGGCTGAAAGCACGGCGCAGCACCGGCACGACCTGATCGCCGCTGGTCAGCGGTTCGGCATGCTTGGCCACGCTCGCCATCGAGCGGGTGGAGTTGAAATTGTAGGGCACATAGGCCTGCGAAAGCTGGTAACCCTGCGGCATCACCAGCACCGGCACGCTGTCGGCAAAAGCCTGCGCCACCCCGCCAAAGGCATTTTCGGCGCCCGGCCCCTGTTGCATCACGAACACGCCCATCTGGCCGCCCTTGCTTATGCGGCTGACGGCATCGGCCATGTGCAGGCCGGTGCGTTCCTGCCGGACGATCACGGTGCGAATATCGATCCGCGCGGCGGCTTCGAGAATCTGGTTGCGGGGATAGCCAAAGACGATTTCCACCCCTTCGCGCTTCAGCACCGCGGCGATAGCATCGGCCACCGTGCCATTCGCGTGAACGGGGTAATTCGCATCGCCATTGCCTTGCCGCATCAGTCATTCTCCCAAATTTTGCTACCGGGCTAAGCCATAGTGCGCAGCAGTTCAACGGGATGACGCGCCTGATTTCGACGAACCCGCCCAGCCCCCTTCGCTCAGCGACAAGCGGTTACGCTGCCGCCCGGTTAGCATCGGCAGCGGGAAGGAATTGCGATGAAGCCGATCGAACTGGGGCGTATGCGCGTCCACAAGGTGCATGAGATGGAAAGCCCGGTGCCGCTGCTTAGCCAGCTGCCGGGCGTGACGCGGGATGATCTGGCGCGGGTGATGCGCTGGTACCAGGCGCCTGACGAGATCACCGGCGATCCCGAAACCAGCATGATGACCTATGCCGTGCACAGCTGGGTGATCGAGATCGGCGGCAAGCGTGTGCTGGTCGACAGCTGCGACGGCAATCACAAGAACCGGTCGATCGAGGCGGTGCATCAGCTGAACACCCCTTATCTCGACAATTTGCGCGCTGCCGGATTTGCGCCGGAGGATATCGATCTGGTGCTCTGCACCCATCTCCATTTCGATCATATCGGCTGGAACACACGGCTTGAGAACGGCCGCTGGGTGCCGACCTTCCCCCGCGCCCGCTATCTGTTCGGCAAGCGCGACTACGCCTATTTCCAGGCCAATCCCGCAGGCGAGGCGCTGCATTACGAAGCGTTCTGCGATTCCATCCTGCCGGTGATGGATGCCGGCCAGGGGGAACTGGTGGATGAAGACATGCAGGTGATGGCGGAAATCACCCATGGGCTGTGGCTGGAACCGGCATTTGGCCATTCGCCCGGCTGCTGCACCGTCAATGCGCAGGCCGGCGGCCCGCCGGCGATGTTCTGGGGCGATGTGATCCATCATCCGATCCAGCTGATCCGCCACGATCTGCCCTTTGCCTTCGATTCCGATCCGGCCCAGGCGAGCAAGGTCCGCCGCGCCACGCTGGACCGGGCCGCCGACAGCGATCTGATGTGTTTCCCGGCGCATTTTCGCGGCACAGCGGCCGGCCACGTGCTGCGCGATGGGGATGCGTTCAAATATCGCTGGATTGAAGCGTAGCGAGTGGAATTTGGCGTCTTTCCCGTCATGCCGGACTTGATCCGGCATCCATTTGTCGGCTCCGAACAGGGCTATAGGTTGGGTCACCGACGGCACGGCAAGGTGCGAGCCTAGCACCATTTTTCGAACGCATGCGGCGAAGGCCACATGGATGCCGGATCAAGTCCGGCATGACGAAGTAAGGGAGGTACCCGTCCCACTCCATCACAACACTTGATTGCAGGTGAAACCGGATGCATCACCCTGCGATGATCGACCGTTCCGCTCTGCGCGCCGCCTATCGTCAGGAAGAAGGCGCCTGCATCGCCCAGCGGCTGCGTGATGCGGCTGCTGCCTCTGCCGCCCATCCGCAGGCGGCACCGCTGGCGGCGCGGTTGATCGAGGGTGCGCGGGGGCATCGGGCGAGTGGTCTGGATGCGTTTCTGCAAAGCTATGGTTTGGGCACGGAGGAAGGCATTGCCCTGATGTGCCTGGCCGAGGCACTGCTGCGGGTGCCCGATGCCGATACGGCCGATGCGCTGATCCATGACAAGCTGGCCGGGATCGACTGGGGCGAGCATCTGGGCGAAAGCGGATCGACCTTCGTCAATGCCGCGACATTTTCGCTGATGCTGACCGGGCAGGTGCTGCGCGGTGGGCCGAATGCGGCGGGCCGGTCTGAAGAAGGATGGGCCGGCAGCCTGCGCCGCGCGGTCGGCCGGTTGGGCGAACCGGTGATCCGCCAGGCCACGCTGCAGGCCATGCGCATTCTGGGCGGGCAATTCGTGTTCGGTCGCACGATCGACGAAGCGCTGGAACGCGCAGGGCCGGAACAGAAAAAGGGCCTGACCTTCAGCTTCGACATGCTGGGTGAAGCGGCGATGAACTTCGCGGACGCCGAACGGTATCGCGCCAGCTATGCCGGGGCGATCGCCCGGCTGGCGCAGGAGGCGCGCGGGGGCGTGGCCGCCAGCCCGGGGATTTCGGTCAAGCTGTCCGCGCTCTATCCCCGCTATGATTTCCTGCATGCCGATGCGGCGAAGGCGGCGCTGCTGCCGATCCTGCGTGAACTGGCCGGCGCGGCGCGCGATGCCGATATTCATTTCACCATCGATGCGGAGGAAGCCGAACGGCTGGAGCTGTCGATGGATCTGATCGAGGCGCTGGCGGCGGATGACACGCTGTTTGCGGGCGGATGGTCCGGCTTCGGGCTGGCGCTGCAGGCCTATCAAAAGCGCGCGGTGCCGCTGGTGGACTGGGTGGTCAATCTGGCCCGGCGGCAAAACCGGCGGATGATGGTGCGGCTGGTCAAGGGCGCCTATTGGGACAGCGAAATCAAGCTGTCGCAGGTGGGCGGCTATCCCGATTATCCGGTGTTCACGCGCAAGAGCGCGACCGATGTCTCCTATCTCGCCTGCGCACAGAAACTGATTGCGGCGCAGGATGTGATCTACCCGGCCTTTGCCACGCACAATGCCTACACGATTGCGGCGATCAAGGCGCTGGCCCACAACCATGCCGGGCAGCGGGAATTCGAATTCCAGCGGCTGCATGGCATGGGCGAGGCCGTCTATGCCACGCTGGCGGAAGTGGAGGCCCATGCCGGCGAGCGACCAACACGGGTGCGCGTCTACGCCCCGGTCGGCGGGCACAAGGAACTGCTTGCCTATCTCGTCCGGCGCCTGCTGGAAAACGGCGCCAATTCGTCCTTCGTCAACCGCATGGCCGATGCCGAAGTGCCGGTGGAGGAACTGGTGGGCGATCCGGTGGCGGAACTGGCCGCCATCACGCCCAGGCGCAATCCGGCCATTCCGCTGCCGGCCGACATCTTCCCCGGGCGCCGCAACAGCGCCGGGGTGGATCTGGCCGACCCGCTGGTGCGCGAAGCCCTGCTGGCGGACCTCGCCGGAATGCGGGAACGGCAATGGGCGGCGGCGCCCACCGTGATTGCCGAAGGTGGCGAGCCCTGCCCCGTCACATCCCCGCAGGACCGATCCGACATTGTGGGCGATGTGATCGATGCCACACCCGCAGATTGCGCGCTGATGGTGGGGCGCGGGCGGGCGGCGCAGGCGGCGTGGGATCAGAGCGGGGGCGCAGCGCGTGCCCGATTGCTGGACCGGGCGGCCGATCTGTTCGAAGCGCATCGCAGCGAAATTCTGTCCCTCTGCCAGCGGGAGGCAGGCAAGACGCTGAGTGATGCCGTGCTCGAACTGCGCGAGGCGGTCGATTTCCTGCGCTATTACGCTGCTGAGGCACGCAGCCAGTTCGCTGCGCCCACACTGCTGCCCGGACCCACGGGGGAACAGAACTGGTTGCGGCTGCATGGGCGTGGGGTTTTCGTCACCATCTCGCCGTGGAATTTCCCGTTGGCGATCTTCATCGGCCCGGCCGCCGCCGCGCTGGCCGCCGGCAACAGCGTGATCGCCAAACCGGCGGAACAGACCCCGCTGATCGCCGCGCTGGCCGTGCGTTTGTGTCATGAGGCGGGCCTTCCCAACGATGTGCTGCAATTGGCCCCGGGCGATGGCCGCACCGGTGCCGCGCTGACATCGGATGCGCGCATCGCGGGGGTCGCCTTCACCGGATCGACCGAAACCGCGCTGGCGATCAACCGCAGTCTGGCCGCGCACAACGGCCCGATCGCGACGCTGATTGCCGAAACCGGCGGGCAGAATGCGCTGATCGTCGACAGTTCGGCGCTGCCCGAACAGGTCACCCGCGATGTCGTGGCCGGCGCATTCCAGAGCGCAGGCCAGCGCTGCAGCGCGCTGCGCGTGCTCTATCTGCAGGACGATGTGGCCGATGCCATGCTGGCAATGATCCGCGGCGCCTTCGATGCGCTGGTGATCGGCGATCCGGCAGAGCTGGCCAGCGATGTCGGCCCGGTGATCGATGCCGAGGCGCAAACCGCGCTGAACGATCATGTCGCGGCCATGCGTGCCGCCGGCCGCAGGGTTTGGCAGCGGGATCTGCCCGCATCGCTTGCGGCCGATGCCAGCTTCGTTGCGCCGGCGATCATCGAGATCCAATCCATCACCGACTTGGCGCAGGAGAATTTCGGCCCCGTGCTTCATGTCGCGCGCTTTCCGGCCGAGGGGCTGGCGCAGGTGATCGAGGACATCAACAGCGTAGGTTACGGGCTCACCCTGGGGCTGCACAGCCGCATCGATGCGCATCACCGGCTGGTCGAAGGCCGGGCGCGGGTCGGCAATCTCTATATCAACCGCAACCAGATCGGCGCGGTGGTGGGCAGCCAGCCGTTCGGCGGCGAAGGCCTGTCAGGCACAGGGCCCAAGGCCGGCGGCCCGCATTATGTCGCGCGCTTCGCGACAGAGCGGGTGACTTGCGTCGACACCACCGCTGCCGGGGGCAATGCCAGCCTGCTGGCGGGGGAGTGATGCATTAGAGCTTGTGTATCGCCATGGCATCGGCAAATCGCTGATGCCATGGCGATACTCAACGACAGATGGATTCGGGAAAAGGCTCTGGGTGAAGGGATGATCGAACCCTTCCACGACCGGCAACACCGCGACGGCTGCATTTCCTACGGGCTTTCTTCCTTCGGCTATGACGCGCGCGTGGCCGATGAATTCAAGATTTTCACCAATATCGACAATGCGATCGTCGATCCGAAGAACTTTTCCGCCACCAGCTTCGTCGATCGCAAGACCGACATCTGCGTCATCCCGCCCAATTCCTTTGCCCTCGCCCGTACGGTTGAATATTTCCGCGTGCCCAATGATGTGCTGGTGATCTGCCTGGGCAAGAGCACCTATGCCCGCTGCGGCATCATCGTGAATGTCACCCCGCTCGAACCCGGTTGGGAAGGGCATGTGACGCTGGAATTTTCCAACACCACCCCGCTGCCGGCGCGCATCTATGCCAATGAAGGCGCCTGCCAGTTCCTGTTCCTGCAGGGGAACGAGCCCTGCGAGGTCAGCTATGCCGACCGCGCCGGGAAATATATGGGCCAGCGCGGGGTCACGCTGCCCAAGCTGTAACCGGTTGAGTACCCGCCGGCAGCGCACAATTGCCATCCACCCCTTTGGGTGATTCAATCCGCTGCTGCGGCAACCAATCGCGCGCGCGCTTGAATCTCCCCGATCAACGGCAGCAGCGCATGCATGTCCGGCCCCGAGTCACGTCCGGTCAGCGCCTGACGCAGCGGCAGGAAAAGCGTCTTGCCCTTGCGCCCGGTTGCTTCCTTCAGCGCGCTGGTCAACCCGCCCCAGGGATCACTGCTCCAGTTCAGCAGACGGCCAGCTTCGGCGAAGAACTGGCGGGTTTCGTCATCGAAATCGGGGGTCGTGATCGGACCAGTCACCACTGACCACCAGTCTGCCGCATCATCGACGCGGTCGAGATTGGGGCAAATGGCATCCCAGGCTGCCGCGTCCATGCCGGCAGGCAGGCGCCCTGCAACATGGTCGAACGGCAATTGATGCACGATCGCGCTGTTGAGCCGCAGCAGTTCCGCGTCATCGAACTTGGCCGGGGCCCGGCCGAACGTGCCAAGGTCAAAACCGCTAACCAGCGCGGCGCGATCGGCAATGGGTTCGACTGGCTGCGAGGTGCCAAGCCGGGCCAGCAGCGCCACCAGCGCTTCGGGTTCGATGCCCTGTTCGCGGAAGGATTCCACCCCCAGCGAACCGAGCCGCTTTGACAGCTTGCCCTCGCGGCCGACCAGCAGCGCCTCATGCGCGAAACGCGGCGGCGTGGCGCCCAGTGCGGTAAACATCTGAAGCTGGGCGGCAGTGTTGGAGACGTGATCTTCCCCGCGCAGCACATCGGTGATGCCCATGTCGATATCGTCGATCACGCTGGGCAGCATATAGAGCCACGATCCGTCGGCGCGGCGTACCACGGGATCGGACAATTGCGCTGCATCAAAAAGCTGCGCGCCGCGCACGCTATCATCCCAGCGGATGGGTTCGGCATGATCGAGCTTGAAGCGCCAGTGCGGGGCAACGCCCGAGGCCCGCTGCGCGGCGTGATCGGCGTCGGTCAGTGCCAGAGCTGCACGGTCATAGATCGGTGGTAGCCCACGCCCCAGCGCGATCTTGCGCTTCAGATCAAGTTCCTGCGCGGTTTCGTAGGCTCGATAGACGCGCCCCGAAGCCTGAAGCCGTTCGAACGCCGCCTCATACAGGGCCAAGCGGGCGGACTGACGCTCTTCACCCATCGGCTCCAGCCCCAGCCAGGCGAGATCGGCGCGAATGCCATCGACGAAGCGCTCCTCACTCCGCGCTGCATCGGTATCGTCGATGCGCAGCAGGAATTGCCCGCCCGCTTGCTGCGCCAGCATCCAGTTATGCAGAGCCGTGCGGATATTGCCGACATGCAGCGTGCCGGTGGGCGAAGGGGCGAAACGTGTGATGATCGTCATGAGCTCGCGCTAGCCAAGAAAGCCCGTCGGCGAAAGCACGCGATGCTGGCGAGCGCGCACTACCCGCGCCACAGCCCAGCAAGCGATGCACCTATTGCGAGAACAACAGCACACTGCTCCCTTCGCCCGACAGCAGAATGCCGTTGGAAGGCGTCCGTTCGGCCCGGCTGACGGCATCGAGCGCACGGGCGAGTGCGGCCTGTTCGGGAGCGACGGCTATGGCGCATACGGGTGGCGGCATGCCATCGGGTCCTTGAGCGGCACGATGTCGTGACGTGCGGAGGCGATCACCGGTAAAACCGATGTTCCAGACGAAACCGGCACAGGTCGGCTCGAACGACAGCAGGGCGCCCTTGATCGACAGCGCAATGCCAATCTCTCCATCAAGCGGGAGGCCATTGATGCTCGCCACCCGATATTCGCCGATCAACCCGCCTTGCCCGGTGATGACAGAATGCCCCGGCAGGACCGCGTTGATCGCATTGCCCGCATTCGAACCGCCACTGTCGTCGCAAGCCGTTGCCAGGACGAGAAACGATAGCAGCGGAATGCAGGACATGCGCATAGAGAGCGAACGTCATATGCGCGCATGCGGTTCCGATCAGGCAGGCAGCTGAGGGTCGTGCTGAACAAAAAACCCCACCGGATCGCTCCGGCGGGGTTTTTGTTTGAGCCTGTCAGCCGGGCTTAGTCGGCGTTGTCGCCGTCCTTGCCCTGGGTCAGGTAATCGCCCGCGTCGGCGTCGGTGCCATGGGTTTCACCCTCGACCGATGCCAGCGGAGATCCGCCCTGGGCCGCTTCCGGACCCTGTTCGAGTTCAGCAGCATGTTCTTCCTCGGCGGTGTTCGCCATGATGATATGCTCCTGAGCCTTCTTCCACGAAGCGCGGATGGCAGCATCGCGGCTGTTGGCGGTCACCCGCAGGCGGTTCATGCCCGCACCGGTACCGGCGGGGATGAGGCGGCCGACGATGACGTTTTCCTTCAGACCGATCAGCGTGTCCTTCTTCCCTTCGACCGCCGCCTGCGTCAGCACGCGAGTGGTTTCCTGGAACGACGCGGCCGAGATGAACGACCGGGTCTGCAGGCTCGCCTTGGTGATCCCGAGCAGGATCGGGACGCCGGATGCCGGAGCCTTGCCTTTGGGAAGCTTGGCATTGATTTCCAGCATTTCTTCCAGATCGACCTGTTCCGCTGGCAGCAGGGTAGTGTCGCCACCATCGGTGATTTCAACCTTCTGCAGCATCTGGCGAACGATCACCTCGATGTGCTTGTCGTTGATCTTCACGCCCTGCAGACGATAGACTTCCTGGATTTCGTCGACGAGATATTCGGCCAGCGCCTCAACCCCCATCACTTCCAGAATGTCATGCGGGTTCGGCGAACCCGAGATCAGCGTGTCGCCCTTCTTGACGAAGTCGCCTTCCTGGACGTCGATGATCTTCGTCTTCGGGATCAGGTATTCGACAGTATCGCCTTCTTCCGGGATAATGGCGATCTTGCGCTTCGCCTTGTAATCGCGGACGAATTCAATCCGGCCGCTGATCTTGGCGATGATCGCATTGTCCTTGGGAATGCGGGCTTCGAACAGTTCCGCCACCCGCGGCAGACCGCCGGTGATGTCACGGGTCTTGGCCGCTTCGCGCGATGCACGGGCAAGAATGTCACCTGCTTCCACCTGCTGACCGTCTTCGACCGACAGCGTGGTACCCGGAGCCAGCATGTAACGTGCCGCTTCGGTTTCATCGGACGCTTCGTTGAGCAGGGTCAGACGCGGACGCAGATCCTCCTTCTTCGAACGGCCGCTGGCGCGGTATTCGGTGACGACGCGCTGGGCGATGCCCGTCGCTTCGTCGACGCGTTCTTCCATGGTCTTGCCTTCGGCCAGATCCTGGTAACGCACCACACCTGTGGTTTCGGTGATGATCGGCAGGGTGAACGGATCCCATTCAGCCAGGCGATCGCCTTCCTTCACCGTCGCGCCGTCTTCGAACATCAGCATGGTGCCGTAAGGCACGCGGTGGATCGCGCGCTCCCGACCCGCCGGATCGACAACGACCATTTCACCGGTACGAGCCAGTGACAGACGACGGCCACGCTTGTCGGTGATCGTCGGCATGTCACGGAACACGACCTTACCGTCGGAGATCGATTCCAGATGGCTGGTTTCGTTCACCTGGGCAGCACCACCGATGTGGAAGGTACGCATGGTCAGCTGCGTGCCCGGTTCACCGATCGACTGGGCAGCGATAACGCCGACAGCTTCACCGATGTTGACCGGCGTACCGCGAGCGAGATCACGCCCATAGCACTTGCCGCAAACGCCCTGTGCCGCTTCGCAGACCAGCGGCGAACGGATCTTCGCCTGCTGCACTTCGGCGTCTTCGATCGCCTTGACCATCGGTTCGTCGAGCAGCGTGCCGCTGGGCACGATCACTTCACCGGTGGTTACATTGACGATGTCTTCTGCCGTGGTCCGGCCCAGAATGCGTTCGCCCAGCGATGCAATCACCGAACCACCCTGAATGATGGCGCGCATTTCCAGCGCATTTTCGGTTTTGCAGTCATCTTCGACGATGACGCAATCCTGCGACACGTCGACCAGACGGCGGGTCAGGTAACCCGAGTTTGCCGTCTTGAGCGCGGTGTCGGCCAGACCCTTGCGAGCGCCGTGGGTGGAGTTGAAGTATTCAAGAACGGTCAGACCTTCCTTGAAGTTCGAGATGATCGGCGTTTCGATGATTTCGCCGCTCGGCTTGGCCATCAGGCCGCGCATGCCCGCCAGCTGCTTCATCTGCGCCGGGGAACCACGCGCACCGGAGTGCGACATCATGTAGATCGAATTGATCTGCTTCTGCCGGCCATCCTCGTCCTTGGGCTGGGCGCGGATTTCGTCCATCATGGCGTTGGCCACCTGGTCGCCGCAACGGCTCCAGGCGTCGATCACCTTGTTGTACTTTTCCTGCTGGGTGATGAAGCCGTCCTGATACTGCTGTTCATAGTCAGCAACCAGCGCCTTGGTTTCATCGACCAGGCCATCCTTCGCGTCCGGAATGATCATGTCATCCTTGCCGAAGGAAATGCCAGCACGGCATGCGTGGCGGAAGCCGAGTGCCATGATCGCGTCAGCGAACAGCACCGTGTCCTTCTGACCGGTGTGGCGATAGACTTCGTCGATCACGTCGCCGATGTCCTTCTTGGTCAACAGGCGGTTGACCACGCCGAAGGGCACCTTGTGGCTCTTGGGCAGGCATTCGCCCATTAGCATGCGGCCCGGGGTCGTTTCCACGCGCAGCATGAATTCATTGCCGTGTTCATCGACCTGCGGCACGCGGCTGGTGATCTTGGAGTGCAGCGTCACCGCGCCGACATGCAGAGCCTGGTGGACTTCCTGCATGTTGGTCAGGACCTTGCCCTCACCCGGTTCACCTTCACGGTCCATCGACAGATAATACAGGCCCAGCACCATGTCCTGCGAAGGCACGATGATCGGCTTGCCATTGGCGGGGCTGAGAATGTTGTTGGTCGACATCATCAGCACGCGCGCTTCCAGCTGAGCTTCCAGGCTCAGCGGAACGTGGACGGCCATCTGGTCACCGTCGAAGTCGGCGTTGAAGGCCGAGCAGACGAGTGGGTGCAGCTGGATTGCCTTGCCTTCGATCAGCACGGGCTCGAACGCCTGGATGCCCAGACGGTGCAGCGTCGGTGCGCGGTTCAGCAGCACGGGGTGTTCGCGGATCACCTCGTCCAGGATGTCCCAGACTTCCTTGCGTTCCTTTTCGACCCACTTCTTCGCCTGCTTCAGGGTCATCGAAAGACCCTTGGCGTCGAGCCGCGCGTAGATGAACGGCTTGAACAGTTCGAGCGCCATCTTCTTGGGCAGGCCGCACTGGTGCAGCTTGAGTTCCGGACCGGTCACGATCACCGAACGGCCCGAATAGTCCACGCGCTTGCCGAGCAGGTTCT
This sequence comes from Croceibacterium xixiisoli, assembly GCF_009827305.1. Classification (GTDB taxonomy): domain Bacteria; phylum Pseudomonadota; class Alphaproteobacteria; order Sphingomonadales; family Sphingomonadaceae; genus Croceibacterium_C; species Croceibacterium_C xixiisoli. Next base: position 183,497 of record NZ_WTYJ01000003.1, on the reverse strand, counting down.
GACGGAACCGGCCCTGCTTACCCTTGAGCATGTCGCTCAGCGACTTGAGCGGACGCTTGTTGGCGCCAGTGATGACCCGGCCGCGACGGCCGTTGTCGAACAGGGCGTCGACCGCTTCCTGCAGCATGCGCTTTTCGTTGCGGACGATGATGTCCGGCGCGCGCAGTTCCATCAGCCGCTTCAGGCGGTTGTTGCGGTTGATGACGCGACGATAGAGATCGTTGAGGTCGGAGGTGGCGAAGCGGCCGCCATCCAGCGGCACCAGCGGGCGCAGTTCCGGCGGGATGACCGGCACGACTTCCAGGATCATCCATTCCGGGCGGTTGCCGGAATCGATGAAGCTTTCCACGACCTTGAGCCGCTTGATGATCTTCTTCGGCTTCAAAGTGGACTTGGTGGTCGCCAGTTCCTGCAGCAGGTCTTCGCGTTCCTGCACCAGGTCCAGATCCATCAGCATGTGCTTGACGGCTTCGGCACCGATGCTGGCGGTGAAGGCGTCTTCACCATATTCGTCCTGCGCATCGAGCAGCTCGTCTTCGGTGAGCAGCTGATATTTCTCAAGCGAGGTCAGGCCCGGCTCGGTGACGATGTAGGATTCGAAATAGAGGACGCGTTCGAGCTGCTTGAGCTGCATGTCGAGCAGCAGACCGATACGGCTCGGCAGCGACTTCAGGAACCAGATATGCGCGACCGGCGCGGCCAGTTCGATATGGCCCATGCGTTCGCGGCGCACCTTGGTGACCGTGACTTCGACGCCGCATTTTTCGCAGACGACGCCCTTGTACTTCATCCGCTTGTACTTGCCGCACAGGCATTCGTAATCCTTCACCGGACCGAAGATGCGCGCGCAGAACAGGCCGTCACGTTCGGGCTTGAACGTGCGATAGTTGATGGTTTCCGGCTTCTTGATTTCGCCGAAGGACCAGCTGCGGATGCGTTCCGGGCTCGCGATCCCGATCTGGATCTGGTCGAACGTTTCAGGCTTGGCCAGCTGATTGGTGAATTTGGTCAGTTCGTTCATGTCTCAATTCCCGTGTGCAGGGATAAACAGGGGCGAAGGGGGTGGGCGGTTCCGATCAGCGGAACCGCCCCGCCGCCCGTTATTCAGCAGCCTCTGGCCATGCGCCGTCTTCATCTTCGCCATCATCGAGCGACGACAGTTCGACATTGAGGCCGAGCGAGCGCATTTCCTTGACGAGCACGTTGAAGCTTTCGGGAATGCCGGCTTCGAAGGTGTCGTCGCCCTTGACGATCGCTTCGTAGACCTTGGTGCGGCCGACCACGTCATCGGACTTCACCGTCAGCATTTCCTGCAGCGTATAGGCTGCGCCATAGGCCTGCAGTGCCCACACTTCCATTTCCCCGAAGCGCTGGCCACCGAACTGGGCCTTACCGCCCAGCGGCTGCTGGGTGACGAGGCTGTAGGGGCCGATCGAACGGGCGTGGATCTTGTCGTCGACAAGGTGATGCAGCTTCAGCATGTAGATGTAACCCACGGTGACCTTGCGGTCGAAGGCTTCACCCGTACGCCCATCGAACAGCGTGACCTGGCCACTGGTGTCGTAACCAGCCTTCAGCAGCATGTCCGAAACGTCGCTTTCACGCGCGCCGTCGAATACCGGGGTGCCCATCGGCACGCCGTTCTTCAGATTGACGGCCAGCTCGACCACTTCTTCGGTCGTCCGGCTTTCAATGTCATCATGATACTGCGGGCCGTAAACGTCCTTCAGCTTTTCCACGACGGCGGCTGGCGGCGGGGCAGCCTTGGGATCGGGGTTGTTTTCACGCCATTCTTCCAGAGCGCGCGTAACCTGCTGGCCAAGACCGCGCGCGGCCATGCCCAGATGGGTTTCGAAGATCTGGCCGACGTTCATGCGCGAAGGCACGCCCAGCGGGTTCAGCACCAGATCGACCGGGGTCCCGTCTTCGAGGAAGGGCATGTCTTCCTGCGGCAGGATCCGGCTGATCACACCCTTGTTCCCGTGACGGCCGGCCATCTTGTCGCCCGGCTGCAGCTTGCGCTTCACCGCAACGAAGACCTTGACCATCTTCAGCACGCCCGGGGCGAGTTCATCACCGCGTTCGAGCTTTTCCTTCCGGTCTTCGAACTTGTCCTTGATGCGCTTCACCGCCTCATCATACTGGCCCTTCACCGCTTCGAGCTGGGCCTGCATGTTGTCGTCGGCAACGGCGAACTTGAACCATTCGTGGCGTTCGACTTCGTCCAGCAGATCGCCGGTGATGTCGGTGCCCTTCTTGATGCCCTTCGGTGCGGCAGAAGCGACCTGGCCTTCGAGCATTTCGCGCAGACGGTTGTAGGTCGCCCGGTTGAGGATGTTGCGTTCGTCCTCGCTATCCTTCTTGAGGCGTTCGATTTCCTCGTTCTGGATCGCGCGGGTACGGTCATCGATTTCGATACCGTGGCGGTTGAACACACGTACTTCGACGATGGTGCCGGCAACGCCCGGGGGCAGGCGAAGCGAGGTGTCGCGCACGTCGCTGGCCTTTTCACCGAAGATCGCGCGCAGCAGCTTTTCTTCCGGGGTCATCGGGCTTTCGCCCTTGGGCGTGATCTTGCCCACCAGAATATCGCCCGGATGCACTTCTGCACCGATGTAGACGATGCCCGCTTCGTCGAGGTTGCGCAGCGCTTCCTCACCGACATTGGGAATGTCGCGCGTGATGTCTTCAGGCCCAAGCTTCGTGTCGCGGGCCATCACTTCGAATTCCTCGATATGGATCGAGGTAAAAACGTCATCCTTCACGATCCGTTCGGAGATCAGGATGGAGTCTTCGTAGTTGTAGCCATTCCAGGGCATGAAGGCGACGAGGCTGTTCTTGCCCAGGGCCAGTTCGCCCAGATCGGTCGAGGGACCATCGGCGATGATATCGCCCTGCTCCACATGATCGCCCACCTTCACCAGCGGACGCTGGTTGATGCAGGTGTTCTGGTTGGAACGCTGGAACTTCTGCAGGTTGTAGATGTCCACGCCGGGGTTGCCGGCATCGACTTCGCCGCTGGCGCGGATGACGATACGGGTGGCGTCCACCTGATCGACCACGCCGGCGCGGGTGGCACCAATGGCAGCACCCGAATCGCGAGCCACGGTTTCTTCCATGCCGGTGCCGACGAAGGGCGCTTCCGCCTTCACCAGCGGCACGGCCTGACGCTGCATGTTGGAACCCATCAGCGCGCGGTTGGCGTCATCGTTTTCCAGGAACGGGATCAGCGATGCGGCGACCGAAACCAGCTGCTTCGGGCTGACGTCCATCAGAGTGACCTGATCCGACGGGCTCATCACGAATTCGCCGTTCTGGCGGGCCGAGATAAGATCGTCGACGAATACGCCGTCGGCATTGAGTTCAGCCGATGCCTGGGCAACCGTCTGCTTCTGTTCTTCCATGGCCGACAGATAGGTCACCTCGCTCAGCACCTTGCCGTCGCGGACGGTACGGTACGGGGTTTCGATGAAGCCATATTTGTTGACGCGGGCGAAGGTCGACAGCGAGTTGATCAGACCGATGTTCGGGCCTTCCGGCGTTTCGATCGGGCAGATACGGCCATAGTGGGTCGGGTGAACGTCGCGGACTTCGAAGCCGGCGCGTTCGCGGGTGAGACCGCCCGGCCCGAGAGCCGAAACGCGACGCTTGTGCGTGACTTCGGACAGCGGATTGGTCTGGTCCATGAACTGCGACAGCTGCGAGGAACCGAAGAATTCGCGCACCGCGGCCACGGCCGGCTTTGCGTTGATCAGATCGTTCGGCATCACGGTCGACACGTCGACAGAAGACATGCGTTCCTTCACCGCACGTTCCATGCGCAGCAGACCGACGCGATACTGATTTTCGAGCAGTTCGCCGACCGAACGGACACGACGGTTGCCGAGGTTGTCGATATCATCGACTTCGCCACGGCCGTCCTTCAGATCGACCAGTTCCTTGACCACGGCCAGGATGTCTTCCTTGCGCAGCGTGGTGACGGTGTCTTCAGCGTCGAGGCCCAGACGCATGTTCAGCTTCACGCGGCCCACAGCCGACAGATCGTAGCGTTCCGGATCGAAGAACAGGCCTTCGAACAGCGCCTCTGCGGTTTCCTTCGTCGGCGGTTCACCCGGACGCATGACCTTGTAGATCGCTTCGAGGCCCTCGTCGCGATTTTCGGCCTTGTCGACTTCCATCGTGTTGCGGATCCACGGGCCGATGGCGACGTGGTCGATATCCAGCAGGTCGATCTGGTCGATACCGGCGGCATCGAGCTTTTCCAGATTTTCGGGCGAAACTTCGTCACCGGCTTCGATGTAGATCCGGCCGGTGCGTTCATCGATCAGATCGCGCGCGGAATAACGGCCGAAGATTTCCTCGGTCGGGATCAGCAGGGTTTCCAGGCCATCCTTGGCAGCCTTGTTGGCTGCGCGCGGGCTGACCTTCTGATTGGCGGGGAACACTTCTTCACCCGTCTTGGCATCAACCAGGGCAAAGCCCGGCTTCTGGCCGCGCCATGCTTCGGCGACGAAGGGAATCTGCCAGCCTTCGGGGCCGCGCTTCCAGGCGACGGTGTTGTAGAAATGATCGAGGATCTGTTCACCGTCCAGGCCCAGCGCATAGAGCAGCGCGGTGACCGGCAGCTTGCGCTTGCGGTCGATTCGGACGTTGACGATATCCTTGGCGTCGAATTCGAAATCGAGCCACGAACCGCGATAGGGAATGACGCGGGCAGCGAACAGGAACTTGCCGCTGGAGTGGGTCTTGCCGCGATCGTGATCGAACAGCACGCCCGGCGACCGGTGCATCTGGCTGACGATAACGCGTTCGGTGCCGTTGATGATGAAGGTACCATTGCTGGTCATGAGCGGCATGTCGCCCATGTAAACGTCCTGTTCCTTGATATCGAGAACGGAACGGGTTTCGGTTTCCTGATCGACTTCGAACACGATCAACCGCAGCGTCACCTTCATCGGCGCCGCATAGGTGATGCCGCGCTGGCGGCACTCGGTGGTGTCGTATTTGGGATCTTCAAGTTCGTAATGCACGAAATCAAGCTCGGCAGAGCCGGCGAAATCGCGAATCGGGAAGACCGAACGCAGGGTCTTTTCCAGACCAGACACATAGCCGATCGACTTGTCCGAACGCAGGAATTGTTCGTAGCTTTCGCGCTGCACCTCGATCAGATTCGGCATCTGCACGACTTCGTGAATGTCACCGAAGATCTTGCGGATACGCTTCTTCTTGCTGCCGGTCGGGGCGGGAGCGTTCGCCTTTGTCGCCATAGAAAGAGGTGCCTCTTTTGAATGTGCCGCCGGGCGCAGATGCGACCGGGACAGAAAATCGATTCCACGCAGTGCAAGACGACAAAAGGCCGCAGCGCAGCCTGGGCCATGCCCGGCTTTTGCAGCAGCACCTGATCGTCATCTCACGGAAAAAACCTTCGGGCTTCCTTCCGATGGTAGACCCCCGCGTTGGATCCACCCTGCTCGAAGCACCTCTGGCGATGTCGCGCATATAGGAACAACACCCTCCCGAGTCAAACCCGGCCGACCCAAAACAGGCGCGCGTGCAAGGGTTTGGCCGATCGGATTATCGAATTTCGATATTATCGATTGACGATAAGAATGACTCGAATTATTGAATATCGATATCACGCATATCGAGGAACGAGAAATGCCCCGCATCCGGATCGCCGCCGCCGCGCTGATGCTTGCCTTGCTTGGCGCCTGCACCGGCCCCGCGCCTTCATCCATCGAGGCTTTTGCCCTCGCCCAACTCGCCTGATCCACGGAAAGGAACTTCGCATGCCGATTGCTCCGAAGGATCCGCTGCTGACCGCGGCACGGATCACCATCATTATCGCCCGCATCGCCCTGGTCATCGGAATGATCGGACTTGGCGTGGCTGCCGCCGTCACCCTGATCGGCAGCAGCAGATTGTCCGACCAGATCACCATTGCCATCGAACAGGGCGGCGTGGGGGAAGTGACCGGCGGCGCCACGCTGGTGATCCTGCTCACCCTTTTCTCTCTGGGTCTGATGTATGATTTTGCCGCGCGACTGGCGCAGATCATCGACACTGTCGGCCAAGGAGATCCCTTTACTCTGGCAAATGCAGCGCGTTTGACGCGGATGGGCTGGCTGGCCGTGGGCGTCCAGCTGCTTGCGCTGCCCTCCATGCTGCTGTCGACATGGCTGGAAACGCGCGTGGACAAAGGCGTATTTCACCTGGATTCGGATCTGTCGTTGACCGGGATCGCGCTGGCCCTGGTGCTGTTCATCCTGGCCCGCGTGTTTCGCACCGGCGCCGCCATGCGCGACGATTTGGAAGGAACCGTCTGATGCCGATCGTCGTGAAACTGGACGATCTGCTGCATGACAGGCGGATGACCCAGACCGAGCTGGCCGAACGGATCGATTTGACGCTGGCCAATGTTTCCATCCTGAAGACCGGCAAGGCCAAGGCAATCCGCTTTTCCACTCTGGAAGCGATCTGCCGGGTGCTGGAATGCCAGCCCGGCGATCTGCTGGGCTATGAGCCGGATTGACGACGACCCTGACAAGCAATCTTGACTCTGGCCGCCCGATCCGTCATTGGCCCGCCCCGATCAGGAAGGTTCGCCCTGCCCGATCATCCGTCCGAGACAGCTGGCGCCGGTTTTCCGGCTTAATTTCCAGCCTAGGCGGGGAAAAGAGTTTCAACGGCGCCGCCTGGCTGCGCCGTTTCCGGCATGTGATGCATGCCGCCCTCCTTCCCCAACCGTGGACTCGCCCGCGCCCTGACCGGCGCGGACAAGCATGAGCCGGTCGCGGCGGCGCAAGCCAAGGCGACCATAGTGAAGGAGTATGGCATGGATCGTTCGCAGAAAGCCGATTCCGTCGCCCAGCTCAACGCAGTCTTCAACGAGGTTGGTGTGGTGGTCGTCACCCGCAATCTCGGCCTGTCGGTGGCCCAGTCCACCGCCCTGCGCGTGAAGATGCGGGAAGCCGGTGCGACCTACAAGGTTGCGAAGAACCGTCTCGCCACCATCGCGCTGAAGGACACTCAGTACGAAGGCCTTGAGGCACACCTCAATGGCCCGACTGCTCTCGCCTGGTCGGTAGACCCGGTGGCGGCTGCCAAGGCAGCAGTGGATTTCGCCAAGACCAACGACAAGCTTGAAATTGTCGGTGGTGCAATGGGGGCAACGAAGCTCGACGAAGCTGGTATCCGGGCGCTCGCCTCGATGCCGTCGCTCGACGAACTGCGTGGCAAGCTCGTCGGTCTCGTCAATGCGCCCGCCACCAAGGTGGCGCAGCTGGCAACCGCACCTGCAGCCAAGCTCGCCCGCGTTTTCGGCGCCTATGCCGCCAAAGACGCTGCGTAAGCGGTTTTTTCAAACAAGCGAATTCGCCGGGGCAACCCGGTTCATCATTTGAACGGAGTAATATAACATGGCTGATATCGCCAAGATCGTAGAAGAACTGTCGCAGCTGACCGTGCTCGAAGCCGCTGAACTCGCCAAGGCTCTGGAAGAAGCATGGGGCGTTTCCGCCGCTGCTGCCGTGGCTGTTGCTGCACCTGCCGCTGGCGGCGACGCACCTGCCGGTGAAGAGCAGACCGAATTCGACGTCATCCTGACCGGCGACGGCGGCAAGAAGATCCAGGTCATCAAGGAAGTCCGTGCGATTACCGGCCTGGGCCTGACCGAAGCCAAGGCGCTGGTCGAAGGCGCGCCGAAGGCTGTCAAGGAAGGCGCTCCCAAGGCAGAAGCCGAAGAAATCAAGAAGAAGCTGGAAGAAGCCGGCGCAACCGTCGAACTCAAGTAATCTGTCGGCGGGTACCCCGCCACAGACCAGCTTTGGTCAAAACGGAAAAGGGCAGTGCCATCGGCACCGCCCTTTTTTGCGTCCGCCATTCTGAAACACCTCGCGCGATCCAGCGACCGGATGCAAAAAAGGCGGCGTGCCCCTGCAGGGGCACGCCGCCTTTTGCCATTATACCGCAGCGTGGATCAGAGCGACTTCAAATAATCGATGATCGCCTGACGACGGGCATCATCCTTGACGCCGCCAAATGCCATGGTGGTACCCGGCACGACCTTGCGCGGATCGCGCAGATATTCGTCCAGCGTCGCCTGGTTCCAGGTCAGACCCGATTCCTTCATCGCATTGCTGAAGGTAAAGCCCGCCACATCGCCAGCCTTGGCATTAAAAACATTCGCCAGTGACGGGCCGAGGCCGTTTTCGCCCGGACCAACCTTGTGACAGACCGAGCACTGGGCGAAGGCCGGCGGCGGGCCGGCGGCAGCAACCGGCGCAGCAGTTGCGCTTGCGCGCGCAGCCGGTGTGGCGGCAGCGGAAGCGGCGGTGGTCGGAGTGGCACTAGGGCTCGGCGTGGCGGCGACAGATTCGCTTGCCGCCGGGGTCGGCGTGGCATCCGCTGCTGCTGCATCAGTGGCCGCAGCATCGGGTGCCACCGCCGTGTCAGCTGAAGCAACAGCCGCCGGGCTGGCCGGGTCTTCCGGCACATTCGCTTCTTCAGGCGGACCGCCGCAGGCGGCCAGGGCGAGAATCAGCGTCAAAGCAGACGCAGTCGTTTTGATGTTCTTCATGAATCTTCCCAACCAATAGGCTCCCCTCCCCTATCGCCGCTTGGCGACAATATAAAGGGGCTGCTGCCCGTCGGGCACTGGGCCGTGACAAAACGGATGCAGCCGCCAACATCCGCTTCCCCCGGTGCTGCTAGAGGCCTATCGGACGCGGCCCATGTCTTCTGTCTTCCTCTCCCCCGCCGGACGCGCGGAATTCGGTGCCACCCTGCGCCTCGCCGGACCGCTGGCCGCCGCCAATCTGCTGCAGATGGCGATCTATGGGGTGGATGTGATCTTCGTTGCCCGGCTGGGCGCCACCACGCTGGCCGCAGCCAGCCTGGCCGTGACGATCCAAGGCCTGCTGCTGTGGGCCCAGGCCGGGATGATCGGCGCCGTATCGGCCCTGATTGCCGAGGAGAAGGGCCGGCGGCGCCATGCCGTGCGCGAGGTGCGCCGGTCCGTCCGGATGGGCCTGTGGCTGGCAGTGTTAGCCGGACTGGTCGGGATGACGATCTGCCTGGGCGCGGGGCCGTTGATGCGGTTGACGGGGCAGGATCCGGAGATCAGCGCCCATGCGCTGCATTTTCTGGCGATCATCGCCCTGTCGACCATTCCGATGAACATTGCCGCCGTGCTGCGCAATTTCGTGGCCGCCGTTGGCCGGCCGATGTTCGCCACCCTGATCAACGCGGCAATGATCGGCGTGCAGGCGCTGGGCAATTACATGCTGGTGTTCGGCAAATGGGGCGCCCCGGAAATGGGCCTGACCGGTTCCGGCGTCGCGACAGTCATTACCAGCATCGTCTTCGTCATCGCCTATGCTGTGGCGATCCATACCGATCGCAACCTGCGCCGCTATCGCATCTGGGGCAATCTGTGGCGGGCGGAATGGGACCGCTTCGCCGCGCTGCTGCGCATCGGCGTGCCCGTAGCAGTGACGATCATTGCCGAGGCCGGCATCTTCAGTGCGGCCGCCTTCATGATGGGAGCGATTTCGCCGCTCGCCCTGGCCAGCCATACGCTGGCGCTGCAGATCGCATCGCTGGCGTTCCAGATTCCGTTCGGCATTGGCCAGGCGGTGACCATCAGGGTCGGCTATTTCTATGGTTCGGGCGATCGGGTCGGCGCGGGCCTGGCCGGGTGGACCGGCATCGCCATCGGCGGCGGCTTCATGCTGGTGACGGCCAGCGCCATGCTGCTGTTTCCGCGCCTGCTGCTGAGCATCTATGTCGATGTCGATGCGGCCGCCAATGCCGCCATGATCGCGCTGGCGCTGCAATTCATGGTGGTGGCGGCGGCGTTCCAGATCGTCGATGGCACGCAGGCGGTGGCGATGGGCGCGCTGCGCGGATTGCAGGATACGCAGATACCGATGCTTTATGCCCTGTTCGGTTACTGGGTGCCCGGCTTCATGACCGCACTGATGCTGGGGTTCCATACGCCGCTGCAGGGGATCGGTATCTGGATCGGGCTGGCGACAGGCCTGCTGGTGGTGGCGGTGCTGCTGATGATTCGCTGGCTGCGCCGCGAACGGTTGGGCTTGCTGCCGGGGTAATCCGGCGCAGATCCGCGCTTTGTCATAAAATTCTTGCGGCTTGCGGTTGACGGCCACTGGCTGGCTGCACATATGCGGCCCGCTGGCACTCTCCCCCTGAGAGTGCCAAATCGATAACCCATTCTAATGGAAGAGGTCATATAATGGCATTCCGTCCGCTGCACGACCGCGTACTGGTCCGCCGCATTGAGGCCGAAGAAAAGACGGCCGGTGGCATCATCATCCCCGACAGCGCCAAGGAAAAGCCGAGCGAAGGCGAAGTGGTTGCCACTGGCACCGGTGCCCGTTCGGACGATGGCAAGATCACCCCGCTCGACGTCAAGGCTGGCGATCGCGTGCTGTTCGGCAAGTGGTCCGGCACCGAGGTCAAGGTCGATGGTGAAGACCTGCTGATCATGAAGGAAAGCGACATTCTGGGCGTGATCGCCTGATCGCGACCCTTTCGTTTTTCCCTGTTTGAAATTTTCCAGAGAGGAATAATCCAATGGCTGCAAAGGACGTGAAGTTTTCGCGCGACGCGCGCGAACGCATCCTCAAGGGCGTTGACACGCTCGCCAACGCCGTGAAGGTCACGCTGGGCCCCAAGGGCCGCAACGTCGTGATCGAAAAGAGCTTCGGCGCACCGCGCATCACCAAGGACGGCGTTTCCGTCGCCAAGGAAATCGAGCTCAAGGACAAGTTCGAAAACATGGGCGCACAGATGCTGCGCGAAGTGGCTTCGAAGGCGAACGACAAGGCCGGTGACGGCACCACCACCGCGACCGTGCTGGCCCAGGCCATCGTGCGCGAAGGGATGAAGTCGGTTGCTGCCGGCACCAACCCGATGGATCTGAAGCGCGGCATCGATCTGGCCGTTGGCAAGGTCGTCGAAAACCTCAAGGGCCGTTCGAAGAACGTTTCTGACTCGAACGAAATCGCTCAGGTCGGGATCATTTCCGCCAATGGTGACCGTGAAGTCGGCGAAAAGATCGCTGAAGCCATGGACAAGGTTGGCAAGGAAGGCGTGATCACCGTCGAGGAAGCCAAGGGTCTCGAATTCGAACTCGACGTTGTCGAAGGCATGCAGTTCGACCGTGGTTATCTGTCGCCTTATTTCGTGACCAATCCGGAAAAGATGATTGTCGAACTCGACGATCCCTACATCCTGATCCACGAAAAGAAGCTCTCCAACCTGCAGTCCATGCTGCCGGTGCTGGAAGCCGTGGTGCAGTCGGGCCGTCCGCTGCTGATCATCGCTGAAGACATCGAAGGCGAAGCACTGGCAACGCTGGTGGTCAACAAGCTGCGTGGCGGCCTGAAGATCGCTGCCGTGAAGGCTCCGGGCTTCGGCGATCGTCGCAAGGCGATGCTGCAGGACATCGCGATCCTGACCAAGGGCGAGATGATTTCGGAAGATCTGGGCATCAAGCTGGAAAGCGTGACCCTGGGCATGCTCGGCCAGGCCAAGCGCGTTTCGATCGACAAGGACAATACCACCATCGTTGATGGCGCCGGCGATGCCGACGGCATCAAGGCACGCGTGGAACAGATCCGTGCGCAGATCGAATCCACCACCAGCGATTACGACCGTGAAAAGCTGCAGGAACGCCTGGCTAAGCTCGCCGGCGGTGTTGCGGTGATCAAGGTTGGCGGTGCGACTGAAGTCGAAGTGAAGGAACGCAAGGATCGCGTCGATGACGCGCTGCATGCCACCCGCGCTGCGGTTGAAGAAGGCATCGTCCCCGGCGGCGGCACGGCTCTGCTCTATGCCACCAAGGCTCTCGAAGGCCTGACCGGCGTGAACGAAGACCAGACCCGCGGCATCGACATCATCCGTCGTGCACTGCAGGCTCCGGTGCGTCAGATCGCCGAAAACGCCGGCCATGACGGCGCGGTTGTTGCCGGCAAGCTGATCGAAGGCAATGACGAGCAGCAGGGCTTCAACGCATCGACCGATGTGTACGAAAACCTGGTGACCGCCGGCGTGATCGATCCGACCAAGGTTGTGCGCACCGCACTGCAGGACGCCGCTTCGGTGGCTGGCCTGCTGATCACCACGGAAGCGGCGATTGCCGACATTCCGGAAGACAAGGCAGCCCCGGCCATGCCCGACATGGGCGGCATGGGTGGCATGGGCTTCTAATCCCCAAGCCAATCGACAGAATTGGGGCCGGAAGAGTGATCTTCCGGCCCCTTTTCTTTGCCCGATCGCCAGCTTGTTCCTGTATGGCCCGATGATAGACTGCACCCGATCGACCGCCAATGCAGCGGGGACACAAGGGGAGAGTCCTGTTATGCGCCGCCATCTGATGCTGGTCAGTGCCCCAGCTCTTGTCATTGCATTGTCGATGACGACCGCCGCCTGTTCTTCGGGCAGTGACGAACCCGCCGCAGAGGCGGTCGCCAAAACCAATGAGGGCGCCTATCGCGCCGCCATTGCCGATATAGCGCGGACCGATGCGGAACGTACCAGCGACGCCACGCGCAAACCCGTTGAATTGCTCGCCTTTGCCGAAGTCATGAGGGGCGAGAAAGTGGGCGATTACATCATGGGCGGCGGTTATGTGACCAAGCTGCTGGCCGCGACCGTTGGGGCGGAAGGGCGCGTCTATGCCTTCCAGCCCGATGAGTTCATTGCCTATCGTTCCGAATATGCGACCGAGCAAGATGCGGCGGTGGAGCCGTTTCGCAATGTGACCGCGCTGCGCGGGCCAATCGGGGCGCCGCCTTTCCCCGAACCGCTCGACACCATCATCACGGTGATGAATTTCCACGATCTCTATCTGAAACCCATGTCGGCCGACACTGGCAGCAAGGCGAGCGCAGCACTGTTCGCTGCGCTGAAACCCGGCGGGACACTGGTTGTGGTGGATCACGCAGCTGCCAGCGGCAGTGGCACCAGCGCCGCCGACACGCTGCATCGGATAGACAAACAGGCCGTGATCGATGCGCTGACCGCCGCCGGCTTCACGCTGGAGCAAGACAGCACGATGTACGCAAGGTCGGACGACCCGCACACCGCCAATGTTTTCGATTCGGCGATTCGGGGGAAAACGGATCAATTTTCGCTCAGGTTCCGCAAGCCGGGCTGATAAAAAGGGCGACCGATCGTTTCTGAAGGCAGTCGGTCGCCCAAGGCAATCCGTTCATCGCGAGAGCAATTGTGATGAATGGCGATGCGGTTAAGCCTTTGCAAACAATGAGGGTGGTACAAAGCAAGCCATGAAGCTCGGAAAATTTGGACGGATCGCCGCCGGCCTCACGCTGGCTTTTGCAACCGCGACGACGGCCATTGCGCCGGCGCAAGCGCGCGATGGCAATATCGAAGCAGCTTTCGATACAGCCTTCGGGACGGATATCCGTGCCCCGCGCGACTTTACGCCCAACTATCGCAGTGCCCTGGAACAGCAGATCGCAGCCTTGGCCGAAGGGTCCAGCGGTCGCATTGGCGTGGCCGCGATCGATCTGTCGACCGGGCAAGAGGTGGCCATTCTGGGTGACCAGCGGTTCCCGATGGCCAGCACCAGCAAGATCGCCATTGCCGCGACATTCCTGGAAGGTGTGGACCAGGGAAAATGGAGCCTTTCCAGCGAGTTTCCGCTGATGGTGCCGATACGATCCGCCCGTTTTTCGACGACGATCGCGCCTGTACGGCAGGGTGAATTTCTGACCGCGCAGACGCTGATCGACATGATGATCACACGCAGCAGCAATCCCGCAACCGACGCCTTGCTGGCGGCCGTGGGCGGCCCAAGCGCGGTGAACGATTGGGCGCGGCGGGCCGGGATCAACGAGTTCCAACTGTCCCGGGACATTGCCACGCTGGTGCGCGATGACGGGGAAATCGACCCCGCCGTGAGCATCGACGTGCGCGACAGTTCGACGCCGCGAGCGATGGTACAGTTGCTGACAGGCCTGTATCAGGGCCAGTGGCTGAGTTCCGCCAGCCGCCATGTGGTGATCAGCGCGATGGAGCGTTGCCGTACAGGAACCCGGCGAATTCCGGCACTTATGCCTGGCGGCGTGACGGTGGCGCACAAGACCGGATCGCTCAACAACACATCCAGCGACATCGGTATCATCACCGCACCGGACGGCCGATCGATCGCCGTGGCCATCTATGTGACGGGGCAGGGAACGCGGGATCGGCGGGAAGCGCGGATCGCGAATATCGCCCGGGCGATTTATGACGGCTATGCCCAGCAGGGGCAGAATGCATCGTCTTCCCAGCAGTGGGTCAACGCACGCTACTGATTTTCAACGGAACTGATTCAGGCCGGCCGGCTGCCCGACAGGGTGGCCGGCCGTTTGCGTTTGGGCACGCTGTAGTGCGCCCTGCCTCCGCCTGGACGCGCCCTGCCTGCGCATGAACGCGTAAAAGCGCGCGCGAGCACGCCGGAGCCGGCGCGGGAAGCGGGCAAAAGAAAAGGGCGCGACCTTGCGGCCGCGCCCCGTTCAAAAACTGCAGTAGCGTAAAGCTTACTGAGCAGCCGCGGTCGAAGCAGCCGAATCAACAGCCGTTGCGGCGCTCGAAGCGGCCGAGTCAACGGTTGCTGCTGCGTCCGAAGCAGCCGAATCAACGGTTGCTGCTGCGTCGGTGGCGGCCGAATCAACTGCTGCTGCAGCCGAATCAACGTTTGCCGAAGCGTCTTCCATTGCGGATTCGGTGGTTGCTTCTGCGCCTTCGGTGGTGCCTTCCGAGCAAGCTGCAACGGTCAGAGCGGAAACGGCAACGGCAGCGGCGAGAATGATCTTGCGCATGATATGAAATCCTTTGTTGGGGTAGAAATTGTCTTCAACAAAGGGCGCCAGCGAGGCCGGCGCCCTTCGTCAAAACCGATTACTGAGCAGCGGTGGTCGAAGCAGCCGAGTCAACAGTCGAAGCGGCGGTCGAGGCAGCCGAATCAACGGTCGAAGCGGCGTCCGAAGCAGCCGAATCAACGGTTGCTGCTGCGTCAGCTGCGGCGCTGTCGACCGAGTCAACGGCTGCGTCAGCGTTTGCTTCGACGTCTGCGATGGCGGCGTCGGTTGCTGCTTCTTCGGTGGTGCCTTCCGAGCAAGCGGCGACGGTCAGAGCGGAGACGGCAACAGCAGCGGCCAGAATGATCTTGCGCATAATTTCGATCCTTAAACAGCGAGTAGAAGACGCCAACCAATTGATGTTCGGCGTGAAATCCACCCTCAGGGGAAGACCTCAGCGCTCTTAATAATGGCCACTTTAAGGCGGCGCAAGCCAAATGTGGCGATCTTGTGGCGACACCATGGCCAATTGTGGCGGGCCCAGCGACAAACATGATGGCGGGATGAAAGCGGCTGACCGTGCCCGCGCCACCTGCTAGCACCCCGCAAATGACGGAAAAGCAGCATCTCTATCTGGTCGACGGATCGTCCTATATCTTCCGCGCCTATCACCGCCTGCCCCCCCTGACCAATCCGCACGGCACCCCGGTAGGGGCGGTTTACGGTTACACCACCATGCTGTGGAAGCTGGCCGACGATCTGGACAAGGCAGACGGCCCCACGCATCTGGCCGTGATCCTGGACAAGGGCAGCCATTCGTTCCGCAATGACATGTACGATCAGTACAAGGCGCATCGGCCGCCGCCACCGGAAGATCTGGTGCCGCAGTTCCCGCTGATTCGCGATGCCACCCGCGCATTCAGCCTGCCCTGCATCGAGGAAGACGGGCTGGAGGCTGACGATCTGATCGCATCCTATGCGCTGGCCGCCGCGCGGCAGGGCTGGGATGTGACGATAGTATCGTCGGACAAGGATCTGATGCAGCTGGTGGGCGAAGCCATTCCCGGCGACAACGGCCTGCCCGGCGGCAATATCGACATGCTGGATACGATGAAGAACCAGCGGATCGAAATCCCCGAGGTGGTCGAGAAATTCGGCGTGACCCCGGACAAGGTTGGCGATGTGCTGGCGCTGATGGGCGATTCGGTCGACAATGTGCCGGGCATCTTCGGCATCGGGCCCAAGACCGCGTCCAAGCTGATCCAAGATCATGGCAGTCTGGCCGCAGCACTTGATTCGGCCGAGGGGATGAAGCCATCCAAGCTGCGCGAGCGACTGATCGAAGGGCGCGAGATGGCCCTGCTGAGCCGGCAACTGGTGGCGCTGAAGGAAGACTGCCCCCTGCCCGTCGCGCTGGAAGACATGGTTCTGCGGAGCATTCCGCCCGAACCGCTGAGCGCCTTCCTGACCGAACATGGTTTCACCAGTCTGCTGCGCCGGCTGGGCGATGGCGCCGGTTCGCCGTCACGCCCGACCACGCTCAATCCGGCCAAGCCGCAGACCTCCGGCGCCCCCGCCGCGCCCGGGGGCAACCGCCAGCCCCCGCCCGAAATGCCAGCGGTGGATCGCAGCACCTATGAATGCGTGCAGACCATGGAGCGGCTGGAGCATTGGATCGCCCGCGCCTTGACCGCGCGGCTGGTGGCGATCGATACCGAAACCAGCGCGCTGGATGCGATGAATTCCGATCTGGTCGGGATCAGCCTGGCGCTGGGCCCCAATGATGCCTGCTATGTGCCGTTCGGCCATGGCGGCACCGACATGTTTGCCGAACGGCCCGAACAGGTTCCGATCGATGCCGCGCTGGCGGCCCTGCGCCCGCTGCTGGAAAGCGATGCGGTGCTCAAGATCGGGCAGAACATTAAATATGATCTGACCATGTTTGCCCGGCACGGCATTCAGGTGGCGCCGATCGACGACACGATGATCATTAGCTTCGCGCTGGATACCGGGCGGTCGCTGGACGGCATCGGCGGCGGTCATGGCATGGATGAGTTGAGCGAACGCCATCTCGGCCACACCACGCTGACCTTCAAGGACATCTGCGGCTCAGGCAAGAAGGCGATCCCGTTTGGCGAAGTGCCGCTGGACCGGGCGACCGAATATGCGGCCGAGGATGCCGATGTGACCTGGCGGCTGCACAGTCTGTTGAAACCCAGGCTGGCGATTGAGGGCGGAACGCGCGTCTATCAGACGGTCGATCGCCCGCTGATCGCGGTGGTGGCGCAGATGGAACGCCACGGCATCCGCGTCGATCGGACCCGCCTGGCCGGGCTGTCGGAAGAGTTCGCGATCGAGATTGCCCGGATCGAAGGGGAAATCCACGAGCTGGCCGGGCAGAGCTTCACCATCGGCAGCCCCAAGCAGCTGGGCGATATCCTGTTCGACAAGATGGGATACAAGGGCGGGCGCAAGGGCAAGAGCGGCCAGTATTCGACCGATCAGGCCATTCTGGAAGCGCTGGCCGGACAGGGTGCGCCCATTGCGCAGAAGGTGCTGGACTGGCGCCAGCTGGCCAAGCTGAAGAACACCTATACCGATGCGCTGCAGGCGGCGATCAATCCGGTCACCCAGCGGGTCCACACCAGCTACAGCCTGGTGGGCGCGCAGACCGGGCGGCTGAGTTCGACCGATCCCAATCTGCAGAACATCCCGATCCGCACCGCCATCGGCCGGCAGATCCGCCAGGCCTTCGTGCCCGAGGCAGGCAATGTGCTGCTGGCGGCCGACTATTCGCAGATCGAGCTGCGGCTGGCGGCATCCATGGCCGATGTGCCGCCGTTGAAGGAAGCCTTCGCCCAGGGCGAGGACATCCATTCGCGCACGGCCGAGGAAATGTTCGGTGCGGTCGATCGCGATACGCGTGCGCGGGCCAAGACGATCAATTTCGCGATCCTCTACGGCATTTCCCGCTGGGGGCTGGCCGGGCGGCTGGGCACCAGCGCCGATGAGGCGCAGGCGATGATCGATCGCTATTTCGAACGCTTCCCCGGGATCCAGCGCTATATCGTGACCACGCTGGAGCAGGTGCGCGAGCGCGGTTATTCCGAGACGCTGTTTGGCCGCAAGACCTGGTTCCCGCGCATCAATTCGAAGAACCAGGCGGAACGCCAGGGCAGCGAGCGCGCGGCGATCAACGCCCCGATCCAGGGCACCAGCGCCGACATCATCAAGCGCGCGATGGTGCGGATGCTTCCGGCCTTGGCGCAAGCGGGCCTGCCGCAGGTGCGCATGCTGCTGCAGGTGCATGACGAACTGGTGTTCGAATTGCCCGAAGGCGATGTGGCAGCGGCGTCAGATGTGATCCGGCAGGTGATGGCAGAGGCCGCGCTGCCGGCGGTGACACTGGATGTGCCGCTGGGGGTCGAGATCGGCCATGGTGCCAGCTGGGATGCGGCGCACTGATCGGGTTTTTGGGCGGAGGTTGGTGCGGGAACGAGGGCTGACCTGGTTGCTTTGGTTCTGTTGCGACATCCGCTCGTGCAGAGCTTGTGGAAGCGCAGCCACAGCATTGGCCCCTTGGGCGGATGTTGGCGCGTGACCTTCGACGGGCTCAGTCAACCATTAGCGAGCGGGTGCTTCATTTTGCCATTGTGAGCCTCTTGCCATGACGGCGTTGACGAAGGTGAGGAGTTTTCTGGCGCAGGCCACGAGCGCTTGTTTGTGGACCTTGCCGTTGGCTCGCAGCCGCTTGTAGAATGCGACGAGGCTGGCGTTCCAGCGATAGCTGGCCGGGAAAGCCGCAGCGTAGAGTGCGCGTCTCACGCGTCCCCTTCCGCCTGCGATGTGGCGCTGTCCGCGATGTTGTCCGCTCTCTCGATCGAATGGCGCGAGGCCGGCCAGGCTGGCGATCTGCGCGCGCGTGAGGGTGCCCAGTTCAGGCATGAGGATCACCAGGGTGAGCGCTGTACGCCGGCCGATCTCGACCACGCTTTCGATCAGTGTCAGACGGTGGCGAAGATCCTCCTGCTCGGCGATTTTCTTGCCGAGCAGCAGCAGTTCGGCCTTTTGCCGGCGTTCCAGACGGGCGATTTCTGCCTTGAGCCAGCGCAGCAGCGGCTTCTCGTGATAGGCTTCCATGCGGGTTTTCTGGCGTGCCAGATCGGCTTCGATCTGTTCAATCAGTCGCAGATGTTCGGCCAGTGGCGCGAGCCGCGGGTCGGGCGCTGGGCGGATTTCGTCCAGTTCGGCTGTGCAATGCGCTATCAGCTTGGCATCCAGCCGATCGTTCTTGGCTCGTCGAAGCCGGTAGATGGCAAATGCCCGGACCTGGCGCGGCTGAAGCAGTGCCACCTCCATCTGCATGGCATGGAGGATCGCCAGCACCCCTTTCTCATAGCCGCCGGAGGCTTCCATCCCCACCCGCGTAACCGCGCGTTCCTGTAGCCAGGGGATCAGTTCGCGATATCCTTTAGCGCTATTGGTGACCCTTATCTCTTCATTCGCAGGATAAAGTGCCACATCGAGGTACGCCTTGCCGATATCGATCCCGGCCGTGTTTGTGTTACCATCGCTCATCTTCGTCGATCCTTCCTCGTCTGGGAGCCCATGGCTCTTCCAACCATGCGGATCCGATGAAGAAGGCCGGCTGCGATCTAACTGAGCCTCATCCCCGTTACGGATTGACTGAGCACGATCCGACAGCCAGCCGCCCGGTCCTGGATGGCCATCCAGGACCGGGCACTGCTAGCGCAGCAACCAACATATACTCCTTTTCGCCAAGACGAGGCTGAACGGGTTTGGGTGCTGGGGCGAGGGGTATTTGGCAACAGGCAGGATGTTGAGCGGGCGGGGTTGGGCCTGATGGCCCTGCCCCGCCCGATTGGTCAGATGTCGTGTTTCCGTTCACGGGTGGATTCGATCATCCCTTCGTGAATGAAACCGATGGGTTTCACTTCCATCGCCCGGCGTTTGAGTTCGCCCTTCATCTTCGAATATTCGGCTTCCATCTTTTCGGTCACCGAAGCGCGGCTTTCTTCCAGTGCGCTGGCGAAATCGGCGGCGCTGACGGCGGCGGCCTTGGGTCCGAGCCGGCGGATCGCGTTGAGGCCGGCGCGGCGGACCACGTCTTCCAGATCGGCACCGGTGTAGCGGGTCGTCTTCTGTGCCAGATCGGCCAGATCGACATCCTCCGCCAAGGGCATGTTGCGGGTGTGGATGCCCAGGATGTGTTCGCGCCCCGCCTCATCCGGAGGACCGACATAGACGAGTTCGTCGAACCGGCCCGGCCGCAGCAGTGCCGGATCGACCAGCGTCGGCCGGTTGGTTGCGCCGATCAGCACGATCGAGTTCAGTTCTTCCAGCCCGTCCATTTCCGCCAGGATGGTGTTGACCACCCGGGCGGTGACCTGCGGTTCATTGCCGCCCGAACCACGGGCCGGAACCAGGCTGTCGATTTCATCGATGAAGATCACGCAGGGCGCCACCTGCCGCGCGCGGGCGAACATGCGGCTGATCTGCTGTTCGCTCTCCCCATACCATTTGGACAGCAGATCCGAGCTTTTGATCGAGATGAAATTGGCTTCGGATTCGCGCGCCACGGCCTTGGCCAGCAGGGTCTTGCCCGTGCCCGGGGGACCATAGAGCAGGAAGCCCTTGGCCGGGCGGATGCCCAGCCGGTCGAAGGCTTCGCGGTTGCGCAGCGGCATTTCGATGCCTTCGCGCAGCAGTTCTTCCGCGCCATCGACGCCGCCGATATCGTCCCAGCCGATGGTCGGCACCTGTACCATGACTTCGCGCATGGCACTGGGCTGCACCCGCTTGAGCGCTTCGAGGAAGTCGGATTTTTCGACCTGCAGCGATTCAAGCACATCGGCCGGAATGGTCCGCGCATCGAGATCGAGCCGGGGCATGATCCGCCGGACCGCCTCGATCGCGGCTTCACGGGCCAGGGCGGCCAGATCCGCCCCGACGAAACCATGGGTGCTGCGGGCCAGTTCCTTCAGATCCACGCCTTCGCCCAGCGGCATGCCACGGGTGTGGATGCCGAGGATTTCGCGGCGACCGCTTTCATCGGGCACACCGATGATGATTTCACGGTCGAACCGGCCGGGCCGGCGCAGCGCTTCATCGATCGCATCGGGGCGGTTGGTGGCAGCGATGACGACCAGATTGGCACGGGCCTGCAGCCCGTCCATCAGCGTCAGCAGCTGGGCGACGAGCCGCTTTTCCGCCTCCCCGCTTACATTCTGCCGTTTCGGCGCGATGGAATCGATCTCATCGATGAAGACGATCGAGGGCTGCGCGCGTTCGGCCGCTTCGAACACTTCCCGCAGGCGCTTCTCGCTTTCCCCATAAGCGGAGCCCATGATTTCGGGCCCGTTGATGATGAAGAATTCCGCATCGCTTTCATTGGCGACGGCCTGCGCCAGGCGCGTCTTGCCGGTGCCCGGCGGGCCATGCAACAGCACGCCCTTGGGCGGATCGACGCCCAGGCGGGTGAAGAGTTCGGGATAACGGAGCGGCAGTTCCACCATTTCGCGCAGCGCCTTGATGGTTTCATCCATCCCGCCGACATCGTCATAATTGACCAGCGCGCGACCATCGCGCGATTCTTCGAATTCGGCGCGCAGTTCGACTTCGGTATTCTCGTCGATATGGACCACGCCCTTGGGCTGGGTGGAAAGCACCTGCAGGCGGATTTCGGTGAGCGCATAGGCGGGCGCATTGAACATGCGCCGCACATCATTGGGCACGTTCTGCACCGGCTGCTGACCATGGGTTGCGACCAGATCGCCGGCCACCAGCGGGCGTTTGAAGAACACCCGCTTCAGGGCCTCCGTCGGGCCCTGCAGCCGCATTTCGCGCTGCGCCGGGGCGAACACCACGCGGGTGGCGGGGCGCGATTCGGCGCGGCGGATGGTGACATGTTCGCCGGAGGAGGTGCCGGCATTGGCACGCTGCAAGCCATCCAGCCGGACCACGTCGAGCGCCTGATCCTCATCATAGGCCGGCAGGGCGATGGCTGCGGTCAGTCGCTTGCCTTCCACCTCCACCACGTCGCCTTCGGTGATGCCCATCGCCTGGAAAGCGGAGCGCGGCATGCGCGCCACGCCGCGACCGCTTTCATCCTGCCGTGCGGCGGCCACCTGCAGGCGGATCGTCCCCTTGGTGATTTCTGCCGCTTCCGCATCCGCCATAGGTGCTTGCTCCCAATTCGATCTGTTGTGGCAACAAAGCTAGGGTCGGGAGAGCGCGATTGCAAACCAGTGCCGCGCAAACTTTGGCGCCTGACACGGCGGCTTCGCCGATGGGGCAAGAAAAAAGGCCTGGCCGTTGCCGGCCAGGCCTGGAAGTTTTGGGAGAGGATGCCTGAAAGGCACGTTCCATATGTCGCGAATCGCCGATTTTCGCAAGTGCGAAATTCACAAACATAATTGCAAAACCTGCAACAGAGTATATATAACCCTGTTTTTAAATGATTTAAATTTTCATTTCTGGACCAAAACAACTGACTCGGATGACAGTTGAGACGTCTCTCCGTGCATTTTTGCTGCACTGCAGCACGCCGCCCTTCCACCACACCGATGGTGACAGCCCATGGGCCATTGCCTATGCCTGCAGTGGTCCGACGAATTCAGGGGTTTGCCGATGAAGAAACTCTATCCCGATGCTGCCGCCGCGCTGGAAGGCGTGCTGCATGACGGCATGCTGATTGCATCCGGCGGGTTCGGCCTGTGCGGCCTGCCCGAACGCCTGCTGGATGCTGTGCGCGACAGCGGTGTGAAGGATCTGGTGTTCGCCAGCAACAATGCCGGGATCGACAATGAAGGCATCGGCAAACTGCTGCGGACCCATCAGGTGCGCAAGATGATCGCGTCCTATGTGGGCGAGAACAAGGAATTCGAGCGCCAGTTTCTGGCCGGCGAGCTGGAGGTGGAATTCTGCCCCCAGGGCACGCTGGCCGAACGCATGCGCGCCGGCGGCGCGGGCATTCCCGGTTTCTACACCAAGACCGGGGTCGGCACGCTGGTGGCCGAAGGCAAGGAAGTGAAGCAGTTCGACGGGGAGGATTACATCCTGGAACGCGGAATCTTTGCCGATCTGAGCATCGTGAAGGCGTGGAAGGCGGATGAGACCGGCAATCTGGTGTTCCGCAAGACCGCGCGCAATTTCAACCTGCCCGCCGCCACCTGTGGGAAGATTTGCGTGGTGGAGGTGGAAGAGCTGGTGCCGACTGGCAGCCTGGACCCCGATTCCATCCATCTGCCGGGCGTCTATGTGCAGCGGATGATCGTGGGCGCGCCCTATGACAAGAAGATCGAATTCGTCACCACGCGCGAAAGGGAAGACGCCTGATGTCCTGGACACGTGACCAGATCGCCGCCCGTGCCGCGCAGGAACTGCAGGACGGGTTTTACGTCAATCTCGGCATCGGGATCCCGACGCTGGTGGCCAACCACATCCCGGCCGGGGTGGAGGTGACACTGCAGAGCGAGAACGGGATGCTGGGCATCGGCCCCTTCCCCTATGCCGATGAGGTGGACGCCGATCTGATCAATGCCGGCAAGCAGACGATCAGCGAGCTGCCGCAGACCGCCTATTTCGACAGCGCCGCCAGCTTTGCCATGATCCGGGGTGGGCATATCGACCTGACCGTGCTGGGCGCCATGGAAGTATCCGAAGGGGGCGATATCGCCAACTGGATGATCCCGGGCAAGCTGATCAAGGGCATGGGCGGCGCGATGGATCTGGTGGCCGGGGTGAAGAAGATCATCGTGGTGATGGAGCATGTTTCCAAGGATGGTTCGGCCAAGTTCATTCCCGAATGCAGCCTACCGCTGACCGGGCGCAATGTGGTGGACATGATCATCACCGATCTGGCGGTGTTCCAACGCGACGATCACGCCAGCCCGTTCCGGTTGAAGGAGCTCGCGCCGGGCGTCACGGCCGAGGAAATCGCCGCCAAGACCACCGCGCATTATCTCCGCTGATCACCGCCAACCGGAACTATTCCAGCTGGTCGCTGCGCCCCTGGCTGCTGATGCGGGGGCTCGATATTCCGTTCACCGAGCGGATCGAGCCCTTCCTGCAGGCCGAAAACTATGCCGCCTTCCGGGAATTTTCGCCCACGGGACAGGTGCCGCTGCTGATCGATGGCGATCGGCGGATCTGGGATTCGCTGGGCATCACGCTCTATCTGGCGGACCGGCATGATGGCGTCTGGCCCACCGACCCCGATGCACGCGCCTTTGCCCAGGCGGTGGTGGCGGAAATGCACGGCGGTTTCGGCGCCCTGCGCAACGACCGGACGATGAATGTCGGGGTGCGGATTGCCGCCCAGCCCTGTTCGCCCGCGCTGGACCGTGACATCGCCCGGATCGGGGAGATTTTTGCCGAAGGGCTGCAAAGCTTCGGCGGGCCCTGGCTGGCCGGGCCGGCGTTCAGCGCGGCGGATGCCTTCTATGCGCCCGTGGCCTTCCGCATCCGCACCTATGGCATCGATGTGGGCGCGGCAGGATCGCAATGGGTCGACCATATATTGGCGCATCCGGCGATGCTGGAATGGGAAACGGCCGCGCTGGCGGAGACATGGCGCGAGGCCGGGCATGAGGCGGAACTGGCCGCAGCCGGAGCCATCACGGCAGATTTCCGCGCCATTTGAAGGGCCTGATCCCCGCCGGACAGCGGCGGCACCCGTCCCCCGTTTGACCGGTGCAAATCATTACAGTTGCAGGCTCGCCAAGTGGCGATCCGCTTGGCATGATCTGCCCGACACAGCCGGAATGAAGGGCCAGACAAGGGGCCCCAAAGGCGGGAGAGGAAATTTATGGCATTGGCGACACGCCGCGATTCCCCGTGGCTGGCCCTGATCATCCTGATGGCGATCAGCACGGTCGGCTTCATCGACCGGATCGTGCTGAATGTGCTGGCGATCCCGATCCAGGCCGAATTCAGCCTGAGCGACACCCAAGTGGGGCTGCTGACCGGGCTGGCCTTTGCCGTGCTGAATGTCGGACTGGGGATTTTCGTCGCCCGCCATGCCGAGCGCGGCCATCGGCTGTCGCTGATCGCCTTTGGCACCTTTGCCTGGTCGGTCGCCACCGCACTGTGCGGCTATGCCGCCAACTGGATCCATCTGCTGCTGGCGCGGATCGGCGTGGGCGTGGGTGAAGCCGTGGGCCTGCCCGCCACGCAATCAGTGATTTCAGATTACTTCCCGCCGGAAAAGCGCGCCACGGCCATGTCCGTGCTGTTGCTGGCGCCGCCGGTCGGCGCGCTGATCGGGGCGGCGGGCGGCGCCTGGGTGGGGCAGCATTACGGCTGGCGCACGGCATTTCTGGTGGCGGCGGCCCCCGGGCTGGTGCTGGCTGTGCTGGCCTGGCTGTTCGTGGCCGAGCCGCCGCGCGGACGGCATGATCCGGGTGCGGACGAGGATGTGCCGGGGATCAAGGCGGTGTTCGGCCGGCTGTTCGGCCTGGCCAGCGCGCGGCAATTGCTGTTCGGATCGACCGTGGCATCGATGATCGGCTTCGCGCTCAACAGCTTCGTCGCGCTGCTGCTGGTGCGCAAATTCGAATTCACGCTGGTGCAGGCCGGGCTGGTATCCGGCATGCTGGCCAGTTTCCCCGGGGCGATATCGGTGATCATCGGCGGGCGGCTGGCCGACTGGCTGGGGAAGAACAATCCCGCCGTCTATGGCCTGTTGCCGGGCATCTGCCTGCTGATTGCCGCGCCGCTCTATATCTTTGCCATCACCAGCGACAGCATCGCCGTGCTGCTGGTGGTGATGACCATCGCCGCATTATTCCAATATACCTATCTCGGGATCACATCGGGCACGTTCCAGAATCTGCTGCACCCGCGCATGCGCGCCACCGGCGCCGCCGTGCTGGGCGCGATCTATGGCCTGATCGGCCAAGGCCTGGGCCCGCTGGGGCTGGGCATGCTGAGCGATTATCTGATGCGGCAGATGGGATATCCCAACGGCCAGGCGCTGGCCGTGGCCATGGCGAGCTTCGCCACGCTCTATCTGTGGGCGGGCACGCATTATGTGCTGGCCGGGCGGCATCTGCGCAAGGATCTGCCCGCCAGCCGGACCAGCAATACCGTGCATCTGCATTGAGGCGGTGACAGGCTGAAACGAAAAGGGCGGCACCGGAGAACCGGCGCCGCCCTTTTTCACGCCGTCTTGCCGGACCTTTCAGCCCGGCAGGAGGTGGATCATCAGGCGAGGGCCGCCTTCAGATCGTCGACCAGATCGGTCTTTTCCCAGGGGAAGCTGTCGCCTTCCGCCTTGCGCCCAAAATGGCCGTAGGCCGCCGTCTGGGCATAGATCGGCTTGTTCAGACCCAGATGGGTGCGGATGCCGCGCGGGGTAAGGCCGCCGAGCTTTTCAATGCTGCCGATGGCTGCTTCGATGGCGTCGTCAGCCACCGTGCCGGTGCCATGGGTATCGACATAGAGCGACAGCGGCTTGGAGACGCCGATGGCATAGGCCAGCTGGATGGTGACGCGACGGGCGAGGCCGGCGGCGACGATGTTCTTGGCCAGATAGCGGGTGATATAGGCGGCCGAACGATCGACCTTGGTCGGATCCTTGCCGCTGAAAGCGCCGCCGCCATGGGGCGCAGCGCCGCCATAGGTATCAACGATGATCTTGCGCCCGGTCAGGCCGGCGTCGCCATCAGGGCCGCCGATTTCGAACGTGCCGGTCGGGTTGATGTGATATTCGGTGGCGTCGCTGAGCAGTTCGGCGGGCAGGATATCGGCCACGACCTGCTTCACATAAGCCTTGAGTTCCGCTTCCTGCGCGCCCTGATCATAGCCCTTGGCGTGCTGGGTCGAGACGACGATGGCGGTGGCGGCCACCGGCTTGCCGTCTTCGAACTTCAGCGTGACCTGGCTCTTGGCATCGGGTTCGAGGAAGGGGGCGGTCTTGGCGTGGCGGTCTGCCGCCATCCGTTCCAGGATCTTGTGGCTGTAATCCAGCGTTGCCGGCATCAGATCGGGGGTTTCATCGCAGGCGAAACCGAACATGATGCCCTGGTCGCCGGCGCCTTCATCCTTGTTGCCGCTGGAATCGACACCCTGGGCGATATGGGCCGACTGCGGGTGCAGATTGTTGTAGAACTTGAGCGTTTCCCAGTGGAAACCATCCTGTTCGTAACCGATCCGTTTCACCGTGGCGCGCACGGTCTGTTCGATTTCCTCAGGCACGCCGGGCGCCCAATTGCCGGCTTCGTCCATGATGCCCTTGCCGCGGATTTCCCCGGCCAGCACCACCAGCTGCGTGGTGGTGAGCGTTTCGCAGGCGACGCGCGCTTCGGGATCCTTGGACAGGAACAGATCGACGATCGCGTCGGAAATCTGATCTGCAACCTTGTCAGGGTGGCCTTCGGAAACGCTCTCGGACGTAAACAGGTAATTCTGGCGCATAGACGGCCCGTTCCCTCCAATGGGATTAGCTTCGCAAGAGCAGGCGTCCTAACCGGGCCGGTGCCGCGTTGCAACAAGGCCGCACACAAGGAAGATTATGCCCCACCCAAGGGACAGCAGCAGACCCCAGCGCGCAAACAGCGTGGGCGGCGCGGCCGGGGGCACCAGCCCGTCGATCCGCCCCGCCTGACCGGTCGGCAGATAATCGCGCACGACGCCGCGCGCATCGATCACCGCGCTGATGCCGCTGGTGGTGGCGCGCAGGACCGGCAGGCCTTCCTCGATCGCGCGCATCCGCGCCTGGGCCAGATGCTGTGGCGGGCCGAAATGGCCGAACCAGCCATCATTCGACGGATTGAAGAGGAACGCCGGGCGGACCGCATGGCCGACCGTCTGGCCCGAAAACACGATTTCATAGCAGATCTGCACCCCGACATTGCCATAGGGGCCCAGATCGATCGAGCCGGGGCCAGGGCCGGGAATGAAATCGATCGCGCCGGGGACCAGCCGGCTGATACCGAGCGGTTCGAGCAGCCAGCGCATCGGCAGATATTCGCCATAGGGCACCAGATGCGCCTTGGAATAGCTGCCGATGATATCGCCCTGCCCGTTCAGGGCGGTGACCGAATTGTAGGCGCCGGAGATGCGCCCGCCGGTTATCTTCAGATCCACCGCCCCGGTCAGCAGCGTGCTGTCCGGCCCGATCAGCCGGGCGATACGCGCGCGGGCGGCAGCGGGGTTACCCAACGTAGTGGTGGCGTTGTAGAGCCGCTGCGGATAGCCGGGGCGCAGATAATCGGCCATGCCCGATTCGGGCCACAGCACGATCCGCTTCACCCCCGGCGTGCGCGGCGGGGTCTGTTCCGCGAGGCGGACGAAATTCGCCTCGAAATATTCCGGTTCGTTGAGCACATCCTGCCCGATGTTCGGCTGCACCAGCGTGAAGGCCTGGGTTCCTTCCGCCCCCTTGCCGACAGGAAACAGCATGCCCGCCAGCAGCACCGCGCAACCGCCGGCGAAGGCCGGATAGCGGCGGTCACTCAGCGCCAGCACCAGCGCCAGCGCGGCACCTACAGCCAGGCCCGAGAGCGCATAGGTGCCCATCCATGGGGCCAGGACGGCGAGGCCCGGGCGCGTGAAGGGCCCGAGCAGGGTCACGGCGAAAGGGTTCCACGGGTAGCCGGTGAACAGCACTGCGCGCAGCATTTCCGATAGCGTCCAGCACGCCGCCAGCGCGGGAACCAGCGCCCAGCGCCGCCCGGTGCCGCCCAGCGCGCGCGCGCCAGCCGCAGCAAGCGCGGGGAAGATCGCCAGATACAGCGCCAGCAGGGGGACGGCGAACCAGCCGAGCACTGCCGGCATTTCCGCCTGATAGGTGAAGGCGGTGGCGATCCAGTTGTTGCCGAAGGTGAAATGGCCCAGACCGAAGAACCAGCCCGTCCAAGCCGTCTGCCGCACGGTCGGGGTGCGGCTGATCTGCCAGCCGAACAACCCCATGGCGAGCATCGCGATCGGCCACAGCCCCAGCGGGGCGAAGCCGGTAGCAGCCAGAATGCCGAGAATCAGCGCGGCGAGCCGCGGACGACGGTCTGCCAGAGCAGCCAGGGGAGCGAGCAGGCGCATGGCCGCCCCGTGGCCCGGCCGGCCAAGATCCGCAAGAGCCAGTTTCCAGGCTCTCCAGATAGAGAGCCGGCCAATCGGCGGACCGGGTGGCCCGCCGGATTGGGAAATGTCAGCAATCAGCTGACGGTTTCGAGCGCCTCTTCACCGCCATCCTCGGTCGAACGGGGGCGGCGGGTGCGGGCACGGGGTGCGCGACGGGGCTTTTCCTCGTCGGCGGGCGCATCTTCGCTGGTGTCACGCGGGATCGACGGCGGCAGCAGGCCCGGATCGAGGCTGGCCGATTCGGTCTTGGCCGAAGCACGCGCCCGACGCGGTTCGCGGGGCTCCCGAGGTTCGGCACGGGCTTCTGCCTGCGGTTCCTCTGCAGCAGTACCGGCATCTTCCGCCTGTTCGCGCCGGGGGGCGCGGGTGCGGGGACGCGGGGTGCGCGGGGCAGCCGCCGGGCGGACATCACGAAGGAACGGATTGTCGATTTCCGGTTCGTCGTCCTGGCTGCCTTCGGTGGCGGCTACGCCTTCCTGAACGGCTTCGGATTCTTCGTCGCGCGGGCGGCGCTGGTTGCGCTGCTGCTGCGGAGCCGGCTGGCGATTGCCCTGATCCAGATCGTCGAAATCTTCCGCTTCATCTTCGTCAGCGGGATCGCGATCATTGTCCCGACGGGCGCGGAATTCGTCCTTCTGCACCTTGCTGTCGGCCAGCACACGGAAATAGTGATCGGCGAACTGCAGGTAATATTCGGTCTGCACCCGGTCGCCGTTCAGCGAGGCATCATGGGCCAGCTTCCGGTATTTTTCCAGCAGCTGTGGCGCATTGCCCCGCGCGCGGCTGTCGATCCGGTTGAGCTGCTGCCCACCGTTCGATCCGCGGTTGTTGCCGCGACCACGACGACGGTTGTTGTTGTTATTGTTGTTGTTTCGATTGTTGTTCAAGGGAATGTCACTTCCTCACTGGGACCGGCAACACCGGTCAATCAACTCCCGTCACGGCGCGCGTCGCGCTGCGCGATCCCCATCTGTCCAAACCCGTGGCGGTACACCGCCAATGCTGATGTGAGAGATGAAGTTAAAAAGCCCCGCGCAGGATAAGCACCGCACCGCATGGCCTTACGAGGGCAGGTAACCATTCGAATCCTGTTTGCCAAGCCCCAATCGCAGACAAAGCGCACGCGGCCGGCCGCCCAGATCGCGATGGAGTTGGGATGACAGCCCTGCCCCGGCTGCAATCGCGGCCACAGCATCCGCCTGGGCCCAGCCGATTTCGACCAAGGCGCAGCCGCCCTGCGTCATCAGGCCCGGCAACTGCGGAACGAGGATGCGATAATCGTCGAGCCCGTCGGGACCGGAAAACAGCGCGCCAGCCGGTTCCCAATCGCGCACATCCGCGTCAAGCGCGGCGTCATCTTCGACATAGGGCGGGTTGGCGAGAATCAGATCGAACCGGCCCAGCCCCTCGGTCCAGCCCGCCTGCTGCCAATCGGCGATGCGGAACTGCGCGCCCATACCCAGCGATGCGGCATTGGCCTGCGCCACGGCCAGCGCGTCGGGCGAACGATCGATGCCCCAGGCCTCCGCCGCTGGCCACAGGCTCTGCGCGGCGAGCAGCAGCGCGCCCGAGCCGGTGCCCAGATCCAGCAGGCGCGCGGGCGGATCGGCGGGGAAGGCGCCCTGTGCCGCCTCGATCAGCGTTTCGCTGTCCCCGCGCGGGATCAGCACGGCGGGCGAGACTGCCAGATCGAGGCCGTAGAATTCCTGCCGCCCGATGATGTAGGCGATCGGTTCACGCTGCAGCCGCCGCTCCACCAGCGGAGCGAAACCGGCAGGCGAGGGATCGCGCATGTGCCGCAGCAGCAGATCGGACCGGGTGACGCCCAGCGCATGGGCCAGCAGCAGCTCGGCATCGAGCCGGGCGGTGTCCGAGACCGCCGCCAGCCGATCGCTTGCCGCCCGCAGCGCTGCCGCGACCGTATCGGGAAGGGTCATCGGCCGGTCATTCGCCGATGGCGGACAGCCGCTTGGCCTGGTCTTCGGCGATCAACGCATCGACCAGCTCGCCCAGCCCTGGCCCTTCGAGCACTTCGGCCAGCTTGTGCAGGGTCAGGCCGATGCGGTGATCGGTGACGCGCCCCTGCGGGAAATTGTAGGTGCGGATGCGTTCGGAGCGGTCGCCCGAACCGACCATGGCCTTGCGCGCCTCCGCCTCTGCGCCCTGGGCCTCGCTGCGCATTTTTTCATAGAGGCGCGCGCGCAGCACCTGCATCGCCTTGGCGCGATTCTTGTGCTGGCTGCGTTCGTCCTGCTGGATCACCACGATGCCGCTGGGCAGATGGGTGATGCGGACCGCCGAATCGGTGGTGTTGACGTGCTGCCCGCCGGCGCCCGAGGCGCGGTAGATGTCGATCTTGAGATCGTTGTCGTTGATCTGCACATCGACCTCGGTCGGTTCGGGCAGGATCGCGACGGTGGCGGCGGAGGTGTGGATGCGGCCGCCGCTTTCGGTGACGGGCACGCGCTGCACGCGATGGACGCCGCTTTCGAACTTCAGCCGGGCGAAAACGCCGCTGCCCGCGACATTGGCGACGATTTCCTTGAAGCCGCCGATATCATTGGCGTTCATGCTGATCGGTTCGACGCGCCAGCCCTGATCGGCGGCATAGCGTTCATACATGCGGAAGAGATCGGCCGCGAACAGCGCGGCTTCATCGCCCCCGGTGCCGGCGCGGATTTCCAGCATGGCCGGGCGCGCATCGGCGGCATCGCGCGGCAGCAGGGCGAGCGCGAGATCACGTTCGGCATCAGGCAGGCGTTGGCGCAGCTGGGCCAGTTCCTCCTCCGCAATGGCCTGCATTTCCGGATCCTGGGTCAGCACGGCCAGTTCGACCACTTCCTGACGCAGTTCGCGCACCTCTGCCGCAGCCTTGGCCACGGGTTCGAGTTCGGCATAATCGCGGCTGGCGGCGACGAAGGCTTCGCCTTCGAGCTGGCCGGAGGCCATGCGCGCCTCCAGCTCCGCAAAGCGGTGGATGATCTGCGCCAGCCGATCGTCAGGAATGCTCATGCGCTTGCGGGTCCGATCCTGCCCGGTGTCACTGCCAGCGATAGCCGGCGAGAGCGGAATCAACCACGGCGGCAAAATCCGGTTCCGCGCGCAGGCGGTGCTGCGTGCCGGCATCGCCCGGGTTGAGCGCCAGGATCGCTTTCGCGCCGAGCTTGACCGCCTTGTCGAAGCGCTTGCGCGGCGATCCGCTGGCGATCATGTCCACCGACAGGCCCGCGCGGCGCAGCTGTGCGGCAGCGCCGACGCCGTCGAGCATGACTGCATCGTTTTCGACCACCACGATGACATCGGCAGGCAATTCGCCGCCGCCCTGCCCATCACCCTGCACCAGCATGGCGAGCCGTTCGATGCCGGCGGCCCAGCCGACTGCCGGGGTCGGCGCGCCGCCTAGGCTTTCCATCAGCCCGTCATAGCGCCCGCCGCCGAGCACGGTGCCCTGCGCGCCGAGCCGGTCGGTGATGAATTCGAAGGCGGTGTGGCGGTAATAATCGAGCCCGCGCACCAGCGCCGGATTGCGCGACCAGGCAACGCCGGCGGCATCGAGCCCGGCGGTGACCTGGGCGAAGAAATCGCGCGCCTCTTCACTCAGGAAATCGTCGATCTGCGGCGCGTCGGCGACGAAGGGGCGGTCGCGCGGATCCTTGCTGTCGAGAATGCGCAGCGGATTCTTTTCCAGCCGTTCTTGGCTTTCTTCGCTCAGATCGCCGTGGTGCTGGCGGAAATAGGCGATCAGCGCGCTGCGCCAGGCTTCGCGGCTGGCGCCATCGCCCAGCGTGTTGAGGTTCAGGGTGACCCCGTCGGCAATGCCGAGTTCCTTGAGCAGCTGATCGGCCATGACCAGCAGTTCGACATCGGCCTGCGGTTCGGCCGCGCCGATCACTTCGGCATCGATCTGGTGGAACTGGCGATAGCGGCCCTTTTGCGGGCGCTCGTAGCGGAACAGCGGGCCATGCGTGGCAACCTTGAGCGGGGCGTATTGCTGCCAGCCGTCGGTGATGAAGGCGCGTGCGATGCCGGCGGTGAATTCCGGGCGCAGCGTCAGCGATTCCCCGCCGCGATCATCGAAGGAATACATTTCCTTCGACACGACATCGGTGGTTTCGCCGAGCGAGCGGGAGAACACTTCGGTCTTTTCAAACACCGGCATTTCGATCCGCCGGAAGCGATAGAGTTTGCGCACCCGTTCGAAGCATTCGACCACATGGGCGAAAGCTTCCGCGTCGGGGCCGAAGATATCCTGGGTGCCGCGAATGGGGCGGGGGGTTTCAATCCTGCTCATAGTCGGCGGCGCTTAGCCCGGCGCGCAACAATTCGCAAAGGCGGAGCAGTGCGATATTGCAGCGCGGGCTGCTTGCGATCATGCTGCCGGGCCATGACCATCCCACGCCTTGCCGCGCCCCTGCTCGCCGCCCCGCTGCTGGCGGGCGTTTTTGCCCCCGCCCTGTCTGCCCATACCGGTGACACGCCCCACGCCCGCTCCGCGCCGATGGCGGTGCCGATCGCGCAGACCGTGCCCGATGCGCAGGACATTCCCTATCCCGGCACGATCCGGCTGGAGATCGATGCCAGCGACATCACCCGCGCGCTGTATCGCGTGAAGCAGACTGTGCCGGTGGCGCCGGGCACTACCAGCCTGATCCTGCAGCTGCCCAGCTGGCTGCCCGGCAATCACGCGCCGCGCGGGCCGATGAATCTGATCGCCGATATCCGGTTCGAGGCGGGCGGCAAACCGATCGCCTGGACCCGCGACCCGGTGGAGGTGAATGCGTTTCACCTGGCCCTGCCCGCCGGTACACGGGAGGTGGTGGCGCATTTCATCCACACATCGCCGCTCCAGACCAATGAAGGTCGCATCACCATGACGCAGGAGATGCTGAACCTGCAGTGGGAAAAGATGAGCCTTTATCCCGCCGGGCACTATGTGCGGCAGATCACGTTCGCCCCCAGCGTCACCTTCCCCAAGGGCTGGACCGCCTTTGCCGCGCTGGATGGCGAAAGCCGCAATGGCGACACCGTGCGCTGGGCGCCGGTGGATTATGAAACGCTGGTCGATTCGCCGGTGTTCGCCGGCAAATATGCCCGCGCCTGGGATCTGGGGCATGATGTGTCGCTGGATGTGGTGGCCGATGCGCCCGAGCAGCTGGAGCTGGCACCGGAAAATCTCGACAGTTTCCGCCAGCTGGTGAGCGAATCGATGGCTCTGTTCGGCGCGCGCCATTTCGACCGTTATGAGCTGCTGCTGGCGCTGACCGACCGTATGGGCGGGATCGGGCTGGAACACCATCGTTCGAGCGAGAACAGCTATGAGCCCAAGGCCTTCATCGACTGGGCCAATCTGGCGCATGACCGCAATGTCACCAGCCATGAGCTGGTGCACAGCTGGAACGGCAAGTTCCGCCGCCCGGCGCGGCTGTGGGCGCCCGATTACCGCCAGCCGACCCAGGGCAATCTGCTGTGGATGTATGAAGGGCAGACCCAGTTCTGGGGCTGGATCCTGGCGGCGCGGTCCGGCCTGCAGCCCAAGGAAACCGTGCTGGGCGCGATTGCCAATTCCGCCGGGCTCTATGCCACGCAGCCCGGGCGCGGCTGGCGATCGGTGGAGGACACCACCCATGATCCGATCATCAACGCCCGCCGCCCGGTGCCCTACCCCACGATCAGCCGGAGCGAGGATTATTACAACGAAGGCATGATGGTGTGGCTGGAAGCCGACCAGATCATCCGCGCCGGGACCGATGGCGCCCGTGGGCTGGATGATTTCGCCCGCGCGTTCTTCGGCACGCATGACGGCGACTGGGGCCAGGTCACCTATGAGTTCGACGACATCGTCGCCACGCTGAACGGCGTCTATCCGCATGACTGGGCCACATTCCTGACCACGAAATTCCAGACCCCGGGCCAGCCCGCTCCATTGGGCGGCGTGGAGCGCGGCGGATACCGGCTGGTGTGGAAGGCCGAGCCCAACCCCTATGAAGCCGGGCGGATGCGTTCGGGCAAGTATCTGAACCTGCTTTATTCGCTGGGCATGTCGATCAATGCATCGGGCGAGATCACCACGGTGATGTGGGATGGCCCGGCCTTCAATGCCGGGCTGGTCGATGGCGTATCGATCATTGCGGTTAACGGCACTGCCTATAGCGACACCGTGATGAAGCAGGCAGTGACCGCCGCGACCGTATCGAAGGAACCGATCGAACTGATGGTGAAGCGCGGCGATCGTTATCTGACCGTGCCGATCGCCTATCACGACGGGCTGCGCTATCCCTGGATCGAGCCGGTCGCCGAAGGTGAACAGCCGCTCGACCGCCTGCTGGCGCCCAGAGTTGCGGCCACCACCCCAGCGACCCCGGCCACGACCGGCGAGTAGGGCTAACGATGCCCGGCGCCGTGACCATCGGCAACCGGCTGGCGCCGCCGCGTTTCCTGTTGTTTCTGGCCCTGTTGCCGGTCGGTTATGGCTTGGATCGCTGGCTGTTTGGTGGGGCCGGTGCAAGTGCCGGCTGGATATCCGGCGTGGTCATCGCCTTCGACCTGGCGGCGCTGGTGTTTTTGCTGACCCTGCTGCCGCTGCTGCGCGACCGCACGCCCGAGGCGCTGCGGCGCCATGCGGCGGAAAACGATGCCAATCGCCCGCTGATGCTGGTGCTGACGACATTGCTGATGCTGGCGGTGATGGCGGCAATCATCGGCGAACTGCCGGGCGCCAGAGCCGGCGATGCGGGCGCCATTGCCCGGCTGGTGGGGACGCTCGTGCTGGTGTGGCTGTTCGCCAACAGCATCTACACGCTGCATTACGCCCATGCCTTCTACACCAGCGATGATGCCGGCCATGATCGCAAGGGGCTGGATTTTCCAGGCAATGACCTGCCCGATTATCGCGATTTTGCCTATTTCGCCTTCACGCTGGGGATGACATTCCAGACATCCGACGTGGCGATCACCACGCGGCCGCTGCGCGACGTGGCGCTGCTGCATTGTTTCAGCGCCTTCGTGTTCAACATCGGCGTGATTGCCTTTGCGATCAATGCGCTGGGTGGGGCGACTTGACCGTCCCACCAAACCGACAGACTTGCGGGGCGGCATAGCCGCCCCGCCCGGCTTTGCTGCTATTCCGCCGCTTCCAGGAAGCGGTCGTCGATCGAGACATCGGCCTGCCAGCTCTTCACCTCCGGCATGACCTTGTCGGCGAACAGGCGAATGTTCTTCACCGCATCGGCCTGCGCCATGCCGCCGAAATAAACATGCGGGAAAAAACCCTGCGGCCGGAAGATTTCCTTCAGTTCCCACATACGATCCAGGATCATCTGCGGCGTGCCGGTGACCGCACCCTTGCCGAAATCCTCGACATAGGGATCGATCGCGTCGGGCTGCAGCGTCATCTTCTCATAATGTTCATAGCCCTTGATCGTGGTGAAGATCCCGGGCTTGTCGAGGCTGTAGTTGCGGATCGCGGCGCGCATGGTGTTGCCCAGATATTTGCGGCCCTGTTCTTCCGCATAATCGGCGCTTTCATCCAGATAGAAATTGCCGCTGACCATCGGGGCCGGCGGCTGCGTGCCGGGACCGTGCACTTCCTGCCAGACCTCGGTATATTTGTCAGGCGGGGCTTCTTTCCCCCGCTGCGGCAGCATCAGCACCATATTGCCGAAACCATGGCGGGCGGCCGAATACATCGAATTGCCCGACAGCGATCCGCAGAACTTGCGCCCGGCGAAGCTGCGCACCGGACCCGGGCGCAATTCGCGCCGGGGAATGGTGCCATAGGCGCCCTCTCCCTCGATCACGCCGGTTTCCAGCGCCGGAATGACGACGTCCAGAATATCGGAATAGAGCGCACGCGACTGGTTCTGATCGATGCCCAGCCCGGCGAATTCTTCGGGCGAGAGACCGCCGCCAAAGCCCAGGATCGCGCGGCCATTGGACAGAAGATCGAGATTGATGATCTTTTCCGCCAGCCGCACGGGATTGTGCCAGGGCACGATGATGCATTGCGTGCCCAGTTTTATCCGCTTGGTCCGCCCGGCAATATAGGTGAGCAGCTGCAGCGGATCGTTCGACATCGAATAGTCTGTGAAATGATGTTCGGTGATCCAGACCGAATCGAACCCGAGTTCTTCGGCCAGGACGAGGTTTTCCACCTCTTCCCGAATAATCTGCGCGTCCGGATAATCGCGCCCGCGCTGATGCGCGAACCCCGTGGCAAGGCCTACATGCATATGTCTATCCTCTCCGATCCTGCGGGCGGCGACCTGCGTGGGCCATACGCTCCGAAAATCGGACAGGATGATGCCTTGTTTTACGTCGCGCAGCAATTCGACAGTGACAAGCCCGCGCTGCATGCGTAGCAGCGCCCCACAAATGCGTGACAAGTAATCGGAGAGGGTGCCGCACCCAAAAGGCCCGAACAGGGCGATCTAACAAGCGGAAACGAAATCAATCCATGAGAATTGAACATATTCCTGTCGGCGACAATGCGCCGGAAAGCCTGAACATCATCATCGAAGTGCCGCTGGGCGGCGAACCGGTGAAGTATGAATTCGACAAGGCGTCTGGCGCCCTGTTCGTCGACCGCATCCTGCACACGCCGATGCGGTACCCGGCGAATTACGGCTTCGTCCCGCACACGCTGTCGCCCGATGGCGACCCGCTGGATGCGCTGGTCGTGGCCCGTTCGCCCTTCATCCCCGGCTGCGTCGTGCGCGCCCGGCCGATTGCGGTGCTGAACCTGGAAGACGAACAGGGCGGTGACGAAAAGCTGGTCTGCGTACCAGTCGATTCGACCTTCCCCTATTACACCCAGGTCAATGAGATGGAGGATCTGCCCGAAATCGTGTTCAAGCAGATCGAGCACTTCTTCACCCATTACAAGGATCTGGAATCCGAAAAGTGGGTGCGCGTGGGCACTTGGGGCGGCGCTGCCGAAGCCCGTCAGGTCACGCTCGAAGCGATCGAACGCTACAACCAGGCCAAGGCCTGATGATTGCGCGCCAGCCTCTGCGGAGGCTGGCGCTGCATCCTGCCGCCTGCGCAGCCACCATGCTGCCCTGAGCGCGCCAGGCACTTTACCTTCGCCGAAATCCCTCTAGCCTGCCCCGAGAGCGTATCCCGATCCGATTGCATCGCATCGCCGCTCTATTTCCTTTTGTTGGCCGCAATTTCACCTGCTTGGAAATTGCTCAGGGGGGACATGCGTGAAACGCGCATCGGGCAGAATATCCATGACCGATGGCCCGCTGGCCGGGGTTCTGCTGCGCACCGCCGGGCCGATTGCGGCCGCCAGCATGGCGCAATCCGTCCATCAGATCGTCAATGCCTGGTTCGTCGGGCGGCTGGGTGCCGACGCCATTGCCGCCGTGGCCGCCAGTGGGCCGATGTTCGGCGTGCTGCTGTCGCTGGGCAGCGGGCTTTCCACCGCCGGGGCGGTGCTGGTGGCGCAGAATACCGGCGCCGGGCAGCAGCGCGCCGCAGACCGCGCGGCTGCGCAGACGCTGTTGATGGTGCTGGTGGTGGGCAGCTGCTTTGCGCTGATCGGGCAATTGGCGGCCCCGGCGGTGCTGCGACTGATCGGGGTCGATCCGGCCGTCGCCGGGCTGACGATGGATTATCTGACCATCACCCATATCGGGCTGGTGCCGATGTTTGCCTTCCTGGCGTTGCAGGCGATGATGCAATCGGCCGGTGAGGTGCGCTTTGCCATGCGGGCAATGTTCGGCGCCGTGCTCATCAATATCGCGCTCGATCCGCCGCTGATCTTCGGGATTGGGAGCTGGGATGGATTCGGCGTAGCCGGCGCCGCGTTGGCGACGGTGATTGCCCAGCTGATCGCGATGCTGGCCGTGCTGCTGCACATGATGTCCGGCCGGTCCGCGTTGCATCTGCGGCCCGCGGATTTCCGCCCAGACCGCCGCCATCTGCGGCTGGCCACGGGCATCGGCCTACCCGCATCGCTGGAACAGGGCGGCCGCACCTTCGGATCGCTGCTGCTGATGGCGCTGGCGGCGCTGTTCGGCACGGTATCGCTGGCCGCCTATGGCGTGGGGACGCGGCCATTCTTCTTCTGGTTTTCCCCGATGATCGGCCTGTCCATCGCCACCGCCGCCGTGGTGGGGCAGAACATCGGCGCCGGGAAGATCGCCCGCGCGGAAGAGGCGGCGCGGCTGTCTGCCTGGATCGCCTTTGTCGGTTTTACCCTCATCGGCCTGCTGCATCTGCCGCTTCTGCGCCCGCTGATGGCCGCCCTTGCTCCATCCGAAGCGGCGGTGATCGATCAGGCGGTCACATTCGGCTGGGCGGTGTTTCCCTTCATGGGGCTGATGGCGCTGACCCAGGCGCTCAACGGCGCTTTCCGCGGGGCCGGCAGCCCGGCGCAGGCGATGGGGATTTCGCTGATCATGCAATATGCGCTGCAGTTGCCCTTCGCCTGGGGCGTGGCGTTGTTCACCTCCTTGGGCGTGCTGGGGGTCTGGTGGAGCTATGCGTTTGCCAATGCGGTGACCGCCATCATCGCGGTGATGTGGCTGCGCAATGGAACCTGGCGCCGCAATCTGGTCGTGTCCGCGCCAGATTGACCCGTTGGGCCAGACAGAAGCCATGCAGGAATCTTGCCAATGGGCTTCAAACCCGCGCCGGGCGTGCTAAATCGCGCTGCATGAACACGCTCGATGATCCGATGATTGGTGGCGGCGCGCCTGTTACCCGCCATGATGAAGCGCCGGCCAATGCCGCCCCGCCGATCCCGCAGGGTGGGCTGGAGGTCATTTCCATCGCCAAGAGCTATGACAAGCGGGCAGTGCTGACCGATATCTCGCTGACCGTGGGCAAGGGCGAGGTGCTGGGCCTGCTTGGCCCCAATGGCGCGGGCAAGACGACCTGTTTCTATTCGATCATGGGGCTGGTCCGCCCCGACAGCGGCCGCATCCTGATGGATGGCGTCGATGTGACGAAGCTGCCGATGTATCGCCGGGCGATTCTGGGCCTGGGCTATCTGCCGCAGGAAACCAGCATTTTCCGCGGGATGACCGTGGAACAGAACATCAGCTGCGTGCTGGAAATGGTCGAACCGGACAAGGCCGTGCGCAAGCAGGAACTGGAACGGCTGCTGGAAGAATTCCACATCACCCGCCTGCGCGACAGCCCGGCGATGGCGCTGTCCGGCGGTGAACGGCGCCGCTGCGAAATTGCCCGCGCGCTGGCGGCCAAGCCATCGATCATGCTGCTGGACGAACCCTTTGCCGGGATCGATCCGCTGTCCATCAGCGATATTCGCGATCTGGTGAAGGATCTGAAGCGGCGCGGCATCGGCGTGCTGATCACCGATCACAATGTGCGTGAAACGCTCGACATCGTGGATCGGGCCTGCATCATTTATGGCGGGCAGGTGCTGTTTGCCGGCAGCCCGGAAGAGCTGGTGGCGGACGAGAATGTCCGGCGGCTGTATCTGGGTGAAGGCTTCACCCTCTGATGCCCCGCCTGACGCCCTCACGGGAAGGCTGACCCATGGCTCTCGGGCCAAGACTGGATCTGCGCCAGAGCCAGTCGCTGGTGATGACGCCGCAGTTGCAGCAGGCGATCAAGCTGCTGGCGCTGTCCAATCTTGAGATCGAAACTTTCATCGGCGACGCCCTGGAGCAGAATCCGCTGCTGGAAGCCGGCGAAATCGGCGTCGAGCAGCGAGATGAGCCGCCCGAATCGATCACCACCGAAGCGCCGACCGCCGATGAACTGATTCGACAGGGCGCGGGGGAGGCGGATGCGCCCCTGGATATCGATCCCGCCACGCTGGACCGGGATCGCGACACCGGGGACTGGTCGGCCCATTCCGCTTCCGCTGGTGGCGAGGAAGGCCCTGACATCAGCGAGCGCGGCGGCGACGGGCCAACGCTGGCCGAACATCTGGAGGGACAGATCGGCGCAGCCACGCGTGATCAGCGGATGGCGTTCATCGCCCGCTATCTGATCGGCCTGCTGGATGAAGCCGGCTATCTGGCGACGCCGCTGCATGAAGTGGCCTATGTGCTGGAAGTCACCCTGGCCGATGCCGAACAGGCGCTGGCGATCATCCACACGCTCGACCCCACCGGCGTGGGTGCGCGTTCGCTGGGCGAATGCCTGGCGCTGCAGGCCCGGGAAGCCGATCGTTACGATCCCTGCATGGCCAAGCTGCTCGACAATCTGGAACTGGTGGCGCGCGGCGCCTTCCCGCAATTGCGGCGGATGTGCCATGTCGACGAGGAAGACCTGGCCGACATGCTGGGCGAATTGCGCCGCTATGATCCGCGCCCCGGCCTGCGCTATGGTGCGGGGGAACGCGCGCCGGTGGTGCCCGATATTCTGGTGACGGCGACCGCCGATCACGGCTGGGACATTGCGCTGAACCAGGCGACCCTGCCCCGGTTGATCGTGAACCGAGAATATTATGTCGAGCTGCGCGGCGCGGGGGCCGATCGCGACACCAAGCGCTGGCTGAACGAGAAGCTGGCCGATGCCAATTGGCTGGTGAAGGCGCTGGACCAGCGGCAAAAGACCATCCTGAAGGTCGCAGCGGAAATCGTGAAGCAGCAGGACGGTTTCTTCCGCCATGGCGTGTCGCAGCTGCGCCCGCTGACCCTGCGCACCGTGGCAGAGGCGATCGAGATGCATGAGAGCACGATCAGCCGCGTCACCTCCAACAAATATCTCAACTGCGGGCGCGGCACATTCGAGCTGAAATATTTCTTCACCAGCGGCATTGCCTCTGCCGATGGCGAGGGCGCAGTGTCGGCAGAGGCGGTGAAGGCGCAGATCAAATCGCTGATCGATGCCGAGGACACGCGGGATGTCTTGTCTGACGACAAGCTGGTCGAACTGCTGCGCGACAAGGGATTCGACCTGGCCCGCCGCACCGTGGCCAAATATCGTGAGGCGATCGGCATCGGTTCATCAGTCCAGCGGCGGCGACAGAAAAAGCTGCAAAGCGCCGCCTAAGGCGCCGTTCAAGGCGTAAATGGATGCTGGCAGCGGGGCGCCGGCACGAAATTGTTAACGCCGGCTTCACCTGTTTACCCCTGATTAACCTTTTTCCTTCAGAGATGCTGTGGTTAATAGAAGGAACACCTCCTGCACGGGGGATAGTGCAGGTTTGAACGGGGGATATCCCAATGCGTGTGCTGCTGATCGAGGACGAGCCTACCACCGCGAGAGCGATCGAGCTGATGCTCTCTGCCGAAGGTTTCAATGTCTATTCAACGGATCTGGGCGAAGAAGGCCTCGATCTGGGCAAGCTGTATGATTATGATATCATCCTGCTCGACCTGAACCTGCCCGATATGCATGGCTACGATGTGCTCAAGAAGCTGCGCGTGGCCAAGGTGCAGACCCCGGTGCTGATTCTGTCCGGCATTTCCGAGATGGAATCCAAGGTGCGCAGTTTCGGCTTTGGCGCCGATGACTATGTCACCAAGCCGTTCCACCGTG
This sequence comes from Croceibacterium xixiisoli, assembly GCF_009827305.1. Classification (GTDB taxonomy): domain Bacteria; phylum Pseudomonadota; class Alphaproteobacteria; order Sphingomonadales; family Sphingomonadaceae; genus Croceibacterium_C; species Croceibacterium_C xixiisoli. Next base: position 141,099 of record NZ_WTYJ01000003.1, on the reverse strand, counting down.
ACGAGCTGATCGCCCGCATCCATGCGGTTGTCCGGCGTTCCAAGGGCCACAGCCAGTCGGTGATCCGCACCGGCAAGCTGGGTGTGAACCTGGATGCCAAGACGGTCGAGGTCGATGGCGCCCGCGTCCATCTGACCGGCAAGGAATACGCCATGCTGGAGCTGCTTTCGCTCCGCAAGGGGACCACCCTGACCAAGGAAATGTTCCTCAACCATCTCTATGGCGGGATGGACGAACCCGAACTCAAGATCATCGACGTGTTCATCTGCAAGCTGCGCAAGAAGCTTTCCAGCGCCTGCGGCGGGGAAAACTACATCGAAACCGTTTGGGGCCGTGGCTATGTGCTGCGCGATCCCGGCGAAGAGGTGGAAGCGGCCTGATACTGACCATCGATCACACCGATAAACAGCGAGAACCGCCCCGCAGCGCTTGCTTCGGGGCGGTTTTTCGTTAGCGGGCTGGCGCTATGACTGCTTACAAATCCGGCGATCCGACCACGCTCAACCGCCTGTATGGCCGTTCCAAGGGCAAACCCCTGCGCGACGGGCAACAGGGACTGGTCGATACGCTGCTGCCGCAGATTGCCGTGCCCGTCGAAGGGCCGGTGACCGCGCAACGGCTGTTCGGCGACGATCGCGCGCTGCATTTCGAAATCGGTTTCGGCGGCGGCGAACATATGGCTGCGCGTGCCGACATGCTCCCCGACCACGGATTCATCGGGGCCGAACCCTTCGTCAACGGCGTGGCCCAGGCCCTGTTGCACGTCAGTGGCGGCAACTCGGATGGATCGGGCGACCGCCGGCCGCCGATTCCCAATGTGCGCATCCACCATGGAGATGCGTTGGAGGTACTCAATCGCGTCCCCGACGGCGCGCTGAGCTTCGCCTATCTGCTGCATCCCGACCCCTGGCCCAAAGCACGCCATGCCAAGCGGCGGATGATGAACGACGGACCGGTCAATCTGATCGCCGCCAAGCTGAAGCCGGGCGGGGAATTTCGTTTTGGCACGGATCACCCGATTTATCTGCGCCACGCGCTGATGGTGATGCGGCGACATATGCATCAGTTCGAATGGCTGGCAGAAGGCCCGCCCAGCTGGCAGATCCGTCCCGGTGGCTGGACCCAGACGCGCTATGAAGCCAAGGCCAGGCAACAGGGGCATGAGGTCTGGTACTTCCGTTACCGGCGAATCTGAGATCGGCGAGACCCGAGCGACAAGGCGCGGACAATTGTAACATCGCTGGCACGCTGCGCGTAAACAGATTGCTTAGAAACGCCGCATTAAACAATATTCAACCTCCCACGCGCCATATTTGGTATTGATAATATCATTACTATCATGTTGTAACATTTGGGCGCAGAAGGGCACCCTCGATCACCTACCAAGCCAGCGGGCAGTGCGGTTACGTTTGACGCGAAAAGCAACCTCTTCCGAACGTTCATCCGCCGTTCTTGCTGGCCGCAAATATGGTTTGCATTCCATCATCATCGTCGGCGTAATGGCCACCAGCCTGGTGATCGTGGCGATCGTAGGTGCGGCGATGTGGAACGCTTCCCATTCGCTGACCAATCTGTCCCTTGCCCTGCTGGAAACCAGCGCCCGCACCACTGCCAGCACGGTCGAGACTGAAATCGACGCGCGGGTCGCCACTCTGGAGGCGGTGGCGGCGCGTAATGGACTGATCGGTCCGGGCCAGGTGCCGGCGCAGTCCGATCTGCTGGAGGATGCCGAGATCGTCGTCGCGCCCGGCGGCCGGTTTCCGCAAACGATGCCGCAACTGACGATGATTACCGACCGGCATGGCAAATCCATGGCGCTTTCGAACAGCTTTACCCGCCCAGGTAGCGACCGGCCGCTGCTGGCGATCGCCATCCCCGCACCCGTGCCGGGTGACCCGCAGCGGATGATCGCGATGGTTCAACCGCCGCAACAGCTGATTCAGACTCTGCAGAGCCATCCGGCCGCAACGGACCAGCTGCTGCTGGGCGTGCTGGACGCCAATGGCGTGATTTTGGCACGGTCGCGCGATGCGGCCAAATTGATCGGCACCCGCGCCCCCGACTGGGTCAAGATGCAGGAGCGCAAGGGAGAGACCGGCAATTTTTCCGCCCGGACACCCGAGGGAACGCAAATCGCCTTCGCTTTCCACCGGCTGCATGACACCCCGGGCTGGATCGTCGTGGTGGGCGAACGGATGACGACCTTCACCACCCGCTGGCAATCGCCGGTGTCGCTGGTGACCCTTGCCAATGTTCTGGGCCTGCTGCTGGCGCTGATGGCGGCTTTCGGTCTGGCACGGCTGATCCTGGGGCCGTTGCGCACGCTGGCCAAGCACAGCCAGCGGGTTGTGCATGGCGACAGCGGCGACATGCCCCCGCTGGAGCTGAATTCCCCGGTGCGCGAATTCGATATGCTGCAGGACAGCCTGGCCAATGCGCAAGCCGTGCTGCACAATCGGGCTGAGGCGCTGAAACAGGCACTGGAAGTGCTGGCACAGAGTGAACGCCGCTATCGCGCCCTGGCCGAAGCCGGCACGCTGGTGTCTTTTCGCGGTGATGCCTCAGGACGCATCACCGCCGTCACCGGTTGGGAAAAGCTGACCGGAATTCCCGATTCCGATGCCCCGCTGCGCTGGCGCCGGCAGGTCCACCCCGACGATCTGCCGCACATTATCGAAAGCATGCGCCATGCCTTCGACAGCAAGCCAACCGTCAGCATGGAATTTCGTGTCCGCACGCTGGAGCGCGGATGGCGCTGGGTTTGTTCGCGCAGCGTGCCCGTGCTGGATAGCGACGGCACCGTGATCGAATGGGCCGGCGTTGTGGAGGATGTCCATGACCGCCACATCGCGCAGGAAAAGATCGAGTATCTGGCGCATCATGACAGCCTGACCGGGCTGCACAGCCGCGCCTTCCTGGAAGAAACCCTGCCCGCACAGATCGATTGCGCACGCCATTCCGGCGAACAGCTGGCGATCCATCTGATCGATATCGACAAGTTCAAGGAGGTGAACGATTCCGCCGGCCACGCCGCCGGCGACCGCTTGCTGCGCGCGATTGCCGCCGTGCTGGAAGACCGCAGCACGCCCAATGTCTGCGTGCGCTGGGGCGGCGATGAGTTCGTGGTGATCCAGCGTATGGCGGCCGGTGATGCCGATCCTGCCGCATTCGGCGACGACCTGCTCACCTGCATCGGCAAGGTTCCGTCTCCCACGACGACCGGTTTTGCCTCAGCTTCGCTTGGCTTTGCTGTGTTCCCTCGCGATGGAGAAAACGCAAAGATTCTGATGCGCCATGCGGATATGGCATTGTACCAGGCCAAGCATGCCGAAGCCGAGGCAGCCTGCGCTTTCACGCCGGAAATGGCGCAGCGCATCCTGATGCGGCGCGAGCTGGAGAAGGATCTCTACCGCGCAGTATCCGAACGCTCGCCCGAACTGAGCCTGTGTTACCAGCCGCAGGTCCGCGCCGCGGATGGCAAGCTGATCGGCTATGAGGCGCTGGCGCGCTGGACCCACCCTGTGCACGGGCCGATTTCGCCGCTGACCTTCATTCCGATTGCCGAGGAAACCGGGATCATCAATCAGCTGGGGCGGATCGTGCTGGAAGACGCCTGCGCTGCAGCCACCCATTGGCCCGACGACATTGCCATTGCGGTCAATCTGTCGGCGCTGCAGGTTAACCGTTACGAGCTGGTGCCAATGGCGCATGACATTCTGGTCCGCGCGGGGCTGGCGCCGCGCCGGCTGGAACTGGAGGTGACCGAAAGCGTGCTGATCCGCGATCGCGACGTGGCGCTGCATGTGCTGCGCCAACTCAAGGGCTTCGGCATGAAGATCGCGCTCGATGATTTCGGCACGGGCTTCTCCTCGCTCGAATATCTGAACATCTTCCCCTTCGACAAGGTGAAGATCGACAAGTCCTTCATCTGGAACATGAAGGACAGCCCGCATGCCACTGCGATCGTCAAATCAATCGCCAATCTGGGCGAGATGCTGCGCTTTGAGGTTTTGGCCGAAGGGGTGACCGAAACCTATCAGGCCGATGCCCTTCGCGCGATGGGATGCGATTATTTCCAGGGCTATCTGTATGGCAAGCCGATGGAATTTTCCGATACGCTGGAGGCGCACCGGCGGCTGGCGCAGATCGGTTAAAACGGCCACACTATTCTGTTTGCCGCCATTACCGAGCCAGCCGGTGCTTCCACCTGCCTCGACATTGCTCTAGCCGCTGTAGACCTGCCCCAGGCTCTGGATTGCCTTTTCCGGTTCCAGTGCCGGATCGAACAGGAAGCCCTGCCCCACATGGCAGCCGATGCGGCGTAGCGCGGCCAGCTGGTCCGATCCCTCTATCCCTTCTGCAATGACCGACAGCGACAGTGCCGGGCCGAGTTCGACCAGCGTCTTGACGATCGCGTGATGCGGGCCGCCCTGAGTCATTTCCTTGATGAAGCTGCGGTCGATCTTGATGCCATCGACCGGATAATCGGTCAGGTGCACCAGAGCGGATTGCCCGACGCCGAAATCATCCAGCATGATGCGGATGCCCGCAGCCTTGAATTTCTTCAGCGCGCGGATGACGTGTTCGGCCCCGCGTTCAACGAGAGCGTGTTCGGTCACCTCCACCTCGATCAGATTGTGCGGGATCGCATAGTGCCGCAGCCGCGCCAGGAAACTTTCGGCGAAATCATCGGCCAAAAATTCAACCGGGGCCACGTTGATCGCGATCGGCTGAACCGCCAGCCCACGCGCGCGCCAGCTGGCGATATCGGCGAAGACGCGTTCCTGCATGCGCCCGCCAACCTGGGTGGCCAGTTCGAAATTGCGAAAAGCCTCCGTAATGGCGGCCGGGCCCTGGATCCGCCCGGCGCCGTCGCGCCAGCGCAACAGCGCCTCGAACCCGCAAATGGTCAATCCGTCGAGCTGCAATTGCGGCTGGTAATAAGGTTCTATCAGATCGTCGGCGACCAGATTGCGTGCCCTGCGGAGCTGCCGGGCCACGGTTTCGGCTGCATGGGCCATGTGCACGTTGAACACCCGCACGCCGCCCCGCCCGGTCAGCTTCATGTCATTGAGCGCGGTATCGGCGCAGCGCATCAAATCCGAAGCATTGGCCGCATCGCGCGGATAGAGCGCGCAGCCGGCACTGAGGTCGCCATTCACCGATCCGCCCGAATGGAGGATCGGCGCCTGCATCTGCTGCTTGGCCACGGTGGCAAGAGCGGTCATTTCCGCCACGGATGACACATTTTCCAGCAGGATGGCGAATTCATCGCCCCCCAGGCGGGCGAAGTAGATTGGCTGGTTGCCGGTGCGTGCCGCAATGACCGAACGAACCATCCGGCGCGAAAAGACCCGCAGCAGATGATCGCCTGCGCCATGGCCGATCGTGTCATTCACATGTTTGAAGTGGTCGAGATCAATCAGGATCATGCCCACATTGGAGGCCTGGCCGCGCGCCTTGCGCAACACGCGTTTGAGCCGGTTGTAGAACGCCCGCCGGTTGAGCAGGCCGGTCAGACTGTCGATTTCTCCGAGTTCGCGGAGGCGGTCTTCCGCTTCCTGCTGAATGGTCACGTCGCGCGATACGCACAGTATGGCCGTCGGCTTGCCCGCTTCATCCTTGAGCGGGGTCAGCAGATTGTCCCAATGCTGTTCCGCCTCGCCCGCAAGCTGGGTCGTGCCGGAAAAGCGGACTGTTTGCCCACGGGCGGCAGATTTGACGGCGGCCCGACTGCGGCTGCGAAGATCGGCCGGAAGCAGCGCGGACCAATCCATCCCGAATTCGGTTTCGTCGACCGGCACGCCCAGCGCGATACAGCCCGACAAATTCATGTGGCGCAGACTGCCGTCGAGATTGATGATCTTGATGCAATCCATGCTGGCATCGAGCATATGGTCGCGCTGCGCTGCGTCCGCCAGGATCCGGGTGCGCATGGCCACCTGATCGTCGATATCGGTGAAGACGACCTGATCATAAACCGCCCCGCCGAATTCCACACACTGCACGGAAGCGAGAAACCAATTGTAGCTGCCATCGCGGTGACGGATGCGGCATTCGAGCGGTGCGGCCCGTGGGTGGGCCGAGAATGCCGAGAGGATGGCCGGCTGATCTGCGGGATGCACGAATTGCGACCAGTTGTTCCAGCCGCTTTCGCACGAGGTCAGGCCGATATGATCGACCCAGCGTGCATTGACATAGCCGTCGCAGGAACTGCGGCGCACTACCACCACCATCTGTGGCAAATGATCAAAGCCACACGCTATGGCCGCCAGATAGCCGTCGCCATGGGCACCTGATTCCGCCGCGTCCGGGTCGGAGCCATAGGCCTTAACTGCCTCATCCGCGCTGGCGAGCGGGCGATAATGATCGAAACTGTACGTACGATCCAATGCACCTCTCCCAGGGAATGCCGCCGCTATTGAAGACGATCGTGGAAGCGATGCGAATGCTATGTAACGCAACTTAACAATATGTAAATTGAACCATTAGCACCATTTGTGGAGTAATATCGCTCTGGCCGTATTGCCGTTTTTTTCCAAAGACTTTACCGCAAGTGCCCACTTGGCGGTAATTTTGCGGCAATAACGCCCAAACAATACGTGGCGTGGCGCCGCACAATCTGCGGCGCCACCCAGCCACCTGGAGGTGGAATCGCGATCGTGAAGTGCCCGGTTTATCCGGCAGGGTTCGCACCGGGTGTTTCGACCCGAGCAATATGGGCGGAGACGATCTTCCAGGTCGAACCCGTCGCCTTGTGCCACACGGTCTGATTGCGGAGCGGTATGGTGACCGCCTGCCCCGTCGTGCTGTCCGTCGTGGTCAGGTTGGCGTCCGATGTGGTGACGGCCAGATCGCCGCTGCTTGCTGCCCAACCGGGGCCAGGGGTGACGCTGATCGACAGGTTCGGATCGCCGAGCAGCTTTTCGTAGCCGGCGCGCACGGCAGCAGGGCCGGTCAGCACTTCTCTGTTGGGCCCTGTCATCACGGCGGTTTCATCGAACAGGCGCATGACGCCGTCGATATCCTTGGCGGCGATCGCTTCGATCTGCGCCTGGGCGGTCAGTTCGACAGCAGAAAGATTGCTTTGCGGATCGCCGGCAGTGCCGCAGGCGGCCAGCAGGAGCAGCGGCGTGACCGCGACGATGGCTGCACGAATTTTCATCTCTATCCTCCCCGTTTCGCGATCCGATGATCGCGCCGTTCGCCCGAACATATTGCCGATCCGGCAGGGACGGTCCTTGACCTATCGCAAGGATGGGCATGCCGTTTCAGGGGCAGGAAAACAAAGACCGGCCCGGATCGTGCGATCCGGGCCGGCCCTTGTCTTTACAAAATCCGGTCAGCCGTACCGACCGGAAAAGCGCGCCACGTCAGCCGACAACCCCGGCTGCAGCCAGCACCGCCAGCGTCAGAACGTCGGGCACGCTGGCCGTCATCGGGGCGATCTGCACCGGCTTTTCCATGCCGATCAGCAGCGGGCCGATGGTGGCATTGCCGCCTAGTTCGCGCAGCAGCTTGGCCGACAGATTGGCCGACTGCAGGCCCGGCATGACCAGCACATTGGCCGGGCCAGACAGGCGATTGAACGGATAGAGCTTCATCACAGTGGGATTGAGCGCGGCATCTGGCGCCATTTCGCCTTCATATTCGAAGCCGGGATCTTCCGCGTCCAGGATATGCACCGCATCGCGGATCCCTTCGAGCCACTTGCCCGACGGATTGCCGAAGGTGGAATAGGACAGGAAGGCAACGCGCGGTTCATGGCCGAGCCGACGGGCCACTGCGGCCGTTTCACGCGCGATATGGGCCAGTTCCTCTGCACTGGGACGTTCGTTGATCGTCGTATCGGCCAGGAAGACGGTGAAGTTCTTCCCGATCATCAGATGGACACCGAATGGCACCTGATCGGCCTTCGGATTGATGACCAGACCGACTTCACGCATCGTCTGCGAGAACGGACGCGTCTTGCCGGTGATCATGGCATCGCCATGGCCCAGTTCCAGCAGCAGCGAGGCGAAGATATTGCGATCCTGATTGACCATCCGGCGCACGTCGCGTTCAGTGTGGCCACGGCGCTGCAGCCGTTCGTACAGGAATTCCACCATTCCCGGGACCAGATCGGAATCGGCCGAATTCTGAACTTCAAAGGCGCTGATATCGTCCACGCCCAGTTCGGCCAGCTTTTCGTGCACGGCCTGGGTCCGCCCGACCAGCACCGGGGTGCCGTAGCCGAAATCGCGATACTGGATCGCGGCGCGCAGCACGACTTCGTCCTCGGCTTCGGCGAAGATCATCCGCTTCGGATTGTTCTTCACTTCGGTGTAGACATTGGTCAGCACGGCGGTTGTCGGGTTCAGCCGGATCTTCAGCGCATCGCGATAGGCGTCGAAATCCTCGATCGGCGCCTGCGCCACGCCGCTGTCCATCGCGGCCTTCGCCACGGCGGAGGACACGACTTCCATCAGGCGCGGATCGAAGGGCGCGGGAATGATGTAATCCCGCCCGAACTGATGGTTCTGGCCATAGGCCACCGACACTTCCTGCGGCACCGGCTGGCGGGCAAGTTCGGCAATCGCGCGCGCTGCGGCGATCTTCATTTCTTCATTGATCGCGGTCGCCTGCACGTCGAGCGCGCCGCGGAAGATGAAGGGGAAGCCGAGCACATTGTTGACCTGGTTCGGATAGTCCGACCGGCCGGTGGCGATAATGGCGTCGGGGCGCACGGCCTTGGCCGCTTCCGGGGCGATTTCCGGATCGGGATTGGCCATGGCGAAGATGATCGGCTGCGGCGCCATGGCGGCCACCCATTCCGGCTTCAGCGCATCCTTGGCCGACAGACCCAGGAAGATGTCTGCGCCCACGAGCGCTTCTTCCAGCGTGCGGCGATCGGTTTCGACCGCATGCGCGCTCTTCCACTGATCCACATTGTCGCGTCCCGGGAAGATCACGCCGGAACGGTCGCACATCAGCACGTTTTCATGCGGAACGCCCATCGCCTTGATCAGTGCGGTGCAGGCAATAGCGGAGGCGCCCGCCCCGTTCACCACCATCTTCACGTCCTTCAGGTCGCGACCCGTGATGAGGCAGGCATTGATCACGCCGGCGGCGGAAATGATCGCCGTGCCGTGCTGATCATCATGCATGACGGGGATCTTCATCCGTTCACGCAGCGCCTGTTCGATGACGAAGCATTCAGGCGCCTTGATGTCTTCCAGATTGATCCCGCCGAAGCTGGGTTCCATCAGGGCAACGGCTTCGATGAATTTGTCCGGATCTTCGGTGGCCAGTTCGATATCGATCGAATCCACATCGGCGAAGCGCTTGAACAGCACCGCCTTGCCTTCCATCACCGGTTTGGACGCCAGCGCGCCAAGATTGCCAAGGCCCAGAATGGCGGTACCATTGGAAATGACCGCCACCAGATTGGAACGGGCGGTGTAGCGGGCCGCATTGGCGGGATCTTCCGCAATGGCCAGCACCGGCGCGGCAACGCCGGGGGAATAGGCGAGGCTCAGGTCACGCTGGGTCGCCATCGGCTTCGACGCGACGATCTCAATCTTACCCGGCCGCAGCACTTCGTGGTAGTAGAGCGCTTCCCGCGCTGTGAATTCATTGGTTTTTTCGGCCAAGGTGATCCTCCGTTGTGCCGACTGCACTAACGCGTGTGCCGCGCGGGGGAAAGCGCTACGGCCACAAACTGCGCGGCAGCGGCAAATTATTCTTCGAGCTCGATGTCCCAGTAGAGCCAGTCACGCCAGGTTTCGTGCAGATAATGCGGCGGGAAGCTTTTGCCGTGCTGCTGCAATTGCCAACTGGTCGGGCGGATGGGCCGCACCTGCAACTGCATCTTCGCCTGCGCCGGGGTCCGCCCGCCTTTCTTCATGTTGCAGGGCCCGCATGCCGTGGCGATGTTTTCCCAGGTCGTCTTGCCACCCAGGCGTCGGGGCACCACATGATCGAAGGTCAGATGTTGCGGGCTGCCGCAATACTGGCAGGCGAACCGGTCCCTCAGAAAAAGATTGAACCGCGTGAAGGCAGGAAATTCGCTGGGTTTCACGAATTGCCGCAACGCGATGACAGAGGGGATCTGCATGTCGAGCGACTGCGAATGCACATGACGGTCGTAGCTGGCCACAATGTCCACCCGTTCCAGGAACACGGCCTTGATCGCCGTCTGCCAGGGCCACAGGCTGAGCGGATAATAGGACAGCGGTGTGTAATCGGCATTGAGCACCAGCGCCGGACAGCTGTCTAGCCGGCGGATGGGATCCTCAACCGCGCTTCTGAAGCGTGCGGCACGTTCGATCAGTTCGGCCTTGAACACGGCGCGTGTCCTCCCTGATACGGAGAGAGGAGCATTTGCGCGGAAAAGCGTCAACCCTGTTACAGCATCGGAATCCCCGAAAATTTCTTCGATGACCGACCTCGACCCGCCCGCCCGCCCCCCGGCGACCACACGTTTCGCCCCCAGCCCCAATGGTGGGCTGCATCTGGGGCACGCCTGGTCCGCCATCATGGCCCAGGATCTGGCCCATGCCGCAGGCGGGCGTTTCCTGCTGCGGATCGAAGATATCGACGGCACCCGATCGCGCCCGGAACTGGCCGACGTGTTCCGCCGCGATCTGGAATGGCTGGGCCTGGAGTGGGACGAGGTTGCACCACAATCCACCCGGACGGCGCGCTATGACGCGGCAGCAGAGCAATTGCGCGCCCTCGGGCTGCTGTACCCCTGCCGCTGCAGCCGGGCAGAGATTGCCGCAGCGGCAACGCGATCGGGCCCGGACGGGTTGGTCTACCCCGGCACCTGCCGCCGTGCACAGATCGACCCGCAGCGTGAAGAGGTGGCCTGGCGGATCGACATGGCGCGCGCGCTGCAACTGACCGGCCCGCTGCGATGGACCGATGCGCTGGCGGGCGATCAACAGGCCCGGCCGGAAGCGGCCGGCGATGTCATTCTGGTGCGCAAGGACCGGGACACGCCCGCCAGCTATCATCTGGCCGCTACGCTGGATGATGCCGATGACGGCGTGACGCTGGTGACGCGGGGGATGGATCTGTTCGAGGCGAGCCATATCCACCGTTTGCTGCAGACCCTGCTGCAACTGCCCGTGCCCATCTGGCACCATCATCCGCTGCTGATCGACAGCGACGGGCGCAAGCTGGCGAAGCGGCGCAATGCCCCGACCCTGGCCGATCGGCGGGAAGCCGGAGAAGACGGGCGAGCGCTGGCGGAAGATCTGCGCACCGGGCGGCTACCCGCTGGTCTTTCCCTGGGCAGTGCTGTAGAGTCCGATCCATGCAGATAATCATGATCATTGCCATTGTGGCGCTGATGGGCATGGTCGTTGTTTCGCTGGTGCGCGGGATCATCGCCTTTTTGCAGACCACCAAGGTCGACCTTGAAAGCAACAGCGACAAGGTGACCGAGTTGCAGCTGAAACAGAACCGCTTGATGGCATCGCGGGTGAAGTTCCAGGCGCTGGCGATCGTGGCAGTCGCGGTGCTGCTGTTGATCAGCAACCGCTAGACCCGAAGCCACCATGGTCCGCCTGACCACGATCTACACCCGTACCGGCGATTCCGGCACAACCGGGCTGGTCGACGGGTCTCGCCTGGCCAAGGATGCACCACGCATCGAAGCGGTTGGCACGGTAGACGAGCTCAACTCCTGCCTCGGTCTCGCCATTCTGGCGATCAAGACCTTATGGGCGGCAGATCTGACCCGCATTCAGAACGATCTGTTCGATCTGGGCGCCGATCTGGCCACCCCGGGCGAAGATTTCGAACCCACGGCCCAATCCCTGCGCATTGTCGCATCGCAGACCGAGTGGCTGGAACAGCGCATTGACGAAGTGAACGCCACGCTCGACCCGCTGCGCAGCTTCGTGCTGCCTGGCGGCAATGAAACCGCGGCAAGGCTGCATCTGGCACGCGCCATCGCCCGCCGGGCGGAACGGCGGATCGCAACCATGGCGCAGACCGATCCGGTCAATCCGGCGGCGCGCGCCTATATCAATCGCCTGTCCGATTTCCTGTTCGTGCTGGCCCGCGCGGTCAATGCCAGCGAGGCGGGCGACGTATTGTGGAAGCCCGGCGCCAACCGCTGAATTGACTGACGTGCCCCTGCCCTAAAACTGCTGCCGTAACTCTAGCGTCTGCGCCTTGCGGCAGCTATCCATGTTGCAACTGCGAAGGAGCATGTGATGGGTTTGATCGGCATCATCGGGGCGGGCCAGATGGGCGCGGGTATCGCGCAGGTTGCGGCGGCAAGCGGATATGAGGTGGCACTGCTCGACCGTGACATCGCCCTGGCCGAGAAGGCCCGTACCGGCATTGCCGGGAGGCTGGCGCGGCTGGTGGAAAAGGACAAGCTGAGCCAGGCTGAAGCGGATGCATCGCTGAACCGCATCCAGCCGGTGGCCGATTACGCCCGTCTGTCCGGCGCACGCATCATCATCGAAGCCGCCACCGAACGCGAAGAGATCAAGCGCAGCATCTTCGATGCCGCCGCCGCCGTGCTGGCGCCGGACGCCATTCTGGCCAGCAACACCAGCTCGATCCCGATTACCCGGATGGCCGCGGGCGTGCCCGATCCCAGCCGTTTCATCGGGCTGCATTTCTTCAACCCGGTGCCGGTGATGGCGCTGGTGGAGATCATCGCGGGGCTGGCATCATCCCCCGAAACCGTGGCCAGCACGCGCCAGTTTGCCGAAAGCCTGGGCAAGGAGGTGGTGCTGAGTGAGGATGAGCCCGGTTTCGTGGTCAATCGCATCCTGCTGCCGATGATCAATGAGGCGGTATTCGTGCTGGGCTCCGGCACGGCGAGCGTGGCCGATATCGACAAGGGTTGCCGGCTGGGGCTCAATCACCCGATGGGGCCGCTGCAGCTGGCCGATTTCATCGGCCTCGACACCTGTCTGGAGATCATGCGGGTGATTGCCGATGGCACGGGCGACAGCAAATATCGCCCCGCCCCGCTGCTGACCAAATATGTCGAGGCCGGCTGGCTGGGCCGCAAGAGCGGTAGGGGTTTTTACGATTATTCCGGACCGGAGCCCGTGCCCACGCGGTAACGCGGCGCCGGGAACGGGCACCGGGTCTGGCGGGTTACCGGCATAGAGGAGCCCGACCATGAACGAAGACCCCCGCACAATTCCCGCCGAACCGCGCGATCAGGACGACGCACCCGAACTGCACAATTCCGAGCAGGAAGATGAGGAGGCCCAGGCGCAGACCATCGCCGATGAAGCGCGCCACGGTGAGCGGGCCGCGCCCAGTCCGCTGGACAGCAGCAAATCATCCGAAGGCGGTGAAGTGATGGATGACGCATCGCAGGATCTGATCGATCTGATGCGCGATATGGAACAGTCCGGTCAGATCGACATGCGCGCCTATCGCGGCGAACCGAATATGGATGACGAGGACGAAACCTACGGCAAAAAGAACGCCGACGAAGACTAAGATTGCAGGGCAGGCCAATTGCGCCTGCCCTTGCACTCCTTAACTGGCCGCTTCACGCTTCAATTCATACAGCAAATCCAGCGCTTCACGCGGTGTCAGCGCATCCACATCCAGATCGCGCAATTTCTGCTGCAGGTCATCGGCTGGTTCTTCCTGCCGCTGCGCAGCCGCAGCGGCGAAGAGCGGCAGTTCCCCCAATCCCGCAGCCAGGCCACCGGTTTCCGAGCGCCCCTTCTCCAGCCGTTCCAGCACTGCCCTGGCGCGCGCGACGACGGGCGGAGGTACGCCAGCCAGCTTGGCAACAGCCAGACCATAGCTGCGATCGGCCGCCCCTTCGGCGACTTCATGCAACAGCACCAGATCGCCCTTCCATTCGCGGGCGCGGACATGGTGCAGCGACAGCGCGGGGCAGCTGTCCGCCAGCCGCGCCATTTCATGGTAATGGGTCGCGAACAGGCAGCGGCAGCGATTGTTTTCATGGATTGCCTCGGCCACGGCCCAGGCCAGCGCCAACCCGTCATAGGTGGAGGTGCCCCGCCCGACTTCGTCAAGAATGACGAAGCTGCGTTCCCCGGCCAGCGCCAGAATGGCGGCGGTTTCGACCATTTCCACCATGAAGGTGGAGCGACCGCGCGCCAGATTGTCGGCCGCACCAACGCGGCTGAACAGCCGGTCGACCAGACCGATGGTAGCGCTGGCCGCGGGAACGAAGCCGCCGGCCTGCGCCAGCACGACGATCAGCGCATTCTGCCGCAGGAAGGTGGATTTACCGCCCATGTTGGGGCCACCGACCAGCCACAGCCGGTTGCCGGGGACGAGATCGCAATCATTGGCAACGAAGCGTTCGCCCAGCCGCGCCAGCGCTGCCTCCACCACCGGATGGCGCCCTTCGCGGATCATCAGGGACCGGTCGTCGGTGATGACTGGACGGCACCAGCCGCCTTCTGCTGCGCGTTCGGCCTGGCCAGCGGCGACATCGATGCGGGCGAGCGCAGCCGCCGTTGCGGCGATCCGTTCCCGATCGGCGACCACGCCAGCCACCAGATCTTCAAAATGCGCCTCTTCCGCGACCAGCGCATGTCCGCCAGCTTCGGCGATCCGACTCGCTTCCTCATGCAGGGCCAGCGAATTGAAGCGCACGACATTGGCCATGGTCTGACGGTGAGTAAAGCCGCTGTCCGCCCCCATCAGCGCATCGCCATGGCGGGCTGGCACCTCGATGAAATAGCCCAGCACGCCATTGTGACGGATCTTCAGTGCAGCAATGCCGGTCTGGTCGCGATAGCGCGCCTCCATCGCGGCGATGGCGCGCCGGGCATTGCCGGACACCTGGCGCAATTCATCAAGCGAGGCATCATAGCCTTCGGCAATATAGCCTCCCGATGCCCGCTCGGTCGGCGGAGAAGCCACCAGGGCGCGCGTGAGCAGATCGGTCAGATCGCCATGGCCGGCAAGGCAGGGCAGCAGATCGCGCAACAGCGCGGGGTGATCCGGCAGTGATTGCAACCGGTCATGGATTCGCCCCGCTTCCCCCAACCCATCGCGCAATTGCCCGAGATCACGCGGGCTGCCCCGCCCGGCCACCAGCCGCCCCAGTGCCCGCCCCACATCCGGCAGGGCGCGCAGGACATCGCGCAGATCGGCACGCAGCATCGGATCGCCGTGCAGCCAGCCAACCAGATTAAGCCGCCCCTCGATCGCAGTACGCTGGGCTAGCGGGGCTGCCAGATCATCTGCCAACTGCCGCGCGCCAGCACCCGTCACGCAGCGATCAATGGCAGCGATCAGACTGCCCGCCCGACCTCCGCCCTGCGATTCGAGAATTTCAAGACTGGCCCGGGTCGCCTCATCCATGGCCAGCGCGGCGCCGCTGGCGCGCATCACCGGCGGCAGCAGCAGCGGCAGTTTGCCGCGCCCCGCATGGTCGAGATAAGCGATCAGCCCGCCCGCAGCCGCCAGCATGGCGCGGCTGAATTCGCCGAAGGCATCGAGCGTGGCCAGCCCATGCACCGCCTTCAGCCGGGCGGTGCCATCATCGCTGCCGAACTCGCTGCGCGGGCGGGCAATCATGGCCTCGGGCGCATCGGCCCAATCTTCGGGCCCGACAATCTCGCTCGCCCCCAGCCGCGCAATGGCAGAGGTCAATTCCGCCGGCACGCATTCTTCCAGTTCCATCCGGCCGGTCGAAATATCGCAGGAGGCAATGCCGAAAGTGCCGCGCAGATCGCAGATCGCCGCCAGCACATTGGCCCGGCGCGGTTCCAGCAGCGCTTCTTCCGTCAAGGTGCCGGCCGTGACGAAACGGACGATGTCGCGCCGGACCAGCGCCTTGGACCCGCCGCGCTTCTTCGCCTGTTCGGGTGTTTCCACCTGTTCGGCAATCGCCACCCGGCACCCGGCCTTGATCAAGCGGGCCAGATAGTTTTCCGCCGCGTGCACGGGCACGCCGCACATGGGCACGGGCGCCCCATCATGCTCGCCCCGGCTGGTCAGCGCGATATCGAGCACCTGGCTCGCCCGCCGGGCATCGTCGAAGAACAATTCGAAGAAATCGCCCATGCGATAGAACAGCAGGCAGTCGTCCGCTTCCCGCTTGAGGGCGAGATATTGCGTCATCATCGGGGTAGGTTCAGCAGCCATCGCCACCCCGCCTAGCGAATGCCGGCGGCAAGGTCATTTCCCGCAGCTGGTTTTGCTGCGGAAATCCCCGCCTATTGCTCAATCACCGGATGATGCTTGTCCAGATGGCGCTTGATGATGCGTACATTGCGAGTGTTCGCGCGAAACAGGAAATCGAACAGATCGCCCGCCAGCGGCACGGCACCCAGAGCAGTATCGATCGCCAGATTGCCCGCCATCCGCCCGAGCTGCCATTTCGACATGCCGAGATTGCGCGCTTCCCAGATGATGTAGCTGCCCAGGATGGCACCAATCACATCGCCTGCCACCGGGATCAGACCCACCAGCGCATCGAGCCCGACAGGCCGATTGATACCGGGCACGATGAAACTGCGTTCGAGCAGATGTTCCATCGCCAGCACACGCTGACGGATCGATTCGGGATCACGCCCCAGCGGCAGACCCATCTGCATCGGACGCGGACGTTGCACCTGTTCCACCGGCAGCTCCTTGTTGCTGCCTATCTGGGGCGCTCTGCCATCGGCGGCAAGGGGTGGAAGGCCCAGATGTTGGGCGAAAATCCGTTGATCCGTCCCCGCACCAGCGACCAGCGCAGTGGAGAGCCAAACGGAATATAGACATTGCTGATGGTCAGGGCCGCCTCCGCCTCTGCCAGCAAGGTGGCTCTTTGTTGCAGATTGTCTGCGGTCATGGCCCGGGCCATGATTTCGTCCGTCTGCGGGCTGCAAGCCCCCCGACGCAGCGAACAATTGAATTGATTGAGGAACCAGGCAGCATCGGCATAGCGGGCCACCCGATCGACCAGCACCAGATCCGCCTTTGCAGGATCATCCACCCTTTGCAGCACCACCCCGATTCGGACCATCTGCCCGGCCAGCTGATGAAACAGCTGATCATGGCCCAGATCCCGGTCAATCGCCAAGGTCAGCTGCACCGGGCCTTCCACGCCGTTTGCATTGCGCCAGGCCGCTACCCGTCGGGCAGCGACGAGGCGCCTGTCGGCAATCGCGTCTTCCCCCCAGCGTTCGGCAATCAGGCCCGGATCGTCGGCCAGTCCCGGCGCGACCACTCGCGTCGTCGGCACCCAGCCGCCAATGTTGAACGGCGCGATCAGAGCGGGACGGTCGATCGCCATGGCCAGGGCTTCTCTTTCCGCGGCATCCGCCAGAAATCCACCCGGTTCCCGCACGCGCATCCCGAACAGACCCATGGCCGGATCGACCCGCACCGTGCCTCGCGACAAGGGGCCGACATCCACCCGAGGCAGCGAGCCGATCATCCCGCCGAGCACCACATCGGATGCGCCATCATTGAAGCTTTTAACCGCCTGCTCCGCCGTGGCAGCCCGCAAGACGATCGGGCGGACATATTCCTGCCAATCCTCTTCTTCGGCGATACCGCGTTCAACCGGTGGCTTGAATTCAAACCGCGTGGCGGCAGTTCCGCGCTCCGCCATCATCGGACCGATCCCGGTCTTGCCCCGTTGCAAGGCCAGTTCAGGCTGAGCCAGCAATTGCAGCAGCATCGGCACGGGGCTGGACAGGCGGATTTCCACCACCCGACCGGCCATGGCGCGGATATCTTCGACAGGCCGCAGATCAATCGCCAGCGCCGTGCCGCGCACGTCGCGGATGGCGCGACGCAGTTCAGTGCGAACGCTTTCCGCCGTCAGGGGGGAGGCATCGCCCCAATTCCCTTCACGCAAGCGGAAGATGAAGCTGCGTCCATCATCGGTGACGATCCAGCGTTCCGCCAGCGCGGGGACGACTTCCCCCTGCGCATCAAGGGCGACCAGTCCCGCCCCGGTGGCCGCGCGCACGTGGCGGGCGCCGGCGGAAATGTCCCCGCCTTTGCTGAAAAGATTGTCCTGCGTATCAATGAAGTCGACCGGCAGGGCGCCCGAATCACTCCGTCCGCATGCTGCCAGAGCCAACAGCAGCGACACAAGCGCAGTGGGGCGGGAAAGGCCAGGCCGTAGCATAGCCACGACACTAGGCGGGCGCCGGGGCGCCTTCAACCATCGTCCTCAAAAACCAGCGCCCCGCGAATCAGATCTTGCGCAGGCGCGATGCGTCCACCGGCGTGGCCGGGGCGCGGGCATAACGCGGACTTTCGAAATCGTCCCCGGTTACCGGCGCTCTTACGAGCTTGGGATCCACTTCCTCAACAAACGCGATCCCAAAACGATTGTCCTGCTTCCAGGCAACCGAGCCTTCAACCCAGCCAATATTGCGCAGTTCCACAGCGACCAGCGACCCGCGCATCACCCGGACGTCGCCTTCTGCCATCATGCCGCCCGCCGACAGGTTGCGCACCTTGATCTGGTGCAGGACATCCTGGCCATCGACACGCAATTGCGCGAGCAGCAGCAGACTGTCCCGGTTGACCTGACGAGTGTCGACATTGCTCATCGTGCTTGTACTGTTCCCTTGCGTGGCCCGCCGCAGAGAGGCGGCCGGCACGTTTCATCGCCTGCGCAGGACCATGGCAAAACCATGCCTAAGCGAATCTTAATACCGGCGGGCAGGATTAAACCTGTCCCGCTTTGGATCAGTCGTCTCGGGAAACCTTTTCACGACGTTCATGGGCTTGCTGGGCCTCCACCGTCATGGTGGCGATCGGGCGGGCGATCAGACGGTTGATCCCGATCGGTTCGCCGCTGACTTCGCACCAACCATATTCGCCGGCATCGATCCGACGCAGGGCGGAATCGATCTTGGAAATCAGCTTGCGCTGCCGGTCTCGGGTGCGCAGTTCAATGCCCCAATCGGTTTCACTGGAGGCACGATCATTAAGATCGGGTTCGCGGATCGGACCATCCTGCAGCGACTGCAGCGTGTTTTCCGAGGCCGACAGGATCGATTTCTTCCATTCCAGCAGCAACACCCGAAAGTAGTTGAGCTGTTGCGGGGACATGTATTCCTCGTCATCGGACGGGGCATAATCCCGGTCCAGAGCCCGCTTGGCCATGGCGAGGATGTCTATTTCGTCATTCTGCACCGATATCCACTCCACTCGCACATCACGGCGTGGCCCGCCGGCGACATCTGCGACTTGGCATATGCCATCCGGTCGAATTGGCGCGGCCTATAAGGGCAGCCGGATAGCCGCACAAGCGCAATCTAGGCCTGCCCGACTCCGCCAAAAAGCTCCCCAAACAGCGTAGTAAAGCTAAGTACTATTCCATATTTAACTGTAGCATTAACCATTTTTTGAAAAGCTTCTGGAAATCATTGCCCATCGAAGCATCGGGCCAGGGGGCCTCGAGCAAGGGGACACGGTCATGGAACAGCCCAGGATCGAAATATTCGTGAAGAAAACACCGGCCGATGAAACCGCGCCGGATCTGCGTGTGGCCCACTTTATGGCCGACGCCGCGCAAGGGGATATCCACGCCTGTTTCGACCTGGGGGTGGCCTATTCGACCGGCAATCTCGGGGTGAACTGCGATTTGATCGAAGCGCACAAATGGTTCAATCTGGCGGCCTCGCGCGGCCATGAAGAGGCGGCCTGTTGCCGGGCCGACATCTCCGACGAAATGACCGCGCGCGAAATCGCCGAGGCGCAGCGCCGAGCCCGCGAATGGCTGCGCGCCGGGGAACGCCGGGCGGCCTGATCAGCGGCGGAATGGCGTCCGGTCGTTCAGAACAAGTTGGTCCAGCGCGATGCCATCGCGTTCCTGGGCCAGGTAATCAGCCACCGCCGCGCGAAAACCGGGATCGGCGATGTAATGCATCGAACAGGTCTGCACCGGTTCATAGCCCCGCGCGAGCTTGTGCCCGCCCTGAGCACCCGCCTCTACCCGGTTGAGCCCCCGCGCAATCGCTTCATCGATGGCGCGATAATAACACAGTTCGAAATGCAGGAACGGCTTGTCGACCAGACAACCCCAATAGCGGCCGTATAGGGCATCCGCGCCGATGAAATTCAACGCCCCGGCAATCGGCTGACCGTCGGCATAGGCGAGGAACAGCAGAATCTGATCCCCCATGCGTTCACCCAGCAGATCGAAGGCCGATCGTGTCAGATAGGGCGTGCCCCATTTGCGCGCGCCAGTATCCTGATAGAACTGCCAGAACGCATCCCAATGTTCGGGTTTCAGATCCGCGCCGGAAAGCGTGCGGATCTCCACCCCGGCCTGCGCAGCTTCGCGTTCCTTGCGGATATCCTTGCGCTTGCGCGATGACAGCGCTGCCAGAAAATCATCAAAGCTGGCGTAATCGCGGTTGAGCCAGTGGAATTGAATATCATGCCGCCGCAGCCAGCCGGCTTGTTCGAACAACGGCCTCTGCTCCGGTTCGATGAAGCTGGCATGCGCCGAAGAAAAACCTTCGTTGCGGCACAATTGTTCGACTGCGCGCAGCAGCAATGGCGCCATGGCCGGATCGGACAGCAACAGCCGCGGTCCGCTGGCGGGCGTGAAAGGCACGGCAATCTGCAGTTTGGGGTAATAGTCGCCGCCCGCGCGATGCCAGGCATCGGCCCAGGCGTGATCGAACACATATTCGCCCTGGCTATGCCCCTTGGCATAGGCCGGCAATGCGGCCAGCAATTGCCCACCGCCGTTCTCGATCACCAGCGGAGCCGGCGCCCAGCCGGTGCCAGGCCCAACGCTGCCGGAATCCTCCAACGCGGTCAGGAATGCGTGGGACATGAAAGGATTGCCGCCGCCGACAAGTGCATCCCAGGATGCGGCATCAATCCGGCCCACAGCCGGGTACAGGCGAACCGTCCAATCGGTGCTGGTCATGAACCAGATCTAGGCATCATTGTCCCTAGCAACCAGCCCTTCCCCTTCGGCAATGCAGGCGTCGGCATGGCTGATGGCCAGTGCCGCATGCTCTGCGCCGGTCACTGTCCAGGCCAGCACCGGAATACGCCGCGCACGCTGTTCCGCAACGAAGGAGGATGGCAGGCTGGCAATATCATAGGCGAGGAAATCCGGCCGGGCGCGCCAGAACATCATGCGCCGGGACACTCGCGCCCGGGCGCTGGCGCCATCAGCCTCGCTCATCACCAGTCCACGCAGCAGATTCGGCGCATGGCGAGCGAACCATTTGGCCACGCGCGGATCGAAGGACATGACCGCCACCGCGCCCGAATATCCTTCCAGTTCCGCACGGACAGCGAGGCAGAGCGGGCCGACCGGGCGTTCCCGGCGCGTCTTCAGCTCGATCAAAAGCGGCACGGCGCTGCCGATCTGGGCGACCAGATCGCGCAGGGTGGGAATGTGCTCATCGCTGCCCGACAGCAGGATCCGGGTGATTTCCCCCACGCTGCGGGTGGCGACCGGGCCGCTTTCCCCGGTCAGCCGATCGAGCGTTTCGTCATGGAAGACGATCGCCCGACCATCGCGCGTCTTGCGCACATCGCATTCGATTCCCAACCCGCGCGCGATCGCGCCCGCAAAAGCGGTGCGGGAGTTTTCGACCACATTGGCACTGTGCAGGCCACGATGGGCGTAGGTAAACCGGGTCAGCCAGCCGACGCGCCCCTGTTCGGGGGCGGGAACCAGCAGCTTGTCAAACAGGCGCCAGAGCAAAGATTGCATCCACTTCTACAGCTGCGCCGAGCGGCAGCGCCGGCACCCCGACAGCGGCACGTGCATGCTTGCCGGCATCCCCGAAGATTTCGACCATCAGTTCGGATGCGCCATTGGCGATCCTGGGCTGATCGGTGAAAGATCCGGTCGAATTGACGAAAGCGCCCAGCTTCACGACTTGTTCCACCCGATCCAGCGATCCAAGCGCGGCCTGCAATTGCGCCAGGATCATCAGCCCGCAGGCACGCGCAGCGGCATAGCCCTGATCGGCGGTCACATCCTCACCCAGGCGGCCAGTGACCAATTGGCCATCGACAAACGGCAATTGCCCGGAAACATGCGCCAGGCTGCCAGCGACGACCACCGGAACATAGGCTGCGACCGGTGCCGCAGCGGCAGGCAGGACGATTCCCAGTTCTTCGAGACGGGCGGCAACAGTCATTTAGTATCTCCGTGCAAAGTATCGAGCAGCCAGGGCAGGGCCTGCTGCCAATTGTCTATCCGCGCATCGGCGTGGCCGGCAGTCAGGGCGCAGGGCACATGCGGCGCAATCGCCGGTTCGCCGCACAGATGCAGCCGCCGGACATCGGGCGCGAGTTCGAACACCGATTGGTGATGGCCGGCGATATCGTCAATAAACACTGCGCGGCTGGGCGCATATTCGGCGATAATCCGCTGCAGCGCGCCGCCCTTGGGCCCCTGATTGGTATAGACCGGCACATCCAGCCCGTGCTCTCGCAATTGCCGTCGCCGATCCGCGTTCCGCTTGTCCGTCAGATTGGTCAGGATCACCACATCGGCGTCACGCTGCAGTTCTGTCATCGCCTCGATCGCGCCGGCGATCGCAGTCTGGCGGCTCATCTGCGTGTCGAAGAAGCCTTCGAGATAACCATGCACACCATCAATGCCGATCGTCTGTCCGGTGGCGCGGACGATCATCGATTCGGCGAAGGGATTGCCTTCCAGCGTGAAATCGATCTCGTGCTCGCTGCCCAGCCAGTCGCGAAAATGCCGCACCATGTGCAGCAGCACTTCATCGCAATCGCTGATCACCAAGGGCCGCGTCATGCCGAAATCCCGTTCACCATTCCTCCCCCCGACAGACTGTCGCGAGCTGTTCCGGGGCCATACCGATATGCGCGGCGGCGGCAATCAGATCCGGTTCGTGGGCGCGGAGAAAATCCATCACCGCCATGTGCACGCTGCCATCACCCACGGCCTGCCTCAGCAAATCGGGCGTGAGCCCGGTGACATCGAGAAAACGATGCGCCCGCGCGGGATCGGACAAGATCCATCCCAGCGCCTCCAGAGCAATGGCCGCGGCATCCCCGCCGCCGGATGAAAACGTCTTAAGAATTGTCAGCCATCCATGCAGCAGATAGGGTTGCCCTGAACTTTTGCCCGGGCCGGGCGGAACCGTTCGGGGGCGAAATGACAAAGCGAATACTTGTTGTCGAGGACAACGACCTCAACCGCAAGCTTTTCTGCGATGTATTGACGGCCAGTGGTTTCCAGGTGGAGCCGGTGGCGGATGGCAAGCGCGCCATTGAAAGGGCGCGGGATTTTTCACCCAATCTGGTGGTGATGGATATTCAGCTGCAGGATATTTCCGGGCTGGATTTGATCGCCGAGTTGAAACAAGACAGCATGCTGGCCGGCGTGCCGGTGCTGGCAGTGACCGCCTATGCCGGGAAAGGCGACGAAGAACGGATTCGCAGCGTCGGCGCCGAAGCCTATCTGTCCAAGCCTGTATCGATCATCCCGTTCATGGCGGCCGTGCGCAATCTGGTGGAACCCTAGCGCCTCGACGGGGGAATCCCTCCATCGCAAAGGGGCGTCGAGCCAGGGAAGTTGCGGACATGCCTTGACAAGCTGGCCCCCCGGCCGTTTTGCAGCCGCATTCGCGTGGCAGGCGCCGCGCACCGCAATTGCGATGGGAATTTGGCATGGACCGTTCTGCAGTCGACACCGTGATCCGCACTTTGATCGAACCGTTCAACAAGAAGCAAGTATCGATCGAGGATAGCACCACCTTCGCCGGCGATCTGGAGTTCGATAGCCTGACCGTGATGGATTTCGTGGCAGCGATCGAGGACGAGTTCGACATCATCATCAGCATGAACCAGCAGGCCGAGATCGAGACCTACGGCAATCTCGTCGATGCGGTTCATACCCTGCAGGGCAAGTAACCCATTCATGACCGACACCACCAATCAGGCACCTGATCTGTTCGACAAGTTCGACGGCATCATCCACACGCGCACGGAACTGCTGGCCGGCGGCGTGGAAGACCCCTTCAACTTGGTGATGGAACGTGTGATTTCCCCTACGAGGGCAATCTGCAACGGCCGCGAAACCATCCTGCTGGGCACCTATAACTATATGGGGATGACCTTCGATCCCGACGTGATCGAAGCGGGCAAGCAGGCGCTCGAGAATTTCGGTTCGGGCACCACGGGCAGCCGCGTGCTTAACGGCACCTATCGCGGGCACCGGGATTGCGAAGACGCGCTGCGCGAATTCTACGGCATGGATCATGCCATGGTATTTTCCACCGGCTACCAGGCCAATCTGGGCATCATCAGCACCATCGCCGGCAAGGGCGATTACATCGTGCTGGATATCGATTCGCACGCTTCCATCTGGGACGGCTGCGCGCTCGGCAACGCAGAGGTCGTGCCGTTCAAGCACAATGACATCGAAGCGATGGACAAGCGGCTGGGTCGCATTCCCGCCGGTGCAGGCAAGCTGGTGGTGCTTGAAGGCGTCTATTCCATGCTGGGCGATATTGCCCCGCTGAAGGAAATGATCGCCGTCGCCAAGAAGCATGGCGCGATGGTGCTGGTGGACGAAGCCCATTCGATGGGCTTCATCGGCGAACACGGCCGCGGCGTGGCAGAGGCGCAGGGCGTGCTGGACGATGTCGATTTCGTGATCGGCACCTTTTCCAAGAGCGTCGGGACGGTCGGCGGCTTTTGCGTGTCCAACCACCCGAAGTTCGAAATCATGCGACTGGTGTGCCGCCCCTATGTCTTCACCGCGAGCCTGCCGCCGAGCGTGGTGGCAACCGCCGCGACCAGCATCCGCAAGCTGATGCAGGGCGGCGCCAAGCGGGCACATTTGTGGGAAAATTCCCAGCGTTTGCACGGCGGGCTGACGAAGCTGGGTTTCACCCTGGGGACCACCGAACCGCAGAGTGCCATCGTGGCCGTGATCATGCCCGACCTGGAACGCGGCGCGGCGATGTGGGAAGCGCTGCTGAAGGAAGGGCTGTATGTCAATCTGGCGCGCCCACCGGCAACCCCGGCCAACATGACGCTGCTGCGATGCTCCCTCTGCGCAGAACACAGCACCGAAGAGGTGGAAACCATCCTCGGCATGTTCGAACGCGCGGGCAAGGCCGTCAGCATCATCTGATCGCGAACCGCGCCTGACCCGGTTTACTGGAAAGGTATTCGAGCCCCGCGTGCCAGTCGCATGCGGGGCTCCTTGGCATTGGCGTTCCGTTTGCGGCGATTGCCCTGCATCGCTGGTCCCAAGAAGGTTAGTCCGGCGGTAAGGATTTGCTGGTAACAGCTGTATCCAGAAATGGAGCAGGCCATGACACGGCAGCTGATAAAGCGCGATCCCCGCAGCCAGGTGGAATTGACCGGCCGCTTCCGTACCGGCAGCGGCCGCATGCACGTCGTGCGCGTTTCCGATCTGTCCGTTTCGGGATGCCGGCTGCACCAAAACTTTTCCCTGCTCGACGTCGGCAAGACGATCATGATGCGGCTGGCCGATATCGGACCGATCGAATCGACGGTACGGTGGCGCAACGGCATGGATATCGGCGTGTCCTTCCAGCATCCGCTGCACCCGGCGGTGCTGGACCATCTGCTGGCGCGTTACCGCCTGTTCGAACGCGCCGCGCCCGAAGATATCCCCAAACCGCACACTGACGAATTGTTCTGAACGCAGGGTTCCCGGAACCCTTCCGTCCGATCAGGCTGGCTGAACCACTGCGGGCTGCGCACATTTGTCCGCGGCCGCCTCTCCGCCGCCACCGAGCATGGTCAGCGCCAGGAAACCGGCGATCACCAGAGCGATAAAGCCCACGGTGACCAGGCCGAGATATTTGTCGATGAAGCGCTTGATCGGGGCCCCGAACAGACGGAACAGAATGCCCACGATCATGAAACTGATCGAACGGGACACCAGGCTGGCCAGAATGAACGGGATCAGCGGCATGGCGATGAAGCCGGCAGTGATGGTCAACAGCTTGAACGGGATCGGCGTCGCGCCCTTCACGATCAGGATTTCCACGCCATATTCGCGCAGATAGCAGGCCGCCGTCGGGAAGCTTTCGGTCAGGCCCAGCCAGGCCAGCAGCTGTTCGCCCAGCGTATCATACAGGCCATAACCGATGGCATAGCCCAGCATGCCGCCAGCAACCGAGGCCAGCGTGGCAATCGCAGCAAAGCGGATCGCCTTCTTCGGTTCCGCGAGGCACATCAATCCCAGCAGGGGATGGGGCGGGATCGGGAAAAAGCTCGCCTCCATGAAGCTGAACAGCGCCAGCCACCATGCCGCATGCGGGTGCGCCGCCTTTTCCAAGACCCAGTTATAAAGCTTACGCAGCATTGTACCCCCTGGGTCCCTGACAGGAGCGACCTAGGCGAGGCTTCGCTGCGGTGCAAGATAAGCCATATGCAGGTGCGGTTGCGCCTATGCAGGAACTGCCAGCCTGCTAGGCCGTTTTCGGCACGACCGTTGGAGATCGCCCATGAAACGCCTTACCCTCGCCGTCATTCCGCTCGCCCTCGCCACAGCGGGTTGCCAATCCGTTGGTGACATTCCGAACAGCCGGCTGGGCCAGGCTACGCTCAAGCACAGCAATGGTCTGCCAGCTGGCACTGCGCAGCTGTTTTCGAAGGGCGACAAGGTCGAGATTGCCATTGCGCTGACCGGCATCCCGGCGGGCGTGCATGCTGTGCATCTGCACACCACCGGCAAGTGTGATGGGCCGGAATTCACCACCGCCGGGGGTCATTTGAACCCGCATTCACGTCAGCACGGTACCGAAAATCCTGCCGGCCCGCATGTCGGCGATCTGCCTAACATGACAATTGGCAGCAGCGGCGCCGGAACCGCCACCGCCACGCTGACCGGTACGCAGGCAGAAGCGCTGGCGCAGATCTTCGACGCGGACGGCACCGCCATCGTGGTCCACGCCGGGCCTGACGATTACAAGACTGACCCGGCCGGCAATGCCGGTGGCCGGATCGCCTGTGGCGTGGTCACCCGGACGTAAGAGTATCCCCTGCTACCGTTGCCCGTGATGCGACACGGGCAACGGCGGTGGCATAGCTGCGCATGCCGATGATCAGTGCAGCCAGCGCCAGCGGCACGATGGCAAGATTGCCGATCACCCCCAGCGCCAGATTGCCAGTCACTTCCGAAACATAGCCAGCCGTGAACGGGCCGAATGCGAGCCCGATCAGCGTGGTGCCCAGAAAGAAGATCGCCGTGGCCGTGCCGCGCATCTGGGGCGGAACGAGCGCCTGGCTGGCCGCAGCGGCAGCGGACAACGCTGATGAGGTAACGATTTGCAGCAACAGGCTGCAGATCAGGAAAACAGTCAGACTGCTACTGCCATAACCGATCAGCACCAGCGGGACCGGGCCCAGCACACCGGCCAGCACCACCAGCAGGCGGCCATCGGCGCGGCGTTGCTGCAGATAATCCGCCAGACGCCCGCCGGTGAGCACACCGATGAAGCCGCCTGCCGCCGCCGGTGCCCCCAGCAGCCAGCCCAGCTGCGCCTTACCCAGCATGAATACCCGTTCGGCATAGGGCGCAGCCCAATAGGTGACGGTATAGCCGACGAAGCACACGCCCGCATAAGCCAGGGTGATGGCCATGAAGGGTCGATTGGCGCAGGTCAGGGCAAAGGCAGCCGGTTCATCATGCCGCAACGACACGGCCCAGCTCCACACCGCATAGCAGCCCAGGGCGACAAACCAGAACTGGCCCGGATTGCCCGTGATCCGCCCCAGCCCCCAGGCCAGCAGCGCCATTGCGCCGGCACCGGCCAGATTGGCCAGCAGTGCCATCGGCCCGCGCCGCGCCGCGCCGAAAACGGTGAATGGCGGCACGATCCGCTGCAGCTGAACGGCAAAGATCGCCCAGGGCGAAACGGGCAAAGCCGCTGCATCGACAGGAATTCCATCGGTCCCGCCGCGGACAGGTTCCCGCAACGAAAACACCAGCAGCGCCAGCAGCAGACCGGGCGCACCAGCCGCCAGAAATGCCACTTGCCACCCGGCCAGCTCCATCGGCGGATTCACCGGAAAAGCCGCGTTCCAGCCCTGCACCACGGCCCCGCCGATCAGCAGCGATAACCCGCTGCCCAGAAACAGCCCGGCCGAATATATACCCAGCGCCGTCCCGCGCATGCGTTGCGGAAACCAGTCGGCGATCAGCGAGTAAGCGCAGGGGCTGGCGGTCGCCTCCCCGACCCCGACCCCGACTCGCGCCAGAGCGAGCGTAGCGCCATTGCGAGCAAAGCCTGACAGCGCCGTCATTGCCGACCACAGCAGCAGGCCCAGGCCCAGCAACCGGGTTCTGCTCCAGCGATCGGCCAGATGGCCCAGCGGAATGCCGAACAGCGCATAGAAAATCGCGAAGGCCGTGCCGTAGAGGAAGCCCAGATCGGCGTCGTCCAAGCCCAGATCGGCCTTGATGTCATTGGCCAGGATGGACAGAATCTGCCGGTCGATGAAATTGACCAGATAGACCAGGAACAGCACGCCCAATGCGTACCAGCTATAGGCCGGTACCGGGCTTTCCTGATCTGCGCGAGGCTGTTCACCCGCCATGGTGGTTTCCACGCTCTGCCGTTGATCCCGAACCGGATCGGTCAATCTGCGGCATCGGCAGCATAGCGGGTGCCATCCACCACGCCCGCTTCGGCAAATCCCTTGCGCCGCAGCCGGCAGCTGTCGCACAGACCACAGGCCAGGCCTTCCGGTGTGGGATCATAGCAGGACCAACTGATCGCGGGATCGAGGCCCAGCTGCTGCGCCTCCCGCGCGATGCGCGCCTTGGTCCAGTGCTGCAGCGGGGTATGCACGGTGATATCCGCACCTTCGGCGCCGACCTTGGTCGCGAGCCTGGCGGTCTGGACGAAGCTGGCGATGAATTCGGGCCGGCAATCGGGGTAGCCGGAATAATCAAGCGCGTTGACGCCGATGAAGATATCGGTCGATCCGATCGCTTCAGCCCAAGCAAGGGTCAACGACAGAAAGACAAGATTGCGCGCCGGCACGTAGGTGACAGGGATATCATCCCCCACCCCGCCCTTGGGCACAGCAATATCGGCAGTCAGGGCCGATCCGCCAAACTGCCGCAGATCCAGTGGCATCACCAGGTGGCGCTCTGCCCCCAGTTCCCGCGCAACTACCCGCGCGGCATCCAGTTCGCAGCGATGCCGCTGATTGTAATCGATCGTCAGCGCGTTGACGGCATAGCCTTCCCGGCGGGCAATCGCACCTGCGACCATCGAATCGAGTCCGCCCGAAAGCAGGACCACGGCTTTTTTCTGCGTATCGACCATGCGGGCCGATATCGCCGATCAGCAGGACGACGCAAGCGGGGAGATGTGCCCGGCCTGTGTCAGCATCCTTCAGACCATGTCAGCAACGGCCCTGGAAACGGGCCTCGCCATTGAGCGAAAAGGGCGTGCCATTGGCGATGCCGGT
The DNA here is from genome assembly GCF_009827305.1 of Croceibacterium xixiisoli. GTDB lineage: Bacteria > Pseudomonadota > Alphaproteobacteria > Sphingomonadales > Sphingomonadaceae > Croceibacterium_C > Croceibacterium_C xixiisoli. The sequence continues at coordinate 111,711 of NZ_WTYJ01000003.1, read as the reverse complement.
GGTCTGGATCTGGACCAGCCGCGGGCTTTCACGCCGGATCGTCGTACGGCCATAGCCACTGCCGCGACAGGTGTACTGGACCACCACATGATCGGCGCCATCTTCCACCACGAAGCGGTTGCAGCCGGGCTGGCGATGCTGAAGCTGGATCAGTTCCTGCCCATTGCGCAGGCAGATCTGCTGAGTCGATCCATCATCGCGCACGCGCAACGACCAGCCGCCTTTTTCCAGCGAACCGAGCATCGCGAGTTCCGGCGCCTGGGCAGCAGCAGGCACCGCCGCAAGCAACACCGCAGACAGCATGCCGGCAGATTTCGCCAAGCGGGAAGAGAATGCGTGAATCACTGGATGGTGGCTCAATTTCGTTGTCATGATCGATACATTACCATGGACCAGATGAACGGCCAATTGCCCCGCGCATACGATCAACTGATTGCAACAGACATTCTTCGACAGAAAACGCCCTAGAATAGCCGGAGGCAATCAATCCTGAATCGCGAATTCCTTTGAACAGAATGCACAATCAACCAGGATGATCCCATTGTCGTCCCGCATTTCCCGACGATCTTCGGCCGGAAAGCGCGACAGCACATCTTCGAAATGAACGATCGAACAACGGCAACCGCGTGAAAAGCGCGTGCCAGGCAGTACGCGAACCTCTTCCTCTTCATGGAACAGGCGCCAAGTCAGCTGCTCAAGGCTGAGATCGGGATCGGTGAGCTCGTCAGAGCGGATGCTGCCAGCGAGAATGGACACATGTTCCCATTCAACATGATCCATCTGGACATGCAGCCGTTCACGCCCGTCTTCCCCATCAGGCAGATGCTGTACCAGCAAGCCGCCAGCGATGGTGTCGGCACCACGCTGGGCCACGGCGACGCGGATCAGAGTCGGCACTTGTTCGCTGCGGACGAAATAGGCCTCCACCGCTTCGGCCAGCACATCCCCTTCCAGGGGAACAACGCCCTGATAGCGTTCGCCGGTAGCGGGCAGATCGAAAGTGATGGCCAGATGCCCACCATCGAACATATCCTCGAGCACAGGCACCGGCGGCAGCACCGCCACGCGATCGGCATCATGCCGGGCATAGCCGCGCAGTTCGCCATTGCGGTAATCGCACACCAGCAGTTCGATTGCCCCGCCAGGAGACTGGGCCTGAACGGTGAGCTGGCTGTCTTCTTCCTTCAGCAGGCTGCCCATCAGCGCAGTCAGCACCAGCGCCTCCGTCAGCACCGCCTTGACCGGGGGGGGATAATCATGCGCGGCCAGAATCTGGTTCAGCACCGAGCCGAACCGGACGGCGCGACCGCGCGCATCCCGCGCGGGGATGGAAAACTGCAGCACCTGATCCATTCCGGTGGGCTGCCTGCCGGTATCTTGTGTGTTCATGCCGGCCATATGGTGATGCCGGACGACGAAGGAAAGTGCATCCATGCAGGCATGGACACATGCTGACACTTTGCCGCCCCGGCCATCATCGGATCTGCGATCCGATTTCCCACCCGATCAGATCACAGCAGGCCGAAGCACCACAACAGAATCGACTTCTGCGCGTGGATGCGATTTTCCGCCTCGTCAAAAACCACCGACTGCAGGCTTTCAAAGACATCTTCGGTCACTTCTTCGCCCACATGCGCGGGCAAGCAGTGAAGAAAGATCGCATCATCCTTGGCATCGGCCATGAGCCGGGCGTTGACCTGAAACGGAGTCATCGCGGTCAACTTGCTGGCAGCGTGGGGCTGACCCATGGAAACCCAGGTATCGGTGACCACCACATCGGCCCCGGCCACGGCGACATGCGGATCGCCGGTCAGCGTGACCTGCGATCCACCGGCCCGCGCCAGTTCGACGAAATCGCTTTCGGGCTCATAGCCCTTGGGCGTGCCGATCCGAACGTTGAACTTCATCAACCCGGCCGCTTCCAGGATCGAATGCAGCACATTGTTGCCATCGCCGAGCCAGGCCAGCTCCAGCCCGGGCAGCGCCTTGCCATGCTCGATCACTGTCAGCAGATCGGCCACGATCTGGCACGGGTGCGACCGATCGGTCAGCCCGTTGATCACCGGAACGGTGGCATGGCGGGCCATTTCCTCGATCTTGGCGTGGTCATCGGTGCGGATCATGATCGCGTCGCACATCCGACTCAGCACGCGGGCCGTATCGGCGATGCTTTCACCGCGCCCGAGCTGGGTGGTGCCCGAATCGAGGATCAGCGCCGTACCGCCAAGCTGGCGAATGGCGATGTCGAAGCTCACCCGCGTGCGGGTGGAATTCTTTTCGAAGATCAGCGCCAGTACGCGACCGGCCAGCGGCAGATCGGCATCGGCCTGCCCCTTGGGCCAATCCCGCCGAGCGGCCTTGCGATCGATCGCATCGTTGATCATCGCCGCCAGCGCATCGCCACCGGCATCGCCGAGTTCGAGGAAATGCCGCACTGTCATGAGGCTTCCCCTGCCTGATTATAGTCGGCCGCACCGGCCGAGAGCTTGTCGAAGAATTCGTCGATTTCTGCGTCGCCAATAACCAGCGGCGGCAGCAGCCGCAGCGTTTCATCGCCGGCAGCCACCGTCAGCAACTGATGGCTGTCGCGCAGATGCTGCATGAAGGGGCGCGGTTCGCCCTTCATCTTGATGCCAAGCATCAGGCCCAGGCCACGCACACCTTCGAACAGATCGGGATAATTGCCGATGAACTGTTCCAGCCGCGTGCGAATCCGTTCGCCCTTGGCGCGGACATCGGCGAGGAATTCGTCATTCGCCACGGCATCGAGCACCGCACCGCCAGCCGCCATGGCCAGCGGATTGCCGCCATAGGTAGACCCATGGGTGCCAAAGGTCATGCCGCGCGCGGCCTTTTCACTCGCGAGGCAGGCACCAAGCGGGAAGCCACCGCCAATGCCCTTGGCAATCGCCATGATGTCCGGCGCGATGCCGTAATGTTCATAGGCGAAGAAGCTGCCCGTGCGTGCAACGCCGGACTGCACTTCATCGAACACCAGCATCAGATCATGCTCGTCGGCCAGATCGCGCAGGCCCTGGATGAATTCCTGAGTAGCGACGCGAATACCGCCTTCGCCCTGAATTGGCTCGATCAGGAAACCGGCCGTGTGGGGACCGATTGCCGCCTTCACCGCATCCAGATCGCCGAATTCGACATAGCGAAAACCGGGCAGCAGCGGCGCAAAGCCGTGATGCATCTTGGTCTGGCTGGAGGCGCTGACGGTGGCCATGGTGCGGCCGTGGAAGGCATTGTTGAAAGTGACCAGCTCAAACCGCTGCTCATTGCCATCATGCTGATGATAGGCGCGCGCGGTCTTGATGGCTGCTTCGACGGCTTCGGCACCGGAATTGGTGAAGAACACCGTGTCGGCAAAGGTCAGGTCGACCAGCCGCTGGGCCAGATCTTCTCCCTGAGGGCTACCGTAGAGGTTCGACACGTGCATCAGCGTTTCTGCCTGACGCTGGATCGCACCGATCAGGCCGGGGTGGGAATGGCCGAGCAGATTGACCGCGATCCCCGCTGCGAAATCGAGGTAGCGGGTGCCGTCCTCACCAATCAGATGGCAGTGCTCACCGCGCACGGGCCGAAAGCTGCACCGGGGGTAGACGGGCATCAGCGGAGTGATCGACATGGTGAATTGTCCTTGGAATCAAGCGCATTGCGCAAAACGGGAAAGGGCGGCCCCGAAGGACCGCCCACGTTTTCCGTTTATGATCTTGGCAATTCCCGGTCTGGTGACCGGACCAAGTTTGCCGGGGAAGGCCTTCGCGAATCAGCCCTGAACGGGAGCAAGGTTGACTGCGGAATACTTCCCTCGTCGATCAACTTCGAGATCGAACTCAAAACGATCGCCTTCATTGATCCCGGGCAGGCCGGACCGTTCGACGGCGCTGATGTGAACGAAAGCATCTTCCTTGCCGTCATCGCGGGTGATGAAGCCGAAGCCCTTCATGGCGTTGAAGAACTTGACCGTCCCCACGGCCTTTTCACCGGTCAGTTCACGCTGCGGAGCCTTGGCGGGCGCTGCAATGACGTCACCGACGACCTGCAGATCCGCAGCCGAAACCTTGCCGCCGCGATCGACCAGATTGAACTGCAGTTCCTGACCTTCGGCCAAGCTTTCCAGTCCAGCCCGTTCAACCTGGCTGATGTGCACGAACACGTCTTCGCCGCCTTCATCACGCTGGATGAAGCCGAAGCCCTTTTGTGCATTGAAGAATTTTACCTTGCCGCTGCCTGCGCCAACGACCTGAGCGGGCATGCCGCCGCCACGATCGCCACCGCCGCCGCGCGGGCCGCCGCCGAAACCGCCGCCGCCACGCGGGCCGCCACGATCGCCGCCGCCGCTGTAGCCGCCGCCGCCGCCGTAGCCACCGCGGTCGCCGCCGGAACGCCAGTCGTCTCCACCGAAACGGGGCGGGCCACCGTCAGAGAAAGGGTCGAATCCGCCTTCACCAAAACCGTCCCGCTTGTCGCGCCCCCGGCCGCGACGACCTTTATCGTAACCCATGAACCGAACGTACCTTCATTCGTCCTCGATCAACACCCAGCGAGACGGACGACTACCGCCAGATGATGGCGACAAACCTTTGCCGCCAGTTCAACTCTCAGCTTATAGCGAAGTTAGAACACATGTGCGAATTATTTGCGAATGGGTTTTTTGCCTGATGCAAGAGTTTGGTGTGACACCCGCAGACACCGATCACCACCGCTTGCCACCTGTTACCGCATGAGCAACAAGGGCCAGCTATGGATATCGTCGGCCTCCTGAGCGACCCGGCAGCCTGGGCTGCGCTGTTCACCCTGATTGTGCTGGAGATCGTTCTCGGCATCGACAATCTGGTTTTTATAGCCATTATTTCCAATAAACTGCCTTTGGAACAACGCACTACGGCCCGTCGTATTGGGTTGGGACTGGCCATGGGCATGCGCATCATGATGCTGCTGCTGATCGGGTGGCTGGTCACATTGCAGACGCCGCTGTTCGACCTTGGCATCACCGGCGCCCCCACTGCCAGCGGCGAACCGAGCTTTGAAACGGCGTTTTCCGGGCGCGACCTGATCCTGTTGGTGGGGGGCCTTTTCCTGCTGTGGAAAGCCACGAAAGAGATCCATCACAGCATGGACCCACAAGATGATTCAGGCGAACTGCTCGACAAAACGCCCGGAAAAAGCGTTGTTCAGCTGACATTCGGTTCGGCCATCGCCCAGATTATCGCCCTCGACCTGGTTTTTTCGATCGATTCGATTCTCACTGCGGTCGGCATGACGGACGAGATTCCGATCATGGTAGCAGCCGTGGTCATTACCGTTGGCGTCATGCTGGTTGCCGCCGATCCGCTGTCGCGCTTCATCGAACGCAACCCCACGCTGGTCATGCTCGCCCTCGCGTTCCTGGTGATGATCGGACTGGTGCTGATCGCCGATGGTTTCGGGTTCCACGTACCCAAGGGTTATATCTACACGGCCATGGGCTTTTCCGTGGCGGTGGAGGCGCTCAACATCTTTTCCCGCAACCGGCGCATGGCCAAGGCTGCGGCAAGCAAGGATTCTTAAGGCATGAGTGATTTCCGCCAGCTTTCCGACCGCGTCTGGGCCAGTCCGCAACTGATCGGCAGCGACATACGCGATGCGGCAGCCGAAGGCTTCACCCTGCTGATCAACAACCGCCCCGAAGGTGAAGAACCCAACCAGTTGCCCGGCGGCGAAGCCGCAGCCATCGCTGCCGAAACCGGGATGGATTATGTTGCTATCCCCGTGACCCCTGGCGGATTCACCCAGGCACAGGTGCAGGCCATGGCGGAAGCGCTGGCCAAGGCGACCGGCCCGGTGCTGGCCTATTGCCGTTCAGGCACGCGGTCGACTTTCCTGTGGGCTCTGGCAGAAGCGGCTGGCGGGGGCGACCCGTCCACGCTGGTCGAAAGCGCGGCCCAGGCAGGATACGATATCGGCGCCATCCGGCCCACTCTGGATGCCCTGAGCGCGCAAGCCGAGGACTGAACACCCCAGTTCCTCATCCGATTACCCTGAGAGCCGCGTGACCATCTACGGCGCTCAGGGCTGTTGCTGGTGCCAGAAATGTACCTGCATACCGCCGAGCAACGTCCGGCGGTTCTGCCCCCCACTTCCCGGCAGCATCAACGCAATTCGCAAACATTACACCGCATCTGGCGAGCGCCAGCTGCAGCACGTGGCTGACGCCGCGTCAGGTAACAACCGGATCAACGTCAGATCACATCGTACCGGTCAAAGAAGAAGGGCCGGGGGATTGCTCCCCCGGCCCCAATCTCTGCCTCGCGGCGGAAAGCTTAGCGGCCCGAACCCGGTCCGTAGCTGATTTCCACGCGGCGATTCTGCAGTTCGCGAACGCCGTCGGCGGTCGGGACACGCGGATTGGCTTCACCGAAGGCTTCGCTGGAGATGCGAGCGGTCGGGATACCCTTGCCGGTAAGATAGGTGCGGACGCTGGCGTTGCGCCGTGCGGCCAGACCCAGATTGTACTGAGCCGAACCCGAACGGTCGGTGTAGCCGGCGAGCATGATCGGCGCCGTGCCGCAATTACGGTATGCCGTGATCGCGCTGTCGAGGATCGACGCTGCTTCCGGCGTGATGTTCGACTTATCCCAGTCGAAGAACACGATGTACGGACCCTTGTTGCACTGCGCAACCGGCGGCGGAGGCGGCGGGGGCGGAGGCGGCGGGGGCGGCGGAGGCGGCGGGGGAGGCGGCGGCGGGGGAGGCGGCGGCGGAGCTTCGGCACCACCGAAGTTTGCCGTCAGCGTCAGCAGCGCCGAATGGCTTTCCAGTTCGAAATAATTATCGAACCCGGCGGAATCACGAACAGCGAACTTGTCGGTGTTCAGATAGCGGTAGCGCAGGCCGACATCGACCGACTTCGAGACCGGGAAATAGACCTGTGCCAGACCCTGATAGGCCCAGGCGCTATCCTTATCATCGACGATCGGCCGACCGGGAACGAGATACTCATTCGTATCAACCCAGGCACGGCCCACGCCGGCACCGATCGAGAAGCCGATGCCATCATTGCCGCCGAAGTCGAGCAGAGCATTGGCCATTGCAGTGGTGACCGCCGTCTTACCGGCCGGGTTCGTGAAGGTGCCCGCAAACGGATCTTCAACTGCGGTTTCCGGAGTCACGATCGAAGTGATCACGTCTTGCTTGAAGCGCTTGTGAGCAACTTCGAGTTCCGTACGGATCAGGCCGAAATCGTAACCGATGAACGCACCAAGATCGAAACCGTTCTTGTGCTGCACATCGTATTCAAGATCGGGCGCGATATAGACGGGGTTGGAAGCGGGATCGACGATACCAGCTTCGATGCCGACATAGGCGCTACCGTCACGGGCCATCGCAGGTGCGGTCAGAGCCGACGCTGCAACTGCCATACCCAGCAGAATTTTTCTCATCATGAATCCCCTTTGGACCTGCACATTCAAACCCATAGTTGCAGTGCAACACGCTTGCAACCGGAACCGAAGCAACTGCAGCGCGCAACAGGTGAGAATTGCCTTTCTCACACCATCCAAATTGGTTCAGGACCTAAGCGGTTCCCCAAGCTTTCTCCAATTGCAGCTGTAATTGAACCCAGTTTTATAGATTCGATGGTGACTGTGGCAATTGCGCTACAGAATCAGCCAACAAAAAAGGGGGCCGGAGCGGCTGGCTCCGGCCCTTTCAGTTGCGTTCGCAGGAGGAACGAGGGGAGGCGGGATCGAGGGGAGAGGAGGAGAAACCCGATCCCGCCAAGCTTGTGATCAGTTGTAGGCGCGTTCGCCGTGCTCGCCGATGTCCAGGCCTTCGAATTCGACTTCCTGGGTCACCCGCAGCCCGGTCAGAGCCTTGGCGATGTAAATGGCGATCGCGGTACCAACGGTAGACAGGATGATCGTGGTGACGACCGCGATGGTCTGGGTCGCCAGTTGGCCACCCATGCCGTAGTCTTCCGGACCGGGGCCACCAAGCGAGGGTGCGAAGACTACTGCGGTGCCGATGGCGCCGACGATGCCGCCCACGCCGTGGATGCCGAAAGCGTCGAGCGTGTCGTCATAGCCCAGTGCCGGCTTCACCTTCGACACGAAGTAGAAGCAGACCACCGAGGCGATGATGCCGAGCACGATTGCACCGAATGGGCCGGAATTGCCGGCAGCCGGAGTGATGGCAACCAAGCCGGCGATGATGCCGGAGCAGAAGCCCAGCGACGACGGCTTGTGACCAGCGAGGCGTTCCACGACCATCCATGCCAAGGCACCAGCAGCGGTGGCGACAAAGGTGTTGATCATGGCAAGGGCAGCCGAACCATTGGCTTCCAATGCGGAGCCGGCGTTGAAGCCGAACCAGCCCACCCACAGCAGGCCGGTGCCGACCATCGTCAGCGTCAGCGAGTGCGGAGCCATCGGTTCGGTCGGGTAACCCTTGCGCTTGCCGAGGATGAGCGCGGCAACCAGGGCCGAGACACCGGCGTTGATATGAACCACGGTACCGCCGGCAAAGTCCAGTGCACCCATGGCGAAGAACACGCCACGCGCTTCCCAGACCATGTGGGCGATCGGGTAATAGACGATCAGCAGCCAGATGAAAGCAAACACCATGGTGGCCGCGAATTTCATGCGTTCCACTACTGCGCCCAGCACCAGCGAAATGGTGATGGCGGAGAAAGTCATCTGGAAGCTGATGAACACATATTCCGAAATCACTTCATCAGTGAAGGTCGCCGCAGTGGAATCGGGAGTTACACCAGCAAGGAAGAACTTGCCCCAGCTGATGATCGAATTGCCTTCCGGACCGAAGGCCAGGCCATAACCGCAGATGACCCACATGATCATGGCCAGCGCGGTGACCGAACCGATCTGCGTCATGGTCGACAGCATGTTCTTCGACCGGGTCAGACCGCCGTAGAACAACATCAGGCCGGGGAGGATCATCAACAGCACCAGAATGGTGGCCGTCATCATCCAGGCGTTGTTGCCCGAGTTGGGCACGGCGGCGACTTCTTCAACCACGGCAGCGACCGGTGCCGATGCAGCAGCATCGGTTACCGCCTGCGTGGCGGTGGTGGCAGCTTCGGCCGCCCAGGCGGTGGTTGCGGCGAACATCGACGCACCAAACGCGCCGGCGCCGCAAACAATGTTGCGGATCATATCAGTACCCCTGTCTGATGGAGTCAGTTGTGGCGTCGGGCTGCTCACAGCGCGGTATCCCCGGTTTCGCCGGTGCGGATGCGGGTGGCGGAGGCGAGTTCGAAGACGAAGATCTTGCCGTCACCGATGCTTTCGGTGCTGGCGACCTGCTGGATCGTTTCGACAACCTGCGCAGCCACAGCATCGGTGGCGGCAATTTCCAGCTTCACCTTGGGCAGCATGTTGGTGGAATATTCGGCGCCGCGGTAGATTTCCGTCTGGCCCTTCTGACGTCCGAAGCCCTTGACCTCTGACACGGTCATGCCCGCAACGCCGATGGCGCTGAGTGCTTCACGCACTTCGTCGAGCTTGAATGGCTTGATGATGGCGATGATGAACTTCATCACTGACCCCTGTTGCTTACCGGCACACGCCCGGCTGGGATCAGTAAAAGCAACATGCATGCCAAACGCAGAAATCCGGTGTTTACAGTGCGTATTTCAAGCTATGCCCGGCGTCAGGGAAAAATCATCGCCCGTTTATTGAGCAATTGCACAAATTTTAGGCAGGCGATGTCAGGCAGGTAGGGCCAGCCGGGCAATCACCGGCAGATGATCGGATGCCATGCTGGACAGCGGACTATGGTGCACAGAGCAGGCGATCGCGTGCCAGTGGCGCGAATGAACGATCCGGTCGAGTTGGGCGATCGGGCGTCGGCTGGGGAAGCTGCGACCAGGCAGCAATTGGCGCCAGTCGGCATGAAAACCGGTCAACGCCCCGCCCCGCACCGACCACTCATTAAAGTCGCCCATCAGCACGCTGGCGTGATCGGCATCCCGTAGCACAGAGCACACGGTCTGCACCTGCCGGCGCCGCAACAGTCCAGACAGATCCAGATGCATGCCCACCACGCTGAAGCGGACGCCGTCCTTGCTCAGAGTGGCCCGAACCGCACCGCGCGGCTCCAACGCCGGGAGCGCAATCGGCGCGACGTCGATGATGTCGAGCCCGCTGCGCACCAGAATGGTATTGCCATGCCAGCCGATCCCCGCCGGACGCATCGCCAGCGGTGCAGCCTGCCAATGATGTTCGGCCAATAGGGCCCGGGGCAACACCGCCGTACGGCTACCGAAGCGCATGTCAGCTTCCTGTAGCGCGACCACATCGGCGTCCAGCTCACCCAGCACCGCCATGATCCGATCCGGATCGCGTCGGCCATCGCGGCCGACAGCCTTGTGGATGTTGTAGCTGGCGAAAGTCAGCTCGACAGGGTCGGCCATCAGCTCGCTCTCCTGCCTTGCCCGCATGCGGGATACAGCATGGCCTGATCAGCCGAGGGATAAATTCCAGCCATGCCCAAAAACTAGGCATTTACAGGGTTGTTTCCACCCGGAACGTAAAATTCCTTGCTGTACCGCCCGGCAGAACCAGTCGGGAGAATTGGTCAACGCTCCTTGGTGGCAGAGAATATGAGATCCGGGTTCTTTTCCTGCTGGTAACCCACGTCCCACGGCGATTTCGCCATGAACACCAGATCGCCATCGCGATCCTTGGCTAGATTGGCCCGGTTGAACTGTTCGAAACTGTTCAGCGCCGCATCGCTGCCCTTGATCCAGCGGGCAGTGGCAAAAGGCGATGCCTCCAGCCCTGCCTCTACCTTGTATTCCGCTTCCAACCGGGAGATCAGCACTTCGAGTTGCAACTGGCCGACCACACCGACGATCCAGTTGCTGCCGATTTCAGGGTAAAAAACCTGGATCACCCCCTCTTCCGACAGGTCATCCAAGGCCTTGCGCAGTTGCTTGGTCTTGGTCGGATCGCGCAATTGCACGCGACGCAGAATTTCCGGCGCGAAATTGGGCAGGCCGGTAAAGCGCAGGCCGTTGGTTTCGCTCAGCGTGTCCCCCACCCGCAGCGTGCCGTGATTGGGGATGCCGATGATATCGCCGGCTTCGGCCGTATCAGCGATTTCGCGGTCCTGGGCGAAGAAGAGGATCGGCGAATGCACGGCAATCGGCTTGGCCAGACCCGACGGAGTCAGCTTCATGCCGCGGCGGAAGGTGCCCGACACCATGCGCATGAAGGCGATCCGATCCCGGTGGTTGGGATCCATATTCGCCTGCACCTTGAAGATGAAGCCGGTCACTTCCTTGTTTTCCGGTTCAACCAGCCCGGCGTCGGACGGCTGCGGACGCGGCGGCGGGGCGAAGCGGGAAATCGCATCGATCAGTTCGCTGACGCCAAAATTCTTGAGCGCGGAGCCGAAGAACACCGGAGTCAGATCGCCATTGCGATAGGCTTCCATGTCGAATTCGGGATAGCCGCCCTGGGCCAGCTCAACCTCTTCCGCGATATCTGCCGGCAGTTCGACATTGGCTTCGCGCTTGCCGAGAAATTCACGGCTGTCGCCCTCGGGCCGGCTGACTTCGCCAGTGGCAAAATCGAGCACACCCTGGAACAGCCCGCCCAGCCCTACCGGCCAACCCTGTGGGCTGACATCCAGCGCCAGCGCATCGGCCACTTCATCGAGCGTTTCAAAGGGTGAGCGGCCTTCGCGGTCGACCTTGTTGACGAAGGTGATGATCGGCAGATTGCGCAGGCGGCAGACTTCGAACAGCTTGCGCGTCTGCGGCTCGATCCCCTTGGCCGCGTCGATCACCATGATCGCCGAATCGACCGCCGTGAGCGTACGATAGGTATCTTCGGAGAAATCCTCGTGCCCTGGGGTATCGAGCAGGTTGAAGGTGATGCCGTCCTTTTCGAAGGTCATCACCGAGCTGGTGACCGAAATCCCGCGCTGCTGCTCGATCTTCATCCAGTCCGACCGGGCGCGCCGCGCCGCGCCGCGTGCCTTCACCTCACCGGCAAGATGGATCGCGCCGCCCTGCAGCAGCAGCTTTTCGGTGAGTGTGGTCTTACCCGCGTCGGGGTGGGAGATGATGGCGAAGGTACGACGATTGGACATGGCGCGCGGCCCTAAAGCATCGGGCCGAAAAGTGGAAACCGGTTTTATGCAACCTTACCGTCAACGCTTGCCCGGCCAGATGGCAATCAATCGGCGGGGTGAACCGCCACATCCATGCAGAAACTGCGTTCGGCGCCCGGTTCCAGCAACATGATGCCTGGCTTTTCGCTCAGCGTGCCGGCAAACCCTGCGGGATCGGCGATGCCAGCCCAGGGTTCGATACAGATGAAGCGCGCGCCCGGTTTCTGCCAGATGCCCAACATCGGCAGTTCGGGGAAGCTGATATCCAGCCGCGCCCCGGCGGGCGAGCGATAGGACAGGTCGCGGCTGGCAAGCCGATCCCAGATCAAGGCATCAGCTTCGAACAGGCCTGAAGCGAGCGCCAGTACCCGATCACGGACGGGGGTCGGTTCTTCCAGCGCAACCAGCCCGGCAGCGTCCAGCCGGCGGACGGGCTGGGGTTCATCCTGCGCAAACACGATCTGGTGTTCGTCCTTCGCGCCGCCATCAGGCAGCGGCCAGGCAAAGGCCGGGTGATAGCCGAAGCTGAAGGGCAGCGGTCCATCGCCCGGATTGCTGACCCGCGCTTCCATCGACAGGACCATGCCGGCCAGAGTGAAACGCATGTCGAGCACGAAGGGGAAGGGATAGGCAGCACGGCTGTCCGCATTGTCGACCAGCCGCAGCGTGACGCTGTCACCGGCCCGTTCAACCACATCGAAGGCGCGACCACGGGCAAAGCCATGGCGCGACAACGTATATTCCTGCCCTTCATGGCGGAAGCGGCCACCCGCCAGCCCACCCACGATCGGGAACAGGATGGGGGCATGGCCGGTCCACCAGGTCGGATCGGCATCGGTCATATATTCCCGCCCGACCGCATCGGTAAGCGAGAACAGCTCTGCCCCGAAGAGTTCGATCTGCGCCGTCAGCCCGGCTGAAGCGATTTCAACGAACGTCCCCAGGGCATTGCTCATCCGCGCAACTCCGCGCCAAGCTTGGCCGCTGCGGCGACGACCTTGGCCGCAACCGCCTTCAGATCTTCCTCGGTATAGCTCTTCTCGCCCGGCTGCAGCACCAGTTCCACCGCTAGCGATTTCTTGCCTTCGGGCACACCATTGCCACGGAAATCATCGAAGATGCGGGCTTCGGTGATGTTGGCCTTGTCAGCCCCCTTCACCGTCCGCGCCAGATCGCCGGCCGGCAGCGCCACATCCACCAGGAAGGCAAAGTCGCGCTTCACCGCCTGCAGCGCCGGCGGGGTGTATGCCGTGCGCATAAAACCGTCCTTGCCGCGCTTGGCCGGAATGGCGTCGAGATGAATTTCAGCCGCCATCACCGGACCATCGAGATCGAAGGCCTTCAGCGTGGCCGGATGCAGCGCGCCAAAGCTTGCCAGCACCGTCTTGGGCCCCAGCCGCAGCGTGGCGGACTGGCCCGGATGGTACCAGTGGCCCGCATCCCCCATGACCTGCAGATTGTCCACCGGCGCACCGGCGGCGGCCAGCAGGGCAATCACCTCGGCCTTGGCATCATAGGCGTCGAAATTCTGCGCCTTGCCGCTGGCCCAGCCGCGCGCCGTCCGTTCCCCGGCCAGCACGAAGCCCAACGTCGCATGCTCGCTTTCCGCCAGATAGCGACGCCCGACTTCGAACAGCCGCACACTGTCTGCCCCGCGATCCATGTTGCGCCGGGCCGCCATCAGCAGACCTGGCAGCAGCGAAGGCCGCATCACCTTCATGTCTTCGCTGATCGGATTGTCCAGGCTCCAGACCCCACCACCGAAAGCCACAGCTTCCTTTTCCGGCAGGAACGACCAGGTGATCGCTTCATTCAGTCCGCGCGCGGCAGCCGCACGGCGGACCTTGCGCTCGATCATCTGCGCCGGGGTGGCCGTGGGCCGGGCCACGCCTTCGGCACGGGGCAGCGCGATCGAGGGAACATTGTCGATCCCTTCGATACGGATCACCTCTTCGACCAGGTCGGGCTGGCCATCCACATCGCGGCGCCAGCTCGGCACGGTGACATTCCACTGTGCATCCACGGCAAAGCCCAGCGATTCCAGGATCGCCTGCTGGCGGTCCGGTGCCACGACCAGGCCGCCCAGCGTTTCCGCCAGGCTCGGATCATAGGCGATGATCTTGGGTTCCAGCGGCGGCTGACCGGCACGGGTGATCGCGCTGGCGGTACCGCCGCACAGGCTGAGCACCAGATGGGTGGCAATCGCCAGACCATCATCAAGGAAGGCCGGATCGACCCCACGCTCGAACCGCTGGCGGGCATCGCTGGTCAACGCCAGCTTCTGCCCCGTACGGGCAATGCTTTCCGGAGTGAAAAAAGCGCATTCGATCAGCACGTCGGTGGTGCCGTCCGAAACACCCGAATCCTCGCCCCCCATGACACCGCCGATGTCATGCACCTCCACATCATCGGCGATCACCGTCATCGCGGCATCGAGCGCATAGGTCTTGCCATTGAGCGCCAGCACGCTTTCACCATCCTGCGCCCGGCGCGCGACCAGCGCCCCCTGCAGCTTGGCCCGGTCATAGACATGCAGCGGGCGGCCCAGATCGACCGAGACGAAATTGGTGATATCGACCAGCGCCGAAATCGGCTTCTGCCCGATCGCCGCCAGCCGGCTGCGCATCCATTCGGGGGCTTCGCCATTGCTGAGGCCGGATACTGCCTGGGCGTAGAAAGCCGGGCAGCCTTCGGCATCATCGATCCGCACATCCGGGGCAGGACCGCTTCCTTCGACCGGCGCCAGGCTGTCCATGCGATAGACATCCGCGAGCGGACGCAGCGTGCCCAAACCTGCTGCGGCCAGATCGCGCGCAATCCCGCGCACACCCATGCAATCCTGCCGATTGGGGGTGATGGAAACATCGATCACCGGATCATCGAGATCGCGGTAATCGGCAAAGGCGGTGCCCACCGGCGCATCTGCCGGCAGTTCGATGATCCCGTCGTGATCGTCGCCCAGTTCCAGTTCGCGGGTGGAGCACATCATGCCGTTGGATTCGACGCCGCGAATGGCTGCCTTGCGCAATACCATGCCGTTGGCCGGAACCATTGCGCCTTCGACGCCGAACACGCCGACCAGGCCGGCGCGGGCATTGGGCGCGCCGCAGACGACCTGCAGCGGATCGCCCTCGCCGCGATCGACCGTCAGCACCTGCAGCTTGTCCGCCTGCGGATGCGGCGCAGCGGTCAGCACCTTGGCTACCACAAAGCCGCGCAGTTTTTCCGCCGGGTTTTCGATGCCTTCCACTTCCAGCCCGATCCGGTTCAGCGCGTCGGCGACGTCGTTGATGGTGGCCTGGGTGTCGAGATGCTGCTTCAGCCAGCTCAGAGAGAACTTCATGCGCCGACTCCTCCGCTCAGCGTGGGGACATCGAGCGCGGCAAAACCATAATGCCGCAGCCAGCGGATATCGCCATCGAAGAACGCGCGCAGATCATCCATGCCATATTTGAGCATCGCCAGCCGGTCGACACCGGTGCCGAAGGCGAAGCCCTGCCATTCGTCGGGGTCCAGTCCGCAGGCTTCGATCACCTTGCGGTTGACCATGCCGCTGCCCAGCACTTCCATCCAGCCTTCCGATCCGCCGATCACACGCTTGCCCTTGATCACGGTATAGCCAACGTCGACCTCCACCGATGGTTCGGTGAAGGGAAAATAGCTCGGCCGCAGCCGCAGCACGACGTCATCGCGTTCGAAAAAGGCACGCAGGAAGGTTTCCAGCGTCCATTTCAGGTGACCGAGGTTGATGCCCTTGTCGATCACCAACCCTTCGATCTGGTGGAACATCGGCGTGTGGGTGGCATCGCTGTCGCTGCGATAAACGCGGCCCGGCGCAATGATGCGGATCGGCGGTTCTTGCGCGGTCATGGTGCGGATCTGCACCGGCGAGGTGTGGGTGCGCAGCAGCATGCGGCCGCCTTCGCCCGGTCCGGCCGCAGGCCCAGCCCGCTTTTCGTCCGGGAAATAGAAGGTGTCGTGCATGGCACGCGCCGGGTGGGTTTCGGGAATGTTGAGCGCAGTGAAATTGCGCCAGTCGTCCTCGATCTCCGGCCCGGTGGCCACGGCGAAGCCCATATCGGCAAAGATTTCGGCCAGTTCGTCCATCACTTGGCTGACAGGGTGAACCGATCCGCGTGCGCTGTCCGGCGCCGGCAGCGTCAGGTCGATGGTTTCGCCGGCCAGTTTCGCTTCCAGCTCAGCTGCTTCCAGTGCTGCCTTGCGCGCGGTGATCGCGTCGCTGACGCTCTGGCGCAGACCATTGATCAGCGGGCCCTGGCTCTGGCGTTCGTCCGGGCTCATGCCGCCCAGCGTTTTCAGCAGGGCGGAAACACTGCCCTGCTTGCCGAGAAATTCGACCCGCAGCCCTTCCAGCGCGGAAAGGTCTGCCGCGGCGCCAATGCGCGCGACTGCATCAAGTTCAAGTTGCTGAAGATCTGCCATGAAAACTGCTGTTGTTGAAAGGCGCCGATAGTGGTTGCCGCGCCTGTTAGCGGGCGGGGCGCGCCGGCCCAACCCCTAATCACACAGGGCAGGCCGCATTGGCAGGCTGGCAGCGGCTATCTGGAGCGCTTGCCATCATCGGCGTAGCGCAGGATCGTCGGCTTGTCCGTTTGCGGGGCAGCCCCTTGATCGGCCATGCGCTGTTCGATGATGCGATCAAGAATGGGATGCGGCCCCAGCGCATATTCACTGGGGGTCATGGCCATGAAGGATCGGAAATCCCGTACAAACTGGGCCTGGTCATAATATTGCCCATCCATTGCCTCGCTCCAGTTGCGGCGCGGCTCCAGCATGAAGCGGGCCAGGCTGCGCAGGAATCGTTGGCGGCGCAGGAGCATTTTCGGCGGAAATCCGAAATAGCGACCGCATAGCCGTTCCAGCGTGCGCGGCTTCATTCCCAGACGCTCGCCCAGATCCCCCACATTGGCGATTTCGGGATCCAGCAGCGCCGCATGGCAGGCAAGGATTTGCTCTTCGCCAACAATGATCCGATTCGCATGCGGCATCAGGAAACTGTTTATGGCCCCCGCCGTCGCTTCCGCGTCGGAATGCGGCTGATGCACCAGATCCAGCAACGGCGCGAACAGGGCAAAGGCTCGATCGGCAACACCATCCACGGTGCGATCGGCAAAATCGCGCGCGCTGCCCGCAATGAATTTGGCCCAACCGGCAGGCTGTACCCCCAGTCCCCAGATGCGTGCGGTGGAAAGGCCGAAACGGATCGATTGGCAGGTCGGCCCGCTGACGACGAATTGCGCCTGCCGGCTCATGGGCCCCGGGCCGATCGCGGCCATCGGCGGCTTGCCGACGGAAAAGCGCATGGCGGCCCATTCTGGATGAAGGCAATCCTTGATGATCTGCCCGTCCGGACAGTCGATATCAAAGCAGTACAGCGCCGTGAAATAAGGCTGCAATTCCGGAGACAGCCGAAACAACCGGACATCGAGCGAAAAATCGGTGCCCACCGCGATCGACCGATCCACTTCTGTCGGGGACACAATGCCCCCCTTCCCTGCCCCCAAACGCCGTTCCTTGCGACCCGATTACCAGAATGGGACAATTATGGACATATCACAAGCAGGCTGACAAGCCCTGCCAGCACCCCTGCGGAAAGACGCAGGTGACCACAGACCAGACGCAAAAAGGGGCGTGAACGGCAAGCGTTCACGCCCCTTTTATCCCGGCATCAACCTGTTGGCGATGCCGTAGCAGGATGTCAGGCGGCAGGAAGTGCTGCCTTGGCCTGCTGAATGATCGACGCGAATGCAGCGCCTTCGTTCATGGCCAGATTGGCCATCACCTTGCGGTCCAGTTCGATGCCGGCCAGCTTGATACCGTGCATGAACTGCGAATAGGTGATGCCTTCAGCGCGGACAGCTGCGTTGATGCGCTGGATCCACAAACCACGGAAGGTCCGCTTCTTGATCTTGCGATCGCGGTAAGCATATTGGCCAGCCTTTTCGACGGCCTGACGAGCGACGCGGATCGTGTTCTTGCGACGGCCGCGGTAACCCTTGGCCTGTTCGAGAATACGCTTGTGCTTCTGGCGCGTGGTAACGCCGCGTTTGATACGGGACATTGCTCAGTACTCCTCAGTTCAGCCCGTAGGGCGCCCACTTCTTGATCACCCGTGCATCAGCATCGGAGATCACTTCGGTGCCGCGGTTCTGGCGGATGTACTTCGCGTTGTGGCTGATCAGCCGGTGGCGCTTGCCAGCAACACCATGCTTCACCTTGCCGGTGGCGGTGATCTTGAAGCGCTTCTTCACACCGCTCTTGGTCTTCAGCTTGGGCATTTTTGTCTCCTATAAAGGGACACGTCCAACCAGCCCTGGCAGCCCTTGTGGCCAGGCCGGCAGATGAATCACGTGTCTATCGAAGCGCGCGCCACTAAATGCTGCGACGCCCAAAGGCAAGCCCGCACATTGGCCGGCGATCAATTGCCTGCCCGCTATCCTGTGGTAAAGGCTTGGCATGAGGGTGGCAAATGGACCAGGCTGACCGGTCGCGCATGGCCGCACGCATCATCGGTGCCTTTGCCGCTGCCGCATTCTATGCGGTCGGATGCTATCTGCTGGTGGATTGGGCACGCCCTGATTCAGGCATGGTGATGGTCAGTTTCGCGCTGGTGCAACCGGCAGCGATCTGCGCCTTCCTCTGTTACATCTGCGATCCGCTCGCCCGCCGGCGCAGACGGTTCTACGCACTTGTACCAGTTGTGTGCCTGGTCGGCATGATCCTGATCGGCGTCATCCTGCTGCAGGAAGGGGTGGTCTGCATTTTGATGCTGGCGGTTCCCTGGCTGATCAGCGGAGAGGTGGGGGCGCTGCTCACCTATCGCCTGCGCCGGCGCGATCCTGAATCTGATCCGGCGAGCACCTTCCTGAGCCCTAGCCTACTGGCGCTGCCGCTCATCATGATGCCAATCGAAAGCATGATAGAGCCGCCCGCCCGGCACTATTCCGTAACCCGCGAGATTGTGATCGATGCGCCGGCGCATGCGATCTGGCCGCTGATGCAGGGCATTACCGATATCGGGCCGGATGAAGGGCGCTGGAACCTGTCACAGGATCTGATCGGCATCCCCCGCCCGCGTGGAGCCTGGCTGGAAGGGAGCGGGGTGGGCGCCATCCGCCATGCCCGCTGGGAGCATGGCATCGCCTTTCGCGAAATCGTGACCGATTGGCAGGTGAACAGCCGAATCAGCTGGCGGTTCGATTTTACCGGCAGTCAGGGCTGGGAATTCACCGACCGCCATTTGCGCCCCGACAGCGCCTATATGCAGGTCGACAGTGGTGGCTACGTGCTGATCCCGCAGGACGATGGCCGGCATTTGCTGCAGCTGACGACGCGTTATACCGCGCGCACCCACTTCAATCCCTATGCAGCGCTATGGGGTGAATTCTTCCTCGGCGATCTGGAAAGCAACATTCTGGCCGCGATCCGTGACCGGGCCGAACATTGGAAACAGGATCGGTAAGAAAAATGATGGGGCATGCATTGTCACGCGCCACATCGCAAACCATGCCGCATTATCGTTAGCGGCCGGAAGGCAGCAAAAAATAGCGCCCGTTCTTAATTTGTTACCAACAGGGCGTTGCCCAGTTTTAGACGTCGCCAAATGGCCGGCGCCTCATCTGCTTCAGCCAGGAAGAAAAATCGCCGGCCGGCAATCGGATCAGATTTTTCCCAACCGCATGATTCCAGAGATAGGCTTGGACGCGCAGACGAGCGCCTACCGCGGTTTTCGCCTCAATTTCAGCCCGGCGGTAGTCCCCCGTCAATGGATCATGGGTGTTCACCCCTTCGAAATGATCGAGCGCGGCGAGATCGACCGTCTCCGCGTCATGCAACATCCCCTGCACGCGCCCCGTGCCGGGAAGCAGCGCCGGATACCAACCCTGCGGATCGGGCACGGCGTAAAGTGTGCCGCACGCCCATGCGGGCAAGCCGGGACCGATACCGACAAGCATGTCGCAGACATCCCTGCCCGCGAGATGTTCCATCAACACGCCGTAGAAGAACAGCTTCACGGATGACTGTGATCGTGCCCGGAATGATCATGGTCATGCGATTGCCCGCCCATGGCTTCCAGCACATCGTCCAGCCGGGCCGGATCGCCCAGCGCCAGCACATCGCCGGCAGAACCGGCGTGCAGCGGTTCGCCATTCCAGTCGCACATCAGGCCACCAGCCCCCTCGACCACCGGCACCAAAGCGGCGAAATCATGCAGCTTCAAACCGGCTTCGCACACCACGTCGAGGCAACCGGTGGCGAGCAAGGCGTAGTTGTAGCAATCACCACCCATGATCATGCGCTTGTGGTCGGTCTTCGCCGCCAGAGCCATGAACACGTCGCCTTCCTCCTGGGAGAAATAGTGCGGCCCGGTGGTGGCCAGCGCGGCATCACCCAGTTCACGGCAAGGCCGCACCCTGACAGGCATGCCATTCAATGTGGTCGGTTGCCCCATCACCCCCAGCCAGCGTTCGGACTGGATCGGTTGATCGATAAGACCGAGCACAGGAAAACCATCCACGAGCAAGGCGATCAGCGTCCCGAAGGTGGCGCGGCCAGCCAAGAAGGCCGTCGTCCCATCGATAGGATCGAGCACCCACTTGCGACCCGAGCGCCCTTCGCTGACACCGAATTCTTCCCCGTGAACGCCGTCTTGCGGGACTTCGGCTGTCAGGATACGCCGCATCGCTTCTTCCGCCGCGCGATCGGCCACGGTGACAGGCGAGGCATCGCCTTTGCGTTCCGCCGTCAAGGGCGTGCGAAAATGGGGTCTGATGGCTTCTCTCGCCGCATCGGCAAGGCGGTGGGCAAGCGCGATTTCAGCGTCAAGTTTCATCGGAACATCCTGTTCTGCTGTTGCACCGCTGCAGCCTGCTAGGGGCTGCTGATCCCCGGCACCCGCACGGGCTGATCACCATCGGCAACCCAGTTGCTGACGCCCACACCGCAACTGGCCTGGCACGCCCGCAATGGATCGTGTCCGGCGGAATACGAAGCACATCGGCCACCTGCAACCGTACATTGGGTATGCCGAACCGATCCACCCGTCGAAAAGGCGGACAAAAAGAGAGGGGGGCCGGCTGGTTGATATTCCGACATTTGGCCGCAATCGGCGACAGGCCTAGTGCGGGCAAAACACCCGCGCCACCATGATCAGTCGAACAAGCTCGACACGCTGCTTTCATCGGCGATGCGGCGGACAGCTTCACCCACCAGCGGCGCCACCGTCAGGGTGCGAATCCGCTTCGAATCGCGCGTCGCGTCAGTTGGCAGGATGGTGTCGGTGATCACCAGTTCAGTAAGCGCCGAATTGTCGACTCTGGCGACGGCACCACCGGACAGAACCCCGTGGGTAATGTAAGCGGCGACGCTCTTTGCACCGGCGTCAAGCAGAGCCTGGGCCGCGTTGCACAACGTGCCGCCCGAGTCGATGATGTCATCGATCAGGATGCAGGCGCGCCCCTTCACATCACCAATGATGTTCATCACTTCCGATTCGCCCGGCCGCTCGCGACGCTTGTCGACGATGGCCAGCGGCGCGTTGTCGAGCCGCTTGGCCAGCGAACGTGCACGCACCACGCCGCCGACGTCCGGCGACACCACAGTCAGATCCCCGCCGCCATAACGCGCCTGAATATCGGCGGCCATCACCGGAGCAGCATAGAGATTGTCGGTCGGGATATCGAAGAAGCCCTGAATCTGCCCGGCATGCAGATCGACGGACAGCACCCGGTTGGCACCCGCCTTGGTGATGATATCCGCCACAAGCTTGGCCGAAATCGGCGTGCGGGGGGACGGCTTGCGATCCTGGCGGGCGTAACCAAAATAGGGAACAACCGCAGTGATCCGCTTGGCCGAGGCGCGCTTGAGCGCATCGATGCCGATCAGCAGTTCCATAAGATGGTCATTGGCCGGGAAGCTGGTGGATTGCAGCAGGAAGACATCTTCACCGCGCACGTTCTCGTGAATCTCGATGAAGATCTCTTCATCGGAAAACCGGCGGACGCTCGCATCGGTAAGCGGGATTTCCAGATATCCGGCGATTGCGCGAGCAAGCGGCAGGTTGGAATTGCCGGCCATCAGTTTCATCGCGGGAAGACCCTTTGTTGTCGCGGGAATCGAGTGCGCCCGCCCTCTAGCCCAGAGTCATATGAATGCAACCTGCGCTGCACCAGCCTTGGGGAGAACCGGGCCATGGTGTGGCCGAAATCAAGCAGTCCGATGTTCGCTGTGAATCCAGCGAACCGTGCCGGTGCTGGCGCGCATGACCACGCTTTCGGTGGCAAACCCGCCATCGCGCAGCCGGCGTACACCATCCAGCAGCGACCCATTGGTGACGCCGGTGGCGGCGAAGATGCAATCACCGCTGGCCAGATCGTCGATCAGATAGATCCGATCGAAATCCGTGATACCGCAGGCTCTGGCGCGGGCACGTTCCTCTTCATTGCGGAAGATCAGCCGGCCACTGAACTGCCCGCCGACGCAGCGCAGCGCCGCTGCCGCCAACACACCTTCGGGTGCGCCGCCAGACCCCATGTAGATGTCGATCGCGGTATCTTCTTCTGTAGTGGCGATTACCCCGGCGATATCACCGTCGGGGATCAGCACGATGCCGCAACCGATGGAACGCAGCTCCTCGATCAGTTCGCCATGGCGCGGGCGATCTAGGACGCAGACGGTGATATGCTGCGGATCGACGCCCTTGGCCGCCGCCAGCGCATCGATATTCTCTCGCGCGGTCTTGTCCAGCCCAACCACCCCATCCGGATATCCCGGACCTATGGCGATCTTCTGCATATAGACATCGGGCGCGTTCAGCAGATGACCCTGTTCGGCCGCAGCCAGCACGGCCAGTGCATTATGTCCGCCCTTGGCCGTGTTGGTGGTACCTTCCAGCGGATCAACCGCCAGGTCGATCTTCGGCCCACTGCCCTGCGCCCGCCCGAGCTTCTCTCCGACGAATAGCATCGGCGCATGGTCGCGCTCGCCTTCGCCGATGACAATTGTGCCATCGATATCGAGCAGATCGAACGCCCGCCGCATGGCATCCACCGCTGCGGCATCAGCGGCATTTTCATCGCCCCGACCAACCAGGGCAGAGGCCGCAATAGCCGCAGCCTCCGTCACGCGGACGAGTTCGAGTATCAGCGTGCGGTCCAGCGCAGCAGCGGGTGCAGGTGTGTTGCTGGCCATGAAAACCCCACAAACAGAAAAATGGTCGAAATCAGCCGAGCAGGCGCATCACCAGCGGTGCTTCGGTCAGGCTGGGCGAGCCATCGAGCAGTTCGAGCGCACGGGTTACGGCGCTTTCGGGCCCTTCATGCGTGACCATCACCACCAGCACTTCGCCATTTTCCTCTGGCCGACCCTGCTGGATCAGGCTTTCGATCGAAACGCCGGCATCGCGCATAGCGGCAGAAATTTCCGCCAGCACGCCCGGCCGGTCGGCGACCGTGAAACGCAGATAGCTGCGCGCCAGCCGATGGCCCGATCCCGCCCGTTCCAGCGGCTGCAGCGCAGCCACGGGCATGGAAAACGGCGGACCGGCATCACCCCGGGCAATGTCGATCAGATCGGCGACCACGGCGCTCGCTGTCGGGCCATCGCCCGCACCCGCGCCCTGGAACAGCAGGCGGCCGCAGAAATTGCCCTCCAGCACAACTGCATTGGTCGGTCCATCGACCGATGCCAGCGGATGATCGCGCGGAACCAGGCATGGCTGCACCCGCTGGAACAGGCCCCCATCGCAATCGGCAAGCCCGATCAGACGAATGACATAACCCAGCGCCGCCGCCTGGGCGATATCGGCTGCGCGAATGCGGCTGATTCCTTCGACTTCCATCGCGCTGAAATCGACGCGCGAATCAAATGCGATCGAGGCCAGCAATGCCAGCTTGTGTGCAGCATCCACGCCTTCGATATCGAATGTGGGATCTGCTTCCGCATAGCCGAGCGCCTGCGCTTCCTTCAGCACATCACCAAAATCGCGGCCCGTGTCTTCCATGGTGGAAAGGATGTAATTGCAGGTGCCGTTGAGAATACCATAGATTCGCAACACAGCATTGGCTGCCGCCCCTTCACGCAAACCCTTGATCACCGGAATTCCGCCGGCGACGGCCGCCTCGAACTTCAGCGCGACGCGTGCCTCTTCAGCGGCGGCGGCCAGTTCCATGCCGTGATGGGCCATCATCGCCTTATTCGCAGTAACCAGGCCACGACCGTTGCCGAGCGCCCGCCGGGCCAGCGTCAGCGCCGATCCATCCGATCCGCCGACCAGTTCCACCACCACGTCGACATCGTCGCGCGCTGCCAGCGCGGTCATGTCATCTTCCCAGATATAGCGGCTGAGGTCGACGCCGCGATCCTTGCTGCGATCACGGGCGCAGACAGCCACCACCTCGATCGGGCGTCCGGCGCGCGCGGCAATCAGGCTGGCATTGGTGTCCAGCAGGCGAATGACGCCTGCGCCAACGGTGCCGAGGCCGGCAAGCGCGATACGGAGCGGTTGAACCATGATTTTCCCTTTGTTGCGGCGCGCGGAGTTACGGCGCTGCGGCGCATTTGGCTAGAGCCCCTGCTCATTGATCGGCAGCTTTGCGGCCCCGGCAGCAGCCGGGGCATTATTTACAGACAGACGATCATTCGATGGTGCGAGTGCAGGGGCCGAGCTGTTGCAGGATGAACGCGTAATCCTCGCTGGCGCGCGCACGGGACGCGCGATCGGCCTGGAGATAGGCATCCTGCGGCAATTCACGAGGCAGGCCGCATGCGAGACGATACCATTGCAGCGTCTGCGGGGCCGGCGCCTTGACCGATTGATCGACGATTTCGCTCCACGACACCCCCCATTCCGGTGTCATATTGGGACG
This sequence comes from Croceibacterium xixiisoli, assembly GCF_009827305.1. Lineage (GTDB taxonomy): Bacteria > Pseudomonadota > Alphaproteobacteria > Sphingomonadales > Sphingomonadaceae > Croceibacterium_C > Croceibacterium_C xixiisoli. The sequence goes on along the minus strand of NZ_WTYJ01000003.1, from coordinate 86,701 downwards.
ACGGATGACAGTGAGCGAGACCGGCGCCCCGCTGTTGGTATCGACGAACATCTGGGTTTCGGCTTCCCCGGCCAGATTGCCCGCCACCGAAATGGCATCGCGAATGCCGGTCAGCTTCGGCGGCGCGTCAGGCGCCACGAGCGCGGTCGCGACCGCACGGGTCTGTGCCTCGGTTTCCGGGGTTGCCGGCAGGATGGCGCTGGGCCGCACCAGCTGCAGCGTACCGGCACTGCCTGGGACAGGATCGGCGAAGATGATCATCCGCTGCTTCTTCAACTTGGGAGGCTTGCCATTCGGCGCCAGCGGCACATCGGCCACGAACACCAACGATCCGCCGAGCCCGTCCTGCCCGGAAATCAACGCTTCCGTCTGGGCTTCGATGTAGAGGCGAACATAGCCGCGCGCGAGACCGGGGGACCGCTCGGGTTCGACCACCGCCTGCTTGGCCACCTGTACGATCGCCACCACTCCGGCGGCATCGGACAGGCCGACATAATCGGCATAAGTAGGGCTGGGAGCCACCCCTAGCGTGTTCGTTTGGGTACCTGACACCCATGAATCAGTTTGTGCGCACGCAGGAATCGCCAGCGCACTTACCGCAATCGCGAAGATTCGCGCACCAAACCTATGCTGCATTGATGTATTCCTCTTTTGCGCTTTGCGGAGATTTTTGCCGCAATGCAGCAAATCTTCCCGTCTTGCAGGCTGAAAATGGTGAATCCCGGCTGAACCGACAAAGGGTTTGCCCAAGTCTTTCTTCGCCGTTAAGACCTGCCCCACTGGGACCTTAAACACAATAATAGCGCGGTTCCGCGACCACACCGGGTCAAAGCCCAAATCCGTTGTGCAGCCTGCTGCCGGCGGTCCCGGAGTGGACAATTCTTAGTGGCGATCGCCAGGATGCCCTCCTGGTGGCTGCCGCCGGTGCCGGGCCATGCCCGGCGAAACGAGCATGGAGTGAAGGGACTGGATGGCTTACGCTGACCAACAAATGAGCGGTAGTCGCGTTGTCGCGATCATCATCGTCGCCCTCATCCACGTCGTAATTGGCTACACCCTGGTTACGGGTCTGGCTTATTCGGCCGCAAAGTCGCTGGTCGAACGCGTGACGACAGTGGATATCGACGAACCACCACCACCACCCGAGGATGAGCCGCCACCTCCGCCGCCGGAGCCCGATACCGCTCCGCCGCCGCCGGTCGCACCGCCGCCTCCGATTAATGTGTCTGTGGCTCCGCCACCGATCCAGACGCAGCAGACAATCCCGCCGCCGGCACCGCCTGCGGTGATCATTCCGCCGTCCGCGCCCCCTGCGCCTCCGGCACCGCCGCCTCCGCCGCCGCCGCCGAGCGTTCCGCCGAAGGCAGCATCGCCGCGTGGCAATGCAGGCAGCTGGGCCACCAATGACGATTATCCGTCAGGTGCCCTGCGCAAGGAAGAACAGGGAACGACCGGCGTTCGTCTGTCGGTTGGCGCTGATGGTCGTGTGACCGGATGCGACGTGACCAGTTCCAGTGGCTCGAAGGAGCTTGATGACACCACCTGCCGTCTTCTGACGCGTCGTGGTCGCTTCAATGCTGCAACGAGGGACGGTGAACCGGTGGCAGGCACCTGGTCGACTTCGATCAGATGGCAGATCCCCGATTAAATTCGCGGTGCGTCTCAACGGCGCCTACCGGTAACCTAATGGTCTAGTTAAGAGGAATACCCGCATGCTTATTGACATTCTTGCCGCAGCTGGCGGCGACGCGGCCCCGGCAAACAAGTTCGGTTTCGTTGAAGCCATGAAGGAAGGCGGACCGATCGCTTGGTCCATCCTTACCGTGCTGGTCATCATGTCCATCGGTTCTTTCTACATCCTGATCACCAAGCTGCTTGAGCAGAACAAGATCTTCGCTCAGTACAAGGCTGTGCGCAGCAACTTCTGGCGCGCAAACACCCTGACCGAAGGCGCTTCGAAGCTCGATAAGAACAGCGCATGGCGCCAGATGGTCGACGACGGCCTGGCCGCTGAAGCACAGCACCTGAAGATGACCGACAGCCTGGAAGCCCATGACTGGCTGCACGGTTCGCTGGCCCGTTCGGAAGCTCTGATCAATTCGAAGCTCGCCGGCGGCCTGTCGTTCCTGGCAACCGTGGGTGCGACCTCGCCGTTCGTCGGTCTGCTCGGCACCGTTATCGGTATCTACCGCGCCCTGATCAACATCGGCCTTGCCGGTTCGGCATCGATCGACAAGGTCGCTGGCCCGGTCGGTGAAGCTCTGATCATGACCGCCATCGGCCTGCTCGTCGCCGTTCCGGCCGTGCTTGCCTACAACTGGCTGCAGGCTCGCAACAAGAAGATCGCCGAACTGCTGAGTGGTTTCTCGACCGATCTGCTGGCCAACATCACCTCCAAGGGTGCGGTGAAGCCGGCTGTTGTGGCTGCTGCTCCGGTTAAGGCTGCTCCGGCAGCAGCACCGGCCAAGCCGGTTGCTCCTGCGAAGCCGTAATCGCCATTAGGTAATCGGGGGCGGGTTCCGGCATGCGGGTCGCCCGCCCCTCTGGCGATGCTTTGAAATAGGACAAGACACATGGCCATATCAGCAGGTGGCGGAGGCGCAGAAACGCCACTGTCGGAAATCAACACGACTCCCTTGGTGGACGTCATGCTGGTTCTTCTGATCATCTTCCTCATCGCGGTTCCGGTCGCCATTCAGACCATTGAGAACCTGAGGCTGCCGGTCTTCGAATCCCTGGAATCCAAGGACAAGGTCGAAAACCTTCTGATCACGGTTTCGACGACCGACGCCGCCGGCAAGACCGCCGGCACCACGCGGTCGGGTTTCGAAGGCGCGATCCGCGAAGGCGAATGCCGGGTGTATATCAACAATATCACCCCGGTTTCGTCGACCGAACTCTACGACCAGGCGTTCAAGCGGCTTGATGACATCGTGAAGCGCGCAGGCGGTGCAGATGCTATCAGGGAAGATCCCGATCTGATCCCGCAGGTGCACATCCGCGGTGACGTCAACGCCCCGTGGCGCTGCGTTGCCGGCGCGATCTACAACGTGCAGGCGGCCGGTTATCCGACTGTCGGCTTCATTTCCAACCCGGTCGATCCCAACGGCTGATCGGGCGCCAGGAAACAACAGGAGTAATCCCCCATGGCAATGTCAGGCGGCAAGGACGATGGTTCGCCGATGATGGAAATGAACACGACGCCGTTGATCGACGTCCTGCTCGTGCTCCTCATCATGTTCATCATCACCATTCCCGTTGCCACTCACTCGGTCGATATCGACCTGCCGTCACCCAGCCCGACTCCGCCCGACGTCATTGTTGAGCCGATCAAGAACAAGCTGCTGCTGACGCCGAACGGCGAAATCCTCTGGAACGGCGGCGCCGTCGACCAGGGTCAGCTGGTGACTCTGCTGCAGCAGTCGGTGGCCATGCCGGTTGAACCGGAACTGCAGTTCGAACCCGATGCCAATGCCAGCTATGATCTCACCGCCAAGGTGCTGAACATCATCAAGGGCAGCGGCGTGACGAAGTTCGGCTTCGTCGGCAACGAACGATACCGCGAGTTTGGTAGCGGCAGCTAAGCAGCACCAAACAGATACGAACAGGAGAAGGGGCGGATTTTCCGCCCCTTTTTCTTTGCCCGAAAGGCAAGGCCCACTCGGCTCAACACCTCGAACGCCTCCACGCCCCACCGACTTACGGCTTGCAAGTCGACCGCCCAAGGGTATGATGTACTATTACACAGTTTGGGATCGCATGAATGTTTTGAGTTTCCAACCGGTGGTTTCCTTCTTTTGGACGGAAGCGCACCCTGACAGGAGAGTCTGCCATGGCCGTATCTACCACCCGTCTGCCTGACCGGCCGATGATGGAGATGAACACCACCCCGCTGATCGATGTCCTGCTGGTGCTGCTGATCATGTTCATCATCACAATTCCGGTGGCGACACATTCGGTGGAGTTTGATCTGCCCCAACCCCCGATCGATCATCCAACAACGACCATCATGCCCGTGCAGAACCGACTGATCCTGACCCGGCAAGGTGATATGTTCTGGAACGGGGAAAGCATCTCCGAGGGCACGCTGGTCGCCAATCTGCGGGCCATGCAGGCGATCCGCCCTGAACCCGAGTTGCAGTTCGCGCCCGAAGCCAATGCCAGCTACGAGCAGACGGCGCAGGTGGTGAATATCGTGCGAGCCACCGGCGTGACCAAGTTCGGTTTTGTCGGCAATGAGCAATACCGCGAATTCGGGCGGTGAGACCGGCGCCGGGCATACCCTCGGCGCTTCTCGAAATACTCAGTCTTCGTCCAGATCGTGCAGAGGCTCCCCGTTCATGGCAGCCTCTGCCAGCGCCTCCGCCTCCAGCAGGAGAGCATCGTCGACCGCCCCCTGCGGCAGGTTTTCACGCCCAATCATCACCAGCACCGGCACCGCCAGCGGGCTGACTCGTTCAAGCCTGACATGCAGCAGACTGCCCGATGCGCGATCGAGCAGATCCCCCAGCCGGCCGATATCGGTCATGCGTGATCGGGCATCGGCCCAGGCCGCCTGCATCAGAAGGTGATCGGGTTCATATTTGCGCAGCACATCGAAAATGAGGTCGGTGGAAAAGGTGACCTGCCGCCCGGTCTTGCGCTGGCCGATATGCTGGCGTTCCACCAGGCCGCCAATCACCGCAACTTCGCGAAACGCCCGGCGCAGCAGATGCGATTCCTGCACCCAATCGATAAATTCATCCGTCAGAATTTCCGGCGAAAGCAGGCTGGCCGGATCCTTCACCGGCTTCAGCCCCCACACCGCCAGCGCATAATCGCTGGCGACGAAGCCGCCCGGCAGCAGGCCGCGTTGTTCCATCCGCTTGGTGATCAGCATGCCAAGCGACTGGTTCGCGTTCCATCCCGCAAAGGTGTAATAAACCGTGTATTCGCGACCACCATGGGGGAAGGCCTCGACCAACAGACGGCCGGGCGCCGGCATTTCCGATCGCCAGTCCTGCATTTCCAGCCATTCGCGCACATTGTCCGGGAAGCGGCTCCAACCTGCGCGATCGACCAGCATAGCCTGAACCCGCTCGGCCAGATGGGTCGTCAATGGCAACCTCTGCCCACCATAGGACGGGATCATGGCCGCCTTGCGCGCAGCCCGTACCGTCACCTGCATATCCTGCAGCCGAACCACTTCCAGGCTCATCCCGGCAAAGGCAAAGGTATCGCCCGGCCGCAGTGATGCGGCAAACCGCTCTTCCACCCGCCCCAGCGATCGGCCGTTCCCAAACCGCACATCAAGCATATCCGAATCGATGATGATCCCGGCATTCAGCCGATGGCGCGCCGCCAGTTCCGGATGGCTCAGCCGCCAGTTTCCGTCCGCAGAACGCGTGATCCTCTTGAACCGGTCATAGGCATTGAGAGAATAGCCCCCACTCTCGACGAAGCCGAGCACCCGCTGCCACACACTCGCACCGACCCAGGCATAGGGCAGGCAGGACTGGACTTCAGCCAGAAGCGCGGCCTCTTCAAAAGGTCCGGCACAGGCACAGCCCATCACGTGCTGAGCCAGCACGTCCAGCCCGCCGGGCCGGAAGGGTTCGCCATCACGCTGCCCTTCATCAACCGCATCGCGCGCCGCCATGGCTTCCAAGAATTCGAACCGGTTGCCCGGCACCAGCAGCGCGCGGCTGGATTGGTCGAGCCGATGATTGGCCCGCCCGATCCGCTGCAGCAGCCGGCTGGATCCCTTGGGAGCGCCCATCTGGACCACCAGATCGACATCCCCCCAGTCAACCCCCAGATCGAGGCTGGCCGTGGCCACCAGGGCGCGCAATTCGCCCCGCGCCATGGCCCCTTCCACCTTCCGGCGGGCCTCCGTGCTCAGAGATCCGTGGTGAATGCCGATCGGCAGCGTATCGTCATTGGCCTCCCACAATTTCTGAAAGATGTGTTCAGCCAGGAAACGGGTGTTGGTGAACACCAGCGTGGTGCGGTTGCGACGGATTTCATCATAGAGTTGCGGCACGGCCCAGGTCGCCGCATGACCGCCCCAGGGGATCCGCTCATCTCCGGGCAGCAGGATCTCAACCTGCGCCGGGGCGCCGGGCTCCCCCTCTACCAGAGCAACCGTGTCGATTTCGCCCCAAGGCGCGAGCCAGGCGCGAAATTCATCGGGATCAGCAAGCGTGGCCGAAAGCGCCGCGCGCTGCATGCCTGGTGCGATCGCCTGCAACCGCGCCAGCGCCAGCGCCAGCAGGTCGCCGCGCTTGCCCGTGGCGAAAGCGTGAACTTCATCGATGATGACCCGCTGGAGCCCGGAAAACATGGTGAAGCTGTCGGGGTAGGACAGCAGCAGCGACAGGCTTTCGGGCGTGGTCAGCAGGATATGCGGCGGTCGCCCCATCTGCCGCTTGCGCCGGTCGGACGGCGTATCCCCGCTGCGGGTTTCGATCCGGATCGGCAGGCCCATCTCCTCCGCCGGGCCGAGCAGATTGCGCTGCACATCATGCGCCAGCGCCTTGAGCGGAGAGATGTAGAGCGTGTGCAGCCCATCGGGCGGATCGCCGGCGGACGGGCAGAAATCAGCCAGCGTAGGCAGAAATCCCGCCAGCGTCTTGCCCGCCCCGGTATCGGCGACCAATAGGGCATGTCGCCCGGCGCGATGGGCCAGGAACATGTCCCGTTGATGGCTGCGGACCCGCCAGCCCCGCCCGCTGAACCATTGCTGCAGTTCAACGGGGATCTCAGGACCGGATGCTGTCATGCCTGGATGGATCGGGGGAAAGACAGGGGATCAATTCCCCTTGCCGCGCCCCTTGCCGGACAGTTTTGGGGGTGCAGGGACTTCTGCCGTTGCTGTAGCCGTAGCCTCAGCTTCCCAGTCATATTCACCGGCCTCTATGGCAGCGCGGTTTTCGGCAGCCTCTGCCATGTTCCGCTGCAGTTCGCCCTCGCTGATCCCCAGCAGCTTGGCCAGGCGCTGGCGATCGGCGGCGGACAGATCGGCATACTCCCGTTCAGCCGGCAGGCTGGCGGTGGCTTCCTTGGCGGCGGTTTCGAAATCGGGTAGGCTTTCCATCAGCCGGGGCATTTCTGCCATCAGGGCAGAAATCGCCTGCCGGTCGCTGAAAGCCATCAGGCTGTGCTGGGCAAAGGCAGCGCCTGCGGGCGTATCGAAAAAGGCCACCACTGCGCCGAGTTGCTGCTCGTCCAGCCGGGTGGCGAAGGATCGCGCGACCCCGCGCCGCATGCCCGGTTCGATCAGCGTCATCAGTTCCGTGGTTTTGCCCATGACGAAATCCATCGCCGCCCGGCTACGCTGTTCATACACCGGATCAAGGATGTGGCCGACTTCTTCCTGCTGCGCCTGATCCAGCCCATCGACCAAAGCGTACTCTACGCCCAGCCGTTCCGACATGTCGTAAACCGGCATGTTCTGCGGGGCCATGCCCATGATCGGTTCGATGAAGCTGCTGAAGGTTTCGGTCATGGCACGGGCATAAATGCCATTGGGCAGCATGTGTTCCGCCAGTTGCGTGGCCAGCGGCAGGCGCGCTTCCTGTTCTGCCGTCAGTTCGGGCGCGGCAAACATTGTCTGCATCATGGCCATCGCCATGGCCATTTCGTTGGAAGCATTGGCAGGCGCGTCTTCGGCCTCCGCGGCCGGTATGGTTACCGTGGTCGTCACCGGTTCCTGCCCCATGGCAGGAACCGCGAAGGCGAGGGAGGCCATACCGGCCAGCAGATATTTCATGCTTGTTTCCTATCCGGTGGTCCGGTCTCAGTGTGCCGCCTGTGGCCCGCGTTCGAGGCCGGACGCCGCCAGTTGTTCATCGATCTGCCCCATCAGGCGATCGAGCCCTTCGGCGGTGAAGCTTTCAGCGCGGGCGACCAGCACATCCTGCGTGTTGGAGGCACGCAGCAGCCACCAGCCATCATCCGTGGTCACGCGCACACCGTCGGTGTCGTTCACATCGGCATCGGTACCGCTCAGGCGCTGCTTCACCTCGTCAATCGCGGCGAATTTGCGGCTTTCATCGACCTGGAAGCGCATTTCGGGCGTGTTCAGCATGGCCGGCATCTCGCCGCGCAGCTGGGTCACGGATTTGCCCAGCTGAACGCTGGAAGAAATCAGCCGCACACCGGCATAGAGCGCATCGTCATAGCCGTAATATTCATCGGCGAAGAACACATGGCCGCTCATTTCGCCGGCCAGCGGCGATCCGGTTTCGCGCATCTTAGACTTGATCAGCGAATGGCCGGTCTTCCACATCACCGGCTTGCCGCCGAGCTTGCTGACATGATCGAACAGCGCGCGGCTGGCCTTCACGTCGGCAATGATGGTCACACCCGGCTGGCGGTTCAGCAGGTCTTCGGCATAGATCATCAGCAGCTGATCGCCCCAGATGATCCGGCCTTCGCCGTCGATCGCGCCGATCCGGTCACCGTCACCGTCAAAGGCAATGCCGAAATCCAGCCCCTTGCTGGCGACCAGCGCGCGCAGGTCGACCAGGTTTTCCTCCACCGTGGGATCGGGGTGGTGGTTGGGGAAATTGCCATCCACTTCGGTGTAGAGCAGGTGATGCTCGCCCGGCAGCTTCGCCACCAGCCGTTCCAGCGCAGGACCGGCTGCGCCATTGCCCGCGTCCCAGCCGATCTTGATGTTGGCGAGCTTTTCCGGCGCAATGGCCGCCAGCGGCGCCAGCAGACGTTCGACATATTCGGCATTGATGTCGCGCGTGTCGACCGTGCCGGTGCCATCATCCCAATCGCCGGCGGCGGACATAGTGCCGATGGTCTGGATATCGGCGCCAAAGAACGGCCGCCCCTGGAATACCATCTTGAAGCCGTTGTAATTGGCCGGGTTGTGGCTGCCGGTAATCTGAATCCCGCCATCAACCTCTTCCGCGGAAGCTTCGGCGTAATAGAGCATCGGCGTCGGGCCCATGCCCACCCGGCGAACGTCGCAACCCGCCGAGGTCAGCCCTTCGATCAGCGCATGTTCGAGCATCGGCGAACTGACGCGACCATCATATCCCACTGCCACCAGTTTCCCCCCTGCGCGCCGCAGCAGCGTACCGAAGCTGCGGCCGATCGCGCGGGCATCGTCGGCGCCAAGCGTTTCGCCGATAATACCCCGGATATCGTACTCACGCAGCACGGTGGGGTGGAACTGATGCGTCATACGATCTCCTGAATTACGAAGGATGAGGGATCAAACTGGTGGATCAAAAGGCAATTCTTCTAACAACATGTCACGTGCAGCATCCGCTGCATGCACCTGTGCGCTGGTACCGCCCCTGTCAGGATGAACAAGAGCAATCAGGCGCCGATGCGCCGCAAGAATGTCGGTCCGCGATGCCTGCACACCGACCGACAAAAGCTGCCGCGCCTGCGCAAGTTCCCGCGATCTTGCAGAAATGCGCCTCTGCCAAGGCCAGTGGCCGGTGAACATTTTCCAGGCGATCACGCCGACTGCCAGGAAGAACAGCAGCCGCACCATTGCTCAGGCCGCCTCGTTTGCCTGTTCCGGACGGCGAATGATCGGCAGGTTGAGATTGGCCACCAGCGTCCGCAACTCCTGCCGGGCGACCAGATGGCTGGTGCCCAGTTCGCCCAGATGCCCCTTGTCGAGCAGGGTCAAACCAGACGGGAACAATTCGCGGTAGATCACGCGTTCGGACAAACCCGGTGCAACACGGAAACCAACCCGCTTCGACAATTCCGTAAGGGCTTGATCCAGTCGGCGCTGGTTGCGGGCGTCGCTGGCCTGCACGCGGTTGCGCACCACGACCCAGTCCATCGGTGGACGCTGATCGCGAATCTGGGTCATGGCCCGCTGCTTGCGCGATTCCCAGATCAGTTCGGCGTAGAAGCTCAGCCGCCGGACCTTGAAGTTTTCCGCATCCACCTGACCGATCAGGTCGAAATCGACAAAGCTGTCGTTCATAGGCGTAACGAGCGTATCAGCTTGAGCAGCACAATGGCGTGCCAGCGGATCGTCGCGTCCCGGGGTATCGAAAACGATGTAATCCATGCCTTCGCCAATTTCGGCGACGCGCTGTTCCAGGGCAGCAGCATCACCGTCGGAAAACACGTCGAATGCGGCGCCGGGGAGGGCTATGTCGCGGCGTTTTTCGGTGTCGAGGCGGTTTTCGAGGTAGCGATAGAGCGTGCGCTGGCGGTGATCGAGATCGATCGCGACGACCCGCGCCCCGCGGTAGGCCAGCGCCACGGCGATGTGCACGGCCGTGGTGGATTTGCCCGTTCCGCCCTTTTCATTGGCAAATACAATACGATGGGGCGCAGCAGAATTCACGATTGTTCTGAACCTTGGCGGTTGATGATGGTGCTTCTTCTATCGCCGCCGGGGGGCGAGCGGAAGCCGTGGCAGACAGTTTGTAACCACCTATCACACGGTTGAAGGCCATTTGGCGACAACGCGCCAACGCGCATTTTAGCGCAAACTGCCGAAAACTGCCGCTTGCCATGCCGCGCATCAGCCACGACATCGGGCGGATGATCATTGCCAAAGACATCGGCGCATTGCGGCAGGCTGTCCGCGATCTGCGCGCAGCTGGCACGCTGGCCCTGGTGCCCACCATGGGCGCGCTGCACGAAGGCCATCTGACCCTGATCCGGGAAGCACGCCGCCATGCCGATGCGGTCGCGGCATCGATCTTCGTCAATCCGCGCCAGTTCGGCCCGAATGAGGATCTGGACGCCTATCCGCGCCAGCTGGCCGAAGACCAGCGCATGCTGGAAGGCGAAGGGGTGGCGCTGCTGTGGGCGCCGCCGGTGGATCAGGTCTATCCCGCCGGCTTTGCCACCAGCATTGCCGTGAGCGGGGTGAGCGAGGGGTTCTGCGGCGCATCGCGGCCCGGCCATTTCGATGGCGTGGCCACGGTGGTGTGCAAGCTGTTCAACCAGATCCAGCCCGATGTGGCGCTGTTCGGGGAAAAGGACTGGCAACAGCTGGCCGTGATCCGCCGCATGGCCCGCGATCTGGACCTGACCCTGCCGCATGCCGATGCCATCATCGGCGTGCCAACCGTGCGGGAGGCGGACGGATTGGCGATGTCGAGTCGCAACCGATATCTGACGCCGGAACAGCGGCAGGCTGCGGTGACCCTGCCCAGGGCCATGCGCGCAGCGATTGCCGCGATTGCCGAAGGGGCCGATTTCGCGGCGGCGCTGGCCGAGCTGCGCCAGACGCTGGTGGAGGGCGGGTTTGCCAGCGTGGATTATGCCGACATTGCCGATGCCGACAGCCTGCAGCCGGCCAGCACGCCGGGCGAGAATGCGCTGCGGCTGCTGGTGGCAGCGCGGATCGGCGGCACCAGGCTGATCGACAATATGCCGGTCGGCTGATCGGCCAGAGACGGGGCCGGAAAAAGCCCTAGTCTTCGGCCAGGCCGGCGCTGCGGATGAAGAATTCCAGCTGCTGATCCAGGCTGCCGCCCGGTTCCACCTGCGGCACCGCATGGCCGATGGCGGCGCGGTGCATTTCGAAGGCAAACACGCTCATCAAAGCGGTGGCCAGCACGCCGGGCGGCGCGGTCAGCGGCACCCCCTGCCCGGCCCAGACGGCGAACATGTGGCTGAGCGCTTCATGCGCCCTGGCGAAATTGTTTTCGTGAAATTCGCGCGCGAATTCCTGATCGCGGGCGCTGTGGCCGATGACGATGCGGGTGATGGCCAGATGATCGGGCGTCATGCGGTTTTCGCGCAGATCACGGGCGAATTCGCGGATGATCTGCGCCCGCGGCATGTCGGTGCGGGCCAGATAGGCGGCGATTCCCAGCCCCGGTTCGCGATCGAAATCGATTACCGCTCGTAACAATCGCTCCTTGGTGCCAAACTCCTTGTAAATCGTGGAGAGGGAACCACCCGATTTGCTCACGATATCCGCCAGCGTCGTCTGTTCGAAGCCCCGTTCGAGAAACAGTGATCGTGCTGCCGCCACGATGGCCGCGCGCCGGCGTGTCAGCCGATCATCGGTTTTCCGTTCCATGCGCGCCCCTTTCCGGCGACGACAGAGATGCCGCTTGCTAAGAATTCGCGTAATATCTATTACACATATTGCATTTGCACAATGATCAAGGATTCCCGGATGCGCTGGACGCATGCAGTTGTCATCGGCGCCTTGGCGCTTGCGGGTTGTTCCGGCCAGGCCGAGCCCCCGGCCCCGCCGCCGCTGGAGGTGGAAACGATCGTCATCGCCAGCCGGCCGATTCCGAATATCATTGAACTGCCCGGCCGCGTCGAACCTGAACGATCGGCCGAGGTGCGCGCCCGCGTGACCGGGATCGTCCAGCGGCAGCTGTATGTGGATGGCAGCGACGTGCGTGCCGGCCAGCCGCTGTTCGAAATCGACCCGTCGGAACTGCGTGCGTCCTATGCCCAGACCAAGGCCAGCCTGGATCGCGCCCGCGCGACAGCGGCAAACGCCGCCGCCGTGGTCACCCGCTATCGCCCGCTGGTGGATGAAAATGCGATCAGCAAGCAGGAATATGATGCTGCCGTTGCCGCATCGCGCGAAGCGGCCGCCAGCGTGGCGGAAATCGAGGCGCAGCTGCGGTCCGCTTCCCTGCAGCTCGGCTATACCACCGTCCGTGCCCCGCTGACCGGCCGCGCCGGGCGGGCACAGGTGACGGAGGGCGCCTTCGTCAATCAGGCCGAAGCCACGCTGATGGCGCGAATCGATCAGGTCTCCCCGATTTATGTGACCTTCGCCCAGTCGGCCAATGAGTTCCTGAACATCCGCCGGGGCATTTCCGATGGCACGCTGGATGTGCCGGCCAACAGCCGCATCGACGTCCATCTGGTGTTTGCCGATGGCAGCGAATACCCGATCACCGGCACGATCGACTTCCTCGATCGCGTGGTGGACACCGAAACCGGCACGCTGCAGCTGCGCGCGCGCTTCGCCAATCCGGAAGGCATGCTGTTGCCGGGCGAATTCGTCCGCGTGCGGGTGGAAGCCGGCCAGTTGCAGAACGGCATCGTGGTGCCCCAATCGGCCGTCACCGTGGGTGAGAAGACCGGAACGGTGTTTGTTGTCGATGGCACCGGCAAGGTGGCCGTGCGCAATGTCGAACTTGGTGCGCTGGCCAATGAAAACTGGATCATCAAGAGCGGGCTGACCCCGGGCGATGTGGTGATCGTGAACAATCTGATGAAGGTGCGCCCGGGAATGCAGGTCAAGACGACCCGCGCCCAACCGGCCGCAGCGGCATCGCGGGCGCCGGCCAGAGCAAACCCCGCAGCAAGCCCGGCAGCATCACCATCCGCAGCCGCCAACGGGGCGCGCTGATCCATGGCACGCTTTTTCATCGACCGGCCCATCTTTGCATGGGTCATTGCGCTCGGCATTCTGCTGGCAGGCGGCATGGCGCTGCGCGCGCTGGCCATCGAGCAATATCCCAATATCGCCCCGCCATCGCTGACGATTTCGGCCACCTATCCGGGCGCCGATGCGGCCACGGTGGAAGACAATGTCACCCAGATCATCGAACAGCAGCTCAATGGCGTTGAAGGCCTGCTGTACATGTCCGCCTCCAGCCAGTCGAACGGCGCGACCAGCATCACCGCCACTTTCGAATCCGGCACGGACATCGATATCGCCCAGACCGAAGTCCAGAACCGGCTGAGCATCATCGAGACCCGCCTGCCGGAGGATGTGCGCCGGCAGGGCATCCGCGTGACCCAGGCGAACAGCGGCTTCATGATGATCGCCGCGCTGACGTCGAAAAGCGGCGAGCTCAAGGCCACCGATCTCGGCAATATCGCGTCCAGCCAGGTGGTGGACGAATTGCGGCGCGTGCCGGGCGTGGGCGATATCAACCTGTTCGGTTCCGCCTATGCCATGCGCATCTGGATCGATCCCGAACGGCTGGCATCCTATGGCCTGTCGCCCAGCGCCGTGCTGGCTGCCGTACAGGAACAGAACAGCCAGACGGCCGGCGGCTCCATCGGTGCCCAGCCCTTCGCCAGCGGCCAGCAGATCACCGCGACCATCACCGCCCAGGGGCGGTTGACCACCGAAGACGAATTCGAACAGATTATCCTGAAGACCGATCCCAGCGGCGCCACGGTGCGGCTGGTCGATGTGGCACGGGTCGAACTGGGCGCGCAAAGCTACACCAACAATATCTCCATCAACGGGAAGCCGATGGCCGGCATGGCCATTCAGCTGGCCACGGGCGCCAACGCGCTGGACGCCGCCAAGGGCGTGGAAGAGCGCATGGCCGAACTCGGCCCCACGCTGCCGGCCGATGTCGAATGGCAGGTCGCATACGACACCACCCCCTTCATCCAGCTGTCGGTGGAAGAGGTGATGATCACCCTGGTGGAAGCCATGGTGCTGGTGTTCGTCGTGATGTTCGTGTTCCTGCAGAACTGGCGCGCAACCGTGATCCCGACGCTGGTCGTTCCGATCGCGCTGGCCGGTGCCTGCCTGGGCCTGTGGCTGTTCGGATTTTCGATCAATGTGCTGTCGCTGTTCGGCATGGTGCTGGCGATCGGCATCCTGGTCGATGACGCGATCGTGGTGATTGAAAATGTCGAGCGGATCATGGCCGAAGAAGGGCTTGGCCCGCTCGAGGCGACGCGCAAGGCGATGGATCAGATCACCGGCGCGATCATCGGCATCACGCTGGTGCTGATCGCGGTGTTCATTCCGATGGCGTTCTTCCCTGGATCGACCGGCGGCATCTATCGCCAGTTTTCCGTCACGCTGGCGATTTCGATCTTCTTCTCCGCCGTGCTGGCGCTGACGCTGACGCCCGCGCTGTGCGCCACCTTCCTCAAGCCGCACAAAAACCATGCCGGGGAAGACGGCCACGCCCAACCCGAGAGCGGATGGCGCAGCTGGATTCCGCGCTTCTTCGCTGCATTCAACCGCTGGTTTGGCCGCACGACTGCCCGTTACGATTCCGCCAACACCAAGATCCTGTCGCGACCGTTCAGGGCGCTGGCCGCATTCCTGGTGCTGTGCGTCGTCACCGCCGTGCTGTTCACCCGCCTGCCCACCGCCTTTCTTCCCGCCGAAGATCAGGGCGACGTGCTGACCGCGATCCAGACCCCGCCCGGCGCAACCGATGCGCGCACCGCCGCTGCGGTCGATCGGGTGTATGAATATTGGAAAAAACAGCCCGAAATCGAAAATGTGATCGTGATCCGCGGGTTCAGCTTCTTCGGTTCGGGCCAGAACAATGCGATGATGTTCATCACGCTGAAGCCCTGGGACGAACGCAAGGATGCGGCCAGCGCTTCTTCCGCGATCGCCGGACGGGCGATGGCGTTCTTCTCTCAGCTGGACGACGCGACGGTATTCGCCATGCAGCGCCCGCCGATCTCTTCGCTGGGCAATGCCAGCGGCTTTTCCTTCAAGCTGCAGGATCGTGCGGGCCTGGGCCGAGAAGCGCTGGCCGCCGCGCGTGACCAGTTGATGGGGCTGGCCGCGCAAAGCCCGCTGATCGTCAATCTGCGACCGGACGAGCAGCAACCGACACCGGGCCTGGCGGTCACGATCGACCGGGTGCAGGCACGGGCGCAGGGCCTTTCGATCAGCGACGTGAACGCCGCCATGTCGATCAATTTCGGCTCCGCCTATGTCAACGACTTCTCTCGCGATGGGCGGGTGCTGCAGGTGCTGGTACAGGCCGACGCGCCCTATCGCATGGATCCGCAGGACATTCTGGCCCTGCGCGTGCCCAATGCGCAGGGCGCGCTGGTGCCGTTCAGCAGCTTTGCCCAGGTGAAATGGACCGCCGGGCCGCCGACGCTGGCACGGTACAATGGCTACCCCGCGATGACGCTGTCGGGCGAAGCCGCACCGGGCCAGTCTTCCGGCGATGCGCTGGCGGAAATGGAACGGCTGGCGCAGCAATTGCCGCAGGGCATCGGCTATGAATGGACCGGGCTGAGCTTTGAGGAAAAGCAGTCCGCCGGCCAGGTGGGCGCGCTGATGGCGCTGTCTGTGGTGGTGGTGTTCCTGCTGCTGGCCGCCCTCTATGAAAGCTGGACCCTGCCGCTGGCGGTGCTGCTGATCGTGCCGGCCGGCGTGCTGGGTGCGGTGGTGGCATCGGTGCTGCGCGGGCTTTCTGCCGACGTCTATTTCAACGTCGGGCTGATCACCATCATCGGGCTGGCCGCCAAGAACGCGATCCTGATCGCGGAATTCGCGGTGGAAGAGGAAGAACGCGGATTGTCCGTGTTCGATGCGGTGAAGGAAGCGGCCAAGCTTCGCCTACGGCCGATCATCATGACATCGCTCGCCTTCATTTTCGGCATGGTGCCGCTGGTGATTGCATCGGGCGCCGGGGCGGCCAGCCGCATCGCGGTGGGCACCGGGGTGATGGGCGGGATGATCGCGGCCACTGCGATCGGCATCTTCCTGATCCCCGTGCTTTATCTGCTGGTGCGCACAAGGTTGAGCCGCAAGCGCCCGCATGCCGCCGGCCATATGGACCCCACACCTGCCCAACCGGTTGCGAATGAAGGAGAACCGGCATGAAGCGGCAGGTTACAGCCACGCTGACGTTGGCGGCCATGCTGGCGGGCTGCACCAATCTGGCGCCCGAACATGTCCGCCCCGACCTGTCGACCGCGCCCGCCTTCCCGGCGGATTACCGGCCTGATGGAACGCTGGTGGCCAGCAAGCTTGGCTGGCGCGATTTCTTCGTCGATCCGCGCCTGCAGAAGCTGATCGAAACCGCGCTGGCGAACAATCGCGATCTGATGGCCGCCACCGCGCGAATCGATCAGGCACGCGCGCAATATCGCATCGCCGACAGCCGACGCCTGCCCAGTCTGGACGCCAATGCCGGCTATACCAGTTCACGATCCAACATGATCGGCCAGGTGTTCACCATGGACCGGTACGAGGTTGGGGTGGCGGTATCGTCCTTCGAACTCGATTTCTGGGGCCGGGTGGCCAATCAGAGCGAATCCGCGCGGGCGAGCTATCTGGCGAGCGAGGCCAATCAGAAGGCGTTCTATCTGTCGCTGATCGGCGATGTGGCCAACACCTATCTCGAAATGATCGAGACAGATGAGCAGATCGCCCTGGCCGAAGCGACGGCGGAAAGCCGGCGGGAAGAGCTGCGCATCGCCAAGCTGCGGCTGGATGCCGGGGTGACATCGGGCCTGCCGTTCAATCAGGCCGAAACCCTGCTGACCCAGGCCGAACAGCAATTGGCCGCCTTCCGGCTGACCGCCGCGCAATTGAACAACCAGCTGACCGTGCTGGTGGGCGGGGAAATCCCGACCGGCCTGCCCCCCGGGCTGGCGCTGCGGGCCCAGGATGACGGGCGTTACCTGGGTGCCGGCCTGCCATCGGATCTGTTGCTGAACCGGCCGGACATTGTGGCGGCGGAAGAATCGCTGCGCGGTGCGCGGGCCGATATCGGGGCGGCACGCGCCGCCTTCTTCCCCACCATATCGCTGACCGGCAGCACCGGGCTGGTATCCATGGCCCTGTCATCCCTGTTCAGCGGCGACAGCTGGACCTGGTCCTATGGCGGATCGGCCAGCCTGCCGATTTTCGACAATGGCGCCCGCCAGGGCGATCTGGGCGTGGCGCGCGGGCGCGAAGCCGAACTGATCGCGACCTATGACAAGACGGTGCAGACAGCCTTCCGCGAAGTGGCCGATGCGCTGGCCGGGCGGCGCTGGCTGGGCGAACAGATCGAAGCGCAGCTGCGCAATCAGGAAGCGCAGCAGAAGATCGCCCAGATCGCCCGCGTGCGGTATCGCGAAGGCGTGGCCGATTATCTGGAAGTGCTGGACGCCGAACGCAATCTGTTCGCCGCGCGGCAATCGATCCTGACCACCGGCCGCGCCATCCGCCAGAATGCAGTGACGCTGTATATCGCGGTGGGCGGCGGGGCGCAGGAACGGACCGAAGCGGCGGCGGGAACCGCGGCACCCGTATCGGCAGCGACCGCTGCGTCGAATCCCGCGAGGCCCTGATTGGCGCCCGCCGCAGGTAGGCGGCATAATGGAGCCGACTGACTGGCCCCCCGGCTAACCGACCTGGGGCCGGAGGCGGGGTTCACAACGGATGGGTTGCCCAGGCAAGGATGGGACAATTCGATGGAATGGCTGCTTTTCATTCTGGCCGCGATCGCGGTGTGGATGTTCATGTCCTACAGCCGACTGCGGCGGCTGGTCGAATATGTGAAGCGCTGCCACGCCAATATCGCCGCAGTTTTACGTTGCCCGCTTCGTCCACATGGTCCTCAGGCGTTTTGAAGCACTCGTCTAAGTTCGCCAGCCACGTAGGGCGACAGTCCTGCTGTTTCGGGTGTCAGCCGGGAAAGGAAGCGTCGCGCTGATCCTGGGTCCATATCCCTGTTGATCGTCAGGCCAGACAAGATGTGCGCCGTGTGGCGAGAGAGACCGAGGCTGATAAACTGGATCATCGTTTGTGATGCTGCTCCAAGCTCCAGGTACAAGGTCAGCGCTGGTATCTTCGCGACGTAAGAAACGTGTCCGGTTGTGATCAGGGCCTCTTTCAACACAGCTCCGTAGCAGCCCAGCATGTTCACGTATTTGAACCGGAGCTTGCTTTCCACATCCGTCAGCACCTCTCGGATGACCGTTCGGCTGGACCGGTTTTTGCCTTGGCTTTTATGGTACTTGATCGCCTCATCGATAATCATCGGCAACGGTTCACCGCGCATCCAGCGAAGAGCCAGAGGAGCCCAGTACCGATGATGTTGGCCGCTCTTCAGCTCAATATACTTGTGCACGCGAGCAAAAACCGGTCGTAGCTTGTCAAGTGATTCTTTCCATCCAGCGCTCGGATGCAAAGGAATCAGATAGTCGGGACCTTTTTTCCTGATCTTCTCGATCATGTAATCATAGAGTTCTTGCTGGCGGTACCCTGAAATCTGCGGGCTTGCTGCCAGCGTTTCCACGCTCAAACCGATCTGACTGTCAGCGATCACCAAGGCGGAGGTGATGCTCGCCCGTGTCTGCGGCGACAATCCGCTGAGGCGGTCAAGGGTGTCATCAAGCTGCCCCTGCCGGTGGTCGCGCAGAAGCTTTGAAAAGGTGGCTTCCAAGTGAGGAGAGGCGCCCGATGGATGGTCGGTCGCCGCTATGTACTCCAGCAACTCGGCCGACGTATCGGTCAGGGAGACCTCAAGCGACGGCTTAATAGGCTCATCCTTCGGCCCGGAGAGCGGGCTCGATTCCCATTCATCGTAATCAACAAGAAAGACGTTGCCTTGGAAGTCCTAACCGAGGCGACCGGCACGTCCCGCAAGGTTCCAGAAATCGACGGGTTCGATCGGGTTCTCTTCCCCCTTATGGGGGTTCTGCATGAACACGTTGCGCGCGGGCAAATTAACACCCTGCAGCAGTGTGCTTGTGCAGACAATGTAGTCGAGATGCCCATCAGCAAATGCACTTTCAACCGCGTTCCTTAACAACGGAGGGATGCGACCGTAGTGAAAGCCGACGCCGCTCTCCACGGTTTCAGCAAGCACGTAGCTCGGATGGACCGCCTCTTTCGCAAAAGCAGTAAGATCCTTGCGAATCTTGGCTGACAGCTCGTCGGGACCGGAGGAAGGCAGCACTTCGGCAACCGCAGGATCTTGCGACAGCTCTTTGATCTTGAATGCGATATCTTCGCATGCCGCAGGACCGACAGCGTACACAAGGCTTTGCGAGGCGTTTCCAAGAGCCCAACTTAGATACACTAGCCCATCGTGGGAATTGTAGATCGGGATCGCGGCATCGATCTCAGCGAGCGGGGTCTTCTCACCGTCCCGCCACAGTAGCATATCGATCTTCTTATCGTCGCCCACTCTGCGGTTCAGCAGGATGATGTTCTGGGCAACGGGAGAGTCTTTGGTCTTCAACACCTTGACGCTCTCGCGGCCGACAACTGTGCCGAAGACGGCCGGCTCCCGAACTTGCGGGGACGAGAACAAGAACTGCATGTCGGGGAGACGTCTTTGCAGATCCTGCAAGACCGAATGTAAGACCACGCCCCGGGAGCCCTCACCGATAAGATGCGCCTCATCGACAATCGCTACGTCGAAGCTGAGTTCAGGAGCCGTATGAAACAAAACCTGGAGCCGTTCGGGCGTGAGCACATAGATCGGCGTGCCTAGGACAGTCGGCGTTACCGGCATCGGCACCGTCGTCACCTCGAACGCCTTGTCGAGGCTTGCTGCGCGCAAATCCGTTGCAACTTGGCTGATCAGGGCGCGACTCGGCACAAGATAGACTAGGTTTGCGTTCGGACGCGTTCGCTTGAGCTGCTCGATATACGCCAGGAACACGAACGACTTGCCTGCCGAGGTGGGCGCTGAAAGCGCCAGAGAGGATCCAGACGTTAGCGCTTCCCAAACCGCCCGCTGCATGTCGGTAAGGACGGCGCTACGTTGGCCAATGCGCACGGTATTGTCCAGCTGACGGCCGAGGATCTCGTAAAAGACCCCCTCAGTGAGCGTCCGTGGCTCCGATGCCTCTTTGAACGCGAATTTGATTGCGGGGTAATTTCCAAGACGCGCCAAAATAAGTCTCGACGCCCCCATAATCCCTGCGAGAGTTTCGGTATAGGCTAGGGATCCGACACTGATGCGATACGCCAGCTGCCGCCATTCCGCTTCTTCAGATTGCGCGAATATCGCAGCGCTTTGAAGAAGCCGCCGCAAGGCTTCCTCCTCAAGCAAATGGCCGTCCGCAAAACCCACACCGCTCAAAATCGATTGACGCAGTATGGCCTCATAGTCGGCCGCGAAGCGCGGATCACCGCTAATTGTTTCACAAAGCCGGTCTACGAAATTCATGCCGTCACTCCGAGCTTCTCATAGAAGGCCGCCCTGAAGATCTTGAGAGATGGAAACGGCAGAAGGAAGAGATGCAGGTTCGTGGTGACTGGTAGGCGCTTGCCGTAGTGACGTTCGATCACACGGCAGGCGCTACCGATTCTCTTCTTGTACTTCTCCTCGAATGCCGAGGCGATTTTGTCGGGTTCAAGCGCGAGGATGCGGTTGTAGGCGGCGTATTCAAAACCCAACAGGCATGCATGAACAATACGTTTTTTCAGTGTCAGTTGCGATGTTGAGTACGGGTTAATGTATTCCGCGATCTTCGCCCGAAACGCCGGTTCCAAGCTGTTGAGGTCCGAAAGATTGTTCAGGATTTCAATCTCACGAGAGATCTGACCCTTATTCGCCAAAAGCTCTGCCATGGAGGTGAACGCAGCGTCAGCCGCTGACGAGAAACTTTGATATATTTTGGATTCTCCAAAATATATGGTCAGCATATCCTTGGACTCGTCATAACCAAGATGAATACCATCGGTACCATGAACGGGCATATTATTATTTGTTTTCAGGTACATCTTTGAGACTAAACGCGGCGCCTTCAGCACCCATTCTAATAAAGCGTAAAGGATTAGCTCCCCCGGCTCCCCACCAGATTCGAGTTGGTTCTTCGCTTTGATAAACAAGCTCTTCGCATCATCACCAAGCCTTACGATACGGTGATAATCAAGAATGGGGTCAATCCCCCGTAGCGCATCCCGGATCTTGCTCTTTGGGAGGCAGTAAGGGATTAGACAGTCGTAAAGGTACTCAACAAATTCCTCAACTGTGGGGACGCCATCAGCGAAAGTAATGTAGTGGAAGCTGCCAGTGAGCCGGTGCATTCCAGAAGTCCAGTCAAACGGGACATCTCTCAGTCGTATGCCGAGGCCCGAGTGATCCTTCAAAAGCGCAGCCATCGCGCCAGCGAGAGCCAATTGGTCTGTCGCCGAGGCAGTTTTTCCTTCGCCTGATGTTAAATCATTACTAGCCAAATCCACCCCTTTTCAAGCAGAATAGGTCAACACCAACTTTAAATCTACAGCTTTTCAGCCGGCAATGCGCGAACCAATCGCCGCGTGACCGGCATTTCCCAGCGCCCTCAGTTGAGCGAGCATATCACCTTCGGCCATGTCATCTGGCACAGTGACCGAACAGGTCGCCGTGCCGCTTTGGCTGAAACCACAGCACTTTTATCGCTTACAACCCTGCGGCCATATCTATCTGAATGAACAGTCCCCATCGTGGACATGAGCAACAGCATGGATGCCCGAGACTGGGGCACTTAGCTTCCAGTGCTTTAGCCAGTGTCCGGATCGATGTCGGCTGAAGCGTCGAGCTTGGCGTGAAAACTCCAGAGGCGCACAACGTACCAACCTACGGCCACAAATAGCGCTATAAGGAGAGCCTCGGCGACTAGAAAGACGACCTTCAGATCGTCATATTCTCCACCCTTACTAACGGCTTTACAAACAATTCCAATCGCTCTCGGTAAGAAGATGGCACCCACGACAACTGCGACGGCCAAGAGAACCGCCATCAAGTTGCGCGCTTGCGCCACTTGGCGAACTTGCTCGTTTCGGCTCTTTCGATAGCGCTGCGGCTTAATCGCAAGCGCGCCTGAAGCCTTCGGCTCCCAAAGGCCGAAAACCACAGTGAAGATAGTTAGCAGTAAGCTGATAGCAGAGAGGGGATCTGACATATTATGGCTGTAACGCCAAAAGCAGGTCGTCACGCGCCGCATTGTCCACTGTGTAGCGCCCCACCTCTGCCGCGATCGGCGATATCGGAGCATGCGGATTTGGCAGCGCCGCGAGCGTCTGATTCAACTGCTCGATAAAGGCTGGAGAATCGCAGACGATCCGATGTGAGTCGGCACCTTGTGGAGTGGCATCGTTGACAAGCGCGAGCAGCGTAGCCTTCATAGCCCGCTCGAGAAGTATTTGATACTTCGACATAGTAGCGCGAAGAAGGCTCCGACTACCCGTCCTAGTAGACTGAAACATCTTCGATACATCGCTCTCGCTGGGAATGCGACCGCCGAAAGTGTGCAAGATAAGCATCGCGAGCCGATGCTCGCGAAAGTCGTTACCTCTGGTGAAGGCTCCCGTACCAAGAAACATGTCAAGGTGCTCTTGGATGGCTGCTCGGGACACTTCGCCGAGTTTTATCTCAAGCGCCGCATCATCCGCACAAACGAAGATGTTACGGATGCGCTCCCTCTCAGGTGCAGATAGGTTGATCGTTGTCGATACGTCCATGCCCCCCCCTATTAACCAGATAATCCACCCACCCTAATCGCAACATTTTACTGCAAGGCGACGTCCACACAAGGAAGTTCTTGGCACGCGGAGTCAATTCAGTGATATTGATGCCTGTGATCTGAGTTCTGGCAATCTTCTGTTGGATCCACCTAGAAATTTTCCTCCGATTTCTGCGCGTCGAACCTTGATTACATGACTGCAGACAACAGCACTCTTCCCAGTGCTGTGGCTAACTGTGGATTTCGCCATCGGTCATTGAGCAGCAGCTCTCAGGTCTTCTTGAAGGCCCAGCGAACGGCTTATATGAGAAGCGCAGTTGCCATTCGGGTTTGGACTGCGCGCATGCCTGGTTCTGGCGGAAGCTACTGTTCTGAGTTTGATCGGCGAATGTTGCATTCTGGTCGAAACCGACGTCGGCCTATGCAGCCAGTAATCACGTGCTTTTCCAGAGCAAACTCTGACGCTAGTAAGACATCATGCGTCCGCCCCAATGGCCGGAAGGCCTCTGGCATCGTTTGGGCTGGTTCGCAGGCCAGGGGCGGCACTGCAGTGCCTCAAGCCTGCTGCTCAGGCCTCGCCACCGGCGCCCGGCGGGGCGGATCGCCGGAGAGCTTGCGCCGCAGCCGGCGGCGCAGCATCTTCACGTCGCGGCCGACGCGGCGAAAGCTCATCCAGGCGCCCGTGGCGCAGACCAGCGTCACCCCGATCAGCAGCACGATGGTGATCACATCCCACAGCGGGCGGCCGGGGATGAAATCCAGGCTGTGGAGGCCGTTGCGCAGCCAGCGGGACTGGCGCGCCGCATCATCGACCACGCGCCCGACTTCCCCCGTGGCAGCGTTCAGATAGATCCGCGTCTGCTGATCATCCTGCAGCATCACACGATAGGCGGGCTGCGCCTGCCGATCCTTGAAGCCATAGTGATAGGCATCTTCCCCGGTGAACAGTTCGGTTTCCCCGCGCGGCATGCTGCCGAGCGCGTTGGCCAGCGCCGCATCGACTTCGGCGCGTTGCAGGGGGGCCGGGCGTGCGTCAGCACCCAGCCGCAGGGGATCGGCAGCGGGCGCATGGGCCAGCACATGCAGGCGCCCGCCCAGCACCGCCGGGCGCAGCTGCGCTGTGCCATCGGGCAGGCCCTGATGCCCGGCCTGTTCGATGAAGCCGCGCACATCGGCCCATGTGGCCTTGCCCGCAATATCCTGACGATAGCTGTTGGGCGGCCCTTCCAGCAGGCCCCAGGGGCTCATGGTCATCAGCCCGCTGAACACCCAGGTCATGGTCAGGATGCCGAACACCAGCCCGACCATATGGTGCCAGTACCACAGCCCCTTGTAGGGTGAGATGCGGCCTTTCCTGCGGCTGATCCGGCCGATCCCGACATAGAGGCCGGTGATGGTGAGGAAGGTGCCGATGACGGAAGTCCAGATCACGATCTGGCTCCACAATTCGCCATCCTGCCGCAGCACCGTGGGATAGAGCCAGTGCGGAATGGCGCCCAGCCAGGCGAGAATCCGTTCGTTGCGGTTGGTATCCATCGCCACACTGCCGCTGGCAGCGGAGACATAGACCACCGTATCGGCGGCATCGCCCAGATCGACGCGATAGAGCGGCTGCGCAGAACGGAAGGCCTGCAGCGTCCACTGATCCTGTTCCTGCATCAGCACGGGGCGCAATTCGGCCGCCGGGGTGATACCCTTCGCCGCCGCGAACCGCCGCGCGACATCAGCCAGCTGTTGCGGGGTGAGTTCCGCCAGTTCGGTGCCGCTGATCAGATCGAAATTGCCGGCGGGGCCACCCCCGCCCCGCCGGCCGCCCCCACGACCACCACGGCCGCCGCCAAGGCGCAGCACGGGCCGGCCTTCCAGCATGTCGATCCGGAATCCGCCGATCTCATCCGTGTCGGCAAAGGGCAGCGCATCCAGCGCCAGCGGCGCCGACAGATCGACCGGCGCCAGGCTGGCCAGCGCTTCCTCCTCCGTAACGCCCGGCATTTCCTGATACATCATCACGAAGCCGGACAGGCACCACACCGTCATCAGCACGCCGACGAGGACGCCCGTGTAGCGGTGCAGCACCAATATGCCGCGGGAAAGCGCCGACTTCATGATCAGCGCGCGCCGAAGCTGTGGCTGATGGTGAGATAGAAGGTGCGCGGGGCGCCCAGGCGGCGCACCAGGCTGCGTTCGCCATTGATCAGTGCGGAGCTGAGGCCGCGCGCGGCATCCTGATCAAAGACGTTTTCCAGCCGCACGGTGGCGCGCCAGCGCTGATCATCATCGAGGAAGGAATGGGCCGACAGATCGGCGACGATGAAATCGCCCCATTCGCGCAGGCCCAGCCCCGTCAGCGTGTTTTCCGTCCGGCCGAAATATTTGGCGGTCAGGCTGGCGCCATAGGGCGCGTCTTCGGGCGACCAGTTCAGTGCCGCCTTGCCCGAATGCTTCGGCCTGCCCTGGATCTGGGTGTTGGTATTGCGGGCGATTTCCTCACTATAGGTGTAGGTGACCATGGCATCGAAACCGGCGGGCAGCTGGGCCGCCACCAGCGCTTCGAAACCGCGCGCCTTCACCTGGCCCGGCACGTTCACGAAAATCGAATTGAAGCCTTCGGGCGCGCCGATGGTGCTGCTGGCGATCAGGTTTTCGATCTTGCGATCCCAGCCCGCCAGGCTCCAGCGGAAGCCGCCGATCCGGCCGCTGGCGCCCAGATTGATGGCGAAGCTTTCTTCCGGCTTCAGATTGGGATTGCCATGTGTGCAGCAGGTATCGATGCCGTACAATTGCTCTGCATCGGGCAGCAGGAACGATGTGCCGACGGAGGCATCCAGCTGCAGCGCGGGCGACAGGACGAAGCTGCCCGAGGCGTTCCACACGGTGGAGCTGGAATCGGACTGTTCATTGTGGCGCAGGCCGGCGGCCAGACGCAGGCGATCGGAAAAATCATCGCTGGTGCGGATCTGGCCGAAGAAGGCGTGAACCTGTTCGGACTGGCCATCGATCAGCAGCACTTCGTCCCGGCCCTTGTAGGTCTGGTATTCATAGCCGATGTGATATTCCAGACCCGGATGCAGCTTCAGCTGCGCCAGCGCGTTGACGCCGAAATCCTTGAAGCCCCAATATGCGGTCGCCCGGCCAGCCGGGCCGTAATCCGTATCCCATTGGTGGTAATAGGTTTTCAGATAGAGCTTGGCCGCTTCGGACGGGGTGAAATCGATGCGGCCGATGGCAATCTGCTGATCGCGCATATTGACGTTCTGCGCGGAAACGGACTGGTTATCCAGATCGGCCCAGGTGCGCATGTAATGCAGCAGCACGCTGAGATCGGGCGTGAACTCATAGCCATATTTGATGCCGGCGCTGAGCACGTCGTAGGACCGTTCGCGATCGGTCACCGTATCGTTGTATTTGTCGAAGATGGCGAAGCCTTCGCCCTGATCCTTCACGCCCCAGACCATGAAGCGGTGATCGCCGACGGCCAGATTGACCCGGCCTTCGGCCCGATAGCCGACATTGGTGCTGGTTCCGACGGTGAAATCCCCGCTGGTTTCATCATCGAAGCGGTGGGTGACCAGATTGATCACGCCGGCCAGCGCCTGGGTGCCGTAGAACAGGCCATGCCCGCCCTTGAGCACTTCCACCTGCTGCACCATTGCCGCGGGCAGCGTGTCGGCCGGGCTGGTGGAATTGTAGAGGCGGTTGCCGATGCGCACGCCATCGATGGTCCACAAGACGTCGCTGTTGCGCGAACCCTGCAGCGAGATATTGGCATAGCTGAACGGGCCGGCCTGGCTCAGCACCGTGAGGCCCGGCACTTCCATGTCGAGCGCCTGGGCGATGTCGATATAGCCACGGTTGCGGATCGTTTCTTCCTCGATCACCTCCACCTTGTAGCCATAGCGCGACAGTTCCTGCGGCAGGGTTTCTTCCAGGCTGGCGGCCGTGACGACGATTTCATCGCCATCCTGGGTGCGGCGCTGCTGATCATCATCGGCATCATCCGCAGCCTCTTCAGCTGCGGCCACCGCATCGGCGGTGTTCGCCGTGATATCGTCCGCCAGCGCCACATTGGCCCAGCTCATGGCTGTCAGTGAAACGAGCCCTGCAATTGTCCGAAATGCCATATTTTCCCCGTGCTCCACATTCCCATCGGGAATGGAATATCCCTGCTGATCAGCCGACATGGGGTGATGATGACCGATCGCATCGCACAGGGTGCCGATCGGTGCAGTCTCGCCAATGTTCAGCTGAAGCTCCACGCAGATGAATGGCGTGGGTCACGGGGTGCGGGTAGGTTAATTACGGTAATCGTTCGAAACGTTACCGTTACCGGGCGTTACACCGCCGGAAGATCGGGAGTTTTCAGGTAGATAAGGAATTCACGCCCTCAGCGCATCATCCTGTTCGGCCAGCGCGGCTGGAACATCGTCGGCGGGCATGGCCGGTGCATAGAGATAGCCCTGGCCGGTGTCGCATCCCATGCCGAGCAGAATCGCTTCCTGACCGGGCGTTTCGACCCCTTCGGCGACGACTTCCATCCCGAAGCAATGGCCCAGGTTGATGACGGTGGCGGCAATCGCTTCTGCATCGGGGCTGCTGCCGAGCTTTTCGGTGAAGGAGCGGTCGATCTTCAGCAAGTCGACCGGGAACTGGTTGAGGTGGGACAGCGAGGCATAGCCCGTGCCGAAATCATCCAGCGCAATGCGCACGCCATGGTTGCTGAGCTTGCGCAGGGTCTGTTCCACTTCCTGCGCGCATTGGCCGAGGAAGACGTTTTCGGTCACTTCGATCTGCAGGCAGGTGGACGGCAGCGATCGGGCTAGCAGTTGATCAGGAATGGTTTCGACAAAGCCGCCACGACGGAAATCGCCCCCCGCCACATTGATCGCCACATGTTCGAATTCGACCCCGGCGCTGCGCCAGCTGACGATATCGTCGAGCACCTTGCGCAGCATCATCTCGCTCAGCGCCTCTCCGAGAGACGGATCCTCGAAGGCGGGCAGGATTCCGTCAGGCCCGCACAGCCGGCCATTGCGATCCCGCCAGCGCAGCAGGGCTTCGAAGCCGACGATGCGAGACGAACCCAAGGCAACCTTGGGCTGATAATGAGGCTCGATCGCGTCCCGCTTCAGCGCCTGACGGGCGGCGGTCATCTTCGTCTGGTGCTGTTCGACATCCAGCATCATCTGCGGCTCGAAGATGCGCAACTGGCCGCGCCCGGCCGCCTTGGCCGCGTAAAGCGCAATGTCGGCGGCCTTCATCACTTCGGACCGCGAACCACCCGACGCGGGAAGCAGGCTGGCGCCGATGCTGACGCTGCAATCCAGCAGCCGGTCACCATGGCTGACAGGTTCGCGCAACCGGTCGAAGATGCGTTCGGTCAGTTCCTCGACCGCCGCCTCGCAAGGGGCGGCAATGACCAGGGCAAACTCGTCCCCGCCCGTACGCGTGACCAGATCCTGTTCTTCGAGAACATCGCCCAGTCGCTGGGCAAGAATGCACAGCATCTTGTCGCCGGCATCATGGCCCAAGGTATCATTGACCGATTTGAAGTGGTCCACATCCAGGATCAGCATCGCATGGCCATCGCGCCGCCCCTCATCCGCCAGCAGCGCATCGAGCCGCGCCTGCAGCACCGTGCGATTGGGCAGGCCCGTCAGCGCGTCATGCTGCGCCATCCACAGCGCCTTTTCTTCGGTCCGCTTCTGGTGGGTAATGTCCCTCGCCACGACGATGAAGCGGCCGGAAGCATCCGAGGTTCGGTTGACGGCAATGTCGAGCCAGCGCCGTTCGCCGACACTGTTCAGCCGGTGGATACCGATATTGGCCGGTTGTTCCGCTCCGGCGATTTCCAGCGCACGCGTGGCCAGGGGGCGATCCGCTTCCGCAAGCATCGACAGCCAGTTCTGCCCCACTGGCGCGAACGGTTCTGCCCACATGCCGTCGGGACGGTTGCAGTATACCACCTCATAATCACGGTCGAGAATCAGGATGTAGTCCGGGCTGGACCGCAGAATGGTTTCATTGAGCGATTCGCTGCGTTCCAGCTCGTTGGTGGTCGACATCCACGACACCAGCATCTTGTGCAGGGCGAAAGAGGCTGACAGGATCGTCAGCATGAAGATCGGCAATTGCGCACTGATGATCGGAACCGCCGGTTCCTGAGTCAGCAGCCCTGCGATCATGCAGGGCACCAGCGCCAGCAGCACCATCGCTGCCGAGAGCCTGGGTGTGCCGAAATTGCGCAGGCACATGCCGCTGACCATGGCTGCAGCCGAAAGGCACGCGATCGTGGCCAGCACCCAATCGCCGCTGGTGATGCAAAGGAAGGTGCCCACCCCCAGCGACCCCGCCCAGACGCAGGACAGCAGTGCCGCCAGCAGACGCGGCGGATGTGCCCCCGCCGCGATCGCCCGGCGCCCGTGGAGCTGGACGGTGATGCGGATGACACCAAGCAGAAGTTCAAAAATCAGCCAGCCGATGAAGGCTGCGCTGGGCTGGCGTGCGGCGGCGATGGCTGCCACGACAGAGGTGTTGACGATCCCGCCGATGAAGATCGGTACCGAAGCGAACAGACCGTTTTGCAAACGGACGGCCATCGCCCCGGACACTTCCGTCCGGGAGCCGAGTAACCAGCCCGCCAACCTGTCGAATCGCGCCAGTGCCGCGCTCATTTCAATCCACCTGTACGCCCATTTGTAAAATTTTTAGGGCCAATTGGTTAACAATGACCCTCTCCAAGGGGCATTGAACTGCGGCTGGCGCACAGGAAAAAGCAGGTTTTGAGCCGAATCTGCAGATTGCAGCCCACAAATCACCCGACTGGCAGTTAACGGAGCGCCCAATCAGGCTGAGTAGAAGCTGAAGACCCACACACTCGCGAATCGGAGAGGCTACGGGTCAGTGCCCTGGTGCGAATGCCCCCTTGCCTGATCCTGTCACCACAGCACCCCTTTCACGGGTGTCAGCGGCTCCGGAGCTGGCTCACCGATCGCCTGCAGCAAATCGATTTCGATTGTACGGCACATCGCGCTCACGCACACGTCGTGCACGGTGTTGGCGAAGGGATCGACCAGATCGTCACCGATCGCGAGCACGGCAAGGAACATCAGGCCGGCAATGGTCGAGCCGAGCGGGGTCGCATAACCCAGCGTTTCGACCAGCCCAATCGGCAGGAAAATGCAGAACACATGCGTGAACAGGGTCGGAAAGAAGCGATACTGGTTTGGCAAGGGCGTGTTCTTGAGCCGCTCCATCCCACCCTGCGCATTGGAGATATCGATCAGCACGCTTTCGATCTGGCTTTGCTGAATCGTATCGAGCCATCCACGGGCGCGCGCTTGTTCCACCCGCCGGCCAGTACCATCAAGCAGACCGTTGGCGACATTCGTGCGAGCGAGCGCCGAGCGTGCATCTGCAGCGGGAAGGACGCGCAGCACCTCTTCGGCTACGTTCGTGCGCCGCAACTGGCAGCGCAGCGCATTCACATAGGCGATCTGGCGCAGGATGATCTCTCGCTGCAGTTCCGCCGAATCCGGCGCAGAGAGGAAATTGCGCACGGCGCGGGCAAGATTGCGCGAGGCATTGATCATGGATCCCCACAGTACCCGGCCTTCCCACCATCGCTGATAGGCCGAATTGCTGCGAAATCCGAGAAACAGGGCCAGCGCCGAGCCGAACAGGGTAAGCGGCAGGGATGGTGCCTTGAAGGGCAGCACGTAATAGACCACCGTGACCGCCACGTCCCAGATTGCCAGGATCAGCAACGGTTTCCACACCTCACGCACGATCTGGCTGACGCGCGGCATTCTGTCGATGATCATGTCATTACCTGTTGATGCTGGTCGAGTGGTGAGTGGTGACTGGGCGCGAAGCCGCAGATCAGTCCATTTTGGTGTCTATGGAATGTGCGATCGGTTATACAGCCATGCGGAAGGGGCATGTGCGTTCGACGCTACCACCATCTTGCCACTCTATCGTCAGGGATCTCCTCTGCCGCTGACGGCGTGGGTACTGGCTCGATGGGCTCAATGGAGATGCCTCAGGGATGCACGGAGGTTGCCCCCGACAACCTCTCGCTGAAGCAGCCGTTCCAGGAATCCGGCATTCCACCCCATGGATCCGCAAGCAGCGAAAAAATATTAGAGAATCGGAAGAATGTCTGGAGCGGGTAGCGGGAATCGAACCCGCATAGCCAGCTTGGAAGGCTGGAGCTTTACCACTAAGCTATACCCGCGAGACAACCGCGCATGGTGGTGAGCGGCCCGCTTGCCATCGGAAATACTGTTCCGTCAAGCTTTGTTGCGGCCTGCCGGCCTGCCGCGCCACAACAAGCGAGTCAGTGGCCAGGGAAGCTCATCAGCGAAGCCACCTCTACGCCGGCATGGCGCAGCGCATCGGCGCCGCCGAGATCCGGCAAATCCACGACAAACAATGCGTGATCGACGCTCGCCCCTGTGCCGCGCAGCAGTTCGAGGCCTGCCAGGGCAGTGCCACCGGTGGCGATCAGATCATCAACCAGCAGCACCCGCTGCCCCGGCCTCATCATGCCGGGGTCAAGTTCCAGCCTGGCCGTTCCATATTCGAGAGAATAATCGACCCCGACCGTGGGAACCGGCAATTTGCCTGGCTTGCGCAAAGGGATCAGCCCACAACAGAGTTGATTGGCCAGTGCGGCGCCGATGATGAATCCTCGCGCCTCTACCGCAGCGATGGTTTCGACGCCGATCCGTCCGGCAAGCGCCGCGAGATGGGCAATGGTGGCCGACAGCGCCGGGCCATTGGCAATCAGCGTGGTGATATCGCGGAAGACGATCCCGGGCTTGGGAAAATCCGGAATGGTCCGGATCACAGACACGAGTTCGGCGGGGGTCATCAGACCCCCGCCGCTCGGTTGGGGCCCCCTGTACAGGGGGTCTTCCATCAGGTTTTCTGCTTGCGAGGCTTCAGATCGGCCCAGACCTGCTTCTTCGCGAACCATGCCAGCACGGTGGCGAAGATCAGGAAGCCGAGCACCGGCCAGCCAGTCTGATTGCGCTTTTCCAGCGTCGGTTCGGCGGTCCACACCAGGAATGCGGTCACGTCGGTCGACATCTGGTTGATCGTCGCTTCGGTACCGTCGGCATAGGTTACCTGACCATCGGTCGACAGCGGCGGCGGCATCGCGATGTTGAGGTTCGCGAAATAGGGGTTGTAGTACAGCCCCACGCCGGTCTTCGCTTCCGGGAACTTTTCCAGCAGTTCTGCCGGCTGTTCCTGATAGCCCGTCAGCAGCGAGTGCAGATATTCCGGACCATGCGGACGCGCCTTGGTGATCAGCGACAGATCCGGCGGGTTGGCGTTGTTGTTCGCTGCACGTGCCGCCGTCTCGTTCGGATAGGGCGAAGGAAAGCGATCCGTCGGGATACCCGGACGCGTGTTGGCTTCACCCGTGTTCGGATCGATGCCCGGAACGGTCCAGCTGGCAGCTTCCGCCTTCACCTGGGCTTCCGAGTAACCGATTTCGGTCAGGTTGCGGAACGACAGCAGATGCATCGAATGGCAAGCGGCGCACACTTCCTTGTACACCTGATAGCCGCGCTGCAACTGCTGACGGTCAAACTTGCCGAACGGGCCATTGCTGGCCAGTTTCAGCGGTTCGGCGGGCTTGTGGAAGGCGTGCTCAGCCGTTTCTGCCACTTCTTCTGTCGCCCATGTGAAGGCGCCCATCACGAATGCCAGCAGCACCACGAATGTGAAGCCGAGGCCGACGAGGATCCCAATTAGCCGGGTCATTGCTTGCGTCTTTCCTTAGTCCAGCGCGCTCAATTGGCCGGCGTCGTGTTGTCGCTCAACACAGCCTGCGTGTCGGTGCCCAGCACAGCCTCGGTGATCGAGAAAGGCAGCGGCTCCGGCTTCTCGATCGAGGAAATGATCGGAAGAATCACGAGGAAGTGCAGGAAGTAGTAGGCGGTCGCGATCTGGCTGATCATGACATAGGGTTCTTCCGCTGCGGCGCCGCCGCAATAGAACAACACCAACATCGCCGGGATCAGGCCAAACCAGAAGAACTTCCGGAACAGCGGGCGGTAATGGCCCGAACGCACCGGCGACTTGTCCAGCCAGGGCAGGAAGAACCACACCAGGATCGCGGCGAACATGGCCAGCACGCCCCACAGCTTCGCCGGCAGGATGAAGTCTGCGGTGAAGGCACGCAGGATCGCGTAGAACGGCCAGAAGTACCATTCCGGAACGATGTGCGCCGGGGTCGAAAGCGGGTTTGCCGGGATGTAATTATCGGCATGGCCCAGCGCGTTCGGCAGGTAGAACACGAAGGTGAAGTACAGGATCAGCGCCACGCCCAGCCCGAAACCATCCTTGGCGGTGTAATACGGGTGGAACGGGATGGTGTCGCTTTCGCTCTTCACTTCCACGCCGGTCGGGTTGGACGAACCGGGGATGTGCAGCGCCCAGATGTGCAGGATGACAACACCGGCAATCACGAAGGGCAGCAGGAAGTGCAGGCTGAAGAAGCGATTCAGCGCGGCATTGTCAGGCGCATAGCCGCCCAGCAGCCACACCTGGATCGATTCGCCGACCAGCGGAATCGCGCCGAACAGGCCGGTGATCACCTTGGCACCCCAGAAGCTCATCTGGCCCCAGGGAAGCACATAGCCCATGAAGGCGGTGGCCATCATCAGCAGGAAGATCACCACGCCCAGCAGCCACACCATTTCGCGCGGCGCCTTGTAGGACGAATAGAAGAACCCGCGGAAGATGTGGATGTAGATCACCACGAAGAAGAAGCTGGCGCCGTTGGCGTGCGCATAACGCAGCAGCCAGCCCCAGTTCACATCGCGCATGATGTGTTCGACGGAATCGAACGCCACACCAGCATTGGCGGCATAATGCATCGCCAGAATCACGCCGGTGACGATCTGCAGAACCAGGCAGAAACCGGCCAGAACGCCGAAATTCCATGCGTAGTTCAGATTGCGCGGCACCGGATAGCCAGCGCCGATCGAATTATAGACCAGCCGCGGCAGCGGCAGTTTTTCGTCCAGCCAGCGCATCAGCGGCGCTTTGGGTTCGTAATGCTTGGCCCAGGGGAAGCTCATTGTGCGTCTCTCTCGCCTCAGCCGATCACGATGACGGTATCGGAGTTGAATGTATAATCGGGAACCACGAGATTGGTCGGCGCCGGACCTTTCCGGATGCGCGCGGCCGTATCGTAATGCGAACCGTGGCAGGGGCAAAAATAGCCGCCGAATTCACCGCGGTTTTCGCCTTCGCCCGCGCCCAGCGGCACGCAGCCCAGATGGGTGCAGACACCCATTGTCACCAGCCAGTTTTCATGGCCTTCCTTGGTGCGTTCAGCCAGAGTCTGCGGATCGCGCAGCGAGGAAACCGGGACCGCATTGGCCTCCTGAATTTCCTTCGGGGTCAGATTGCGCACAAATACGGGCTGCTTGCGGAAAACCGCCTTGATCGCCTGCCCGGGTTCGATTGCCGAAAGATCCAGCTCTGTGGTGGATTCCGCCAGAACGTCCTTCGAAGGGGCCATCTGGCTGATCAGCGGAACAAGCGTGGCGACGCCACCAATGCCTGCTGCACTTACTGCCGCGATGTTGATGAAGTCGCGCCGACGCACGCCTTCCCCTTCAGCCAGCGCTTCGGGTTCCGCGGTGCCTGTCGTGGTTGCCATTGCCTTGCCTTGCCTGCGGGCTACGCGGAGCAATAAATGCCCTGCACGAAGCCGAAGAATACCGACCTGTCGCACGCCGAAAGGAGCCCCCGAGGGCGGCGACTTGGCCGGGCTGATAGACGAGCATGTTCCACATGCCAACAGGCATTTTGGCGCGATTTTGCCGCAGTGTGACGGATTCGCCCCTTCAGGCGAGCCCGATGAGGGAGAACTGGCGCCCGTAGGTCGCCTCTGCCCGGTGCGTGGCGCGACGATAGGAAAAGAACCGCGTGGGATCGACATAGGTATCGAGCCCGAGCTTTTCCACCTGCCCGACACCGGAATTCGTCAGCCGCGCCGCAACATAGGATTCCAGGTCGAACTGCCAGTGATCCGAGCGGCCAGGGGCGAAAAACTGCCCGTCCCCGGCGGTGAACTGCGCGCGGAAGCCATCATCGACTTCATAGCTGGGCTGCGCGATCGCTGGGCCGATGGCCGCCACGATCCTGTCTGCCCTTGCACCCAGCCGCTCCATTGCGGCCACGGTCTGTTCGACCACGCCGCCAAACGCCCCGCGCCAGCCGGCATGGGCCGCGCCGACGACCCCGGCACTGTGGTCTGCCAGCAACACCGGCGCGCAATCGGCGGTGACGACGCCCAGCAGCAGGCCGGGACGATCGGTAACCAGCGCATCGGCGCGCGGACGATCCGCATCCGGCCAGCCGGGCTGTGCCACCACTGCATCGGGTGAATGGACCTGATAGACGGTAACGAGCTGCGCGCCGGGCATCACCGCCGCCACGGCCCGGCGGCGGTTTTCCGCCACCGATGCCGGTTCATCCTCTGCCCCCAGGCCGATATTCAGCCCGGCCGCTTCGCCCGTCGACACGCCGCCCCGCCGGCCGAGGAAGCCATGCGGCAACCCGGCCAGCAACGACGCGCGGATCACCTCCACAGGTTGATCAGCACCCTCAGCCAAGGCTGCGTTCCACCTGTTCGAAGGTATCGCGCGACAGCTTTTCAGCGGCGGCCACCCGTTCCAGTTCCCCGCGCATCAGCGCGGCGCGGGCGGCATCGAACCGGCGCCAGCGGCCCAGAGGCGGCACGAAGCGGGCCGCCGTCTGCGGATTGATCGGGTCCAGCGCCAATATCAGATCGGCGATCAGTCGGTACCCTTCGCCATCGGGCTTGTGGAAGGCATGCGGATTGGCGGCAAAGGCCATGTAGAGCGAACGGACGCGATTCGGATTGCGCAGGGTGAAATCCGGATGCAGCGCCAGGGCCTTTACATGTTCGATCGCCTGCGGGTGGAGCGACTGCGCCTGCAGCGCGAACCATTTGTCGATCACGAGCGGATTGTCGCGATAGCGGTTGTAGAAATCGATCAGCTTGTGCGTGCGATGCGGGCTTTCGAGGCCAGTCAGCACCATCAGAGCGCCCTGCCGGTCGGTCATATTGTCCGCCGAATCATATTGTTCGGCAGCCAGTTCGGCCGCGCGGTCCGGCGCCGCAGCAGCCAGATAGACCAGCGCCTGGGTCTTGACCTTGCGTGCGCCGCGCGCCTCTGCATCCAGGCTGAAGGGCACGGCGCTGGCCCGGGCATGCATTGCCAGCAGCGCGTCCTGCAGTTCATGCCCAAGCCAGGCCTTGAGCCCTTCGCGTTCGGCATGGATCGCCGCCGGATCGGATGTTGCCAGCTGTTCGGCCAGATAGGTCTGGCTGGGCAGGATCATCAGTTCCCCGCGCATCAGATCGTCCAGGCCGGCATCGGCCAGAACGCCGCCCAGCGCCCGGCCGATGGCCGCCCGCTGCCCGGGGCGATCGCCCTCTGCCAGCCGGCCATCGGCTGCCGCCGTCAGATGGCCGACCACCAGATCCTGCATCGCTTCATAACGGGCGAAGGGATCATCATCATGCGCGGCGAGGAATTCCAGATCTTCCCGCGCAACGTCGCGATCGATCGAAACCGGCGCCGTGAAACCGCGATTGAGCGAGAGAATCGGCCGCTCTGCAAAACCTTCGAAGCGGAAACTGGCGGATCCGTCTTCCAGCACGATCAGCCGTTCGCCGGCATGGGTGCCGCTGGCGCGGTCGAACAGCGCGATCCGCAACGGCACCGGCATGGGCTGCTTGTCCGGCTGACCCGGCGTTGCCGGCACCTGTTGCGCCAGATGCAGCACGGCGGCATCGCCATCCTGTTCCAGCCGCACGGTCACTTTCGGCGTGCCGGCCTGCGAGTACCAGCGGCGGAACAGCGTCAGATCGATCTTGGCCCCGTCTTCGATCGCGCGGACGAAATCCTCACACGTGGCGGCTTCGCCATCGTGGCGTTCGAAATAGAGATCACAACCGGCGCGGAACCGTTCGGGGCCGACGATGCTGCGCATCATGCGGATGACTTCGGCCCCCTTGTTATAAACCGTCGCGGTGTAGAAGTTGGAAATTTCCCGATAGGCATCGGGCCGGATCGGATGGGCCAGCGGCCCGCTGTCTTCCGGAAACTGCGCCGAACGCAGCACGCGCACATCTTCTATCCGCTTGACCGGTTCGGAGCCCATATCCTGGCTGAACAGCTGGTCACGCAGCACGGTGAAGCCTTCCTTCAGGCTCAGCTGGAACCAGTCCCGGCAGGTGATGCGATTGCCCGACCAATTGTGGAAATATTCGTGGCCAATCACCCCCTCGATCGCGTCGTAGTCGCCGTCGGTGGCGGTTTCCGCATCGGCCAGCACATATTTGGTGTTGAAGACGTTGAGACCTTTGTTTTCCATCGCCCCCATGTTGAAATCGCTGACCGCGACGATGTTGAACAGGTCGAGATCATATTCGCGGCCGAATGCGTCCTCATCCCATTTCATGCTGCGCTTGAGCGATTCCATCGCATGTTCAGTGCGGTCGAGATCGCCCGGACGGACCCAGATCCCTAGATCGACCACGCGGTCGTTCATGGTGGTGAACTGGTCGTGCCGGGCTACCAGTTCACCTGCGACCAGCGCGAAGAGGTAGGCCGGCTTGGGCCAGGGATCGTGCCATTCTGCCCAATGTGTACCATCGGCGGCTTCGCCTTTGGCGGTGCAATTGCCATTGGACAGCAACACCGGGAACTGCGTCTTGTCGCCTGACATGTGCACGCGATAGGTGGACAGCACATCGGGCCGGTCGGGGAAGAAGGTGATCCGCCGGAACCCTTCCGCCTCGCACTGGGTGCAGAGCATGCCGTTGGAGGCATAGAGCCCCATCAGCTGGCTGTTCGCGGCCGGGTTGATGGCGGTGGTGATTTCCACCTCATGCATGTCGCCGTTTAGCGCGATGATCAGATCGCTGCCATCCATGGCCCAGCTGTTGGACGCTTCCCCGTCCACCTTCACCGCCACCGGGGTCAGTCCATCACCATTCAGTCGAATACGGTCTGCAGTCACGCCTTCGTTCCGCCGCAGGCTCAGCCTGGCGCGCACCTGCGTTGCCTGCAGCCCCAGGGTGAAATCCAGCGCGACCTCCGGCACGGCCCAGTCGAACGGCCGGTAGTCTTCCCGGCGAATGATCGGCGGATCGGCCGGCTTGGTGGCGTTTTCGGGGGCTGAAACTGTGCGTGCTGCGTCCATGGTCCGTTCCGGGGTTTGCGCCGGGGCAATTGCCGCTACAACAACCGGATGGCGCATTTGTTCATTTTCGGACTCGGCTATAGCGCGCAAGCCGTCAAGCTGGCGATAGAGGCGCGGGGCTGGAAAACCAGCGCGACCGGCAGCGCGGGCGATGTCCCCTTCGACGACGACGATGCCGTACAGGCCGCCATCGCCACGGCCACCCATGTGCTGTCGTCCGTGCCGCCCGACGCCGAAGCGGGGCAGGATCCGGTGCTGGAACGCTATGGCGCGATGCTGGCCGGATCGGGCAAATGGATCGGCTATCTGTCGTCCACCGGGGTCTATGGCGACACCGGCGGGGCCTGGGTCGATGAAACCGCCCCGATCGGTACCGGCCGGCGCAGCCTGCGCGCGCAGGCCGATGCCGCCTGGCTGGATCTGGGCGCCAGGGTGTTTCGCCTGCCGGGGATTTATGGGCCGGGCCGTTCGGCACTGGACCGGGTGACGCAGGGCCGCGCGCATCGAATCGATCTGCCCGGGCAGATTTTCAGCCGCGTGCATGTGGACGATATCGCCAGCGGGGTGATCGCCGGTTTCGACGCACCGGCCAGCGCCTACAATCTGGCGGATGATCTGCCCGCCAGCCAGAACGATGTCATCGCCGAAGCTTGCCGCCTGCTGGGCCTGCCGCTGCCGGAACTGCAATCGCTGGATCAGGCCGGATTATCGCCGGCGGCACGCGCTTTCTATGGCGAAAATCGCCGCATTTCCAATGGCAAGGCCCGCCGCGTGATGGGCTGGCAGCCGCGCCACGCCAATTATCGCGCGGGGTTGCGGGCCGTGCTTTCCGCCTCTGCCGCCGGTTGAGGCGCGGTCCGGCCGCGCAGCGCCACCAGCAGGCCGGCAATCGCCAGCACCGCCCCGCCTGCCGCCAGCGCGGACCAGCGATAGCCTTCGAACAGGGTCGACAGCACCATCGCGACCACCGGCACCAGCACGCCATTGTAGGCCGCACGCCCGGCGCCGAGTTCGCGGATCAGCCCGAAATAGAGCGGGAAGGTGACCACCGAACCGATCAGCCCGAGATAGAGCACCCCGCCCCAATAGCGCGGCGATTCGGGGAATGCCGGCGGCCCGGCGGTGGCCCAGGCGAAGATGACATCTATGAGCGCGCCCCAGGCCATGGCCCAGGCCAGCAGGGTAAGCATCGGCGTGCGCCGGGCGGTATCGCTGGCCTGCAGCACATTGGCGGCAGAGGCGCCGAAGATCCCGATCGCCACGTAGAAAATGCCCCGCGCCACCTGGCCATGCGGCGGCGCCTCCATCGCTTCATGCAGCAGCAGCATGGCGATCCCGGCGACGCCGATCGCCGTTCCGATGAGGAAGCGGCGGGTGATCGGCTGGCCCAGGAAGATCCGCGCCAGCAGCGCATTGGGCAGCATCAGCAGGCCGAACAGCACCGCCACGATGCCCGATGTCAGATGCACTTCGGCGCGATAGACGAAGTTGAAATTGAACGAGAATTGCGCCGCTCCGATGCATAAAGCCAGCAATTGCCCCTGCCACGGTAGATGCAGCCCGCCCCAGCGCCCCTGCCCGCGCCAGACGGCCAGCACGAACATGCCGACCGCCGCAAAGACGAAGCGATAGGCGACCGACCAGCTGGGCGGTACCGCGCCCAGCTGATCCTTGATCACGAACCAGGTCGAACCCCAGATCAGCGCCACCAGCAGGAATGGCCCGATGATATTCAGCCGCCAGGGGCTGCGTGTCTGGCTGGTCACCTCACAGCGCCTGCAGGGCGCGCGCCAGCGCCAGCGCGTGTTCGTCGCGCGTGTCCCAGGCGGTGACGAAGCGGGCGGCATCGGGCCCCCAATCATAGAAACCGAAGCCCTGTGTCCGCAGCGCAGCGCGCTCGTCAGCGGTGCAGCGCAGGAAAATCTCGTTCGCTTCAACCGGATGCAGCAGGCGCGCGCCGGCACCACCGGCAATTTCCGCCGCCGCCGCATTGGCCGCGCGGGCATTGGCCAGCCACAGCCCGTCGCTGATCATGGCATGCAGCTGCGCCGCCAGAAAACGGCCTTTGGATTGCAGTTGCCCCGCCCGCTTGCGCTGGCGCCGGGCGACATCGGCGAGGGTTGGATCGAAGAACACCACCGCTTCGGCATTCATCGCGCCATTCTTCACGCAACCAAAACTCAGCGCATCGACCGGCCCGCAGGCTTCTGCAGGGGTGCAGCCGAGGAAGGCGACGGCATTGGCGAAGCGGGCGCCATCCATATGCAGGCGAAGCGACCGGGCACGGGCGATTTCCGCGATCGCGGCCAGATCATCGGGGCGGTAGCAGCAGCCCAACTCGCTCGCCTGGGTCAGCGAAATCGCCTGTACCGGCACCTGATGCACATCGTCGCGAATCGCATCCAGCCGCGCGGCGACGCTCTCGGCCGTCAGCCGCGCATCGGCCCCGCCCGCCAGCACCAGCTTGGCGCCGTGGGTGAAGAAACCCGGCGCGCCGCCTTCGTCATTTTCGATATGCGCTTCGTGATGGCAGAACACCGCGCCATGGGGCGCGACCATGCTGGCCAGGGCCAAGCAATTGGCCGCCGTGCCCGTGGCCATCCACAGCACCGCCACATCGCGCCCGAACAGCGCGGAAAAGCTGTCATCCAGCGCGCGGCTCAGCCGGTCGGTGTCATAGGGGGTGTCGGCGGCATTTGCATCATGCAGCGCACGCCACACTTGCGGGTGGACGGCGGCGGCATTGTCCGAGAGGAAGTGCATGGGAACGCCATGGCCAAGCCGGGGGTTGCACGCAAGAAGGAGCCGCAGACCATGCCCGATCCGATCACGATTATCCGCAGCGATGAAACCAGCCATGGCGCCTATCGCGCCGAGGTGCCGGGATCGACCAAATTGGCGGAATTGACCTGGCGCGCGGATGGCAATGTCCGGGTGGCGGATCATACATTCGTGCCCCCCGAAGCGCGCGGAACCGGCATTGCCGCACAGTTGGTGGAAGCGCTGGTGGCCGACGCGCGGGAGCAGGGTTTTACCGTGGTTCCGCAGTGCAGCTATGTCGCCGTGGCGTTCCGGCGGCATCCGGAATGGGCCGATCTTTTGGCCAAGGAGTGATGGGACGGATGGTTGGCTCTGCCGGGTGAACCGATTCAAATTTCGGAACACCTGCCTCAACAATCCATTGGTCCAGTATC
Source organism: Croceibacterium xixiisoli (assembly GCF_009827305.1). Lineage (GTDB taxonomy): Bacteria > Pseudomonadota > Alphaproteobacteria > Sphingomonadales > Sphingomonadaceae > Croceibacterium_C > Croceibacterium_C xixiisoli. The sequence continues at coordinate 45,158 of NZ_WTYJ01000003.1, read as the reverse complement.
AGGTCACGATCCCAAATCGGGGGAGGCCTGATCCAGCAAGAAATGGAAGAGGCAGCCATGAACCATGCAACCGGAAATCCGGCCTATTCAGAGGCCGAACTCGACCGTCGCCGCGAATTTCAGCATAGCCGACCGCTGGAACGCGACGAAACCCACAATCTGATCAGTTCCGACCGTGTCGAAGGCACGCCCGTTTACGCCACGGACGGCGAACGGATCGGCAGCATCAACCATCTGATGATCGGCAAAAGATCAGGCCGCGTGGAGTATGCGGTGATGAGCTTCGGCGGTTTCCTCGGGATTGGTGAAAGCTACCACCCGCTGCCGTGGGATGCGCTGGATTATGACACCGAGCGCGGTGGCTATGTCGTTCATATCGATAAGGAAAAGCTGCGCGACGCGCCGGCTTATGCTTCCCAGGAACGGCCGCTTTATGATGCTGCCTATGGCCAGAATGTCTTCGGATACTACGGCATCATGTACTGATTGACGATCTCGGGGAGACCCGGGCGGCTGCGCCGGGCAGGTTTGCACCGCCTGCCCGGCGCAGCCTTAATTTTGAATTGGGCGGGTTTTTCGCGCCAGGCTGGCGAAATCATGGGCCAGCACATCGGGCAGCAATTCTGCCCGCAAATCCCAGGCTCCGTTTTTGGGCATGCCCATGATCCCGGTGGCCGTTCCAGCTCCATCCAGCAGCAGATTGGCATAGCAGCGATGCCGGGCGAGCGCCGTCTGCGCCACCGACATGGCATGCAGCCGGGTTCGGCTCATGAGGGTAAATCCCGGAGCCAACCAACCAGTCCGGACAACAAGCTGTTGATTTCCCAAGAAATGCAAATTGGTCCGGTGCATCATCAGAGTGTCGGCAATCCGGGGAATGGCCCGCATCAGCAGCAGAACCGCCAGCACTGGCGGAGTCCATTCGATCAAGCCGTACCAGTCTGCCTGCACATCCTGCCATCTGGCCGTCAGGCCCAGCCCCCCGGCGAGCAGTTTCAGCAGCGCGGGAACCGCCAGCAAGAGACCGCCGATCAGCAGAACCCGGACCATGCTGAGCGCGGCCTGGTCACGCGGATAGCGTGGATCGCATTGTTTCCATGCCATTTCATCATTCGGCAGACTGTATCCCACCGCCGCCATGACATGGGCGATTTCTGCCATCCGGCCGAAGGGAACGGCCAGTTGCTCGTCGAGCTGGCTCTCCGATGACTGGGTAATGAGGGTGAGGCTGTGCCAGCCGAACAGGCGGCGAATCGCGCCCGTGCTGACGGCAGCCGCCTGAATCTGATGCAGCGGGGTCACCACATCGACGCGTTTGAGCAGGCCGCGCCGATAGCGCAGGCCGCGTGGGGTCTGGTCCAACCGGAAGCCCCAGTTGCGCAGCACCATCATGATGACCCCGGCCATCAGGCCCAGCACCACCAGACCGGATAGCAGCGCAAGTATTACAAGCACTTGCGACACCACCCCAAGTCCCGTGAGCCAGCCGGCCTGACCCGCCAGCAGATCGCGCCAGAACATCCAGTCCCACGGATCGAAGGGCAGCAGATCGCGGAACTGGGTGATCAGGGCCAGCAGCGCGACGAAGAAGAACAGCGAGAATTCAAACAGGCCCGACAGCATCACACGGCCCGGGTTCATGGCGAACAGGAGCTGCCCCTCATCATCCTGTGCCGAAAGGGGCGGATCGACCACGCCCTGCCCACGCCCTGCCTGCGCAGGAGCGCGCCCTGCCTGCGCATGAACGCGCGTGGCGTACGCACGCAGCCGTGCGCGCAGCGCCTCCGCATCGGCCAGCCGGACATAGGTGATGGCAATCTCGTCCGCGCCGCCGCCACCGGTTTCGATCCGCACGGCCGCCAGCCCGATCAGCCGGGGAAGCAGCGCCTGTTCGATGCGGACATCCTCTATCCGATCGCGCGGAACGGAGCGGAGTTTGCGGGACAGCACGCCCTGCTGGACCATGACGGATTCATCATCGATCCAATAGCGGTAGCGGAGCCAGCGCAGCACGGCGAAGGGGGCGCTGAGCACGGCGATGACCACAGGCATGGCGAGGAGCGCGAGCATTCCGTCGCCCTGCCGTGCCATCAGGGCGATGAGCACGGGTACGATGAGGCTGCCGGCACTTTGCAGGCCATAGACCAGTATTCCCAGCGGGCTGGCCCTGCGCCAGTCGGCCGGGGGTGCTTCCGATTGGCTCATGCATGTTCCCGCCCGATTCGGGCGCGGATCGCATCGCGAATCGCCAGGGCATCGGCATGGGGCAGGCCCGGCAGACCGACCACGCTGTCGACCACCCCGGCGGTGTGCAGCACCAACGTGGCCAGGCCGTAGCGGCGTTCGGCCACGCCCTGATCGACATCGATATGCTGCACCCGGATGAAAGGCACCAAGGTGTCGGTGCGGCGCCAGAGCCCCTGCACCACGCGCAGCCATTCGCCATCGACGCGATAGCCGGCCACGCGATAACGGCGGCCGGGGGCGAGGAAGATCCACCAGCCCGCCAGCAGGAGGGCCGGCACGATGGCGATGCCCAGGGGGAAGGAGGCGAAGATTTCGATCAGCGTGGCCGCGACCAGCAGGATCAGCGTGCGGCGCAGTGCCGCGATTCGCAGGACCTTTATATAGTCGGGGTGCAGCGGGATCAGGCCATCATCGTCCATGGGAAGGGGATGGCGACAGGGGCGCCAGGCCGCAAGCGAAACCGCCGGCGGTGGGCATGCCGGGCCTCAACGCCCCGTTTACCTCGTGCGGCTATTGCATTGCGATGAGGTCGAACACCCAGCCCATCCAATCGCGCACGGTTATCGCCTACCTAGGTGGGGCAGCCCTGTTTGGTACAGTCGTCGGGATCGGGAGCGTCACCATGGTCCAGCACGATGTGACCGCAACAGCGAAGTCCGCCGCCGTGTGGCTGGGCATCATGCGGGCAAGAGAACCGCAGGCTGGTGACTATTGGTCAGGCTGCAACGCCGCGCGCGCGGCCGGCACAGCGCCAATCTACATCGGCGAGCCTGGATATCAAGAAAACATGGATGGGGATGGAGACGGGATTGCGTGCGAGCCGCAGAGCTGAGCCATCTGCCGGCACATTCTACCCAGCGTTCGCCAGAAAGTTTCGGAACCGCACCAGACTCGCAGAAATCTGCGGGTTGGAATGGTGCTGCTAGGGAGGATTGAACTCCCGACCTCACCCTTACCAAGGGTGCGCTCTACCACTGAGCTACAGCAGCTCCGAAACAGACGCGCCCTATTGTCGCGTGATGGCGGGATGTCAAGCGGCGCTTGAGCAGAACCTGCATATCGGCAAGAGAATGGGCATGAGTGACACCCCCAAGCAACCCACGCGAGAGGAACGGCTGGCGGCCAAGCTGCGCGAGAACCTGCGCCGCCGCAAAAGCCAGGCCCGCGCCATCGCAGCCGATGATGATTCGCCGGGGACCGAAACTGCGCCTTCCACCGGCCCGTCAGGCGGAAACGCCCTTCCCAAAGTGGATGGGGACAGCTAGCGCGTGGCGCTCCCGGCTGCGTGGCAGCCTGTGCAGGAGCGATATTTGTGCCCAGCCTGATTCTCGTCCGCCACGGCCAGAGCCAGTGGAATCTGGAAAACCGTTTCACCGGCTGGTGGGATGTCGACCTGACCGACAAAGGCGTGGCCGAAGCCAAGGCCGCCGGCACCCTGCTGGCAGACAAGAACATGCTGCCCGATGTCGCCTTCACATCGCTGCAGACCCGCGCGATCCGTACGCTGCATTATGCGCTGGAAGGATGCGGCCGGCTGTGGATTCCCGAAACCAAGGACTGGCGCCTGAACGAGCGCCATTATGGCGGGCTGACCGGGCTGGACAAGGCGGAGACCGCCGCGCTGCATGGCGATGATCAGGTGAAGGTCTGGCGCCGCAGTTTCGACACCCCGCCGCCGCCGCTGGCCGCAGGCGGTGAATTCGATCTGGCTGCCGATGCGCGTTATGCTGGCATTCCGATTCCCGACACCGAAAGCCTGAAGCTGACGATCGATCGCGTGCTGCCTTATTGGGAAGCGATCATCCTGCCGGTGCTGGCGAGCGGGAAAAATGTGATCATTTCCGCGCATGGCAATTCGCTGCGCGCGCTGGTCAAGCATCTGTCGGACATTTCCGACGATGACATCACCGAGCTGGAAATCCCGACCGGCCAGCCGATCGTCTATGATTTCGACGATCAGATGCAGCCGGGCGCCCGCCATTACCTGAAGGATCGCTGATATGGCCGATACGGCCGCCAATTCCCCGCCTGTAGCTATCGTGATGGGCAGCCAGTCCGACTGGCCGACCATGCGCCGCGCCGCCGAAGTGCTGGACGATCTGGGCGTGACGCATGTCGCGCGCATCGTGTCCGCCCATCGCACGCCCGACCGGATGTATGATTTTGCCCGGTCTGCCGAAGGCGAAGGCACCAAGGTGATCATCGCCGGGGCCGGCGGTGCCGCGCATCTGCCGGGGATGATTTCCGCGCTGACCCATCTGCCCGTGCTGGGCGTACCGGTGCAGTCCAAGGCGCTTTCCGGCATGGATAGCCTGCTGTCCATCGTGCAGATGCCCGCGGGCGTGCCGACCGGCACGCTGGCGATCGGCGAAGCCGGGGCGACCAATGCCGGGCTGTTCGCGGCATCGATCCTGGCGCTGGAAGACCCGGCGCTGTCGGCCCGGCTGCAGGCCTGGCGCGCCGCGCGGCGCGATGCCGTGGCCGAAACCCCGGTCGACGAATAAGGCGGGACTGACCCCATGCGTATTACACCCGGTTCCACCATCGGCATCCTGGGCGGCGGCCAGCTGGGGCGAATGATCGCCATGACGGCCGCCCAGCTGGGTTACCGGTGCCATATCTATGCGCCCGAGGCCGAGAGCGTTGCCGCAGAGGTGAGCGCGCAGTTCACCCGCGCGGCCTGGGACGATCAGGCCGCCATGGGGGCCTTCGCCGCATCCTGCGATGTGGTGACCTATGAATTCGAAAACGTGCCGGTGGCCGCGCTGCAGCCGATCCCGTCCGAAAAGCTGGCGCCCGGCGCCCGCGCGCTGGAAGTGGCGCAGGACCGGCTGAACGAGAAGAATTTCGTGGTGGAACTGGGCGGCACCCCCGCCCCCTTCGCCCCGGTCGATACGGATGAGGATCTGGCCGCCGCCATCGCCGCGATCGGCGCGCCCGGCATTCTGAAGACCCGGCGCGATGGCTATGACGGCAAGGGGCAGTGGCGCATCGCCAGTGCCGATGACGCCGCCACGCTGAGCGTGCCGCCGGTCGGGCTGATTTATGAAGGGCTGGTGCGGTTCGGCGCCGAGTTTTCCGTGATCCTGGTGCGCGGCCGCGATGGCGAGGTGCGGTTCTGGGACAGCACCCAGAATGTGCATGAGCATGGCATTCTGGCGCTGTCCTTCCTGCCCGCCGCGCCGATCGTGCGCGAACAGGTGGAGGCTGCGCGCGCGCTGGCCCGCCGGGTGGCCGATGCGCTGGATTATGTCGGCGTGCTGACGCTGGAATTCTTCGCCACCGAGGATGGCCCGGTGTTCAATGAAATGGCCCCCCGGGTGCACAATTCGGGGCACTGGACCACCGAAGGCGCGGTGATCGGCCAGTTCGAAAACCATGTCCGCGCGATCTGCGGCATGCCGCTGGGCGAAACCCGTTCGGTTTCGGCCAATGTGGTGATGCGCAATCTGGTGGGCGAAAGCGGGCTGAATGCGGCGGAAATCCTTTCCGATCCGGCCAATCATCTGCATCTCTATGGCAAGGCCGAGGCCCGCGAAGGGCGCAAGATGGGGCATGTGACCCGGATCGGCGAATGATCAGGCCAAGAATGACAGGGCCAAAAATGACAGGAACGCGATGATGGCACGCGAAATTATCTACATCGTCGCCCGCGCGCTGGACGGCACGATTGGCGACAAGGACGATGTGCCGTGGAAGATCCGGGCGGACCTGCAGCGGTTCAAGCGCATTTCCATGGGCAAGCCGATGGTGATGGGCCGCAAGACATTCGACAGCCTGCCGGGCCTGCTGCCCGGACGGCGGCATGTGGTGCTGACGCGCGACCGCAGCTGGTCCGCCCCCGGCGCCGAGGTGGTGTATTCGGTGGAAGAGGCGCTGCAGGTTTGCGGCGATGGCGATATCGCGGTGATCGGCGGGGCCGATATCTTCGCCCTGTTCATGCCCCATGCCACGCGGCTGGAACTGACCGAAATCTTCGAGAACACCGGCGGCGAAATCCGCATGGCCACGCCCAATCCGCGCGAATGGCGCGAAGTGGCGCGCACGCAGCATCAGGCGGCGGGCAAGGACCCGGCCTATGCCTTCGTCACGCTGTTGAAGAAGTGACTGGGGCGAAGACGTGATCGGAAAACGGGCGTGATCCGGCTCGACCATCGCCATTCGATTCCCGATCATCTGCGCGGCGCCGTGCTGGCGCTGGGCAATTTCGACGGGTTTCATCGCGGGCACCAGCAGGTGGTGGCCGAAGCGGTGGCCTGGGCCCGCAGCGAAGGCCGCCCGGCCATCGTCGCCACCTTCGATCCGCATCCGGTGCGCCATTTCGCGCCCGACAGCCCGCCGTTCCGCCTGACCACGCTGGACCAGCGGGCCGAACTGTTTGCCGCAGCGGGTGCCGATGCCATGCTGGTGTTCCATTTCGGCCCCGAGCTGGCAGCCATGACAGCGCAGGATTTCATCGCCGATCTGCTGGCCCGCCGGATCGGCGCGGCCGGCGTGGTGACGGGCGAGGATTTCACCTTCGGCAAGGGGCGCGGCGGCAATATCGCCATGCTCGCCAGCGAAGGCCCTGCCCATGGCGTGGCGGCGCGCGCGGTCAGCGCCGTGCGCGATGACGGCATGATCGTATCGTCGAGCGCGATTCGCGATGCGCTGAAGGCGGGGGAATGCGAGGCCGCCACGCGGCTGCTGACCCGGCCCTTCGCCATTCGCGGCAGCGTGCAGCATGGGGACAAGCGCGGGCGGGAAATCGGTTTCCCCACCGCCAATCTGGACATGGGCCCCTATCTGCGGCCGCGTTATGGCATTTATGCGGTGACCGGGCGCGTGCTGGCCAGTGGGCAGCGGCTGGCCGGGGCCGCCAATCTGGGCATCCGCCCCAGTTTCGACCCGCCCAAGGAATTGCTGGAACCCTATTTCTTCGATTTTTCGGGTGATCTTTATGGTCAGGAGATCGAGGTGGAACTGATCCATTTCCTGCGGCCAGAGGCGAAGTTCACCGATATGGACGCGCTGATCGCCCAGATGGCACGCGATTGCGACGATGCGCGGGCGATCCTGGCCAAGGGCGTTGCCGCGTGACCGATGTTCCGGTGATCGAGACCGCCCGGCTGCGGCTGCGCGGGTTTCAGCCGTCGGATCGCGAGCCCTTTATTGCGGCCATGGCGCAGGATGAATTTGCCCGCACCATCACCCGCGAGGGGCGCGCGCTGACCGAGGTGGAAGCCTGGCGCAATCTGGCCATGGTCAATGGCAGCTGGTCGCTGGAAGGATTCGGCAATTGGGTGGTGACGCTGAAGGAAACGGGCGCGCCGATCGGCCGGCTGGGCCCGTTCAACCCGCCGGGCTGGCCGGGTTTCGAAGTGGGCTGGGCGATTTTTCCGCAGTTTCACCAGCGCGGCTATGGCGCGGAAGGCGCGACCGCCGCGCTGATCTGGTGCCATGAGGTGCTGGGCCGCGACAGCGTGATCCATTGCATTTTGAAGGGCAATGCGGGCAGCGAAGGCCTGGCCCGATCGCTGGGCAGCGAGCATGTGCGCGACTGGGAACCGCCCTGGGGCGGCGATGTCGGGGTGTGGGAAACGCGCTGGGATCGCTTTATCGCCAGCGCCCCCTATCAGCGCCATGTTGCCGCGCGGGGCGAAACCGCTTAAGCGCCCGGCGCATGTCTGACCAGCCGCGCCCCGAAGCCCCCGATTACCGCGATACGGTTTTCCTGCCGAAAACCGATTTTCCGATGAAGGCGGGCCTGCCCCAGAAAGAGCCGGGGATTCTCGCCCGCTGGCAGGAACAGGATCTTTATGCCCGGGTGCGCGAAGCGCGCGACGGGCGGGAAAAATTCATCCTGCATGATGGGCCCCCCTACGCCAATGGCGACATGCATATCGGCCATGCGCTGAACCATATCCTGAAGGACATGGTGATCCGCACCCAGACGCTGAAGGGCAAGGATGCGCCCTACATACCCGGCTGGGATTGCCACGGCCTGCCGATCGAATGGAAGGTCGAGGAACAGTATCGCAAGAAGAAGCTGAACAAGGACGAGGTTCCGGTTGAGGAATTCCGCGCCGAGTGCCGCGCCTATGCGCAGAACTGGGTGGATGTTCAGCGCGAACAGTTGAAGCGGCTGGGTGGCCTGGGCAATTGGGACAAGCCTTATCTGACGATGGATTTCGCCGCCGAGGCGACCATCGTGCGCGAACTGCTGAAATTCGCCGAAGCCGGCATGATCTATCGCGGCGCCAAGCCGGTGATGTGGAGCCCGGTGGAAAAGACCGCGCTGGCCGAAGCCGAAGTGGAATATGAAGACATCACATCGACCCAGATCGATGTGGCGTTCGAACTGATCGACAATCCCTTCGCCGATCTGGTCGACAAGACCTTCGCCGTGATCTGGACGACCACCCCGTGGACGATCCCGGTCAACCAGGCGCTCGCCTATGGTACCGAGGTCGAATATGCGCTGATCCGCGCGGGCGGCAACGGCTATATCGTCGCTGCCGAGCTGGTCGCCGCTGCCAAGGCACGCTGGTCGATCGAAGCGGACATCGTGCACAGCTTCAAGGGCGGCGATCTGGCCGGCGCCACCGCGCGCCACCCAATGCACCATCTGGGCGGCTTCTACGCCCGCCCGCGCCCGCTGCTGGCCGGCGATTTCGTCACCACCGAGAGCGGCACGGGCCTGGTCCATATGGCGCCCGATCATGGTGAGGACGATTTCGACCTGTGCAAGGCCAATGGCATCGAGCCGCAGTTCGCGGTGCAGGCCGATGGCGTCTATCGCGATGACTGGCTGTGGCTGGGCGGGCAGGACGAACGCCGCCTGTCGGTGATCAATCCCAAGCTGAACGCCCCCGAGGGCCCGATCTGCAGCGATCTGCGCGCAGCCGGCGCCCTGCTAGCGGCCAGTGCCGATTATCAGCACAGCTATCCGCACAGCTGGCGGTCCAAGGCCAAGGTGATCTTCCGCTGCACGCCGCAATGGTTCGTGCCGATGGACACGCCGATGGCGACGCTGGAATTCGACGTGGCCCCGCTGGGCCCGATCGGCGGCGCGATTGCCGCAACCGTGTCCGGCCCGACCGAAACGCTGCGCCAGGCCGCCGTGCAGGCGATTGCCGATACCCGGTTCGTGCCGGAAAAGGGCCGCAACCGCATCGGCAGCATGGTCGAAGGGCGCCCGGACTGGGTGCTGAGCCGCCAGCGCGCCTGGGGCGTGCCGATCACCCTGTTCGTGCATCGCGAAACGGGCGAATATCTGGCCGATCCGATCGTGAACCAGCGGATCGTGGATGCCGTGCGCGAACAGGGCGTGGATGCCTGGTCCGACGCCCAGGCGCAGGCCTATCTCGGCAGCGACTATGATCTGGCCGATTACGAGCGCATCACCGACATTCTGGACGTGTGGTTCGATTCGGGCTGCACCCATGCCTTCGTGCTGGAAAGTGGCCGCTGGCCCGAACTGCAGTGGCCGGCCGACCTCTATCTGGAAGGCAGCGACCAGCATCGCGGCTGGTTCCAGTCATCGCTGCTGGAAAGCTGCGGCACGCGTGGCCGGGCGCCGTACAAGGCGGTGCTGACCCATGGCTTCACCATGGATGCCAAGGGCATGAAAATGTCCAAATCGCTGAAGAACACCATCAATCCGCTGGATGTGATGCGTGACTTCGGCGCAGACATCATCCGGCTGTGGGCGCTGAGCGTCGATTTCACCGAAGATCACCGGATCGGCCCGGAAATCCTGAAGGGCGTGGCCGACCAGTATCGCAAGCTGCGCAACACCTTCCGCTATCTGCTGGGCGCGCTGGACGGGTTCGACGAGGCCGAACGGCTGGAGGATCTGCGCGATCTGCCGGAACTGGAACGCTATATGCTGACCCTGCTGGGCCAGCTGGATGCGACCCTGGCGCGTGCGGTCGATGATTATGATTTCAACGCCTACACAAGGGCGCTGGTCGATTTCTGCAACGAAGACCTGTCCGCGCTGTTCTTCGACATCCGCAAGGACCGGCTCTATTGCGATGCGCCCGATGCGATCGAACGGCGCGCCTATCGCACCGTGCTGGACATCATGTTCCACGCCCTGATCCGCTATGCCGCGCCGGTGCTGGTGTTCACCAGCGAAGAGGTGTGGCAGTCCCGCTATCCCGAGGCGGACAGTGTCCATCTGCTCGAATGGCCGGAAATCCCGGTCGCCGAGGCCGATCAGGATCGCTGGGCCACGCTGCGGGCCCTGCGTGAACGCGTGCTGGAAGCGATCGAGCCGCTGCGGCGGGACAAGATCGTGCGGTCCAGCCTGGAAGCCGAAGTGGTGGTGCCCGCCGCCGCCGTGCCCGCCGGCGTGGACGATGCCGAACTGGCCGATCTGTTCATCACCGGCCAAGTGACGCGCAACGATGGCGATGCCGTGCTGGTGTCCAAGAGCGACGACCACAAATGCGGCCGTTGCTGGCGGCTGCTGCCCGAAGTCACCGAAGACGGTGCGCTGTGCCAGCGCTGCGATGATGCAGTGGCGGAGTTGCCGGCATGAGCCTGGACACCTTGAACGTGGACAACAAGACCGCCTGGCGCAACCGCATCATCGGCCTGGTGCTGGCGCTGGCGCTCTATGCCGTGGACCAGTGGCTGAAGAATTACATGCAATACACGCTGGACCTGGAACAGGTCCGCAATATCAATGTGCTGCCGTTCTTCGACCTGACCTGGGTGCCCAATTACGGCGTATCGCTGGGCATGCTGACCGCCACGTCGATGGAAATGCGCTGGATGCTGGTGGGGCTGACCGGGGCGATCGCCCTGGTGGTGGCCATCTGGATGCTGCGCGAGCGCCGGCTGATCGATGTCATCGCGCTGGCGATGATCCTGGGCGGGGCGCTGGGCAATATCCACGACCGCTACACGGTCGGTTTCGTGATCGATTTCATCAATATCCATTTCTGGGGCTGGACCCCGTTCGTGTTCAACCTGGCCGATGCGGCGATCACGCTGGGTGTGTTGATTATCCTTGCCCGTTCCTTGTTCATGGGCGAGAAATCCGCCCCATCCCAAGGCGGGGCCCAGGCGGAAGAGTCCGCGGAGAATTCCTGATGCGTAAAGCCACTATCCTGTTTCTTGCCGCCGGTTCGGCGCTGCTGGCATCCTGCGGCAGCACCGGCCTGCTCGATCGGGAACGGCCCGATGAATTCGCCGTCCAGCGCCAGGCACCGCTGGTGATTCCGCCCGATTTCGACCTGACCCCGCCGGCCCCGGGCGCCCCGCGCCCGACCGAAGGCACCGCCGCGCAGCAGGCCATGGAGGCGCTGTTCGGCGGCCCGGCCCAGCGCAGCGCAGCGGAAAACAACACCATTTCGCGCGCCGGGGAATCCGAACCTGGCATCCGCAGCGCGGTGGGCGACACCCAGACCTTCTCCGTCGACAAGGGCAACACCACCCAGACGATCATCGCCGCCCCCGAGGGCGACGGCCAGGACGCGAGCGTTTCCGTTCCGAGCTGAGGCTTGGCTGCGCTGGTCCGATCTGCCGGACGGGCACAAAAAAGGCGCGACCCAGCCGGGTTCGCGCCTTTTCTTTGGCCCAATGTCGGGAAATCAGCCTTCGAGCGGTTTTCGATCCGATTTCATCGAACCGCCGCTCCATGTCCCTTTGTTCGCCGCAATTTCCGAGTCAGTAGGTGGTTCCACCTGCTTAGGCGGTGTGGAAAAATTCGGTAAATGCCAAGGTTAGGAATTTCCTTGGGCTGCAGCCAATCGAGCCAATAAATCCGTCGGAGATAGATCGTATCCCGTTGCCCTCTCACCGGACCAGTTGAGACCACAATAGAGGCCATCCTTTCTCAAGCCTGGTAGCCACCGTTCGATGAATGCCAACAACGGGATCGGTTCTGGCTCGAAATCGCTGTATGCTGGGACGGTTTTGATGATCGACATGGCTCTCTTTTCTGACGACCAAAAGGGCATTGCGGTTTCACCGGATGCGTTTGTCGAGGTTGGGAAGCCGTCCCTATCCCTGATCCCCCAGACTTGTGTACCGTTCAGCACTTCGGAGACGAAGGCGTCGGCATTGATCGCGGAAATGCTCATCCTCTAATGAGAAGCAGCAAATTCACATTCCCGCAAGTGAGCGAAACTCCATGCGCCCGCATGACGCTTGACGCAGGCCGAACGAGTTGATCCAAAGCTGCCTTTTTGGAGGCAAACTTGAGCAGAGGCGATCTGACTGAAGCGGAATGGCGCATCTTGAAGGACTTGCTACCCATCGAGCCTGAGAACCGTGGTCGAGGCAGACGCCCCGAGCAGAGCCGATCGGCCCGCCCCAACGGACACCGGAGGCATTTCTTGCAGACAAAGGCTACGACGCAGACGCGATCCGCGACGACCTTGCTGCACAAATCGAGGCGGTCATCCCCGGCCGATCAAACCACCGCGTGAAGATCGAGCACAACCGGGCGCTCTACAAGCAGCGCAACCGCATCGAGCGCATGTTCGGCCACCTCAAAGTCAACCGCGCCATCGCTACCCGATACGACCAGCTTGCCAACAGCTTCATCGGCATTGTCCACATCGCTACCGCCAGATACTGGATCAAATTTGTCCACGCCGCCTAGGAATTGCCCTCGATCCGGCTGACCAGCAGCTTGTCGATCTTGCGGCCGTCGAGATCGACCACTTCGACCCGCCAGCCCTGATCCTTGAACCATTCGCCTTCGTGCGGCAGCCGCTTGAGCATGAACAATACATAGCCGGCCGCCGTGCCGAATTCGCGATCTTCGGGCAGTTCGATGCCCAGCCGATCGGCCAGGGCATCGGCCGGCAGGCCACCGGCGACCAGCAGCGAGCCATCCTCGCGTTCGACCAGCAGGGGCTCATCGCCTTCGTCCTGCAGGCTGGCAAAGCCGCCGACGATCGCGGTCAGCAGATCGGCCGGGGTCACGATCCCTTCGAGATGGCCATATTCGTCATGCACCATGGCCATGCCGGTGCCCGATTGCTGCAGCACGCGCAGCGCATCCATCGCATCCAGCTGATCGTGGATTACCTCTGCCTTGCGCACCAGCACATGCAGATCCACCGCCTGCCCTGCCACCATCAGCCCCAGCACTTCGCGCAGCTTGATCACGCCGATGATCTTTTCCGCCGAACCATCACCCACCGGCATCTGCGAATGCGGGGTCTGTTCGATGGCGGCGCGCAATTCTTCGGGCGTGGCGTTGATATCGACCCAGTCGAGTTCCTTGCGCGGGGTCATCAGTTCGCGCACCGGGCGGCTGGCGAGCTTCATGATGCCGGACATCATCGCCCGTTCCTGTTCCTCGATCACGCCGGATTTCGTGGCATCGGTGAAGATCATCTGCAGCTCTTCAACGGAAATGCCGTCTTCCCCGCCGGAACGGATGCCGAGCAGGCGCAGCAGCGCACCCGAGGAATTGTCCAGCAACCAGACGAAAGGGGCGGCGACCTTTGCCAGCAGGGCCATCGGCGGCGCCATGATCGCGGCGATCCGTTCGGCCGAACGCAGCGCCACCTGCTTGGGCACCAGTTCGCCGATCACCAGGCTGGCATAGGTGGTGAGGCCGATCACCAGCACAAAGCCAGCCTCCCCCGCCATATGCGCCGGCACGCCGAGCAGGGCCAGCCGCTGGCCGACCGGGGCGCCCAGCGTGGCGCCCGAATAGGCGCCGGAGACGATGCCGACCAGGGTGATGCCGATCTGCACGGTGGAGAGGAATTTGCCCGGATCGGCCGCCAGTTGCAGCGCGGTGCGCGCGCCCTTGCTGCCCCGGTCCGCCGCCAGCTGCAGCCGCGCGGTGCGGGCCGAAACGATGGCCAGTTCCGACATGGCGAACAGGCCATTGAGAAAAACCAGTCCGATCAGGACGGCGAGGTCAAACCAGGGGAAGGGAGACATGTGCGGTTCAGCGATAACAGATAATGGGGGGATTGCGAACGCAAAGCCGGAACAGGGAATTGGCCTGCGCGTTTCGCTGCATTATGATCTGGATCAATGCCGGATCTCGGTTCAACAACAGAGGGTGCCATCTCATGAAAACATCCCGTCTTTTCGCCTCCAGCCTGGCCGCCATCGCGCTGCTCGGCATGTCTGGCTGCGTCACCGATCCCAACACGGGTGAGCGCAAGATTTCCCGCACCGCCATCGGCGGCGCCGGCGGTGCAGGCCTTGGCTATCTGCTGGGCGGGCTGATCGGTGGCAAGACCGCCCGGATCGCCGGCGCAGCCATCGGCGGTGTGGCCGGCGGCGTGATCGGCAACCAGATGGACCAGCAGATCAAGCAGCTGCGCGACACCACGGCCGGTTCGGGCATCGACGTCAATCCGACGCCGGATGGCAGCGGCATTCTGGTCAATCTGCCCGAAGTGACCTTCGCGGTGGACAGCACCACGATCAGCCCCAGCTTCCGCGCTGCGCTCGACAATGTGGCGCAGAGCATGATCACCTATCCCAACAGTCTGGTCGACGTGATGGGCCACACCGATTCGACCGGTTCGGACAGCCACAATCTGGATCTGTCACGCCGTCGCGCGGAATCGGTCGCCAACTACCTGACCTCTCGCGGCGTGTCGCGGACCCGCATCGCGACCGTTGGTTATGGCGAACAATATCCGGTGGCAGACAACAACACCGCCGAAGGCCGGGCGATCAATCGCCGCGTCGAAATCCGCATTACGCCGATTTCGCAGGCTGATGTGAACGCCGCACGCGGCAACTGATTCGCGGCATATCTGCAGAACGAGAATGGGCCGGCCGCAAGGTCGGCCCTTTTTCGTGGAGCAATTGTCAGGACTGAACGGAGAAGCGCTGCGCCCGGTCGGCCAGCCGTTCGACGGCGGCGCGGTGGATGGCCGGGCTGCTGACCAGCAGGCCGAAGGCACGCGGATCCCGCTTGTTGTAACTCAGCGGCTGGCCGAACGCGTCCGACACGGCCGCGCCAGCTTCGCGCGCGATCAACGTGGCCGCGCCGACATCCCATTCATAACCCCAGCGCAGCGTTGCCAGCAGATCGGCCCGGTCGGCCGCGACCATGGCGATGCGCAGGGCGATGGAATTGGGTTTGTCGACGATCATCAGATCGCTGTCTTCCTTTGGCAGCACATCGGTCGGCACGCGGGCGCCGGTCAGCGTATCGCGCCGGCTGGCGGACAGTTTTTCGCCGTTGAGCCAGGCCCCCTGCCCCGCGACGGCGACCCAGCTTTCATTGCGGGACGGCGCTTCGAGCAGGCCGATCAGGGGCTTGCCGGCGCTGATCAGCGCGACGGACACGGCCCAGCCGGTGCGGCCGCGAATGAAATCCCGCGTGCCGTCGATCGGATCGACCAGCCAGATCAGACCGCGCCCCAGGCGGGAAGGATCATCGGCGGTTTCTTCCGACAGCCAGCCAGCCGAGGGCAGCAGCGCAGTGAGTTCACGTTTCAGGAAGCCATCGACCGCGATATCGGCGTCGCAAACCGGGTTGCCCGGGCTCTTGTCCCACACCTTGAGCGCATGGCCGGCACCGGGCCATTGCTGCATCGCAATGCGGCTGGCTTCACGGCAGATGGCTTCGAGGCGGGCGCGATCGATCATGCAGAGACCACTGCAGGCGGAGCGGGGTCTTTGCAAGCGGGGCCGGCTGTGCTTATGCGCGCAGCAAACCCATTCCTCCCCCTTCGACGAAAAGGTCCGCCGCCGATGAACATTCACGAATATCAGGCCAAGCAGCTGCTTTCGAAATTCGGCATCGGCATTCCTGCCGGCCATGCCGCGCTGAGCGTGGACGAAGCCGTCGCGGGCGCCAAGCAGCTGCCCGGACCGCTCTATGTGGTCAAGGCACAGATCCATGCCGGCGGCCGTGGCAAGGGCAAGTTCGTCGAACTGCCGACCGATGCCAAGGGCGGCGTGCGCCTGGCCAAGAGCATCGAGGAAGTCGAAGCCCATGCGGCCGAAATGCTCGGCAACACGCTGGTGACCATCCAGACCGGCGATGCCGGCAAGCAGGTCAATCGCCTCTACATCACCGATGGCGTTGATATTGCCAGCGAATATTACCTGTCGATGGTCGTCGACCGCGCCACCGGCCGGATCGCCATGATCGTGTCCACCGAAGGCGGGATGGACATTGAAGACGTGGCGCACAACACGCCGGAAAAGATCACCACCATCACCATCGATCCGGCCGCCGGCTTCATGCCGCACCACGGCCGCGCGGTGGCCTTCGCGCTGAAGCTGTCGGGCGATCTGAACAAGCAGGCACAGAAGCTGGCCCGCCAGCTGTTCGACGCCTTTGTCGCGCTCGATTGCGAAATGCTGGAAATCAATCCGCTGGTCGAAACCATCGATGGCAAGCTGCTGGTGCTCGACACCAAGATGAGCTTCGACTCGAACGCGCTCTATCGCCACCCCGACGTGGAAGCGATGCGCGACGAAACCGAAGAAGACCCGATGGAAGTGGAAGCGAGCAAATATGACCTCGCCTACATCAAGCTGGACGGCAACATCGGCTGCATGGTGAACGGCGCAGGCCTGGCCATGGCGACGATGGACATCATCAAGCTGAATGGCGCCTTCCCGGCCAACTTCCTGGATGTGGGCGGTGGCGCCAACAAGGAAAAGGTGACGGCCGCGTTCAAGATCATCCTGTCCGACCCGGCGGTCGAAGGGATTCTGGTCAACATCTTCGGCGGCATCATGCGTTGCGACACGATCGCCGAAGGCATCGTGGCCGCTGCGCGCGAAGTCGATCTGTCGGTGCCGCTGGTTGTCCGCCTGGAAGGCACCAATGTGCAGCTGGGCAAGGACATCCTGGCCAATTCCGGCCTGCCGATCGTGCCCGCTGACGACCTGGGCGATGCCGCGCGCAAGATCGTGGCCGAAGTGAAGCAGGCCGCCTGAGCCCGCATGCACCGATGATTTGCCCGCGCGGGGCAGGCTTGACCTCAGCCCCGCGCGGCGCGAAGCATCGGCGCCAATTTTGAGAATGACAAGCCAGCCTTGCAGGAGGGGCGCCCCATGAAGATTATCGTGCCCGTGAAGCGGGTGATCGACTACAATGTTCGCCCGCGGGTGAAGCCCGATGGCAGCGGCGTGGACATCGCCAATGTGAAGATGAGCATGAATCCCTTCGACGAAATCGCCGTGGAAGAGGCGATCCAGCTGAAGGAAAAGGGCGCCGCCGAAGAAGTGATCGCCGTTTCGATCGGCCCGGCAAAGGCCGCCGACACGCTGCGCACCGCGCTGGCCATGGGCGCCGACCGCGCCATCCTGATCGAAACCGACGAAGTGGTCGAACCGCTGGCCGTCGCCAAGATCCTGCAGAAGATCGTGGAAGAAGAAGCGCCCGGCCTGGTTATCCTGGGCAAGCAGGCGATCGACGATGATGCCAACCAGACTGGCCAGATGCTGGCCGCGCTGACCGGCCGCCCGCAGGGTACCTTCGCCAGCAAGGTGGACATCGCCGGCGACAGCGTGACCGTGACGCGCGAAGTGGATGGCGGTTCGGAAACCGTATCGCTGACGCTGCCCGCGATCGTGACCGCCGATCTGCGGTTGAACGAGCCGCGCTATGCCTCGCTGCCCAACATCATGAAGGCGAAGAAGAAGCCGCTCGAAACCAGGAGCCCGGCCGATTTCGGGGTGGATATCACCCCGCGCCTCACCACGCTGAAGGTGGTGGAACCGCCCGTGCGCCAGGCCGGCATCAAGGTCGGTTCGGTGGATGAACTGGTGGCGAAGCTCAAGGAAATGGGAGCCGTGGCATGAGCGTGCTGGTTCTGGTCGAACATGAAGGCGGCGCGGTGAAGGAAGCCACGCTGCCGGTGGTAACCGCAGCGGCCGCACTGGGCCCGGTGGTGGCGCTGGTGGCCGGTGACGGCGCCGATGCGCGCGCCGCCGCCGATGCCGCGGCGACAATCGCCGGGGTGGAAAAGGTGCTGCTGGCGGCGGACGCTGCCTATGCCAATCAGCTGGCTGAAAACATCGCCCCGCTGGTCGTCAGCCTGATGGCGGAGCATGACGCATTCTTGGCGCCGGCCACCACCACGGGCAAGAATATCGCCCCACGCGTGGCTGCCCTGCTGGACGTGATGCAGATTTCGGAAATCACGAGCGTGGAAGGCCCCAAGACCTTCACCCGCCCGATCTATGCCGGCAATGCCATCGCCACGGTGGAAAGCCGTGATGCCAAGCTGGTGATCACCGTGCGCGGCACCAGCTTCGCCAAGGCCGATGCCGCAGGCGGCAGCGCCAGCGTGGAAGAGGTGACGGCAGGCGGCGACGCGGGCCTGTCCTCCTTCGTATCGCTGGAAGCATCGAAGAACGAACGCCCCGAACTGACCAGCGCCGGCGTGGTGGTTTCCGGCGGGCGCGCGCTGAAGGATGCCGAAACCTTCGAACAATATATCGTGCCGCTGGCCGACAAGCTGGGCGCCGCCGTGGGCGCCAGCCGCGCCGCCGTGGATGCGGGCTATATCTCCAACGATCACCAGGTCGGCCAGACCGGCAAGATCGTAGCGCCAGAGCTGTATATCGCAGTCGGGATTTCCGGCGCGATCCAGCATCTGGCGGGGATGAAGGATTCCAAGCTGATCGTCGCCATCAACAAGGATGAAGACGCGCCGATCTTCCAGATTGCCGACATCGGGCTGGTCGCAGATTTGTTCGAAGCGGTGCCGGAACTGACCGGCAAGATCTGATCCTACGGAAATTATTGCGCCCCCTTTGCCCGGTTGATATTTTTCAGCGGGGCAGAGGGGGTTTTTCATGGCACAAAGAGGCCGGTTCGCATTTCTTGCTTGCGCAATTGCCACGCTGATCGGCCATCAGCCAGCGGCCGCTCAACGCATCGACAGCTTTTCCCTGACAGGACAATGGGCTCTCGATTTTGCGGAAGAGCGTTGCACGCTGCAGGGCACATTCAGCGATGGCAGCAAGCAGGTGCGGCTGGTGATCCAGAGCTATGGCGATACCGACGAATATCGCGCCACGATCATCGGCGACCCCTTACCGCGCAGCAGCAAGACTTTCGATCAAATACGCTATATTCTGCCTGCGGATACGAAAGAGCGCGCGATGACCCGCTCTTTCACCGGGCAAGTGGATGGAAAACGGGCCTTGTCTTTCCCGCTGCGTCTGGGGCCCGAACTGCCCAAAGACATGGATCCGCCCGATTATTCGCCGGTGGAGCGGGAAACATATATGCAATCCTGGCGGGCAGGCCTGCCTGCCTATCAGCAGGATTTGCGCGAAATCACTTTGGTACTGGATAGCTGGCGACATATTCGCCTGAACACAGGACCCATTCTGCCTGTCATGAATGCCATGCGCCTATGCGCCAGAGATCTGCAGCAGCACTGGGGCCTTGATCCGGCCGTTGAAGAAAATCTGAGTCGACGGGCGGCGCCTGATGAGAGAACCCGTGATCGCATCCTGGCAAGCTATCCCTACGCCAGCCTTGATGCCGGCATCAACGCTTACATCTCTGTCCGCTTCATGGTCGGGGCAGATGGCCTGTCCACCGCCTGCGTGGTGCAGGTTCAGGGTGTGCGCAAGGAATTCGGCAGCGCCATTTGCGGATCGGGCCCCAGCCGTTTCCGCCCGGCGCTGGATGAAAATGGCCAACCCGTAGCCAGCGTATTCCGCTCAGACGTCACCTTTCAAATACAATAAGTTTACCCCAGCGGCAGGCGGATCGTGACCAGCGCCCCACCTGCAGGCCGGTTGGCCAGCGCAATGCTGCCCCGGTGCAGTTCCACCACGCGGGCGGCAATGGCGAGGCCCAGGCCGCTGCCGCCGCTGTCGCTGTTGCGTGATGCGTCGCCGCGAATATACGGTTTGAGCAGGTCGGCGGCGGGCATGTCCGGGAAGCCGGGGCCGTTATCCGCCACGGTGATCACCGCATCGGCGCCGTCGCGTTGCAGGGTCAGATCCGCGCTGCCGCCATAACGCAGGGCGTTGTCGACCAGGTTCTGCAGCATGCGTTCCAGCGAGAGCGAATCGCCAATCACTATGGCCTGCGGTGAGCAATCCAGGCGAACCGGATGGCCCAGATCGTTTTCGCGCCAGACCAGCATCTGGCACAGATCGGCGAGATCGACCGGTTCGCGCGTGCCGGACCAACCGCGTGCCAGGGTAAGCGAATCGCTGAGCAGGCGGCGGATGGTGAGAATGTCGGCGCCGGCGGCTTCGCGGGCGCGATCGGGCAATTGTTCGGCGCGGAAGGCCAGCCGGGCAAGCGGGGTGCCGACATCATGTGCCATCGCCCCCATCATGGTCAGCCGTTCTTCGCCATGTTCGACAGTGCGGGCGTGCATATCCTTGAGCGACAGGGCCGCGCGGCGCACTTCGGGCGGGCCGGGCGGGGGCGTGAAGTCGAGCGGTTCGCCGGCGCGGGCCTGGGCTGCGGCGCGTTCCAGCTGGCGGATCGGTTCCACGATATGGCGCGCGAGCAACCAGGCCAGCAGCAGGATCACCGCCAGCACCAGCGCGATGGTGGCGCCGGTGATCCAGTACCAGCGCACCGCCGCGCGATCCGGCCCGCTGTCCAGCACACGCCAGCCGGTGCCATCGGCCAGCCGGAACGCGATGACATAGCGGCCGAACAATTGCCCCGGTTGCCGGGGGGCGCTGCGTTCAGTGAAGGCGCGGGCATCATCCGGCCCACGCCGCAATCGCCCGGCGAGTTCACGTTCCAGCCGTCGGCTGCGCCCGAGGCCTTCCACCCCATCGGGCGGCGTGGCCGCAAGGCGCAGCGTGGTGAGCGGGATTTCGGTTTCCTTGCCGGTCAGCGCCACGGCCACCCGGTCCAGCGAGACGGGGGCATCATGCGGCGGCGGGCCACCAATGGTAAGCGCGATCATGGCGGCGCTGGCCAGCATGGTCGCCAGGGTCACCAGCAGCATGATCTGCGCCGTGATCGGGAAACGCCGCATGGCGCCGGTCAGCTGCGCGCCACATCGGGGGCGATGCCATAACCTTCGCCGCGAACTGTGCGGATCAGTTCGCCGTCATCATGGGCGGACAGCTTGCGACGCAGCCGACTGACCGTGAGATCGATCGCCCGGTCGAAGGCGTCATATTCCTCCCCGCTGAGGCGCAGGGCCAGTTCTTCGCGAGACAGGACACGGCGCCCGGCGCGCGCCAGCGCTTCCAGCAGGCGGAATTCATTGAGGGTGAGCGGTACCAGCGCGCCATCGGGCGCCTGCAATTCGCGTGTGGCGCAATCGAGTCGCCAGCCGCCCAGCTGGAACAGGCCCTGGCCGCTGTCGGTAATCGCCGCCCGGCGCATCACCGCACGCACGCGGGCCAGCAGTTCACGCGGATTGCAGGGTTTGGGCAGATAATCATCCGCGCCCATTTCCAGCCCGACGATCCGATCCACATCAGACCCAAGGGCGGAGAGCATGATCACCGGAGGGCGGTTTTCCGGGTCCATGCTGCGCAGCCCGGCCAGCCCGTCTTCCCCCGGCATCATCAGATCCAGGATCACCAGATCGGGCCGTTGCTGCGCCATGACCGTGCGCATGGCCGGCACATCGGCGGCCAGGATCACGCTGTAGCCGCGATCGCGCAGAAATTCGCCCAGCAGTTCGCGCAGGGCCGTATCATCATCGACGATCAGGATCGTTTCGCCCGCCATCATCATCACTTCTTTCCCCCAACTGCCCCGAGATGCAACCGGCCGTGGCTGGCTGGCCAGGTCGGTCTATCCTGCCAGCCGCACGCAACGGGAAAATTTCCCCAACGTATCGGAACGGTATTGATGGATGCGGCGTATGGTCGGGGCCGGACGGCAGCGTCCTGCACCGGTTTTCTGCGCATGGGGCCGGGTTGCATGCCGATTTGGATTTCACCGGCTCTGTGACCTGCTACTCCACCGCCGCGCAGACCGGCGACAATGCTGCCGATTCTGCCCGTTCTTCTGCTTACAAGGAATGTTCCATGGCCGGTGGTTTGATCGCCCTGCTCGACGATGTGGCCGCGCTGGCAAAGATTGCCGGCGCATCGGTGGATGACGTGGCCGCCGCCGCCGGGCGGGCCGGGACCAAGGCCGCCGGGGTGGTGATCGACGATGCGGCGGTGACGCCGGGCTATGTCGTGGGCCTGCCGCCCGAACGCGAACTGCCGATCATCTGGAAGATCACGCTGGGTTCGCTGCGCAACAAGCTGATCATCATCCTGCCGATCGCCCTGCTGCTGAGCGCCTTTGCCCCATGGGTCATCACGCCGCTGCTGATGGTGGGCGGCGCCTATCTGGCGTTCGAGGCGGTCGAGAAAATCTGGCACGCGCTGAAGGGGGACGATCACGCCAGCGAAGTGCTGACCATCACCGATCCGGTCGAGCTGGAACAGCGGCAGGTCAGCGGCGCGGTGCGCACCGATTTCATCCTGTCGGCCGAAATCATGGCGATTGCGCTGAACGAGATGGGCGATCTGTCGCTGCCGATGCAGGCGGGCGCGCTGGCCGCCGTGGGCGTGGCCATTACCATCGCCGTCTATGGCGCGGTGGCGCTGATCGTGAAGATGGACGATGTCGGCCTGCATCTGCACCAGCGCCCCAATGCCACGGTTTCCGCAATTGGCACGGGAATGGTGAAGCTGATGCCGATCCTGCTGACCGCGCTGTCGCGCATCGGCACCGCGGCCATGCTGTGGGTCGGCGGCGGGATTTTCCTGCACGGGCTGGAAGTGTTCCACCTGACGACCGTGCCCGCGCTGGTGCATGATGCGGCCCATGCCGCCGGCACGGTGGGCGGCGGCGCGCTGGAATGGCTGGTGCAGGCGCTGGGTTCGGCGGTGATCGGCGTGGTCGTGGGCGCCATCGTCACCATCGCGATGCATTTCGTGCCGAAGAAAAAGGCCCACTGACGGCTTCATTCGAATCAAGCAAACAAAGCAAAAGGGCCCGATGCGGATTGCGCATCGGGCCCTTCTCTGTCCGGGGGGCAATACTGCCCCCCGCGAAACCCGTCAGATCCCGGCGACGCGGGCCTTCTGAATATCGACCACCTTGGGGATGGCGCTGAACAGTTCGGAGAACGGATCGTCCAGATCGCGGGTGTGCGGTTCGGTGCCTTCGCGCACGGTGGTGCGGCGCATGTCGCGCTTCAGCGTTTCATAATCGAAATCGCCGCCGCGGTGCATGCTGCACAGATTGTCCCAGATCACCAGATCGCCGACATTCCACTTCACGCTGAAGATATATTGCGGCTGGGTGGCGTGATCGATCAGTTCCTTGATCAGGGCGCGCCCTTCTTCCTTTTCCATACCGACGATACCCATGGTGTGGGCGGCGATGAACAGGGACTTGCGGCCCGAACCCTTGTGCGTGTGCACGATCGGGTGGCGCGCCTGCATGCGGGCTTCCACCTCTTCATCGGTAATGTCGGCGCCGGCTTTCTTGCGGCTCCACCACAGCGAATTGATCCCGATCTTGTCGTCGATCAGATCCTTCTTTTCCTGTGGCAGATCTTCGTAAGCGCTGCGCGTGTCGGCAAACCAGGTTTCGCCGCCTTCGCCCGGCACGGCATGGGCCAGCAACAGCGAATAGGATGTCCGTTTTTCCATGAAGGCGCTGTCGGTGTGCCACAGCCGATCGCCCTTGCGATACTGGATCGCGGCCACATCCTGGGTGATGTCGCCATCCACGGTCAGATTGGACGCGTCGAACAATTCGCGGTGCGGCAGGCGCATGCGCTGCCCTTCGCGCTGGGGCACGCGTTCGAGATAGCCGAAATTGCGGCTGAATTCGACGTGCTGATCATCATTCAGCCCGGTGTTGCGATAGATGCAGACACCCCATTTATCCATCGCGCCGGTCACCTGCTTCAGCTCTTCGGCTGAAAGCGGTTTCGTCAGGTCCAGGCCCGAACATTCGGCGCCGAAACGCGGCAGGATGGGTTCCACTTTCAAAGACATTTCACTCTCCGGTTCATTCATTCGGCCGCTTGCGCTGCAGGCCGGAACGTTTGCAATGGGCCACAAGGCTGTCGTGCTGATTATAGGCACGATGGGCGAAGGTTACGATGCCCTGATCCGGGCGGGACCGGCTTTCACGCAGTGCGATCACTTCGGTTTCGATCCGCAGCGTATCGCCCACGAAGACCGGTTCGGGGAAGCGCACCTCATCCCAACCCAGATTGGCCACAGCCGTACCCAGGGTGGTATCCCCAACCGACACACCGACCATCAGGCCCAGGGTGAAGGTGGAGTTGACGATGATCCGCCCGAATTCGGTTTCCCGCATATATTCGGCATCAAGATGCAGCCTGGCAGGATTGTGGGTCAGCGCTGAAAACAGCAGATTGTCGCTCTCCGTCACAGTGCGACGGATATCATGGGCGAAAATCTGCCCCAGTGTCAGCTCTTCAAACCACAAACCGGCCATGCCGTCCTCCTGTACCGTTCTAGCCCAAATAGTTCTGTTGGGAAAGTATTGCGGGATCGCGCGTTTGATTCCGTTAAGCGTTTTCGAAGCAGGTGACATCACCTGCTGGCTCGGAAAACGCGACAGACAAAAATGTGGAGCGTCGATCCGGCGCATTCGGATCGAAAACTGCTCTAGCTGAAATGGGATTTCCGATGAAACCGAACCTGCTGATCCATTCCGCCCTGCCCGCCACCCTGCTGCTGGCGCTGGCCGCCTGCAACAGCCAGGCGCCCGAACAGCCCGCCACCAATGCGACGGAGACCGGAACCACGACGACGGCGCCGCCGACTCCACCTTCCGAACCGACAGCATCGCCCACGGTCGGCACCACGCCTGCCGCAACCGAAATTCCCGCCGTGATGCAGGGCCGCTGGGGCCTGGTGGCGGCCGATTGCGAAGCCGGACGGGCCGATGCCAAGGGACTGGTGACGATCGGGCCCAAGCGGATGGCATTCTACGAATCGGTCGGCACGCTGGATTCGGTTGAAGAACAGGCGGAAGGTCGCCTTCGGGGCCGTTTCTCCTTCACCGGCGAAGGCATGGCCTGGACCCGCACAATCGGGCTGGAATTGCAGGATAGTGGCAATACACTGGTGCGCACGGACAACAGCCCTGAAGCCGAGGCAGGTCCGTTGCGTTATGGCAAATGCAAATGATGGGAGACGATGATGCGACGGACGAAGATGCTGGCGGGCTGTGCCCCGTTCCTGATGCTGGCGCTGGCCGGATGTGCGACCACGGGTGATGCTGGCGCGGGCGATGGTGGCGAGAACGGCCAGTGCGATGCCGCCGCCGGGCAGCGCTTCGTCGGCAGCAAGGCCAGCGCCGATGTCGGCCAGCAATTGCTGCGCGCGACCGGGGCCAAACAATTGCGCTGGGGCCCGCCCAATTCGGCTATGACCATGGATTTCCGGCAGGATCGGCTGACCGTCAGCTATGATGCCGCCATGACCATCGATCGGGTCAGCTGTGGCTGATCCGGCGGATGGCAGGCAGCGCATTCCCGCCCTGTCCCCGTTCGAGGAAGAGGCCGGCTTCACCCGCGCCCTGCGGGTCGGCCGGCGGATCGTGGTATCGGGGACCGTGGGCGTGGAAGCGGATGGCAGCGTGGCGAGCGAGGCCGGGGCCCAGGCGGACCGCTGCTTCGCGCTGATCCGCGAACATATCGAGCAATTGGGCGGGCAGATGGCCGATGTCATCCGCGTGCGCATGTTCGTGACCGACATCGCCTATGCCGATGCGGTGACCGCTGCCTTTTCCCGCGCGCTGCGGCATGTCCGCCCCACCGGCACGCTGGTGGCGATCGTTGCGCTGTATGATCCGCGCTGGAAGGTGGAGATCGAGGCGGAGGCCGAGATCGGCGCCGGGCAATAGGGCCGGCGAAACCAGCTGGAATCCATCGTGTTGCCGACCATAAAATCGCGGCACGCAGGCAATAGTGAATATTCGATTTGCCAAGATCAATTGGCTGGCCTGTATGATCCGCACCGGCGATGCAAAATCGAAGCGGAGGCGATGCAGCATGTTGATGGCCTTGATCGCGGTTCTGACACAAGGCGCGGTGGAGCCTCCGCGAACGATCAATGGTATCGAGCTGGGGGCTGCAGAGCGCTTTGCCACCCCGGGACCAGCAACCGTGTGCATGTCGGAAATGGTTATCGCCCTGCGAGAGGGAGAAACCGCTTTTCTGGCATATAGCGGCATTCATAGCGGCCGCATCCGGCTGGTCCGCAAAGATGGCAGATTTGCGGAATTTGCCGTTGGCGATGCCTGGCGCGACGCCCGTCGGGCGGGGCAAGGGCCGGTGTTTCGCAAGGCAAGCATGCGAATCTATCTGACAACGGACGGCCAAGACATCCGCTATCAACTCCACGATGTTCCCCGGACGGAATGGAGCGATGGCAGCGCAAGACCTCTGATCAGCATCAGCGGAAGCGCGCTGGTGGGCAATGCTGCCGACGATGATCTGCTGCAGCGGATATCTTTCGACTGGGACCATACGGTGACATGCGATCGATCTTACAACTACGGTTGGAGCGTAATCATGGGATATGATCCCATCGATGCCGGTCCGTCAGAGACAAGCGGGACTGATGCCATTCCTGCGGCAGAAAATGATACACCATGAACGCCACCCTGACCGATGATCAGCTGGCCATGCAGGATATGGCCCGGCGCTTCACCGCTGAGCGGATTACCCCGCATGCCGCCCGCTGGGACGAGGAGCATATCTTCCCGCGTGAGGTGATCCAGGCGGCGGCAGAGCTGGGTTTTGCCTCCATCTACGTGTCCGAGGCTGGCGGCGGCAGCGGGCTGGGCCGGGTCGAGGCGGCGCTGATCATGGAAGCCATGGCCTATGGCTGCCCGGCAACCAGCGCCTTCCTGTCGATCCACAATATGGCCGGCTGGATGATCGACCGTTTCGGATCGGAGGATCTGAAGGCGCGATATCTGCCCAGGCTGGTGACGATGGACTGGATGGCCAGCTATTGCCTGACGGAGCCGGGATCGGGATCCGATGCCGCCGCGCTGACCACCCGGGCGGTGCGCGATGGCGACGACTGGGTGGTGTCCGGCACCAAGCAGTTCATTTCAGGCGCCGGGGTCAATGATCTCTATCTGACCATGGTGCGCACGGGCGGTGACGGGTCCGATGGCATATCTTGCCTGGCGATCGAAAAGGACATGCCCGGCGTCAGCTTCGGCGTGCCCGAGCGCAAGCTGGGCTGGCACGCCCAGCCGACCGCATCCGTGATGCTGGACAAGGTGCGCGTGCCGGCGGAAAACATGGTCGGCCGCGAAGGCGAAGGTTTCCGCATTGCGATGCAGGGGCTGGATGGCGGGCGGATCAATATCGGCGCCTGTTCGCTGGGCGGGGCGCAGCGCTGCTTGGATGAAGCCCTGAACTACACTCGTGACCGGCGCCAGTTTGGCCGGGCGATCGCCGAGTTCCAGAACACCCAGTTCACCCTGGCCGATATGGCAACCGAGCTGGAGGCGGCGCGCGCGCTGCTCTATCTCGCCGCCGCCAAGGTGACGGACAAAACCCCGGACAAGACCCGCTTTGCCGCCATGGCCAAGCGTTTTGCCAGCGATACCGGCAGCGCGGTAGCCGATCGGGCGCTGCAATTGCACGGCGGCTATGGCTATCTGATGGATTATCCGGTTGAGCGGTTCTGGCGCGATCTGCGCGTACATTCGATCCTGGAAGGAACCAATCAAATCATGCGGCTGATCGTGGCGCGGGACCTGCTGAAATCATGAGTGACGAACTGATTGCCCGCATCGAAGGCGGCGCCGGGCGCATTTCGCTGAACCGGCCCCGCGCACTGAATGCGCTGACGCATGCCATGTGCGCCGGCATTTCCGCCACGCTGCAGCAGTGGCGCGCCGCAGAATCGGTGCAGGCCATCATCCTGGATCATGCCGAGGGGCGCGGTTTCTGCGCCGGGGGCGATGTCGCCGCGGTGCGCCGTTCCGTGCTGAAGGATGGCGGATCGGCAGGCCGCGCCTTCTTCCGTGCCGAATACCGGATGAACCATTTGCTGTTTACCTATCCCGTGCCGATCGTGGCCTTCATGGATGGGGTGACGATGGGCGGTGGGGCCGGGCTGGCGCTGCCGGCACGCTATCGCGTGGCGACCGAAAACACGCTGTTCGCCATGCCGGAGGGGGCGATCGGCCTGTTCCCCGATGTCGGCGCGGGCTGGTATCTGCCGCGCCTGCCCGGCCGGATCGGGGTGTTTCTGGCGCTGACAGGCGCGCGGCTGGACGGGGCGGAATGCCTGTGGGCCGGGATTGCCACCCATTATCTGCCAGCCGAAAACCTGGCCGAAGCCAAGACCCGGATCGCCGAACATCCGGGCGAAATCGGCGCCATTCTCGATTCGCTGTCCATCGAGCCGCCGCCCGCGCGGCTGGCGGGCAATTCCGAACGGATCGACCGGCTGTTCGGCCCCGACACGCTGGAAGGGATTCTGTCAGCTTTGGCGGCGGACGACAGCAAATGGGCGGGCAAGGAATGGCAGGCCGTCGCCACCAAATGCCCGACCAGCGCCAAGGTGGCGCTGCGCCTGTTGGCGGAAAATGCCGGCCAGGCCGATTTTGCCCGCGAAATGGCGCGCGAATACCGGATTGCGGCGCATATGATCGCACGGGCGGATTTCGCCGAAGGGGTGCGCGCGGTGCTGGTGGACAAGGACAACGCCCCCCAATGGAACCCCGCGCGCCCGGAAGATGTCAGCGATACCATGATCGACGCGATCTTTGCCTCCCTGCATGAGCGGCAGGGCCACGACCGGCAGGGGCATGATGGGGAATGGAGCCCCTTCCCCGCGACAGCACCTTAGCACCGGCAAAGAATTTCTGCCCGGCGCACACCTTGCGCCGGGCCCCCGGCGGGGGCAATTGCCCGGCCATGACACGTCTGACCCATCTGCAGCGGCTGGAAGCCGAAAGCATTCATATCATCCGCGAAGTGGTGGCAGAGGCGCAGCGCCCGGTCATGCTCTATTCGGTGGGCAAGGACAGCGCGGTGATGCTGCATCTGGCGAAGAAGGCGTTCTATCCCGCGCCGCCGCCCTTCCCGCTGCTGCATGTCGATACGACCTGGAAATTCCGCGACATGTATGCGCTGCGCGACAAGGCCGCGCGTGATGCCGGCATGGAATTGCTGGTGCATCACAATCCCGAAGCGCAGGAACGCGGCATCAACCCGTTCGACCACGGCCCGCTGCACACCGATATGTGGAAGACGGAAGGGTTGAAGCAGGCGCTGGACAAATACAGCTTCGACGCGGCCTTCGGCGGCGCGCGCCGGGACGAGGAAAAGAGCCGCGCGAAGGAGCGCATCTTTTCCTTCCGCACGGCATCGCATGGCTGGGATCCGAAGAACCAGCGGCCGGAGCTGTGGAACCTTTACAATGCGCGCAAATCGCGCGGCGAGAGCATCCGCGTGTTCCCGATCAGCAATTGGACCGAGCTGGATATCTGGCAGTACATCATGGCCGAGAATATCGAGATCGTGCCGCTGTATCTGGCACAGATGCGCCCGACGGTAGAGCGCGACGGCATGCTGCTGATGGTCGATGACGACCGTTTCCCGCTGGCCCCGGGCGAAGAGCCGGTGATGCGGTCCATCCGGTTCCGCACGCTCGGCTGCTACCCGCTGACGGGCGCGGTGGAGAGCACGGCCGCCAATCTGGCCGAAGTGGTGCAGGAAATGCTGCTGACGACAACCAGCGAACGGCAGGGCCGCGCGATCGACAAGGATGAAGGCGGGGCCGGCATGGAGAAGAAGAAGCAGGAGGGCTATTTCTGATGGCCGATCATGCCGTGAACGATGCAGGCGCCGAACCGGTGTACAAGACCGACGCCCTGATCGCCGAAGACATCAATGCCTATCTGGAAATGCACCAGAACAAGGAGCTGCTGCGCTTCATCACCTGCGGCAGCGTGGATGATGGCAAGAGCACGCTGATCGGGCGGCTGCTGTATGATTCGAAGATGATCTTCGAAGATCAGCTGGCCGCGCTGGAAGCGGACAGCAAGCGCGTGGGCACGCAGGGCGGCGAGATCGATTTCGCGCTGCTGGTCGATGGCCTGGCCGCAGAACGCGAACAGGGCATCACCATCGATGTCGCCTATCGCTTCTTCGCGACCGAAAAGCGCAAGTTCATCGTGGCCGACACCCCCGGCCACGAACAATATACCCGCAACATGGTGACCGGCGCTTCCACCGCCGATCTGGCGGTGATCCTGATCGATGCGCGCAAGGGCGTGCTGACGCAGACGCGGCGGCACAGCTTCCTGGCCCATCTGATCGGCATCCGGCACATCGTGCTGGCCGTGAACAAGATGGATCTGGTCGGGTATGATCAGGCCGTGTTCGACCGGATCGTGGCCGATTACAGCACCTTTGCCACCAGCATCGGCATCACCGCCTTCACCGCGATCCCGATCAGCGGGTTCAAGGGCGACAATATCACCCTGGCCCCATCGGCCAGCACGCCGTGGTATTCCGGCCCCAGCCTGATCGAGCATCTGGAAGCCGTGCAGATCGAAAGCGCCGCCGCGCAGGAACGCCCGTTCCGCATGCCGGTGCAATGGGTCAACCGCCCCAATCTGGATTTCCGGGGCTTTGCCGGGCTGATTTCTGCCGGTTCGGTCAAGCCGGGCGATGCCATTCGTGTGGCATCGTCGGGGCGGACCAGCACCATCCGTTCGATCGTGACCATGGACGGCCAGCTGGATGAAGCCGTGGCCGGCCAGTCGGTAACGCTGACGCTGGATGACGAGATCGATTGCAGCCGTGGCGATGTGATCGCGATTGCCGATGCCCCGCCCGAAAGCGCCGACCAGTTCGAAGCGACCATCGTGTGGATGAGCGACGAGGCACTGACGCCCGGGCGCGGGTACTGGCTGAAGCTGGCGACGCAGACGGTGACGGCCACGGTCGCGGCGCCGAAATATGAAATCGACGTCAACACGATGGAGCATCTGGCGACCAAATGCCTGTCGCTGAACGCGATCGGCGTGGCCGAGGTGACGACCGACCGGGCCATCACCTTCGAACCCTATGCCGACAGCCGCGAGCTGGGCGGGTTCATCCTGATCGACAAGATCACCAATGCCACCGTGGCGGCGGGGATGATCCATTTCAGCCTGCGCCGGGCGCAGAACATCCATTGGCAGGCGCTGGAAATCAGCCGCGCGCAGCATGCCGCGATGAAGGGCCAGCAGCCAGCGGTGCTGTGGTTCACCGGGCTTTCCGGATCGGGCAAATCGACCATCGCCAATATGGTCGAAAAGAAGCTGCATGCGAACGGGCGCCACACCTTCCTGCTGGATGGCGACAATATCCGCCACGCGCTGAACAAGGACCTGGGCTTCACCGATGCGGACCGGATCGAGAACATCCGCCGCGTGGGCGAAGTGGCCAAGCTGATGACCGACGCCGGGCTGATCGTGCTGACCGCCTTCATCAGCCCGTTCCGCGCCGAGCGGGAACTGGTGCGATCGATGATGCCTGAGGGCGAATTCCTGGAAATCCACATCGACACCCCGCTGAGCGTGGCGGAAGAGCGCGATGTGAAGGGCCTGTACAAGAAGGCGCGATCGGGTGAGTTGAAGAACTTCACCGGGATCGATAGCCCCTATGAGGCGCCCGATGCCCCGGAAATCCGCATCGACACCACGCAGACCACGCCCGAAGAAGCGGCGGAGCTGATCGTCAACCGGCTGCTCGGCGCCTGGGCCCCCGATCTGTGACGAGCGCGGTTGCGGGCGACCTGCCGGATCTCGAGCTGGCCGAACGGCTGGCGCGGGAGGCCGGGCAGATCCTGCTGCAGGTGCGCGCGAGCGGGCTGTTTTCGGGAAAGGCGCTGGGCAAGGCCGGCGATCAGGTGGCCAACCAGTTCCTGATCCATGCGTTGGCGGCGCATCGGCCCGATGATGGCCTGCTGTCCGAAGAAAGCTGCGACACGCGCGAGCGGCTCAACCATGAACGGGTGTGGATCATCGATCCGGTCGACGGCACGCGCGAATATGGCGAATGCCGTTCCGACTGGGCCGTGCATGTGGCGCTGGCCGTGAATGGCCGCGCGGCGATCGGCGCCGTCGCCCTGCCCGGACTGGATGGCGGCGTGATACTGAGCGGCGACGTGGCCCTGCCCCCGCCCGCAGCGATCCCGCCGCATGATGGCGCGCCGCGCCTGGTGGTCAGCCGCAGCCGCCCGGCCGCCGAGGCACTGGCCGTGGCGGACCGGATCGGCGGTATCTTGCTGCCGATGGGTTCGGCCGGGGCCAAGGCCATGGCCGTGGTGCGCGGGGAAGCCGATATCTATCTGCATTCGGGCGGGCAATATGAATGGGACAGCTGTGCGCCGGTGGCCGTGGCGCAGGCCCATGGGCTGCATTGTTCGCGCATCGATGGCAGCCCGATGCTCTACAACCGGGAAGACACTTATCTGCCCGATTTGCTGATCTGCCGCCCCGAATGGGCCGAACAGGTGCTGGCGCTGATAGGCTAAGGAACGCTGTTCCTTGGCGTGACCCGCGCCAGCGTGCCTGATCAGACCATGGTTTCGGGCCGCACCAGCCGGTCGAAGGTCGCATCATCCACCAGCCCCAGCTTCAGCCCGGCTTCGCGCAGGGTCAGCTGCTGCTCATGGGCATATTTGGCGATCTTGGCGGCATTGTCGTAACCGATTTCCGGGGCCAGCGCGGTGACCAGCATCAGCGACCGTTCCACCAGATCGGTGATCCGCGCGCGGTTGGGTTCCAGCCCGTCGACGCAGCGGGTGGCGAAGCTGTCGGCGCCGACCGCCAGCAGATGGATCGAACGCAGCACCGCCGCGCCGATCAGCGGCTTGAACACATTGAGTTCCAGATGGCCCTGCAGCCCGCCGACGGTAACCGCCTGGTGATTGCCGATCACCTGCGCGGCCACCATGGTCAGCATTTCGCACTGCGTCGGGTTGACCTTGCCCGGCATGATCGAGCTGCCCGGTTCATTGGCCGGGAGATCCAGTTCCCCCAGCCCGGAACGCGGGCCGGAGCCGAGCAGGCGGATATCATTGGCAATCTTGGTCAGCGCGACCGCCGCGACATTCAGCGTGCCCGACAGATGCACCAGCGCATCATTCGACGCGAGCGCTTCGAACTTGTTGGGTGCGGTGCGGAACGGCAGGCCGGTGATGGCGGCGATTTCTTCCGCCACCGCGACATCGAAGCCCTCGCTGGCGTTCAGCCCGGTGCCGACCGCCGTGCCGCCCTGGGCCAGCAGCATCACGCCCGACAGCGCCTGGGCGATGCGTTGCCGCGCATCGGCCAATTGCTGGGCATAGCCGGAAAATTCCTGCCCCAGCGTCAGCGGCGTCGCATCCTGCAGATGGGTGCGGCCGATCTTGACGATATCGGTCCAAGCGGCGGATTTGGCGGCCAGCGCATCATGCAACCGTTCCAGCGCCGGCAGCAGTGCATCGGTCACCGCGCGGGCGGCGGCAATGTGGAGCGCCGTGGGGAAGCTGTCGTTGGAGGATTGCCCCAGGTTGACATGGTCATTGGGGTGGACCGGGCTCTTGCCGCCACGCTGACCAGTGATCGCTTCATTGGCGCGGCCGGCGATTACCTCGTTCGCGTTCATGTTGGACTGGGTGCCGCTGCCCGTTTGCCAGATGACCAGCGGGAACTGATCGTCATGCTGCCCGGCGATTACTTCGCCTGCGGCCTGTTCGATCGCATCGGCCACCGCGCCATCCAGACCCCCGGCAACACCGGGCGCCCGATTCACCCGCGCCGCCGCCTGCTTCACGATCGCCAGGGCGTGGACGATGCCGATCGGCATGCGTTCGGTGCTGCCGAAGGGGAAGTTTTCGATGCTGCGCTGGGTCTGCGCGCCCCAGTAAGCGGCGGCGGGCACTTCGATCGGGCCGATGCTGTCGGTCTCGGTGCGGGTGGCTTCGGGCGGGCTTGGGGTCATGTGTCGCTCCATGCAATGTCGCGCCCGCATTAATGCAACTAACTATCAATAGCTAGTTGCCAGGCAGTGGATGACCCTGTG
The DNA here is from genome assembly GCF_009827305.1 of Croceibacterium xixiisoli. Taxonomy (GTDB): domain Bacteria; phylum Pseudomonadota; class Alphaproteobacteria; order Sphingomonadales; family Sphingomonadaceae; genus Croceibacterium_C; species Croceibacterium_C xixiisoli. The sequence goes on along the minus strand of NZ_WTYJ01000003.1, from coordinate 10,938 downwards.
CACAACTGCGGCACAGGCTGCGGGCAAAAGGGGAAATCCGGATTACAACTTGGGGTTATCCGCCTGCCACCGCACGGTCAGTTCGATGCCGCTGCCGAACGGCAGCAGCGCGGTCTGCAGATCGGGTTTCGCCTGCACCGCCGCGCGATATTCGCGCACTGAATCCCGCGCGCCTTCGGGGTAGATCATATTGTCGGACACGATCACGCCCTCTTCCGACAGCTTGGGATAGAAGGCTTCGAAGCAGGGAAGATAGAGCCCCTTCCACACATCCAGCAGGACCAGATCGAACGGGCCGGGATCGGCGGCGATCAGATCCAGCGCATCGCCTGTGCGGTATTCGACATAATCGGCGAGGCCCGCGCGGGCGAGCATGGCGGCGGAATATTCCTGCTTTTTCGGGTCGAGATCGATCGTGACCAGCCGCGATCCGCTGATCCGCGCGGCATCGGCCAGGAACAGGGTGGAATAGCCATAGCTGGTGCCCAGTTCCAGGATCACGCCGGGATCGCGCCCGATCGCCAGCGCGCGCAGGAAATTGCCCACCTGCGCGCCGACGGGGAGCAGGAATTCATCGCGCCTTTCGCCAAAGGCCCCGCGCGGCAGTTCCGCCGTCAGCGCCAGTTCGCGCTGATGGCGGGCCTGATATTCGGCGAAGACTTCGGCTGCGCGCGGATCGGCGAAGAAGGTGCTGTCTGTCATGACGACAGCCTAACACGCGACCGACAGACTACAACCGGGGCTGTCGCCTGCCCTTCCGGTCAGACAATCCAGGGCCCGGTGATGGCCAGCGTCTTGGCCGGGCTGTAGAGATTGACGAACAGCACCCGCCCATCGGGGGAGAAACAGGCCCCGGCCAGTTCGGTCTGCGTGCGCAGCCGGCCGAGCGGATAGGCGCGGCCATCGGGCGTGATCCCGCGCAGATGGTTGTCGACCACATCGGTGTACTGGTCTTCGCAGACCACCAGATGGCCATTGGGGGCCACGGTCAGATTGTCGCCATAGTTGAACTGATCGGTGCTGGTGCTTTCGAAGAACAGCTGCAGCGCATCGCGCCCATGCTGGCGCGGGCGCAGGCGGAAAATCTGCCCCAGTTCGGCCGCCCCGCCATTGGTGCAGCAGAAATAGACCTCCCCATCGCCCATATGGAGCCCTTCGCCGCGCGAGAAGATCGTCGCCCCGGCGGCGGCCCCGCGCAGGCGCAGATCGTCATCGGGCGCCTCCACATTGTCGAGCGTGATCCAGCGCGCGCCCAGCCATTCGCCCAGCGTGACCTTGGCGCCGCCGCGATTGCTGCTGTCGGCAATGCCGTCGATCGCCAGTGCCTGCAGCACGCCGCCTTCGGCCAGCCGGCCGGGATGGGTAGGGATGAAGCGATAGAACAGCCCGTCGTTGCGGTCTTCGGTCAGATAGGCGATCCCGCTGGCCGGATCGACCAGGGCTGCCTCATGATTGAAGCGGCCCATCGCCTTCAGCGGCACGGGATCGACCGGGCCGGTGGCGGCGGCAGGCACTTCGAAAACCCAGCCGTGATCCTTGTTGGCGCGCGGGCCGGGGCGGGTCAGGTCTTCCTCGCAGGTCAGCCAGCTGCCCCAGGGCGTGCTGCCGCCGGCGCAATTGCGGATCGTGCCGGAGAGCGAGCGGTGCTGCCGCTCGACCACCAGCGTCTGCGCATCCAGCACGATGGTGGTGGTGCCGCCGGGCAGCGGTATCAGGCTGCGCGCAGCCGTGTCATAGGCTGGGCCGGTGGCGCCGCCACTGTCATGCTGGGGCTGCAGTTCATGATTGCGGACCAGCGCCAGTCGGCCATTGCCGAGATCGAAACAGCCCATGCCATCGGCGCGATCGGGAACGGTGCCTCCGTCGCTCATTGCATCGCCCAGGCTGGAGATCACGCGATAGGAAAAGCCCGCCGGCAAATCGATCAAGCCGGCAGCATCGGCCTGCAGCGCGCCATATCCGGCCGGCCCCGCAGCGCCAGCGACGCCACCGATCGCACCGCCGCGCATGCAGCCGCTGGCCGACAGCGCAGCGAAGGCGGTGGCCGTGGCACGGAGAAACTGGCGGCGATCGGCAATCATACACACACTCCTGGCAGCCGCCATGCGGGCGGCCGACACTGCCTGAATAGGCATCCGGCAGGCGCCGTGCAGCCCATCCATGACGCGATTATGACACGCGCCTGCGGCTTGCCCGATGGGTGTGGCCGCAAAGCCGCAGCAGTGTTACCCGAAGCTGACAACCGATTCACAATTGTCGCAAACGGAGCCACAGGCTGGACCCTGCGCAAATTCGTCATATATACCGGACGATATGGAAAAGACCGCCACCAGAGGCCGCCCCCGCGAATTCGACGTCGAACAGGCGCTCGGCGCTGCGCTGCGCGTGTTCTGGGACAAGGGCTATGAAAGCGCTTCGCTGACGGATCTGACCGATGCGATGGGGATCACCCGCCCCAGCCTCTATGCCGCATTCGGCAACAAGGAGGCCTTGTTCAAGCGCGCGCTCGATCTCTACGAGAGCGAAAAGCTGAACTACATCCATTGCGCGGTGACGGCGCACACGGCCAAGGAGGTGGCCCGCCGGCTGCTGGAGGGCGCGATCGACACCATGACCGGTGAGTGCCGCGGCTGCATGCATGTGACCGTGTCGGTAATCAACGATGCCAATTCCGTCAGAGAAGAGGTGCTGGCGCGATCAAACTCCTGTTTCGACGTGATCACTGCCCGGATGCAGCGCGCTGCTGATGAAGGGGATTTCACGCAGAACACCGATGTTGCAGGCCTGACCCGCTATCTCGTGGCACTGGTGCAGGGCATGGCGGTGCAATCCGGCCAAGGGGCGACGCGCGCCGAGCTGACCCAAATCATGGACACGGCCCTAGCCCAATGGCCCAGCCGCTGAGCGGTAAACCGCTCTATTTACGCTGCAATGCAAAAAAATATCGACCGGTATAAAAATATCGCTTGATTTCCCCGCCCCCTTTTAACACTTAGCGGTACAGAATTTCCGGTAAGCGACACATCGCACGATGTGCGTCCGGAGGGGTTCAATTCATATTTTCCCGCCCGGTTCGCCGGTCGGGCTGGTGACAGGGCATGACGCTGCGACCGGAAGACATCTTCCGGGCAGATCGTGTTGCGCCTGTCGCATGGCCGGGCAACCGGCGGGGCAAGGGATCGCAGATGACCGATTTGAACGTGACCGATCAGCACGCAGCCGACACAGCCGTGCATGACGAGCAGATCCGGCGGCGGGGCATTCCGCGGCTGGTGTGGGTGGTGGTGCTGATTGCCGCTGTTGCCCTGGCCTGGTTCCTGCTGCGCGGCGGCAATGCCCCGCCCCCGCAGATGGGCATGCCGATGGTCACCGTGGCCACCCCGCTGCAACGCGAAATCACCGAGTGGGACGATTATGTCGGTCGTTTCGAGGCCAGCCGCAGCGTGGAACTGCGCCCGCGCGTATCGGGCGAAATTACCGCCGTGCTGTTCCGTGACGGGCAGTTTGTCCAGAAGGGGCAGGCGCTCTTCACCATCGATTCCCGCACCTATCGCGCGGCCCTTGCCGAAGCGCAGGCCGGCGTTGCCACCGCGCGGAGCGATCTGGCGCTGGCCAATGCCGATCTGAGCCGGGCGCTGCGCCTGGTCGCAGATGACGCCGTGGCCAAGAGCGAAATCGATGCCCTGCGCGCCCGCGTCAATGCCTCGCAAGCCGCCCTCGCCGCCGCACAGGCCCGTGTGCGCAGCCGCAGTCTGGATGTCGAATTCACCACCGTGCGCGCGCCGCAGAGCGGGCGCATTTCCGATCGCCGCGTCGATCCGGGCAATCAGGTATCGGCCGGTGAGGGATCATCCGCCACACTGCTGACCACCATCAATGCCGTCGATCCGGTCTATTTCACCTTTGACGGTTCTGAAGGGCTGTTCCTGAAGGCGCAGCGCGCCGGGGCCGATCGCGGCACCGAAGTGCAGATCCGCCTGCAGGACGAAAGTGATTACCGCTGGAACGGCACGCTGGATTTCACCGACAACGGGCTGGATCCCCGGTCCGGCACGATCCGTGCCCGCGCACTGGTGCGCAATCCGGACAATTTCCTGACCCCGGGCATGTTCGGCAATATGCGCCTGGCCAGCGGCGCGAAGGTGAATGCCCTGCTGGTGCCGGAAACCGCCGTGCAGACCGACCAGACGCGCAAGCTGCTGCTGGTGGTGGACAAGGACGGCAAGGTTGCCGCCCGCGATGTGACGCTGGGCCCGGTGATCGATGGGCTGCGGGTTATCCGCAGCGGTCTCAATCCCACCGATCGCGTGGTGATCGAAGGTACGCAGATGGCCTTCCCCGGATCGCAGGTGAAAACGCGGGTCGATCGCATCACCCCGCCGCCACCGGCCCCGAGCGCGACCGCCCCCGTGAACCTGCCTGCGCGTGAAGCCACGCTGGCGAACTGATCGCCGCCCAGCCTCCACGCGCCCACTTTTTTCCGGAGCCAGCAGCCATGCGCCTGTCCCGTTTCTTCATTGATCGACCGATATTCGCAGCGGTGATTTCCATCATCATCACGCTGATCGGTGCGATTGCCTATTTCACCCTGCCGGTATCGCAATATCCCGAAGTCGTGCCACCTACGGTGACGGTTACCGCCACCTATCCGGGCGCCTCGGCCGAAACCGTGGCCGATACGGTTGCCAATCCGATCGAACAGCAGATCAACGGCGTGGACGGGATGCTCTATCTGTCCAGCCAGTCGACCGGCGACGGGCGGGTGACGATCACCGTCACCTTCGAACAGGGCACCAATCTGGATGATGCGCAGATCCTGGTGCAGAACCGGGTCGCGATTGCCGAACCGCGTCTGCCGGAAGAGGTCCAGCGACTGGGCATCGTCACGGCCAAGGCGTCGCCGGACTTCCTGCTGATCGTCAATCTGATTTCCCCCGATGGATCGCTGAGCCGCGAATATATCTCCAACTATGCGCAGACCCGGATCAAGGACCGGCTGGCCCGTATCGACGGCGTCGGCACGGTCGAGCTGTTCGGTTCGCGCGAACTGGCGATGCGCGTGTGGATCGATCCGGGCCGCGCCGCCGCGCTGGGCCTGACCGCCGGCGATATCGTGTCCGCCCTGCGCGCCCAGAACGTGCAGGTGGCCGCCGGGACCCTGGGCCAACCGCCCAGCGGCAATGCCGCCTTCCAGCTGAATGTCGAAACCCAGGGCCGCTTCACCGATCCCGAACAATTCGCCAAGGTGGTGGTGCGGACCGATGAAGAAGGGCGCCAGGTCCGCGTCGGCGATGTCGCGCGGGTGGAAATCGGTGCCCAGGATTACGGAACCTCCGCCTATCTCGATAAGCAGGAATCGGTGATCATTCCGGTCACGCAGAAGCCCGGCTCCAACGCGCTGGCCGCATCCGACGCGCTGATTGCAGAAATGGACGCCATCGCGGCCGATTTCCCGCGCGGGCTGGAATATCGCATCGTCTACAACCCCACCGAGTATATCCAGGAATCGGTCGATGCGGTGGTGACCACCTTGCTCGAAGCCGTGGTTCTGGTGGTGCTGGTCATCATCGTCTTCCTGCAGAAATGGCGCGCCTCGATCATTCCGGTGCTCGCCATCCCCGTCTCGCTGATCGGCACCTTCGCGGTGCTGGCCATGCTTGGCTATTCGCTCAATAACCTTTCCCTCTTCGGCCTGGTGCTGGCGATCGGGATCGTGGTCGATGACGCGATCGTGGTGGTCGAAAACGTCGAACGCAATCTGGAGGCGGGGCTGTCCCCGCTGGAGGCCGCGCGTGTTTCCATGGACGAGGTTGGCGCTGCGCTGATCGCGATCGTGCTGGTGCTGTGCGCGGTGTTCGTGCCGACGCTGTTCATCGGTGGCCTGTCGGGCGCCTTCTATCAGCAATTCGCCGTGACCATTTCGGCCGCGACGGTGATCTCCCTGATCGTTTCTCTCACCCTCTCCCCCGCGCTGTCCGCCCTGCTGCTGCGCAAGCATCAGCATGCACCCGATGGCGCCTATTGGCAGCAGATGGCCGAACGGGCCGGCGGCGCCTTCAACCGCATGTTCGACCGGTTCAGCGAATCCTATGGTCGCTGGACTGCGAAGCTGGTCGCCATGCCCAAGCGGATGATGGCCATCTATGCCGGGCTGATCGCGCTGACCGGCGCGGTCATGGCCTGGACCCCGACCGGCTTCATCCCGCAGCAGGATCAGGGCTTCTTCCTGACCGTGATCCAGCTGCCGGCCGGCTCCAGCGCCGCGCGTACCGATGCGGTGATGAAGCGGGTGGCCGATCGCGTGCTGCCGCTCGAAGGCGTCACCGGGGCGGTCATGCTGTCAGGTTTTGACGGGACATCTAGCACGCAGGCGACCAATTCCGCCGTTGCCTATTGGGTGCTGGACAAGTTCAAGACCCGTCAGGCCAATGGTCTGTCCGTCGATGCGCTGATGGCCGAAGCCCAGAAAGCCACCGCCGATATCAACGAGGCCCGGCTGATGGTCATCAAGCCACCAGTCATCCGGGGCATCGGTTCGGCCGGGGGCTTCCGCATGATGGTGCAGGATCGCGATGGCGAAGGCCCGCGCGCGCTGCAGCAGGTCGCCAATGCCGTGATTGCCAAGGCCAATGGCGCAGAGGGCATGGCCGGGGTCTATACCTTCTTCGACACCGGCACGCCGCGCGTGCGCGCCGATATCGATCGCGACAAGGCGCAATTGCTCGGCGTTTCCCCCGCCCGCATCTTCGAAGCGCTGGAGGTCTATCTCGGTTCGGCCTTCATCAACGACTTCAACCTGCTCGGCCGCACCTATCGCGTGACCGCCCAGGCCGATGCGCAGTTCCGGGAAACCCCCGCGGACATCGCCAATCTGCAGACCCGGTCCGAAAACGGCGCCATGGTTCCGCTGGGATCGGTCGCCACGCTGAGTGACACCACCGGCCCCTATCGCGTCGAACGCTACAATCTGGCTCCGGCCGTGGCGGTAGACGGGGATACGGCACCGGGCTTTTCCTCCAGCCAGTCGCTGGTGACGATGGAGAAGGTCGCCGCCGAATCCCTGCCGCGTGGATATGAATTCGAATGGACCGATCTGGCCTATCAGCAGAAATATGCGGGCAGCACCGCCACCATGGTGTTCGGCCTGGCCGTGCTGCTGGTGTTCCTGGTGCTGGCGGCCCAGTATGAAAGCCTAGTCATGCCGCTGGCGATCATCCTGATCGTGCCCATGTGCCTGCTCGCGGCGATGCTGGGCATTAATCTGCGGGGAATGGACAACAATGTGATGACGCAGATCGGATTGATCGTGCTGATTGCCCTTGCGGCCAAGAACGCGATCCTGATCGTCGAATTCGCCCGCCAGGCCGAAGAGCTGCACGGGATGAGCCCGGCCAATGCCGCAGTGCAGGCAGCCAAGACCCGCCTGCGCCCGATCCTGATGACCAGTTTCGCCTTCATCCTGGGGGCGGTGCCGCTGGTGATCGCCACTGGTGCGGGGGCGGAACTGCGCCAGGCGCTGGGGACGGCGGTGTGCTTCGGCATGCTGGGCGTTACCGGATTTGGCCTGGTCTTCACGCCCACCTTCTACGTCGTGTGCCGCGCCCTGGGCGATCGGCTGGCCCGGCTGCGCGGGGCCAAGTCCGGCCCTGCCCCCCACATGATCCCTGCGGAGTAATTGGCAGATGACCCTGCGCCCCCTTTCCGCTCGCGCTTTTGCCAGAGTGACCCCCGCCCTTTCTGCGCTGGCGCTGGCCGCCTGCGCCGCCGGGCCCGACTATGTCGCCCCCGTGGCCCGCCCGGTAACCGCCGGCAGCTTCATCGCTGCCGGTGCGCCGCCGGTCAGCGCCAGCCCGTTGCCCGCCAATTGGTGGCAGATGTACAATGATCCCGTACTGGACGGGCTGGTGCGTGATGCGCTGGCGGCCAATACCGATGTGCGCCAGGCCCTGGCACGGATCGACCGGGCCCGTGCCGGCCTGCGCGGGGCCGGCGCCGATCGCCTGCCGCAGACCGCCATCAGCGCCAGCAGCAATTACAACCGGCTGCAGCAGTTCCAGGCCTTCCCCGGCATGTCGCGCGAAACCTGGATGCATGATGCAGGGATCGACATCTCTTACGAAGTCGATCTGTTCGGCCGCGTCGGCCGCAATGTGGAAGCCGCGCGGGCCGATCTGGCCGCCAGCCAGGCCGATGCCGATGCGGTGCGCGTGATCGTGGTGGCGGATACCACCCGCGCCTATGCCGATGCCGCATCCAGCGCGGGCCAGCTGCAGGTCGCGCGCGATATCGTCGCTTTGCTCGACCAGTCGCTCGATCTGACCCGCCGGCGGCATGACGCAGGGTTGGAAAGCGGGCTGGGCGTGGCACAGATCGCCACCTTGCGCGATCAGCGCGCCGCCGACATTCCCACGCTGGAGGCACAGCGGCAGGCGGCGCTGTTCCGGCTTGCGACCCTGACGGGCAGGGCCCCGGTGGAATTGCCGGCCATTGCCGCCGAACGCAGCGTGGCGCTGGAGATCCGCCAAGCCATCCCGATCGGTGATGGGGCCGCGCTGCTGGCGCGCCGGCCCGATGTGCAGGCGGCAGAGCGCCGTCTGGCGGCAGCAACCGCCCGCATCGGTGTCGCCACTGCCGAGCTTTATCCCAAGATCAGCCTGGGTGGATCGATCGGATCGACCGTGCTCGACATTGGCGACATCTTCACCTCCGGTCCGATACGCTGGGCATTGGGCCCGCTGCTTAACTGGACCTTCCCCAATTCCGAACCGGCCCGCGCGCGTATTGCCGGGGCGGAGGCGGATACGCAGGAAGCGTTGGCCGCCTTCGACGGCACAGTGTTGCTGGCGCTGCAGGAAACCGAAACGGCGCTATCCAATTATGGCCGGGCGCTGGAGCGGCGGCGTGTGCTGCAATCGGCGATCGACAATGCCGAACGCGCCGCGCGCATCAGCCGCGCACAACAGCGGGAAGGTTCGATCAACACGCTGGCCCGGCTGGATGCCGAACGGACGCTGGCCGATGCGCGGGCAAACCTGGCTGCCCAGGATGCACAGGTGTCGAGCACCCAGATCGATCTGTTCCGCGCGTTGGGCGGAGGATGGGCCGAATCGGCGATGCCCACGGCGAAATAGGGCCGGGTGGAGCCGGGCTCTCGGCCTTTGTTTACACCCGAGATAATAGGCGGGCCTTTGGACCGGTGGACCTAAGACACGGAATGCAGAGACTGTTTTTCTGGCGCCGATACTTGGGGGCGGTAAAACTCCGCCCCACTTGTGTTTCACGCGGGGACAGATTGTATTATCGCCTTGTCGGCGGCCGTTTCTAAAATAGCGGTTAACCTTATCCGTTGCACAAGCAGGCAACGACAACTGCTTCCCAGAGAAACCCATGAACCGTATCCTTGCCTACACGCTTCCTGTTGCCGTGATGCTGGCTGCCACGCCGGTGCTGGCCAACACCAACCCCATCGGCGGCATTGATGTGCTGAAGACCTGGAACCTGGTGGTTCTGGGCGATCTCACCTCTTCCTCCGAAGTGGAAGGCCGCACCTTCGTCGGCGGCAATCTCAACGGCAATTCCTCGAATTACCAGATCCGCACCCTGCCCACCTCCAGCACCGGCACCCCCGGCCTGACCGTGGTTGGCGACGTAAACGGCGGACACAAGAATCTGAACAATGGTTCGGGCGCGATCGTGGGCGGCAACGTCAACAGCGGGTTCAACCTGAATGGCCCGGCGCAGACCGTCCAGGTTGGCGGCACCATCCGCAACACCAATGTCAATCAGAACACGGTCAATTCGGGCCTGGCCACCAGCAGCCCGGGTTTCACCCAGAACCTGCAGCAGCAGAAGAGCCTGATCGAAACCTCGATGAAGGGCCTCAGCTATGATCTGAGCCAGCAGACCGCCAACAGCCAGCTGGCGATCAGCGGCAATCGCGGCACCTTCAACGCAACGCCGAATGCCGATGGCGTAGCGGTGTTCAACATCACCTCCGACGATCTCAACCGGATCGGCGAAATCCAGTTCAACCTGAATGGTGCAGACACGGCGATCGTCAATGTTGCCGGCGCAGCGATCAATCTGAACGACAACTTCCTGGGCGGCACCCAGAACCTGGGCGAACATGTCATCTGGAACTTCCCGGATGCCACGAACCTGACCGCCACGACCGCCTGGGGCGGATCGGTGCTGGCGCCCAAGGCATCAGCCACCACCGGCAATTACATCCAGGGTTCGGCCGTGTTCGGCAACCTGCTGCAGAACGGTGAAATGCACATCGGCACCTATGCCGGCAATTACACCGCCCCCTCGACCCCGCCGACCACTTCCAGCGGCGGCAACACCTCGAGCGGCGGCACGCAGGTTCCGGAACCTGGCATGCTGGGCCTGACAGCACTGGCGCTGGGCGGCCTGCTCTACATGCGTCGCCGCAAGCGTCGCGCAGTCTGAGGCACAGTGAGGCCGGCAGCCGAACGAGGCTGGCCAACCTCCTGATCGCCAAAAGCCCCGCTGGCAGTCCCAAGAGACCGCCAGCGGGGCTTTTTGTTGCGCTGCCAGGCGCATTGGTGATCGCCAAGCTTACTTCATGAACGCTTGGCGATACTGCCCTGCATGTTGAAACTGCGCTCAGTGCCGAGCAGAGCGACACAGCCCATAATCATCAGCTGCTGCGGCATGCTGCAGTTGGGGATGCGCATCTCTGCCTGAGCCACAGGCCCCGGGGTGTGAAGCTGACCACAGCTGGGCCAGCAATTGCCTGATGGCTGAAAGACGTTGCAACGGCTCAGCGCGGCGATCTGACAGCCATTCAACCCCGAACGCGTATAACCCCGCGAGCTTAAGCTTGCGGGGTGAGCGTGTATCGATGTGTAGTAGATGGTTGCGGGGGTTGGATTTGAACCAACGACCTTCAGGTTATGAGCCTGACGAGCTACC
>NZ_WTYJ01000002.1 GCF_009827305.1 Croceibacterium xixiisoli | reverse complement strand
GGCGAGGTAATCCCGGTAATAGGCAAGGCGCCGATCTTCGCAAAGACATGCAGCTCCAGGCTCTTGAGCACATCGGCTGCATGGTGGGGGGCCCAGCCTGGAGTCTGCTGCCCATGCCATTCGCGCGCAATGGCTTGGAAAGTCGTCCCGGCTTCGGTCAGACGCATTGCGGCGAGCTGCTTTGCCTGGAGCGAGGGATCGACTCCGCTCTTCAACAGCTGGGATGCCGCATCCCGCGCTTCTCTTGCTGCGGCCAGGCTCATTCCCGGGTAGCTGCCCAGAACCAGGCGCTTTTCCTTGCCCGCGAAACGAAACTTCCACCGCCACGAGCGGAAGCCTGTCTTGGTCACGAACAAATAAAGGCCGCGAGCATCCGCGAGCTTGTAGTCTTTCTGAGCGGGCTTGGCCTTTCGGCACTGGAGATCCGTAAGCATCGGATGCCCCCATGAGAGAAATTTGATGCCCCCACAATGCCCCCAAATGCACTGCGATTGGCTGAAACCGATAAACACAGCATGAGACAGGATTGTCGCTAGAAACCGCGGAAAACCGGTCTTTATGGGATAATGTGATATTCGGTGAGACAGTAATCTGGCGGAAGCGGTGGGATTCGAACCCACGGTGGGCTTGCACCCACGCTGGTTTTCAAGACCAGTGCCTTAAACCACTCGGCCACACTTCCCCGTGGGTACCGAAGGCTGCGGGCCGGTGGAACCGCGCTTCGGGCAACCGCTGACTGGCTGCGAATGCCATCCGCTAGCGTTGAAAATCATCGCTGTCACCTGCTTTGCTGCGCCGCCCAGGGTATTTGCCAACGCCCACCGAATTGCTAATCTCCCCAAAATACCCCGCAAAAGGGGCAAGGCCGCGTTTGACGGCCGATAATGGGGAGAGCGAGCAATGAAATGGAAGGGCATTACCAGCACAGTTGCGTTTGCAACCGCCGTTCTGGCGACACCGGCCGCTGCGCAATCGAGTTGCAGCCGGGAATTGCTGCAGGGTCTGGGCGAAAAATACATCCAGGCCCAGACAGAGGGAATGGCGCTACGCATCCCGATGGGCAATTGGGTCAATTATAACGAAAATTTTGCCATGTCTTCGATGACTTATGGCGGGGTGCTGGCGTCGCCCCAGACCATCGACTGGCACCGCGCCTTCTATGATACAACGGCCTGCAGCATTCTGATGCAGGTCATCATCACCAATCCCGAACATCCCTATGTGCTGGCCACCATGCTCAATGTGCGTGGGGATGGGGTGAACAGCTTCGACGTGATTGTGGCCGAAGAACATGATTGGTTGTTCGATGCGGCGCGCACGCTTTATTACGCCAAGCGGGAGGATTGGGGTGAAATTCCCGTGGCTAACCGCAACACGCGCGAAGAATTGAAGGCGGCTGCCGACGCCTATCTCGACCTGTTCAGTGACAAGACCGTGGCCGTGCCCTGGGGCACACCTTGCGCGCGGTTGGAAGGCAGTGCCTATACCGGCAAGGGACAGCCGGATGACAGTTGCAATGTCGGCGTACCCGAAGGCATCGAAATGGCCGAACGCCGCTATGTGATCGATGAGACTTTGGGCACAGTCGGCGTGCTGCTGAAAATGGGCCCCAGCAAACGCCCCGATGCCCATATTTTCCGTATCGAAGATGGCAAGATCCGGTTTATTCACACCGTCACCAATTGCGGGGATCAGGAAAACTGCGGGTTCCGCCCGTTTCGTGAGATGGTCGCCGAAAACCCCGGCATTCACCCCGATCTGGGTGAGTGACCCAACGATAAAGAAGAGACAGCGAACTATGATCCGTAAAATTCTTTGCAGTCTGGGTGCCATGGCGGCACTGGGTCTGGCCGCACCGGCCGCGGCGCAGGGCTGCCCGGCTAAGACGCTGGACGATATCAGCACCAGCTGGACGAATGCGCTGGCTACCGGCACACCCTATCGCATGAACCTGGGCGAATGGGTTGATTACAAGGAAAATTTCAAGGTCGCCTCGCTGGGCGAATTCTTCTCGAAAGAACGCAAGGTCGATTGGCAGCTCGCGCTCAAGGATACCCAGGCCTGCCGCGTGCTGGTTGAAACCGTTATCCTCGATCCCGAACGGCCCCTGGTCTTCGCCACCCAGATGGACAATGGCTTCTTCGGCACCGGCCCGTTCCACAATCTGGTGACTGACGCCGGCGACTGGCAGTTCGATGCCGCCAAGACGCTGGAACATGTCAGCAAGGAAGATTGGGGCATGATTCCCGAAGGCCAGCGCAACACCCGCGCTGAACTGCAGGCCATCGCCAATGCATATCTTGATCATCTGAAGGATCGCAGTGTCGCTGTATCCTGGGCGCCGCAATGCGCACGGCTGGATGGCAGCGTCTATGTCGAAGGCGCGGATTGCACTGCCGGCCTGCCGGAAAATGTGGCCGCCATCGATCGCAACTTCATCATCGATGAAACCCTTGGCGCCGTCGGCGTCTTCGCCCGTCTGGGAGAGGACAAGGTTCCGTCCAGCCAGCTGCTGCGCATCGAAGACGGCAAGATCCGCTATGTCCACACGCTCGCCAGTTGCGCAACGGCAGGCTGCACGATCAAGTGAGGTCGCAGACAAGGGTGGCAGGGCGCTCTCGCAAGATCGCCCCGCCGCCCTTGTGTCGATCACAGCGTTTCATCGCAAATGACCGGCAGATCGGCGGGGCGCCAAAATTCGGGATTTCCATGCCCGCGTGGACGTGCCACCTATATGAAATGTCCCGATATCGTTCGATCCGATCGCTGCTGGCCCTGGCCGCATTGACCTTCACGGCCGCTCCGCTGGCGGCGCAGGATATGCCTTTCGACGCCTATCTGCAGCAGGTCGCCGTCAAGGCGCGGGCCCAGGGGGTCAGTGAACGATCGATCAGTTCCCTGCTCGGCGGGCTGACACCCAATGATCGGGTGGTTGCGCTCGACCGGGACAATATCTCTTCGGGTGCCAGCACGGGTTTCCCTCCGCTGGCGCCCTATCTGGCGAGCCATAACAGCGCGGCCCGAATTGCCGGCGGGCGCCGCGAGTATGCGCGCAAGGCTTCGTTCGATGCGACCCTGCGCCAACGTTATGGCGTGCCGCTGGAAATCGTGCTCGCCATCTGGGGGCATGAAACCAGCTATGGCGCGGTGAAGGGCAATTTCGATCTGGCCCGCTCGCTCGCCACGCTCGCATGGGAAGGGCGCCGCCGCGCCCTGTTCGAAGCGGAACTGATCGATCTGCTCAAGATCGCCGATGAAGGCATTCCGCGTTCCACCATGGTCGGCAGCTGGGCCGGCGCCTTCGGCAATCCGCAATTCCTGCCCAGCGTCTATCTGCGCCTGGCCGTGGATGGCGATGGCGATGGCAGCCGCGACATCTGGAACAGCGAAACCGATACGCTGCATTCGATCGCCAACTATTTCCGCGATGCCGGCTGGCGCCCCGGGCAGCCCTGGGGTGTGCGGGCCTTTACGCCAAACAGCGTCGATCGCTCCTCCATCAGCAATCGGGTGGTATCGCCGGTTTGCCCGCGCGTGCATGTGCGGCACAGCAAATGGATGACCGTCGCCGAATGGCGCGCGCAGGGTGTGGTCCCGCAAACCCCGCTGGCCGATGACGTGATGGTATCGCTGTTCGAGCCTGATGGACCGGCCGCACCAAGCTATCTCTTAACCCAGAATTATAGAGTCATCCTCGAATACAACTGCTCGAACTACTACGCGATGAGTGTGGGGTTGCTTGCAGATGAAATTACACGTTGATGATTCGCGCCGCCTGAATGCAGGCGTATCCGCATTCGCGCTGGCTGTTCCGCTGGCGGCTGTCCTGTTGCTGAGCGCAATCGCGCCGGCTCGGGCGCGCGAGGCCGAGGGGCGGCCCGTGCCGGCGGCCAATGGCCCGCAGGCCGATTATCCCATGGTCGTGGGGCCGCCCTATACTGTGGGGTCCACCACCTACACCCCGGAAGACCGGCTCAATTATGATGAGGTCGGCTATGTCACAGCCGATGCCGAGGGGGGCGATGGTATTTCCGGCTCCCACCACACCCTGCCGCTGCCCAGCTATGTCGAGGTAACCTCGCTTGCCACCGGGCGTACCATTCTGGTGCGAATGGAACGGCGGGGCCCGATGGCGAGCGATCATCTGGTCGCCCTGTCCGCCGGGGCATTGAGCCAGCTGGGCGCGACACCGGGCACGCCGGTTCGTGTCCGTCGCGTGGTTCCGCCGGAAGAACAGCGCGCAGTGCTGCGCGCCGGTCAGTCTGTGCCGCCGCGCATGGATACGCCGATGTCTCTGGTGGAGGTGCTGAAGCGGAAACTACCGGCGCGGGGTTCGGCCCCGCTGCAGGCGCTGGTGCAGGATGGCGCCGATGAAACCCGCCCCGCAACGCGCCCGCCCGTCGGCCTTCCTGCGGCGGCGCGCCCACCTGCCGCCTCTTCGACGGTATCGGCTCCTTCTGCTCCACCGGTCGCGTCTGTTCGACCGGTGCAGACACCGGCCGCCCTTGCGCGGGCCGATGTTGCCCCGTCCACGGTGGCACCGCCTGCGGCCGCGCCGACGCCCGCGCCCGCACCGTCCCCTGCGCCTGCAGCGGCACCGTCGCTGCCGCCGCTGGCGGTTCAGTCCGATCCGGCACCTCGCCCAACCCCTCCACCGGCTCGCGCGCCGGCTCCCTCTTCGACACCGACGCCTGCTCCGGCGAGAGCGGCTGATGATTTCGATAAGGCGTTTGCCCCTGTGGCGGCGGCACCGGCTGCACGACCGCCGGTGGCTGCTGCGCCTGCGCCAACTCCGGCCCCAGCACGGACACCCGCTCCGGCTCCGGCACCTCCTTCGCGCCCTGCAGCCCAGGCAGGCGATGGCTTCGTGGTGCAGGCTGCCGCCTTCAGCTCTTCCACCCGGGCGGAGCGGGTGGCGCGGGTGATCGGCGGCACCGTGGTGCAGTCCGGCAATGTCTTCCGCGTGCGCACCGGACCGTTCCCGACCCGCGCGGCGGCAGAGGCCTCGCTCGCCAAGGTTCAGGCAGCGGGTTATAGGGAAGCGCGAATCTTTACCAACAGCTGACCCCGCCGGCCTGTGCCGTCGCGGCGGCCGGAGCCGATGTGAACAAGTCGATTATCATTCTGTCGGGGCTGACGGCCGCACTGGTCGCAGCCCCGGCCATATCCCTGTTGGCGGCGGCGGAAAAAGCTGCTCCGGAAGTGGCGCCGAAATCTGCTGAAACGTCGGCGGCGGTTTCCCCGCCGCTGCTCCCCATGACGGAAAATGCAGGCGCGGCTCCGGTCGATCCGGCCATTCCGGTCGCCCTGCTGATTGATCTTGCCAGCGGCCAGACGCTCTATTCGCGCGATCCCGAGCGGCGCTTCGTACCGGCGTCGGTGACCAAGGTGATGACCGCCTACAGCGCGTTTGGCCTGATTGCCGATGGCAAGCTGTCCCCCGATACGCCCGTGACCATCAGCAAGGACATTGCCGACAAATGGTATGGGGAAGGATCCAACATGTTCCTGCGCGCGGGCGAAACCGTGTCCGTGGAACAGCTGCTGATGGGCATCACCACGGTTTCTGCCAACGACGCCAGCGTGGTGCTGGGCACCATGGCTGCCGGATCGCTGGATGGCTGGCTGGCGATGATGAACGCCAATGCCGCCCAATTGGGTATGCGGGATACGCATTTCGGCACTCCCAATGGCTGGCCCGACGAAGGGCGGACCTTCACCAGCGCGCGCGATCTGGCGCGGCTGGCCGAAGCGATGACCGCGCGTTACCCCGAGCTTTATCGCCAGTATTTCGGCCACCCCGGCATGCGCTATCGCGATATCACCCAGGTCAACCATGATCCGGTTACCGGCGTGGTTCCTGGGGCGGATGGGATCAAGACCGGCTATACCCGCCAGGCGGGGTACAATTTCGTCGGGTCGGGTGAGCGAAATGGTCGCCGGCTGATCATGGTGCTGGCTGGCGCGCCGACCGCACGCATGCGCGATCAGTCCGCCCGCGCGCTGCTGAGCTGGGGCTTCGATGCCTTCCAGCCGCGCGTGATCCTGCAGGCCGATATGCCGGTGGGCATGGCCCGGGTGCAGAGCGGCGCGAAGACGAGCGTGGCTCTGCGGACCGAGAGCGAGGTTCTCGCCAGCCTGCCGGGGGGCAATTCGGATCAGCTCAAGCTTTCGGTGCGTTATCGCGGCCCGATCGAGGCGCCGATTGCCAAGGGGCAGAAGGTCGCCGTGCTGCGTGTCGAGATCCCCGGGCAATTGCCGCATGATGTTCCGCTGGTGGCCAGCGAGGAGGTTGCACGCGCCAATGCCTGGCAACGGTTCCGCAATGGCGTGACAGGCCTGTTCTCGTGACGGCCGCGCCGATCATTCCAGGGCGTTTCATCACGCTGGAAGGCGGGGAGGGGGCGGGAAAGTCCACCCAGGCGCGCCTTTTGGCCGACGCGCTGCGGGCGGATGGGCTGGACGTGCTGCTGACGCGCGAGCCGGGCGGCACCACAGGCGCGGAAGCGATCCGGCAATTGCTGCTCAGCAATGATGGCGATGGTTGGCATGCGGAGGCGGAGGCACTGCTGTTCGCGGCTGCCCGGTCCGATCATGTCGCGCGCGCCATTCGCCCGGCGCTGGCCGCCGGCACCTGGGTGGTGTGCGATCGCTTCATCGATTCCAACCGCGCCTATCAGGGTGGGGCAGGGGGACTGGCCGATGGCGATATCCAGGCCTTGCATGGCTTCGGAACAGGCGGGCTGCTGCCCGATCTGACGCTGCTGATCGCCGTATCCCCCGAAACGGCAACGGCGCGGCTGGCGCAGCGCGACGGCGACAAGGCTGACCGGATCGGCGCGCGCGGCGCGGCCTATCATGCTGGCGTTGCGGCTTCCTTCGCGCGGCTCGCCGATCAGGAGCCGGGCCGGATCGTGACCGTGGATGGGGAGGGTTCCGCCCAGGATATCCATCAGCGCGTCCTGCAGGTGCTGCGCGCGCATCTGGCGTTTCGCGCGTGAGCCTGGTGGGTCATGCGGAGGCGTGGCGTGAGTGGCGCGCGGCTCTGGCGGGCCCGCGCATGCACCATGGCTGGATCGTGGCAGGGCGGCGCGGCACCGGCAAGGCCAGCTTTGCCCTGGCTGCCGCGCGGGAACTTGTCGCCGAAGCGGGCATTCCCCAGCCCCCGGGTGATCACCCCGATATCATCATCCTTTCCGCCCTGCCGGCCAGCACGGAGGACGAGCGCAAGCGGGATGAGGGCAAGCCTTACCAATTGAAGCGCAACATCAGCGTGGACCAGATTCGCGGGATGCAACAGAGGCTTACCACGCGGCCAACGCTGGGCAGCCGCCGCGCAATCATCATCGATCCGGCGGATGATCTGGAGAAGGGCGCTTCCAACGCGCTGCTCAAGAGCCTGGAGGAACCGCCCGCCGGCAGTTATTTCCTGCTCGTCACCCACCGCATCGGCCGGCTGTTGCCGACGATCCGATCGCGCTGCCGCGTCATGCAATTTCCCGCCGTCGCGGATCTTGAAATCGATGCCATTCTGCAGCAGCAGGCGCCAGGCGCTGACGCCGACATGCGCGCGGCCGCTATCGCTGCCGCCGGTGGATCGCCGGGCGCGGCGCTCGATTTCGTCAATCAGGATCTGGGCCGGCTGCACCAGCTGATGGAGCATATCAGCAATGCCGGTGATGGTGATTTTGCCCTGCGCGGCGCCCTGGCAGAGGCGATGGGCAGCCGCCCGGATCGCAAGCGGCAACTCGCGGCGATCGATCTGGCCCGCGCCGTGGTCGCCGGGCGCATGGCGCATGTTCCCCGCGCCGCAATTCCCGCGCTGACCCATGCCCATGCCGAACTGGTTCGTCTGGCGGCACAGGCACCGACCTACAATTTCGATGCCGGATTGCTGGTGATGGAAATCGGCACCTTGCTCGCCAGTCTCGCGCCCCCTAGGGAAACGGCCCATGGCTGATCCTTTTTATATCACGACTGCAATCCACTACCCCAATGGCAAGCCGCATATCGGCCATGCCTATGAAACCATCGCTGCCGACGTTGTTGCGCGCTTCCAGCGCCTGCGCGGGCGCGAGGTGCGGTTTCAGACGGGGACCGACGAGCATGGGTTGAAAATGGCGCAGAAGGCGCGCGATCTGGGCACGACCCCGCGCGCTCTGGCCGATGAAATGTCGGGCTATTTCCGTGATCTGTTCGATCGTTTGAACATTTCCTATGATCGTTTCTTCCGGACCAGCGAAGATGATCATCACCGCGCCAGCCAGGCGCTGTGGCGCGCGATGGAGGCCAATGGCGATCTCTATCTTGATCGCTACGAAGGCTGGTACTCGATCCGCGACGAAGCCTATTATGACGAGGCGGAACTGGTCGACGGGGGAAGGGGCGAAAAGCTTTCTCCCCAGGGCACGCCGGTCGAATGGACCGTGGAAGAAAGCTGGTTCTTCCGCCTGTCGAAATACCAGGAACCGCTGCTCGCGCTCTATCGCGACAATCCCGATTTCATCCGCCCCGAAGGGCGCCGCAATGAAGTCGAACGTTTCGTCGAAAGCGGGCTGCGCGATCTGTCCGTCAGCCGCACCAGTTTCGACTGGGGCGTGAAGGTGCCCGGCGCCGAAGACCATGTGATGTATGTTTGGGTCGACGCGCTGACCAATTATCTGACCGGCCTTGGCTATCCTGATAACACCGAACTGTTCGACAAGTTCTGGCCGGCGAATGTGCATCTGATCGGCAAGGATATCGTCCGTTTCCATGCGGTTTACTGGCCCGCCTTCCTGATGAGCGCAGGCGTGGCCCTACCGAAGGAAGTGTTCGGTCACGGATTCCTGCTCAAGCGCGGGCAGAAGGAATCCAAGACGCTGGGCAATGTGACCGATCCGGTCGAATTGGCAGATCAGTTTGGTGTGGACAGCCTGCGCTATTTCCTGCTGCGCGAATTCAGTTTCGGCCAGGATGGCAGCTATTCGCCCGAAGCCATTGTGAATCGGTCAAATTCGGAACTGTCCAACAGCTTCGGCAATCTTGCCCAGCGGGTGATGAGCTTCATCGCCAAGAACTGCGGCGGTTCTGTCACCGCCACCGCTCCGATCGAAGATGTCGATCAGGCCCTGCGCAACAAGGTCAACAACGCCTGTGCGGTGGAATTGCCCGACGCTTTCGAAAAGCTCGCTTTTGCCGCCGGTCTTGAAAGCTGGATGCAGGCCGTGTTCGCCTGCAATGCCTATGTTGATGAACAGGCACCGTGGGCCCTGCGCAAGACCGACCCGGAACGCATGCTGCGCGTGTTGGCTACGTTGTGCGGTTGCATTCGCGATCTGGCGATTGCCGTTTCGCCGGTCATTCCGGCAGCCTCGGCCAAGCTGCTCGATGCGCTGTCCATTCCGGCCGACGCACGCGACTATGCCGCCCTGGCCAACGATCCCGCACTCGGCACGATCACAGTGGAAAATCCGCAGCCGGCGTTCCCCCGTCTCGACATGCCAGAGGATGCGCAGGCGCAGTGATGCTGATCGATAGCCACTGCCATCTGAACTACAAGGGCCTGATAGAGGATCAGCCCGCCGTGTTGGCGCGCGCGCGGGAGGCCGGGGTGGGGACCTTCCTCAATATCTCCACCCGACAGAGCGAATGGGATGCCGTCATCGCCACGGCAGAGCGCGAAAGCGATGTCTGGGCCACGGTCGGCATTCACCCGCATGAGGCGGAAGGCCATGCCGATCTGGGTGAAGCGGTGCTGCTGGCCGCCACAGCGCACCCACGAGTGATCGGTATCGGTGAAACCGGGCTTGATTATTATTACGACAAATCCGATCGCGCGGTGCAGCGGGCGCTGTTCCGCACCCACATCGCGGTCGGCCGCGCCACGGGTCTGCCGCTGATCATCCATACGCGCGACGCAGAAGATGATACGCTGGAAATCCTGCGCGACGAGATGGAGCAGGGGGATTTCCCGGCGCTGATCCACTGCTTCACCGCCAGCGCCGATTTCGGCCGCGCCGTGCTGGATTTGGGGCTCACCATTTCGCTATCCGGTATAGTCACCTTCAAGAATGCCCGCGAACTGCAGGAATTCGCCAGGGAAATTCCGGAAGACCGCGTGCTGGTGGAAACCGACAGCCCGTTTCTCGCTCCCATTCCGCATCGCGGCAAGGTATGTGAACCGGCCTTCGTTGCCGATACGGCCCGCTTCGTGGCGGATCTGCGCGGGCAATCGGTGGAAGATCTGGCGCAGATCACCACACGCAATTTCCTGAGCCTGTTCAGCAAGGTGAATGCCACCAGAGGGGCGCCGTCATGAAGCTGATCATGCTCGGTTCCGGCACGTCCACCGGGGTGCCGCGCATCGGCAATGACTGGGGCGAGTGCGATCCCGAAGAACCGCGCAACCGGCGTACGCGGGTGTCGATCATCGTCGAAAGCGACCAGGGTTCGCGCCTGCTGGTCGATACTTCCACCGATTTGCGGCAGCAGTTGCTGGCCAACAATATCGATCGGGTCGATGCGGTGTTCTGGACGCATGATCATGCCGATCACTGCCACGGCATCGACGATCTGCGGCCGCTGCGCTACGGCCGCAGCGGCGCCATTCCGGCCTTCGGATCCTCCCACACGGTGCAGCGCCTGCGGCAACGGTTCAGCTATGTCTTCGCCGGCCAATATGGCTATCCCAGCATTTGCGAAATCCAGGCGCTGGAATCACTGCGCATGCATGCCGGCTTCGGCGTGGCTTGGACGGAAATGCCGCATGGCCCGATCACCAGCACCGGATATCGCTTTGAAGCTGATGGCAAGTCCATCGGCTATGCAACGGATTTCAGCGAAATCACCGATGGCATGCTGTCGCTGTTCTGGAAGGTCGATATCCTGGTCAGCGATTGCCTGCGGCGCGATCCGCATCCAACGCATGCATGCCTTGGCACCGCGCTGGAATTCGGCGAACGCTGCCGCGCCGGCAAGATCGTGCTGACCCATCTGGACAAGAGCATGGATTATCGCACCTTATCGGGCGAAGTGCCGGACAATGTTGTAGTCGGCTATGACGGATTGGTATTGCGCGCATGACCGACGGCCAGATCGTTTCGCTGATCAGCCTCACGGCATGTCTGATCCTGGCGGTGACGTCTTTCCGTGGTCGCCAATTGGGTTTCGGAACGACGGCCAAGATGGCGCTTGGCTGGGTGGCGATATTCCTGCTGGTTGTTGCCGTGGTCAGCGCGGTCAATCGCTAAGATGTCGTGAGGGTTGATCCCCAGGACCGACCGTTTCCGATTTAACATAATATATATTATCAATCCGGACCTCGAAGTTCCAGAGATGGTCTGTGATCCATGATTGCGGTCATGCCAAACCCGCCCGCCTGAACCCTGTCATCGGCCATTGCATCCGTCGCCTACAAGCGGCACGCTCACCTGATGCAATCGATCCGGTTTACTCCCACAGTCGAAGACCTTCTCGCCGTCTATCGGTTGAACCTTGTGTCCAGCATTCGATCCGGGCGGGTGTTGAAAATCTACCTTTGGGGCACCTTGTCGGTGTCGGTGGCGGCTGCCCTCGCCGCCTGGCAATGGAATATTGCCCCGGTGGGAATCGCTGCGCTGGCCGGTGGGGCCTATTGGATCGTCATCATCTCGCTGTGCGTCGTGATCGGCTATTGGCGCCAACGTTGGCAGGCAAAGCACATCTTCGCGCAACAGCGTGACCTGCACGGCGAAACCACCGTGGAATGGTCAGCGGAAAGCGTGTCGTTCCGCTCCGCACGTGGATCATCCACTTTTGCCTGGAGCGACTTTTCCTCGATCGTCAAAGGGCAAGACATGATCCTGCTGCGGCAGAGCGACGCACTGATGAACTTCGTCCCCACGCGGGTGTTGTCGCCGGAACAGATCCTCAGCTTTCCGGATGCGCGGGCCTGATCCAGCAAGGATGCTCTACAGGTTGAAAGTGGACCGTTGCGCCGTTCCAATCAAATGCCGCGATCTGCGGGGTGAGATCCAGGATACCGGCCCGGTCAAGTCTTCCCAATCGACGGAGAATTGGAGGCTGGCATGATCTGGCGCTGCAACGTGGCACGAACGCAGGCCTATCCATGCCTCGAGGTCAGGGCCGGCAGCCGACGATTGAATGACCGATATTACGCCAAGGCGCCCCCGTCACCACATTAGATTTCGTCATATTGCAGAAAATGCAATTCATGTTGATGCTTTTGCGCTGGTTGGGCGGCGCGGATTGCTGGATAAGCGAGGTGCCTTTCAGGCATCCTCTCCCAAAACTCTCAAGGCCCGCCGGCAACGGCAGGGCCTTTTTTCTTGGTTGAGCAACAGGCTGAGATCTGGGCCGCAGGACAATGATCTGCCGGGCTTTGCCGGGCGGCGCTTGAGCAGCAACGCATTGTTCTCCGCTGGCCGTCGCCCCTGTGCCGTCTGTCGCAAGGGGCTTCTGCGGCGGGAGAAAATATTCATCTCTGGCATTGGCAACAGACCATGATGCAATACCGTGGAAAGGAACAATTTATGGGCCATTATCGTAACGCTGCCTGGGTCGCGCTGGCGTTCGGTGTCGCTTTGCCAATGGCGGCATCGGCGCAGCAGGGGGTGCATATCGAAGGTGCCGGTCAAACCGATAATCGTGTCGATTGCAATGGCGGCCCGGTCCATGTGGAAGGGGCGAGCAACACGCTGACCATCACCGGCGCCTGTTCCAGCCTGACTATCGAAGGTGCCGGTAACACCGTCACTATCGATCTGGCACCGGGCGCGAGGGTTCGGGTCGAAGGGGCCAGCAATCGGGTGAACTGGTCCATGCCTGGCGATGCCCGCCCTGCCCTGTCCGTGGAAGGCGCAGCCAATCAGGTTCAGCGCCGGCGGTGACCACGCAGCAATAAGGGGGCCGGTTGCTCCCTTATTGCTGGTTCATGCCATCATGTTCGAAACTGTCCGGCTGCATTTGTTGCAGTTCCGCCGTCCATGAAGGGACGTGGCGGAAACATGGGGAGCTTTCTTCCCCGCAAATTTCCAGATCCTGCAGTTCATATTCCATCGCAAACCTCTCGGAGCGGAAACATCCTGATCAGCAGGTTGTTTCCGCTCCGGGAGGCTGTGATGCGCCAGCATGACGGATTTTTCAGATGTGCAGTGCGCGCCCATAAGCTGCGAGCACGCTTTCATGCATCATTTCGCTGAGCGTGGGATGCGGGAAGACCGTGTTCATCAGTTCGGCTTCGGTCGTTTCCAGCGTCTTGCCAACGGTGTAGCCCTGGATCAATTCGGTCACTTCCGCACCGATCATATGGGCGCCCAGCAGTTCACCGGTCTTGGCATCGAACACCGTCTTGATGAAGCCTTCGGGTTCACCCAGCGCGATGGCCTTGCCATTGCCAATGAAGGGGAACGTGCCGACCTTCAACTGATAGCCGGCTTCCTTCGCCTTGGCTTCGGTCAGGCCGACGCTGGCGATCTGCGGGTGGCAATAGGTGCAGCCCGGAATTGCGCTGCGATCCAGCGCGTGCGGGTGAACGTCCTTGTTGCCCAGTTCCTGCGCAATGGCTTCAGCGGCGGTCACGCCTTCATGGCTCGCCTTGTGCGCCAGCCACGGGCCCGGCACGCAATCGCCGATCGCCCATACGCCATTGGTTTTGGTGCGGCCATAGGGATCGATCTGGATGAAACCGCGATCCAGTTCGACCAGCTTTTCGATGCCAATGTTTTCGGTGTTGGGAACGATGCCGATGGCGACGATCACATGGCTGTATTCGCCGGCTTCGACCTTGCCGTCCTTGCCCTTGATCTTCGCGGAAACGCCCTTGTCGGTCACCTTCAGCTCTTCCAGAGCGGCGCCGGTCTTGATCGTCATGCCCTGCTTGGTCAGTGCCTTTTCCAGGAAGGTCGAGACATCGGCATCTTCCACCGGAACGATCCGGTCGAGCATTTCGACCACGGTCACATCGCTGCCCAGATCATTGTAGAAGCTGGCGAATTCGATGCCGATCGCGCCCGATCCGATCACCAGCAGCTTGCTCGGCTTTTCGGTCGGGGTCATCGCATGGCGATAGGTCCACACGCGCTTGCCGTCTGCCGGGGCGAAGGGCAGGTCGCGCGCACGCGCGCCGGTGGCGACGATGATGTGCTTGGCACTGATCGTTTCGGTGCCCTTGTCGCCCTTCACTTCCAGCGTGTTGGCGCTCTTGAACGATCCCGTGCCCATGTGCACGGCGATCTTGTTCTTCTTCATAAGATGCGCAATGCCCTGATTGAGCTGCTTGGACACGCCCCGGCTGCGCTTCACGATCGCCGCAAGATCGGCTTCGATCTCCTTGGCAACCAGGCCATAATCCTTGGCGTGCTGCATGTAGTGGAAGATTTCAGCCGAACGCAGCAGCGCCTTGGTCGGAATGCAGCCCCAGTTGAGGCAGATCCCGCCAAGCAGTTCCCGCTCCACGATCGCGGTCTTCAGCCCCAGCTGCGCCGCACGGATGGCAGCTACATAGCCGCCAGGACCAGAACCCAGAACGATAACATCGTAATTTTCAGCCACTTGGCCTGCTCCTCAACGGTCAATAGGGCGTGGGCGCCCGTCATCATCAACGGCGACAAAGGTGAACTTGGCCTCCGTCACCTTGATTGCTTCTTCTTCGTGCCGGTGGCGACGCCATGCCTCTACCGCAATGACCAGGCTGGTCCGCCCGACACGTTCGATATCGGTGTAAACGGAAACCTCGTCCCCCACCTTCACCGGATGATGGAACTGCATCCCATCCATGGCAACGGTAACAGCCCGTCCCCGTGCGCGGCGGGCGGCGGTCAGGCCGGCAGCGCTGTCCATCACGCTCATCAGCCAGCCACCGAAGATATCGCCATAGGCATTGGTATCGGCGGGCATTCCGGTGACGCGAATGGCCGGATCCCGGCCGGCGATAATCTCCGGGCTCGCCATCAACCGGCCACCAATTGCAGGCGGTTGGCCTGGACCCAGCCCGATTTGCACGGGCCAGCATAGGCTCTTGGTTCAGCGATCGGGCTGCTCACGCGGCAGTCCTGCAATTCCTGGAATTCCCCGCTGGGGTATACGATGCCCTGCCACTCACCCTCGGCGTCGCATAGCCAGACCAGCGTGCGCGGCGGCAGATCATCCTTCTTGCGGGCATATTCATCCGGCAATTCGCGCACCGGGAGGGTTTCCCGACCCCGCGAATCTCGCCCGAACACGCTGGCGATCCCGCCGCACGCATCCATTTCCGGTCCGTCGCGCCCGATGAACGGGGCCCTCTCAGGCTCGTCGGCGACGGCCGCCGAACCCGGAAAGACTGCGCAGAAAGACAGAAACAGAACGCGCGCGGCGCGCATCTTATGCCACCAGGCCCAGCGGCGCCTCGCAATATTCCTTGAACGCCTTCATCAGGCGGGCACCATCCGCACCATCGATGGCGCGGTGGTCGAAGCTGCCCGTGGCGCTCATCACCGTGGCGATCTGCAGCGCGTCGTCGACCACGAAGGGCCGCTTTTCACCGGCCCCGATCGCCATGATCATGCCCTGCGGCGGGTTGATGATGGCTTCGAACTGCTTGATGCCGAACATGCCCATGTTGGATAGGCTGGCAGTGCCGCCCTGGTATTCTTCCGGCGACAGCTTGCCTTCGCGCGCACGCCCGGCAAGATCCTTCATCTGCGTGCTGATCGCACTGACAGACTTGTTCCCGGCATCGACGATGATCGGTGTGATCAGGCCCGAAGGGATGGACACGGCCACCGAGACATCGGCGCGGCTGAACTTCAGCAGCTGGTCACCGGCGAACTGCACATTGCATTCCGGCACGGCGATCAGCGACTTGGCCAGCGCCTTGATCAGCAGATCGTTGACCGACAGCTTCACACCCTGCGATTCCAGCGCGCCATTGAGCTGCGAGCGCAGCTTGAGCAGCGCGTCGAGGCGGATATCCACCGTCAGATAGATATGCGGCACCTGCTGCTTCGATTCGCTAAGGCGGCGGGCGATGGTCTTGCGCATGCCGGACAGCTTTTCCGCTTGATGCGGGATGCCGAAGTCCTGGGCCTGAACGGGCGCGGGCGCGGCGGCCGGCGTCGGGCTTGCGGCGGGGGCGGCAGCGGCCGGAGCAGTGGCAGCAGGGGCGCCGCCTTCCACGTCAGCCTTCACGATACGGCCGCCAGGGCCGGTGCCCTTCACATTGGCCAGATCGATCCCGTTGTTGGCGGCGATTCGCTTGGCCAGCGGCGATGCGAGCACGCGATTGCCGGAATCGGTCGATGCGGCAGGGGCCGACGCTGCCGGTGCAGGTGCCGCGCTTGTTGCAGGGGCTGCTGCCGGTGCGGCTTCTGCCGGGGCAGCGGCAGGTGCTGCCTTCTCACCAGAGGCAGGCGCAACGCTGGCAGGATCTTCACCTTCTTCGGCCAGGGTGGCGATAACCGCGCCGACCTTTACGCCTTCGGTGCCTTCTTCGACGGCAATATGGGCAATCACGCCTTCATCGACGGCTTCGAATTCCATCGTCGCCTTGTCGGTTTCGATTTCTGCCATGATGTCGCCGGCGCGGACCTGATCGCCCACCTTTACCAGCCACTTGGCAAGCGTCCCCTCTTCCATGGTCGGGGACAGGGCGGGCATCTTGATCGCTATAGGCATGGTGTGCAGCTTAATCCTATCCGGCTGTTTGCCCAGCCGTCTAATGCCAATTACACTGTGCGGGCAAGACCTTGCGCACCGACAAGTTTCCCCCGATAATCTCTGGCCCCGGGGGAAGGGATCGGATCATGCGCGTATACCTTGTCATTATCGACGAGACCGAGGAGGCGCATGGCGCGCTGCGCTTTGCCGCACGCCGTGCCGCGCGCACCGGTGGTACCGTGCATCTGCTCGCGCTGGTGCCGCGCCAGGCCTTCAACGCCTTTGCCGGGGTGCAGGCCACCATAGAGGAAGAAGCGCGCGACCGGGCCGAAGTGCTGGCCAACAGCGCCGCCGGGGAACTGATCAACGAAGGCGGGCAATCCCCTCAGATCACGGTAAAAGTCGGCGACGGCAAGACCGTGATCGTCGAATATCTGCAGGCCCATCCCGAAGTTGCAGCGCTGGTGCTGGCCGCCGCGGCGGAAGGGAATCCGGGCCCGCTGGTAACCCACTTTTCGGCCACAGCGGGCAGCCTGCCCTGCCCGCTGTTCATCGTGCCCGGTGGCTTGTCCGATCAGGATCTCGATCGGCTGAGTTGACCCTTTTCCGACAGACCGGGTTACCGCTTGCGCCCCTGATGCCGGATATTGCCCGGGCGGCCGCGTTTGCCGACCATGTGCTTCACCTTATCCTTGCCCTTCAGCCCATTCTTGCGCTTGGGTTCAGGACGAGCGCCGCGCGGTTCGACGGCCTGCCCATCAGCATCGACCGGCTCGAATTTCAACGCGCCGGTCAGCGGATTGGCTTCGGCCAGGCGCAGATCCAGCAGATCGCCGATCGCAAAGCGAGTGCCGGTCTGATCGCCGACCAGCGCACGGGCGGCTTCGTCATGGTGGAAATATTCGCGCCCCAGCACGGAAATCGGCACCAGCCCATCGCCGCCCAGGCCCACGATCGTGGCGAACAGGCCGAATTTTTGCACCCCGGTGATGCGAGTCGGGAAAACCTCCCCGATTCGGGCGGAGAGCCATGCGGCGACATAACGATCGATGGTGTCGCGTTCCGCCTCCATCGCGCGGCGTTCGGTCAGGCTGATGGCATCGGTGATGCGTGACAGATCGCCGCGATCCTGTTCCGACAACCCACTGTCCTCAGGAACGCGCCCCTTCGGCTTGGGCTGCTCCAGCCCGAAAGCATCGACCAGCGCGCGATGCACGAGCAAATCGGAATAGCGCCGAATGGGCGAGGTGAAATGAGCATAACAGCCCAATGACAGGCCGAAATGGCCGGCATTTGCCGGGCTATAAAAAGCCTGGGTCTGGCTGCGCAGCACCGCTTCCATCACCAGCGCCTTTTCGGCCGGATCGGTCACGTCCTTGATCATGCGGTTGAACAGGCTGGGGGTAATCACTTGGCCCAGCGCCAGCTTCTTGCCCAGCGAATCAAAATATTCGCGCAGCGCGACCAGCTTTTCCCGCGTCGGCACTTCATGCACGCGATAGACCACCGGCGCCGTCTTGCTTTCCAGCGCCTTGGCCGCCGCGACATTGGCCGCGATCATGAAGTCCTCGACCACGCGGTGTGCGTCCAACCGCTCGCGCATGGCGATTTCGGCGATCCGGCCCTGCTGGTCGAGCACCACGCGCCGTTCGGGCAGATCGAGATCGAGCGGATCGCGCGCCGCGCGCGCCGCCGCTAGCGCCTTCCACGCGGCCCAGAGATTGAGCAGGTTTTCGCTTGCTGTTCCCTCATCGATGCGCGCCTGCGCCTGCTCATAGGGAATGACTTCGGCAATCCGCACCAGCGCGCGGGTGAAGCGCCAGCCGGTCACATGCCCTTCACCATCGATCGTTATGTGACAGACCATGGCCGCGCGGTCTTCGCCAGCGCGCAGAGAGCAAACGTCGGCGCTCAGCAGCTCGGGCAGCATCGGCACGACGCGGTCAGGGAAATAGACCGAATTGCCCCGCTTGCGGGCTTCGCGGTCGATTGCGCTGCCCGGGCGGACATAGAAACTGACATCCGCAATCGCAACCACCGCGCGGAAACCGCCCTGCCCGTCCGGCTCGGCCCAGATCGCATCGTCATGATCGCGAGCATCGATCGGATCGATGGCGACGATCGGCAAATGGCGCAGATCCTCGCGACGATCCTCACTCAGCGGCAAGGCGGCAGCGATTTCGGCATCTTCGATCGCATCTTCGGCAAACAGATGGGGAATGCCGTATTTGTGAATGGCGATCAGGCTGTAGCTGCGCGGCGCCAGCGGATCGCCGAGCAGTTCCACCACCTTGACCCCAGCGCGCGGGCCGCGCCCGGCCGGTTCGGCCAGCACCAGATTGCCCGATTCCGCCCCGCCCAGATCGGCGATGGGCGAAGAATTGCGGATGCGCTTGTCCACCGGGGAAAGCCAGGCCCGGCCCGCTGCGTCGACCTCGACCACGCCGAGGATGGATTCATGCGATGCCGGCAGTTTCTTCATCGGATGGGCGCGCCAGCCATTGCCGGCTTCCTCCGTGCGCGCCAACACCCGGTCGCCCACTTTCAGCGCAGAGCGGCTGTAGCGGGCGCCACCCTGTTTGCCCTCGATCAGGCGCAGGCGCGGCGGCGGAGTGGCATCATCGGGTTGCCAGCTGTCGGGAATGGCAATCGCCTCCCCCTCTTCGATGTCGACCACGCGCAGCACCGTGACCTTGGGCACGCCACCCATGCGGTGATAGGCGGTTTTCTTGCCATCGATCAGCCCCTCCTCGGCCATGTCTTTCAACATGTGCTTCAGGCTGATCTTCTCCTGCCCTTTCAAGCCGAAATGGCGGGCGATCTCGCGCTTGCCGACAATCGTTTCGGCGGATTGCAGGAATGTCAGGATCTGCTCGCGCGACGGCAGGCTTGCGTTATATTTGCTGGGCATCCCCGCTATATGGGCCTGCGCCTCTGTTACCTCAAGCTCAGTAATAGGCGATCAACCGCCCCAGCGCGGCGATGGTCAGCCACAGCAGCAGCGATGCAAGCGCCGACAGCCGCAGGGCCGGCGTCGGATGGCGGCGGATGTGCGCCGGCTGCCGGGCCCACGCCACCCGAAAAGCTCCAGCATTGACCATCACCAGCGCCAGCAGCACCAGCTTCGCCTGGAACAGCGCCGCATTGGCCAGCGTCGGCCCATCGGCGGCGAACAGCAGCAGGCCGGTCAGCAACTGGACCACAAAGCCGATCACCGCGACCGGCGTCAGCACGCGCGAGAGAATTGCCAGGGGGAGATCACGAAAGAGGCCCAATACACGCAGATCGAGCAGGCCGATCCCGCCGACCAGCATCACCAGCCCGAGCAGGTGCAGCACATTGACCCAGGGGTAGACCCAGCCAACTTCCCGCACCCATGGGCCGATGCCAGCGTCGTCTAGCCCCTCTGCCAACCACAGCAGCATGGTCGATCAGCGCAGTTCGACCGTCTTGTCACCCACGCGGATCCGTTCGATCCGCATTTCCGCCGTGCCATCGCGGCGGAGATAGCCGGTCAGCGTAACGCGCTGCCCTTTGTCGATATCACCCAGCTGCAAACCGCGCGTGTTCATCCGCGATGTGGGGGCGAGCACCACATCCCATTGCCGATCGCGCCAGTTGACCCTGGCGGTGCCATGGGGATTGCCCCAGCTGACCGAATTCAGCGGACCGGTGATGGTGACAGGCTTGGTTTCATCATAGGAGCTCCAGCCATGATGCGCGTAGGCGGTGACTGGAACCGCCAGTATCAGGGCGGCGGCGGCATATCGGGCAGGCAGGTTCATGACACTTCCTTTCGGTTAAAGTGCCCCTTCCCGTAACTGCCTGTTACACCATGCCGGCGTGCAATGCACCCCGCCCCGATTTTCGCGATCAATAGGCGCGCGCGACGTAGATCCGTTCCACCGCCGGTTCGCCGGTGAAGATGCAGGCGCCACTGGCCGCATCGGCGTTGAGCGGAACATTGCGGAAGGTCAGCTTCAGCGCCTTGAGCCGTTCCACCACCGCATCCAGCGCCGCGCCGGTCGGCTTCGACCACTGCACTTCGACCCAGCCCGGAAAACGGGCGTCGGCATTGAAGAAATCCGCCAGCGCATCGAAGCTGTCGATGTCACGCACGATATTGGCATCGCGACGGGCGGCGGCTTCTTCGAACAGCGAGCGCTGGATATCGACCAGCAGCGCGGCAATCCCGTCAACCGCTTCATCGCGGCTGGGGAAGGAGAAATCGGATTTGCCGGCATCGTTCCACAGCCGATCACGCCGCAGCAGGCTGACCTTGCCGTTTTCCATGTCGCGCGGGCCGACCTCTATGATCACCGGCGCGCCCTTGCGCACCCAATCCCACCGCTTGGCCGCTGCTTTGCCGGGCTTGAGATCGAGCAGCACGCGGATCGGTTCACGCAGCGCATCCTTTGCAGCGATCGCCGCGCGCAGTTCCTCGCAATAGGCGATCAGCGGCGCATCGCCGTCATTTTCGCGCAGCATGGGCAGGATGATGACCTGGAACGGGGCGATGGCCGGCGGCACGCGCAAACCGTCATCATCGCCATGGGTCATGATGACGCCGCCCACCATGCGGGTCGATACGCCCCAGCTGGTGGTATGGCACAGCTGCTGCCCGCCTTCGCGATCCTGATAGCGGATGTTCGAGGCGTGGGCGAAGCTGGTGCCCAGATAATGGGAAGTACCGGCCTGCAGCGCCTTGCCATCCTGCATCATCGCCTCGATCGAATAGGTCGAAACGGCACCGGGGAAGCGTTCGTTTTCCGGCTTTTCGCCAGCCACCACCGGCAGGGAGAGTTCTTCTTCGGCGAAGCTGCGATACATTTCCAGCGCGCGCAGCGTTTCGGCGACGGCGTCCACGCGGGTTTCATGCGCGGTATGCCCCTCCTGCCAGAGGAATTCGCTGGTGCGCAGGAACATGCGGGTGCGCATTTCCCAGCGCACGACATTGGCCCACTGATTGAGCAGCAGCGGCAGATCGCGCCAGCTCTGCACCCAGCGGCTCATTGCATCGCCGATGATTGTTTCCGAGGTGGGGCGAACGACCAGCGGTTCTTCCAGCTTCGCCTCAGGGTCGGGGATCAGGCCGCCCTTGCCATCGGACACCAGGCGATGGTGGGTGACCACGGCCATTTCCTTGGCGAAACCTTCGACATGTTCGGCTTCGCGGGCGAAATTGCTGAGCGGAATGAACAGCGGGAAATAGGCATTCTGGACGCCGGCGGCCTTGATCCGAGCATCCATCAGCCGCTGCATGCGTTCCCAGATGCCATAGCCCCACGGCTTGATGACCATGCAGCCGCGCACGCCCGATTCCTCGGCCATGTCGGCGGCCGAGATGACTTCCTGATACCATTGCGCGAAATCGTCTTCGCGCTTGATCGACAATGCGTGGCGGATTGCGGACATCGAAAAACCTGCAGTGAAATGGAAAGGGGTGCCTTCCGGCCCTGACCATCGGCGGGGATCGATCATCCATCGCCAGGATGCGCAGCGCGAAAAACATGAAGCCGTCGTGGTTCGCCAGGAACCGCGACGACTCTAGTGCCTCGTCCCCCGCAAAGTCGAGAGACGAAATGAAACGGACCTGCGTTCGGTCCGGCTTATTTGTCGAGTTCGTCCAGCCGCTTCTGCATGGCGGCCATCTGTTCGCGCATGGCGGCGATGTCATCGCTGGTCGCGGCGGGCTCTGCCGGTGCTGGCGCAGCCGCCTTGGTGCCCGGCATGAAGGCCGAAGCAGCTGCCTTGAACAGCGCCATGTTGTTTTCCGTCAACTTGGCAAAGGCGTCCGGGCCCATGCTGGCGGCGAAACTTTCCTGCAGCTTGCGCTGGTTGGCGCGGAAATTGTCCATCGACGCTTCGAGATAGGGCGGCATCAGCGCCTGCATCGAATTGCCATACATGGAAATCAGCTGGCGCAGGAAGCTGGTCGGCAGCATCTGCTCGCCGCTTGCCTCTTCCTCCATGATGATCTGCGTAAGGATCGCATGGGTGATGTCGCTGCCGGTCTTGGCGTCGAGCACCTGGAATTCGACCCCTTCGCGGGTCATGCGGGACAGATCATCGAGCGTGATATAGCTCGAGGATTTGGTGTTATAGAGCCGCCGATTGGCATATTTCTTGATAATGATGGGTTCTGCACCCGCAGTCTCGGCATTGGCCATTCGGCTCACTCCCATAGCGATAGTTTACACTTAGCACTTGCAGTATGTGCGGTGCAACAATCACATCAACAACGCGTGAATCTGCGCCCTAGGGTGGTGAGCAATTCATATTGTGTCAGCCCGGATGCTGCGGAAACCTGCGGCAGATCGAATGGCACATCGAGCCAATCGCCTTCGCGCAGATCATCTGCTGCACTGCAGTCCACCACCACCATATCCATCGACACCCGACCGATGATCGGCAGGGCCAGCCCGTTGCATGAGAGCGCCCCGCCCGGCCCCCTGCTGCGCAAAAAGCCATCGGCATAACCGAGCGCCACCGTTGCCGCAGTCAGGGCATGGGGCGCAGCATAGGTTGCGTTGTAACCAACCTTGTCACCGGCGGAGAGGCGGCGGATCTGCAGCACCTCCACCTGCGGGAAAGCCACCTGGCGAATGCGTCCGGCAAGTTCCGCGCGGGGCGTGCCGCCATAAAGCGCCAGGCCCGGACGGGTCAGATCAAAGGCGTAATCGCTGCCCAGCGCGATGCCGGCACTGTTCGCCAGGCTGCGCCGCGCATCGGGGAATTCGGCAGAAGCGGCGCGGAACAAGGCCAGCTGGGCCGGCGTCTGCGCCACATCTTCATCGGCAGAGGCCAGATGGGACAGCACCAGACCCGGTTTCAGCGCCGTGATAGCGGGATCGGTTACCAGCGCCGGTTCCAGGCCCAGGCGGTTCATGCCCGTGTCGATCATCAGCGCGCAGGCACCGCCACCGGCCGCATGCCAGAGCCGGGCCTGATGCAGGCTGTTGATCACCGGGCGGGCGCCGATCGTGCGCGCGAATTCGGCCTGAGTGCTGTTGGCGGGCCCGTGCAGCACGGCAATTGCGGATGCAGGCACATGCTGCAGCAAGGACGGGACTTCGCGCCAGTGAGCGACGAAAAATTGCTGCGTGCCGGCATCACGCAGGGCCTGCACGGCCACTTCTGCCCCCACACCATAGGCATCCGCCTTCACCGCAGCGCCGGCTGTGGCCGCGCCCGACAGGTCATTGAGCAGACGCCAGTTGTCCCCCAGAGCCGCGCGATCGATGCGCAGGCGCAGGGCGTCGGGAACAGGGGATGACGGCAGGGAATGATCTGGGTCTGGCATGGTCTTCTTCGAAATCACGTTGCGGCCCCTCAGCCAGACCCCACCACGTCCCGACCAATGCCACAACCAGCAATATCAAGGTGGATGGCGGTTATGCGAAGATATCCCCGATGGGGACGGCAATCGGGGCCGAAATTGGCCGCAGGCGCCGGCTCGAGCCGTCTGACCCCAGCTTATCTCCTGGCCTGATCTCAGACAGAAAGTGCCGCCAGGGCCGCCCGCCACGGCAGGAGCATGGCCCCATGGCGACCGGGAAAATGGCGCGCGGGCGCGATCATATCCAGCCCCGGCCATTCCGGAGCCAAATCCCCACCGGCCAGCCATTCTTCCATCCCGGCCAGAGCGGACTGCAGATCCGCCGGATCGCGCCCGATGGCATGGCGGGCGAATATCGCCGCTGCGGCCTGCCCCACGGCGCAGGCGCGCACACGCAGGCCCAGCGATGCAACCCGCCCCTGATCATCGAGATCCAGATCCATGTCGATCGTGCTGCCGCAGGCTGCCGCTCGGGCGGCCCCATGGTGCATGGCATCGGGCCGCGCCGGCCATTGCGCGAGTTCGACCGCCAGACCCAGCAGTTCGGGCGTGTAGAGACGTGCCGCTTCGCTCATTCGCTGGCAGCTGCTGCCGCTTCCAGTTCCATCTGTTCATGCCGTTCGGAAATCATGCTGACCATCGCATCCGAACTGGCATTGACGAAAGCATAGGTGCGGGCGGAGGTTATCCATTCCGGGCGGCCGGATGGGCCCCAGATCGTGTCGTAGAACAGCACCAGCAGCGAAAAGACGATCACCACGATCAGTACGCCCTTCACCGCGCCGAAGCCGAAGCCAAGCACGCGGTCGACAGGGCCCAGCACCGATCCGCGCGACGTCTTGCCTGCCTGCCGTGCCAGCAGCTTCACCGCGAAATAGGGGATCAGCAGCAACAGCCCGAATGCCAGCACGGCGGCGCCCGACTCAGAGCCGACCATGTCGGTCAGCCCGCCGGTCAAATCGGTGTGGAAATAGCGGATCGCAATCACCGATACGGCCAGTGCGGCAAGCGAGAGCACTTCCTGCACGAAGCCGCGCATGAACCCGACAGCCGCAGAAACACCCACGACCAGCAACACAGCGATATCAAATCCACCCATGAGCGCGGAATTATGCCGTGCCGACGATCCGGTCAACGAGCTTGGCAAGGCTGCTGACCGGAGAAAACGCCAGACTGTCGCCATTGCGCGCCGCATCTTCGGGGCCGTGACCGCGATCGAACCCCAGCTTGGCCGCTTCGCGCAGCCGCAGGCTGGAATGGGCCACCGGCCTCACCTCCCCTGCAAGCGAGACTTCACCGAACCACACCGCCTGCGTCGGCAGCGGCCGATCGGCCAGAGCAGAGACCAGCGCCGCTGCCACGGCCAGATCGGCAGCGGGATCGGACAGGCGGTATCCGCCCGCGACATTGAGATAGACTTCGGCGGAAGAGAAGCTGAGGCCGCAGCGCGCCTCCAGCACGGCCAGCAGCATGGCTAACCGGCCACTGTCCCACCCCACCACTGCGCGGCGGGGCGTTGCGCCGGATTGCAGCCGCACGATCAGCGCCTGTATTTCCACCAGCACGGGGCGGGTTCCTTCCAGCGCGGGGAATACCGAACTGCCGGGGACAGGATCTTCGCGGCCGGACAGGAACAGCATGGACGGGTTGACAACCTCGGCCAGGCCCTGCCCTTCCATCGAAAACACGCCGATTTCATCGACCGCGCCGAAACGGTTCTTCAGCGACCGCAGGATCCGGTATTGATGGCTGCGTTCCCCTTCGAAGCTCATCACCACATCGACCATATGTTCCAGCACACGCGGCCCGGCGATCGTGCCATCCTTGGTAACATGGCCGACCAGCACCAGCGCGACACCATTTTCCTTGGCATAGCGGATCAGTTCGAACGCGCTGGCGCGCACCTGGCTGACGGTTCCCGGTGCCCCCTCGATGGCATCGGAATGCATGGTCTGGATCGAATCCACCACCAGCAAAGTCGGGGGCGGCCCATTGTGCAGCGTGGTCAGAATATCGCGCACCGATGTCGCTGCCGCCAGGCGCAATGCGGCATCGGCCAGGCCGAGCCGCACGGCACGCATGCGCACCTGCCCGGTCGCCTCTTCCCCGCTGACATAGACGACATCCGCGCCTGTTCGGGCGATCGACGCCGCCGCCTGCAGCAACAGGGTCGACTTGCCGATCCCCGGTTCACCGCCCATCAGAATGGCAGATCCCGGGACGATGCCGCCACCCAGCGCGCGGTCGAATTCGGACAGGCCAGTCGTCTGGCGAACCAGGGGCACAGTCGGCGTGGCGAGCGATTCGAACGCGATCTGGCGACCGCCGCCCGACAGGCTGTGCTTGGCCGAAAACACCGTTTCGGGCGCCTCTTCGGCCAGCGTGTTCCATTCACCGCAATCGGCGCACTGCCCCTGCCAGCGGGTGGTCACGGATCCGCAATTGGCGCAGACATAACGACGTTTGGGTTTGGCCATGACGCTCGCGATAATTGGAACGTAAAGAGAACGCAAGCCCGGCCTGCGCCGGATGAAGATGCTAGGGCCCGAAACGCTGCACCAGCGCTGCAACGGCCAGTTTGACGTCGCGCCAGGTTTCCCCGAATCCCTCGTCTTCCCCAAAATAGGGGTCAGCCACAGCACTGCCTTCGCGACCGCTGACACAGTCCAGCAGCAGGCCGATCTTCGCGCTCGTATCTGCCGGCGCCCGGGCCCGGACTTCGGCAAGATTGGCGTGATCCAGAGCGAAGATATGGCTAAAACGGCGGTAATCAGCGGCTTCGATCTGCCTTGCGCGCAGGCCGCTGATGTCGATATCATGGCGCAGCATTTCTGCCTGTGCCCGCACATCCGGGGGACTGCCGATGTGCCAGTCACCCGTACCGGCCGAATCGCACATCACATCCAGCCCCGCTGCCGCAGCGGCAGTCCGGAACGCGCCTTCGGCCATGGGTGACCGGCAGATATTGCCGAGACAGACAAATAGGACCGAAGGGCGCGCCCGCATCAGGTCAGATCGTTCCAGGCATCGCGCAGCTTGGCGAAAAAGCCGGTACTTTCCGGGCATTCTTCGCCGGTTTCGGTTTCGCGGAATTCACGCAGCAATTCCTTTTGCCGGGCAGACAGCTTCGTGGGGGTTTCCACCACGATTTCCGTAACCAGATCACCCCGGCCACGGCCCTGCAGCACCGGCATTCCGGCACCGCGACGGCGCAACTGATGGCCTGACTGAATACCGCTGGGGATATCGATCTTGTGCACTTCGCCATCAAGGCCCGGCAGTTCGATCGAACCGCCCAGGGCGGCCGTGGTGAAGGTGATCGGAACACGCGTGTAGAGAGCTGTGCCTTCGCGCTGGAACACATCGTGTTCCTGCACATGCAGGAAAATATACAGGTCGCCAGCGGGAGCACCCATCGGGCCAGCTTCACCCTTGCCCGACAGGCGGATACGCGTGCCTGTGTCGACCCCGGGGGGAATATCGACCTCGAGCGACTGCACCTTGTCGACGCGGCCTTCACCGCCGCAGGGCCGGCATGGGCGATCGATCATTTCGCCGCGCCCGTGGCATTTGGGGCATGGCCGTTCGATGACGAACAGCCCCTGCTGCGCCCGCACCTTGCCATGTCCATTGCAACCGTTGCAGCGGCTGCGCGCCGTGCCAGGCTCGGCCCCGGTTCCACTACAGGCATCGCACGATGCAGACACTTCCACGCGGATCTCGGTCTTTCGCCCGTGAAAGGCGTCTTCCAGGCTGACCTGCAGATCGTAACGCAGATCGGCTCCGCGACGCGCGCGTGCCTGCTGGCCACCGCCGAACGCACTGCCGAAAATCGTTTCGAAGATATCGCCGATATCGCCGAACCCCGGCTGGGGTCCGCCACCCCCACCCATACCCTGGGTGAAGGCTGCATGACCATAGCGGTCGTAAGCGGCTCTTTTCTGCGGATCCTTCAGGCAATCGTAGGCGACGCTGATCGCCTTGAACCGGGCTTCGCTGTCGGCGCACCCCTGATTGCGATCCGGGTGGAACTTCATCGCCAGCTTGCGATAGGCGGATTTGATCGCCGCCCCATCCGCATCGCGGGAAACTTCGAGCAGTTCGTAGTAATCAATTTCGGCAGTAGACACGTCCGACCCCTAACGCTTGCCGCCGCCGATGCACCCGGCACCGGCGGCGGCATGGTTATCCGTCAGGCTGAGAGCTCAACGCTCAAAGACTGATCAGCCCTTGTTTTCCTCATCGACTTCGGAAAACTCGGCATCAACCACACCATCATCGGCGCTGTTGCCGGCATCAGCAGCAGGAGCAGCAGCCTGCTCCTTTTCGTAGATCTGCTGACCCATCTTCATCGCCAGATCGGTCAGAGCCTGGCTCTTGGCCTGGATCGCATCCGGATCGCCGCCTTCGATCGCCGTCTTGGTTTCGGCAATCGCAGCCTCGATGTCGGACTTCAGGCCGGCATCGATCTTGTCGCCATGCTCTTCCAGCTGCTTTTCCGTGGCATGGACCAGGCTGTCGGCATTGTTCTTGGCCTCTGCCGCCGCGCGCCGCTTCTTGTCTTCTTCAGCGAACTTTTCAGCGTCACGAACCATCTGATCGATGTCGTTGTCCGAAAGCCCACCCGAAGCCTGGATGCGGATCTGCTGTTCCTTGCCGGTGCCACGGTCCTTGGCCGAAACATTCACGATTCCGTTGGCGTCGATGTCGAAGGTGACTTCGATCTGCGGCACACCGCGCGGTGCCGGCGGAATTCCGACGAGATCGAAATTGCCGAGCATCTTGTTGTCGGCCGCCATTTCGCGCTCACCCTGGAAGACGCGGATCGTCACGGCCTGCTGATTGTCATCGGCGGTCGAATAGGTCTGCGACTTCTTGGTCGGGATCGTTGTGTTGCGGTCGATCATGCGGGTGAACACGCCGCCCAGCGTTTCGATGCCCAGCGACAGCGGAGTCACGTCCAGCAGCAGCACGTCCTTAACATCACCCTGCAGCACGCCGGCCTGGATCGCGGCGCCCATGGCGACGACTTCGTCAGGATTGACGCCGGTGTGCGGCTTCTTGCCGAAGAACTGCTCCACGACTTCGCGGACCTTGGGCATACGGGTCTGACCGCCGACCAGAACCACTTCGTCGATCGCGTTCTTGTCCAGCCCGGCATCCTTAAGCGCCTTGGCGCAGGGATCCAGCGTGCGCTGCACCAGCTTGTCGACCAGCTGTTCCAGCTTCGAGCGGGTCAGCGTTTCGACCAGATGCAGCGGGGTGGTGCTGCCACCTTCCATACGGGCGGTGATGAAGGGCAGGTTGATTTCGGTCTGCTGCGAGCTCGAAAGCTCGATCTTGGCCTTTTCTGCCGCTTCCTTCAGGCGCTGCAGCGCGAGCTTGTCGCCCCGCAGATCCATGTTTTCCTTCTTCTTGAACTCGTCGGCCAGGAATTCGACGATCGCGCTGTCGAAATCTTCACCGCCAAGGAAGGTATCACCATTGGTGCTCTTCACTTCGAACACGCCGTCGCCGATCTCCAGAATGGAGATGTCGAAGGTGCCACCGCCAAGGTCATAGACGGCGATGGTCTTGCCATCTTCCTTGTCCAGACCATAGGCCAGCGCAGCCGCCGTCGGTTCGTTGATGATGCGCAGCACTTCAAGGCCGGCGATCTGGCCGGCATCCTTGGTTGCCTGGCGCTGCGCGTCGTTGAAATAGGCCGGAACGGTGATGACAGCCTGGGTGACGGTTTCACCGAGATAGCTTTCAGCCGTTTCCTTCATCTTCTGCAGAATGAAGGCCGAAATCTGCGAGGGGCTGTAATCCTCGCCACCGGCCTTGACCCATGCGTCGCCATTTTTGCCCTTGACGATATCATAGGGGACCAGGCCCATATCCTTGGTGGTCAGCGGATCGTCGAAACGACGGCCGATCAGGCGCTTGATCGCGAACAGCGTATTGTCCGGATTGGTCACGGCCTGGCGCTTGGCCGGCTGACCGATCAGGCGTTCACCATCCTTGGTGAAGGCCGTGATCGAAGGCGTCGTACGTGCACCTTCAGAATTTTCAATGACCTTGGGCTTGCCCCCGTCCATCACTGCAACGCAGCTATTGGTCGTGCCCAGATCGATACCGATTACTTTGGCCATGGTATTCCCCACATCCCTTTCACAAATTGACGCCGCGCTTGGGCCCCCCGCAATTCGGCAAGACCGGTCGGCGGCTCGTTCACCGGCGCGATATAGGTTCGCTTGCGCTTGGCACAAGAGAGCCTGAACGCTAGAAATCGCGCAATCCGCCGCCCACCGGCAAAACAGGGGAAGTTATTGTATGAACAAATCCGTCATTTGCGCGCTGGCGCTTGGCATCGCCAGCCTTGGGCTGTCGGCTTGCGGCCAAAGCGAACAGCCGACGGAAGCCGCCCCCGAAGCACCGGCCGGCATCAGCGTGACAAACGGCCGGCTGATCCTGCCCGCCGTGGCAGGCAACCCTGCGGCGATCTATTTCGACATTTCAAATTCCGGTCCCGAACAGCAGATGATCCGCTCCGCTTCGGTGCAGGGCGCCAGCCACGCGATGCTGCACAAGACTTCCACGTGGAACCTGCAGGCATCGATGGAAGACGTGCCGCAATTGCCCGTCGCACCTGGTCAGACGGTCCGCTTCGCGCCCGGTGAATACCATGTGATGGCCAGCGATCTGGCCGATACCCTGGTCGCGGGTGGCACCACGGAAGTAACCCTGACCTTCATCCGGGGCGACAAGGTCAGCTTCCCGGTGGAAATTCGCGCGGCCGGTGACGAACGCTGAGCGAACGCCATGACATGATTGGTGCCGGGACCTGCCCTGTCGGCGGGGAACGGCGCTTTACTGACGGGGAAATCGCCCTCGCCCGGACCATCTTCGGGGATGTGCTGGATTATGCCGCCATCTCCATCCGGCGGCGAAAATTCTTCCCGCTGCAGCCGCGCAAGGTCACCATGGCGCCACGCGGCCACCTGCATTTTCACCCGCAGGGCGAACAATATTGCGATGATTTTTCTACGGCCGACTTCGGCAGGAAGGGTCTGTTCATCCATGAACTGACCCATGTGTGGCAAACGCAGCAACGCGGGGAATGGTATCTGGTGCTGCATCGGCACCCCTGGTGCCGCTATGATTACAGCCTCAAGCCCGGG
This sequence comes from Croceibacterium xixiisoli, assembly GCF_009827305.1. GTDB lineage: Bacteria > Pseudomonadota > Alphaproteobacteria > Sphingomonadales > Sphingomonadaceae > Croceibacterium_C > Croceibacterium_C xixiisoli. The sequence continues at coordinate 966,628 of NZ_WTYJ01000002.1, read as the reverse complement.
CAACCGCTTCACAGCTACGGCATAGAACAACAGGCCGAAATCGTCCGTCACGCATTTCTGTTGCGTAACGGTATGCGTGTGGCCGGGGTCGCAGACCAGCGCGCTTATGACGCTCTGGTCCGCTTTCCCGGCGCAACGCTGGGCTGAAAGCGTCAGCCGCTGTCAGCGGCAGCGCACCCGGCGTTCACGACCATTGCGGTCGGTGCGATAGCAGCGACCATCCTTTTCGATCAACGCACCACCAACAGCACCGGCAGCGGCACCGATGGCTGCCCCACGGCCGACATTGCCGCCGGTAACGGCGCCGACGCCGGCACCCACAGCCGCACCGGCCAGGGCGCCTTCACCACCATAGTTGCTGGCGCAGGCGCTCAGGGCCAGGGCGGAACCGAGCACTGCAGGGGCCATGAATTTGAAGGGGATCATCACCGTTTCTCCGTAGGTTGGCTTTGCAACCCATACGGAGGAGAGCCGGTACGGTTCCCCGAAATGTCGTGTTCCCCGGTCAATCCGGCTTTTTGGCAACCGCAACCATCGCCGGGCGAAGCAGCCGATCCTTGATCATGTAGCCGGCCTGCATTTCAGTCACGATGGTGCCAGCTTCGGCCTCATTGGTCGGTACCTCCAGCATGGCTTGATGCTGGTTCGGATCAAGCGGCAGCCCCAGCGATGCAATACGACTGATCCCGTTCTGGCTGAACACCGAATCAAGCTGCCGCTGGGTTGCCTCGATGCCCGTGATCAGGGTCTTGATGCGATCATCTTCGCGCAAATCGGCAGGGATGGCATCGATCGCACGGGAAAGATTGTCGGACACGGCCAACACGTCACGCGCGAAATTGGTGGCACCATAGGCGCGCGCGTCGGCGATATCCTTTTCCAGCCGGCGGCGGACGTTCTGCGTATCGGCGCGCGCGTAGAGCACATCCTGCTTCGCAGCTGCCAGTTCTTCCTGCAGCTTCACCAGCTCTTCTGCCGGATTGGCATCGTCACCCGACAGCAGCTCTTCCGGAACGCCGGCCAGTTCCTTTTCCACAGCTTCGTCACGCGGGGTTTCGGTGTCAGTCATGTCAGTCAGTTCAACCTATCAGTTTGCCCAGCGAACGGGCGGTGAAATCCACCATGGGCACGACGCGCGCGTAATTCAACCGGGTCGGCCCGATCACGCCCAGCACGCCCACCACCTTGCCCTCGCGATCGCGATAGGGGGATGCAATCACCGAAGATCCGGACAGTGCGAAAAGGCGGTTTTCGCTGCCGATGAAAATCCGCGTGGCTTCTGCCTCACGCGCCGATTCCAGCAGTTCGGCCACCGATTGCTTGTCTTCCAGATCATCGATCAGCGATCGCACCCGTTCGATATCGCCCAGCGCGGCCTCATCCAGCAGATTGGCCTGCCCGCGTACGATCAGCACCGGCCGGCGCGCGGCATCGGTCGACCAGACGGCCAGTCCCCGTTCGACCAGATCGCGGCTGGCATTGTCGATCATCGCCCTGCCGGATGCGATTTCCACCTCGATCACGCGCGATGCTTCGGCCAGGGTGCGACCGGCCAGACGCGCGGTGATGTAATTGGTCGCCTGCTGCATGGCCGATTGCGCGGTGCCCGGCGGCAGTTCCAGCAGGCGGTTCTCCACCGATCCGTCTTCGCCCACCAGCACCACCAGCGCGCGTTGGGCATCGAGCGGGACGATACTCATTTGTGCCAGGCGCGGCTCGCGCCGGGGCACCATGACCACGCCGGCTGCCGCACTCAGATCGGACAGCAGCGTGCTGGTTGCGGCAAGCGCTTGCTCGACCGGGCCGGGCCCAGCCAGCCGCTGTTCGATGGCGGCACGCTCCTGCGCGGTGGGCTCTGCAACCTGCATCATCCCGTCGACGAACAGCCGCAGGCCGATTTCGGTTGGCATGCGCCCGGCACTGGTGTGCGGCGCTGCCAGCAGGCCCAGCAGTTCCAGCTCCGCCAGCACGGACCGAATCGATGCCGGGGACAAATTGATGTCGCGCGATGCGGCCAGCGCCTTCGACCCCACCGGCTGCCCGCTGGCGAGGTAATCCTCCACCACATGGCGGAAGATCGAACGGGTGCGTTCGGATAATTCGTGAACCGGCGGGGAAACCATGACAGCCACCTATCTAGGCGCTAGGGCGCGTTCAGAAAAGAACTGCCTCACATACGGAGCCTCTCTATGCGTCCTTCCGGTCGCGCGCCTGATGAAATGCGCGCCATCACCATCGAAACCGGTTTCACCAAGCATGCCGAAGGGTCGTGCCTGGTCGGTTTTGGTGACACCCGCGTGCTGGTGACCGCCAGCATCGAAGAACGCGTGCCACCGTTCCTGCGCGGCAAGGGCCAGGGTTGGGTCACCGGCGAATATTCCATGCTGCCCCGCGCAACGCATACCCGCGGCAGCCGTGAAGCGGCCAAGGGCAAGCAGAGCGGCCGCACGCAGGAAATCCAGCGTCTGATCGGCCGCTCACTGCGCGCCGTGGTCGATCTGGAAAAGCTCGGCGAACGTCAGATCGTGCTCGATTGCGATGTGATCCAGGCCGATGGCGGCACCCGCACCGCCTCGATCTCCGGTGCCTGGGTCGCGCTGCGCCTGGCCGTCAACGGCCTCCTCAAATCCGGCGCGCTGACGCAGGATCCGATCGTGTCGCGCGTGGCTGCCGTCAGCTGCGGCATCTGCAATGGCGTGCCGGTGCTGGACCTCGATTACATCGAAGACAGCAATGCCGATGCGGATGCCAACTTCGTGCTGCTGGACGGCGGCAAGATTGCCGAAGTGCAGGCCACCGCCGAAGGCGCGACCTATGATGAAGAGGCGCTGCTGCGCCTGCTGCGTCTGGCCCGGATCGGCTGCGACCGCATTTTCGCGGCGCAGGATGCGGCGATCGGCGCATGACCCGCGCGATCGGCGCCGGGAAGCTGGTGATTGCCACGCATAACGCCGGCAAACTGAAGGAGATCAGCGCCCTGCTGGCGCCCTTTGGCGTCGATTGCATTTCCGCTGGTGCTCTGGGTCTGCCAGAGCCGGCGGAAACCGGCGCCAGCTTTGTCGCCAATGCGCTGATCAAGGCGCATGCAGCAGCGCAGGCCTCCGGGCTGGTAGCGCTGGCGGATGACAGCGGCCTTTCAGTCGCGGCGCTCGATGGCCGCCCTGGGGTCTACACGGCCGACTGGGCCGGACGGCAGTGGTTCGAAGGGGAACCCGGCCGTGACTGGTTCATGGCCATGGGCAAGGTCGAAGGGATGCTGCAGGCAAAGGGCGCTGACACTCCGCGCAATGCCAGCTTCCATTGCGTGCTCGCCCTTGCCTGGCCTGACGGTGAAGAGGCCGTCTATGAAGGCCAGGTGGCCGGAAATCTGACCTGGCCGCCACGCGGCGCATTGGGCTTCGGCTATGATCCGGTCTTCGTGCCGCAGGGCCGCGATCAGACCTTCGCTGAAATCGATCCTTCGGAAAAACACAGCATCAGCCATCGCGCCGATGCCTTTGCCAGGCTGGTGGCCGATCAGTTCGGAAACTGATCCACGCTTGTCTCAGTAGGGTTGGCTGCCGATCCTGTTTCCGGCCGGCCAGTACCGGCATACGAGCAGATCGGCTGCGCCGTGCGCGCCACGGCGCAGCCGATCTGCTGCGTGTCGCGCCAGACGATCTGCGTATAATGGCCAACATCCTGCCAGTTCCCGGTGGCCGAGACATTGGGGAAGCTGCCATGCCGATAATGTCGCTTTTCGGCGATGAAGGCGCTGACCATCCGTTCGGTCGAAAAATATCCCGGCGAGCCCATCCACAGGTTTTCGCCCGCATCGCTGCGCTCGGCCGCACTCGCGTGCCGCAACACGCCATCGCGGGCCAATTGCTCCGCCCATAGTCCTGCCTGGCCGGCGAGTTGTGCATTCCAGGTCAGCGCCGGCACACCTGTACCGACCCGCTCGCTGTTGTGGGCCTGCAAGATCACATCGACATCGCTGGGCGCGGCCTGGCCATGGGCGGCCACGCCCGCTCCACCCAGGGCGAGAATCGCCATGATCGTGCCAACAAGTTTCACGGGATACATCCGCCAGTCCTTGACAAATCCGGGTTAACAATCGTTTGACCCGGACATGGCCCGCGCGCTCTATATCCACTGGCCTTTCTGTCTGAAGAAATGCCCCTATTGCGATTTCAACTCGCATGTCCGCGACGGCGTCGACACGGGCCGCTGGCAGGCGGCGCTGATTGCCGACATGCGGCACGAAGCTGCGCTGGCCGGTGGGGAACCACTGCATTCGATTTTCTTCGGTGGCGGCACCCCCTCGCTGATGCCACCGTCGCTGGTCGCCGCGCTGCTGGCGGAGGCGGAACGGCTATGGGGTTTTGCCCCCGACATAGAGATCACGCTGGAAGCCAACCCGTCTTCGGTGGAGGCGGCAAAGTTCGCCTCGCTCGCCCTCGCCGGGGTCAACCGCGTCTCCCTTGGCCTGCAGGCGCTCGATGATGCGAGCCTGCAATTTCTCGGACGGCTGCATGATGCGGCAGAGGGGCTGGCCGCGCTGGAGGTGGCACAGCGCCATTTCGCTCGAGTCAGTTTCGATCTGATCTATGCCCGCCCGGGGCAGCAGGCCGACGCGTGGGAGGCTGAACTCAGGGGCGCACTGGCTTATGGCACCGGGCATCTCTCGCTCTACCAATTGACCATAGAGCCCAACACCCGCTTCGCCACGGATGTCCGCCAGGGCAGCTTCACGCCGCTGGACGATGATCCGGCGGCCGACCTCTTTACCCTGACCCGGCAGATCACGGCAGAGGCGGGCATTCCCGCCTATGAGATCAGCAATCATGCCCGGCCGGGTCAGGAAAGCCGGCATAATCGCACCTATTGGCGATATCAGGATTATTGCGGCATCGGCCCGGGCGCCCATGGCCGGCGCGGCGGATCGGCCACGCTGCGGCATCGCAAGCCGGAAAACTGGATCGAAGCCGTCGAACGCAACGGCCACGGCCTGCGCGAAGAACGCAGCCTGCCTGCCACCGAACAAGCATCCGAAGCCCTCTTGATGGGCCTGCGGCTGAACGAGGGGGTAGACCTCGCCAGCTTCGAACGCCGCTTCGGCCTGTCGCGCCTGCAAATGATCGATAGCCGCAAACGCGATCTGCATCAGCAGCTCGGACTGGTGTGGGTCGATGGCGCCCGCATCGGGATCACGGCAGAAGGCATGCCCTTGCTCGATGCCCTGCTCGCCGATCTGGTCTGCGAAAATCTGGTCTCGGCATGACAGGCGACCGCGCAGAAATGCTGCGGGCCTGGCATGATCATCTGACGAAGGATCGGCGCCGTTCACCACATACCGTGCGTGCCTATGGCGATGCGGCGGCGCGGCTGCTTGATTACGTGCAAATGCGCGATTGGGCGGCGGTGGGGCGCGTTGATGCGCAGGCCACGCGTGGATATCTGGCCGCCCGTCGCAGCGAAGGCCTTGGCAATGTGTCCGCCGCGCGCGAACTTTCCGCCGTCAAAGCCTTCATCTCTTTTGCCCGCACCAGGGCCGGCCTGACCGACACCGCCCCGCCCCGCCTGCGCGGCCCCCGCATCAAGAAAGGCCTCCCCCGCCCGCTGACTCCCGACGATGCCGTCAACGTCGCCGACGCCGTCGAACAGAGCGCTGCGACCGTCTGGATAGGCCTGCGCGACCGTGCCGTGCTGCTGTTGATGTATGGTGCCGGGCTGCGAATTGCGGAAGCTTTATCCTTGAAAGCAAGCAATATTCCCTTGGCCGACCGACTGGTAGTCACCGGCAAGGGCGGCAAGCAGCGGGTGGTGCCGATCCTGCCCGTGGTACGCGATGCGGTCAGCGAATACGTCACCTCCTGCCCCTGGCCGCTTCCCGCAAACGAACCGCTGTTCCGCGGTGCCAAGGGCGGTCCGCTGTCGCAGGGCATGGTGCAGAAAGCCATGGCGGCCGCCCGCCAATGGCTCGGCCTGCCCGACACCGCCACACCCCACGCCCTGCGCCACAGCTTCGCCACCCACCTCCTCGGCGCCGGCGCCGATCTCCGCAGCCTCCAGGAACTGCTCGGCCACGCCAGCCTTGCCTCGACCCAGATCTATACCAAGGTAGACGCCGCGACCCTGCTGACCAGCTATCGCGCTGCGCATCCGAGGGAGAAAGAAGTCGATGAAAATCAATAGTCACGGTAAGTATATTGATGCTGCGCCAGAGCAGTTTCGTGACCTGCTGCGTCGATTGCGCGCTCAATTGGCTCTGGCCCTGCCCGACGCCACAGAGGTGATCAAATACGATATGCCGGGGTTCGAGATCGAGGGAACCATCGTCGCGGGTTACGCCGCTTTCAGCAAGCAATGCGGCCTCTATGTCGATCCCGGCGCCATCGCAGATCACGCGGATGAAATCGCCCGTCTGAAACTGAAGGCGAGCAAGACCGGGGTAACCTTTTCGGTCAAAAACCCCGTCAGCGATGAACTGATTGCCAGGCTGGCGACCGCCTCGCGCGACAAGAAAGGCGTTTAAGAACAGAGCTCCTCAATCCTTGCCCCGGTCATCGCGTTGCCGTGGCTGCCAGGTTGCGACGCGCCAGATGTACCAGGCGACCATGGCGACAACCGAAATGCCGATCGCCCAATTGGCCACATATTCATAACGCGCGATCAACGGAGCCAGGCGGCGGCCGCCTTCGATCAGGATGGCGTTCCAGATCGCCGCACCGCAAAAGGTGAAGCTCAGGAACCGCCAGACCGACATATGCGCCAGCCCTGCGGGAAGCGACACCATCGTGCGCAGGAATGGGGAAAAGCGGAGGCCGAAAACCACCCATTGGCCGTACCGGCGGAAAAAACCGGCAGCGCGTTCAATGTCTTCGAACTCCAGCGTCAGCCAGCGGCCATAGCGGGTAACAAAGGGCTCGAGCCGCTGATAGCCGCATTTGTGGCCTACCCAATACCAGAAGTAGTTGCCGGCCGTGGTGCCCACCGTGCCGGCAATCATCAGCGGCCAGAATTGCATTTCTCCACGCGCCAGCAGCACCCCGCCTACGCCCATGATCACTTCGGACGGGATCGGCGGGATGATGTTTTCCAGGGCCATGAGCAGGGCGATCCCCAGATAGCCGCCCCGGGCGATGGCTTCGATGACAAGATTCTGCATTGCAAGGATAACGCCCGAACCAGCAGGAAGTTCGCGGGTGGATACAACATCCATCCGGTCCCACTGGATCAGCTGCCGCAGTCAGCCTTCTGGCGCGCCTCGATCGCATCCCAGATCAACGCGCCGGTGTCGGTGCCGTTGAACAGGTCGATGGCCACGATGCCGGTGGGCGAGGTCACGTTGATTTCGGTCAGCCATTTGCCGCCGATCACATCTATGCCGACAAACACCAGCCCGCGCCGTTTCAATTCCGGCGCCAGCGCGGCGCAGATTTCTTCCTCCCGCGCGGTGAGGCCGGCGGCTTCCGCATAACCGCCCACGGCCAGGTTGGAACGGAACTCGCCCTGCCCCGGCTTGCGATTGATCGCTCCCGCGAATTCACCATCGACCAAGACGATCCGCTTGTCCCCTTCCGACACTTCGGGAAGAAAAGGTTGAATCATATGCGGTTCGGGCCAGGTCTGGTTGAAGACTTCGAACAGTGCGGCGAGATTGGTGCCATCGGCTTCCACGCGAAAAATCGCCTTTCCGCCATTGCCATGCAACGGTTTGACCACCACCGACCCATGGATGGCCTGGAACGCCCGCGCCTCTTCTACACGCCGCGTCACCAGCGTCGGTGGCATGAAGCGCGCATAATCGAGCACGAACATCTTTTCCGGCGCGTTGATCACTTCGCGCGGATCGTTGATGACCAGCGTTTCACCGCGTAGTCGATCAAGCAGCAGAGCAGCGCTGATATAACCAAGGTCGAAGGGCGGATCCTGCCGCATCAGCACAACATCGATATCGCTGCCCAGGTCAATCCGCACGGATTCGCCCTGCCATTCGAAATGGTCACCTTCGACGCGGCGCACCGTAACCGGGCGCGCGAAAGCCGTAATGCGTCCTGCTTCCCAGCTGAGAGAACGGACATCGTACTGCCACAGCGCATGGCCGCGTGCCTGAGCCGCCAGCATCAGGGCAAAGCTGGAATCGCCGGCAATCTTGATGGTTTCCAGCGGGTCCATCTGGACCGCAACACGCAATGTCATTCCCGTTCCCTTATGGCTGCCAGGCGTTGATGATGTGGCGCGGCCAGTGCCCTGGCGCAAGCAGCAGCACATCAATTCGCAGATCATCCCCAGCAGAAACAAACCGCGGCGCGACACTTTCGGCAGCAGCTGCCACGCGGCGCAGGCGGAAACTGTCGATGGCGGCATCCCGATCGGCCTCACGTCGGCGCCATTTCACCTCGACAAAGGCAACCGTTTGGCCTCGACGCACGACCAGATCGATTTCACCGCGCGCCGTTTTTACCCGCTGGGCCAGGATACGCCAGCCATGCAGCCGCAACCACCATGCCGCCAACCACTCCCCGCGCCGCCCGCGTTGTTCCGCGCGAGCCCGAGTCACGCGCCGCGCAGTTCCAACGCCCGGGCGTATAATGTCCGTCGATCGAGTCCGGTGGCCTTGGCCACGCTGCCGGCGGCTTGTGACGGTTTTTCGTGTTCCAGCGCAGCGATCAGTAAAGCATCCGCGTCCCGCGAATCGATCGGTCCGGACACAGGAGGGCCGACCAGCAGCACGATTTCGCCTTTCGGCGGATGCGCATCGTAATGCGCGCGCAATTCGGCCGGGCTGCCACTGCGGCATTCTTCATACAATTTGGTCAGTTCGCGTGCCACGGCGACATCGCGGCCAGGCAGCACATCCTCGATCGCAGCCAGCGATCGATCGAGCCGGGGCGCCGTTTCGAAGAAGATCAGCGTGCTGCGCACCGGGCCCAGTTCTTCCAGCACAGCACGGCGTGCCATATCCTTTTGCGGCAGGAAGCCGGCGAAAAGGAAGCGGTCGCTCGGCAGGCCTGACAGCGTCATGGCCATGACCGGTGCGCTGGGCCCCGGGAGGCTGGTGACGGTGATTCCCCGTTCGCGCGCCGCACGAACCAGGCGATAGCCGGGATCGGACACGATCGGTGTGCCAGCATCGCTCACCAGCACCACCGCACCTTCCGTCATGGCGTCGATCAGGCGGTCACGATCAACGTCAGCGCTGTGATCATCGTATCGCCACAGCGGCTTGGATATTTCCAGATGACGCAACAGCTTGTGTGTCACGCGTGTGTCTTCACACGCAATCACATTGCATCGAGACAGCACATCGATTGCACGACGGGTTATGTCGCCGAGATTGCCAATCGGCGTCGCGACAATGTAGAGGCCTGGGGCAAGAGGCAGGTTTTCGGGGGCTTCGCTCACACCAAGCCTTGTGGACCAGACACGACGGGAGCGGCAAGCATGTTCGGATCAATCAGGCGCAAAGCCGCCGCCGTTTTGCTGACAATAGGCCTCGCAGCCTGTCAGGTGGTGCCCGATGGTGGCCGCCCTGGCCCGACGACTCCGGAACCGACCAAACCGGTCGAACCCAGCGATACGGCGTTGCCGACAGATACTGCACGCCACCGGATCGCGCTGCTGGTACCGCTGTCGGGCGAGAATGCCGAAGTCGGGCGCTCCATCGCAAATGCCACCACCATGGCTCTCCTCGACACCAATGCCGAAAACCTCCGCATTACGACCTATGACACTGCTGCTGGGGTCGGATCTGCCACCTCCAGCGCAATCGCTGACGGCAACAAGCTGATCCTGGGGCCGCTGATGGCCAGCGAAGTGACATCGGTGCTGGCGCAAGCGCGACCGGCTAATGTTCCGCTGATCACCTTTTCCAACGACACGTCGGTGGCGCAGCCCGACGTGTTCGTGATGGGCCATGTGCCCGAGCAGTCGATCGAACGTTCGATCGAATATGTCGCCATGCAAGGTGTACGGCGCTTCGCGGCGCTGGTTCCGAATGGCGATTACGGCGACCGGACAGCCAACGCGCTAGAAGGCGCGGTCATGAGCATCCAGGGTACTCTGATTGCCGTCGAACGCTATGATCGCAACAACACCTCCGTCGTGAGCGCGGCCAATCGGCTGAAGGCACGCGGAGGCTATGATGCAGTGCTGATTGCCGATGGCGCCAACCACACGATCCGCGCCGCCGGCGCGCTGAAGAAGCCGGCTGATACGGTTCCGGTGATTCTGGGGACCGAGCTGCTGAATGGTGATGCCACCGTGGCCGCTTCGCCCGCGATGCGCGGTGCGCTGTTTTCTGCCGTATCGGACAATCGTTACCGCCAGTTCGTGACCAGCTATCGCACCCGGTTCGGCGAACAGCCGCACCGGATCGCCACGCTGGGATATGATTCCGTGCTGCTGACCCTGCGGATTGCCCGCGAATGGCAGACGGGCACCACTCTGCCGGTTCGCCGCATGCTCGCGCCTGAAGGCTTCCTGGGCATCGACGGGCCGTTCCGTTTCCTGCGCAGCGGTATTGCCGAACGCGCGATGGAGGTGCGCCGGGTTGGCAATGGTGCGATCAGCGTGGTGGATGGGGCACCGACGCAGTTCGATTGATCTCACCTTGGGCGATCTCGGCGGATAAACGCCGCCGGATCGCTTGAATCTGCCGGGCACCGCCGCCTATAGCTGCACGATGTCCGATGATCTGTTCGACAAGCTGCCGGCTGGCGATGGCGACTATGATGCTTCCGCCATCGAGGTCCTCGAAGGGCTGGAGCCGGTCCGCCGGCGTCCGGGCATGTATATCGGCGGCACGGACGAGCGGGCGTACCATCATCTGGCCGCCGAAGTGCTCGACAATTCCATGGACGAGGCCGTGGCCGGCCATGCCAGCCGGATCGAAGTGATCCTGGATGAAGGCAACCGCCTGACCATCATAGACAATGGCCGCGGCATGCCTATCGATGAACATCCCAAGTTTCCCGGCAAATCCACGCTGGAGGTGATCCTCACCACCCTGCATTCAGGCGGCAAGTTTTCCGGTAAGGCCTATGCCACCAGCGGCGGGTTGCACGGTGTGGGCGTCAGCGTGGTCAACGCCCTGTCCGTCAGCACCCGGGTGGAAGTGGCGCGCAACAAGGAAGTGTTTGCGCAGGAGTTCTCGCAAGGCGTGCCGCTCGGCCCGATTGCGCGGATTGGCGCAGCGCCGAACCGGCGGGGAACCAGCGTCAGCTTCATTCCCGATCCCGAAATCTTCGGTGATCGCAGCTTCAAGCCCGCACGCCTGTTTCGCCTCGCCCGGTCCAAGGCCTATCTTTACGCCGGTGTCGAGATTCGCTGGAAATGCGCCCCGTCGCTAGCGACGGAGGATGTGCCCCAGGAAGCGGTGTTCCAGTTCCCCGGCGGACTGGCCGATCATCTGCGCGAACAGGTGGCCGACCGCGAATGCGTGACCAGCGACTTCTTCGCCGGCAAGCAGGATTTCCCCGACGAACAGGGCCGTGTGGAATGGGCGGTGGCCTGGCCGTTGTGGTCCGACGGCGCCACCAGTTGGTACTGCAACACCGTGCCGACGCCCGATGGCGGAACGCATGAACAGGGCCTGCGTGCAGCGCTGGCCAAGGGCATTCGCGCATTTGGCGAATTGACCGGGCAAAAGAAGGCCAAGGATATTTCCGCTGACGACATCGTCACCGGATCGGAAATCATGCTGTCGGTCTTCATCCGCGAACCGCAATTCCAGAGCCAGACCAAGGACCGCCTGACCAGCCCCGAAGCCGCGCGGTTGGTGGAAAATGCGGTGCGCGATCACTTCGACCACTTTCTGACCGACAATATGGAGCGCGGCCGCGCCCTGCTCGGATCGGTGATGGAGCGGATGGACGAGCGCCTGCGCCGCAAGGCCGAACGCGAGGTCAAACGCAAGACCGCCACCAATGCCAAGAAGCTGCGCCTGCCGGGCAAGTTGACCGATTGCTCGGGCGAGGGAAATGGCGAGACCGAGCTGTTCATCGTCGAAGGTGACAGCGCCGGTGGCAGCGCCAAACAGGCGCGCGACCGCAAGACCCAGGCGATCCTGCCGATCCGCGGCAAGATCCTGAATGTCGCCAGCGCAACGGCGGACAAGATTCGCGCCAACAGCGAAATTGCCGATCTGGGCCTGGCGCTGGGCTGCGGTACCCGCAAGGATTGCGACCCCGATCAACTGCGATATGATCGCGTGATCATCATGACCGATGCCGATGTCGATGGCGCGCATATTGCCACGCTGCTGATGACATTTTTCTTCCAGGAAATGGCGGAGCTGGTGAAGCGCGAACATCTGTTCCTGGCGCAGCCGCCGCTCTATCGCCTCGTCGCCGGCAAAGAGAGCCGCTATGCCCGCGACGATGCCCATCGCGCGGAGCTGGAGGCGACAGTATTCAAGGGCCGCAAGGTCGAGGTATCGCGCTTCAAGGGCCTGGGCGAAATGAACCCGCAGGAATTGCGCGAAACCACGATGAACCCGGCCACGCGCCGGCTGACGCGGATCACCCTGCCCGCCGAACATGAGAAGCGGTTTGCGGTGAAGGAACTGGTCGATCAGCTGATGGGGCGCAATCCGGAACACCGGTTCAATTTTATCCAGAACCGCGCCGGCGAAGTGGATCGCGATCTGATCGACGCCTGACGCGACGGATAGCTGCCATGTTGCATCGGATCGGCACAGCGATAGCGGCGTTGGCAGCCGCCACACTACCCGGGATAGCCATGGCACAAAGCGAAGAGGCGCGGATCCGTCAGCGGGCAGAGGATATTCTCGCCGTGCTGCAACAACGCAAACCGGCCGAGGATGTTTTCACCCCCGATTTCGTCACGGCGATCACCCCGGCCCAGCTGCGCGTTTTTGCCGAACAGATGGAAGCGGGCGCCGGTCGGCTGCAGGCCGTTGAACGGGCCGAAGCCGATGGCGGACCGGGAGCGGCAAAGATCGTTCTTCGGTTTGAAAAGGCCCTGGGCAATGGCATGTTCCAGCTGGAAAGCCAGGCACCATACCGGGTTGCCGGTTTCCGGATCACGGAATTCACGCCGCAGAACGACAGCTTGGTCGCCGTCACGGCCGAACTGCACGCCCTGCCCGGCGATGTCGGGGTGTATTTCGGACCGATGAACGGGGGACGCCCCTTGCTGGCGATCCAGGATAAGCAGCCTTTTGCCGTGGGATCGACATTCAAGCTGTATGTCCTTTCCGCGCTGGTCCGGTCGATCGCCGAAGGACGACATCGTTGGGATGAGGTGGTGCCGCTGGATCACAAATCGCTGCCGAGCGGGATGATCCAGGACTGGCCCGATGGCGCACCAATGACACTTCATACATTGGCTACGTTGATGATTTCGATCAGCGACAACAGCGCCACCGATCAGTTGATCCATCTGCTCGGGCGTGAGGCGGTTGAGGCCGAGGTGGCCCGGTCAGGCAGTGCCCATGCGGCAGCCAATCGCCCCTTCATGACAACGCGGGACATGTTCGCGCTGAAGGCCGGATCGGACGGCAGGCTGGCGGCCTATGGTGCAGCAGGCGAAGCGGAGCGGCGCGGCATGCTGGCGAAGATCGCGGATGAGCCGCTTTCCACCGATGCGATCGAGCGGGCCTTTGCCAATGGGCCACGGGCCTTGAATGTCGAATGGTTTGCCTCGGCCCGCGATGTTGCGGCGATTTTCGGCCAGCTGATCGACCAGAACGATGCCACGGCGCTGGCCATTCTGGCGGTTAATCCCGGGATGACGCCGCTGCCGGGCGATCGTTGGAACTATATCGGGTACAAGGGCGGATCGGAGCCCGGCGTGCTGAATCTCAGCTGGTTGCTGCGCGACAAGGGCGGAGCCTGGTGGACGCTGTCTGCCAGCTGGAACAATCCCGCCGCAGGGCTGGATCAGCCGGTGTTCGAACAGCTGGCCCGCCGGTTGATGCTGCTCCAGAACGGCGCGGCAGATGGCGCCCGCTGAGCGGAACGAACATACCCGGTTTGCGGCGATCCGTGCGCGACTGGAAGGCTTTGCGCCGCCGCCCGGCCCGGCCAGCTGGATCTATGAATTCGCCCTGTTCGGTTTCAAGCAGGGTTGGGCCTGCCTGTTTGGCGGGTTGATGCTGGCGCTGCTGATCGGCACCCATCTGTTTTATCCCGAAGATGTTACGCTGGCGCGTTATGATTTCCTGACCCTGGCGGCGCTGACCATCCAGATCGGCATGATCGCCCTGCGGCTGGAAACCTGGGAAGAGGTGAAGGTCATCCTGGTGTTCCATGTAGTGGGCACGGTGATGGAACTGTTCAAAACCAGCGCCGGATCATGGATCTACCCCGAGGCATCGCTGCTGCGGATCGCGGACGTGCCGCTGTTTTCCGGTTTCATGTATGCAGCGGTGGGTAGCTATATCGCCCGCATCTGGCGCATTTTTGATTTCCGCTTCGAACCCTATCCGCCGAAATGGTGGACTGTGCTGCTGGCGGCGGCGATCTATATCAATTTCTTCGCCCATCACTGGTTGCCCGACATCCGCTATCTGTTGTTTGCGGTGATGGGACTGCTGTTCTGGCGCACGCGGATCTATTTCACCGTATGGCGCGAACGGCGGTGGATGCCGCTGCTGCTGGGATGGTTTCTGGTGGCGCTGTTTATCTGGTTTGCCGAAAATCTCGGCACCTTCGCCCGCGGCTGGACCTATCCCGATCAGGAAGAAGGCTGGGCAATGGTATCGCCGGCCAAGCTCGGTGCCTGGTATTTGCTGATGTATATTTCATTCGTGCTGGTGGCTGCGGTGCATCGACCCCAGCCACCAACCCGCTGAGCATTATTCGTAGATGCGCCAGCTCGATTCGGTGCACACATTGTAACGATTGCGGATCGTTTCGCTTTCGTCGTCAAACACGGCCTTGAAATCGAAATAGCAATAGCAGGTGCCGTCATCGAAATTGACAGTAACCTTGCCGCCTGGCTGAACGACATCGTCGCCCAGCACGTCTTCCTGCCAGTCATCTTCACCGACATTGGACCCGTACAGGTACATGATAGTGAAGCTGGTATCGTTAATGATTGTCACGCGGCGATCTTTTCCATCATTGCATGCCGCCATGGCCGGCGTTGCAACAAAGAAAGCAGCCAGAACGGACGCGGCGACAGAAATCTTTTTCAAGTTCATGAAATGCCCCCCGGAAACGAATCCGCGAAATTACGGAAACGTCCTCATACGCCTGCCCAAATCCGCCAACAAGCAGATCTATTGGCAATTGAGGGCCGCGTAACTTGATGACCCCAAGTTACGCGTAGGAACAGTTGCTGCGCAGCAAAACTCCGTCTTAGCCCGGGACACGTGCCGCCAGGTAGAGCCAGTCACCCTTCCCGATCCACGGCCCGACGATTGAAGTAGGCGCAAACAGCACGGCATAGGGCAGCAGCTTGCGGCTGATCTTCCAATTGGCCGGCGTGCCAAAGCTGTAGCCGAGATGGATGCGGGTCTGATCCGCACGGGTCACCTGATAGCCTGCATTTTCCGTCATGGCCGACAGCGTCTTGGTCGAAAACTGATAGAGGTGATGCGGCGGTTCGGGATGCGGCCAATAATCCAATCGATTGGCCAACAGATAGGATAGCCGAGGAAACAGCCCATCGATATTGGGCGTAGATTGCAACAGCAGCCCGCCCGGCTTCAACAGGCGCTTGATCGCCACCAGCTCTGCTTGCGGATCGGTCAGGTGTTCGATCACATCGAACAGGGTGATCACATCGAAGCTGCCATCTGTGTAACCAGCATCACGCCAGTCACCTGGATGAACATTCAGTCCGAAGTGTTGCCGCGCAAAGGCGGCAGTATCAGGCGAGAGTTCCGCGCCATAGACATCAAAACCTTCCTTGCGTGCTTCATCGAGGAAGAGCCCGCTGGAACAGCCTATGTCGAGCAGCTTCAGCCCCTTGGGCTGGAAAATGCTGCGGCGCAGGAAGCTGATATGCTGCTGGGCAATGCCGCGCATGCGGGTGAAGGCAGGATCAGCCGGATCGAGCAGCTCACGGTGATAATCCGCCTCTGCCGTATAGAAGCCGGTCACCTCTGCGGCGCTGGGCGGATTGCCGACGAACACCAGTTCGCACCCACGACAACGCACAAGGTCGTAGCCGAATTTGCGGAACAAATGTTCGCGTTCATGCGAACCGCACAGATTGCAGGCAGTCGTAGCGCCCACGGTTTCGATCCTGAGTTCCTGGCCCATGGATCCCGGGTATCAGCTGCGCCCGAAGAAGATGTTAACGAGGGGCCCCGGAATGGCTCATCCCTGCGGATAAAGCAGCAGCGGTGCAATCTGCGCCCGCCAGTTCGCTTCATCAGCGGCCGCGATACGATCCAGATCGGCCGGCAGGGCATCGGGATTGTCGACCCATTCGCGCAGAGCTGGCCCGCCGTTGATCACATCGATCGCCAGGCGAGCAAATTCATACTCATACGGGAAATCGCGCCAGATCGGATAATCGGGATAGAGCCGCCGGATCGCCTTGAAGGCGAGCGCCTGCAGCCGCCAGGGCTGGAAGGCTGCGTGATCGTAAAACGCTCCTTCCGCGTGGATCATCAACCCGTGGCACAGCAGACCGGCATGCTTGTGGAAGGTCGGGCTGAACCAGCAGTCACGAATGGCACAACCTTCCAGCCATTGCGGAGCGAAGGCCCGCATGTCTGCCAGCACGGCCAGGGCGTCGATATCGGGCGCGCCGAACAGCACCTCCAGCGGGCGGGTGGTGCCGCGCCCTTCGCTGAGCGTGGTACCTTCCAGCATGACAGTGCCTGCATAGGCGCGCGCCATGTTGAGATTGGCGGCATTGGGGCTGGGGTTGATCCAGATCCGGCTGGACGGCCAGCCGTGCCCTGCCCCCACCCCTTCGCCTGCGGCAGGATCCCAGCCTTCCATCGTCACCACGCGGTAATCGACATCCAGCCCGAAGTGGTGGATGAACCAGTGGCCCATTTCGCCCATGGTCAGCCCATGGCGCATCGGCATCGGTCCGGCCCCGACAAAGCTTTCCTGACCCGGCAGCAGCAGCGTGCCTTCCACCGGGCGGCCGGCAGGATTGGGGCGATCGAGCACCCAAACACTCTTGCCCTGCTGCGCCGCCTCTTCGAGCAGATAGAGCAGCGTGGTGCAGAAGGTGTAGATGCGGCAGCCAAGATCCTGCAGATCGAACAGGAAGACATCGGCGCTGGCCATCATGTCTGCCGTCGGCCGGCGCACTTCGCCATAAAGGCTGAAGACCGGGATATTGTAGTGCGGATCGATCTCGTCCGCCGTTTCGACCATGTTGTCCTGCTTGTCGCCCTTCAACCCATGCTGCGGACCGAAGGCGGATGTTACCTGCACCCCGGCAGCGATCAGCGCGTCCAGCGAGTGGGTGAGATCGGCCGTTACCGAGGCAGGGTGGGCGATCAGGGCCACGCGCCGGCCGGCGAGTTCCGCCTGTAGACCCCGTTCTTCCAGCAGGCGGTCGATTCCGAATTTCATGCGTGGTCTTTCATTATGCAGGCGTGCGTCCAGTATCAGGCGGGTGGCGCAAGCTGGGCAGCGAAGCAAGCCGGGTCGTGGAAATCGGGTTCGGCCTGCGGGTGCTGCAGCGCCCAATAGGACTTCACCCCACCCCGTTCCTCCATCACGGCGCACAGGCCCATCGCGGATATGCCGGATGGAACCGCCGCCATCGGAATGGCCGCATCGAAAATGGCGAAGCTGCTGCCCAGGCGCATCGAGCATTGCGGTTCACGCGGCGCCGGCCTTTCACGCAGGCCCGCGCGGTAGCCATCCAGATCGTAGATGTTCCAGCGTTCCGAAGGCGACAGGTTGAATTCGCAATAGCCGCCACCGCCTTCCGGGCGGAGGAAGAGTTCGAAACAGGTCGTCTGCCACAGGCCATCGGCCCGCCCCTTGCCGCCAAAGGGTGGCACGACCAGGCGATCGCTGCCTTCAATGCGCCAGCGCACCCGCAGCCAATCGGCATCGGCGCCGATAATCCGCGCTTCGATCGTTTTTATCGCCGCCGGCGGAAAGCCGGGATGCGACTGCAGCTGATACGTTTGCATGTTGTCCCTTGCATGCTACGCGCCCCCCCTCCAAGCAGAGAGAGCGCCATGAGCCAGTACCAGTCCGACCTCCTCCGCCTGCTCGACGAGCGGGGCTATATCCATCAGCTGACCGATGCCGAAGGGCTCGATACGCTGGCTGGCAAGGAGATCGTGCCCGGCTATATCGGCTTCGATCCGACCGCGCCATCGCTGCATGTCGGCCATCTGGTTTCGATCATGATGCTGCGCCAGCTGCAGCGTGCGGGCCACAAGCCGATCGTCATCATGGGCGGCGGCACGGGCAAGATCGGCGATCCCAGTTTCAAGGATGAAGCACGCAAGCTGCTGACCACCGATGTGATCGCGGACAATGTCGCTTCCATCCGCCGCGTCTTCGAACGTTTCCTGACGTTTGGCGACGGGCCCAGCGATGCTGTGATGATCGACAATGCCGAATGGCTCGACAAGCTGGAATACATCCCGTTCCTGCGCGACATCGGGCAGCATTTTTCGATCAACCGGATGCTCAGCTTCGATTCGGTGAAGATGCGGCTCGATCGCGAACAGTCGCTCAGCTTCCTTGAATTCAACTACATGATTCTCCAGGCCTATGACTTCCTGGAACTGTCCCGCCGCGTGAGGTGCCGCCTGCAGATGGGCGGATCGGACCAGTGGGGCAATATCGTCAACGGCGTGGAACTGGCCCGCCGGGTCGATGGCACACAGGTGTTCGGCCTGACCACCCCGCTGCTGACCAATGCCGATGGCACCAAGATGGGCAAGACCGTTGGCGGCGCTGTGTGGCTGAACGAAGATCAGTTGCCGGGCTATGATTACTGGCAGTTCTGGCGCAACACCGCCGATGCCGATGTCTATGACCGGCTGCGCCTGTTCACCGATCTGCCGATGGATGAAGTTCGCCGTCTGGCCGCGCTGCAGGGCGCAGACATCAACGAAGCGAAGATCATCCTGGCCAATGAAGCGACGGCGCTGTGCCGGGGCGCCGATGCGGCAACGGCTGCGGCAGCAACCGCTGTGGCGACCTTTGCCGGCGGCACATTGGGTGGCGATCTGCCGGTGCTGGAGGTTGCAGCCGACGGTATCCGCCTGGCTGCGGCATGTGCGGACATCGGCTTTGCCGCGTCCAATGGCGAAGCCAAGCGCAAGATTGCCGAAGGCGCGGTGCGCATCGATGATCAGACGCAGGAAGATCCCGGATATCTGATCCAGCTGGCCCCCGGAGCCGAGGCAAAGCTGAGCCTGGGCAAAAAAAAGCACGGCATTCTCAGAGGGATCTGATCATTCGGGTTCCTTTGATCCTTTACCCTTTGTCCAGCATTGCATGCCATAAGGTCTGCTCTCGATGGCAAAGGAAGGACAGAATCGAATGGCGGGCGGCGCCCAGCTCTCGGTAACGGACTTGCGCCAGTCGGCGCGGCATCCGCTGGATCTGTCCGTGATTGCGGAGCACCGCAATCGCGGCGATATCCCTTTGCATATCGCCAATATTTCGGCGCATGGCTTCATGCTGGACCGATCGCCCCCGCTCGAACGCGGGGACCGGGTGATGTTCCGCCTGCCCATCGTGGGGCGGATCGAATCCTATTGCATGTGGGTATCGGGTGAACGCGCCGGCATGCAGTTCGAACGGGTCATCCGGCTGGATGATTTCAACGCGCTGATTCGCGAATTGAAGCCCGCCCCGCGCGTGCGGCATCGCGGCGCCTGAGCCTGGCGGCTGAATGCTGCCTGCCTGCCGAATCGCTGCAAACCGCCGCTTTACCCACTGACATTTCTGGCCACTTGGCAGCCGCATCTGCGCCTGCCATGGCGCGCTGGTGACTGAACTCAAATCACCGCTGCAGATCGCGGAATATCGCCGCTTCTGGGCCGCCCGCTTTCTTGCCGTATTCGCCACCATCGCGATGGTGGTGCTGGTCGGTTACCAGACATATGATGTAGCGCGCGCCGATTACGGCATGGACCGTTCCACAGCCGCCTTCATGCTGGGCCTGCTGGGGCTGGCGCAATTCGTGCCGCTGTTCATCCTGACACCCGTGGCAGGCATGGTCGCCGACCGGTTCGACCGGCGCCGCGTAGTGCTGTTCGCCAACAGCGTGGATTGTCTGATCGCGCTGGCGCTCGCGCTGGCGACGCTGTTCGATGTGCTGACCCTGCCATTGCTGTTCACGCTGGCGGCTGCCCATGGCGGCGCACGGGTGTTCAATGGCCCGGCGCTGTCGGCCATTGCCCCCAATATCGTGCCCCCTGCCCTGTTGCCCAAGGCGATCGCGCTGGGATCGATCGCCTGGCAGGGCGGATCAGTCGTGGGCCCGGCGGTGGGTGGTTTCCTGTTCGGAATGGACGCATCGCTGCCCTATTTCGTTTCCGCAGGTTTGCTGCTGGCATCCGGCGTTCTGGTTTCCACCCTGCCCCCCATTCGCGCACGGCATGAAGGGCCACAGATCGCGCCGCTGCAGCAGATCACCGAAGGGTTCCAGTTCGTCTGGAAGGAACGTTTCTTGCTGGGTTGCATCACGCTGGATCTGTTTGCCGTGATGCTGGGCGGTGCGACGGCGATGCTGCCGGTATTTGCCCGCGATATTCTGCATGTCGGCCCCGAAGGACTGGGCATCATGCGCGGGGCGCCGGCGATCGGTGCCGCGCTGGTGGCCTTCTGGCTTTCCTGGCGTCCGATCGAAAACAGTGTCGGGGTCAAGATGCTGTGGGCGGTTGTTGCCTTCGGCGCGGCGACCATCGCCTTTGCCGTATCGCGCAATTTCCTGCTATCCCTGGCCCTGCTGGGCGTGCTGGGCGCGGCCGACATGATTTCCGTCTTCATCCGCCAGTCACTGGTGCAACTCAACACGCCCGACACCAAACGTGGCCGGGTATCCGCCATTTCAGGCCTGGCCATCTCTGCATCGAACGAACTGGGCGAATTGCGCGCCGGTCTGTTTGCCGGGATCATGGGCGTGACGGCGGCGGTTGCCATCGGCGGCGTCGGTGCGATAGTCGTTACCGCTCTTTGGGCCTGGATCTTTCCTGAGCTGCGTAAAGCAAGGACCTTCGCCCCGAAGTACCTGCACGAGGAAACTGAAAAGGAATCCGCGCCATGAAGGCAGAAAACGTCCTCCAAACCATCGGCGGAACCCCGCATATCCGCCTGTCGCGCCTGTTTCCCGACCATGAGGTCTGGATCAAGAGCGAACGATCCAACCCAGGCGGATCGATCAAGGATCGCATCGCGCTGGCCATGGTCGAAGATGCCGAAGCCCGTGGCGCGCTGAAGCCGGGTGGCACCATCATCGAACCGACCAGCGGCAACACCGGCATTGGCCTGGCCATGGTGGCTGCGGTCAAAGGATACCGGCTGATTCTGGTGATGCCCGAATCGATGTCCGTCGAACGGCGGCGGCTGATGCTGGCCTATGGCGCCAGCTTTGACCTGACCCCGAAGGAAAAGGGCATGAAGGGCGCGCTGGAACGTGCCGCAGAGCTGGTGGCCGACACGCCCGGCGCCTGGATGCCGCAGCAGTTCGAAAATCCGGCAAATGTGGCCGTTCACGCCCGCACGACGGCACAGGAAATCCTGAGCGATTTCGCCGATGCCCCGCCGCAGTTGCTGATCACCGGGGTCGGCACCGGCGGACACCTGACCGCCACCGCCGAAGTGCTGAAAGCGGCCTGGCCGGAACTGCGCGCCTATGCTGTCGAACCGACCCTGTCGCCGGTGATTTCGGGCGGCCAGCCCGGGCCGCACCCGATCCAGGGCATTGGCGCCGGCTTCATTCCGGGCAATCTGCACACCCAGGCGATCGACGGCGCAATCCAGGTCGATCCGGAAGATGCCAAGGAAATGGCCCGTCGCAGCGCGCGTGAAGAAGGCCTGCTGGTGGGTATTTCCAGCGGCGCGACGCTGGCCGCCATTCGCGAAAAGCTGACCGGTGCAGAGCCGGGCACGCGCGTGATCGGGTTCAATTACGACACCGGTGAACGCTATCTGTCGGTGCCGGATTTCCTGCCCGCTGAGTAAGCTGATCAGCCCGGATGTGCCCCGACCCCCGGGCGCATCCGGGCATGTCTTTCCACCCAAGGACATCCGCATGACTTTCGAAACGATCGCCTATCAGGATGGGGATGTGGCGCTGTCCGGCCTGCTGGCCCGACCCGCGGGCACGCCGCGCGCAGCCGTGCTGGTGTTTCCCACCATCATGAACAGCACGCCGGCAGTGGAAGCCAAGGCCAGCAAGCTGGCAGAGGCGGGGTATCTGGCGCTGGTAGCCGATTTCTATGGTCGCACACCGCGCGATTTTGAAGATTCCCGCAGCGCGGCGGCAGAAATTCGCCCCGACCCGGCGACCTATCGCAAGCGTTTGCGCGCGGCTGTGCGGGCGTTGGTCAGCCAGCCCGAAGCTGCCGGCCTCCCGCTGGCGGCCATCGGTTTCTGCATGGGTGGGCAGGCCGTGCTGGAACTGGCGCGCGAGGGTGCACCCTTTGTTGCGGTCGCCAGCTTTCACGGATTGCTGAACACCGATCTGCCGGCTGAACCTGGGCAGATCACCGCCCGCCTGCTGATCTGCCATGGCGATGCGGACCCGATGGTGCCGCGCAGCCAGGTGATCGCATTCTGGGAAGAAATGGACGCAGCCGGGGCGGACTGGCATTTCCATTCCTACAGCGGAGTGAAGCACGGCTTCACCAATCCCGCGCCCACGGAAAACCCGGCGACCCGCTATGATGCCAGCGCAGACCGGCAGAGCTGGGCCGCGATGCTGGAACTGTTTGAAGAGGTATTCGCTTAACCGGGCATATGCTCGCACAGCCCCTGCCCGATTTTTCTCGCCTGTATCCTCATGTCTCGGCCATCGCGGTGCGCGGTTCACCATCTTATGACCACGCTCGTCAGCGGGTGACTTGGAACAGCCGCCTCACGCGGGCAAGAGAGCCAGCGGCGGTGATCCGTTGCCAATCGGCAGACCAGGTCGGCGCCACTCTCCGCTTTGCCAGTGAACAGAGCCTGGGTGTGTCGCTGCGTGGCAGCGGGCACAGTTACATCGCCGCTCCTTTGCAGAACCACACCCTGCTGATTGATCTGGGCGGCATGAATGACATCACGGTCAACCGACAGGCGCAGCGTGCGGTGGCAGGGCCAGGCGTGCGCGGCGGCCGATTGCTGCCAGCACTTGCCCATCACGGGTTGGCCTTTCCGATCGGTCATTGCGAAGATGTGGCTCTGGGCGGCTATCTGCTGGCCGGGGGATTGGGCTGGAACAGCGGTGCCTGGGGCCCAGCCTGTCTGCATGTCGAGGCGGCCGATGTCGTGCTGGCGGATGGGCGCTTGTTGCACGTAACCGAACACGAACATCCGGAGATTTTGTGGGCGGTCAGAGGGGCCGGTTGCGCCTTCTTCGCGGTGGTGGTCGCCTATCACCTGCGGCTCGAGCCAATGCCCGCGCATGTTCATGTCTGGAGCGGCACATTCTGCCTGTCCGCCGCATCGCAGGTGGCGCCTTGGCTCGATCAGGCCATTGCTGCGGCGCCTCCCGGTCTGGAACTGACCTGCATGATCGGGCCGGATTTCGAAACCGGGAAGCCCGCCATCAGTCTGCGCGCCATCGGGATTGCGGACACAGCCGAATACGCGCGAGCCACCGTCGCCGACTTTATTGTGCCACCCGCAGACGCGAGTATGATCCATGCCGGCAAACAGCATCGAAGTCATTTCATGGATTTGCCGCGCCTGTCTGTTATGCCGAGCAACAAACGCGTGGCCGCAGACCAATGCTGGAGCGACCATCCGCTAGGTGATCTCCTGCTGGCCGTGTGCGATCTGGCCGCTGTTCCCGACGCCCCATCATCCATCAATCTGGTGGTTCAGGGCGGGCATGGGCGGATACCGCGCATGCCTGATCCGGGCACGGCCGCGCTGAGCGTGGGTGGCGGCGTTTCCGCCGGCATCTATGCGATGTGGGACGACGAAAGGGACGATGCGCGGCATTGCGAATGGGTGCAGCGCGCCGATGTTGCCCTGGCCCCTTTCGCGTGCGGCCGATATGTCGGTGAGGCAGATCTGCACGCCGCGCCCGACCGCCTGCGAGAATGCTTCAACACGGCCGCCTGGGAGCGATTGTCAGACCTGCGCGCGACTTATGACCCGGTTGGTCTGATCCGCGGACTGGCGGAGTGAGAGGGCGATATCGCCCTCTCCCCAATTTGCGTCAGTCGCGGCGAAATGCCTCTGCATCGATCGCCATCAGCGTTTCCCCGCCCGCTTCCACCCGGCGACGCAGCACGAGTGTTTCGGGCAACGTGCGCAGGGCGTAATTGCGAGCCGTCACTAGCTTCGCGGCGTGGAACGGATGGGCGGCGTCGCTATGGGCGACCATCGAGATCCGCAGCCACATCCAGCCAATGGCAACGATGCCGGTCATTTGCAGATAAGCATAGGCGCCCGCGCCCATGGCTTCCGGATCGCTCTTCGCTGCGGATATCAGCCACTTGCCCGCTTCACGCATTTCCGCGACCGATTCAGCCAGAGGGGCAGTGATGAAGCGCAGTTCGGCATCCGCTGCATCGCAATCGGCGGTGATCATCGACAGGAATCGTTCCGCCACCTGCCCGCCATCGCGGGCCAGCTTGCGGCCAACCAGATCAAGCGCCTGAACGCCATTGGCGCCTTCATAGAGCATGGCCACCCGGGCATCGCGCACGATCTGTTCCACACCCCATTCGGCAATATAGCCATGGCCGCCGAACAGCTGCTGCATGGCAACGGCGGTTTCGAAGCCGCGATCGGTGCCATAGGCCTTGAGCACCGGGGTCAGGAAACCGACCAGTTCATCGGCAAGGCGGCGGGCATCGGCATCGGCCGCCCCATGCGACAGATCGATCTGCAGCGCCGTCCACAGGATCAGCGCACGGAAGCCTTCGGTAAAGCCGCGCGCATCCATCAGCAGGCGACGGACATCGGGATGGACAATGATCGGATCGGCCACGGCAGCGGCATCCGGGCGGGCGCCCATGGCGCGGCCCTGACGCCGATCGAGCGCATAGGCGACCGCGTTCTGATAGGCGAGTTCTGCCTGGGCCAGGCCCTGATTGCCGCAGGAAAGCCGCGCAGCGTTCATCATGATGAACATGGCGGCCAGCCCATTGTTTTCTTCACCCAACAGCCACCCCTGCGCATCGTCGAAATTCATCACGCAGGTGGCGCTGCCGCGTACGCCCATCTTGTGTTCGATCGCGCCGCAGGTGGCGGCATTGCGCGTGCCATCGGGCAGGATCTTGGGCACCAGGAACAGCGAGATACCCCGCGATCCGGCAGGGGCATCGGGCAGCTTGGCCAGCACCAGGTGGACGATATTTTCGGTCAGATCCTGCTCACCGCCGGAACAGAAGATCTTTTCGCCATTGATGGTGAAGCTGCCATCGCCGCGCGGTTCTGCCCGGGTGCGGATCATGCCGAGATCGGTGCCGGCCTGCGCCTCTGTCAAAGCCATGGTGCCCAGCCATTCGCCCGACACCAGTTTCGGCAGATAAAGTTCCTTCAGTTCATCACTGCCTGTGCTGGCCAGCGCGGCCACCGCACCATGGGTGAGGCCGGGGTACATGTTGAAGGCATGGCAGGAGGAATTGAGATATTCTTCCACCACGGTCGCCAGAATATGCGGCAGCCCCTGACCGCCGAGTTCTTCGGGCATGGCGAGCGTGCCCCAGCCCGATTCAACATAGCTGGCATAGGCTTCGGGATAGCCGGCCGGAGTAGACACGCTGCCGTCTGCGTGACGCGTGCACCCGGTATGATCCCCCGCTGCGTTGAGCGGGAAGATGATATCTGCGCAGAACCGCCCGGCCTCGTCGATGATGGTATCGATCAGATCCTCGTCCACAGCGGCGAAGGAAGGAACGTCCGCCAGTTGATGGATGTTCAGAACCTTTTTGAGGATGAAAGCGGTTTCGCGAGCGGGGGGCGTGTAGACTGGCATGATGACCTGCGCCTAGCGGGCGAATTCAATCGATGCGAGTCAGCTCTTCACCTTCCAGGCGCCGATAAAAACAATTCGCCGCGCCCGTGTGGCATGCCGGCCCCGCCGGCTCCACCTGCAGCACCAGCGCATCCTGATCGCAATCGACCAGAATGGCCTCAACCCTCAGCACATGGCCGGATGTTTCCCCCTTCATCCACAGCCGTCCACGGCTGCGCGAATGGAAATGCGCCAGCCCGGTTTCACGGGTGCGCGCCAAAGCCTCTGCATCCATGAAGGCGACCATCAGGATGGCGCCACTGCGCGAATCCTGTGCGATCGCGGTGATCAGGCCGGTCGTGTCGAATTTGGGGAGGAATTGGTTGCCCTCTTCCCGCTGCTTCCTTTCACTCGTCATGGGCAAATCGTCTGATCCTGTCATATGAAACCACCAATCGTATGCGCCGATACCATTTTGTTGCACGATAACCACATATTTGCCGCAAAATCCTTGCTGCAGCGCGATGCCGCTTTGTCAAACAGCGGAAGAATGGAATGAATGCCTCAGCAGCTTTGACGGGTTGCCACCACGACCGGATAGCGCCGTAACGCGCCAAGGAATTGGGGAGCACGGGACTGAACCGAACAAGGTCAGCCCTGCAACATGAGGGTTTGGACCGCCGCATCCGTGGGGGGTGAAGCAGGCAGGTCCAGCGATTTTCGTCACGCGAACGCCCGGGGTAGCTCCCCGGGCGTTTTGCTTTGTAGTCCGTATTTTCATCAGGTCTTTTCTGTTTCACTTAGAACGCGTGCGAAACAGCTGATTACCACTTGTTCAGCACCGGCCCGCCGCAATGCCGAAACGCAGGCCGTCGTCGTGGCTCCGCTGGTCAGGACATCATCCACCAACAGGATCCGGGCCTGACGCAAAAACGCAGTACGACGCGGATTAACCGTGATGGCGCCCGACAATGCCCGGGCGCGGGCGCTGCGTCCCAACCCGCCCAGCATGGGGGTGGGTCTGGTGCGCAACAGTCCGTCGACCAGCAGTCGCTGGCTCTTCAGTCGCGCGATTTGCCGCGCCAGCAGAGCGGATTGGTTGAACCCCCGATGCCACAGCCGACGCCAGTGTAATGGCACCGGCACGATCAGCCAGTCGCCGTCCATCGCAGGCAGCCGGGCCGCCATCATCCTTGCCAGCATCGCCGCCATGGCGATGCGGCGGCCATGCTTGAATGCGATCACCAGCTTCCTGGATGCGTCATTGTAGAGCGTGGCGGCGGCGATGCCCGCATGGCGCGGCGGTTCTGCCATGCAGGGGCCGCATTGCGCATCTGCCCCTGCTGTCGAGGGAAGTGGCCGCTGGCAGGTGCTGCACCATGGCTGGCCAGGTTGTATCAGTGCCAACCAGCAAACCGCGCAGAGCCCGTCCTGCGCGGCGATTCCTGCGCCGCAGGACGGGCAGCGTGGCGGGTAGATCAGGTCTACCAGCGGGCGAAAGGCGGATGTCGGATCGAAGCTGCTGATCACATTGCCAAACTGCCGTGCTTGCGCCGCGCTGGCAAGCACGGCACGGGTGCGTGGTGACATCACAAGCCCCCCCCTCCCCGCCACAAATCTTCGCACAGGCGCGCCGTACCGCCGCACGGATGCGCGCTGCCGCCGCACGGAGCAATCCTGAGGCCGCGCCGTTCGTGCTGGAAGCGATGGCCGAAGACGTGCTCGACCGGCTGAGTTTCATCCGCTTCGAACCGCAGCGGGCACTCGTCATCGGCGATTGGGCCAGCGTCCTGGCCCCTGCCCTGGCGCAAGCCGGTGCAATCGTCATTCAGCGAGAGCCTGGCGATTTTGACGAGGAGGCCCCGCTGGCGGATGGGCCCTTCGATCTGATCGTCAGCCTGCAGGTGCTCGACACTGTGAATGATCTGCCCGGGGCGCTGATCCATGCTCGGCATGCGCTGTCACCCGGCGGGCTGCTGATGGCGAGTTTTCTAGGGGTTGGATCGCTGCCGGCGCTGCGCGGGGCGATGATGGCGGCCGATGGGGATCGGCCGGCTGCTCGCATTCATCCGCAGATCGACACGCGCGCCGGGGCGGCATTGTTGCAGCGGGCAGGATTTTCGCGGCAGGTGGCCGACAGCAATATCATTCGCGCCAGTTACCGGTCGCTGCGCCATCTGGTGCGAGATCTGCGCTGGCAGGGCCTGACCAGCATGCTGCGTTCCCGAGCCCCGTCGATCACCCGGGCAGGCCTAAAGCGCGCCGAGGCCGCATTTCTGTCGTCCGCCGATGATCAGGGGCGCGTGACCGAAATATTCGAGATTGTGACGCTGACTGGCTGGCGCGACTGATCGGTCGGGGCCCGCCAGTCACACTTTGTAACCAGCAGGCCCCGACCTCAGTCTGATCAGTTGCGCAGCGCGGCCTGAGCCGCCGCGAGGCGGGCGATCGGCACGCGGTAGGGTGACGCGCTGACGTAATCGAGCCCGGTTTCTTCGCAGAACTGGATGCTCGCCGGATCGCCGCCATGTTCGCCGCAGATGCCCAGCTTGATATCCGGGCGGGTGGATCGGCCGCGTTCGGCGGCCAGGGTGACCAGCTGGCCAACCCCTTCGATATCCAGACTGACGAAGGGATCGCGCGGAAAGATGCCCTTGTCGACATAAACCGACAGGAAGCGAGCCGAATCGTCGCGGCTGACGCCGAGCGTCGTCTGGGTCAGATCGTTGGTGCCGAAGGAGAAGAAGGTCGCCTCTTCGGCGATCTCGCCTGCCATCAGCGCAGCGCGCGGCAATTCGATCATGGTGCCGACCAGATAATCGAGCGTGTTGTCCTTTTCGGCGAACACCTTGCTGGCGGTTTCTTCCACGAGCGCGCGGAGGATCTGCAGTTCGCGACGGGTGCCGACCAGCGGGATCATGATTTCCGGCACGACCGCTTCGCCGCTGCTGGCCGCCACCTCACACGCAGCCTCGAAGATGGCGCGGGCCTGCATCTCGTAGATTTCCGGGAAGGTGATGCCCAGACGGCAACCGCGATGGCCCAGCATCGGGTTGAATTCATGCAGTTCGTTGGCGCGCCGTTTCAGATGATCCACATTGTAGCCGGTCACATCGGCCAGATCGGCAAACTCAGCGTCGCTGTGCGGCAGAAATTCATGCAGCGGGGGATCGAGCAGGCGGATCGTGCAGGGCAGCCCGGCCATGGTGGTGAAAATCTCGATGAAGTCGGCACGCTGTTCGGGCAGCAGTTTTTCCAGCGCCTTGCGACGACCAGCTTCATCGTCGGCCAGGATCATTTCCCGGACCGCGCTGATGCGCGACGCGTCGAAGAACATATGCTCGGTGCGGCACAGACCGATGCCTTCGGCGCCGAACTGGCGCGCCATGCGGCAGTCTGCGGGCGTTTCTGCATTGGTACGCACGCGCATGCGGCGATGCTTGTCGGCCCATTCCATCAGAATGCCGAAATCGCCCGCCAGTTCAGGCTCGATCGTCGGCACCTGGCCAGCCATGACTTCGCCGGTAGCGCCATCGATGGTGATCAGATCCCCTTCCTTGAGCGCGCGGCTGCCGATCTGGAGGCTGCGTTCAGACAGATTGATCGCGACTGAGGAGGCGCCGGACACGCAGGGCCGCCCCATGCCGCGGGCGACCACCGCGGCGTGGCTGGTCATGCCGCCGCGTGCCGTCAGCACGCCCTGGGCCGCATGCATGCCATGGATATCTTCCGGGCTGGTTTCCACGCGGACGAGAATGACCTTCTCCCCCCGGCCGGACCACAGTTCGGCCGTGTCGGCATCGAGCACGATCTTGCCGCTGGCGGCACCCGGGCTGGCGGGCAGGCCCTTGGTCAGCACATCGCGCGGCGCATCGGGATCGAGCGTGGGATGCAGCAACTGATCCAGCGCCATGGGATCGACGCGCAGAATGGCGGTCTTTTCATCGATCAGCCCTTCGCCGACCATTTCCACGGCCATCTTCAGCGCAGCCTTGGCCGTGCGCTTGCCGCTGCGGGTCTGGAGCATCCACAGCTTGTTCTGCTGCACGGTGAATTCGATATCCTGCATGTCGGCATAGTGCTTCTCAAGCAGTTCGAACACGCGCGCCAGCTCGCCATAAGCCTCTGGCATGGCTTCTTCCATGCTGGCCGGCTTTGCGCCTGCAGCTTCGCGTGCAGCCTTGGTCAGATATTGCGGCGTGCGGATGCCCGCGACCACATCTTCGCCCTGCGCATTGACCAGCCATTCGCCATAATAGGCGCGTTCGCCAGTGGCCGGATCGCGGGTGAAGGCAACGCCTGTGGCGCTGGTATCACCCATATTGCCGAACACCATGGCCTGGACATTGACGGCAGTGCCCCAATCACCCGGGATATCGTTCAGCCGGCGATAGACGCGCGCGCGGTCCGAATCCCAGCTGTCGAACACGGCGCGGATCGCACCCCAGAGCTGTTCATGCACATCCTGCGGGAATGGCTTGCCCAGACCATCGGCGATGATCGTCTTGTATTCAGCCACCAGCTGCTGCCAGTCGGCCGCAGTCATTTCAGTGTCGTTATAGTAGCCGCGATCTTCCTTCGCGACGTCGAGCGCTTCTTCGAACAGCCCGTGATCGAGCCCGAGCACGACATCGGAATACATCTGCAGGAAGCGGCGATAGGAATCCCAGGCGAAACGATCATCGCCCGACGCGGCGGCAAGACCGGTGACGGTGTCGTCATTGAGCCCAAGATTGAGCACGGTATCCATCATCCCGGGCATGGAAACGCGGGCGCCGGAGCGAACGGATACCAGCAGCGGATCGGACGGATCGCCGAAATTCTTGCCCACAGCCTGTTCGATATGCGCCAGGGCCTGCGCCGCCTCAGCGCGCAAAGCATCAGAAAAGTCGGCCCCATCTTTCAGATAACGCACGCATTCTTCGGTCGTGATAGTAAAGCCCGGGGGCACCGGCAGGCCGATTTCGGCCATTTCTGCCAGATTGGCACCCTTGCCACCCGTAATGGTCTTGTCGCGGCTGCGTGGATCATCATGCTTCGCGCCACCACCGAATGTGTAGACCGACTTCACCATCTTACCCCCTGGGGCTGCTGCCAGAAATGCCGCTGATAAACCCACCGGCCATGGCAGAGTTGACTGAGTTCAAAGAAAAAGAGCTACCCCTCGATACGCGAGAAGTCGGCGACCTTGTGCACCGCAGCACGGAAACGGGCAAGCAGTTCGAGCCGGGCCGCACGCTTGGCCGGATCGGCATCATTGACCGTCACATCTTCAAAGAAGCGGTCGATCGGCCCGCGCAGGGTCGCCAGCGCCGCCATGGCTCCGCCGAAATCCTCGGTCGCGATGGCCGCATCGGCGCGCGGTTCCGCCGAAGCCAACACATCGAGCAATGCCCGCTCTGCCGGCTCCGCCGTATAGGACAGATCCTGTGCATGCCGGTCAGCCATTTTCGCCGCAATGACGCTGGCCAGTTCGGGATCGTCAACTCCGGCCAGCGGATCTTCTTCGCCGGTGCGGGCAATCTCACCCTCGATCCCGTGCCAGTCTTCCTTCTTCAGAATATTGGCCGCACGCTTGTAACCGGCGAGCAGATTGGTGCCGTCCTCGGTTCCAACGAAAGCCTGCAATGCCGTCACACGCGCCAACAGGCGAACCAGATCGTCCTCCCCACCTAGCGCGAAGACGGCATCGATCAGATCGTGGCGAACGCCGGCTTCTTTCTGCTGCACTTTCAGGCGGTCAGCAAAGAACCCTACCAGTTCCTGCGAAACAGCCTGGGCTGCGACAGGATCGGCAGAAGACGCCAGCCCCTGGGCCCAGATGGCCGAAAGGCCGGTGCGCAGGCCATTGGTCTGGATCAGGCTGAGCACCGCCAACGCCGCGCGACGCAGGGCGAAGGGATCCTTCGATCCGGTCGGCTTTTCATTGATGGCGAAGAACGAGACTAGTGTATCGAGTTTGTCCGCCAGGCTGACCGCCACCGTCAACGGCGCGGTCGGTACGGTGTCACCCTGCCCGACCGGCTTGTAATGATCGCGGATCGCATCGGCGACAGCGTCGGGCAGGCCTTCGGCGCGGGCGTAATATCCGCCCATAAGACCCTGCAATTCGGGGAATTCCCCGACCATTTCGGTGACGAGATCAGCCTTGCAAAGCCGCGCCGCCAGTTCGGCCTGATCAGGATCGGCATCAGCCACGATGCCGCGTTCCACCAGCCAGCGGGCCAGTGTAGCGACGCGATCCACCTTGTCGGCCACCGTGCCCAGCTTTTCGTGGAAGGTGATCCGCGCCAGCTTATTCGCCTGTTCGGCCAGCGTGGTTTTGCGATCCTGTTCCCAGAAGAACCGGGCGTCGGACAGCCGCGCCGCCAGCACCTTGCGGTTGCCATCGACAATCGCGACGCCGCCATCGCTGGCGGCAATATTGGCGGTGCAGATGAAGGCGTTGGCCAGCTTGCCATCACGCGCGCAAACGAAATATTTCTGGTTCGTGCGGGCGGTTAGCTGAATAACCTCAGGCGGAACTTCAAGGAATTCCGGATCGAACCGGCCGAGCAGCGGTACCGGCCATTCGGTAAGCCCGGCATTTTCGATCACCAGACCTTCATCTTCCATCAGCGTCAGCCCGGCGGCGGCCGCCGCCTCTGCCGCGCCATTGCGGATGATCGCTTCGCGTTCCTTGTGATCGACGATCACGTGGCAGGCGCGCAGCTTTTCCTGATAATCCTGCGCCCCGCCGATGGTGATTTCATCGGGATGATGGAAGCGATGGCCGAGGGTGACGAAACCGCTCGACACCCCGCCCGCTTCGCAGGCGACCAGATCTTCGCCCAGGATCGCGACAATGCCCGACAGCGGCCGGACCCAGCGGGTGCTTTCGGTACTGAGCGACGGTGCGCCCCAACGCATCGACTTGGGCCAGGGAAAGGCACGAAGGACGGCGGGAATGGCTTCGGCCAGCACGTCACGCACGGCGCGGCCAGGCCGCTCAACCACAGCGAAGAGCACGCCATCGCGTTCGACCAGTTGGTCCTGGGTCAGCCCGGTCTTGCGCAGGAACCCCTCAAGGGCTTGCGGCGGGGCGCTGGCGCGGGGCCCTTTGGTTTCTTCGCGCACGGGCTCCGTGGCATCGGGCAGATCGCGGGCGATCAGCGCCAGCCGGCGCGGTGTCGACCATACGGTGATCGCACCGGGGTTTACCCCGGCGGCGCTCAGTTCCTTGCGGAGCAGTTTTTCCAGATCGGCGCGGGCGCCGGCCTGCATCCGCGCGGGAATTTCTTCGGACCGCAGTTCAAGGAGAAAATCGCTCATGCTGTCCACCCCGGATAGGCTGCTGCCCACTGGGCTTCGTTCTTGCGGATCCAGGCCTCGCAGCTGCCCTTCGCCAGATCGCGCACGCGGCCGATATAGCTGGCTCGTTCCTGCACGCTGATGACGCCGCGCGCCTGCAGCAGGTTGAACAGATGGCTGGCCTCGATCGCCTGATCATAGGCGGCGAGCGGAATATTGGCCTCTATGCAGCGCTGTGCCTCTTTTTCGGCATGCTGGAAGCCGAGGAACAGCTGATCGGTATGGGCAATTTCGAAATTGTATTTCGACAATTCCTGTTCGTTCTTCAGGAACACATCACCATAGGTCACGCCATTCTGGTTGAAAGCCAGATCATAGACCCGATCAACGCCCTGCAGATACATGGCCAGCCGTTCCAGGCCATAGGTCAGCTCGCCCGCCACCGGCTTGCAGTCGAAACCGCCAACCTGCTGGAAATAGGTGAACTGGGTCACCTCCATCCCGTCGCACCAGACTTCCCAGCCCAGCCCCCAGGCGCCCAGCGTCGGGCTTTCCCAATCATCTTCGACGAAGCGGATATCATGCGCCAGCGGATCGATGCCGATCGCGGCGAGGCTTTCCAGATAGAGTTCCTGCAGATTCGCCGGGTTCGGCTTCAGGATCACCTGATACTGATAATAGTGCTGCAACCGGTTGGGGTTTTCGCCGTAGCGACCATCGGTCGGCCGGCGACTGGGCTGCACATAAGCGGCGCTCCAGGGTTCGGGCCCGAGCGCGCGCAGCGTCGTTGCAGGATGGAAGGTACCTGCCCCCATGCGCATGTCATAGGGTTGCAGAATCAGGCAGCCCCGCGCGCTCCAGTAATCGTGGAGGGTCAGGATCATGTCCTGAAAGCTTTTTGTTGGCTCTCTTTTCACCGCGCGGCCATGGCAAAAGGTCCGAAAACCGTCAATGCCGGACGGGCTCGTGACCGAACCGCAACACCCATATTGCTTCGTTTCGCCCCGTCTGGTCATAGTGGTACTTAAACGATTGGACGCCTATGTGGCACGTTCGACCGCTATCGGGATGATGCAATGACTGTCCGGCGCCTGTTTTCCACGTCCGCCGCAGCCCTGTCGCTGCTGCTGTCGGCCTGCGCCGGCGGATGGATGGACGGCAAGCCGCCGGTCACTGCCGTGCCCGGCCCGGCGCTGT
The DNA here is from genome assembly GCF_009827305.1 of Croceibacterium xixiisoli. GTDB lineage: Bacteria > Pseudomonadota > Alphaproteobacteria > Sphingomonadales > Sphingomonadaceae > Croceibacterium_C > Croceibacterium_C xixiisoli. Next base: position 932,122 of record NZ_WTYJ01000002.1, on the reverse strand, counting down.
GGAAGCTGGCCGACACCGATACCACGATCTATCTGTTCGGCACCGTGCACGCCCTGCCCGGCAATCTGGACTGGTATGACGCCCGGATCGCCCGTGCATTCGATGCATCGAATGAATTCGTGACCGAAGTGGATATGTCCCAACCGGACAAATCCACCATGGCGCTGGCCAGAGCCGGCGCCCTGAAGGGCGACCGGACCCTGCGGGACATGATGGATAGCGAGCACCGCCTTGCCTATGAGGCGGCGCTGGTCACGCTGGGCAAGCCGATCGACATGTTCGATCGCGTCGAGCCCTGGCTGGCCGCCGTGACGCTGTCGTTATTGCCGCTGATCCAGGCCGGGTATGATCCGGCCAGCGGCGTGGAACAGGCGCTGAAGGCCCGGGCGAACAACAAGGTGCATGCCGCGCTGGAGACTGTGGATCAGCAGGTCGAATTGTTCGACGGCCTGCCCGAAGCGGCGCAGTTCGCCTATCTTTCCCAGTCCGTGGACGCCGTACCCCAGGCCGGATCCTCGCTGGATGCGATGGTTGCGGAATGGAAGGATGGCGACATGGTGGCGCTGGGCAACCAGTTGAATGGCGAGATTGCCGACCCGGCGCTGTATGCCCGGCTGCTGACCGACCGGAACGCGCATTGGGCGGACTGGATCGAAAAGCGGATGGAACAGGATGGCACGGTGTTCATCGCTGTCGGCGCCGGTCATCTGGCCGGGAAAGACAGCGTCCAGGCACAATTGCGCAAACGCGGGCTGAAGGTCGAGCGCGTCTGGGAATGAGGCGAAAGCGAGCTGCATTCCGGGCGGCTGCCCGATGCCCTTGATACGACCATGAATATCGTCCTGAAAAATGTTCTCGGCTGTGCGCTGGCGCTCTGCCTGCTGGCCCTGACCGCGTGCAACAACGCGGCCACCGATACGGATGATGCCGTCGCCCAGCATGCGGGAAGCCCGGCAATCTGGCATGTCCGGTCCGCCGAAGGGCATGAAGCCTGGCTGTTCGGAACAATCCACGCCCTGCCGGACAATATCCGCTGGCGCAGTTCCACGCTGGAGGCCGCCTTGCTGGCATCCGGGCTGATGGTGGTCGAAATCGACAATCTGGCTGATAGCGCCGCCGCCCGCCGCGCGCTGCAGGATCGCGCCTATACCGCCAGCCTGCCGCCGCTTTCCCAACGCATTGCCGCCACCGACCGGGAGCCGCTGCGGGCGATCTATTCCGCCACCGGATTGTCCGATCGCGATCTGGCCGGTGTGGAGGACTGGGCTGCCGCCCTGATGATCGCCAATGCCCGCCGCACCAACCAGACGGACAATGGGGTCGACAAGGCCCTGCTCGACGGAAGCCGGCCGGTGCATGGCCTGGAAGGTTTCGAACGGCAGTTCGATCGGTTCGACCGGCTGAGCCCCGCCGATCAGGCCGCGCTGCTGTCTTCCGTGATTTCCGAACCCGACGATCCGGAAAAAACGGAACTGGTCAGTGCCTGGATCAAGGGTGACATGAACGCGCTGGAAAGCCAGTCCAACAGCGGATTCCTGACCGTTCCGGGACTGCGCCAGGCATTGCTGGTGGACCGCAATCATGACTGGGCGACGCAGATCGACGGGTTGATCCGCCAGGACCAGCGCCCCTTTGTGGCGGTGGGTGCAGCGCATATGCTGGGACCGGATGGATTGCCCGCCCTGCTGGCGGCCCGTGGCTATACGGTGTCCAGGCTGCAGTAGGCTTGCGTTTGCGGGGCAATTCGCTTAGGGGTACCCGCTTCCGGTCATGGTCATCCCTGGAGGCGTGGCGGGAAAAACGTTTCAATGCATTCGAAAGGCACGTGACATGAGCGACGCTCTGAACCTGCCCGCCGAGCTGCGCGAACGGGCTGGCAAGGGAGCCTCCCGTGAACTGCGTCGCGAAGGCCGGGTACCCGCCGTCATTTATGGCGGCAATGATGAACCGACCACCATCCATGTGGAAGAAAAGCTGCTGGCTCGCCAGCTTGGCACGGGCCACTTCATGAATTCGATCGTGCTGATCGAACTCGATGGCAAGGTCATCCGCACCATCCCCAAGGATGTTGCCGTTCACCCGGTCACCGACCGCCCGCTGCACGCCGATTTCCTGCGCCTGGCCAAGAACGCCAAGGTCGAAGTCGACGTTCCGGTACTGTTCGTGAATGAAGACGCAAGCCCCGGCATCAAGCGCGGTGGCGTGCTGAACATCGTTCGCCACGAACTGGAACTGGTTTGCGATGCAGACAAGATCCCCAGCGAAATCGAAATCGATGTCACCGGCATCGATGTGGGCGACACCATCCACATCAGCAATGTGACCCTGCCGGCCGGCACCGAAAGCGCGATCACCGATCGTGACTTCACCATTGCCACGCTGGTTGCTCCTTCCGCTCTCAAGAGCTCGGAAGGCGATGCGGACACTGAAGAAGCCGCCGAAGAAGCCTGATCGCTTCACGGCAGCTGAGGCCGCCGAGACAGAGGCGCCGGTCCGTACAGGCGGACCGGCGCCTTGTTTTTTGCCTGCAACACCTCCACCAATCCCATCGTCACCCGGCCGGGCCATCCGGCCCCACACAGGTTTTTGAGGAATTGCGATGCAGCTCTGGGCAGGATTAGGAAATCCCGGTCCGCAATATGCGATGCACCGTCACAATATCGGCTTCATGGCGATGGATGTGCTGGCTGAAATGCACGATTTCGGCCCGGTCCAGAAGAAGTTTCAGGGCTGGCTGCAGGAAGGCCGGATCGGCGGCACCAAGGTGCTGCTGCTCAAGCCGGCGACCTTCATGAACGAAAGCGGCCGCAGCGTCGGCGAAGCGCTGCGGTTCTACAAACTGGGCACGGATGCGCTGACCGTGTTCCATGACGAACTGGATCTGGCCCCGTTCAAGGTGAAGGCCAAGCAGGGCGGCGGGACAGCCGGGCACAACGGGCTGCGCTCGATCGATCAGCATCTTGGCCCGGATTTCCGCCGTATCCGCCTCGGCATAGGCCATCCCGGGCACAGGGACCGGGTGACTGGCCATGTGCTTGGCAATTATGCCAAGGCCGAACAGGACGATCTGATCACCATGCTGAGCGCCATCGGGGCAGAAGCCGAATGGCTGGCACGGGGTGACGATGTGCGCTTCATGAACGACGTGGCCCGCCGCCAGCAGGAGTGATCCTGCATCTGATCACAACGGCCAACATCTGCGGAAATGTCGGCTTTTTTAACAATCGAGCATGGTGGTGGAATTTGTTAACCACTGTATCATGCGGAATCCCTGGTTTGGCACGCCGTTTGCAATCAATGGCGGTAACCAATTCAATCGGTCAAACACGCTCAAGGGGAACACTATCATGATCAATCACAAGCTCGTCGCCATCGCCGCCGCTCTGTCGGTCGTCACCGTCGCAGTACCGGCATCGGCCACCTGGAGCTGGGGCTCTTCCTCGGGCGGCACCAAGCCGTGCAAGAAGCACTGCAACACCAGCACCTCGGGTAACACGACCTCCGGCAACACAACTTCGGGTAACACGACTTCGGGTAACACGACGTCCGGCAATACCACGTCCGGCAACACGACTTCGGGCAACACCACCTCGGGCGGCACGGCCGTTCCGGAGCCGGGCATGCTCGCCATGTTCGGTGCAGGCCTGCTGGGCCTGGGCCTGGCACGTCGTCGCCGTCGCGCTCAGGCGTAAGCGATTGGGTGACGATCACCCGGGTGCCGTCATGGCAGCCGGGTGATCGCCCTCTCCTGCCGGCTTTCGGCAGGCTTTGTCTTCGAACGCTTCAATTCGCAGACGCCCGCCGATACAGGTCGATATCTTCCCTGGTCGCGCCGGACATGTTCGCCAATGGCTCGATAGCCTGCCGCGCTTCCGCAAAATCACCCAGATCCATCAGCGCCCGCGCATAGAGCCGGCGTATCATGGGGTTTTCCGGGTCATCTCGCACCAGCCCGACCAGCCGGGCCCGAGCCTGTTCGGCCTGCCCCATTTCCAGCATTGCCTGAGAATAGAGGCTGTTGGCCTCCGGAAAATCGGCGAGCGACATTTCGGTCTGCTGCAATATCCGCCGCACGGCGACCCAATCGTTCTTTTCCGCCGCGAGACGTGCGGAAATGTAAATGAATTCCGGATCGCCCGGCGCATTTTCCATCCCGCGCGCGAGCAGCGTCTGCACTTCGTCCAGTTCGCCGGCCGCGCCAAGAACCGAGATCGCGCCCAGCAGCGCTTCGCGATGCGCCGGAATGCTGGCGAGGATTTCGCGATAGCGTGCAAGGGCCGCCGAATTGCGCAGTTCCCGCTGCGATATGCGCGCGTCCAGCAGCATGGTGTCGATGTGCTTCGGACTGTCTGCCAGCGCGATATTGGCGATCCGGCGCGCGCCGGGAACATCATCATCCTCCAGCAGGAAATAGGCGTAATTGACCAGCAAATCGGCCTTGGGCCCTTCTGCCCGGGTCCCGGCCGAAAAGGCATGGGCGGCCTGTTCGCGATCGCCCTGCCGCACAGCGGCCAGGGCCCTTATGCGCCATGCCGGAGCGGAAGAATCATCGGCCAGTCGCTTCACGGCTTCTTCGGGCGCGTCACGCTGCAGTTCCGCCTCTGCATAAAGCAGCGCAGCATCTGCGGGGAGGCGGCCCTCGGTGGCCAGCCGGTTGAGCGTGGCGATGGTCGCGTCCCCTTCCCCCAATCCCAGCCTGGTACGCGCCAGCAGTTCCAGCAACTCCGGATCCGCCGGCGAGGCCTTCAGGGCTGCGGCCAGATATTCCCTGGCCACGACGTAATCCCCAGCGGCCAGCGCCGTACGGGCGCCCTCTTCCGGGTCGACATCCGAACCTGAACAGGCGGCGAGCAGCGACAGTGCGGGCAGCAGCAGGGCGGCGAGCAACGGTACACGATAGGCCATGCGTGCTGGCTAAGTCGCTATAGTCAAGAAATGGTGAAGCTGTGCCTCTCTGGCCTTTCCCTGTTCAGCCCGCTAAGGCGCGCCGACATCTGAATTGAGGAAATGACAATGGGATTCCGCTGCGGGATCGTTGGCCTGCCCAATGTTGGCAAGTCGACCCTTTTCAATGCCCTGACCGAAACGCAGGCCGCGCAGGCCGCCAATTACCCATTTTGCACCATCGAGCCCAATGTCGGCCAGGTGGCGGTGCCCGATTCACGGCTGGATGAAATTGCCAGGATCGCCGGCAGCGCCAAGATCATCCCGACCCAGCTGGCGTTTGTCGACATCGCCGGCCTGGTGAAGGGCGCGAGCAAGGGTGAAGGCCTGGGCAACCAGTTCCTGGGCAATATTCGCGAAACCGACGCCATCGTGCATGTGCTGCGTTGTTTCGAGGATGATGACATACAGCATGTCGCCAACAAGGTCGATCCGATTGCGGATGCCGATGTGGTCGAAACCGAACTGATGCTCGCCGATCTGGAAAGCCTGGAAAAGCGGGTCCCCAATGCGCAGAAGCGCGGCGCCAGCGGCGACAAGGAAGCCAAGGCCATCGCCAGCGTGCTCGGCCAGGCGCTCGATCTGCTGCGCGACGGCAAGCCCGCGCGGCTGACCGAACCCAAGGATGAAGAGGAAGCGCGGCTGTTCGCCCAGGCCCAGCTGCTGACGGCAAAGCCGGTGCTCTATGTCTGCAATGTTTCCGAAGATGATGCCGCCACCGGCAATGCGCTGACCGAGAAAGTCTTCGCCAAGGCGAAGGCCGAAGGGGCGCAGGCCGTGGTGGTTTCCGCCGCGATCGAGGCGGAGCTGGTGGGCATGGAAGCCGAAGAGCGTAACGAGTTTCTCGGCTCTCTCGGGCTGGAAGAAACCGGCCTGGCGCGCGTGATCCGCGCAGGTTTCGATCTGCTGGGCCTGCGGACATTCTTCACCGCTGGCCCGAAGGAAGCCCGCGCCTGGACCTTCCCGGCCGGGGCCAAGGCACCGCAGGCGGCGGGGGAAATCCACACCGATTTCGAAAAGGGCTTCATCCGCGCCGAAACCATTGCCTACACCGATTACGTCGGCCTGGGCGGGGAAAGCGCGGCCCGCGAAGCCGGCAAGCTGCGTCAGGAAGGCAAGGAATATCTTGTGCAGGACGGCGACGTGCTGATGTTCAAGTTCAACGTCTGACCGCCGGCATTCACCGACCCGCAACAAGCAGGTACAAAAAGGGGGCGGAAGCTGATGCTTCCGCCCCCTTTTTTCATGTCATGGCTGGCAGATCAGCTCTTGCTGGCGGCGTAAATTGCCCAGAGCTGCGCCAGCGGGGCGCGGGCGCCCGTGACCTGGTCAAGCGTCGCCTTGGCTTCTGCTGCCTTGCCCTGATGCGCCTGCGCGATGCCGAGGCGAGTGGCGGCGAGATCACGGTCGGGTGCGCCCTTTTCCAGCGCCAGAGCGAACATTTCTTCCGCCTCGGCATATTTTGCCAGCGACATCATCACATTGCCGGCGATTAGCGCATCGCGGGCAGCGCCCGAGCTGCGGGCGGCCGTCGCCAGGCCAGCCGCTTCGCGCTGATCTTCCGGTGCGCGCGGATCGGCAATTGCCTTTACTTCGGCGACATAGGCATCGTCACCGGCGAACACACCTGCCTGCTGACCCGATGCAATCACCCGAAGCACTTCGTTCGACATGATGCGCGGATCGGCGGCTTCGATGTAGTTACGGAATTCCCGTTCTTCCTTGAGCGAACCGGTTGCCGACATCAGCCGCATGAGATCCAGCGTTGCCTGGGCATCGAAATCATTGCTGGCTTCGACCACCTGAATGGCGCTCTTCCAATTGGCTTCGGTCGGGCTCTGCTTGACCAGCGTGGCCGACCATTCATTGGCCAGCGCGGAATCCTTGGAATCATACGCAGCCTGCAGTGCGGCGCGCAGCACGGCGTCGGAGGTGCCGGCACCCAGCGTGGTCTTGAGGAAAGCCAGACCTTCATTGGCCTGGTTGTTTTCAATGTAGGCCGCGAAGATCAGCTGATCCAGCGCCGGTTCCTGAAAACCGCCATCCTTGGCTTGCTTCAATGCCGCCAAGGCCGCGGGATAATCCTTGGCGTCGAGCGCGAGCTGGCCGACGAAGAATTGGAACTGGGCAACCTTGTCGGGTTCGACCTGGCCGCTCTGCAACATAATTTCCAGACCCTGACGCTGCAGTGCCTTGTCCGTCAGCTTACCACCCAATACCAGGGCGAGATTGCCGGCGAGGAAACGATCGGTTTCATTTTCGACAGCTGCAATTACGCCTGGCAGCTGGGCCTTGGCCGCGTTGAGATCGCCGCCTTCCGCGTTCACTGCGTTGGAGACCGGGGTATAGGCATCAACAAATTTCTTGGAGTTCTTCGGCTTGGACTGCGCGGCGGCGGGGGCGCTGGCCATCGCGGTACCGATTACGGCGCCGCCCGCCAGCGTTGCAACCAGCGCGAAGCCGGAAACCACGCCCCGAAGGGATTTGCGGCCAGCGGTAAGGGGCATGCGAAACATCAATATACGCTCCTGTGTCGTGTCCGGCCGTATGCGGGCCCAGGGGTTAATGATACAGTTTGTGCCGATGAACGGCCGGGAATGCAATTGTGTCCCTAAGCTTCGTGCGCTGAACGGCGATTTAACCGCGCCGGCCAGACGGCTGCATGGTTGCAGCCCCGGCAAATGTGGATAAAGCTGTTCAGCCAACTCCCGCGAAGCGCGCCATGCTGGCCACCCCTGCCCCCTTGCCCTAGGGTCTCGCGGAACCGGTACAACGACAACAGAACAGATTGACCCGTCCAGGTGAACGACACGACCGATACCCTTGATCCGCCGGCGACCCCGGGGGAATTCGACCGCATCGACATCGTCGATGAAATGAAGACCAGCTATCTCGATTACGCGATGAGCGTGATCGTGAGCCGGGCCCTGCCCGATGTGCGCGATGGTCTCAAACCCGTTCACCGCCGTATCCTGTGGGCCTGCCAACAGGGCGGATTCCTTCCTGGTCGCCCCTATCGCAAATGCGCCAAGATCACCGGCGATACGATGGGTAACTATCACCCGCACGGCAACCAGGCGATCTATGACGCGCTGGCGCGCATGGCGCAGCCATGGTCGATGCGTGTGCCGCTGATCGATGGTCAGGGCAATTTCGGTTCGATGGACCCCGATCCGCCGGCCGCCGAACGTTACACTGAGGCGCGCCTTGCCCGCGTGGCCACGGCCCTGCTCGAAGACATCGAGAAGGACACGGTCGATTTCGTCGACAACTATGACGGTTCGCAGCAGGAACCCTCGGTTCTGCCGGCGCGCTTCCCCAATCTGCTCGTCAATGGCGCGGGCGGGATCGCGGTCGGCATGGCGACCAATATTCCGCCGCACAACCTGGGCGAGGTGATCGACGGCTGCTTCGCCTATCTCGATGATCCGGGCATCAGTTCCGAAGAGCTGATGAAATATATCCCGGGGCCCGATTTCCCGACGGCACCGCTGATCCTCGGCAATTCGGGTGCAAGGTCCGCCTATACGACCGGGCGCGGATCGATCATCATGCGTTGCCGCCATATGATCGAGGAAAAGCGTGGCGATCGCCAGTCGATCGTGCTGACGTCGATCCCCTATCAGGTCGGCAAGTCCAACCTGGTCGAAAAGATTGCCGAGGCCGCCAAGGACAAGCGGATCGAAGGCATTTCGGACATTCGCGACGAATCCAACCGCGACGGCGTGCGCGTGGTGGTGGATCTGAAGCGCGATGCCACCGCCGAAGTGGTGCTGAACCAGCTGTGGCGGCACACCCCCGCCCAGGCCAGCTTCCCCGCCAATATGCTGGCGATCCGTGGCGGCCGGCCCGAAACGCTGGCGCTGCGCGAGATCATCCAGGCCTTCATCCAGTTCCGCGAACAGGTGATCACGCGGCGTACCAAGTTCGAACTGAACAAGGCACGCGACCGGGCCCACATCCTGCTCGGCCTGGTGGTGGCAGTGTCGCATCTGGACGAAGTGGTGGCGATGATCCGCGGATCATCCAACCCGGCGGAAGCCCGCGCCAAGCTGCTCGCGCGCGAATGGCCGATTGGCGACATCGCATCCTATCTGGCGCTGGTGGAAGCCGTCGATCCCGAAGCCGGGAGCGGCGCCGATACCTATCGCCTGTCGGAAATCCAGGTGAAGGCCATTCTGGACCTGCGCTTGCACCGCCTGACGGCGCTGGGCCGCGATGAAATCGGCGATGAGCTGAAGGAACTGGCCACCAGCATCGCCGAATATCTGGCGATCCTGGGCGATCGCGCACGGCTTTACGCCGTGATGCGGTATGAGCTGGAAGTCATCAAGCAGAGCTATGCCACCCCGCGGCTGTCGGAAATCGCGCCGGCCTGGGATGGGCTGGACGACGAAGATCTGATCGAACGCGACGAGATGGTCGTGACGGTGACGCTGGATGGCTATATCAAGCGCACCCCGCTTTCGACTTTCCGGGCGCAAGCGCGTGGCGGCAAGGGCCGTTCGGGCATGGCCACGAAGGACGAAGACGCGGTCATGGCGATGTTCGTGACCAGCACCCACAATCCGGTGCTGTTCTTCTCCACGGCGGGCAAGACCTACCGGCTCAAGGTGTGGAAGCTGCCGGAAGGCGGGCCGACGACACGGGGCCGTCCGATCGTCAATCTGCTGCCCGCGCTGGACGAGGGTGAGACCATCGCCGCCGTTCTGCCGCTGCCTGAGGACGAGGCGAGCTGGGGCGCGCTGAGCGTGGTCTTCGCCACGGCGCAGGGCAATGTCCGCCGCAACAGCATGGATTCCTTCGCCAATATTCCCAGCAACGGGAAGCTGGCGATGCGGTTCGAAGAAGGATCGGACGACAAGCTGATCGGCGTTGCGCTGCTCGATTCTGGCGATGACGTGCTGTTGGCCACGCGCAATGGCCGGGCGATCCGCTTTGCCGCCGATGATGTGCGCGAATTCACTTCACGTACATCGACAGGTGTGCGCGGCATGACGTTGAAAGATGACGATCTTGTCGTATCACTTTCGATCCTGCATCGCGTTGGCGCATCTCCGGAAGAGCGTGAGCAATATCTGCGCTACGCCCCATGGAAGGCGGAGAAGGAAGGCGAGCCCGATCTGGAACCGGATCGCTTCGCCGAACTGTCCGGCAGCGAGCAGTTCATCCTGACGGTATGCGCCAATGGCTATGGCAAGCTCAGCTCTGCCTATGAATATCGCCGGACGGGGCGCGGTGGCCAGGGCATCACCAATATCGACAATATAAAGCGCAATGGACCGGTGGTGGCCAGCTTCACGGCGACCCAGGCTGATCAGCTGATGCTGGTGACCGATCAGGCCAAGCTGATCCGGATGGGCCTGTCATCCCTGCGGGTGATCGGACGCAATTCGGCCGGTGTGCGGTTGTTTGACGTGTCCAAGAATGAACATGTCGTCAGCGCGGTGCGCATCGACGAAGATGAGCAGCCCGAGAACGAAGCGGAAGAAGCGATCCTGGCCGAGATCATCGAGCGTCGGGCCGAACCTGATGGCGAACCTGCCGCTGATGCGGAGGCAGGCGACGAAGATGCCGGCGATAGCGACGCCTGATCGCCGCCGCTGAAAACAAGGCAGCCCGGGGCTCCCTGGTGGAGCTCCGGGCTTCTTTTTGGCAGCTATCGGCTGCTCACGAGCCGGATCTGCGGTTCGCGCTTGTTCATCACGGCCACCACGCCGATCGCAATCAGAAACTGCCCCAGATAGGCGAGCGGCCAGACCATGATGGTGGGGATGTCGCTGCCATTGAGCGGCCCCATTGCGGCAAATCCCAGCATGTCGGAGAGCAGGACCAGCACCGCACCCGCCCCGACGCGATACAGCTGAAAACTGCTGGTCCAGGCCGCGGCCGCCGCCGCGCCGGCCGTCAGGCCATAGGCTGCGGCAATCAGGCCGGCGTAAGGCCCGGTCATCACCACATGCAGCAGGGCAGCCGGCAACAACAGCAAGGCCAGCGTGATCCATTTGCGTGACGGGTTCAGGCTGGCCCGTCGGTGGCGGAGATAGAGCAGCAGGGCGATCAGGTAATAGCCGAAGGCGAGCACCTGCCCTGCCCCCAGATCGACTTCATCCGCCATCGCCCAGAAGGCAGCCACCGTCATCAACACGGCGAGCAGGCGCCCGTCCTGGCTCTTGTGACGAACCAGCGCATAGATAGCCAAGAGGAGAACCGATGCACCCTTGAGCGGGATCAGCCAGAGTTCGGGCCATGGGCCGGCGCGCAGGTAGAAGAAGGCCAGCGCGGCAATCAGGCTGGCCAGCAGGATCGGGCGTTTTTCCGCCAGGGCTCTATTGTATCGCGATGCAGCCATGGCACCACCCTTGACGCGGAAGCCGTGCCGGAGCAAGCGGCAGCGATCATGGCCCATGACGTACATATCATCGGCGGCGGTCTCGCGGGAAGCGAAGCGGCCTGGCAATTGGCGCGGCGCGGATTTCGCGTGAAGATTTCGGAGATGCGCGGCGGCGGTGGTTCGACACCGGCGCATCAGACCGATGGTCTGGCGGAACTCGTATGTTCCAACAGCTTCCGATCCGACGACGACGAGAAGAATGCGGTTGGCCTGCTGCATCACGAGATGCGCCGGCTGAATTCGCTAGTGATGAGCGCCGGTGAAATCGCCCGCGTGCCGGCCGGATCGGCTATGGCGGTGGACCGCGATGTATTCTCAGAAGAAGTACAGAAGGTCCTGGAATCGCATCCGAATATCGAGATCGTGCGCGAGCAGGTGAACGAATTGCCCGGCGAAGGTCTGACCATCATCGCCACCGGCCCGCTCACCGCTGTGCCGCTGGCGGAGAGCATCGGCCGGAAGACCGGGGCGGAAAGCCTAGCTTTCTTCGATGCCATTGCACCGATCGTGCATCACGACAGCATCGATATGGACATCTGCTGGATGCAGAGCCGATGGAACAAGGGTGACGGCAAGGATTACATCAACTGCGCGATGGATAAGGAGCAGTATCTCGCTTTCCATCAGGGCTTGATGGACGGTGAGAAAACCGAGTTCAAACAATGGGAAGCCGACACGCCCTACTTCGAAGGCTGCATGCCGATCGAGGTGATGGCATCGCGCGGGGTGGATACGCTGCGTTATGGGCCGATGAAGCCGGTCGGGCTGGACGATCCGCGCACGGGACGCTGGCCCTATGCCGTGGTGCAATTGCGGCAGGACAACAAGCTGGGCACGCTCTGGAATATGGTCGGGTTTCAGACCAAGCTGAAATATGCCGATCAGATCAGCCTGTTTCGCACGATCCCCGGATTGCAGAATGCGGAATTCGCCCGGCTGGGCGGATTGCACCGCAATACCTTCCTGAATTCACCCACTATTCTTGACCGGCAGCTCCGCTTGAAGGGCGGCGAGCATATTCGCTTTGCGGGCCAGATCACCGGTTGCGAGGGCTATGTCGAGAGCAGTGCGGTGGGGCTGCTGGCAGCCCTGATGGCGGCCGATCAGCTGGCCGGGCGGAGCTGGCAATCACCGCCGCGCACCAGCGCGATGGGGGCGCTGCTGGCGCATATTACCGGGGATGCAGAGGCGGAAAGCTATCAGCCGATGAACATCAATTTCGGGCTGTTTCCGCCGTTGCACGATGTGAAGAAGAAGCAGCGCAAGGAAGCCTATACCGGCCGCGGCAAGGAAGATTTCACCACCTGGCTGGCGGCACGCGGCGAGGCCCCCAACAGCCATTAAGGCGCGAGCCAGCCACGCCCTGCCTGCGCAGGAGCGCGCGCTGCCTGCGCATCAGCACGCGCAGCGCGGGGTCGAGGACGCCGCCGGCGCGGGCGCGGTGGTGGCGAATTCTGCCGCAGAGAGCCAGCGATCGCGATTGGCATCGGCACCGTCGAAACGCTGGACGGTGGCGACGGCCCATTCTTCGAAGGTCAGCAGATTGTTGCCGTCGACATCGAGCTTGCGAAACGCATCGGTGCGGGTGGAGAGCATTTCTTCCCGGGTGATCCGCTGGTCGCGGTTGCGATCATAACGGAAGAAGCGGGTCTGTTCGCGGGTCAGCGCCGTCGCCTCTGGCGGAGCAGGTCCGCGCAGGCCGGCAATGTCGGCGCTGGGCAGCGGAGCCGGGCCTGATGGAGGAGCAGCAAGAGGCGCGGGCGGCGGGGCGCCGCGTTCGACGGCGGCATTGCCGCTGAGCCAGAATTGCCCGATTCCCGCCAACAGCAAACCCAGAAATGCGCCGAGAACGATCTTGTTCATCCGCCTGCCCCACCTTGATCCCGCTGCAGGCTAATGCGTTTTGCGGCCAAACAAAAACAATTCCGGCCGGGGGGTCAGCGCCCGAGCAGGCCGAGCCGCACCGCCAGGGCGAAGGCCCCGCCCCCGGCCGCCAAATGGCCATCGCCCCGTGCAACCGCCCGCGCGCCGAGCCCGGCCAGCACCGTCAGCGGACGAAGGGGGCGCGGCAGGCGGAAGGCGGTGGGCGAAGGCTTGCCGGCCAGTTGCAGGATCTGCGCCTTTTCCGCCGGGGAGGATATGTTGCCGAGCAGATCGGCCAGCGCATAGACCCGCCCAGCGTCCTGCGCAGCTTGTGCGGCATCGGGCAGATCGAGTTGCCGGGCCAGTTCGGCAAAGCCCCGGCCGCGCCCTGAGGCGAAGCCTTGTATCGCGGCGGGCGTCAGATCATCGGTGACCAGTTCTTCCCACCCATCCACCATCGGCACCAGCGCGGCAGGGTTGCGCCATGGCGCAAGCAGGGCGAGCACCTGATTGCCCTGCGGCCAATGGCTCGCCGGCTTGACCAGGGTGTCCCGCCACCAGGCCAACCGTAGCTGGGTGAGCACCGGTTCCCGCATCTGCCGCAACAGCGTGCCCAGATGGGCATCGAGCAGCAGCAGGCCGAGGGTGGGCTGGCGCGCTGCGGCCGGCGCATAGCTGAGCGCCAGCTGCTGCAATTGCGGCAGATCGGCGGTGTCGGACCGAGCGGTGGGAGAGTTTTCATTCATAGGGGTAACCGCTCCTTAACGACCGGCCGATAAGAAGCGAGGCTGTTATTTTTCCCGACGGATTTTTGCGGAAATGGCGCCCAATAAGAACAGAACCGGCTTCCTGCCCGACCTGCTTCGCAATGAGGCGGGCAATACGCTGGCGATCTTCGCAGCAGCGCTGGTGCCGATGCTGGCGATCATCGGCAGCGGCGTAGAACTGAGCCGAGCCTATATGGCCAAGACGCAGTTGCAGAACGCGTGCGACGCTGGCGCATTGGCGGGGCGCAAAGCACTGGCGGAAACCGGGCAGTATGGCAGAACTGAACAGGGCAAAGCCACGACCATGTTCCGTGCCAATTTCGATCACCGCAGTTATGGCCTGGGTGTGCCGAACTTCACCACCCGGGCCGACGATGAGAACAATGTGGTCGGCACGGTTTCCGTCCCGCTGCCAACCGTCATCATGAACTTTTTCAACTTTGAGACCATCGATCTGGAAGCCAATTGCACGGCTGAACTCCAGATTGCCAATACCGATGTGATGTTCGTGCTGGATACGACCGGATCGATGGCATCGAGCATGTCTGGAGGCGGTACGCGCATCAGCGGCCTGCGCGATGCCGTACGGGATTTTCACCTGACTTTGGCCAATGCCCAGATACAGCCGGAAACACGTATTCGTTACGGATTTGTACCCTATTCGACAACCGTTAACGCCCGTGGCCTGGTGTCGGCAGGACACATGCCTGCGAGCTTCTTTTCAAGCTCGGCGCCGTTTCAGACGCGACGTGTCACCTTCAGCGTTGCCGAAAATGTTGGGACCGGCAGCAACACGACCACCGGGCGGGAAGAAACAAATGCCCAAAGAGTGACGCAGTCCGCCTGCAGCACTTGGGCGACATCTTCGAACACGACCGGAACTCCGCCTGCCACGACCGTGACCAGCGGTTATCAACTTGTAAGCTGGACCCGCACTAATTTCCTCAGCACCACAGGAACCTGTATCAGGCGGTCGTTCCAGACCACCAACACGTTCAAGCAGATTTTCCGGATTGCAAATCCGGCAAACAAATGGCGTTATGAACAAGCTACTGTCAACACAACTGGTTTGGCTGGACTGGGCCAAGTCGCTTACGCCACCGATGTGGCAGATACGGCTTGGGTAGACACAGCCGGAACCTATGATGTTCGGCAACTCGCGGCGTTCGGCAGCCAGCGCAGCGGTGGCATAACAACCACCAATTCGACCTGGGGCGGGTGCCTGATGGAACGGGACACCGTCCGTGCAACCAGCTTCAATCCCATTCCAGCAGGCGCGCTGGACCTGGATATCAACAGCGAACCCGATGCGGGCAACCCGGGAAGCTATTGGCGCCCGATGTGGCTGGACATCGCCTATGATCGCAATGCCAACCCCTACCGACGGGAGCAGACAGGGACAACATACTATCCGATCGATTACAGGGCCTGCCCGACTGAAATGATGGCATTCCGCGAAGTGGATATGACCAGTGCCACTGTTCCCGGATGGTTGAACACCTATGTCAATAGCCTGAGGGTTGAAGGCTTTACCTATCATGATGTGGGAATGATCTGGGGCGCGCGTCTGAGCAGTCCGACAGGCATTTTCGCTGACATCGTAGATGATCGACCGGATGAGCAGGCCAATCGTCATATCATCTACATGACCGATGGTGAGATGGACGCCAACCGGATCGCCTATACCGCCTATGGCCACGAGCAGCTGGAAAACCGGATAGCTATCGCGGGAACCCTTGATACCGGTCCGTTGGAAGCAATTCACGCGCTGCGCTTCCGGGCGGCATGCCAAGAAGCGAAGAACGAGGGTTACACCATCTGGGTTATCGGGTTCGGCACCACGATCAGCGATGATCTAAGGAACTGTTCCAGCGGCGATCGCGCATTTTTTGCCGGTAATATCGCCCAGTTGCGCTCAACCTTTAGCTATATCGCTTCGCAAGTTGCCGATTTGAGACTGACCCAATGATGCTTGACCGCTGCCGCAAAACCAGTGCCGCGCTTGCTCGGGACACAAGCGGGGCCACGATCGTGGAGTTCGGCTTCGTTGCACCGATCTTCGTGATCATGCTGCTTGGCATCTTCGAATTGGGACATGTGGTGATGGCGCAGGCCACGTTACAGGGCGCCGTACAACAGGCGGCGCGCGACACCACGCTGGAAACCGGCCTGGGCAATTATCAGGCGATCGATGACCATGTCGAAGCCATGTTGAAGACGACGATTCCCAACGCGGAGGTTTCCTTCGATCGGCGCAATTATCACACCTTCAGCGACGTCGGCCGGCCCGAGGATTATGTCGATGCCAATCGCAACGGCGTTTACGATCCCAATGAATGCTTCACCGACATTAACAACAACGGGCAATGGGATGCCGACATGGGCCGCGAAGGCATCGGCGGCGCGGACGACGTCGTGTTCTACACGGTGACGGTGGCCTATGATCGTCTGTTCCCGATCGGCAATTTCCTGGGTTGGAGCGACACCAATACAATGAGCAGCAGCACGGTGCTGCGCAACCAGCCCTATGGCTCCCAGTCCGAGCGTGCCGGCAAGCAGATCTGCCGGGGGAACTGATGAGCAGATCGTTTTTCCGGCGGCTGAAGGCAGATACCAGCGGATTGGCGTTGATCGAGTTCGCCTATTCGCTGCCGATCATGCTGTTTCTGGCCCTGGGCGGCATCGAACTGGCCAATTATGCAGTGACCCAGACGCGCATCAGCCAGATGACGATCACCGTGGCGGACAATGCATCCCGCGCGAAGCAGGTGGTGGTCAATGCCAACCCCCGCTTCCGCGAATATGATGTGCAGGAAGTGTTCCGGGCGGCGGAAATCCAGGCGGGAAACCTGGATATTCGCGGCCGAGGGCGGATCATCATGTCCAGCATCGAGCGCAATGCCCAGGGCGGCCAGTGGATTCACTGGCAGCGCTGTTTCGGCAGGGGCAATTTCCGGTCATCCTATGGCGTTCAGGGTGCGGGGCGGACCGGCACCTCGATCACGGCCATCGGACCGGCGGGCCGGCAGATTGTCGCCGATGCCGGATCGGCGATCATCTTCGTTGAAATCTTCTATCCTTATGAAGCGCTAAGCATGCCGGACATCATCCGCGCTCCGACGATCCGCAAGACAGCGGCCATGTATGTGCGCGACGATCGCGATCTGTCGCAGATCTACAATCCTTCACCGGCCGTCGCGGTGGCGTCCTGCTGAGCCCCGCCATTCCAGGCCAAAGAGACCGAGACGCAAAAAGCCGGGCGAATGCACTGCATTCGCCCGGCTTTTTGTTACCCTGCCCCAACCCGGTCCCTTGGGCCGGATCGGAGACAGCGGATCGCGATCAATCGCGGTAGCAGACATTCTTTGCCGCAGCGACAATGCGCGGGGCATCGATCAGGGCCAGAGCTTCCAGATTGGCAGCATAGGGCAGCGGCACGTCTTCATTGCAGACGCGCAGCACCGGGGCATCGAGCAGATCGAAGCCTTCTTCCATGCAGATCGCGATGATTTCCGACGCGATCGAGCAGACCGGCCAGCCTTCTTCCGCGATGATCAGGCGATTGGTCTTGGCGAGGCTGGCCAGGACCGTATCCTTGTCCAGCGGACGCAGCGTGCGCAGGTCGATGACTTCGGCATCGATGCCTTCGCCAGCAAGCGTTTCGGCTGCTTCAAGCGCCAGGCCGACGCCGATCGAATAGGACACGATCGTGACATCGGAGCCTTCGCGCATGATCCGGGCCTTGCCGATCGGCAGGACGTGATCATCAAGCTGGGCGACTTCGAAATTGCGACCGTAGACCAGTTCGTTTTCGAGGAACACGACCGGATCTTCGCTGCGGATCGCCGCCTTGAGCAGGCCCTTCGCATCCGAGGAATCATAGGGCGCGATCACGATCAGGCCAGGGACATTGGCGAACCAGGGGCCATAGTTCTGGCTGTGCTGGGCGCCGACGCGGCTGGCCGCGCCATTGGGACCACGGAACACGATCGGGCAGCGCATCTGGCCACCGGACATGTAGTTGGTCTTGGCGGCGGAGTTGATGATGTGATCGATCGCCTGCATGGCGAAGTTGAAGGTCATGAATTCCACGATCGGGCGCAGGCCGCCCATCGCAGCCCCCGTGCCGATACCGGCGAAGCCATATTCGGTGATCGGCGTATCGATCACGCGCTTCGGCCCGAATTCAGCCAGCAGGCCCTGGGTCACCTTGTAGGCGCCCTGGTATTCGGCGACTTCTTCCCCGATCACGAACACACGTTCGTCACGGCGCATTTCTTCGGCCATGGCATCACGCAGCGCGTCACGCACGGTCATCTTGATCATGTTGGTGCCGGCCGGCACCTCAGGATCAGAAGCCTTGGCGACCGGACGCGGGCGTTCCGGCGCAGAAGATGCGGCGGGCGCTGCTGCCGGTGCGGCTTCCGCAGCCGGAGCGGCCGCTGCTGCCGAGGCATCTTCGCCCTCAGCGGCCAGCACGGCGATGATGGTGCCGACCTTCACGTTTTCGGTGCCTTCGGGAACCAGGATCTGGCCCACGGTGCCTTCGTCGATGGATTCGAATTCCATCGTGGCCTTGTCGGTTTCGATTTCCGCCAGAACGGTGCCGGAGGAAACCTGATCGCCTTCCTTGACCAGCCAGCGGGACAGCGTCCCTTCTTCCATGGTTGGGGACAGGGCGGGCATTTTCAGTTCAATCGCCATCAGTAGCTCTCCACCAGAACGTCGGTGTAGAGTTCGGAAGCGTCAGGCAGTGGCGAGCTTTCGGCGAAATCCGCTGCTTCGGCCACCTGAGCACGGATACGCTTGTCGATATCCTTCAGCTTCTCTTCATCGATGCCCATCTTGATCAATTCTGCTTTTGCGCCCTCGATCGGGTCGCTGTTTTCGCGCATGTTCTGCACTTCTTCGCGCGTCCGGTACTTGGCCGGATCGGACATGGAGTGGCCGCGATAACGATAGGTGTTGAGTTCCATCAGCACCGGCCCATTGCCTTCGCGCACATGGGCGAAGGCGACCTCTGCTGCCTGGCGCACTTCGAGCACGTCCATGCCGTTCACCTTCATGCCCGGAATGCGGAAGGCCGTGCCGCGGCGATAGAATTCGGTTTCGGCCGAGCTGCGCTTGACCGCAGTGCCCATGGCATATTCGTTGTTTTCGACCACGAACACGATCGGCAGGTTCCACAGGCTGGCCATGTTGAAGGTTTCGTAAACCTGGCCCTGGTTCGCCGCGCCATCACCGAAATAGGCGAGGCAGATCCCGCCATCGCCACGATACTTATGGCCGAAAGCCAGACCACCGCCGAGCGAGACCTGCGCGCCGACGATGCCGTGGCCGCCGTAAAACGCATGTTCGGTGCTGAACATGTGCATCGAACCACCCTTGCCGTGCGAGATACCCGCCTGGCGACCGGTGAGTTCGGCCATGATGATCTTGGGATCGATGCCATAGGCCAGCATGTGGCCATGGTCGCGATAGCCGGTGATGACGCTGTCCTTGCCTTCCTGCAGCGCAGACTGCAGGCCGACGGCGACGGCTTCCTGGCCGATATAGAGGTGGCAGAAACCGCCGATGAGGCCGAGGCCGTACAGCTGGCCGGCCTTTTCCTCGAACCGGCGGATCAACAGCATCTGTTCGTAGAGATGGAGCAGATAATCGGAATCTGCATCGAAGCGCGAGCTTTCGGAGAATCGATCCTGCAGGCTGCGGAGTTCGAAATTCTCACCGGCGGAATCTTCACTGGCCGAATTCTTGTCAGATGGTGCGGACGCTGCCGCAGATTCGACCGATGCACTCTTCACCGGTGTCCGCTTGGGCTTCCCGGGTGTGGAACTGGCGGCTCTTGCCAAGGCATTTTCCCCTTTTCGCGTCCCGCATGGACGCCTCTTCGCGGGCATCTATAGGCGGTGAAACGCGGCGCTGGCAACGCCCGCGATGCGCCCAAGGCAAGGAAAGTGCATGATATAGTGCAGGCCGCCGGGGACGGCCGATGGTACCACCGGCATCGGATCAATGCCGGGGCTTGAGTTCCATCACGTAATCATCCGGATGGGCGACATTGAGATTTTCGCGGATCAGTTCTGCGGCCAGATCACGGTCGGCATTCTCAGGATCGAGCAGATCGACATTGTTGCTCAGATCCGCCCGCTGAAGTTCCAGCTCGGCGATATGCGCCTGTCGTTTTTCGAGCAGGGCCGAGCTTTCCGCCCAGGCGAGCGCGCCATAGGGCCCGACCAGCGCCAGGCCGCCGAGCAGGAGCAGATAGGACAGCGCCGCAAATTGCGACATACGCCCCTTCAAGCCCATCTTTTTCGCCGGCAGCACCATTTGCCGACAGAATCACAGTTATACCGCAGTATCAAGCAGATTCAGACGATTGCTGATGATTTTCGTCCGAATATGTCACCGCTTGAGACAAAGTGATAGATTGGTTACAGTGGAAACCATGGCCGATCTGTTCGACAATCCGCTGCAACTCGACGGGTTCGAGTTTCTGGAGTTCTGCGCACCGAACAAAGGCGTGCTGGAGCCGGCGTTCGAAAGCATGGGATTTAGCCTGGTCGCCCGCCATCGCAGCAAGGATGTGCAGCTGTGGCGGCAGGGCGGGATCAATCTGATCACCAATTACGAGCCCGGCAGCCCAGCCGCCTATTTCGCGGCCGAACATGGCCCATCGGCGTGCAGCATGGGTTTCCGCGTGCGCGATGCCGCCAGGGCCCATGCGCTGGCGATCGCGCGCGGGGCGGAGCCGGTGGCAGTACCGACCGGCGCGATGGAGCTGAACATTCCGGCGATCCGCGGCATCGGCCAATCCCTGATCTATCTGATCGACCGCTATGGCGATGATCTGACGATCTATGACATCGATTTCATTTATGAAGACGGTGTGGAGCGGCATCCCCATGGGGCGGGCCTGCACACGATCGATCACCTGACCCACAATGTCTATGCCGGGCGGACGGCGCATTGGCAGGATTTCTACGCCCGCATATTCGGTTTTCGCGAATTCCGGCAGTTCGATGTGAGCGGCGAATATTCGGGCTTGAACACCCGCGTGATGATGGCGCCGGACGGGCGCATCCGCATCCCGCTGAACGAGGAAGGCGCCGACGGAAAGAGCGGCGGGAAAGGGCAGATCGCCGAATATCTGCGCGCCTACAATGGCGAGGGAATCCAGCATATCGCGCTGGCCAGCGACGATCTTTATGCCGCGCTCGACAGTCTGAAACAGCATGGCATGCAGTTTGCCCCGCCCCCGCCCGACACTTATTACGAAATGCTCGACGAACGCCTGCCAGGCCATGGCGAGCCGGTGGAAGAATTGCGCCGGCGGGCAATATTGGTGGATGGCAGCACCGAAGGGTCATCGCCCCGACTGCTGATGCAGATATTCAGCCAGTTGATGGTGGGGCCGGTGTTCTTCGAATTCATCCAGCGCAAGGGCGACGAGGGATTTGGCGAGGGCAATATCACGGCCCTTTTTCGGTCCATGGAAGAAGACCAGCTGCGCCGAGGGACGCTGTCCAAGCCGGATTAGCCATGGCGGGTCAGGCATGCGGGTTGTGGCCTTCCACCGCAATCCGCTTGCGCACGGGCGCGCCAGTCGCCACTAGGATAAAGATCGATGGAATGATCGGTCGCTGCGTCAAAAATCCCTTGTTTTCCGGATGATCCGAATCGCCAGGCGATTCCGCCCGGTCGAGGGAAAGGCCGCGCCGCCGACGAGAGGGAGTCTGAAAGCCATGAATGCGCCGCGCGCAACCTATCTGCTGGCAGGCGCCGCCGCGCTGCTGGCCGCCACCGCCCCGGCAACCGCCCAGGTCAATGGCGAAGTGGTGCTGAACATCATGCGCGAATGCGCCAAGATCGATGATCCGTCCGCCCGGCTGGCCTGTTACGACAACAATATCCGTGCCGCCGGCGCCAATCCGCGCACGGTGCCGGGCAATGCCCCCGCTCCGCGCGGCGGCGGTGCGCCTGTGGCGGCGACGGGCAACACCGCAGGCTTTGGCGGCGACAGCATCCGCACAGCTGAACGGTTCCAGACCCCGGCCGGCGAAGCCAGCGAGATCACGGCGCGCATCGCCTCCATCCAGCCGCGTGAACCCGGCGTCTATCTGGTGGAGCTGGAAGATGGGGCGCAATGGCTGTTCAGCGAAAGCGTACCCAACAATTTCGGCGTTCCGCGCCGTGGCGATACTGTCCGCATTGCGCGGGCAGCCATGGGCAGCTTCCTGATGCGGATCGACAAGCAGGCACCGGTGCGGGTGCGCCGGGTCCGCTGACCCCCGCGATACCCCCCGGCCGCGCTGCGCGCCGGGGGAATTACAAGCCTGCGAACAGGCGGTTCAATGCTGTTCGAATTCGGCGAAGGCCCGTTCGCGTTCCAACTGCGCCGAGGCATTGCGGCGGATTTTGTCAAAGATCGCCAGAAAGCGCACGCGCCTGTCCCGTTCCAGCGGGGCCATCAGGAAAGTGCTGCGATCATTACCGGCCTGCTGAATGATGGCGAACAGTTCCTGCCCGGCATCTGTCAGGGAAAATCGCCCGTGTCGCCGCCCTGGGCGCCCGCTGCGGGTGATCAGCCGTCGTTCCATCAGCGCGTTCAGGGTGCGGCTGGCCTGGCTGTGATCGCGGTGCAGGCTATTGACCAATGTCGACCAGTCGACCGGAGCACTGCGGCCCACTTCGGACATGACGAAAGCTTCGAACCGGGACAATCCGGTCAGCCGCTTGAAGGCCAGCCCGCCGCTGCGCGCGAAATAGGACAGCAGCGTCATGAGCGAAGGCACGATCCGCTTGCGATCGATTACCAGCTGACCTTCGATCCGCCGTTCGAAATTCCGCGTCTCGGCATCCCCGTCCGCCTCGCCGTCTGCACGCGCAGGCACCTGCGCCGCCAGTTCGCGTTCCTGATCATAGAGCGCCACAGCCCGATCGACCAGCAGCTCGATCGTGTCCGAAAAGCTTTCCAGCTCTTCATCGCTGATGTCGAAGGTGAGTTCGCGATTGCGCAATTCCGCGAGACGCAGCAGCCGGGAAGAAAGCCCCTCCCCAGCGATCGTAAGGCGAAGGGGTGAGCGCAGCTGATCCCGCTCCGCCACCCCCAATTCCAGCAGGCGCTTGACCGAGCGACTGACCTGCGCCTTGTCCACGCCGACGGCACTGGAGATATCAGCGGGCGCCATGGGACCGGCGGTCTGCAGCATCATGAGGATGCGGCGATCCAGCTCTATCAGATCACGTTCACGGGCATAGGACAGTTCCGCGCTTTCGCGCACCTTGTGCAGCACCTGCCATAGATCGCTCTGGATGACGTGTGACTGGGTGGCGCGGTCCAGTTGCAGGCGCGCGGTCTGTTCATCGGCAATCGCGTCGAAACTGTTCAGCAGCAAATCCAGCCTGGTGGCAACGCCAGGCGGCAATTCGCCACCCGCGCCGACAGTCACCCGGGCGCCAAGCGCAAAGGCCTCCACGATGGCAACAACATCCTGCAGCAGCGGCCCGAAGGCTGTGGTAAGGATGTCGAGCTGTTCAGCAGTGAGCGGTTCGAAAGCCCCCCGGGTCCAGACGCCAAGCGCGCGTTCACGCAGCAATCGGCGCCACCCTGGCCTTGCCAGCTCTGCACTGCCGTCACCGCCTGATCGACTGGCAGCACTGCCGCCGGGATCGCTCATGCCTTCCGCCCTCCAACACCCCAGATTTGTGCGCCTACCTATGCGGTAGAGTTATTTTCCATCGGTGAACAGCCACCCGCATTCCGAAGAATTCGGCAACATGCGCCAGCTTTCTCCCAGTCCGCAAAACTTAGCCACGACCGATGCAGCTTGGCAACACCCACCTCTGTGCGCAGACACATGCTGAAACATTTCGGTTTTATTTCAATTCATTAGCTCTTGATACAATTTGCGATCTGCATGGTTTTCAACGATTTTTCAGGCGAATGATCCACGCTTGAACCACCCCGATGTGACGCAATCGGCAAATGGCGCCATCTGGCCGTCTGGACAGCGTCAACTAGCGACAATAAGACGCGGGGGAATTGGACCACACCGAGTCATATGGGGTGGCCATCAGGGGAGGATGCTCAATGATTGCAACGGTGCACGCCACCGCACGATCAGCCCGCAAAGCACGTTGCGGCGTATGCGATTCCCGCAATATTTCCGGCTATTCAACCCGTTCTGCAGCGGCCGCTGCTGCGCATTGTTTCGACAATGTATCGGCTGCCATGTTCGGTCGCACGGCCTGATCTGGATTACCGGCTGCGACTGGCAGCCAAACTTTACGTGAAGGGAGCACAAAGTGAGGATGTTCAATAACATGGGGGTTCACAAGGCCCTGTTGCTGGCAGGTTGCGCCAGCACAGTAGCCGTCGCCGCACCGGCGATGGCGCAGGAAGCAGGAGCGGAAGAGGCTGCCGCACCGATCGTCGTGACCGGTTCGCGCATTCAGCGCCGCGACTTCGAAGCAAACAGCCCGATCGTGACCGTTGACAGCGCGCTGCTCGAACAGTCTTCGACGGCCGCTATCGAGCAGAACCTCAACCGTCTGCCGCAGTTCAGCCCGGCCAAGGTCCCGACCGCCGGCGGCGACATTCAGCCGACCGCGACGAACACTCCGGGTTCGGCAACCATCTCTCTGCGTGGTATCGGTGCCAACCGTAACCTCGTGCTGGTTGACGGCCGCCGCGCCACCCCCTCCAACGCATCGGGCGTGGTTGACGTTTCGACCATTCCTTCGGCAGCGATCGAACGCGTTGAAATCATTTCCGGTGGCGCATCGGCCACTTACGGTGCCGACGCTGTTGCGGGCGTGACCAACTTCATTCTGAAGAAGAACTTCCGCGGCCTGGAACTGGACGCGCAGGCCGGCATCACCGAAAAGGGTGACGGCTTCGAATACCAGATTTCCGGCATCATGGGCACGAACTTCGACGATGGTCGCGGCAACGTGAGCTTCGCCATGTCGATGAACACCCGCGAAGCCAACTATCGCAAAGATCGCCAGTGGTTCCAGGACCTCTGGGCCAATCCCGACACGACGGCATCGGGCTTCTTCGTTCGTAACCCCGGCATCGAATTCACCTTCGGCAACCCGATCCAGAATTCGAACGCAATCTACAACGAACTGTTTCCGAACCGCGGCAATCTGCCGATCACCAACCAAGGCGTGACTTTCTTCGCCAATCCGGATGGTTCGCTGTTCACCACCGATTTCGTGAACCGTGGCGGCGCGACCGGCTTCAACAGCCCGAATGACGACAACCATTACAAGCTGACCTCGGCGGGGACCATTGGCCCCAACTTCACCGACGCGATGCTGATCCTGCCGCTGACGCGTTACAACGCGCTGGCTCGCGGTAACTATGAAATCAACGACTGGATCGGCGTGTTCGGCCAGGCGACTTTCAGCCGCGTGCAGACCAACACCCAGCAGGAAGCTGGTCCGCTGACCGGCGGCTGGTCTACCCTCGTCCCCTGGGGTTCCGGTGTCTACACCGGTGGTGCGCTGAACGGCTATTCGCCCAATGTCAGCTCCGTGTTGCTGAATGGCATCAACGGCTATGTTGATCCGACGCCGGGTATCCTGACCGACAACCCCACCAACCCGGCATTCGCAGCAGCCTACGGCAATCAGTTTGCCTGCGCCACTGCTGCTGTGGGCGGTTGCACCAACAGCGCCATGTTCGGCAGTCTGATCCCCGCGGATCTGCAGACCCTGCTGAACGCACGTGAGAACCCGAATGCACCATTCACTCTGCGTGGCCTGCTGCCGGTTCCCCGCGCCGGTGAAACCACCGTCACCACCTACAACCTGCTGGGAGGTTTCGAAGGCAAGATTCCGGGCACCGACTGGACCTGGGAAGCTTTCGTCAACCACGGCGAATCCGATACCTTCTCCAACCAGACCGGTATCTTCTCGCTACAGCGCCTGCGTACCCTGCTGACGTCGCCGAATTTCGGTGAAGGTTTCAACTTCGTTGGCAACCCGTCTGGCGGTGGCTTCGGCGCATCGACCGGCACCTGCACCAGCGGCCTGAACCCCTTCAACAACTTCGAAGGCGTTTCGCAGAATTGCTGGGAAGCTGTTACGGGCAGCCTGCGCAACCGTTCGACCGTGCGTCAGACGATTGTGGAAACCAACCTGCAGGGCGGCCTGCTGGAACTGCCCGCCGGCACGCTGCGTGCAGCCGTCGGCGCCAGCTATCGTGAACTTGATTTCAACTTCATCAACGATACGCTGACCACGCAGGGCCAGTCGTTCCTGGATCAGGCTCTTGGTATTTACCCGAGCGGCAATGCCCAGGGCTTCATCGATACGCAGGAAGTCTATGGCGAACTGCTGATTCCGGTCCTTTCGGACATCCCGGGCATCAAGCAGCTGGACCTGGAAGTCGGCGGCCGTATTTCCAATTTCAGCACCACCGGCACCAGCTACACCTACAAGATTCTGGGTGACTGGCAGGTAACCGACTGGCTGCGTTTCCGCGGCGGTTACAACCGTGCAGAACGCGCACCGAACATCGGCGAACTGTTCCTGGCTTCGCAGCAGACCTTTGGCGGCAACAACCGCGGCGACGTCTGCTCGACCCAGAACCCGGGCAGCTTCTCGGCCAATCCGAATGCAAACCCGACCGGCTGGCAGAATGTCCTGACCACCTGCGGCCTGCTGATGGAACAGTCGGGCGATCTGACCGCAGACAGCCAGTTCTATGGCAATGACTGGCGTGACATCATCGCCGGCGGCGCTGCGAACCTGGGCACCACGGTCACTCAGCCGCAGTCGAACACGGTTGGCGGTTTCTCGTTCCCGACCCTGGTCGGCAACGCAAACCTGACCCCGGAAAAGGCAGACACCTGGACTGCCGGTGTGGTGATCACCTCTCCGTTCTCCAGCGCGCTGCTTTCGCGTCTGCGTCTGACGGTCGACTACTACAACATCAGCGTAAAGGACGCGATTGCGGCCCAGACCGTTGGTTCGGCTCTGCAGCAGTGCTTTGACCCGGCTCTGAACCCGCTCGCGACCGATCCGGTTGCAAATGCGGATACCGTGTTCTGCCGTAACGTGGCACGTAACCAGACCGGTGCCCTTGGCAACGTCCTGCTCACCTATGTGAACAATGGCCGCTTCAGGGTTTCCGGTATCGATGCCGCACTCGATTGGGGCTTCGATGTTGGTCCGGGTACGCTGAGCATCAATTCGATGCTGAACTATCAGCTCGAATTCAAATCAGCTGACCTTCCGACCAACCCGTTGGTCGATTATGCAGGCACCTTCGGCACCACCGAAAACGGTCTGAACCAGGGTGCATATCGCTACCGCCTGTTCAGCACGCTCGGCTACCGCGTCGGCGCTGTCGGGGCTTCGCTCCAGTGGCAGCACCTGCCTTCGGTGAAGGACGCGTCTTCGGCTCTGCTGCCGACGTCGACCCTTACCGGCGCCAAGGCATATGATGTGTTCCACCTCAACGTGACCTATCAGGCTGCGGAAAATGTTGGCCTCCGCTTCGGTGTAGACAATCTGTTCAACCGTGCACCGCCGCTCAGCGGCGTAAACACGGCGAACACTTCGCCTGCGACGACCGGCCAGCTGCCGGGCGGCACGTATAATGACACGTTCTATGACATCAACGGTCGTCGCTTCTACATGGGTGCGAACTTCAAGTTCTGATCCGCGTAATCATAAGACGACACATGATCTGGCCCTCCCTTCGGGGAGGGCCATTTTTTTTTGCGCAATGCTGGCGCCTGTTTGCACCGAATGATGCTGACGCCGGGCACGACAAGCCGACGCACCATGCGAGGCATGGCGCGATAAATCATTATATCGAAATCAGATTATCCGCCGACCGCTGCGACAGGCGGTCTGGCGCGTCAGCCTTGGCGCAGCAGACGCTGATATTCGGCGATCTGGGCATCCAGGCCCGTCTGGCCAAACACGGCGCGAGCCTCCGCCCGGCCCGCCGGGGCGACCGGATCGGCCAGACTTTCTGCAATGGCCTTCGCGAAGCCGGCCGCATCATCGCGCACGACGAATTGATCCTGCATGTCGGCGGGGAATCCTTGCACGCCGATGCGGGTGGTGACGATCGGGGCGTCATAGCGCAGCATGTCGATCGATTTCACATTCACGCCGCTGCCCGACAGGATCGGGTTTACCAGCACGCGCGACTGCGCAAGGATTTCGTCCGCACTGGGGGCATTGGGCACCAGCACGATATCGGGCGCGGTGGCGAACAGGGCCAACGCCTCTTGCGATGGGTTGGCGCCGGCAAAACGCAGCGTCACGCCGGGGCGGAGCTGGCGCAGGATGGGCAGCACTTCGTTCACAAACCAGATCAGCCCGGCCAGATTGTTCGGCAGGCGCATATTGCCGATATAGCCGACATCGAATTGCCGCTCCGTTGCCGGGATCAGCGTACCATGGGCCGAACCGGGATAGACGGTGGGCGCCCAGGACAGGTTCTGTACGCCCTGCCCGCGCCAGTAATCGAAATCATCGGCGGAAATCTGGAACGACCAGGCGGATTCCCGGGTCATTCGATCTTCCCACCGCTTCAGACCCAGGCGGGCGAGCGTGGTTGTGATGCGCGCCTTGGTGCTGCGGGCAAGCCGGGACTGCTGGGCGAAATAGCGGAATTCGACATTGTGGCCGCGCAATATGGCCGGGACGCCGCAAGCCCTGGCCAGATGATTGCCGAGGAAGCCGCCGTAAATGCCGTCATTGACCACCGCATCGGGCGCAAAGGCCTTCGCTTCTGCGGTAAGCCGGTTCAACGTGACGCGATCGGGGATGCGGGCGGAAACATGGCTGGGATAGAGCGGCAAGCGGACCAGGCGGCGCAGGAAGCTGCCCGTATCGTGACCGATGGGGATGACTTCGATCGATTCAAAGATCGACCGCAAGGCGTCCAGATCGCCGGGCGCCCCTTCGGGATCGATGGGCGAT
This sequence comes from Croceibacterium xixiisoli, assembly GCF_009827305.1. GTDB lineage: Bacteria > Pseudomonadota > Alphaproteobacteria > Sphingomonadales > Sphingomonadaceae > Croceibacterium_C > Croceibacterium_C xixiisoli. Next base: position 903,199 of record NZ_WTYJ01000002.1, on the reverse strand, counting down.
TTCCAGCAGATCAGCCGCAGCTTCCAGCCAGCCTCGGCAAAGCCCTTCCAGCGGTTGAACTGATCGACCTTGTGCCCGTAATTGGGCGGATAGGGCAGGTCGAGCGTGGTCACGATCAGTCTTCGCCCGCTCATTGCCCTGCCACTCCGTGATGTAAATTTACACGCCTATTGCATTGCACAATGCGCCGACGCAATGCTGCCTTCGAAAGATTTTACGGGCGTTGCAGACCGCGTTTGCGCGGCAGCGATGCAGCATTATTCCCGGAGACCCAGAATGAAGTTCTATTATCTCGGCCAGGTTTCGATGGCCAATCGCGGCTGCGAAGCGCTGATCCGGTCCAACACCAAGATCATCCGGGAAAAATATCCCGAAGCGCAGCTGCTGTGCCCCAGCCATGACCCGGCGCTGGATCGCAGGCAATGGCCGGATGCCGAACAGCATGGCATCAGCTTTGTGCCGGTGCCTGATTTTCCCACCTCGCTGAAAATCTATGGCAGGGTGTTCAAGGCTTTGCCGGCGGTGCGCAATCTGGGCGCCCTGCCCATCCAGTTCGACAGCCGCAGCCGGGAACTGCTGGCCGATGTCGATGCCGTGCTGATGACTGGCGGCGATATCATTTCCTTCGATTACGGCCTTAACGCGCTGTATTTCTGGGCCGGGCTGGTCGATGCCGCGCATCGCATGGGCAAGCCGACGCATCTGCTGGCGGCGTCGGTCGGTCCGTTCAAGGATTCGCTGACCGAGCGCCAGATGGTCGACCATCTCAAGCGCTATACCACGATCAGCGTGCGCGAGACGGCGAGCCTGGATTATCTGACATCGCTGGGCATCACCAATGTGCACCTTGTCGCGGACCCGGCCTTCGTGCTGGACGCGGAAGAGTTCGACACGAGCAGCTTCATGCCGGAAGGAAATGAATGGCTGGGCTTCAACGTCAGCCCGCTGGTGCGCAAGTTCCGCGTCGATGATGCGTCGCGCGAAGCTTTCGACAATGATATCAAGGCCTTCATCCGGCGCGTGGCGACCGAAACCGGCCTGTCGGTGATCATGATCCCGCATGTCGATCCGCTGACCGGCACCTGGGACAACAGTGACCGCGCCTATATGAGCCGGCTGATCGAGGGGATGGAGGATTTGGGGCCGCGCATTTCGATGACGCCGGATCTGCTCAATGCTTCGCAGATCAAGCATGTGCTGAGCAAGTGCCGCTATTTCATGGGCGCGCGCACGCATGCGACGATCGGCGCCCTGTCCAAGGGCGTGCCGACGCTGTCGATCGCCTATTCGGTCAAGGCGGTCGGCATCAATCGCGACCTTTTCGGATCGACCGATTACGTGTTGCCGACGCCCGATGTCACCGCAGGTACGCTGTGGGACAGCCTGCTGATGCTGCAGCGCGAGGAAGAGACGATCCGGGGCAAGCTGGCCGAGAAGATCCCGGTCTGGAAACTGCGCGCGCGGGAAAGCGTCAGGCAGCTTTAAATCCATGTTCGTCGGGCTGCCGCGCGATCCGCTGCGGCAGCCCGACGAACATGCCGCTACACGGCGTGATATTGGCGGTACCAGTCGACGAAGCGGGCTACGCCCACATCGACTGAGGTGGTCGGCGCATAACCCAGATCGGCTGCAATCGCATCGATGTTGGCGAAGGTGCGTGGAACATCGCCCGCCTGCATCGGCAGCATTTCGATTTCTGCCTTGCGGCCACAGGCATCTTCCAGCAGGCCGATCACCCGCATCAACCGTTCCGACTGATTGTTGCCGATGTTGTAGATCGCATGCGGCTTCGTGCTGCCACCCGGCTTGAGCATGCCGTCATCTGCCGGGGGATTGTCCAGACAGGCGATCACGCCGGCGACGATGTCATCGATAAAGGTGAAATCGCGAAACATATCGCCGTGATTGAAAACGGGGATCGGCTGCCCGGCCAGGATTTTCGAGGTGAAGATCCACATCATCATGTCCGGTCGGCCCCAGGGGCCGTAGACGGTGAAGAAGCGCAGCCCCGTGAGCGGCATGCGATAGAGATGGGCATAGGTTTCGCTCATCAGCTCATCCGCCTTCTTGGTGGCGGCATAGAGCGAGAGCGGATGGTCGACCCGATCATCCACCGCGAAGGGCACTTTGTCATTGCCACCATAAACGGAGCTGGAGCTGGCATAGACCATCGGCATGGAATCCCGATGCCGGGCCAGTTCGAGCATGTTCAAATGGCCCATGATGTTGGATTCCACATAGGCATGCGGATTCTGCAGCGAGTAGCGTACGCCCGCCTGCGCGCCGAGATGCAGGATGGTGTCGAAATCCTGCCCCGCCACAGCCTGACCCAGCGCAGCACGATCGGCGAAATCCGCCTCGACAAACCGGAAGCGACCAGCGGCGTTTTCGGCGACATCTTTCAGCCGATCCCGCTTCAACGAGACCTGATAATAATCGTTGAGGTTGTCGATACCGATCACGCTGTCGCCACGGGCAAGCAGGGCCTTGCTGACAGCAGCGCCGATGAAGCCGGCAGCGCCCGTTACCAGAATATTTTTCGTCACAAATTCGCCCTTCGGTCCGATGATGATGGCCCGCGATCAGGACCGATTTATCACTTGGGCTGCGCGAAACAGGGTGATTCACTGGCAGCTCAGGAGGGCCGGACAATGGCTGCTCCGGCGCAGTTCGGCAAAGCGCAAATGCGCCGGACGAAGCCATTTCTTGCCGCACGGGCGGGCCTTATAACGCAATGACGCCCTTCTTCAGCAGAAGGGCGTCATCCCGCTTATTGGTCATGCAGTATCAGAACTTCAGAGTTGCCCCCATCGAGAAACGGCGCCCCTGGACATCGTGCAGCAGGTTGAAACCGCCCCCTGGCAACTGGCCCAGGCTCGGATCGACATTCACATCGATATTGGTCCGCGGCGGCCATTTGTTGAACAGATTGTCCACCCCGAACCGCAGGCGGACGTTGTCGTTCAATTCGTAGCTCGCATTGAGATTGAACAGATTATACGCGGGCAGACCATCCTGATCGGTGCCCTGCGCCGCCAGACCGTTCATGAACAGCGCTTCGTTGGCATCTTCGGTCGCCGGCATATGCTGCCACTGCAGGGACAGATTGGCCGGTCCCCAGCGATAACCCACCGTACCAAAGATGCGATATTCGAACGAGGAACCGGAATTGAGCCCCTTCACCGTGGCGCCGGTGGTGCCGACATAATCCACCAATGGTCCGCTGTTCGTTTCCTGGACCTTGAAATCGATCATGTAGCTGCCGTTGAGGTTCAGCGAGAGTACACCCGGGCCCGCATCCATGGCCCAGCTCAGTTGCGCATCAATTCCGGACAGCTGAATCCTGCCGTCATTGGTGTAAGTGCCATACATCTTGGCACTGTTGAGCTGGCCAAAATTGCCCGTGTCGGTGGTCGGATTACGCGCCACGTTCTTGCACGCCATGGCTTGGATCGCGGCCTGTGCTGCCGTACGGCTTTGGGCAGAACCAAGCCCGCCGGCACTGGCTCCGGTTACCAGCGGATTGGACTGCGGATCGATGCAGAACTGCAGCAGGGCACCCGCCCCCACCTGCCCGATCGGATCCTTGATCGAGATGTTGAAATAATCGACAGTCAGGTTGAAGCGAGACAGCAATCCGCCCCTAATCGGGGACTGCACGACGAAGCCGGCCGTCCAGGTATCCGCGACTTCCGGTCGCAACGCCGGGGTCGAGGCATCGATCGTATCGCGATAAACCTGGTTGCCGATGGCGTAGGAGAAGCCGGTTCCCCCACCCGTGGGCTGGCGGGTCTGGGCATCGACCGGATTGTAGTAGCTGAACTCAGCATCCGGTGCGATGAACACACCGCCATTGTCGCGCGCCATCAATTCCATGCAGACGGCCTGGACATCCAACGCCGCCGCTGCGCCGCCGGCATTGGTGGCAGCATTGGCCGAAGCCGGATTGTTATGCCGGGTCGAGCATAGATCGCCAATGATATCGGTCCGGAATGCCTGCTGCGGCGTGAGCAGCAATTCGGCGATATTGGGCGCCCGTTCGGCGCGGTTGAACCCGCCCCGGAAGCGCAGCCAGTCGTTGACCTGCCAATCACCCAAGACTTTGTAGGTGTAGCTGGTGCCCGTGGTGTTGTAATTCGATATACGGCCGCCGACCTCAAGATCGAACTGCTTGATCAATGGCACATCCGACAGCACCGGAATGAGCAGTTCGCCATAGACTTCCTGTGCATCAATCTGCCCCAGCATGTTGGAACTGGGGTAGATCCCGATCACCTGATCCAGGAAGGATTGGCCAGCGGTCGCCAGCGTATCGTTGTCCAGACGGTAGACATTTTCACGGTAGCTTGCCCCCAGAGCATACCGCAACCGCCCTGCAGGCAGATTGATCAGCCCACCCTGGATGTTGAATTCCGCAATGGTTTGTCGCGTCTGAGAACGGTTGGCCACATTTGCTGCGATCGCCTCCCGACAGTCCTGGGTGATCCCCTCGTAGCCACCGAAGAAGTTGAGTCCGCTGGCGCAAGAACCGGTCGAGGCGCCAAAACCGCCGCCGGTCGGGTTGCCGGTGAAGCTGAAACCCTGGCCCATGTTGGGAGAGGTGAAGACAGCACGGGTTCTTTCCAGCGAGTACATTCCGGTCTGCAAGGAGAATGTCGTCGATTCACCGTGATTGACGAAAGCTTCCCAAGTCCAATCGGTCCCTGGTACCGAACCTTCAAAGCCAGCCACCATGTTGTAGGTGGAAACACTCGAAAAGGTCTCACGCGGATTGGGCAAGAAGCCGGTGATCGAATAGCTGGCATTGGGATTGGGCCGCGCGTTCAGCAGTGTCTGAAGACTTTGCGGCACGACGGCCTGAAACACTTCGGTGTTGCTGCAACCATTCGGGCCATTGGCACAGGCAAGCAGCCCGCCGTAAAGATTGCGGAACGCCGGATTGGTCGTGCCATTGGCAAGAACCGATGACGGCGTTGCCGCATTGCCGACATAACGCCCATCACCCCAGGGCATGCTGACCCCCCAGCCCCCGCTGATCGGGCCGGGTTCCTGGATGGTGCGGGTTTGATTCTGGCTGAACATCGCCTGCCCGAACACGCCAATCCAGTCGTTGATTTCATAATTGCCCCGCGCCAGCGCATTGTAGCGCGTCAGCGGCACCGTTAGGTAGGTCAGTGCATTGATGTAGGACAGGGTCCCCACATCGGTCGTTTTCCAGAACGCGCCCCGATCCTGTGCATCCCACGGTTTCCAGGCCGCCGAGCCGCCGCGCCCGTTGAAGCCGGTGGTGAAGATCGATCCATCCTGATTGAAGTAGACGGCATTGGTGTTGTTCGGAACGGCAGGATTGGCCCCGGGGAACATATTGCTCAGCACGCAGCCCTGCGGCAGGGCAGCGCAATTGGCCGGCAAGCCCAGGCCCGTGACGCCGGGGCGGGGAACGAAGAAGAACTGCCCGGATGTGGTGCTGGGGTCCGCCCAAAGATCACGATACCAGGGACGATCCGCGTAGAGCGAATCCTCACGCGTGTTGATCGACATGGCCAGGCTGACATTGCCGCGCCCATCAGCCACGTCGCTGCCGATAATGCCCGAGATCTGATATTCGAAGGCATCGCCGTACTGGCTCATGCCCGCTTGCGCATCCAGTTCGATCCCCTGGAAGTTCTTCTTCAGGATGAAGTTGGTCACACCCGCCACTGCGTCCGCGCCATATGTCGCCGATGCGCCGCCCGTGATCACCTCGACCCGTTCCAGCGCGGAGCTTGGTATGGTCGAAACATCGACGGAACCTGTCGCATTGCCCGGTGTCCCGCGGCGCCCGTCGATCAGCACCAGGGTGCGGTTGGACCCGATCCCGCGCAGCGAAACCGTGGCGGCACCAGGCGTATTGGTGGCGTTGGGCTGGATATCGCCACCAGCGGGGGTCAGGCCGCCTTCATTGTTCTTGGCGGTGGAGGACTGGGATACCACGAATTGCGGCAACCGGTTGAGTTGCTGTTCGACAGCGGCGGTACTGGACTGCTGCAGAAAGGTTGAATCGACCGAAACGGTCGGACTGCCGGCCACGAAATCCGGCCGTGCGATGCGTGAACCGGTTACAATGATGGCATTGTCCCTGCTTTCGGCCCCCGTTTCCGGCTCCGCATCCTGCGCCATGGCAGGACTGGCCACTGCAAAGCAGCCCGCGCTGCTCGCCAGCAGCAGAGCCTTTACCAGGCCCGAATTGCTCAATCTCCCCACTTGATGCTCCTTCTGCACAAGGCGCGCCAACAGCGGCACCGCTGGCGCCATGAAACGAACAGCAATTTCAGGAGATGCAGAGACAACAGAGCCCATCGTACAGAATACGACCGACGTTACGCTGCTGTCATGCTGGCATCCTCCCCCTTTTATGGCCCTGTCTTTGAAGTGCAGGGTCCAATCATCACTTCATATGACTCAAATATTCCACTGTCCAGCGATGCAATGAAAGATTTTATCAATATCCATTTCAAAAATGTAACTTGAGAAGAAATCTATGTTTTATAGTACATTTTAAACAATGCTTGGGATTGAGCGGCGTTTTTACCAGAACTTTTGTGTATGAGCACGGCGTCCTTCCTCACATTTTATGTCAGAAACAACGCCGCATGGGGAAAGGGCCGGCACTGAATGAAGAACATTTTCGCTGACATATGTTTGTAACCAGAACGTTTCAGTAGTGTATCATTTGCCTGATTGTTACAGCCCGTACGCCTGATGCTGAATATTTGTGACTTTCACAAATAGGGCAGCGACACGCACGGACGGCAGCGCAAATGCGTGGCGCTTGACACCCCTGATGTGGGGCATTTTTCTCTCTCAACGAAGAGACATCCGAACGTCTGCAGGGCTGGACAATCACGCCCATGGCGCGCAATTCCTCCGGAAAAATGGGAGAGAGATGCCATGGTGAAGGCAATACGCATGCATGAACTGGGTGGCCCGGAAGTGCTGCAGATCGATGATATCGACATCGGGAAACCAGGAGTCGGAGAAGTGCGCATCCGGGTGGAGGCCGTCGGTCTAAACCGTGCAGAGGCGATGTATCGGGCCGGTCGTTACCCGGTCGCACCGCAGCTTCCGAGCCTGATCGGATATGAAGGGGTTGGCATCATCGAATCGCTTGGTGATGGTGTCACCGATTTTGCGGTGGGCGATCGGGTTTGCGTGTTGCCGATGATCCGTCAGGGTGAATATGGGATATGGGCGGAGCAGGCTATCGTGCCGACCCGGATCCTGCTGCCCTGCCCACCTGGCCTGTCCGCCATCGAAGCGGCATCGATCTGGATGCAATACATGACGGCCTATGCCATCATCGAGGTTGCAAACATTGGCTTGAATGACGCGGTTCTGATCCGCGCGGCATCATCCAGCGTTGGCATTGCCGCCATTCAGCTGGCCAATTGGGCCGGCGCGGTTTCCATTGCCTGCACCCGCACATCGGCCAAGCGGGATGCATTGCTGGCGCAGGGCGCCGCCCATGTAGTTGCCACGGACGAGGAAGATTTGGTTGCGCGTGTGATGGACATCACCGCCGGCAAGGGCGCCCGTGCGGCATTCGACCCCGTGGGTGGCCCCTATGTGGAAACGCTCGCCACAGCACTGGCGCCGCGTGGCATCCTGTTCATCTATGGCGGCCTCAGCGAACAACCCACGCCCTATCCGCACTGGCAATGCGCGTACAAGGGCCTGTCGATGCGCGGCTGGATCGCCAGTGAAATCTGGAACCATCCGCATCGTTACCAGGCAGCGCAGGAGAAAATTCTGGCCGGCCTGGCCAGTGGTCATTTGAAGCCTGTCATTGCCCGCAGCTTCCACGGGTTGGAAAGCCTGCGTGACGCCAATGCCTATCTTGAATCGAACGATCAGGTCGGCAAAGTCGTCGTCGCCATTTCATGATAACACATTCGGGTTTTGGGGGAATTTCCATGCGTATGAAACGCGCTGTCCTGTTCGCACCGCTGCTGGCCACCGCCGCCGTCGCGCAATCGCCAGCGGCACCGGCTGACACCATGAGCGAGGTCCAATGCAAGGCCATGGCCAGTTTCCAGCTGCGGCCAGGTGTGACCATCATCTCTGCCAAGCTGATCCCGGCCACATCCGGCAGCGCCGCTCCGGGCCCAGGCGCGCCGCCGACCCCCGCCCTGCCCGCCCATTGCATGGTGGAAGGCACGATTGATCCGCACACCGGGGCGGATGGCACCGCCTATGCCATCGGTTTCGCCCTGGCCCTGCCGAGCGAATGGAACGGCCGCTTTCTGATGCAAGGCGGCGGGGGCCTGAACGGCAGTGTCAGACCGCCGATCGGCGCCGCCGCCGCCGGCCGCGTGCCTGCGCTTGCCCGTGGCTTCGCGGTTATCAGCCACGACAGCGGCCACAAGGGTGAGGGATTTGATGACAGCTTCATGGCCGATCAGCGGGCCGGGCTGGATTTCGCCATGTCTTCCGTGCCCACGGTCACCATTGCCGGCAAGGCGCTGACCGAACATTTCTACGGCCGCTCCATCGCGCACAGCTATATGGCCGGCTGTTCCACCGGCGGGCGCGAGAGCATGCTGGCATCGCAGCGCCATCCGGAAATGTTCGATGGCATCGTGGTCGGCGCCCCGGCCATGCGCACGGGCCATTCCAACCTCGGCACGGGGTTTGCCAAGGTGCAGTTCAACCAGGCCGCACCGCGCGATGCGCAGGGCCTGCCGCTGTCCGAACAGGCGTTCAGCCCGGCTGATCGGCAGACGATCCATGCCGGCCTGCTGCAGCAGTGCGATGCCCTGGATGGCCGGGCTGATGGGATCATCACCAATGTCGCCCAGTGCCATTTCCGCCCTGCGGCCCTGCAGTGTTCCGCAGCCAAGCAGGATGGCTGCCTTTCGGGCGATCAGGTCGGAGCGCTTGAGCGCGCCTTTGCGGGTCCCAAGGACGCAGCCGGCAACCCTGCCTATGCATCCTTTCCCTGGGATACCGGGGTGACCGACATTTCCGGCCCGGTGTCGGGCTTCATCGTCAGCGGCAAGGCCGATGTCCTGGGTCCGGCAAACCGGGATCTGACCTTCGATGTGGATGGCCGCCTGCAGCAGATCCGTTCCGACGGGGTGCAAACCCTGACCGACACCAATGTGTGGACCGATCTGGACACCTTCCTCGGACGCGGGGGCAAGATCCTCTATTACCATGGCGTAAGCGACGCATGGTTTTCCGCCTTTGACAGTTGGGATTACTGGCAGCGTGCCGCAGAACGAAACGGCCAGTCCTTCACTGATGCCAGCCGGTTCTACATGATCCCGGGCATGGCCCATTGCCGGGGCGGTGACAGCTTTGGCAGCTTCGACCTGCTCGGCGCCGTCGTCGACTGGGTAGAAAAGGGGCAGGCACCAGAAAGCGTCATCGCTCATCGGGAGAGTGGCGAACCCGGAGAACGCCCGCTGTGCCCGCATCCCAGCTATGCCCATTACACTGGCGGAGATCCGCTGAAAGCGGGTAGCTATCAGTGCCGGCAACCCAGCGCGAGTTGAGAATCACTCCGCATTCAGGCCTGGCAACGGACATCTTCGTCAGTTGTCAGGCCAATTTGAGAAAGTCCATAATGTCCGGGACTTAGGTAAAGTTATCCAGGCGCGCTCTCGATTGGGCACCATTTACGCATAGCGCGCTCGGCGGCACATCCATCCTTTTGTAAAATTTACGGTTCTTTCATTGGCTTTGGCGGATGGCAGCGGTCCAACCGACCGGAAACATTCATGCTGCCCATTTTGCTCTGTATCCAGAACCAGCATGATCCCTGGATCGTGGCATTGGCCGCCCTCGTCTGCGTGATGTCAGCGCTCGGCGCGACGATGCTTTGCCGTCAAATCCAGTGGGCTACGCAGCAAGCCCGTATCGGCTGGCTGATGACCGCCGGGATTGTGACGGGCCTTGGCATATGGGCGACTCATTTCATCGCGATGCTCGGCTATGATCCAGGTGTGATCATCGGTTTCGACATGCTGCTGACCATCGGATCGCTCGGCATTGTGGTCATCTCGACAATTGCCGCGATGGCGGTGGCAATGCATCGGCAGAACCACTGGCACAGTTTTTCCGGTGCGCTGATCATGGGGGGCGGCATCGCTGGAATGCATTATGCCGGCATGACCGCGCTGGAAATGCCGGCAGTAATCCTGTGGGATCCTGCCTATGTCCTGGCCTCCATGGTGCTGGTCGTTCTTCCCCTGATCATTGCCCTGCCCCTGGCGCTGCACCGCCGTTCCTCCGCGACCGGGCTGACCGCTGTGCTGCTGATCACCACCGCCGTGGTTTCGCTGCATTTCACCGGCATGACCGCGATCAGCATCATTCCTTCGCGGGCCGAGGTGCTGAATGAGGCGCTGTTCACCCCAGCCACGCTGTCGATACTGGTATTTGCTGCACTGTTGTGTGTGCTCGCGCTTTCCGGGATTGCCGCCATTGCCGCGCGCCGGACCCATCGCGCTGTTCGCGACAAGGATCGGCAGTTCACCACGCTGGTGAACGGGATCACCGACTATGCGATCTACATGCTCGACACGTCAGGCAAAGTTACCCATTGGAATTCAGGCGCGGAACAGATGCTGGGCTACAATGCCGAAGATGTTCTGGGTCGCCATGTCGGCACGTTCTTTTCACCCGATCATGTGGCGCCCGATGATGTGAAGCAGGCTCTGGCCGCAGCCACTCTGGGTGGGCATTTTGCTGGTGAAAGCTGGCAGCAGCGCCGCAACGGGTCGCATTTCTGGGCGCATTCAACGCTGGAAAAGATCAGCGACGAGACCGGCGAGCATATCGGCTTTGCCCAGATCACGCGGGACATGACCCGGATCAAGGAAGATCAGGACAAGATCGAGCAGGCCCGGCTCCATCTGGATACCGCGCTGGAAAACATGCACCAGGGGCTCTGCCTGTTTGGCCCCGACGGGCGCCTGATCCTGCACAATCAGCGTTTTCTGAGCATGTGGCAGCTTTCCGCAGAGGCCATCCAGCCGGGTATGTTGCTGGATGATGTCGCCCGCGCCTCCATGATCGCGCGCTCCGGCACGGATGACGTGGCTGACCGCATTATCAAGATGCGCGACGATCTGGCAACCGCCCTTGCCCAGCCGGACAGCCCGGCCACGGTTTCTGAATTCGGTGATGATTTCGTGGTATCGATTGCAACTACCCGGTTGGGGGATGGCGGCTGGGTTTCCACATTCGAAGACATTACCCATCAGCGCAAATCCGAAGCACGCATTGCCCATATGGCGATGCATGACGGGCTGACCGGGCTGGCCAATCGAAGCAGTTTCAACGCATCGGTCGACAGCAGCATCGAGCAGGCTGCGCGAAACAATGCCCGCTTTGGCCTGGCCGTGATCGATATGGATGGTTTCAAGGACATCAATGACACCTATGGCCATGCTGCAGGTGACGATGCTCTCAAATTGATCGCATCACGCTTCAAGCAGGTGCTGAAAGAGACTGAGACGATCGCGCGTCTGGGCGGCGATGAGTTTGCAGCCATCATGCCCTTCGACGATGATCGCGATCTCGCCGAATTCGTCGATCGTCTGAACGCCTGCTTCGACCTTCCTTGGCAGCCGAGCGAGAATGATTTCCTGCTTAAGGCCAGCATCGGCGTGGCGATCTACCCCGATGATGGTCGTACGCGCGAGCAGCTGTGCAACAATGCCGATCTGGCCATGTATCGCGCCAAGGCCAGCCTGGAAGAGCGCATCTGCTATTACGAAAAGGGAATGGACGAAAGCGCCCGTTATCGCCGGCAGATCGCCGGAGAGCTGCGCTCTGCGATCGACCGCAACGAATTCTACGTGTTGTATCAACCGCAGCGTTCGCTCAAGACGCAGATGCTGATCGGCTATGAGGTGCTGCTGCGCTGGCAACACCCGGTTCGTGGCCTGGTGTCACCGGCTGAATTCATCCCCATTGCCGAGGAGACCGGGGAAATCTTCCGCATTGGCGAATGGGTCTTGCGCGAAGCCTGTGCGGAAGCTGCCAAATGGGACAATGAGCTGGTCATCGCGGTCAACATCTCCGCCGTGCAGCTCAGCCAGCCCAATCTGCCCGAGATTTTGGCGCAGGTATTGTTGGAGACGGGCCTGCCGGCGCGTCGCCTGGAAATCGAGATCACCGAAACCGCGATTATCGGTGACAAGGCGCGCGCATTGCATGTTCTGCGGCGGATCAAGGCCATGGGCATCGCCATCGCGATCGACGATTTCGGTACCGGCTATTCCTCGCTCGATACGTTGAACAGCTTTGCCTTCGACAAGATCAAGATCGACAAATCCTTCCTGCTGCTGTCGCATGACAGACCCCAGGCACGCGCCATCATCCGTGCCGTGTTGGCGCTGGGACGCAGTCTTGATGTGCCGGTGCTGGCCGAAGGGGTGGAATCTAACGCCCATGTCGATCTGCTGGAGGCTGAAGGCTGCGAGCAGGTTCAGGGCTATCTGTTCGGTCGTCCGGGAGCCGCGCCCAGCCTGGCCACGCTTGCGATCGCCAGTTCTGGCGGGTGACGGCCGATATGCAGGCCACTTAGCAGTTCAGATGAGAAAATCCCGGGGGCAAAGCCGCCCCCGGGCATGTCAGGATCAGGCTGCCCGCCGGCCGCTATGCGGCTGCTGAGCGTGCTGGCGCTTGGCCTTGTCGCGATAGCGTTTGAAAGCATATCCACCGAGACCGGCGACGACCAGTCCAATTGGACCGAGGCGCCTTGCGACACTGACGGCACCTGCACCCAGCAAAGCGCCAGCAGGACCGTTAACACCACTAACGTTCTGTGCGACCCGCTGGCCGGCGACCGCACCCAAAATCTTCCCGATCATGATCGTCTCCTTCGACTGTTCCAGCCATCAGCGATAGATGGCGGAAAAGGTTCCGAAATGTGAGGCGATCTTCGTCCGCCCCGCGAGATCCGCAAGGCCCAATACCAAAAAGAGAGACCTCGGCAGCGGCGGGATGCCAGGGGAGGCCATCACATGCGAAAGCTTCGGCCCCATTGCCTTGGGATCGCTAATCCGGATCGCGTGTTGTCCCTGTGGAAGGACCGCACATGAAGGCGAGAGCATATTTCGAGGCAGAAAGACGGCGAACGGGGATCCGTCCGAAATGGATCCAGGAAAAAGATCGGCGGCTGCATGGCGGAAGCAGGCGTAAATCATGGTGAGCAAGTCCACCAAAACGCTGCTGGCCGAGTACAACCGCAAACGCGATTTCAGCAAGACGGGGGAACCGAAGGGCACGCCCAGCCCCTCCACCGGCAAGCGGATTTTCATCGTCCAGAAGCATGCGGCGAGCCGGTTGCATTGGGATTTCCGGCTGGAAATCGACGGCGTCCTAAAAAGCTGGGCGGTGACCAAGGGGCCATCTTCCGACCCGGATATCAAGCGGTTGGCGGTGCGGACCGAAGACCACCCGATGGCCTATGCCGAGTTCGAAGGGACTATTCCCAAAGGCGAATATGGCGGCGGGTCGGTGATGCTGTGGGACAGCGGAACCTGGGCTCCGGTGCCGGGGAAAGATGCCAGCGATGTGGAGCGGGGGCATCTGCACTTCACGCTGGATGGGGAGCGGATGAAGGGCGAGTGGTTGCTGGTTCGGATGAAGCCGCGCGCGGGAGAAAAGCGGGAGAACTGGCTGTTGCGCAAGGTGGAAGATCAGCACAGCCTGCCCGGAGATACACTGGTGGAACAAGGGCTTACCAGTGTTTTGACAGGGCGGTCGATGGCGCAGATCGCCGGTGATCCCGATGCGGAGCATGCGCTGGAAGGCAAGAGCGGGAAGGCCTTTGCCCGGGAGATGGCAAGCGCCGCCCGGCACAACAGAAAAACCACGCCCAAACGCGCCTCAGCACGCCGCAGCACGCCTCAGCACGCGCCACCGCCGTTTCGCGCGCCGCAGCTGGCCACGCTGGTGGATGCCGTGCCGGCGGGGAATGACTGGCTGCATGAGATCAAGTTCGATGGCTATCGCACGATGATTGCCACCGCAGCAGACAAGGTTGCGGTGTTCACCCGCAGCGGGAAGGACTGGACCGACAAGTTCGCCCCGCTGGCCCGGGCGATTGCCGAGCTGGATCTGCCCGCCTGCCTGATAGATGGAGAGATCGTGGCGTATGATGCGCAGGGTAATCCGGACTTCTCGACCCTGCAGGGGGTGCTGAAGCGGGGCCATGGGGCACAGGCGGAAAGCGACCGGCTGGCCCTGCACGCGTTCGACCTGCTGCATCTGAATGGCGATGATCTGACCGGGTTGCCGCTGATCGAGCGCAAGGAACGGCTGGCTGCCTTGCTCCAGCATGCCGTGCCGCCGATCCATGTGGCGGACCATGTGATCGGGCTGGGCGAAAAGCTCTATCGCCAGATGTGCGATGCCGGGCAGGAAGGCATTATCTCCAAGCGGATCGACAGCCGTTATCGCGAAGGGCGCGGCAGCAATTGGGTGAAGGTGAAGTGCACGCGGCGGCAGGAATTCGTGATCGTCGGCTGGACCAAGAGCAGCGCCCGCGGCCGCCCGTTCGCCTCGATCGTGCTGGCCCAGAACGAAGGCGGATCGCTGGTCTACAAGGGCAAGGTCGGCACGGGTTTCGATGAAGCGACGTTAACCGATCTGGCCGGACGCTTTGCCCGCATCGAGCGCAAGACCGCACCGGTCGAGGTGGCGCGGGCGGAAGCGCGCGGAGTAAGCTGGATTACGCCCAAGCTGGTGGCCGAGGTCGCCTTTGCCGAGTTCACCGCCGATGGGCATATAAGGCATGGATCATTCCTGGGGCTGCGGTCGGACAAGCCGGCGCGTGAGGTTGCGCCCGAACGGCCGGAGAAGCTGCCCGCGCCGGAACCCGGCATCGCCATCACCAATCGCGACCGGGTAATCTTTCCCGATGATGGATACACCAAGGGGCAACTGGCCGAATATTACACCGCCCTCGCCCCGCTGATGCTGCCGTTTCTGGCGCAGCGGCCGATCAGCCTGGTGCGCTGCCCGCAGGGTCGGGCTAAAAAATGCTTTTTCCAGAAGCATGATAGCGGCAGCTTTGGCGAAGAGGTACATCATGTGCCGATCCGGGAGAAGGACGGCGGGGTCGAGGACTATCTCTATGTCGAAAGCAGCAACGGCATGCTGGCCTGCGTGCAGATGGGCACGATCGAGTTCCACGGCTGGTGCAGCCGCAGCGATGAGGTCGAACATCCCGACCGGATGATCTTCGACCTGGACCCTGATGAGGGGCTCGATTTCGGTGATGTCCGGCAGGCTGCGCTGGATATCCGGGCGCGGCTGGCCGACCTCGGGCTGGCCAGTTTTGCGATGCTGTCCGGCGGGAAAGGCGTGCATGTCGTCGTGCCCCTGAGCCGGGGTCATGGCTGGGACGCGCATAAGGATTTTGCCAAAAGATTTGCCGAAGCGATGAGCGTGGCCGAACCGGATCGGTTCGTCGCAACGATGAGCAAGGCCAAACGGAAGGGCAAGATCTTCATCGACTGGCTGCGCAACCAGCGCGGCAGCACCGCGATCATGCCCTATGCAGTGCGCGCCCGTGCCGGAGCCCCGGTGGCGGTGCCGATCAGCTGGAAGGAATTGCCCGCTATCGACAGCGCCAACATCTACACCATGTCCGATGCCGAGACGCTGCTGGAGCGAGCCCAGGGCAAGGCGCTGGCCGGCTGGGGCATGGCGGAACAGCAATTGCCCGACATCTAGCCTGGCCAGACCCGCAGTAAAGCCTCAACCTCGGCCCGATCGGGCAGATAGTCGATCACGCCGACACCCCGGCATACCAGCGATCCGCAGGCGGCCGCCTGTCGCAAGGCATCCGCCATAGGCAGATCGTCGAGCAGGGCCGCGATCAGCCCGGCGGAAAATCCATCCCCCGCGCCGATCGTGTCGACCGGGACAGTCGGGAAAGCGGGCTGATGGATGGCATCCTGTCCCGCCGGAAAACAGATCGCCCCACCCGCGCCCTGCGTCACGATCAGATGCTCGACACCCAGGCCGTGGGCAGCAGCAGCCAGCAGCGGCAAGGATGCCGTGTCCTGATCGGGAGGCCATAAAACGCCCAGTTCCCCGGCGATCTGGCGGGCCTCCCCCCAATTGACGATCACGATGTCGGCGAGGCGAAGCAGATCGCAGACCCCGCCCTGCCAGGGTGAGGGATTGAACACGGTGGTGATGCCGGCATCGCGCGCCATCGCAAATGCCTGGGCGATGGCCCTTGGTTGCACCTCACATTGGGCGGCAACGATCCTCGCCTTGGTCAATTGGCCGTGCAGGCTGGCCACATGGTCCGGACTGAGCCGGGCATTGGCGCCGGGGAAGACCGAGATGACATTTTCCCCCTGCCCATCGACCAGCCCGACCGCCCCGCCCGATGGCCCGGGGATCGGCATCAGCCAGGAGGTTGGCAAGCCGATCTGGGTCATCAGGGCTGGCGCAATGCAGCCCCAGAGATCATCGCCAACGGGCAATATCCCATCCACCGCAGCGCCCAGACGGTGCAGCCCGGCCATCAGGTTGAAACCCTTGCCGCCCGGTTGCAGCAGGAAGGATTGCGCCAGGATCGTTTCCCCGCGTTCGGGCATGCGCGCTGCATTCGCGATGCAGCCGGCCACATAGCTGCCTATGACAAACGCGCGATTGTTGTTAGTCATACTCTTCCACTCGCGGCGGGGCGTGCCCACATAGGACGTTCGCGGGCGTGTTATCGAGAACAAAGAGGGTTGCGTGAAGTCGGCTGCTGGCGAACGAAATGTCCATGGGGCCGTGGACCTTGCCTCTCTGCTCAAGCTCGATTTCGTCGGCAACGAACCCCTGTATGTTCAGATCACCAGGCACTTGCAATCCCTGATCCAATCGGGCGAGTTGCCCGAAGGCAGTACCCTGCCATCCGAGCGCCGGCTGGCGGAAATGGTCGGTGTCAGCCGCATCACCGCGCAGCACAGTTACAATGAGTTGCGGCGCCGTGGGGTCATCAGTTCGCACGGCCGGCGTGGCTCCATTGTGCGCAGGCCGGAAAACCGTATCCTTTCGCCGATGAACCAGTTGCGCGGCTTCACCCAGGAGATGGTGGAGCTGGGCAAAACGCCGAGTTCGCGGGTGGTGAAGCGTGAGGTCACCCGCAATCACCAGGTTGCCACCATCTTCGGCCTGCCTTCGACGACCCCGCTGCTGTATCTGGAACGCATCCGCTATGCCGATGATGTTCCCCTCTCGAACGAGAAGGCGTGGTATAATCTCTCCGTCGCGCCGGAACTGGCGGAGGCGGAGGTGACGGGTTCCGTCTACGAACAGCTTGCCCGCCTTGGCCATCCGCTGTCCTATTGCGATCAGGTGATCGACGCGATCCTGCCGGGCAATGATGATTGCGCGATCTTCGGCATTGATCCGAGCGCGCCCTGCATCCTGATCAAGCGGCAAAGCTTCAGCCATGCGGAACAAATGCTGGAATATGTCGAAGGCACGTTTCGCGGCGATGTCTACAGCTATCGGATGACGCTGCAGGTCTGACAGCTGGGTAGCCGTTCCCCGGGTCACCACCCCATTTCAACTGGATATTTGACACTGTCCATCAGCAGGATGGCGTGCGGCGTCGCCATGCCCGGATTTTAAGGTGGCATATCCATAGACATGTCCATTGCATAACCATATTATTTCGCATCGATTGCCCGTCCGTGGGCAGAATCGGGGGAGAAATTTGGTTATGAAACATAATCTTGCACTGTCAGTCATGCTGACAAGCTCGTCGCTGGCTGCCGTTCTGGCCATGGCGCCCTCTGCGGCAGTCGCCGCGCCCACGCCTTGTGAATTGGTGCCAGCCGGTGCGGGCCCTGATGGACTGTTTGGAACGTCCGACGACACCGCGCCTGCCGTCAATTGCGGCGGTTCTTACACCCCGATCAATGGCTCAGCCTCCGTCGGTGAAGTCAGCGCCACCAGTGGCGCGACGGCAATCGGCCAGTTCGTCGTGGTCGAACCGAGCACCAGCGGCAGCGACAACAATGTCGGCAGTGCGGTCGCGTTTCCCAATGCGAGCGTTGGTGTCGGCTACCGCGCCAGGGTCGATGGCGGGCGCAATGTTGCCGTGGGCGGCAACAGCCGGATCGGCGGGAACTTCGGCGAGTTCCTCAGCGTGGAAGATTCGGTTGCGATCGGTTCCACCACGCTCGTGACCGGCAGCAAAAGCACCGTGGTAGGATCCAATGCCTATACCATTGGCGAAAACTCCACAGTCATTGGCGCCGGCTCATTTGCCAGCGCCGATGGTGTGGCTGTTGTCGGCGCGTTTGCCGGGTCAAGCATTGAAGGCGCCGTCGTCATGGGGCGCAGCGCCTTCGTCAACAGCCCTTCGTCAGGATCGATCAGCCTCAACACGGCCCCGGTGCCTGCAGTCATTGCCGGCGCGACGGTCGGTGATCGATCGCGTGTCAGCGGTGACGACGGTGTAGCCCTGGGTGGCTTCGCGGTGGTTGGGGTGCGCAACAGCTTTTCCATGGTCAATGGCGGCACTGCTATCGGAGCGGGATCGAATGCTTCCGCCACCAACGCGACGACATTGGGGGCTCGATCGCTGGCATCGGCAGTCAACAGCGTTGCCCTGGGCGCAGGATCGGTCGCCAATCAGGCCAACACCGTCTCCGTTGGTGACGTGGGGGCGGAACGGCGCATCACCAACGTCGCAGCGGGGACCAGCGCCAATGACGCGGTGAATCTGGCGCAATTGCAGGCGGCCACAGGCACGGTGGTCAGCGGCGGCGGCGGAGCATCGCTGGCGCTGGGCAATGGGTCGCTGGCGGGGGGATCATCCTCCGTCGCCAATGGCAATGGCGCGATAGCGCTGGGCGAGGACCAGTTGGCGACCGGCAATGGCGCGGTCGCCATCGGTGACCCCAATGTCGCCACCGGCAATGGCGCCGTGGCCATTGGTGCCGACAACAATGCGACCGGCGACGGGGCGCTGGCCATCGGCAACCAGAACACGGCCAGCGGGATCGGGTCGATCGCGTTGGGCAGCAATGCCTCCGCCACCGGCGGCGACGGCGTGATCGCCATCGGTTCAGGCGCAACCACCACCGCAGCCAACAGCGTGGCGCTGGGGGCCGGATCGATTGCCGATCAGGAAAACACCGTCTCGATCGGCGCTGCGGGTGCTGAGCGCCGCCTCACCAATGTCGCCGCCGGGGTCGGCGCGACCGATGCCGTGAACGTCAGCCAGCTGAACGCCGTCGCCAGCGCCGGCTCTGCCGCACAGGGAACCGCCAACACCGCGCTGGCCAATGCCGCAGCGGCCCAGGGAACCGCAAACACGGCCCTGGCCAATGCTGCCACGGCTCAGGGCGCGGCAAACACCGCGCTGGCCCAGAATGTGACGCAAGGCAACCAGATCACCGCCCTGCAGGCCGTCGATGTTACCCACAGCGCGGCCATCGCCGATATCCAGACGGTCAATGCCACACAAAGCGCGCAGATCACCGCGATCCAGGGGGTCAACACCACTCAGAATACGCGCCTGACCGCGCTGGAGACGGTGACATCGGCCATTCCCGGGCTGATCGCCCTGACCGAGCAGCACAGCCAGCAGATCGGTGAGTTGTTCACCATTACCGACACCGACCGGCGCGACGCCCGGCGCGGCACCGCCGCCGCCGTGGCGATCACCACCGCACCGATGCCTTCGGAACCCGGCCGGACCAGCTACACGGTCAATGTCGCCAATTTCCGGGGCGAACAGGCTGTGGGCGCATCGCTGGCGCATCGGGTGGATTCGGACAATCCGTTCGCCATCACGGCGGGCGTCTCCTACTCCGGCGGCAAGAGCACGGCCGCCCGGATCGGCGTTGCCGGGGAGTTCTGATCCCCGGCGATTGGGTGAGGTCATGAGGGCGTGGCGGTGTGAGCCGTCACGCCTGGGGCGATTGTGGAGATTGTGTGGAGACCGCTTCGCGCCCCTCGCCGCCCCCCCGGCAAAAGCTGCCCTATACGCTGGCCGCCATGCTTGCCGCCATGCTTGCTCAGGGGGCAGGATTGGTCCCGATGGTAAAAGCCGCGCTTGCCATCGTCAGCCCATTGACGATGAGTTCGACCTCATGGCGGCCGGGATGATGGCGCCGCGTGGTGAAATCGCGAATGGTCTGGCGAATTCCCAGCGTGGCGGCCTCTCCGGCGGGGAGGTCAAATTCTCTGAGCTTGAAGACCTTGGTCGCAGTCTTTCCGCCAGCCCGCACGTAATGCACGCGGTAATCGACGACCAGACGTTGATCATGCGGGGCGGTCGAGATCAGTTCGGCATCGATAAAGATTGTTTCGCCCAGACGCACACGGTGCGGCTCGATCGAAAAGCGGCGCACCGTGACAGACGCACCGTGGCCAACGCCGATGAGAGCCAGGGCGCGCGGTTCCCCCTTCTTGATCAATGTTCGCAATGCATGACGGATGATCCAGAGCGTATGAGGGTTGTCGGTTGGCCAATCTGCCAGACGATCGAGCAGCCAGTCGGGACGGTCCTTCGCGATATCGTTGAGATGATTGCCGACAGACTTGCGGACATAGGCGCTGGGATCGGCCTTGAGCGCCTCCAGAATCGGGGCAGCGAGCGTCGGATCGTCCTTCAGCGCAGGAATGCGCGATGCCCATGGCAGCCTTGGCCGGCTGCCTTCGCTCGCGAGCCTGCGGAGGTGTTCATCGGCGCTGCTGGTCCACCGTTGCATCACAGCGAGTGTTCGTTCCGTATCCTGGATCAGAAATGGGCGGATGGCGAAATCGGCCGTTCCGAACCGGGTCAGATCGGCAAGCGCGGCCATCGATCTATCGAAATCGCCCAGCCCATAGCGCGCCACGAACTCGGTGACAGCGACCGCCTGGAAACCATGGGTGAGGTTTGGCGCCATGGCATGGATGATCTCAAGCGCGTCCACATACCGACCGGGCAATGCGGTGTGGAGCGCGTCAGCGACATGGCGCACACGCTCCATGATCGACAGCGCGTCGAGCCCATCCGACGCGGCGCTGAGAAAGCTGGTGCGATCGAAGCGGGCGGATGCGGACACGCCAGCATCGGCGATGGTGGCAAGCGCCTGAAGACCAAGAATGTCTTTCAGCAAGGCAGGTGTGGTTTTGTCCGTCATGGCAAAGCCGATTTCAATTGGGATGGAGCGGAATTGCAAGCTTTCCAGCGGCAAATTCTCGCGCGAGCGCGATGAAGGCCTGGAAGGCAGCAGAGGGATTGCGGCGATTGGAATAATAGAGACACAAAGGCAAAAGGGGCGGCGTCCAGTCTTCAAGAATGCGCACGAGCCGTCCCGCCGCGATGTCTTCGCGGATGTCGGTCTCCATGAAATACCCGATCCCCACGCCGTTGATCACAGCAATGCGCGCCAGGGAGGCTTCGTCGAGGGTCATCGGCCCCTCGACGTCGAACTGAAGTTCTTCGCCATCCTTCTCGAACCGCCATCGCAGCAACGCGCCATTGGGCAGCCGCCCACGGACGCAGGGGTATGCGAGCAATTCCGGCGGTATTTGGGGGATCGCTCTGTTCTCAAGAAAGGCCGGGGATGCCGCAACTGCGATGCGCCGCGCCTTGCCCAACGGTACGGCGATTGCGTCGCTGGGCACCAGATCGGCGCTGCGCAAGCCGAGATCAAATCCTGCCGCCACTACATCGATCAGCCGGCCCTCTGTAACAAGGTCGATATGTACCTGCGGATAGCGCTGCATATAGGTCAGGATCAGCGGCACCATGATCTCGCGCGCCGCCGTTGCAAAGGCGTTGATGCGCAAGGTCCCCGACGGCGTTTCCTGCTGGGACCGCGCCGTATCCATCGCCTTCCGAATGTCTTCGAATGCGGGCTTGATTTGCGCGACAAAGATCCGCCCCGCATAGGTGAGCGAGACGCTGCGCGTGGTGCGATTGAACAAGCGCACAGCAAGATCCCGCTCAAGCTTGCCCACCGCGTTGCTGATGGCCGTGGTCGACATGCCGAGGTCAAGCGCTGCCGCGCGAAACGAGCCACAACGGACAATCGCGAGAACCGCCTCAAGCTCGATCAGCGAATGGCGAGGCATTATCCCGATCTCCGTGACACTTCATGCCGATTTGTCTCGATTATCAGGCGAAAAGTCCACCGCTAAAAGGGTCTCGTCACTACCAAGGAGATGAAGATGCCGATGGAACTACCCAAACCGATCGCTGCCTATGTCGAGGCAAATGCCCGCCTCGATATCGACGGCATGTTGAAGCCCTTTCTGAATGACGCCGTCTTTATCGACAATGGCAAGCGGTTCGAAGGGCATGCAGCGATCCGTGAGCTGCTCGAGGAAGAAGTGCTTCCGGTGAAGGCAATCTTCGTACCCGATACGGCTCGGGAAGAAGGCGGCGACGTCGTGGTTGAAGGCCCCGCCCATGGCGACTTTCCAGGCAGCCCGCTCCGCTTTACCTATCGCTTCACCCTGGCGAACGGCGCCATCAAAATCCTGCAGGTGGCGGTATGAGCATCAAGGCGGATCCCACCGAGTTCGCCGGCAAGCGCGTTCTCGTCAGCGGTGGCACCAAAGGTCTGGGCCGCGCTACGGTCGAGCGTTTCCTGGCTGGCGGAGCCCGTGTCATCACAGCAGCCCGCGCGATCAAGCAGCCCATGGAAGGTGTCGAATATGTGCAGGCGGACCTGACGACTGCGGAAGGCAGCGAAGCGCTGGCCAAGGCGGCAATTGAACGGCTGGGCGGCATCGACATCATCGCGCATGTCATAGGTGGCTCGGCTTCGCCGGCAGGCGGTTTTGCCGCCTTGACCGATGAACACTGGCTCGCCGAGTTGAACCTCAATCTGCTGGCAACGGTCCGGCTCGATCGCCTGTTGATCCCGCACATGCTGGAACGGGGAAACGGGACCGTGGTGCACATCACCTCGATCCAGTCCGTCCTGCCTCTGCCCGAATCCACGACGGGCTACGCCGCTGCCAAGGCTGCGTTGCGGACCTACAGCAAATCGATCTCCAAGGAGATCGGCCCCAAAGGTGTCCGGGTCAATGCCGTCTCGCCCGGCTGGATCATGACGGAGGCCACCGGGGACTTCCTCGAAATGCTCAGGACTGCCAATGGCGGGACAATCGAGGATGCGCGCCAGTCCGTGCTCGATGCCCTGGGCGGGATCCCGATCGGACGTGGGGCACAACCCGAAGAGGTGGCCGACCTGATCGCCTATCTCGCTTCAGACCGTGCCGCCGCAATCCATGGCGCTGAGTTTGTGATTGATGGCGGGACAATCCGCACCGTCTGACGGTGCGGCCCGCCGATGGCCCTCAGGGGAAGTGGACCGAGCAAGCGCTGAACGGCAGCTTCTGCCAAAAGCTGCCGTTCAATCTGTCGCGCGGGGCGACAGCTTCTTTCCCCCCCTTACCCATCCACACGCTGAAACAGCGCCTGCCCGGCGCGCAGTTTGGTGCCGGTGGCTACGCCCGGCGCGAGGGTGAAGCCCTTTGGCACCAGGACGATGATGGTCGATCCGTGTTCGAACCAGCCCATTTCCTCCCCCTTGGCCAGGCGGGCGTTGCAGGCGACCGGGGCGGAGCCGCGTTCGCGCAGGAGTGTGGGGGTGTCGAGGAAATGCAGGCGGATGCCGGCCACCAGAATGGCGGCGACCGGGACCAGCAGCATGGGTTGCGCATCGGGCCCGGCCGTAAGGCGCAGCACGGCACGTTCATTGCGGCAATAGAGCCGGTCGACCCGGTCGAGCGCGGGCGCGTTGACGTTCCAGCAGTCGCCGGGAAAATAGCGCACCTGCTCCACCACGGCGTCATGCGGGGCGTGGAAGCGGTGGTACATGCCGGAGGTCAGCCGCAGGGTGACATAGTGGCCGCCGTGCAGCCAGTCACTGGAGCCGCCGATCAGTTCGGACAGCGGATAGGGGTGCCCCTTGGCCTGCAGCACCATATCGCTGTCGATAGCTCCGCAGGCGCCGACGATGCCGTCGCTGGGGCTGCACCAGACAGCAGGGTCCGGGTCGGCCGGGCGGGACCCGGGGCGCAGCGAGCGGGTGAAGCAGGCGTGCATGGAGCGGTAGTTGCGCTCCGTCGCGTCGGACAGGTCGACATCGGCGAAGAAGCGCCAGGTGGCGATCGAGGCGCGCGCCACCCAGGGGTTTTCGATCTTGCTGAGCCGCCCGACCATCTGCGTCAGCCAGCGCCGCGGGAGGCGGTTGGTCAGCGCGAAATTGACCGGTGCGGCGCCGGTCATCCGGGCGATCGATGCACGCAGTGTCACAAAGCTTTCCTCTCTCCGGCGTAGCGCCGGTTTTTATGCAGATAACCCTTGCCGCTCTCGGCCTCGCTGCCGGAACATTCGCGCTCTGGAAAGGCAAACAGCGGCTGACGCTGTCCCGTGCCAAGCATCCTTCCATCACCGGTCACGTGCGCTGGGGCCAGCGACTGGCACGGCAAGTGCCGTTCTATGATTATGGCGAGGACCGCTTCTTCGCCGCCGATGGCGCGCCTGGCGAGATCGTCCAACGCCGCAAGGCAGGGTTTGCGCGGCTGGCGGCGACCTATGCCGAACGCTTCGCCCGGACCAAGGCCGAAACCGCGCTGCTGGCCGATGGCCTTTCCGACCTGCGGTTTACCGCACGCTATCGCGTGCCGTTCCAGTTCAGCCGGCTGGTGCGCGAAAATCTCGGCACCGGGGTGTTTGCCGATGCGGTCGATGGGCAGAGCATCACCGATCTTGATGGCAATCGCTTCCTCGATCTGGCCGGATCCTATGGCGTCAATCTGTTCGGCCACGACAGCTACAAGGCGACGATCGCCGAGGGGGCGCGGCGCGCCGAACCGCTGGGCACGCTGCTGGGCCTGTATCATCCGCTGGTGCGCGACAATGTCGAGCGGCTGAAGGCGCTGTCCGGCATGGATGAGGTGTCGTTCCATATGTCCGGCACCGAAGCCGTTATGCAGGCGGTGCGGCTGGCGCGGTATCACACCGGTCGCCCGCGACTGGTGCGCTTTGCCGGAGCCTATCACGGCTGGTGGGACGATGTGCAGCCGGGCATCGGCAATCCGACCCCGGCCGATCGCACGCTGACGCTGGCCGACATGTCCGACGCCACGCTGAAGGTGCTGGCGACGCGGCGCGACATTGCCTGCGTGCTGGTCAATCCGATCCAGGCGATGCACCCCAATCGCGGGGCGCCGTCGGACGGCACGCTGGTTGACGGGCGGGAGTATCACGGCGTTTCGCGTGAGGACTATGCCGCCTGGCTGGCCCGGCTGCGCGAGGTCTGCACCCAGGCCGGGATCGTGCTGATCCTGGATGAGGTGTTCATGGGGTTCCGCCTGGCACGCGGCGGGGCGGCGGAATATTTCGGCGTGACCCCGGATCTGGTCACCTATGGCAAGACGCTGGGCGGCGGGCTGCCGGTGGGCGTGCTCGCCGGCCCACGTCAGCTGATGCAGCGCTGGCGCGGTGATCGCCCGGCCGACATCTGCTTTGCACGCGGGACGTTCAATGCCCATCCGCATGTGATGGCAACGATGAACGCCTTCCTCGATTATCTCGACGGGGCAGAGGCACGGGCGAGCTATGACGGAATGGAAGCCCGCTGGAACGCGCGGCTGGCGCAGTTCAATGCGCGGATGGAACAGGAAGGCGTGCCGGTGCGCGCCGGGGCGCTGCTGACCGTCTGGACCATCTGTTACACCATGCCATCCCGCTATCACTGGATGCTCCAATATTATCTGCGCGCAGAAGGGCTGCATCTGAGCTGGGTCGGCACTGGCCGGCTGGTGTTCAGCCTGGATTGGAACGATGCCGCCTTTGCCGACATGCTCGACCGCTTCGCCGCCGCCGTGCGGGCCATGGCGGCCGATGGCTGGTGGGAAGGCAACAGCGCCACGGGCAAGATGCTGCGCCGCAAGGTGCTGAAGGAAACGCTGTCAGCACGGCTTTCCGGCAAGAAGGGCTGAGGGTCTACCCTCGCCCGAGGCCCGGCAAAGACAGAGCGGTCGTTCCCGTGCAGAACGACCGCTCTTTTTTTTGCGTCATCGGATGAGACCACCCGGTGACGCAATTGCTCAGTGGCGGGCGGCTTCCTGCAGCTCGCTGTCGATCCGCACACCGCGCATCAGCTTGCCCGGGGCGCGGCAGTAGAGGCGGAAATCGCTGATCGGATCGGTGAGGATCTTCACCGCCCAGACCACGCCGGTCTGCACATCGCGCTGAATGAACAGCTGCAGCACGCGGAACAGCAGGGCGGAACCGGCGAGCACCAGCCACATCATGGCGACATTGCGGGCGAAGCTGATGAAGCCATCATGCGGGGTCAGCAGGCCGAACAGTTCCGGCTGCAACAGCAGGACCACCGGGCAAGCAGCCCAGATCCCCATCAGCACCCATTTGCGGAACAAATTGTAGCCGACCTTCACCTCTTCCTTGTACTCATGGGTCGCCTTGTTGACGTGATCGTAGCCCTTGGGTTCGAAGAAGAAGTGGCCTGACTGGCGCGTGGTCATCGCGACCAGCCAGCCCAGCAGGCTGGCGATGGCCGGATCGAAGAACAACACCACATAGGCGACCAGGAAGGTCGATGCGCTGACGAAGTGCAGCGACTGATTGACGATGCTGTGGTGGTAATACCGATGATCGTCCCAGCGCTGTTCATGCAGGGCTTCCCGAAATCCGTTCATGACTGTGCTCTCGTGATTCGTTTCTAGGGTCAGGCCGCAGCGCGCGCGGCATTGTCGATCTCCGCACGGCGGAAGCAGACGAGCGAGAAATGGCCGAAAGGCGGCAGCGGGCGCCGGGTCACCAGTTCCGCATCAGGCCGGTCGGCAGCCCAGTCGGCATAAATCGACCAGGGAAATTCGGTGCGGAAGCCCAGGCGGCTGGTGACGGGCATCAGCGCATGTTCGATCGCCTTGCGCACACCCTTTTCCGCGCCCATCCGCGTGGTGATGACCACCAGCCCGCCCGGGCGGGTTACGCGGAGGAATTCATCGAGCGCGCGGGCCGGATTGGGCACGGCCGACACGACATATTGCGCCACCACGGCGTCAAAGGAGCAGTCAGGAAAATCAAGCGCTTCGGCATCCCCAATGGCAATGCGCTCGACCTGGCTCAACCGCTGCCTGGCAACGCGTTCGCGCGCCTTGTCCAGCATGCCGTTGGCGATATCGACGCCGACGACGCGGCTTTCCTTCGAATAGAGCGGCAGGGAAATCCCCGTCCCCACGCCCACTTCGAGAATGCGGCCGCCAACGGCCTCAGCCTCCGTCACCGCAGCAGCCCGCCCCCGCCGGAACACCGGGCCGAACACCAGATCATAGACCGGTGCCCAACGATCATAGGCGCCGGCTACCCCGGCATGATCCATAACTTTCGCCATTGTGTCGTGCTTTCCCTATGTCCCCGTCCGGACATGTCGGAACACCATGGCGATGGTTGATAACGTCGTTGTTTCGTCCGGGTGACAGGATCAGGTCCACCCGAAGGCATGCATGTCACAGGCCTGACCGCGCCGGGCCGCTGCGGGTCTGCGATGCGACACGGCGCGCGGGGTTGCCAAGGCTCGTGCGTGTCGCAAACCGTGGCTGGAACCGGATGAGGAGTGTTGAGACACGAAACCCTGCAAATCCTGGCTCAGTTGCATAGCGTCACACCGGCAGCCGTCACGAACGGCCGCCGCCGCGAACTGTTGCACACCGCCCGGTTTTACGGATGATCCCGGCGGGTTTCGACGCGCATCAGCGAAACGGCGGTGCGCCGGGGTTGGGTCAGCATGAAATGGGTGGCGGCGGCAATGTCTTCGGCGCGGAGCATCTGTGCCTTGCCGATCAGTTCGCGCTGCTTTTCCGGCGGGTAATCGGGATACTGGAAATCCGCGCCGGTGAAGCCCGGTTCGATCAGGCCAATCTTGATATCATCATCGCCGAGTTCTTCGCGCAAGGCGTGGGCGAAACCCTGGATCCCGGCCTTTGCCGCAACATATACGGATGATCCACCGGA
Organism: Croceibacterium xixiisoli; assembly: GCF_009827305.1. Lineage (GTDB taxonomy): Bacteria > Pseudomonadota > Alphaproteobacteria > Sphingomonadales > Sphingomonadaceae > Croceibacterium_C > Croceibacterium_C xixiisoli. Next base: position 875,187 of record NZ_WTYJ01000002.1, on the reverse strand, counting down.
GCGCGATACGGCCGACATCGATCCGATCAGCACCACATCGCTGCCCGCACCCATTCGATCCAGCGCGGCCCTGGTTGTTGTCAGATAGGACGTGAAATCAACGGCGATCTGATAATCGAGATCATCTTCCGGAGTATCAGCCAACGCTTCGGCCGGAACTGCTGCATTGATCACGGCAATATCGAGGCCGCCCAGCCAGTCATCTGCCGCCGCAAAGAACCGCGCCACATCTTCCCGGTTTGCCAGATCGACATTGATGCCGTCACCCTCCCCCACTTCACGGATCCGGGCGAGGGCATCATCGAGATGTTCGGGGGTTCGGCCGCAGATGAACACCCGGGCGCCTTCAGAGGCCAGCAGCACGGCGATCGCCCGCCCGATACCGGTGGTGCCGCCCGTTACGACGACGCGGCGACCGGCGAGGCTCGGCTGCTCTGTATGTGCATCCTGAAGATTTTCGGCGTGATTGGATCCAGAATGATCGGACATGATGGTGCTCCTTACCAGGTGATGATGATCCGCCCATTGGCGGGTACGTCGCAGCTGATGACATCGGCCGACGCCTGCAGGCGCAGTTGATTGCCCGACAGGCTGTGAACGGTGATCTTGGGAAGCGGTTTGCGCGGCTGGCGGATCAGCCGCACCACGGCAGTGCGCCCATCCCCCCCGCCAAGCTGGAAGCTGAGCGTGCGGTCCGACGGTCGATCAAGCGCAAGCAGGAAATGATCGCAGAACAGAACGAAGGGGACGCCATCGAAATGGTGGAACAGCCGGCTGGTGAACACGAAGGCCGCGCCACAGCCATAGATTTCCTGACCGACCTGCCCGGCCGGCTGCCCATCGACATAGAGATCCTCGACCGGGAAGGAGAGCGCGCGGTCGACATGGCCGTTGTTTTCGCGCTGTTCCTTTGCGACGGCGTCCGCCGGCAGGGTGTCGGGATAATAAAACCACGCCCGATCCGGTGCGTAGCGGCAATATTCGCTGACCAGCAGCCGAACATGCGGATCGAGATCAGGGCCGCCGTCCTTCAGATAGCGTTCGAAGGCAGCGAAGCTTTCAAAGCATTCGTAGAGCGCCATGTAGGGCGCATCGTGCAGCGCGGTGACGCCCAGAAAGTTCGTGTAATGGCGCGCGTGGCCGATCGCACTTTCCCACATGGCGACATTGTGGAAGAAACTGGCGAGATAGACGTAGGACTGTTCGAGATAGACCGGATCATTGTCGATCCGCCACAAGCGCATGCAGGCGGCCGCACCCCAGGCGGTGAGATTGGCCTGATAGTTAAGTTCGAAGCGCATGCCCCGGGCAGCGGCGATGGCAGCCCGGGCTTCTTCGAGAAAGCGTTTATCATCCGTCAATTCGAAGGCCTGAAGCATGACATGGGCGTAAATGCCGCCGACATCGGTCTGCCCCAGTTGCTGATCGCCGCGCGTAGCAGTGATGACCGAAAAATCGGTGACATTGTACTGGATCGGCCAGCGATAAGCGAAATGGTGGGCGGCGCGGATCGTGAAATCGATCGCATCGCCAAACAGCCGCCGGGCCCTGCGATCGCCATCCAGCGCGAGCCGTCCGAGGTTCAACAGCGGGTGGTAGAGATACCAGCTGTCGACCGCATCCTTGTCCTTGTCCTTGCCGACATTGGGAAGGTAGCGGCGCAGCGTCTGCAACTCGCGATCGTAGAACTTGCGCAGCCCGCGTGACAGTTCGGCTTTCAGTGGGATTTCTTCCCCCCGCCATGCCTCATAATCGCGCAGTGCCGCGATGACAGAGAGCTGGACCATGGAGTCCGGATATTCGGCCGCAGTATAGGGATGGAGATAGCGAAAGCCATAATGCTGCAGGCTGGCCTCCGGAGCGGTTTCCAGATCGCGAAGCGTCTGTTCAGCGCGCTTGGTCCAGTCATGGAATTCCGGCTGCGGGTGACCAAGCTGACGATAAAGCGAGCCGAGCAAGGTCAGGTAGCGGTGCGCAACGGCGGTTTCATCTGCGTCGCAATCGTCATGAATGGCGATCAGGGCATCATACACGGTAACAGGCTGCCCCGCCGACTGGGGCGACAGCGGCGGCTCCGGACTTTGGCGCGGGGTTGTCGGCAGATAGCCGAGTTCAGGCCATTCGCCGCCCACCGCGCCATCGGGCGTGGTCTCGGTGACTTGAAAGCGATCATTCAAGGACGTGAAGTTCTGCAAGTAAAGCACACTGCCAAAGGCGGGCTGTTCCAGACGGAGATAACAGACCCCGCTGTTCAACCCGCGCTGAGCCGCTTCCACCTTGCCTTCGGCACCAGTGGGATCGTCATGCGCATCAAGTGGATAGAGATCGCGCGGATAAAAAGGGATCAGCAGATCGGCGGATGGGGTGAGCACCGTCGTTGCGCGGAGAACCGGAATTTCATCAGCGGTGATGCGCAAGGCGACGTCCAGCCTGCCGATCACACAAGTTGCCTCCAGCCTGAAGACTTCGCCCTCCTGCCTGGGAAGTTTGCGGACGGCGGTCGCCCCGCCCGGCAATTGCGCCACACGCAGGGCCAAGCCGCCCTTGCCCGCACGCCGGACAAGGGCCCAGACGGCATCCTGTCCTACTGCCACATCCACAGCGAGATCGCGCAAGGCAAAGCTGCCCAGCTTGCGCATGGAGCCGGTGGCGAGTTCCGCCCGCAATGCCAGGACATACGGGCTGACCGGCAGGCTGGGGCGTGCTTCCTTGCGAGAGGATCGACGGGTTGCCTTGGTGCTTGCCATCTCAATTCTCCATTGCCGCGTGCCGCTGTTTGCGCAGCCAGCGCACCCGCACGCGCGCATCGCGGACGAATGAGCCAGGAAACTCGGTCAACGCACGCAGGCCGGATACGGTGCCGAGATTTCGTGCCGCGCGGCGGGTTTCGAACCAGACCTGCTGCACCATTTCCCGTCGATCGATCTGCCCCTCCTCCTCAACGAAGGACAATCGGTGCAGTGCGTAGAGGCCAAGCAGCCCCGCCCCGATGAAATAGAAATCCCAGTTCGACAGGGTGATGGGGGAGAGGATCGAAGTCCCGCCCGGGTCCGTCCAGCGGACCAGCAGTTCGAACCGACGGGCAGCGAAGAAATCGGCAAACAGACCGCCCAGGATCGGGGCGATCCCCGCAGCGAGCGAACTGGTCAAGGCACTGGTTGCGACATAGGCAGTCGCTTCCCCGCGCGGGCTGAGCTTGAGCGCGATGCTGGCGGTGGCGAGCGTGACCCCGGCCACGGCGGCGCCCATCAGCATGTGCAGCGCAACCAGATAGGCCATGCCCATCTGGCTGTTACCCAGTTGCGAGGCGCCGACCATAGCGACGATGGAAAAAATGTAGGTCGGTGCGGCGACCGCCAATACGGATTTGTGTGCGAAACGATCGCTGAGCGCACCCCACGCCCGCACGGAGGCAAGATTGGTGATCTGACTGACCACGCTCAGCACGACGACAAAGGTCATGTCGAATTGCAGCTGGCGCACGATGAAAACCGTGAAGAATGGGGTGGCCAGGTTCACCGCAAATTGCCAGCTGGCGAGGAAGCGGATCAGGCGACGAAAATTGCGGTCTGCGAAGGGCGTTCGCAACAATTCGCCGAGACCCAGCGGTTCGACACTGGGCGGCGGCATGCTGGGTTCAGGCATGCGCGCCACGACAAAGGCGCTGATCATGCCGGACACGCAGCCAGCCGCATAGAGGCCGGCGAATGCCCAGTCGCGTGCGCTGGAGCCTTCGGTCGTGCGATCAAGCAACAGTGCCGCAGCCAGACCGGCAATCAGCGTTACGGAGGTCGTGTAGACCATACGCTGGGAGAACAGAGTGCCGAGCCGTTCCTGTGGGGCAAGATCGCGCAGCCACCCATTCCAAGCGCAGCCTCCAATCGCACCGAGACCGCACAGCACGAATTGCGCAAAGATCACCGCGATCATTGCCAACCCGGGCGGAAGGAACAGCGCAAGGGCCATCAGCGCCAGCATCGAACGGCCCATGATGCTGCTGATCACGGCAATAGCCTTCCGCTTGCGAATGCGGTCGACCAGCAGCACGGCGGGTGCCTGGAACAATTGCCCCAAGAAGGGTGCACTGGCCAATATTCCCACCTGCAGATTGGACGCGCCGAGGTGCAGCGCGAACGCGGTGAGGATCACCCCGCTGGTCAGCGCCGCCGTGGCGCTGGAATAGCCAGCCTCATAAACCAGACGTGACAAGCCCGCTTCACGTTCGGCATCGCTGATGTCGGTCTGGGGCGCCAGCATGGCCCTACTCCGTCTTTCCGCCGAACAAGGGCTCAATCAGCAACAGACTTATTGCTGGTGGGGGTAATCTTCCGGCTTCACCGTGCTGACCATGGGGCGGTCTTCCACCTTCTCCGGTGCCTGCCCGCCCCCGGTACGATCATCGCCCGTGCCCGCATCCGGCCGGGCATCGCCCAGCGGACCGCGGGGCATCTTGGCAGGGTTGCCGCCTTTCTTGTCAGAATTTTCGGCCACTTCAGCCTCCTTCTCAGCTCCGTCCAGCAAAGAACGGAGTGTGCTGCTGATTTTTGGGCAGTTGGCAGGTAAATCGCCATGCTGCGTCCGGTCCTGAATGCCGCAGTTGGACGGTTGTTCCGCCGTCATTGTCAGGGCGACGAAAGAACCATGCATGCCCGGGCGCGTTCCGACATCGGAAACGATCCGTCACGATCCAGCATCGGCTCACACGAGATGGGTTATTCGCGGCGGGGTTCAGCTTTGTTGATCAGGGCCGTGGTGGTGACGGCCTGCCGGCTGACCTCTATGGTGGCCTGGGCCGTGATATTCCCGATCTTTTCTACGACGGCGCCCTGTTGATTGGCATCTTCGATCATGAGCTTGACCCAGAGCGTTTCGCCATCCCTGAACCATGCCGTCTGGCTGGCGGCGCGCAGCGCGGCAAGGCTTTCCTGCGGGGTGCCGCCGGCGGTGGTGGCAAAGCCGGGCAGTTCAAACAGCACGAAAGAATTGCGGTCCATTTCCCGGAGCGACAGGGAAAGCGTATCGCGGCTGGTTTCCACGCGGACTTCCGCGCCGCTGCCGATGGTGGTTTCGCCATTGTATTCGAAACGCTTGCCATTGCGCTGCAGGATAATCGGATCGATGATAGGACCGGTTTCGAACCCGCTGAAATTGCCGGCAATGCTGAACCGCCCCATATCGCCGGTGCAGATGGCGGCGCCCCAGCTCTGCCGGATTTCGCAGCTTTCCTCATCAGAGGCGATGCCATTGTCGACGACGATATAGGCGCCGGGAATGCCGCCGACCGAGCCATCCTTGTCATGGAAGGCGGCGCTGCGATAGGCGGCGCTGCGGCCATAGTCCGAAGCCCAACGACGCTGGATCGGGGGGAAACTGACCGGCTTGGCATTGACGAAGGTCAGACCCTCTACCGAATTGTTGGTGCTCATGCCGAAGCTGGTGAACAGCAGATAGGAAATCGCCCCGGCGTCGCGCAGGGCATTGGGCTGGAAATTGACGAAGGTCGTGTTTTCCACCTGATGATGGAAATCGTAATATTCATAGCCGCGAATGGGGAAATCCGCCGCTGCGGCCGGCAGGCTGCGGCCATAGGCGATTTCTTCCGGCGTGGTCGGGTTACCGATATTCTCGCTTTCTCCCACGAACAGCGAATTGACCACGCGAGAGGTGTAGGGAGCGATGCCCGGAATGCCCGAGGCATGGGTGAAGCCGATCGCGTTATCGGCCAGTTTCAGGTTGGTGTAGAGGTGCATTTCCCCGCGGCCCCAGATCGCGCCATTGCGGTTCTTGTAGCCGGTGAAATTGTCGAACACCGATGCGACCACCCCACTGCTGGTATCGGTGGGATCGGCATAGCTGGTGAGATTGGGACCGGCGATACCGAAGGTGCCATTGGCCGCCGGCCCGCGATCCAGCATCATGCCATCGAAATTGGAATGGGCGGTGTTGCCGCTGAATTCTCGCACCTTCGTCCGGCCCGGCCAGATATTGGCGCTGATCGCGGCGCCTTCGAACGCGCCGGTCGGATGCTGCGGCAAAGCGAACCAGAAGCCGATCTGGTCCGAACCGGCCGCCACATTGCCGCGATAGACATTGTCCGGATTGGTGATCCAGAAGGTGGAGACGGTGTTGTCCGACGGGATCAGGATATGTTCGGCCTTCTGCCCTCGCGTCGACTGAGAGGCCAGGGTGAGATTGGTCGGATCGCACGGCAGGGTTGGATGGCAGATTGTCTGAATGCCGAGATTGTTGACGAACTCGTTGCCCGTTTCGATCCCGTCTTCGAGGAAGAAGCAGTGCCCGACCGTGTTGAAGGTCACATTGTTTTCGACCTGCAGATTGTTGGTGCCATGCACCGTGACGCAGCGGCTGAAGGTGTCATGAATCGCGGCATTGCGGATATATTGCCCCTGCCCTTCCCCGATCAGATGCCAGTGGATGGGATAGCGCGCCAGCGTCAGATGCTGGCCCATGCGGTTGAGCTCAACGCCCGAGACATACATTCTAGAGCCGACCATCGCCATGATGTGGCCGCCGAAATAGGTCTTGTCCGCATCCTCCGACGCCTGGATGCGGATGTTGCGGGTCAACAGCCCGACCTCTCCGCGCTGATCGACGCCGAAGGTGATCTGCCCGAAATGCATATGGTCGAGCGGCCGGTCCAGCGTCAGCCGATTGTTGCCGATAGCCGCGATGCGGCGCCGTTCGGCCTGGCGCGGATTGAAATCGGTGGAGGCAAGGACGATCTCATCCCCCACCCGCCAGCCGCCGGCATCAAGCACTTCGATCTCGGTACTGCCCGCCGGTGCCGTGCGGGCCAGCTTCGTCCAAGCGTTTTCGCGATCGCCATGCAGGGTGAGCGTGCCGCGCATCAGCACAATGCCCCGATCGCCCATAGTGTTGACGTCTTCACCCGGAACATTGTCCGTCAAGGTGATGGTGGCATTGCGCGTGTGCGGGCGCGCCTGGGTGCCGATTTCCAGTTCCCCGCCGGGCACATAGATCCAGTCGGTTTCCAGCGCGATATCCCGCTCGTCCGAGAAGCGGAGCTTGCCCTGGATCGTCAGGCTGCGCAGCGTGGGTGGGCTGACATCGAGCAGCAGGTCCATGTCGCGGGCAATAGTGACCGCATCGCCCGCCCCGGGCACCCGCCCATCGGGCCAGGCGGCGGGGTCGGACCAGCGCATGGTCTTCATCGCTGCCGGAGCGGAAACGGGGCCCGGATCATCATGATCATGCGCCTGCTGCGCAGAAGCCCCCGTGCCCATGCCAAGCATGAGAACCGCCGGAATAAGCGAAGCAAAACACCGCAGGCCAGGCCGCTTGTGCATGATATCCATCCCCTCCGCCGGGGCTTTGGCCCGTGCCTTGTATTTGGGCGGGATTTTGCAAGCTGCGGCGCGATATGCAAGTCGATATCGGATACGGATTGTTAAGTTAAGAATGGATGCGGCTGGAAACCGTTGATTTCCGAACATTTGGAAAAATGGTGCACCCGACGGGATTCGAACCCATGGCCCCCAGATTAGGAATCTGATGCTCTATCCTGCTGAGCTACGGGTGCGCCGGAAGGCGGTTTAGGGGAGCATTGAGCGGCTGGCAATCGCCGGTTGACGATCAGTTGAGTTCGTCGGGCGGGGCCACCGGGAACGGCAGCGGGGCGATGGCGATGCCTTCTTCGAGCAGTTCATGCACATCCTGGGCCGTGGCGCGACCATGGATGGTTTCGGTATCCTGATCGCCATAGTGCATGGCACGGGATTTCTCAGCGAAGGAATCGCCCACCCAGGTGGAGCTTTTCAGCGCCTTTTCCTGCGCCTTGGCCAGTTTCTGCAGCGCCTCTGCCACCTGCGGGGGGATTGGCGTGTTGGCCATCACCTGTTCCAGCACGGCGGTGGGCGATGGCGGTGCGGGCGAGGTTGAATGTGGAGCGCTTGAATGGAGGGGCGGCTCTGGCAGGGAGGCGCGCTGGTTGCCCTTGCGTGGGACGGCCGGGGCCATGGGGGCCTTGGTGATGGCAGCAGAGCCGCAATGCGGACAATCGAGCAGACCGCGTTCACGCTGACGGTCATAATCGGCGGAAGAACCGAACCAGCCTTCGAAACGATGGCCGGAATCACAGTGAAGGTCGAACACGATCATGTCACGCCGATGTAGGAATCGGCCGGCGGTTCGCAAGGCTCGGCAATTGGCTGCGCACAGTCTCTATGCGGGCGGGATCGATCTCTGCAAAACCGAGGCCGGGTTTTTCGCCGCCCATGTCCAGCAGCACATCCCCCCAGGGATCGATCACCAGCGAATGGCCGTAGGTGCGCCGGCCATCGGCGTGTTCGCCGACCTGGGCGGCGGCGATGACATAGGCGCTGGATTCGACCGCGCGGGCGCGCTGCATCAGGTGCCAGTGCGCCTGACCGGTGGGCACGGTGAAGGCGGCGGGAATGGCGATGGCGTCGCAGCGGCGGCGGCCCAGTTCGCCGAACAGCGCCGGGAAGCGCACATCGTAGCAGATGGCCAGGCCGAGCAGGCCGATCGGCGTCTGCGCGCTGACCACGTCTTCCCCCGGGGCGTATGCGGCCGATTCGCGCCAGCTTTCCCCAGTGGCGAGTTCGACATCGAACATGTGGATCTTGTCATAACGGGCAGCGACATGGCCCTGCCCGTCGATCAGCAGCGAACGATTGGCCCAGCGCCCATCGGGCCGCAACACGGCGAGCGAGCCGAGCGCGACCCAGATGTCGTGAGCGGCGGCCGCCTGCTGGACAGCGGCCAGCACGCGATTGTCTGCCTCCGCCACGACATGCGGGCGGGCGCGTTCGCGGTCGCGATCGAGCAGACCGGACATTTCCGGGGTGAAGAGCATGCCTGCCCCCTGCCCCGCCGCGCCGGCGATGGCGTCGACGATCAACCCCGCATTCTCGGCAGGGTCGATGCCGGCGGTCATCTGCAGCAGAGCGATGCGCGCCATGGTCACAGGCCCAGCAACGGATCCAGCCTGCCAGCGCGGTCAAGCGCAGCGAGATCGTCCGACCCGCCGATCGGCTGATCATCGATGAAGATCTGCGGCACGGTGAAGGCATCGGGCTTGCGCTGGAGCATTTCCTCCCGCTTCGCCCCATCCATGGTGATGTCGTATTCGGTGAATTCGACACCCTTGGACGTCAGCAACGCCTTGGCACGGTGGCAGAAACCACAGGTGAACTTGGTATAGATCTCAACCTTGGGACTGGTCACAGCGAAACCCTTTTTTGTTCAGCGCCGATCCGGGGCGCCAATCGCCCCTTGAACAGCCTGTCTGTTTTCATATCTATCAGCAACCGGAGGCCCCCGCGAGGGGGCTGACGGATGGGTGCCGCCAAGCGGGCCCACAATGACCAAATTGCTCAAAAGAGGATTTGTTTCGATGAATCGTTTCGACTTTACCCCCTACCGCCGCTCCACCGTTGGCTTCGATCGCCTGTTCGATCTGCTGGAAACCAACAATCGTGCTGGCGGGGACAATTACCCCCCCTTCAATATCGAGCGCCGTGGCACCGACACCTATCGCATCACCCTGGCGGTGGCGGGATTCCGCGCTGGCGATCTTGACATCACCGCGCAGCAAAACCTGCTGGTCGTCCAGGGTCGCAAGCGTGACGAAACCAGCGACGGCGAGATGCTGCATGTCGGCATTGCCAACCGCGGTTTCGAACGCCGGTTCGAACTGGCCGATTTCGTCCGCGTGGCGGGTGCCGATATCGCCGATGGCCTGCTGATCATCGACCTGGTGCGCGAAGTGCCCGAGGCGATGAAACCGAAAAAGATCGCCATCGGCGGCAATGTCGCGCTGGAAGTCGTCAAGAACGACGACAAGGAAGCCGACGCCGCCTGATCTGATTGTCAGCGGAACAATTGCGCGGGGTGGAGCCACAAGCTCCGCCCCGTTTTCATATGCGCGGCGGGCAAGAAAAGGCCGACGTTGTCGCCGGCCTTTTCGGGTGATCAGACGAGGCGCGCCTGCTGTACGGCAGCGGCGATGAAGCCGGCGAACAGCGGATGCGGATCGAAGGGCTTGCTCTTCAACTCCGGATGGAACTGCACGCCGACAAACCAGGGATGATCGGGCCGCTCGACGATTTCGGGCAACAGGCCGTCAGGCGACATGCCGGAGAAGACCAGACCGCCCTGTTCCAGCGCGTCGCGATAGGAGACGTTCACTTCGTAACGGTGACGGTGGCGTTCCGAGATCGCCGTGGCCCCACCGTAGATGGCGGAGACATGGCTGTTGCCCGAGAGACGCGCCTCGAACGCACCGAGCCGCATGGTGCCGCCCTTGTCCCCCTGATCGCTGCGCTGTTCGAGCCCTTCCTTGCCCATCCATTCGGTGATGATACCGACCACAGGTTCGGCCGTGGGGCCGAATTCGGTGGAGGAGGCTGCGGCAATGCCGGCGGTGTTCCGTGCGCCTTCTATGCAGGCCATCTGCATGCCCAGGCAAATGCCGAAGAACGGCACATTGCGTTCGCGCGCGAAGCGGACGCTGGCAATCTTGCCTTCCGAACCGCGTTCACCGAACCCGCCCGGCACCAGAATACCGTGCATCGGTTCAAGCTGGGCGGCGATTTCCGCGTCGCCCTGTTCGAACAGTTCGGCATCGAGCCAGCGGATCTTGACCTTCACGCGGTTGGCCATGCCGCCATGAACAAGCGCTTCGTTCAGCGATTTGTAGGCATCCTGGAGGCCGACATATTTGCCGACCACGCCGATGGTCACTTCGCCTTCGGGGTTTTCGTAGCGATCGAGAATATCGTCCCAGCGCGCCATTTCCGGCAGTGGGGCAACGAGGCCAAAGTGACGCAGCACTTCATGATCGAGCCCTTCGGCATGGTATTGCGAAGGCACGGCATAGATACTGGAGGCGTCGAGCGCAGGGATCACCGCCTCTTTCCGGACATTGCAGAACAGCGCGATCTTGGCGCGTTCATTGTCGGGCAGCGGCTGTTCGCAGCGGCACAGCAGCAGATCGGGCTGCACGCCCAGGCTGGTGAGTTCGCGGACGGAGTGCTGCGTCGGCTTTGTCTTCAGTTCGCCGGCAGCGGAAATATAGGGAACCAGCGTCACATGGATCAGCGCGGTTTGATCGCGCGGCAGATCGTTGCGCAGCTGACGGATTGCTTCGATGAAGGGCAGGCTTTCGATGTCGCCGACAGTGCCGCCGATTTCGCAGAGCACGAAATCGAGATCGGATGCTTCGGCCAAGGCGAACTGCTTGATCGCATCGGTGACGTGCGGAATGACCTGCACCGTCGCGCCGAGGTAATCGCCACGCCGTTCACGAGCGATGATCTGCTGATAGATCCGGCCGGACGTGACATTGTCGCTCTGCCGTGCCGAAACGCCCGTGAAGCGCTCGTAATGGCCAAGATCGAGATCGGTTTCGGCCCCGTCATCGGTGACATACACCTCGCCATGCTGATACGGGCTCATAGTGCCTGGATCGACATTGAGATAGGGGTCGAATTTGCGAATGCGGACCTTGTATCCGCGTGCCTGAAGCAGAGCCGCCAGGCTTGCCGCCATCAGCCCTTTGCCGAGCGACGAGACCACGCCGCCGGTGATAAAAATGTACCGCGCCATGGGAACCGCGCCTTAAGCCACACGACAGATTCGGCGCAAGCACCGAACCTGTCTGTTTTCACATATTGTCGAATTGTGGCCGAACCGCCCGGTTCGGCCGCAGCGCATGTTACTGCGCCACATCCGCCAGCGGGTCACCCGTAGCCGGGCTGACCTGCGTTGCGGGGGCAGCTTCCCCGGCCGGCGCGGTAGGCGCCGGTGCGCCAGGCGCAGGCGAAGCACTGGCCGGCGCAAGCGGATCCTGCTGCACCGGGGCCACATTGCGATTGAGCGAATCGTCGAGTTCGCGGCCGGAGGTGCTGTTAACGGCAACCGCTGCCAGCATGATTGCCAGAACGACGAAAGCCACCGCCAGCCACTTGGTCGTGCGGGTCAGAAAATCCGCTGCGCCACGGGCCGACATCAGACCGCCAGGACTGCCGCCACCGCCGACGCCAAGGCCACCACCTTCGGAACGCTGCATGAGGATCACGCCGACCAAGGCGGCGGCGACGATCGCCTGCAGCACGGTCAGAAAATAGAAAAGCGACATGGATCGTTCCAGAAACTACGGCCAGAAAAAGGAGACGCCGCGCATCTAGGCATGCGCGGCGAAATCGGCAAGGCCGGGGATGCCCCGGCCCGCGCGGGATCAGCCCTTGGCCACATCCGCAGCCGCAGCGATGATGCCGAGGAATTTTTCCGCCGTGAGGCTGGCTCCGCCGACCAGTGCGCCGCCGACTTCGTCAGCCGCGAGCAATTCTGCCGCATTGCCGGCATTCACCGAGCCGCCGTAGAGGATCCGAACCTGGCCGCCGGCCGGGCCGTAGATTTCCACGAGCTTGGCGCGGATCGAGCGATGCATGGCGGCCACATCGTCAACCGTGGGGGTGCGGCCGGTGCCGATCGCCCAGACCGGTTCATAGGCCACGGTCACCTTGTCGACGACGGCATCGCCCAGCGGCAGCGAGCCTTCGATCTGGGCTGCGACCACGGCTTCGTGAGTGCCGGCATCGCGCTGTGCTTCGGTTTCGCCGACGCACACGATCACGGCCAGACCAACGGCGAGCGCAGCATCGGCCTTGGCCTTCACCACGGCATCGCTTTCGCCGTGATCGGCGCGGCGTTCGCTGTGGCCGACGATGACGAAGCTGCCGCCGGCATCCTTGATCATCGCGGCCGAAATATCACCGGTGTGAGCGCCGCCTTCGGCAATATGGCAATCCTGCGCACCGACGCCGATCAGCCCGGCTTCGTGACGGGTCGCGTGGATCAGGGTGAACGGCGGAGCAAGGGCCACTTCAGCCTTCAGCAGTCGTTCTGCCGCACGGTCAATGGCACGTGCTTCAGACAGCATGGCACGGGTGCCGTGCATCTTCCAATTGCCTACAATGTAAGGGCGCTGGGCCATGTATATCCTCGAAATTCGCTAACGATCACGGGCCTCGGTTGAGGCAAAAAGTGCATGCCCGCTAATCTGCGGGGGCATCGATGTCAAAGCCGGTTTTTTCCCGCGATGGTATGTTGCCTGCACTGTTGCGGCGCGGACGCATGACGGATAAAGCGCAGGCCCAATCCGGCGGATCCAACCCGCCCCCCATGACATTACGACGAAAAGCCCGCTCATGATCCAGATGTTCCGCAGCTTCTTCAGTTCGAAGTTTGGCATTATTTTCATGCTCGGCTTCGTCGGGGTGATTGGCATCGCCTTTGCGGCCGGCGACATTTCCGGCAATTCCATACTCGGCGGTGTTTCGGGTGGCGAACAGGTGGCGGTTGTCGGCAAGCGCAAGCTGTCCACCGGCGATCTGACGACCAGCGCCAACAATGCGCTCGAACAGGTTCGCCAGCAGGACCCCACTGCAACGATGCAGGGCTTCATCGGCAGCGGCGGTCTGGATAATGTGGTCGATCAGCTGATCAGCCGCACCGCGATTGCCGAATTTGCCCGTTCGATCGGCCTGCGCGCCAGCAACAGGTTGGTGGATAGCGAGTTGCTGCAGATTCCGCAGTTCCAGGGTGCGGATGGCAAGTTCGATGCCAATGCATTCCGCAGCCTGCTGGCCGAGCGCCGCCTGACCGAAGCGGCAGTGCGTGACGACCTCGCCATCGGACTGCTGGCCCAGCAATTGCTGACGCCGGTGGCACAGTCGGCCACCGTGCCGCGGAGCGTTGCCCAGCAATATGCATCGCTGCTGCGCGAACAGCGCCAGGGCCAGATCGCGACCTTCCCGGCGACATCCTATGCCCCGACCCGCGCGCCGAGCGATGCGGAAATCCAGGCATACTACAAGGACAAGACCAGCAGTTTCATCCGCCCTGAGCGCCGGGTGATTCGCTTTGCCGCTTTCGGCGCCGATGCGCTGAAGAACCTGCCCGCCCCGACCGACGCGCAGATCGAGGCACGCTATCGCCGCGACAGCGCGCAATACGCCGCCGTGGAAAACCGTCGTTTCGGCCAGCTGGTGCTGCTGACCGAAGCGGCCGCAAAGGCCATCGTCGCCGAGTTGAATGGCGGCAAGTCGCTGGAACAGGCCGCCCGTGAAAAGGGCCTGGCTGTTGCAGCGATCGCCCCCTCCAGCCGGGCGCAGCTGACGACCAGCACCTCCGCCGCCGTCGCACAGGCCGGCTTTGCCACCGCGCAGGGCAAGGTTTCCGCACCCGCCCGCGGCCCGCTGGGCTGGTACGTGCTGCGTGTCGATGCCATCGAACAGCGCGCCGAGCGCCCGCTGGCATCCGTTCGCGAAGAGATTGTCACCGCGCTGAGCGCCGAACAGCGCCAGACCGCACTGACGGAACTGACCGCCCGCATCGACGGCGAGTTCGAAGAAGGGCGCAACCTGTCCGACGTGGCGAAGGAACTGAACCTGACGATCACCACGACCGAGCCGGTGACCGCCAATGGCCGCGTGTATGGCAAGCCGACCGAAACCGTGCCTCAGGTGCTGGGGCCGGTGCTCGCATCTGCATTCGCCGCCGATGAAGGCCAGCCCCAGCTGGCAGAACTGGTGCAGGGTCAGGCCTTCCTGATTTACGACGTTGCCTCTGTCACCAATTCCTCCGCCGCACCGCTGGCGGAAATCCGCGAAGACGTGATCGCCCTGTGGCGGCGCGATCAGGGTTCGGCAGCCGCCAAGGCCGCCGCCGACCGCGTGTTGAAGCGGATCGCCGATGGCTCCAGTCTGGCCGATGCCGTGAAGGCGGAAAACCGCACGCTGCCAGCCGTCGAACAGCTGAATGTGAACCGGGAGCAGCTGGCCCAGCGGGGCCAGGTCCCCGCGCCGCTGGCGCTGTTCTTCAGCATGGCCGAAGGCACGGAAAAGCGGCTGGAAGCGCAGAACCGCAATGCCTGGTTCGTTATCCAGGTCGACAAGATCAATGCCCCGGCGATCAAGCCTGAAGATCCCATCGTGCTGGCGACCGTGCAGCAGCTTGGTGCGAGCACGGGCGAGGAATATGTCGCCCAGTTTATCCGCGCCGCCGAAAGGGCCGTGGGTTCCGAACGTAACCAGAGTGGCATCGACGCCGTCCGCGCCACCCTGGCCGGCGAGACGAATTGAGGAACAGTACCCTGTCCGGTCCCCTGCCTGAAAACACCGCCAGTGCCATTGCCGATCTGACTGCGGGCAAATCCGCGCTGGTCTGGCGCAAGCTGGTGGCCGACACCGAAACCCCCGTGGGCGCAGCGTTGAAGCTGATCGTCCCGGGACGGGGTGACTTCCTGCTTGAATCGGTTGAAGGCGGAGAAATTCGCGGCCGATACAGCCTGCTGGGTCTCGACCCCGATTTGCTGTTCCGCGCTACGGGCACCACGGCAGAGGTCAATCCGCACTGGCGCGATGACCGGGACGCTTTCTCGCCCCTGCCGGGCAACAGCCTGGCCGAACTGCGCGCGCTGGCTGAGGCCTGCCGCATCGATGTGCCGGCCGCCCTGCCCTCTGCGCTCGCCTGCCTGGTCGGTTATTTCGGCTATGAGACGATCGGCCTCGTCGAAAAGCTGCCGCGGGCGCCGCAGAGCGATCTGGCGCTGCCTGACATGCTGTTTGCCCGGCCGACCATTCTGCTGGTGTTCGACCGGCTGAGTGACGAGCTGTTTTGCATCGCGCCGTTGTGGGCCGGCGAAACCCACCCGGAACGCGCCGTCGAACAGGCTGGTGAACGGATCGACGATGTGTTGCGCAGGCTGGCCCAGGCCGCCCCGCCCGCCGTGCGTGCGACCGACCTGCCGGACATGGCGCTGAACCCGGTAATGGCGTCTGCCGATTACGAGAAGATGGTGCTGCAGGCGAAGGAATATATCGCTGCCGGCGACATCTTCCAGGTGGTGCTGGCGCAGCGCTTTACCTGCCCCTTCCCCCTGCCCCCCTTCGCGCTCTATCGCGCGCTGCGCCGGGTGAACCCTTCGCCGTTCCTCTATTTCCTCGACCTGCCGGGCTTTGCCGTGGTTGGATCGAGCCCCGAAATCCTGGTCCGCGTGCGTGATGGCGAGGTGACCATCCGCCCGATCGCCGGCACCCGCCCGCGCGGAGCCAATGCCGAGGAAGACCAGGCGGCTGAGGAAAGCCTGTTGGCCGACCCCAAGGAACGGGCCGAACATCTGATGCTGCTGGACCTGGGTCGCAATGATGTGGGCCGCGTGGCCAGCGCGGGCAGCGTGCGGATCACCGCCAGCTACACCATCGAGCGCTACAGCCATGTGATGCACATCGTCAGCAATGTCGTTGGCCAGTTGGCAGACGGCAAGGATGCTCTGGATGCGCTGTTCGCCGGCTTCCCCGCCGGGACCGTGTCGGGTGCGCCCAAGATTCGTGCCTGCGAGATCATCGCCGGGCTGGAGCCGGAAACACGCGGGCCCTACGCCGGCGGCGTCGGCTATTTCGCCCCCGATGGATCGGTCGACAGTTGCATCGTGTTGCGGACGGCGGTGATCAAGGACGGCACCATGCATGTGCAGGCCGGCGCCGGCATCGTGGCTGACAGCGACCCGGATTATGAATCCCGCGAATGCCGCGCCAAGGCCAGCGCCCTGGTGGCAGCTGCACGCGAGGCTGCCCGCGTCGCCGGAGAGGCGGAGTTCGGGCAATAATTGCCAGAGACACGGACAGGCTGGATTTCGACGACACTCTGACAGGTGTAACCCTGGCGCAGCCTCGCTGGGCGAGGCGCGGCGCACGGATTATGGGTGGGCGTGTCGGGCTGTTGGCGGCCGTGCTGTTGTTGGCGGGGTGCGGCGGAGTTTCTGAAGGCCAGCCCGAAGCAATCGCGGAAACCGGGTCGGTCTGCGAAACGATCGCTTTCGAAGGCACTGCCCTGACCCATTGCGTGGCCGACCCCAAGCGACACACGGTGTTCACCGTCCTGGCCGATGGCGAGGGCAAGCCCTATCGCAGCCTGGCCGCCTACGCCGCCGCCCGGCCCGCTGATGCGCCTGTCGTGGCCTTTGCGATGAATGGCGGGATGTATGATGAAGCTGGGCAACCGATCGGCTATTTCGTGGAACAGGGTGATCGGCTGCACAAGCTGAACCGGGCAGAAGGACCGGGCAATTTCCATCTGAAACCCAACGGCGTGTTCTTCGGCACGGGATCGAAATGGCAGGTGCTGGATAGCGAAAGCTTCTATGCCAAAATCAGCAAGCGGCCGGAATTCGCCACGCAGTCCGGACCGATGCTGGTGATCGATGGAACGCTGCATTCCGGGTTCGATGCCGATGGCGAATCCCGCAAGCTGCGCAACGGCGTGGGTGTGGGGGCAGATGGGCGCGCGCATTTCGTGATCAGTGATCAACCGGTCAGCTTCGGCAAATTTGCCCGTTTTTTCCGCGGCGAGTTGAAAACCCCCAATGCCCTGTTCCTGGATGGCAGCGTTTCGCAATTGTGGGACCCGGCGCGCGATCGCATGGATGTGGGCGCCGTGCTTGGCCCCTTGATCATAGTGGAAAACCGGGCGACAGCGCCCTAGTTCAAAATTTCCGGTCCGAATTATCGGATTGAAGCCGTTCTGGATAAGGCCAGCCATGATTCTCGTCATCGACAATTACGACAGCTTCACCTTCAACCTAGTCCATTATCTGATGGAACTGGGCGCCGATGTGGAGGTGGTGCGCAATGATGCGCTGACTGCGGCACAGGCGCTGGAATCCGGGGCCGAGGGCTTTCTGATTTCGCCCGGGCCCTGCACGCCCGATGATGCCGGGATCAGCCTGGATCTGGTGGCGGCCTGCGCCGATGCGCGGCGCCCGTTGCTGGGCGTGTGCCTGGGGCATCAGGCGATCGGCCAGTTCTTTGGCGGGAAGGTGGTGCGCGGCGGGCTGATGCATGGCAAGACATCACCGGTTACCCATGACGGCAGCGGTGTGTTTGCCGGCCTGCCCAGCCCCTTCACCGCAACGCGTTATCATTCGCTGATCGTGACCGACATTCCCGACAGCCTGGTGGTCAACGCCGAGAGTGAAACCCCCGGGCTGGACGGTACCTGCGCCATGGGCTTCCGCCATCGGGAACTGCCGATCCATGGGGTGCAGTTCCACCCGGAAAGCATCGCCACCGAACATGGCCATGCGCTGCTGGCGAATTTCCTCGCCATATGCGGTATCAAAGCGAAGGCTCTGGCGTGAAAGCCTTTCCTTCGGTCGAACACCCGCTGACGGAAGACGAGGCGGAAGCCGCTTTCGGCGCAATGCTGGACGGCGGAATGGCGGATGAGGACATTGCCGCCTTTCTGGTCGCCCTGTCCAACCGTGGCGAAACCGCCACCGAAATCGCCGGGGCGGCCCGCGCCATGCGCGCGCGACTGTTGCCGGTGTCGGCTCCAGCCAATGCCATTGATGTGTGCGGCACGGGCGGCGACGGCCATCACACGCTGAATGTTTCGACCGCCGTCAGCCTGGTGGTGGCTGCCGCCGGCGTGCCCGTGGCCAAACACGGCAATCGCGCGGCATCGTCCAAGGCCGGCGCTGCCGACACGCTGGAAGCGCTGGGGCTGAACCTGGATCGCGCCGCCGAGACTGCCGAGCAGACGCTGGGCGATCTGGGCATCGGTTTCCTGTTTGCAGGCAAGCATCACCCTTCGATGGGCAGGATCATGCCGATCCGCAAGAAGCTGGCCCAGCGGACCATTTTCAACCTGATGGGCCCGCTGGCCAATCCGGCCGGCGTTTCTCGCCAATTGGTGGGTATTGCCCGTCCGGCCTATGTGCCGATCTATGCCGAGGCGCTGGCCCGGTTGGGCATCGAGCGGGCCTTTGTCATTTCCGGCGATGAGGGGCTGGATGAGCTGAGCCTGGCTGGCGGCAATGAAGTGGCCGACATCACCGGCACCGAAGTTCGGATGACGCGCATATCCGCGCCCGAGGCCGGCCTGCGCCCCGCCCCGATCGAAGCAATCCGTGGCGGAGACCCGGCGCATAATGCCGCCCAGCTGCGTGCACTGTTGCTGGGCGAGCGGGGCGCCTATCGCGATGCCGTGCTGTTCAACGCCGCCGCTGCCCTGCTGATCGCCGGCGAGGTGGAAGACTGGGCCGAGGGCGTGGAAGAAGCGGCCGAAACGATCGACAAGGGGCTGGCCAATACTCTGCTTGATTGCTGGATTTCGGTCACTCGTTGACGTCTGAAGGACGGTTGACCGTCCGTTTCCGCTCTCGACTTCGACGGAGACGGACGGCATGGGGCAAAGATGGACAAGCTGAGCGAAATCTGCGCCACCAAGCGCGACGAAGTGGCCGCGCGCAAGACGGCGGCATCTGTTTCCGACCTGGACACGCGTGCCATGGCACAGACCGCGCCACGCGGCTTTCACGCTGCGTTGAACCGGGCCAGCGCCGACGGGTTCGGGCTGATCGCTGAAATCAAGAAAGCATCCCCTTCCAAAGGGTTGATCAGGCCTGACTTTCACCCGGCCGATCATGCCGCATCCTATGCGGCCGGCGGGGCAGCCTGCCTGTCCGTCTTGACCGATTCACCCTATTTCCAGGGGCATGAGGACTATCTGGTTGCCGCGCGCGCGGCCTGCCCCCTGCCTGTGTTGCGGAAGGATTTCATGGTCGATCCGTGGCAGGTGGCCGAAGCGCGATCGATCGGGGCCGATGCGATCCTGATCATCGTGGCCGCATTGGACGACACGCTGATGGCAGAAATCGAGGCGGCCGCCTTCGAGCGCGGCATGGATGTGCTGGTCGAAGTGCACAATGAAGCCGAAATGGAACGTGCTGCGCGCTTGAAATCGCGCCTGATCGGGGTGAACAATCGCGATCTCAAGCGCTTCGTTACCGATCTGGGCACGACCGAGCGGCTGTTGCCATTTGCGCCCGAAGGCGCGTTGCTGGTCAGCGAGAGCGGGATCAACAGCCATGCGGATTGCCAGCGCCTGGCCGCTGCCGGGGTGCGCTGCTTCCTGGTCGGTGAAAGCCTAATGCGGGAACAGGATGTGACCGAGGCCACCCGGCGTCTGTTGCACGGCTGAGAGATTATTCCATGCACATGAGTCATGACCCCACAGCAGAGGCTCAGCCGGAAATCGGTTTCGATCAGTTTCTGGCCGTCGATATCCGCGTCGGGACGATCATCCAGGCCGATCCCTTCCCCGAGGCGCGCAAGCCGTCCTATCGGCTGCTGATCGATTTCGGGCCGGTGATCGGCCAGAAGAAATCCTCCGCCCAGATCACCGAGCATTACACGCTGGAGGAACTGGTCGGGCGGCAGGTGGCTGCGGTCGTCAATTTCCCGCCACGGCAGATCGGGCCAATGAAATCCGAAGTGCTGACACTCGGATTTCCCGATGCGGAAGGCAAGGTGGTGTTGATCGCGCCATCGGAAAGCGTGCCCAATGGCGGCCGCCTGTTCTGAGGACCTGTTGCAGTGACCCAATTGACCCATCTCGATGATAAGGGCGCCGCGCGCATGGTCGATGTCGGGGGCAAGCAGCCCACGGCCCGGGCCGCGATTGCCAGCGGCCGAATCCGCATGTCGCAAGTGGCGTTGGTCGCCATTCGTGATGGCAGCGGCCCCAAGGGCGACGTGCTGGCCGCAGCGCGCATCGCGGGGATCATGGCCGCCAAGCAGACAGGATCGCTGATCCCGCTGTGCCATCCGCTGGCGCTGGATGCGGTTACGGTAGATTTCACCTTTGAGGACGATGGCTTGCGCGTGACGGCGCGGGCATCACTTACCGGCAAGACCGGCGTAGAAATGGAAGCGATGACAGCAACTTCCATCGCGCTTCTGACAATCTATGACATGGCCAAGGCGATCGACAAGGGCATGGTGATCGACGCCATTCGCCTGATCGAGAAAACCGGCGGCAAGAGCGGCACCTGGCGCGCGGAATGAGCCTGCCTGCGCCTCTGCCGCTGGAGGATGCGCAACGGCGGCTGCTTGATCTGGTCACCGCGCTGGGCAGCGAAAATCTGCCGGTCGCCGATGCGCTGGGGCGGTGCCTCGCACAGCCGGTTCTCGCACAGCGGCGGCAGCCGGCAGCCGATCTTTCGGCGATGGATGGTTATGCCATGCGCATCGACGATCTGGCCGGGCCGTGGCAGGTGATTGGCGAAAGCGCGGCCGGGCACCCCTTCCCCGGGGGATTGCAGCGCGGCGAGGCGATCCGTATTTCGACCGGTGCGTTGATGCCGACAGACGGCGGTGCCGTGCTGTTGCAGGAAGAGGCGCTGCGCGACGGGGACCATCTGGCGCTGGCAGCCGGAGGCGAGGCGACCGCGAGACACATTCGCCATGCCGGATTCGATTTCCAGCCCGGCATGGAACTGCTGCGCGCCGGCCAACGGATCGGCCCGGCACAATTGGCGCTGGCACTTTCCGGCGGGCATGTGCATCTGCCTGTGGCTCGATTGCCCCGTATCGCGGTGATCGACAGCGGCGATGAATTGTCCACCAATCCAACGGATTGCGCGACACATCAGATACCGGCCAGCAACGGCGCCATGCTGGCAGCCATGGTTGCGCCCTATTCATCAAGCATCGATCGAATCGGGCCAGTGGCCGACGACATGGCAGCGCTGGCCCAAGCCCTGAAACAGGCCGAAGCCGCCAATGTGATCGTGACCAGCGGCGGCGCCTCCGTCGGCGATCACGATCTGATCCGTCCGGCATTGGCAGCCTGGGGTGCAGAGATCGACTTCTGGCGGGTGGCTATGAAGCCGGGTAAGCCGCTGCTGGTGGCGCGGCGCGGACATCAGTTCATCCTCGGCCTGCCGGGCAATCCGATATCGAGTTATGTCACGGCTTTCCTGTTTCTGCTGCCCCTGCTGCGCGCAATGGGCGGCGCGGAGCGCGCGGTGCCCCGCCCCCTGACCCTGCCGCTGCGTGGCACATTGCCGGCCGTGGGCAACAGGCTGGAATTCGTGCGCGCGCGCATGGATGGTGATGGCGTTGCGCCGTTGACCGAACAGGACAGCAGCGCGCTGGCAGCGCTGGCGCGCGCCGATGTGCTGATCCGGCGGGAAATCGGTGCCGTTGCAGCAACAGATGGGCATCTGGTGGCAGCCTATCTGCTCAATGCCGCTTAGATGCTTGACGGCATTACAATCGTTGCCTAATTGTTCCTCGTTCGTTCCCGTATTGGAACGGTTGCGGAGTGTGGCAGCATGTTGACCGCCAAGCAGCATGAGCTCTTGCTGTATATTCAGCGCAAGCTGGAAGAGACGGGCATTTCGCCCAGTTTTGAAGAGATGAAGGAAGCGCTCGATCTCAAGAGCAAATCCGGGGTGCACCGATTGATCTCTGCGCTGGAAGAGCGTGGATTTCTACGCCGCTTGCCCAATCGCGCGCGGGCGCTGGAAGTGGTCAAACAACCGGACAACCAGCCGGTTCGCGCCACTGCCGCCAATGATCAGCAGACCCTGGCCCCCATGGTGCGCGCGCCCAGCGTTGCGCCGCAGCCGGCCAATGATGTGATCGAAGTGCCCTTGCACGGGCGGATCGCCGCCGGCGTCCCGATCGAGGCACTGGAAGACAGCCGCAGCCTGCCTGTTCCTGCCGCCCTGCTGGGTGCGGGCGAGCATTATGCGCTGGAAGTTTCCGGCGATTCCATGATCGAAGCGGGGATTTTCGACGGCGATTATGCGCTGGTCAAACGCACCAGCACAGCGCGCGACGGTGAAATCGTCGTCGCCCTGATCCGCAATGAAGAAGCCACGCTGAAATATCTGCGGCGGGAAAACGGCATGATCCGGCTAGACCCGGCCAATGCCGCCTATGATCCACAAATCTATCGCCCCGATGAAGTGGAAGTTCAGGGCAAGCTGGCCGGGTTGCTGCGCCGCTATCACTGATCGGACTTCGCTGATCAGCAAGACGTCTCCAAGGATTTGTTAGACACTTTACAGCAAGACTGGAGGTGGATGATCGGGGGACGTCTTGTGAAGCGGATTGCGTCCATCGTAACGGCGACAGCCATTCTTGGCGCTTGCGCCGCCACATTGACGTCGTCCGGCCTGGGCGCGAGCAATGAAGCCTTGGGCGAGCCTGCCGACAGCCATGTCTGCCGTGCTTCCGCTCCGCCAATCGAGGCCATGCCGGCGATAGCTTCGATGAGCCCGAGCGGCAGGCCACGGCCGGAACCGCCCGAACAGCCCCCTCAAATGATGGGATGTCTGAGCCGCGATTACCCCCTGCGTACCAGAGAAGCCCCCGGCGCGCTGGCGGCGATTGCCATTGCCGAAGATCCAAGTTCGATTGCCGAAATTCACGTCTTTTCCAACGCTGAGGTTCGCGATGCTCTGGTCGTCGAATGGTTGAAGCCCGCTCAGTCGAGCGAGGAGCCTATGGCGATGTGGATCGCGGATTGGCAGCATATTGCCGTGGCGGGAAAGCAACGCACTGTTTTTGGCGCCATGGTTCCCAACCAGAATTCAGGGCGCCTGTGCCTCGTCCGGGCCAATTCGGCTGCGCTGAGGGATGCCCTGCCCGTGCTCAACAATTGGTGCATGGATTTGTTGAAGCTCTGGCGTGAATGATGCCCGCGGCGATGGTGGCGGCAGGCCGGCAAGCCACCAGCCATGGTCGCCCTGCGCATCCGCCACGCTGGTGATTTTCTGCCCATCCAGCACGATTGCCAGGCCGCCGCTTTGCGACAGCATGGAGCGATCCGCCTTGAGCCAGCGTGGCCGGCATGACCGGGGCAGCCAGCGTTCCGACACAACGATATCAGCGCGTTCGCAGGCGGCAGCGAGAGCGCGTTCCTCGATCCGCTGGCGGCTGCGGCCCATCAGCACATCCCAGTCCCGCCCGGCGCGATTGAACCTGATGACGCAGAAATCGCGGCTGCATTTGGCACCGGGCCAGGCGGACAGTGGCAGGGGTTCCCCTTCGGCGCCGGACAGTTCGCGCAGGTTGTCGAGCGTGAAATCGCTGTTCGTATCGCGCAGCAGCAGCAAGCGATCCCCCTCCCCGGTAATGGCGACATGTCGGCCATCGCCGGTGATCAGCAAATCGGGTACAGGCGTGGCGAGCAGCATGACCGTGGCGATGGCGGTCGGCACCAGGCCGAGCAGGCGGGCCTTGCCGCGCCATAACGCGAGCCAAAAGCCGCCGGCGAGGAACAGCGCGAAGGTCGGATAGTCCATCTGCGGCATCAGGCGCACGGCGCCGGGACGATTGGCCGTATATTCTGCAATGGCGATCAGCAGATCGAGCGACTGGCCCACCAGCCACCAGGCAGGTCCGCCCAGCCCAACCAGGTCAAGCAATAGCGCAAGCGCGATCAGCGGCATGGAAATGAATGTTACCAGAGGAATAGCAACGACATTTGCGAAGGCGCCGTAGGCCCCGGCGCGATGAAAATGGAAAAGCACGATCGGCATCAGGGCGATTTCGATGACGATGCCGGCCAACAGCAAGATGGCCATCCGCCGCCCGCCGCGCATGAGCCAGCCTTCTTCTCGCGGCGCGAGAAAGGTGCGAACCGGTTGGCATTCGTGCAGCGCGACCAGCGCGATCACGGCGGCAAAGCTCATCTGGAAGCTTGGTCCTGCCAGGGCTTCGGGCCAGAGCAGCAGAACAAAGGCGGCGCCGACCGCCACCATGCGGAGCGAAAGCGCCTCGCGCCCCAAGGCCAGTGCGATCAGCACCAGTACGGCGCCGACGCAGCTGCGGATCGTAGGCACTTCGGCGCCGGTCAGCAGGGTGTAGAAGATGCCGGTCAATGCCCCGAGCCCGGCCGCCATCAACGGCAGGCGCACGCGCAGCGCCAGCCAGGGCAACAAGGCCAGCAGGCGCAACGCGAGCAGATAGGCGGCGGCGATCACGGCGCTGACATGCAGCCCGCTGATTGACAGCAGGTGGGTGAGGCCTGAATCGCGCATCGCCTCTTCGTGTTCGGGCGCGATGCCGCCGCGATCGCCGCTGGCGAAGGCCGCAGCAATGGCGCCCGCCGATCCGCCCAATTGGCTGCGGATATGATCGGACAGGCTGCGTTGCCATTGGGCCAGGCCACTGCCCTGATTCGATGATGCAACCAGAGTGATGTCGCCAATGACATTGCCCGTCGCGGCAAGCCCCTGAAACCATGCGGTGCGGGCGAAATTGTAGGCGCCGGGTACCATCGGTGGCGCTGGTGGCATCAAGCGGCTCCGCAACTGAACCACGGCCCCTTCGCGAAAGTCGGCACTATCCTTTTCCAGCGGGACGTTGATCCGCACGCGCAGCGCGCGTTGGGTTTGCGGATCGCGGATGGCCAATACCAGGCGGGTGCGCCCCTCTGCCGGCTGTTCGATGCGGTCCAGCACCCGCCCCGTGATCGTCATGACCTGGGTCCGTTCCAGCGGCGGCATGCCCGCCATTTCGGACCGGGACCAGATCAGCGCCACACCGAAAGCGAATAGCAGGGTGACGGAGGCGATCGCCGCCAGCAGATGCACCCGATCGTCCCGCATCCGCCATTGGAGCCAGGCAAGGCACAGCAAGATCAGGGGGATGGCCATGGCCAGCAACCAGGATGGCCGATCCGGCAGCACGAACCAGGTGGCAATTCCAGCCAGCAGCGCAACCGTCAACCACGGGCCGCGATCAAAGCCGGCAGAGGCCAGGAACTGATCGGCACGGCCGTTGATCCATCCGCCCACGCTGGACAAGCGCGCGCGGCTGCGCCAAGGCGTATGCCGCATCGCAGCATCTCCCGGCTGTTCCCCCAATGGAACGATCGGTGGCAGGCGCGGCGCCATGGAAGAATTTGATAGAAAGTGCATGAAGAATGGCAAGCGATAGCGTAACGGGAACCGCAGCAGATCGCCCGGTCGTTACCCGTTTCGCCCCCTCGCCCACCGGATTTCTCCACATCGGTGGTGCGCGAACCGCATTGTTCAATTGGCTCTATGCCCGCCATTTCGGCGGCAAGGTGCTGCTGCGGATCGAGGATACGGACCGCAAGCGCTCGACGCAGGAAGCGATCGACGCGATTCTCGACGGGCTCGACTGGCTGGGTCTGGATTTCGACGGGGATACGGTGTTCCAGTTCGAACGCGCAGCCCGGCACGCAGAGGTTGCGGAAAAGCTGCTGGCCAATGGTCATGCCTACAAATGCTTCGCAACCCCCGAAGATCTGGAAGCAATGCGCGAAGAACAGCGCGCAGCGAAGAAGCCGCTCCGCTATGACGGGCGCTGGCGTGACCGCGACCCGGCAGAAGCACCCGAAGGTGCGCCATTCGTCATCCGCCTCAAGACCCCGCAGGATGGCGAAACCGTCATCGACGATGCCGTGCAGGGCCGCGTGACGGTGAAGAACGTCGAAATCGACGACTATGTGCTGCTGCGCGGCGATGGGACGCCGACCTACATGCTGGCGGTCGTGGTGGACGACCACGACATGGGGGTAACCCACATCGTGCGTGGTGACGACCATCTGAACAATGCCTTCCGCCAGTTGCCGATCATTCGTGCGATGAACGCGCTGGAAGGCGGCTGGCCCGACCCGATCTATGCGCATATCCCGCTGATTCACGGCAATGACGGGGCCAAGCTGTCCAAGCGGCACGGGGCGATGGGCGTGGACGCTTATCGTGATGAGTTGGGCATCCTGCCCGACGCACTGTTCAATTATCTGCTTCGTCTTGGCTGGGGCCATGGTGATCAGGAGGAATTCACCCGCGAGGAAGCCATCGCGGCCTTCGATCTGCCAGGCGTGGGCAAGAGCCCGTCACGTTTCGACATGAAGAAGCTGCTGAGCATGAACGGCAATTACATCCGGACGGCGGATGATGCGCAACTGGCCGAACTGATCGCCCCGCGTATTGGCGCTGCAGCCGATGTAGGTTTGCTGACGCAGGCGATGCCGGTGCTCAAGACCCGCGCGCGCGATCTGCTGGAGCTGGCCGATGGGGCAGCCTTCCTGTTCAAGACCCGGCCGCTCAAACTGACCGAGCAGGCCGCAGCCCTGATCACGCCCGAAGCGCGTGAACTGCTGGCCGGCATTTCCGCACGTCTGACCGCTGAACAGGACTGGACAACGGCGGCGTTGGAAGCCAATCTCAAAGCCTATGCCGAGGATCTCGGGCTGGGCCTGGGAAAACTCGCGCAACCGCTTCGTGCGGCGCTCACGGGGCAAACCACCTCGCCGGGTATTTTCGATGTGCTGGCGCTCCTCGGCCAAGAGGAAAGTCTGGCGCGGATAAACGCGCTGGCGTTGGCATAAAATAACTAACATGGATCGCAAGGAGACTGGTTTTGGCGGATAAACAGGCAAAACTCTCTGTAGACGGCAAGGAATTCGACCTTCCCGTGCTCAATGGTACTGACGGCCCGGATGTTATCGACATCCGCAAGCTCTATGGCCAGACCGGGAAGTTCACGTTCGACCCGGGCTACAAATCCACCGCTTCATGCGAAAGCGCGCTCACCTACATCGATGGTGAAGAAGGCGTCCTGCTTCACCGCGGCTATCCGATCGGCCAACTGGCCGAAAATTCAACCTTCATGGAAACGGCTTACCTGTTGCTGAACGGCGAACTGCCCGACAGCGGCGAGCTGGACGATTTCAACAACACCATCACCCGTCACACCATGCTGCATGAGCAGCTCTCGACGTTCTATCGCGGCTTCCGTCGGGATGCGCACCCGATGGCCATAATGTGTGGCGTAGTCGGCGCGCTGAGCGCCTTCTATCACGACAGCACGGATATTTCCGATCCGAAGAACCGCCGGATCAGCAGCCACCGCCTGATCGCCAAGATGCCGACCATTGCGGCCATGGCGTATAAATATTCGGTCGGTCAGCCGTTCCAGTACCCGGACAATTCGCTGAGCTATACGGGCAATTTCCTGCAGATGACCTTCGGCGTTCCGGCCGAAAAATACGAAGTCATCCCCGAAGTCGAACGGGCGCTGGACCGCATCTTCATCCTGCATGCCGACCACGAACAGAATGCATCGACGTCGACCGTGCGTCTGGCCGGTTCTTCGGGCGCAAATCCCTTCGCCTGTATCGCAGCGGGTATCGCCTGCCTGTGGGGCCCTGCCCATGGCGGCGCGAATGAAGCGGCGCTGGAAATGCTGCGTGAAATCGGCACACCGGACAAGATCCCGCATTATATCGAGCGGGCCAAGGACAAGAACGATCCGTTCCGTCTGATGGGCTTCGGCCACCGCGTGTACAAGAACTACGATCCGCGCGCGACCGTGATGCAGAAGACAGTGCGTGAAGTGTTCGATGCGCTGAACGTGAAGGATCCGCTGTTCGAAACTGCGCTGCGTCTGGAAGAACTGGCGCTGAGCGACGATTATTTCGTCGAAAAGAAGCTGTTCCCCAATGTGGACTTCTATTCGGGCATCATCCTGTCTGCGATCGGTTTCCCGACCACCATGTTCACCGCATTGTTCGCCCTGGCCCGCACCGTCGGCTGGGTCGCGCAGTGGAACGAAATGATCTCCGATCCCGGCCAGGTCATTGGTCGTCCGCGCCAGCTCTATACCGGGCCGACGCAGCGCGATTACATTCCGCTCGACAAGCGTTGAGCGAAGCAAGTTTGTTGAACGGGAAAGGCCGGCACGCGAGTGCCGGCCTTTCTTGCGTCTGAGGCTATGAGCTGATCTGCGGGCGTGCGAGCAGCAGGCGGCACAAATGGGCGCGATCAGCCGCCGGAACTGTCGGCCGGAAGATCGAGCGTAAATCGCGCGCCCTTGCCCGGTTCGCTATCGACCGTCAGAGTGCCTGACATGGCTTCCGCGAGGCGGCGGGAAATATAGAGACCAAGGCCGGACCCGCCATCCCCGCTGCGGCCGAGGCGTTCGAACTTCTCGAAAGCGCGGGCCTGCTGTTCCTGGCTCATCCCATCGCCTGCATCGCCCACGGTAATCTGCGCCCGCTTTCCGTCTGTCGCGACGCTCAGCCAGACATGCGAACCGCGCGGGGCATAGCGGATCGCATTGCCGAGCAGGTTGAGAAGGATTTGCAGCACACGACGAAATTCGCCGATGGCCGGCGCCGATTCTCCGAGCGGCGGGGTATCGACGATGATACCGTTTTCCCGCGCACGCACGCCCAGAATGCCAACGGCCCGGCGGGCGAGATCGGCAAGATCGATCTGGTCAGGTGCGGTGGTAAACTGTTCGTCTTCCACCACTTCGAGATCGGCAAGATCGTCGATCAAAGCCAGCAGATGTTGCCCGGCGGCCGCGATGTCTGCGGCATAGCTGCTGTATTCATCGGCCAGCGGACCGGCCAGTTGGGTGCGAATGGTTTCGGCATTGGCGATGATCCGCGCAATCGGCTGCCGCAGCACCGGGGCAATTTCACGCCCCAGCGCCGCGTTGAAACTGCGATCCTGATCCTGATCGGCGGACGCGCCTGCCCTGGTCAGATCGGGAAGCGGCTGTTCGGCAACCAGCAGCAATTCGTAACCCGCGCTGCCTGGTACCGGCCGGCCCAGCGGAACAAGTGTCGCCCGCCAATCGCGCCGTGATCCATGGAGACGCAAACGGGCGTTGTTCAACCGGTGCCATTCCGACGGCAACGGTGCATCGGAATCGGCCAGGGCGACATGATCGAGCCACGAGCGCACCGGCCCTTCGTTCAACCGCGCGGCAAAATCAGCCAGATCCGCTGCCTCGGCCGTAAAGGTGATGACCGACAGCGACGTATCGAGCCGGGCGGTAAAATCGGCCAGCTGGCGCGCCAGTGCGATCTTGCGCGCATCATCGCCATCATCTTCATCCGAGCGGGGCACAGGCATTGCGCGCCAGCCTGTCAGCGTCACCGAGCAACCTGCACCGTCACTGTCAGGAACCACTTCGACCCAGGCACTGATCTGCTTGCCATCAATCTGGGTGCGAATGGTGCGCGCTAGTTTCAACCCGTAGCTGCGCGATTTGCGCACAAGTTCCAGCAGCGCCGGGATCACGATCGGCCCAGGCAGCGTGCCGCCGCCCAAAGTCTGCAACTGGTCCAGCGGCTCATCTGCGGTCAGCAGCCAGTCGCGCGCGTCGGTGCGTCCGCTCGACATCAAGAAACCGGATCCCCGGCATAGGGCGAAGCCGCCGCCAGCAGTGCGGCCGCACGGTCGGCCGATAGCCCCAACACCTGCTGGGGCACGGCAGCGCGCGGGTGAATATGGTTGAATTGTTCGCGCAATGCACCGTCCGACAGTTCCGCCGCCCGCAAGGCCAGCCCGAGACGGAGTTTCTGCCGTTCGCTGAACGACAGGATGATGAGATCACGTTCCTGATGCACGAGCGTGGCCAGCGCGGTGGAGAAGATCGCCAACCCGGCTTCCTCAACCGCCAGCGCCTGGCAAGTGCGAGTGCCCAAAGCCGCCACGAAACGCGACAGCGCGCCCAACCTGCTCTGCCCTTCGGCATAATCGGCCCGCAACCGGGCAGCCGCACGGGCAGCCGGTTCGGCATGATCGGCTGACAGGCACATCAAGGTCACAACCACCTGATGGAACAATTCGCCCGGCAATTCGGCGAGCGGCAAGGCCATGCGTGCCTGCTGCCGCATGAAGCGTGCCTGCGCCGCAAGTACCGCCATGGCCAGCCCAGCCAGCACGGCATCGGAACCGGCAGCCTCATCCTGAATCAGGGCCGTCAGCACGGGATCTACGCCGCTGGTTTCCAGCAGCCGGTCGGTCAGCTGGGCCTCCAGCGTCAAAACATGCGCATGGGCGAGCAATTCGGCATTTTCGGAAAGGCCGGCAGCGCAGCTTTCTATCCGATCCTCCACGAAACGGTCGCGGTGGGGCAGTTGGGCCGCCTCCGCCAGGGCCAACAGCCACTGGCGCGCGATATCGTGCAGAATACCGCGCACGCGGGCAATGATTTCATCGTTGAACAGCGTATCCCGGTCATTGTTGACCAGGTGCAGCAGGACCGGGCGCGCCGTGGCCAGCACAGCATCCCCGCTGGCCAAGGCATCGCGCAGCGATTCCTCAACCGTATCGGCCGTCTGTTCGATTAGCGCACCCTCGTTCATCGCATTGTTCTAACGCGCCCAGGGTTAATCTGACGTTATTCGCTGTCATCCGCTTTTGCTGCTGGCGACAACAAAATTGCCACCAGGCCGGCCAGCATCAACACCGGTTCGAACAGACCGAGCGCCGCCGCCAACGCCAGAATCACGGACAGAAGGAAGCGGTCACCCGCCAGCGCCTTCCACCCCGACTGACGCTGGGGTTCAAGCCGGTGCAGGACCAGCAGCAGCACCAGCATGGGGAACAGGCGCACAGGCCATGCCGCATCGCTGGCGAACCACGCAGTGGCCAGCAGGGCCGCATCAATCACCCAATGCGGCCATTCCCGCGTTGCGCGCGGAGCCGGCGGCACAGCATAGGGCGCAAAGGACAACAGGCGCTGGCCATCACCCAACACCGCCAGCAGCCAGGCGGCGGCGATCAGCAGCAATCCCGGCGCAACCAGGCCAACCATGGCCAGGCTTGCCCCGCCAAGGGCCAGCAATGCGCCGGCAGCCCCGATCCCCCGCCCATATTTCCACGCTGCAAGATGGAGACCGGAACGCCGGAGAATACGGTTGGAGATGATCGCGGACAGGGTGGCGGCCGTTGATTGCACCGGCATATTGCGGTCGAGCCAATGTTCTTCGATTTCGGCCAGGCGTTCGTGCGTGACCAGCGACCATGCCCCGTCGACCACGGCGCGGGCCGAAAGCGCGCGATAGGCGAGCCGGGATTGAAGGGCGATCCGCAACAAAGCCGCCGGCGTGTCGGTTTCCGCCGGAAGTTCCGCAAGACGTTCGACCAGGGCACCGGGCAGCAGCATCGCCCCGGCCCAGACCCAATCTGCATCAATGCGTTCAAATCCGGCAGCCGCCCCCTGCCCCGCCGGCAGGACCACAATCCCATCACGATCCAGCAACGCTAGAGTGAGGTCCGATTCCGGCAGCAATTGCCGCGCCAGGACGAGCACGTCATCGCTGGTGCTCACGGTGCCCAACAGGGCGTGACCATCCGCGACGGCGCTGAAACGGGCACCGGCCTGTTCCACGGCGTGACGGGTCAAAATCGCATCAGACGATGCGCCATCACCCAAAATGACGATTCGATCGCAGCCGGCCGCCAAAGCGAAATCGACCTGTCGCAAACACAGCGGTTTCCCCGCGATGCGCGGAGAAGGTCCGTTCTGGTTTCCGATCGATATCAGCGCGACCCGCAAGGCAATGGCTCCTGTCCTGTGCCGGAGCGGACCTAGGCCTTCCGGCGCAGCATGCCAAGCGCTGGCCGGAGCCATGCGTGTAAACTATGAAATGGATAAAGCCGGCACGATGGCGACGGCGCCCGTCACAGGGTTGGGGCTCAGTCGGCGCGACCGACGCCGAAGTCTTTCATCAGTTGCCGAAAACGTCGCAGAACCACAGGGTCACCCGGCGCACTGTCCAGCGCGAGCACCGACAGATCGACCAGATCGGGCGAATGGAAACTGGCGCCGAGCCCGCGCAGACGAAGCGCGGCCATTTCCCAGTTCCCGTCGCAACGAGCGCGATGCAGCAAATCCACCTGATGCGTCAGGCTTTCCACAAAGCCCGCGCGCAATTCGGCCAGCAATACGGGATCATCCCCTGCCGCTGCGGAAAGTGTCGCGTCGAAATCTGCTGCCTGGATGGCCATAGTACACCCATTAAGCATGAAAGAGTTAAACTGAGGTTTATCCTGCCCGCCCTTGTGATATCTGTTATCAATGACCGGGAGGAATAATCTGATCGCAGTCGGCCAAGCAGCCGATGAACCGCAGGATACGCTCGTCCTCGACGAAGCCTATAGCGCGACGGTGGAAGATGTCGGGGACGAATTGCCCTGGCATTCCGGCTTCGACGAAGAACCGGCAGCCCGCCCGCAGCGGGAATGGCTGCTGCCGGCCGCAGCTGGACTGGTGACGATGGCCTGGACCGGGTTTTTCCTGTGGGCGAACAGCCGCGCCATATTGAATGGCGCGACCCCGGCGAAATGGTCTGCCCTGATCAGCGAGTGGGCCATTCCGGTCGTGCTGGTGGTTGGCATATGGATGCTGGTGATGCGCAGCAGCCGGCGCGAAGCCAACCGGTTTGGCGATGCCGCCCGGCTGTTGTCCGAAGAATCCCGCCTGCTGGAAACGCGGCTGGAAACGGTCAACCGCGAACTGAGCCTCGCGCGCGACTTCATCGCGGCGCAATCGCGCGATCTCGAATCGCTGGGCCGGGTGGCGGCTGAGCGGCTGTCTAGCAACGCCGATCGGCTGCAGCAGCTGGTGCGCAACAATGGTGCGCAGGTTGAAGCAATCGGTGCCGTCAGCGTTACGGCAGTCGAGAACATGGATCGGCTGCGCGATAGCCTGCCGGTGATTTCCAATTCCATGCGTGATGTTGCCAGCCAGATCGGCCAAGCCGGCAATGTCGCCCACACCGAGCTGGAAGGGTTGGTAGAGGGCTTGGGGCGCCTGAAGGACGCCGGCACGCAAAGCGATCAACAGATCGCCAGCGTCCAGCGGCGGGTTGAAGAGGTGGTCAGCACGTTCACCACGCAGGCCGAGCATATGGATAATGTCGCCACAACCCGGTTCGGCATGCTGGCAGAACGCAGTGCCGCCTTCCGCGCGGAACTGGATGGGCGAGAAGTGGAAGCCTTCGCCGCCTTGCACCGCCGGGCCGATGCGCTGAGTGAAGAGCTGGCCCAGCGATCCGAAGCGATCCGTTCCGGGGAGGAGGAGGCCGTTGTTGCCATGCGTGAGCGCATGGCGGCCCTGCGCCAGGAAGGCACGCAGCTGACCGCCGCGTTGCGCGATGGGCAGGAGCAGGTCAGCGATGTCTGGGGCCAGGCGATCACATCGCTTGAAGCCCAGCTGTATGAAGCGCTGGAACGCATGGCAGCCGCCGACAGCAAGGCGCTGGACGCAGCACGCCAGCGGCTGGACGCGCTGGATGCGCAGGCGCAGCAGATCGATACTACCATCGTGCGTCGGCGCGAATTGCTGGATGCAGAATTCGAACGGCGCAGCCGCCAGGCGGACGATCGCGAAGCCACGGCCATCGCCGGGCTGGAAGCGCGGATGGCCGGTTTCGACCAGTTGATGGTCGATCAGCAGAAAGACCATCTGGCGCATCTGGCTGCGATCGCGCAGCGCTGCGACGGGCTGCAGCTGCGGCTGACGCAGCTGACGGACGGACTGCAACGGCTGACATCCGAAGGAGGCGAAGCACAGGAACGTGTGGCCATCGCGTCTCACGATCTTTCGATCAGCCTCGACCGCAATCGCAATGCGTTGAAGGACAGTGGCGAGCAATTGGCACGCCTGACCGAAGACAGTATGCGATTGCTGGAAATCATCCGGTCTGGCGCGCAGCACAGCCGCGAGGAACTGCCCGATGCGCTGGAAGAGGCAGAGACCCGACTGAACCGTTTCGACACGCGCGCACAAGAGCTGACCGCGCTGATCGTCGAAGCCAATCTCAACAGCGCCAATCTGGCCAACCATGTCGAAAACGCCTTCATCAGCGGGCAGATGACGGTCGAACAACTGCAGCAGATCGAAAAGCGGCTGAACGGCCTTGCCCAGTTGTCAGAAGCTCTTTCCGTGCAATCACGGTCGGAACTGGCGGCAGCGGTGGCCACGCTGGAACAGAAGGCCGGCAGCGTGCTGTCAGCGCTGCGTTCGGAAAAATCGGAAGCGATCCGGGAAATCGCCGAACAGCTGGCCATCGAAAGCGGTGCTGCAGTGGATCAGGTGCTGAGCGAACGTGCCGCGACCAGCATCGCGTCACTGGAAGATATGGCCCGCAGGGCGGGAGAAGCAGGACGTGAGACGCTGTCCCAGCTGGGTGCCGAGCTCGACCGGGTCAGCGAGTTGGCGGACAGTCTGGAAACCCGCGTTGCCGATGCCAGGGAACAGGCCACCGAGCAGGTCGACAATGATTTCACCCGCCGCACCGCGCTGATCACCGAAAGCCTCAATTCCGCTGCGATCGACATCGCCAAGGCGCTGGAAAGCGAAGTGTCCGACACGGCATGGGCAAGCTATCTGCGCGGCGATCGCGGCATATTCACCCGCCGTGCGGTCAAGCTGCTGGATGCAGCTGATGCGCGTGGCGTGACAGACATCTACCAGGCGGACGACGAATTCCGACATACCGTCAACCGTTACATCCATGATTTTGAATCCATGCTGCGAACGGTGCTGGCGACGCGGGATGGCCATTCCATGGCAGTGACCCTGCTGTCGTCCGACATGGGCAAGCTTTACGTGGTGCTGGCCCAGGCGATCGACCGCTTGCGCGATTGATGCCGCAAACCGGCAAGCCTTCGCCCGACAAAAAAAAGGGGGCGCACGATTGGATCGTGCGCCCCCTTTTTTGATAGCTGAATCCGCTTACTGCTGGGCCGGATAATCGAATTCTTCCAGATTGGGCGGCGTGCCGAACATGTTGATGTCCTCCACGCCAATCCAGCCATACTTGTAATTGAGCACGAACAGCGCGCACAGTGCCGTTGCCAGCACGGTGGCGCGCAGGATCACCTGCCAGGGACGGAAGTTGGAGGGTGCGCTGGGCGCCTGCCCCGGCACCAGCGACTTGCCTTCCTCATTGTCCGTGCGGATTCCCAGCGGCAGGACGATAAAGGCACTCATCGTCCAGATCAGCAGATAGATCGCAAGGATGGAGGTCCATTTCATCGCCCGTCATCCATTGGTCAGGATGACGCGAGTCTGCGGCTTCTTGCCCGACCAGCGCTGCGCCGCACGCCGCGCGGCCAGCCGTGCGGCTTCGGAAACCACGCCCCGATCCTGCCGATCCGCGCCGCGCAGTTTCTGCAGCGCTGCGGTAATGTCCCGTTCGGCTTCGGCCACGAATTCGGGATAGTCTTCCTCCAGCGGCAGGCCCACGCCTTCCACCTGAGGGCGCCCTCGCCCGTCAATGACTACGATCAGCAAGCCATCGCGCGCCAGCCGGCGGCGCGTGGTGATCGCATCGCCATTGGCAGGAACGATGATGTCCCCATCCAGCACCAGGCGTCCGGTGCGGGTAACCGCCAGCTTGCCAGGCTTGCCGGGCGCGAGGCGCACGATATCACCGTTTTTCTGCGATACGGTGTGAGCGATCCCCCGTTCCTTGCCCAGGCGCGACTGTTCGAGCATGTGGCGGATCTCCCCGTGCACCGGCACAAGGATTTCCGGGCGCAGCCAGCTGTACAGCGCTTCCAGTTCGGGGCGGCCAGGATGCCCGGAAACGTGAATTTCGCTCTGCCGATCGGTGATCATGGTGATCCCGCGATCGGCCAGCGCGTTCTGGATCTTGCCAATGGCCAGTTCATTGCCCGGGATCTGACGGCTGGAAAACAACACCACATCGCCGGCCGTCAGGCTGATCTGGTGGTTTTCTTCCGCGATCCGCGCCAGGGCAGCGCGGGCTTCGCCCTGACCACCCGTCGCGATGATCAGCACCTGACCACGCGGCAGATCCATGGCCCGGTCAAAATCGATCGTCTGCGGAAAATCCTGCAGATAGCCATTATCCTGCGCGACTTCGATGATGCGATCGAGCGAGCGACCGGCCACGCACAGCT
Organism: Croceibacterium xixiisoli; assembly: GCF_009827305.1. Taxonomy (GTDB): domain Bacteria; phylum Pseudomonadota; class Alphaproteobacteria; order Sphingomonadales; family Sphingomonadaceae; genus Croceibacterium_C; species Croceibacterium_C xixiisoli. Next base: position 838,613 of record NZ_WTYJ01000002.1, on the reverse strand, counting down.
GGCGGCCGGTTTCCTGCGCGATGTAGCCCAAGGTCTGCAGCCGAGCGACGTTGGAGGCAAAGGTAGTGACCAGCACCCGCTTGCCGCTGTGACGGCGCACTTCTTCCAGCAGGCCGCGATAGACTGCGCCTTCCGATCCGGACGGGGCAGGGTTGAAGACGTTGGTGGAATCGCAGACCAGCGCCAGCACGCCTTCATCGCCGATGGCGATCAGTTCTTCTTCGGTGGCCGGTTCGCCGATCAGCGGTTCTTCATCCAGCTTCCAGTCGCCCGTGTGGAACACACGCCCGAAAGGCGTTTCGATCAGCAGCGCGTTGCCTTCCGCAATCGAATGGGCGAGCGGAATATAGGTAATCTCGAACGGACCGAGCGCGATGCTGCCGTGGTCTTCTTCGATGATGTTGAGCTCAACCTCCCCCGCAATGCCGGCTTCCTGCAGCTTGCGCAGGATCAGTTCGGCGGTGAAAGGCGTGGCGTAGAGCGGAACACCCAGATCGGCGGCGAAGTACGGGATCGCGCCGATATGATCTTCATGCGCATGGGTCAGCACGATGCCGAGCAGATCCTCCGCCCGATCCTCTATGAACTCCATGTCCGCGAACAGCAGCTCGGTGCCGGGATATTCATTCGCGCCGAAGCTCATCCCCAGATCGACCATCAGCCATTTGCCGCGGCAACCATAGAGATTGACGTTCATGCCGATTTCCCCCGACCCACCCAGGGCGAGGAACAGCAGTTCGTCTTCGGGAGCAAAATTCTTCTTCATTGTGTTTTTGCCTGTTCGGCCAGCATTGCCAGCCCTTCCAGAGTAAGGTCAGCTTCGACCGCATCGAACATGTCCGTGTGCCGATCGAACAATATGGCGAGCCCGCCGGTGGCTATCACCTGAGCTGGCCGCCCGATTTCTTCCTTCAGCCGGGCAATCAGCCCTTCCATCATGGCCACATAGCCCCAGAACACACCGATCAGCATCGCATCTTCGGTGTTCCGCCCGATGACCGAGCGATTGCGGGGGCTTTCGATCGCAATACGCGGCAGCTTGGCTGTGTTGTTGACCAGCGCATCCAATGACAGATTGATCCCGGGCGCGATGATCCCGCCCTTATAGGCGCCGTTGAAATCCACCACATCAAAAGTGGTGGCGGTGCCGAAATCAATGATGATCAGATCGCCCGGATAACGGGCATGGGCGGCGATAGCGTTGACCGCCCGGTCCGCCCCCAGCGATCGCGGTTCATCCACATCGATCGGGATGGTCCAGGCTGCAGCCCCCTCCCCCGCAAACAGCGGAGTCAGACCGAAGTACTTCTGGCCCAGCACTTCGAGATTGTGCCGCGCGCGCGGCACGACCGTGCTGACGATCATGCGCGTGATGGCCGCGCGATCGATCGATTCCAGCTGGAGCAACTGCATCAGCCAGACGGCATATTCATCACCGGTACGGCGGGCGTCGGTGGCGATACGCCAGCGGGTGCGCAGTTCGGCCCCATCATAAAGGGCGAACACGACATTGGTGTTCCCGACATCAACAGCCAGCAGCATCAGCTTCCCTCCACCACGACATCCCCGGCATGAATGACATGCACCCGGCCATCATCCAAGCGCAGCCGCAGCGCGCCATCGAGTTCCAGGCCGGCGAAACGACCATGCACGCGAATGCCGCGCCCGTCATGGACCGAAAGCGCCGATCCCAGCGGATGGGCGGCGGCAAGCCAGCGGGCCAGCAAGGGCGCAAGCCCGAACTGCCGCCAGCGATCGAGTTCCCTGCTCAGACAATCGGCCAGCCCTATGGCAAAACCGTCTCGATCCGGTGCGGGCCCGCTCTGCGCCAGGCTGCGCGTCTCTCGATCCGGCAAGGCCGGGGCGGCGGCGAGATTGACGCCAATCCCCAGCACAGCCCAATCACCTTCGCGTTCAAGGAGAATGCCGACGAATTTGCTGCCCGACAGCAGCACGTCATTGGGCCATTTCAGCATCAGACCCACAGGCTGCGCCAGATGGGCCAGGATGGCTTCATACACGGCAAGAGCCGCCACGAAGGACAGGCTGGGCGCAGGCGGTTCACCGGGGTGCAGGCGAATTGCCGTCGACCCCATGAAGTTGCCGGGGGCATCGATCCACTGCCTCCCCTGCCGGCCGCGACCGGCCCGCTGGCGGTCCGCAACCAGCCAATGCCCTTCAAGCAGCGGCTCACCAGCGGTGAGCCGCGCTATCAGATCGGCATTCGTCGAACCTGTTTCGGCAATGGTTTCGATGCGGGGTGGCAAATCAGCTCAGCAAGAACAGCGTAGCGGCGGCGCGCTGCGCCAGATCGCCGAACCAGCTGGTGGCGAGATATCCCAGCGGGGAAATCACCAGCGTGCTGATGATCAGCAAAGCCCAGTGAACGCCATCGCTCTTGCCCAGCACCACGCCCGAAGGCTGATCGAAGAACATCACCTTGACGATCTTGATGTAGTAGAAGGCGCCGATCACGCTGGCCGCAATCGCCAGCAACGCCAGCACGACCAGATTGGCATCGACAGCCGCCTGGAACACCACCAGCTTTGCCCAGAAACCCAGAAACGGCGGGATGCCGGCAAGGCTGAACATCATCGACATCAGGCAGAAGGCGAGAACCGGGCTGACCGACCGCAAGCCGGACAAATCGGAAATCGATTCAAGCTGATCGCCGTTTTCATTCTTCAGCATCAGCAGGGCAACGAAGCTGCCCACCGTCATTGCCACATAGACCGCCAGATAAAGCAGCATCGAAGCTGCACCCTGCGCGGTACCCGCGGCCAGGCCGACAAGGATGAAGCCGACATTGTTGATCGAGGAATAGGCGAGCAGACGCTTGATGTTCTTCTGCCCGATTGCGCCGAGCGCACCGACGATGATCGAAGCCAATGCGGCGAATACCACCACCTGGCGCCAGGCATCCACCTGAGTACCGAACGCTTCGAGAGCGACGCGGGCCAGAAGGGCCACGGCAGCAACCTTCGGCGCGGAGGCAAAGAAGGCCGTCACCGGCGTGGGGGCACCCTCATACACGTCCGGCGTCCACATGTGGAACGGCACGGCGCTGATCTTGAAGGCAAGGCCGACCAGCATGAAGATCAGCCCGAACATCGCCCCACCCGACAGACCACCGGCAACGACCGTGCTGATGGCATTGAAATTGGTGGTTCCGGTGAAGCCGTAGGTCAGGCTCATGCCGAAGAGCAGGATGCCCGATGCCAGGGCGCCCAAAACGAAATACTTCAGGCCAGCTTCGGCAGAGCGGGAATCCGACCGGACGAAAGCCGCAAGGACATAGGCCGCCAGCGAGTTCAGTTCGAGCCCGATGTAGAGCGTCAGCAGATCGCCGGCCGAAACCATGATGCTCATGCCCAGCGTCGCCAGGATGACCAGCACCGGATATTCGGCGCGCATCGCGCCAACCCGTTCAAGATAGTTGGGTGCGATCAACAGCGCAGCCACGCTGCCGGCATAGATCAGCAGCTTGGCAAAGCCGGAAAAGGCATCAGCCTTGAACTGACCGAAGAAGGCCACCGCATCGGGTCCACCGACGCCGGCGCATACGCGCGGTGCAACAATAGCGAAGCAGAAGGCGATCGCGATGCAGGCAGCAATGCTGTTCATGCGGGCGGTCTTGTCACCACCCCATGCACCGATCAGCAGCAGCGCCAGGGCCGACAGCGACAGAACGATTTCCGGCGCAATCAGCGAGAGGGAAGCCTGTAATTCCATTAGTGCGCCCCCTCATGCGCGGCATGTTCATCGGCAGCAGCTGCCTTTTCGGTAATAACCAGTTTCGCATCCCCATGCGGCGCTGCACGGGCAAGACGCGCGTCCAGGGTGGCGATATCCTTGCGCATCGGCGCCAGGAAGCTTTCGGGATAGACACCCATCCACAGCGCAGCGGCCGCCAGCGGTGCCAGCATCAGCCATTCACGTACGTTGATATCCTTCATGGCGGCGGCATCGGCATTCACCTGATCGCCAAAGGCAACCCGACGATAGAGCAGCAGCATATAGGCCGCGCCCAGGATGATGCCCGTGGTGCAGACCAGCGCCACCCAGCTTGACACCTGATAGATGCCCGCCAGCGACAGGAATTCACCCACGAAGCCGCTCGTCCCCGGAAGGCCGATGCTGGCCATGGTGAAGAGCAGGAAGAACATCGCGTACATCGGCATGTTGATCGCTAGGCCGCCGTAGCGGGCGATTTCACGAGTGTGCAGCCGATCGTAGATGATGCCGACGCACAGGAACAGCGCGCCCGAAACCAGGCCGTGGCTGAGCATGACGACCATGGCGCCTTCGAGGCCCTGCACGTTGAAAGCGAACAGACCGATCGTCACGATCGCCATATGCGCGACCGACGAATAGGCGATCAGCTTCTTCATGTCGGCCTGCACCAGCGCGATCAGGCTGGTGACGACGACAGCCACCATGGACAGCGACCAGATCAGCCAGCCAAACTGCGCGCTCGCTTCCGGGAACATCGGCAGGCTGAAACGGATGAAGCCATAACCGCCCATCTTCAACAGCACGCCGGCCAGAATGATCGAGCCCGCCGTCGGTGCCTGCACGTGTGCATCAGGCAGCCATGTGTGCACCGGCCACATCGGCATCTTCACCGCAAAGCTGGCGAAGAAGGCCAGGAACAGCCAGGTCTGCGCGCCGGCCGGGAAATCATAGGCCATCAGCGTCGGAATGTCGCTGGTGCCCGCTTCGCGAACCATCCACAGCATCGCGATCAGCATCAGCACGGAGCCGAGCAGCGTGTAGAGGAAGAATTTGTAGCTGGCGTAGATGCGGTTGTCCCCACCCCAGACGCCGATGATCAGATACATCGGGATCAGGCCGGCTTCGAAGAAGATGTAGAACAGCAGCAGGTCCTGCGCGGTGAAGACGCCGATGATCAGCACCTCCACCATCAGGAAGGCAGCCATGTATTCGCCCACGCGCTTGGTGATCGATGACCAGCTGGCACCGATGCAGATCGGCATCAGGAAAACTGTCAACACCAGCAGCATCAGGGCAATACCATCAATGCCCAGCGCCCACTGGAAGCCGGCGAACAGATCCGCCCGTTCCGTGAACTGCCACTGCGCGCCGCCAATATCGTAACTGGCCCACAGGACGATACCAAGGCCCAGATTGGCCAAGGTCGCGACAAGAGCGATGATCCGCGCCGTCTTCGCTTCGGAAAACAGGCAGGCGATCGCGCCGATGAACGGCACGAGCAACATCAGCGAAAGTATCGGGAAGCCCCCCATTACACAAGCACCCAGCTGATAGCAGCAACAAGGCCGAGCAGCATCACAAGCGCATAGCTGGTGAGATAGCCCGACTGGACCTTCTTCGCGAGGACGGCGCCCCGATCGACAAGCCATGCGGCGCCATTCGGGCCGAAGCGGTCAATCAGGCCGACGTCGCCCCGCTGCCAGAACTGGCGGCCAAGCCACAGCGCCGGCTTGATGAAGACGACATGGTACAGCTGGTCGAAATACCATTTGTTGAAGAGGAAACGGTACACCGGCCCCAACTGTTCAGCCACGCTGCGCGGGAAATTGGTATTACGAATGTAGCCATACCAGGCGATCAGCAGGCCGAGCAGCATTACGATCAGCGCGGCGTACTTCACCAGATAGGGCACTTCATGCATCGCATGCATCAGATGCTCGTTATACGCGATCGAACCGTTCCAAAAGGCAGCGGTATCGAGGAACGCGCCCTTGAACACCTGACCGGCGGCAACCGCACCGACCGACAGCACGATCAGCGGAATGAGCATCACCAGCGGGCTTTCATGCGGATGATAGCCGCCAGTGCCGTCACCATGATCATGCGCATGATCATCATGGCCATGATCGGCGTGTGCCGCATGCGCACGATCATCATGTGCTGTGTGGGCGTAGTCGGCATGGTCATCGTGATGGCCATGCGCGTCATGCACCGCATGCTGGATATGCTCGCTCTGAATCCAGCGCGGCTTGCCCCAGAAGGTCAGGAACATCAGGCGCCAGGAATAGAAGCTGGTCAGCAAGGCGGCGAACACGCCGATCCAGAAGGCAAACCGGCCCACTTCCGTGCCGCTGGCGTAAGCAACTTCGATGATGGCATCCTTGGAGAAGAAGCCCGCGAAGCCAACGCCCAGATGGTACACGCCCACCCCGGTGATCGCCAGCGTGCCGGCCATCATCGCCCAGAAGGTGATCGGAATATGCCGGCGCAGGCCGCCGTAAAAGCGCATGTCCTGTTCGTGATGCATCGCGTGGATCACACTGCCCGCGCCCAGGAACAGCAGCGCCTTGAAGAAGGCGTGCGTGAACAGGTGGAACATGGCCGCGCCATAGGCACCGACGCCGGCAGCGAAGAACATGTAGCCAAGCTGCGAACAGGTCGAATAGGCGATGACGCGCTTGATATCCCACTGGGTCGTGCCGACGGTGGCAGCGAACAGGCAGGTGGCGGCGCCGATGAAGGTCACCACGCCCAGCGCGATCGGAGCCGCCTCGAACATCGGAGACAGACGGCAGACCATGAACACGCCTGCGGTCACCATGGTGGCTGCGTGGATCAGCGCCGACACCGGGGTCGGGCCTTCCATCGCGTCCGGCAGCCAGGTGTGCAGGCCGAGCTGGGCCGATTTGCCCATCGCGCCGACGAACAGCAGCAGGCAGAGAACGGTCATGGTATCGACGCGCATGCCCAGGAAGCCGATGCTCGATGCGCCCTTCAGCGCCGGAGCTGCAGCCAGGATTTCAGGGATCGAGGTCGTCTGAAACACCAGGAAGGTGCCGAAGATACCCAGCATGAAGCCAAGATCGCCGACCCGGTTGACCACGAAGGCCTTGATCGCGGCAGCGCCCGCGCTCGGCTTCTTGAACCAGAAACCGATCAGCAGATAGGATGCCAGGCCCACGCCTTCCCAACCGAAGAACATCTGCACCAGATTGTCCGCCGTCACCAGCATCAGCATGGCGAAGGTGAACAGGCTCAAATAGGCGAAGAAACGCGGCTGATCCGGATCTTCATCCATATAGCCCCAGCTATACAGGTGAACGAGCGCGGATACGCTGGTGATGACCACCAGCATGATGGCCGTCAGCGTATCGACCCGCAGCGCCCAGTCGAAGCTCATGCTGCCCGACTGCACCCACTTGAGGACCGGCACGACCTGCGCCGGCACGTCGCCGCCGAGGTAATGGATGAAAATCGGCCAAGACAGGCCGCAGGAGATGAACAGCCCCGCCGTGGTGATGATCTTGGCCGGAACATTGCCGATGTGGCGGTTGCCCAGCCCGGCAATGATCGACGCCAGCAGCGGCGCGAAAACGATGATCAGAATGGAGGACACGTGTTACCCCTTCATCCGATTGACATCGTCGACCGCAATCGTGCCGCGACCACGGAAGTAGATGACCAGGATCGCCAGACCGATCGCAGCTTCACCCGCCGCAACCGTCAGCACGAACATGGCGAAGATCTGCCCGGTCAGATCGCCGAGGAAGGCGCTGAAGGCGACGAGATTGAGGTTCACCGCAAGCAGGATCAGTTCGATCGCCATCAGGATAATGATGACATTCTTGCGGTTGAGGAAAATGCCGAGCACGCCGAGCACGAAGAGGATCGAGCTGACCACGACATAATGTTCGATGCCGATCACAGCTGCACCCCCTTCCCGACTTCCGGCTTGGTATTGACGATCGCGTCTTCCGGCTGGCGTGCGATCTGCTTGGCGATGTTCTGATGGCCACGCGGAGCCCGCTGTTCACGATGGGTCAGCACGATCGCGCCGATCATCGCCACCAGCAGGATCAGGCCGGCGGTTTCGAACAGGAACAGGTAGCGGCCGTACATCAGGGCACCGATATTCTCGATATTGCTGGCGCCCAGAATGGGGGCAGCGCTGCCGTCAGGAACGCCCAGTTCCAGCGCGCCGGCGCGATAGGCGCCAATGCCCAGAACCAGTTCCGCCAGCAGCACCAGCGCTATGGCGATGCCGACCGGGAAGTTCTTCATGAAGCCGGCGCGCAGTTCCGCAAAATCGATGTTCAGCATCATCACGATGAACAGGAACAGCACCGCGACGGCACCGACGTAAACGATGACCAGCAACATGGCGATGAATTCGGCGCCGATGATGATCATCAGCCCCGCCGCGTTGAAAAACGAGGAAATGAGCCACATCACGGAATGCACCGGATTGCGGGCGAGAATCGTCAACGCAGCGCTGGCAATGACCATGGCCGCGAAGAGATAAAAGGCGAGTGTCTGAATCATGGTGCCCCGTTCAGTCTGCTGCGCGCCTAGCGATAGGGCGCGTCGGCTTCAAGGTTTGCGGCGATTGCGCGCTCCCACTTGTCACCGTTGGCCAGCAGCTTTGCCTTGTCATAGAGCAGCTCTTCGCGCGTTTCGGTCGCATATTCGAAGTTTGGCCCTTCCACCACGGCATCCACCGGGCAGGCTTCCTGACAGAAGCCGCAATAGATGCACTTGGTCATGTCGATATCATAGCGCGTGGTGCGGCGGCTGCCGTCTTCACGCGGTTCGGCTTCGATCGTGATCGCCTGCGCCGGGCAGACCGCTTCGCACAGCTTGCACGCGATGCAGCGTTCTTCACCGTTGGGATAACGGCGCAGCGCATGTTCCCCGCGAAAACGCGGCGACAGCGGGTTCTTTTCGAACGGATAGTTGATCGTCGCCTTCGGCTTGAAAAAATACTTGAGCGTCAAGGCGTGCGCCTTCACGAATTCCCACAGCGTAAACGCTTTGACGAATTGAACGACGGTCATTTGCAGGCCTTCTGCGTCTCTGTGAAAAGGGACAAGCGCAGCATCTTCGCGCCCGAATGGGAATGGGGTGACCGATTGCGCATCATACCCCGTACCTCGTCAGCATCAGCCAACCAGAGATCAGCACCACGAACAGCAGGCTGAGCGGCAGGAAAATCTTCCAGCCCAGACGCATCAGCTGGTCGTAACGGAACCGCGGCACGGTGGCCTTGATCCAGGAGAAGACGAAGAAGAAGAAGAAGATCTTGATGAATAGCCAGAGCCAGCCCGGTACGTAATAAAGCAAAGACCATTCAACCGGAGGCAGCCAGCCACCGAAGAAGAGCACGGCGTTCAGCGTGCACATCAGCAGGACGTTGGCATATTCGCCGAGCCAGAAGAGCGCGAAGCTCATCGAAGAATATTCGGTCTGGTAACCAGCGACGAGTTCACTTTCCGCTTCGGTCAGATCGAATGGCGCGCGTGCGGTTTCGGCCAGCGCCGAAATCAGGAACACCACCCACATCGGGAACAGCAGCGGATTGAAGAAGAAGCCGTTGACGAAGCCGAGCCCATGGCCCTGCTGCGCCAGGACGATGCCGTTCATGTTGAACGTACCGGCCCAGAGGACAACGCAAACCAGCGTAAAGCCGATCGAGACTTCATAGCTGATCATCTGCGCGGCGGCGCGCATGGCGGAGAAGAATGGATATTTGGAGTTCGAGGCCCAGCCCGAAATCACCACCCCGTAAACGCCGAGCGAACTGACCGCGAGAATGTAGAGCAGGCCGACATTGATATCCGCCAGCACCGCGCCCGAATTGAACGGGATCACCGCCCAGGCAAGCAAGGCCACCGTAAAGGTGATGATCGGCGCGAGCAGGAACAGACCCTTGTTCGCCGCCGAAGGAATGATGGTTTCCTGCAGGAACACCTTCAGACCATCGGCAAAACTCTGCAACAGGCCGAAGGGGCCGACCACGTTCGGACCCTTGCGCAGGGCCATGGCGGCCCAAATCTTGCGATCAACATAGATGATCATGGCCACCGCCAGCATCAGCGGCAGCGCGATCAGCAGAATGCCGGCGATGGTCGAGGTGAACCACGCCCATTCATAGGTCATCCCGAGGGATTGGAAAAAAGCGGTCACTCCGCGGCCTCCAGCACGTCTTCACCATGGAGCAGTTCCGAAGAACACTCCTGCATGGTCGCGCTGGATCGCGCGATCGGGTTGGTCAGATAGAAATCCTTGATCGGATAGGCAGCGATCCGCCCTTCCGCCTTCGCACCGGCAACGGCAGCCGGAAGCGCGCCATAATTGGCCAGCCCTTCCACGCCCAGCGCCGGCACTTCCGCCACCATGGCAGCGCGCAATTGCGGGAAGCTGTCGAACCCGACCGTCACGCCCAGAGCATCGGCCAGAGCGCGCAGAATGGTCCAGTCTTCACGGGCATCGCCGGGCGCGAACACCGCCTTGTCCGCATATTGCACGCGGCCTTCGGTGTTCACATAGGTGCCGGGCTTCTCGGTATAGGCGCTGCCGGGCAGCACGATATCGGCCGCGGCCGCACCCTTGTCGCCATGATGGCCGATATAGACCTTCAGCGCGCCGTCGAAAGTCGCGAAGTTTACTTCGTCTGCCCCCAAGGCCAGCAGCAGTTTCGGCTTGGCGGCGATCAGATCGGCAATTCCGCCAGCCTGCGCGAAGCCCAGCATCAGCGCACCCATCCGGGCAGCGGCCATGTGCAGCACGTTGAAACCGTTCCAGCCTTCACGGACCAGGTTCCAGCCTTCGGCCAGAGCCAGCGCCGGAGCCAGCGCGCCATTGGCCAGTGCGGCACCGCCTAGAATGACGGCCGGGCGTTCCGCACCCTTCATCGTGTCATTCACATAATCGGGCAGATTGTTGAGCACGGTCAGATCTTCACCGAGGAATTCGGCAGCGAAAGTGGTTTCCCATTCCGCGCCAACCAGGAAGATTTTCGCACCACGCTTGGCCGCCTTGCGCAGGCGCACATTCACCAATGGCGCTTCCCAGCGAATGTGGCTGCCGACGATCAGGATCGCATCGGCCTCTTCAATGCCGGCCAGCGTCGAATTGAAATTCACGGCAGCAAGATTGTCCACCGGATAGGACATGCCCGTCTGGCGACTTTCGATCAGCGTCGAGCCGAGCGCGCCGAGCAGCTTCTTGGCCGCGAACATGGTTTCACAATCGACCAGATCGCCGGCAACGGCGGCCACGCTGGCGCCGGCATTGACGGCTGCAATGGCACGGAACGCTTCATCCCAGCTGGCGCGGGCCAGCTTGCCATCCTTGCGGATCCAAACCTTGTCGAGCCGGCGACGGGTCAGGCCATCAACCTGGAAGCGCGCCTTGTCGCTGATCCATTCTTCATTCACGTCATCATTGATGCGCGGCAGGACACGGAGCACTTCGCGCCCACGACTGTCGACGCGGATGTTGGCGCCGACGGCATCGCTGACATCGATCGAGAGCGTCTTCTTCAGTTCCCACGGACGGGCTTCATAAGCATAGGGACGGCTGGTCAATGCACCAACCGGGCACAGATCGATCACATTGGCCGACAATTCGTGTTCGGCCGCGCGTTCGAGATAGGTGGTGATCTGCATGTTTTCGCCGCGATAGAGCGCGCCGATTTCATCCACGCCGGCAACTTCTTCAGAGAAGCGCACGCAGCGGGTGCAGTGAATGCAACGGGTCATCGCCGTCTTGATCAGCGGACCCATGTATTTTTCGGTCACGGCGCGCTTGTTTTCATCATAACGCGATCCGCCGCGGCCATAGGCCACCGACTGATCCTGCAGATCGCATTCGCCGCCCTGGTCGCAAATCGGGCAGTCGAGCGGATGGTTAATGAGAAGGAATTCCATCACCCCTTCCCGCGCCTTCTTGACCATTTCGCTGTCGGTGCGGATTTCCTGCCCATCGGCAGCCGGCAGGGCACAGCTGGCCTGCGGCTTCGGCGGCCCAGGCTTCACTTCGACCAAGCACATGCGGCAATTGCCGGCGATGCTGAGCCGTTCGTGATAGCAGAACCGCGGCACTTCCTTGCCGGCAAGCTCACAGGCCTGCAGCACGGTGGCCCCTGCGGGGACTTCGATTTCCTGTCCATCAACGGTTACTTTAGGCATTAGCGTTCACTCGCTTGCGCGTTTTGATCATTGGCAGCCCCGGCAGACGACGAAGCATTAAAGGCAACCGAGGTTGCAGCAAGGCGCGCGGCCAGCTTCACTCGGCAGCTTCCTGTAGTGCGGCTTCGCGCACGGCGATGCGGTGTTCCAGTTCCGGGCGGAAGTGACGGATCAGGCCTTGGATCGGCCAAGCAGCCGCATCGCCCAGAGCGCAGATCGTATGGCCTTCCACCTGCTTGGTCACCTGCTGCAGCATGTCGATTTCCTCGACCGCAGCATCACCGGTGCGAAGACGTTCCATCATGCGCCACATCCAGCCCGTGCCTTCCCGACAGGGTGTGCACTGGCCGCAGCTTTCATGCTTGTAGAAATAGCTGATCCGGCTGATCGCCCGGACGATATCGGTGGACTTGTCCATCACGATCACCGCTGCGGTGCCCAGCCCGGACCCGACGGCCTTCAACCCGTCGAAATCCATCGGCGCGTCCATGATCTCTGCTGCCGGAACCAGCGGAACCGATGATCCGCCCGGGATCACCGCCAGCAGATTGTCCCACCCGCCGCGAATGCCGCCGCAATGCTTTTCGATCAGTTCGCGGAAAGGGATGCTCATCGCATCTTCAACCACGCAGGGCTTTTCCACATGGCCGCTGATCTGGAACAGCTTGGTGCCCTTGTTGTTTTCCCGCCCGAAGCTGGAGAACCAGGAGGCACCGCGCCGAATGATGGTCGGCGCGACCGCGATCGATTCCACATTGTTGACCGTGGTCGGGCAACCATAGAGGCCAGCGCCGGCCGGGAACGGCGGCTTGAGGCGCGGCTGGCCCTTCTTGCCTTCCAGGCTTTCGATCATCGCGGTTTCTTCGCCGCAGATATAGGCGCCCGCGCCGCGATGGACGAAGACGTCGAAATCATAGCCCGAACCACAGGCATTCTTGCCGATCAGACCCGCGTCATAGGCTTCGGCCACAGCGGCAAACAGTGTTTCGGCTTCGCGGATATATTCGCCGCGAATGTAGATATAGGCCGCACGAGCGCGCATCGCGAAACCGGCAACCAGCGCCCCTTCGATCAGCTTGTGCGGATCGTGGCGGATGATTTCGCGATCCTTGCATGAACCCGGCTCGGATTCGTCGGCATTGATCACCAGGAAGCTGGGACGACCATCCTTGCTTTCCTTCGGCATGAAGGACCATTTCATGCCGGTGGGGAAGCCGGCGCCGCCGCGCCCGCGCAGGCCGGACGCCTTGATTTCGTCAATGATGGCATCCTGACCCTTGGCCAGAATGTCCTTCGTGTTGTCCCAATCGCCACGCTGCCGGGCGGCATCGAGCCGCCAGGACTGGAAACCATAGAGATTGGTGAAAATGCGATCCTTGTCGGCAAGCATTACCAAGCGCTCCGGTAATCGTGATTTTCGGTGACCATGTCCTTCAGCGTGCTCAGCGCATTGGCCGGTTCGCTGGTGTGGCGACCGGGTTCCTGCGTGCCTTCCTTCGGCTGTTCGCCGCGAGCGAGCAGATCGAGCACGACATCGAGGCGGTCCGCCGTCAGATCTTCGTAGTTGGCGTCATTGATCTGGACCATCGGCGCAGTCGCGCAATTGCCCATGCATTCGACCTCGGTCAGGGTCCACAACCCATCGGCCGTGGTGTGCCCCTGCTTCATCCCGCGCTTGTAGCAGGTTTCCAGCAGATCATCCGATCCGCGCAGTACGCAGGGCGTGGTGCCGCAGACCTGGACATGGAACCGCCCGACCGGGGCGATGTTGTACATGGTGTAGAACGAGGCGACTTCGAGCACGCGGATCACCGGCATGTCGAGATAGGCCGCCAGATACTCCATCACCGGAATTGGCAACCAGCCCTGGGTGTTGGTTTCTTCACCCACCTGCCGCTGGGCCAGATCGAGCAGCGGCATGACCGCGCTGCGCTGACGACCTTCGGGATAACGGGCGACGATTTCCTTCGCCTTCGCCTGGTTGGCTTCGTTCCAGATGAAATTGCCCCAGCGCGCGCGCAGTTCGGGGCTGTCAGGGTGGGGGGCGCGATCAGCCATTAGCGAATGAACTCCACACGCGCGCATTTGTCGTCTTCGAAAGTGTACACGGCCACCACGTCGAAGGGTTCAGATGCGTTCGAACGCCACACGCGTTCATGGAACACGACATAATTGCCCAGTTCCTGGCTCCAGATCACCTCTGCACGGTTTTCCGGGAATTCGACGAACATCTTCTTGAGACCTTCGCGCGTCCCTTCCTTGCCTTCGCGCACGACGGCACCGCGATAGCCGGCTTCGCTGGCGTCATCGGTCATCAGCGCGACATAGGCGTCCGCATCCTGCGCATTGTAATGCGCGATCATCTGCTGGGCGATGGAAAGACGGTCAGCCACGGGCCAATCTCCGTTCGATGTAACGGCCGACATGGACACCAACCGTGCCGGCAAATGCGGTAGACAGCACATCCTTCAAGGAAGACGTGCCATGAAAGGCAAACAGATAGGTCGCCACGGCCGAAGCGAAGGCGGCGAACACCATCACAGTGATCAGCACTTCGCGCAGCATCACCGATCGCATTCCCCGAACACCACATCGATGGCGCCCAGAATGGCAGTGGCATCAGACAACATGTGACCCTTGCACATGAAATCCATCGCCTGGAGGTGGCTGAACGCGGTCGGGCGGATCTTGCAGCGATAGGGCTTGTTGCTGCCGTCACTGACCAGATAGACGCCGAATTCACCCTTCGGGCTTTCGGTCGCCACATAGACTTCGCCCGCCGGGACGTGGAAGCCTTCGGTATAGAGCTTGAAGTGGTGGATCAGCGCCTCCATCGACTGCTTCATTTCGCCGCGTTTCGGCGGAACGACCTTGCGGTCGCTGCTGGCGATCGGTCCTTCGGGCATTTCGGCCAGGCACTGCTTCATGATGCGCGCAGACTGGCGCACTTCTTCAAGCCGAACCATGAAGCGGTCATAGCAATCGGAATTGGTGCCGACCGGCACGTCGAAATCCATGCGATCATAGACATCGTACGGCTGGCTCTTGCGTAGATCCCATGGAATGCCCGCAGCGCGGATCATCGGGCCGGAGAAGCCCCAGGCCAGCGCATCTTCCTTGCTGACCAGGGCGATATCGACATTGCGCTGCTTGAAGATGCGGTTGCCCACGACCAGACTCATCGCATCGTCGAACAGCTCTGGCAGGCGAGTGTCGAGCCAGTCACCGATATCGGTCAGCAGCTTGAGCGGCACATCCTGGTGTACGCCGCCGGGACGGAACCAGGCGCTGTGCATGCGGGCGCCCGAAGCGCGTTCGAAGAAGTTGAGGCAATCTTCGCGGATTTCGAACAGCCACAGGTTCGGCGTCATCGCGCCGACGTCCATCACATGGCTGCCCATGTTGAGCATGTGGTTGCAGATGCGCGAGAGTTCCGCAAACAGCACGCGCAGATATTGCGCGCGGATCGGCACCTCTATGTTCAGCAGCTTTTCGACGGCGAGCACATAGCTGTGCTCCATGCACAGCGGACTGCAGTAATCGAGCCGGTCGAAATAGGGCAGCGCCTGCAGATAGGTCTTGTATTCGATCAGCTTCTCGGTGCCGCGATGCAGCAGCCCGACATGCGGATCGACGCGTTCGACGATTTCGCCGTCCAGTTCCATGACCATGCGCAGCACGCCATGCGCCGCCGGGTGCTGAGGACCGAAATTGATCGTGTAATTTGTGATGACTTCGTCACCGGTGGTCGGTGATTCTTCGAGTTGGAGGCCGCTCACTTGCCACCCTCCTTGTCCTTGGCCGCATCGTCGATGGCGGGCGCATCAGACTCGGTCTTTTCCGCAGCCTTTTCATTGGCCTTGTTACCAGCGCCGGTTTCAGCAGGCTTTTCCGTGGTCTTGGGCTGTTCGACGGGCGGCGGCGCAGGCACCGCCTTCTCGTCACCGGGCAGAATGTAATCTGCGCCTTCCCACGGGCTCATGAAATCGAAGCTGCGGAAATCCTGCACCAGTTCGATCGGTTCATAGACCACACGCTTTTCCTCTTCGGAATAACGCAGTTCCTGATAGCCGGAGAGCGGAAAATCCTTGCGGAAGGGATGCCCTTCGAAACCGTAATCGGTCAGGATCCGGCGCAGATCCGGATTGCCTTCGAACAGCACTCCATACATGTCGAACACTTCGCGTTCGAGCCAGCCAGCATTGGGCCATACGGTGGTGATGGTCGGGACCGGCGTATCTTCTGCGGCGCGCACCTTCACCATCACGCGATGGTTGAGGGTCACCGACAGCAGCATATAAACCACGTCGAACCGTTCCGCGCGCTGCGGGTAATCGACGCCGGCGATTTCCATCATCTGCTGATATTCGTGTTCGTCACGCAGCAGGCGCAACGCATCGGCGATGCGTTCCCGCACCACGCTGATCACGATTTCGCCGTGTTCTTCCTTGCTGGTGATGACCATGTCACCCAGCGCCGCAACCAGCGCATCGCGCCGGCCGGCATTGGAAGCAAACTTGGGTGCGGAATGCAGCACTGCAGCCATGTCAGCCTCTCAGCGTTCGATCGTGCCGATGCGGCGGATTTTCCGCTGCAACTGCATCACACCATAGAGCAGCGCTTCTGCAGTCGGCGGGCAGCCGGGCACATAGATATCGACCGGAACAATCCGGTCACAGCCGCGCACCACCGAATAGCTGTAGTGGTAATATCCACCGCCATTGGCGCAGCTACCCATGGAAATGACATATTTCGGTTCCGACATCTGATCGTAAACCTTGCGCAGCGCGGGTGCCATCTTGTTGCACAGCGTGCCCGACACGATCATCACGTCACTCTGGCGCGGGCTGGCGCGGGGGGCCGCACCGAACCGCTCCATGTCATAACGCGGCATGTTCACATGGATCATCTCGACCGCGCAGCAGGCGAGACCAAAGGTCATCCACCACAACGAACCGGTACGGGCCCACTGGAACAGATCTTCGGTCGTGGTGACGAGGAAACCCTTGTCATTCACCTCTGTCTGCAGGGCATGAAAATAATCGGCGTCGGGACGAAGCACGTCACCTGGCTGCGCCGCAGGCGTCAGCACTGTATCGGTCACTCCCATTCCAGGGCTCCCTTCTTCCACGCATAAGCAAGGCCGATTGCCAGTTCGAAGAGGAACACCATCATGGTGATCCAGCCTGGCCAGCCAGTGAGATCGAGACTGACCGCCCATGGAAACAGGAAGGCCGCTTCAAGATCGAAAATGATGAACAGCATCGCCAGCAGGTAGAACCGGACGTCGAATTGGCTGCGCGGATCCTCGAATGCTGGAAAGCCGCATTCATATTCGCTCAGCTTTTCTGCGTTGGGATTGTGGGCACCGGTGAGATGCGCAACCCCCATGGGCAGAAAAACGAAAGCGGCAGACAGGCCGGCCGCAATCACGAGGAAAATCAGGATCGGCAGATATTGGCTTAGATCGACCAACGGGCTGACTCGCATGACATGGAAAACTTGCCCGGGCCCTAGTCTGACCCGGACATGGGTTCAAGGCCTTCGGCGCCTTTTCGGAGCCAAACCGCTGCATTGCAGCAACGCTAAACCGCAGATTTTGGCCGTTTTGCAAGTGCGAGTCATGATCAACAGCGGCGGACCCGAATCTGACACATGATGACACAGCTATCAGCCATAGCAATGTGATTGTTATTGCTAATAACACCTATCAAATTCTTGCCTGTCCGGAGATTGCCATAGTCCCGGGCCATGACTACCCTTCAGTTGTCACCACCCCCCGCAAGAGAGGTTTTTCCTTCAATGAGCCATTTTTCCGCGTCCGATCCTGTCGTTATTCTTTCATATGCCCGCACCCCGATGGGTGGCATGCAGGGCGTGTTCTCTGATGTGTCTGCGACAGAGCTGGGTGCCACTGCTGTGAAGGCGGCCGTTGAACGGGCTGGCTTGCCGGGAGAAGATATCGACAGACTATATATGGGTTGCGTATTGCCGGCCGGACTTGGCCAGGCGCCTGCGCGTCAGGCGGCACTGAAGGCTGGCCTGCCCAAATCGGTTGAGGCTACCACCGTCAACAAGGTTTGCGGCAGTGGGATGCAAACCGTGATCATGGGTTCGGAAGCGCTTGCAGCTGGCACAGTCGATGTAATTGTGGCCGGCGGGATGGAGAGCATGACCAACGCCCCCTATCTGCTGAAGAAGCATCGGTCGGGCGCGCGTCTGGGCCATGACACCGCCTATGATCACATGTTCCTGGATGGGCTGGAAGACGCCTATACTGGCGGTGCCATGGGCTCATTCGCGCAGGAAACGGCCAATGCCTACCAGCTGACTCGCGAAGACATGGACAATTATTCGATTGAATCGCTCGCCCGCGCGGTGAAGGCAATCGAAAGCGGCGCCTTCTCCGATGAAATCGTTCCGGTGACGATCAGCGGCCGCAAGGGCGACGTCACCGTTGACACGGACGAGGCACCGGGCAAGGGGCGCCCGGAAAAGATTCCGCAACTCAAACCCGCCTTCGCCAAGGACGGCACGATCACCGCAGCATCGTCATCATCGATTTCCGATGGTGCAGCAGCCCTGGTCATTACGCGCGAAAGCGTTGCGACCGCAAAGGGTCTGGCCCCGGTGGCCCGCATCGTTGGCTTGGCCGCCCATGCTCAGGAGCCGAAGGATTTCACCACTGCTCCAGTCGGTGCCATCGAAAAGCTGTTGCAGCAGACCGGCTGGTCTGTCGACGATATCGACTTGTTCGAAGTCAACGAAGCCTTCGCTTGCGTGGCGATGTTCGCTATGCGCGACATCGGCATTCCGCATGACAAGATCAATGTGAACGGCGGCGGCACTGCCTTGGGTCACCCGATAGGTGCGAGTGGCGCGCGTATTCTTGTGACCCTGATTTCGGCGCTGAGGAACCGTGGCGCAAAGCGTGGCATTGCCGCCCTGTGCATCGGTGGCGGTGAGGGCACGGCTGTGGCGATCGAACTGGCATGATCGAGGCGCGCCGGGGTGGCATTTGCTGGCTCCGGCGCCCTTCCCCAGCAATTTCGTAAAAGATGCAGCGGATCACCGCTGCCCGGCAGACACGGCAGCGATCAGGGCTGCCCTGCCCCCCACAGTCGATCTTCCCGGACCCAGCCATTGCGGCCTGTCACATCGAAGCGACACCAGCCATTGTCACAATCGCCGAGTTTGCCAACGACGCCTGGTTCGGCACGCCAGCGAACGGGGGCTTCGCCAGAGGGCGCCTCGCGGATTTCCACCGGATCATCGCCAATCACGATCGCACCACGCGCGGGATTAAGCAGCCGCGCGGCAATCCATCCGCGGGCGCCATCCGGATCTTCGACCAGTCTCCAGCCCTGGTTGAGGCGTACCACCTTCATCGGCAGCCCCTGACGCCGATAAACCCATTCGATAGGATAATTGCCGCTGGGGCCGGTGCGCATATTCACCTCATCTTCCCGCAGGGTGGCCCAATAGGGGACTTCCCGATCCTGCGCGGCAGCAGGGACGGCGGCAGCAAGCATCGCAGCGGCAAGGGGAATCGCGGAAACGGAGAAACGCATGGTGAGAGACATACAGCCGTGAAGCACCCCGGACCAAGCGCCGATTTGCTCTGCCTGGCCGATGCCATCGGCAGAGCAAGTTCGATCGGTCCGGAATACCCGCGACCGTTCAGTACATGATCAGTCCCCAGTCAGTATTCGGTCGACCAGTTCCTTCACCGTCGGCGTAAAGTTATTAGAATAGAACGGATCTTGCTTGAAGCGGTATGCAGCATGGCCAGCAAACATCAGATTTTGTTCGGTGTCACCGCCATGCGCGATATCCTGCAGAGTCTTCTGAATGCAGAAACTGCGTGGATCAGCGAGACGTCCGGTAGTGTAATCATCGTGATCCTTCCACGACGAGAAACCGCAATGCGACAGGCACCCCATGCAGTCGGCCTGATCTTTGCGGATTTCGCCGCGTTCGTCCTGACTCACGAACACCACCGTATCATCGGGCGTTTTGAGCGCTTCGGTAAATCCGTTCGCCACCCAGCCCCGGGCGCGATCGCGATCCTTGGGGGTAACCCAGAAGTTTTTACCCTTTACGCCCACGTCCAGTTGCACGGTATGTTCACCGGCTTCCACGCGGGAATAGGGGATCTGCCGTTCGCTGCGCCCCTCGAGACTGCGCAGGAAGGGGTTGCGCACTGCCGAACTGTAGAAGCCCGTTGGACTGAAACGGTGCAGCAGCACATCGCCCGGATCGAGCGTGCGCAGACGGTCTTTCCATTGCTGCGGGATGGGGCTTTCATGCGTCAATAGAGGACGGGTACCGAACTGGAAAGCGATCTGTCCCAGTTCCGGATTGTCGATCCAGTCGTTCCATTCGCGCAGGAACCATACGCCGCCAGCCATGACGATCGGCACGCTTTCCGACACACCCTCTGCCCGCATGACATCGCGCAGCGCCTTAACGCGGGGATAAGGATCTTCCGGCTTGGTCGGATCTTCTGCATTCGACAGCCCATTGTGCCCGCCCGCCAGCCAGGGATCTTCATACACCACCGCCGCCAGCAGATCAGCGACCTTGTGGTAGGACCGTTTCCAGAGCGCGCGGAAGGCGCGGCCGGAACTGACGATCGGCAGATAGTTGACGTTGTGGCGCGCGGCGATTTCCGCCAGCTTGTAGGGCATGCCCGCACCGCAGGTCACACCGGTGACGAGGCCGGGGGTCTGTTCCAGCACACCTTCGAGCACGGGTTGGGCGCCGCCCATTTCCCACAACACATTGATGTTGATTGCTCCGCGACCACCAGAAATCTCGTGAGCCCGGCGAACCTGTTCGACTGCCCCATCGATCGCATAGCGTATCAACTGTTCATGCCGGTCCTTGCGGGTCAGCTGTTCATACACCTGGGGTATGATCTTGCCTTCGGCATCATAGCTGTCTGCGTTGACGGCACTGACCGTGCCGATCCCCCCCGCAGCAGCCCAGGCACCCGAACTGGTATGATTGGTCGCCGCAACACCCTTGCCGCCTTCGACCAGCGGCCAGACTTCGCGGCCGCCATAGGTGATCGGTTTAAGACCTTTGAACGTCATTTTAGACCCTTAATACCCCTCGAGCATCATCCAGAATTGGAATCGCCCGTTTCCGCAGTTGCGCTTGGCTGACTGCAGGGTTTCATATCTTTCGGTTCCGGGCGTTTTCCCACCGCCTCGAACTGAGCATAATAGCCTGCGAGTTCGGGTTTACGCACAAATTCAACGAGGCGAAAGCCCACATGATCGAATTCACAAAACAACAAGGCTGGTGAAATACCATGCTGACCGCCATTCCGGTCGACATCCACCACGATCACCTGCCCGCCCGCACGCAATGCCGGCCGCAGCCGCCACAAGAAAGCGTAAGGCTCTGTAACTTCGTGATACATGTGGATCAAAAAAATGCGATCAAAGCTGTTTTCCGGCAATCCCGGATCATCTTCCGCGCCCAGCTTGATCGATACATTGTCCAGACGTTCGTGTTCGACACGGGTACCCAACCGGCGCAGTGCATCCTGGTTGATATCCTGTGCCAGAACGCGACCATTTTCGCCCACTCTTTCCGCCAGGCGGACGGTGTAATAGCCTTCACCTGCGCCGATGTCGGCCACGGTCATGGTGGGGCGGATCTGCGCCAGATCCATGACAGTCACCGCTTCGCGCCGATCATCGCGCGTCTGTTCGGCGAAGAAATCCGTGGCCCCGCCCGGGCCGACTGGGCGATCGGCTTGCGGGAAGTCGCGCGCGGTTTCCGGGCGGCCGTCATCCACGGTCGTCGGCTGGCACCCGGCCAGGGCAACCAGGGCTACGAACCCGAACAACGTGACACCTGACCGAAACATCGCGCGCATTTAGCGACTGAGTCCTGAAATGGCAAAGCGGACGATGTGGACGGCGAAAACCGTGCGGGGGCGCCCGATCAGGACGCCCGCACGCCTCGCATGCCGATCACTCGACGTCTTCGACCTCTACGGCTTCACCGGTGACCCGCTGCGCCAGCGCAGCCGCGATGAAATCATCGATATCCCCGTCCAGCACGTCATCGGGACTGGTCGAAGTGGTCCCGGTACGCAGGTCCTTCACCAGCTGATAGGGCTGCAGTACATAGCTGCGGATCTGATGTCCCCAGCCAATGTCGGTCTTTTCCTGGTACTCACCGGCGGCTTCGGCTTCGCGCCGGGCCAGTTCCGCCTCGTACATGCGCGCCTTCAGCATGTTCATCGCAGTTGCGCGGTTCTTGTGCTGGCTGCGATCGTTCTGGCTGGCTACCACGATGCCCGAAGGGATGTGCGTGATGCGCACAGCGCTGTCGGTCGTGTTGACGTGCTGACCGCCGGCGCCGCTGGCGCGATAGGTGTCGATGCGCAAATCGCTCTCGTTGATCTCGATATCGATATCGTCATCGATCACCGGATAAACCCAGACGGAGCTGAATGAGGTGTGCCGCCGGGCCGAGCTGTCATAGGGGCTGATCCGGACCAGGCGATGCACGCCGCTTTCCGTCTTGGCATAGCCATAGGCGTTTTCACCCTTGATCAGCAGGGTTGCGGATTTGATGCCGGCCTGTTCGCCCGAATGGTAATCGACCAGTTCGACCTTGTAGCCTTTGCACTCAGCCCAGCGCGTATACATGCGCTGCAGCATTTCCGCCCAATCCTGGCTTTCGGTGCCACCGGCGCCCGCATGCACTTCCAGATAGGTGTCATAGCTGTCGGCTTCACCGGCCAGCAGCGCCTGCACCTTGTCTGCATCGGCCCGGTCGGCCAGATTCTTCAGCGTCAGCAGGCCATCGGCAACGACATCGTCATCGCCTTCCATTTCACCGAGTTCGACGAATTCAACGGCATCCGCCATTTCGGAGGTGATTTCGCGCACGGTGCCGATCGCGGCATCCAACCTGCGCCGTTCCCGCATGACCTCTTCCGCCTGCTTGGGGCGATCCCACAAGCTGGGATCCTCTACCCGGGCGTTGAGTTCATCGAGCCGGCGGACAGCACGGTCCCAGTCGAGCGAACGGCGTACCAGCGCCAGAGCCGCTTCGATCCGGTCAATATTGGCCTGCCCTTCGGCACGCATGCACTATCTCCAAACAACAAGCGGCCCGCCTAGCGCAGGTCGTCACAATACGAAAGTGGGGCACGACAAAACTCTGCCCGATGGCAGCAATTGCTGCCTGGCGTCAGCGGCGGAGCCAGGCCCCGCCCGCCGGTTCAGCGACGCAGAGCCCGCACCGCTGCGAGCGAGCGGCTGACATGTTCGCGCCAGTCCAGATCGGAATGGGCCATCACGATCCGGCCATCCTGCGCGATGACATAGGAGGTGCGGTCCGTCACACCGGTATCCTTGCCTTCCCGCGTCAGCGTCACATCATAGGCGCGGATGGTGGCCGGGGTGGCGGTGGCCACCGCGAATTTGTCGCGGCATTCCTTGGTCGAGAATTCGCGCAAAGTGTCGAGATCGTCGGCCGAAAGCCCGACAACCGTGGCGCCGGCGGCCTTGAAGTCATCCATCGCTTCCGCAAAGGCATTGGCTTCCAGCGTGCAACCCTGAGTGAAAGCCTTAGGGAAGAAATACAGCACCACCGGCCCATTGCGCAGCGCCCGGTTGAGATCGAAATTGATCACCCGGCCCGCGATCGCACCGCGCGTATGGAAGTCCGGCGCACGCGTCCCCTGCTGCAGGGCGGCGCTGCCCGGTGCCGGAGCCAGCGTGGCGGCCAAGGCCACTGCAGCTATCATCAATGCTCGCTTCATGCCCGATCTTCCTCTCACCGCAGCCTAATAGAGGCCGCCCTGTTCCTGTACGAAATCTACCGTTTCTTCACGCTGCGATGCGGCGCTGTTGCTCTGCTGCGCCCCGGCCCGTTGACGCCGCAGTTGCGCCAGTACCAGTTCCCGCAGTTGATCGACCTGATCGCTGCGCTTTTCCCGTGGAGGTTCCGTATCCGGCTTGAACGCTTCCCATATGATCGCGGCGCGCGGATCATCGCTGGGCGAACCGTCAAACACACGCTTGCCGCTGCGCCGATCCACCCGGACCATGCGCACGCCTTCGGGCGCGATAAAGGGCCGCCCGGTCCAGCGTTCGCGCGTTTCCTTGATGAATTGCTTGATGATCGGCGCCGCCACCGTGCCGCCCTGTGCGTAACCGCCCATGTTGCGTGGCTGATCAAAACCGACGTAGACCCCGGCAACGATATCTGGCGAGCCGCCGACAAACCAGGTTTCCTTCGGTCCGGTGGTGGTGCCGGTCTTGCCGAACAGAGGAATGTCGAGATCGCGCAGAACCGTACCGGTGCCGCGCTGAACCACGCCTTCGAGCATGTGCACGGTCTGATAAGCCGTACGACCATCCATCACCTGACGCCCGCTTTCGCCGAAGCGCGGCATCGGATTGCCATCCCATTCCGCCATGTTGCAGCCGGTGCATTCGCGTTCATCCGCGCGCCAGATCACCTTGCCACGCCGATCCTGCACGAAATCGATCACCGTCGGCGCATTCAGCCGCCCATGATTCACCAGGGCCGAATAGGCATTGACCATCCGCAACACGGTGGTTTCGCCAGCACCCAGCGCAAAAGACGGATAGGAATCATATTTACCGATGCCCATGCGATCGAAGGTGCGGATGACATTGTCCATGCCGCTGTCCATGGCGATCCGCACGGTCATCAGGTTGCGGGACTGTTCCAGCCCCCAGCGCATGGTGTGAACACCGCCGCCACCACCGCCCGAATTACGGAAGCACTTGTTGCCCAGGCGTGCACCCTGAAAGAAGCAATAGGTCTGATCGGGGATCATGCTCGATGGGGACATGCCGTGATCGAGGCCCGTCGCATAAACGAAGGGTTTGATGGTCGAACCCGGCTGCCGCATCGCCTGCGTTGCGCGGTTGAACGACCCGAGGCGGAAATCGAAACCGCCCTGCAGCGCCAGCACGCGACCATTGTGCGGATCCTGCGCGACGAAGCCGCCCGATGCCTCGGGCACGGTGCGCACGCGCCACCCGCTCCCCGCCGGCGATACGGCGATGACATCGCCGGTCTTCAGTGCATCTGGCAGACCACTGAGCGGCGCTTCTGATCCGTCGGAGAAGCCAATCCGCGCCGAACCGCCCGAGCGACTGACCACGACACCAACACGCCAGTTTTCATAGTTGATGCCCAGTGCCGAACTGGCCAGCTGGCTGGTCAAATCGCCGTTGCCCGGATCCAGCGTAGCCACCGGCCCACGCCAACCGCGACTGCCATGATAACGCAGCAGCCCCGCACGCAACGCATCGCGGGCTCCATCCTGCAATTGGGCATCCAGCGAAGTTCGCACCCACAAGCCGCCTGCATAGACGCTATAGGGCCCGTTTTCAGCCTGTTCGCCGTAGCGATCGATAAGCTGACGCCGGACTTCTTCGAGGAAATAGCCGGCATCCGAAGTATTGGGATCGGACCGCTGCGCCACCAAGCCGAGCGGCTGGGCTTTGGCCGCGCTCGCCTCTGCGGCCGTTATATGGCCATTGCTGACCATCTGATCGAGCACGAAATTGCGCCGACCTATGGCGTCATCGACGAACTTTGCCCGGCCATAGCGTTCCGGCGCCTTGGGCAGAATGGCCATGAAAGCCATTTCATGCAGGTCGAGATCGGCAACATCCTTGTCGAAATAGGCCCGGCTGGCAGCCTGCACGCCGAAGCTGCGGCGACCGAGGGGTATTTCGTTTAGATAGAGCGTGATGATTTCCTGCTTGGACAGCACGCCTTCGATGCGGCTGGCCAGCAGCATTTCCTTCAGCTTGCGGGTAACGGAATATTCGTCACCCACCAGAATGTTCTTCGCCACCTGCTGGGTGATGGTCGAACCGCCCACCGCACGCTCACCCGATCCGATCTTGCGCGTGTAGTCGATAACCGCGCCGACAAAGCCGCCCAGATCGATCCCGCCATGCGTCCAGAACGTCTTGTCTTCGGCCGAGGTGTAGGCGTCTATCAGGCGTTTGGGAAAATCCTTGAACTGCAACTGCACCCGACGTTCGCGGGCATAGGAATGGACGATTTCCCCGTCGATGCCCCGCACCATGGATGGCAGCGGCGGTTCGTAATCGAGCAGCGTCTCTGCATCCGGCAGGTCACGCGCGACGAATATCCACAGTCCGAACAGCCCGATCAGCGCAACCATAAGGGCGTAACACGCACCACGCAGCCAGCGATTCTGCCGCCAGGCATTGCGCAGTTTCGCAAACAGGCCGCTGGCATCGCGGCGAATACGGTATGCAGCGGATTCATCCGCGCCCTGGATGGTATCGGACATGACGCGGCGCTGTAGCATGCAGATTGCAGATCGCGCCAGTTTCAACCGCGCAGTGAAAACTATTCTGAGGGGTTGCGGGCAAAATATATCCTTATCGCCCGCGACAGTGCCTCGGCAAAGCGCTTGCGCCCAGCGGGCGAGGCCAACCTTTCGGCATCCTCGGGATTGGTAATGAAGCCTGATTCAAACAACACTGAAGGAACATCCGGGGCCCGCAACACGCGCAACGCTGCCGAACGCTGCGCCGGGGGCAGAAACTGCAGCGCCCCCTGCCCTTCGCGTTCAATCAGCCGGGCGAATTCCGCCGATCCTTCGGAGGTGCGTCGTTGGGAGAGTTCGACCAGAATAGCATCGACGGTCTGATTGCGGCCCGAGAGTACCACACCGTTAACCGCATCGGCGGTGTTCTCGCGCGCCGCGAACCGCGCTGCAGCCTCGCTCGATGCCTTTTCCGAGAGAGTGTAGATGCTGGCGCCCGACACCGCAGCCTTTTCACCGGCAGAATCCGCGTGGATCGACAGGAACAGATCTGCGTCCAGCGCCCGGGCAATCTCGAACCGTTCCTCAACCACCAGAAATCGATCGTCATTACGGGTCAGTGCCACCCGGATCCCACCCTGAGCCAGCAAATCATCGCGTAGCGCCTGGGCAAGGCCGAGCACGATATCCTTTTCTCGAAAACCATCCCCGCTTGCCCCCGGGTCGCGCCCACCATGCCCGGCATCGATCACGACCAGCGGGCGGGCAGGATCGTCGGGCCCCTGCACCACCGGCAGTTGCGCCGGCTCACCCGCTTCGGGCAGGGTGAAACGAATGACGTAGTTCTCCCCAAGCCGCAGCATCGGAAGGTTCACGCCCAGCACAAACAAGCCAGCCACAAGGGCCAGCGGCGCAAGAAACAGCAAGAGGATCTGCAGGCGATAGGACATTCTTATCCAAGGGGATATTGATGTCACGCCGCTGCTGCAAAGCGATTTTTAGGCTTTCACGCAATAAGGTTGCCGTCAGAATT
Source organism: Croceibacterium xixiisoli (assembly GCF_009827305.1). Lineage (GTDB taxonomy): Bacteria > Pseudomonadota > Alphaproteobacteria > Sphingomonadales > Sphingomonadaceae > Croceibacterium_C > Croceibacterium_C xixiisoli. The sequence goes on along the minus strand of NZ_WTYJ01000002.1, from coordinate 811,336 downwards.
TGCCGGTGCTAGCAATGCCATTAGCCGGAAACACAGCGTTTCGGCACCGGCCGGGCTGGTATTTCCAATGCCCGGAATAGCTTACAGGTTGATGCCCAGAATGAGAAGCAAGAGCCACTCCGCCAATTCGCAGCATACAGGCTGCGTCACGGCGGCAGGCGCGCTCGCGCAGGCAATTTCGCTGCGCCTTCCTTCCCCGGCAATAACATTCCGCAGCGCGGCCCGGCCTATGCCCGGACGCGCCAATCCTCTCTCCGCCCCATCGGCCTGCAGGGTTCTTTCGCGGGGCGGAATTCACACAGATAGGCACGTTTCGGCGCCTGGCATAGCCGCGCCCCGGAACAGTGCCCGGAGAATATTTAATGGCAACGCGCATGTTTATCGATGCGCGCCACTCGGAAGAAACACGGGTGGCGGTCCTCAAAGGCAATCGCATTGAGGAGTTTGATTTTGAATCTGCTGAACACAAGCAGATCAAGGGTAACATCTATCTCGCCAAGGTAACGCGGGTCGAACCGTCTCTGCAGGCGGCATTCGTCGATTTCGGCGGAAATCGGCATGGCTTCCTGGCCTTCAGCGAAATCCATCCCGATTATTACCAAATCCCCTCTCAGGACCGCGAGGCTCTGCTGGCCGAAGAACAGGCCCATGCGGATGAAGAGGCTGCGCTTCGCGCCGCTGAAGAAGACGAGGAAGACGGCGAGGATTTCGAAGACAACGGCAATGATGGCTCCGGCGTCGAGGAAATCGATGCCCATGCATCCGACGAAGTCGCGACCATCGAAGACGGCCATGTCGACCATGACGATGATGAGGATCACGGCGAAGATGATGGCGAGCATGCCGCCGAAGACAATGACAATGGCGACGAAGGGCAATCTCGCGACCGCCGTGGCCGGGGCCGGCGCCAGGGCCGTGGCGGCAATGGCCGTGCCAAGGAAATGGACGAGCTGCGCGCCAAGCGTCAGGCGCTGCGCCGTCGGTACAAGATCCAGGACGTCATCCAGCGCCGGCAGGTGCTGCTGGTTCAGGTCGTTAAGGAAGAACGCGGCAACAAGGGTGCCGCGCTGACCACCTATCTCAGCCTGGCCGGTCGTTACTGCGTGCTGATGCCCAACAGCAGCCATGGCGGCGGGATTTCGCGCAAGATCAATTCGGCCGGCGACCGCAAGCGATTGAAGCAAATCGTTTCGGAACTGTCGCTGCCGCGTTCGATGGGCCTGATCGTCCGCACCGCCGGGCTGCAGCGCACCAAGACCGAAATCAAGCGCGACTTCGATTATCTCGCCCGCCTGTGGGACGAGATCCGCGAAAACACGATGGCGTCCAGCGCTCCGGCCCTGATCCATTCGGACAGCGACCTGATCAAGCGCGCCATTCGCGACATCTACAACCGCGATATCGAAGAAGTGATCGTGGAAGGCGAGGAAGGGTACAAATCCGCCAAGGCCTTCATGAAATTGCTGATGCCCAGCCATGCGCGGCGGGTGAAGGCCTATTCCGACCCTGTACCGCTGTTCCAGCGGGCCGGTGCAGAAGACCAGCTGTCGGCCATGTATGATCCGGTCGTGCAGCTGAAAAGCGGCGGCTATCTGGTGATCAACCCGACCGAGGCGCTGGTGTCGATCGACATCAACTCTGGCCGGTCAACCAAAGAGCACGGTATCGAACAGACCGCGCTCAACACCAATCTGGAAGCGGCCCGCGAAATCGCGCGTCAGTTGCGCTTGCGCGACATGGCCGGTCTGGTGGTCATCGACTTCATCGACATGGAATATGGTTCCAACGTCCGCAAGGTCGAGAAGGCGATGAAGGAATCGCTGAAGAACGATCGCGCCAGGATCCAGGTGGGCCGTATTTCCGGCTTTGGCCTGATGGAAATGAGTCGCCAGCGCCTGCGCACGGGCGTGCTGGAAGCAACCACCCGTTCCTGCCCGCATTGTGACGGCACCGGGCTGGTGCGGACGGCATCCAGCGCCGGCCTGTCTGCGCTGCGCCTGATCGAAGACGAAGCAGCCAAGGGCAAGGGCACGGTGATTTCGCTGTTCGCCTCCACCGAAGCGGCGATCTATCTGCTCAACACCAAGCGTGCAGATCTGGCCGAAATCGAGCTGCGTTACGGCGTGACCGTGGAGGTCATTCCCGAAGGCGAGGACGAAGGCGCCAAGATGCGCGCCGCCAGCTCCGGCCCGCGCCCGGCGGTGGCACCCCGGTTCGATCCGATCATCGAGGAAGATGATGACGATCTGCCTGAGGACATCGACGAGGATGAGGACGAGGCAGAAGAAAAGGAAGCTGCAGAAGAAAGCCGTGAAGCCCCCGGCGAAGATGACGAAGGGCGCCGCAAGCGCCGTCGCCGTCGTCGTGGTGGCCGCAACCGGAACCGCCAGCGGGAAGATGGCGAAGGTGAAGGTGATGATGCCGAAGCCGTTGATGATGCCAATGGCGAAACCGAAGACGGTGCGGATGAAGCCGCCGATGGCGGGTCTGCACAGGCCGGTGGTGAAGCCGGGGCCGAAGCCGAAGATGGCGAGACCCCACGCCGTCGCCGTCGTCGCGGCGGTCGACGTCGGCGCAAGCAGAACGGCGAGACCAGTGAGAACGGCGATGCCCTGGATGCCGATGAAGCTTCGGACGATACAGCCGAAGGTGAAGAGCCCGCCGCCAGCGACGGCGACGCCGAGGTAGCAGCAGAAGCGCAGGTTGAGAGCGAAGCAAGCGAGACGGTTGAGGCCGTCAGCAAAGCAGCCGAGCCGGAAGCCGTAGCCGAGGTCGAGGCAGCACCGGCCGCCAAGCCCAAGCGCACCCGCCGCAAGAAGGCCGATGCTGCAGCGGAAGTGCCGGTAGAAGCTGCTGAAGCTCCTGCCGCCGAAGCGCCCGCTGAAGACGCAACGGCTGAAGAGGCTCCGACCAAGCCCAAGCGCACCCGCCGCAAGAAGGCCGATGCTGCGCCGGCAGAGCCCGCAGCGGACGAAGCCGCACCGGCTGAAGAAGCACCGGTCAAGCCCAAGCGCACCCGCCGCAAGAAGGCGGATCCGGTTCCCGAAGCACCGACAGAAGCCCCTGCCGTCGCTGAAGCTGATGCGGTCGTCGAAGCGGCTGACGAAACGCCCCCCGCTCACGCGACTGCAGCTGGTGACGAAGGCACAGCTCAGAACGCCGAGGCTGAAGACGATGACAATGATGGCCCCCCGCGACGCGGATGGTGGCAGCGCACTTTCGGCGCATAAGCATTACTGCCGGCCCCGGATCCAATCCGGGGCCGGTCTGCTTTTATGGCACATGTTGCGGCTATGCCGCAGTGTAGGGACAGTGCGCCCTTGAATGCCCCGCCTGAGACGCTACTAGACCGTCAACGCTCCGAAGGACGGATAAAAATGGCTACGTTCACCCTCCCCAAGAACAGCAAGATTTCAGCGAAGGGCCGCGATCACACCGCGCCCGGCGCAACGCGGGTGAAGAAGTTCCGCATTTACCGCTGGGATCCGGAATCCGGCCAGAACCCACGCTACGACACGTTCGAGATCGATCTTGACGAGTGCGGCCCGATGGTTCTGGATGCGCTGATCAAGATCAAGAACGAGATCGACCCCACGCTGACCTTCCGCCGGTCTTGCCGCGAAGGGATTTGCGGTTCCTGTTCGATGAACATGGAAGGATCCAACGGTCTTGCCTGCACCACGGCGATCGAGGATTTGAAAGGTGGGACGATCAAGATCACCCCGCTGCCTCATATGGAGGTGATCAAGGACCTGGTCCCCGATTTTACCCATTTCTATGCGCAGTATGCCTCGATCCGCCCCTGGCTGCAGACCGTCACCACTACGCCGAGCGGCAAGGAACGGCTGCAGAGCCCGGAACAGCGCGAAAAGCTGGACGGTCTGTATGAGTGCATTCTGTGCGCCTGCTGTTCCACCGCCTGCCCCAGCTATTGGTGGAATTCGGACAAGTTCCTGGGCCCGGCCATTCTGCTGCAGGCCTATCGCTGGCTGGCCGACAGCCGCGACGAGATGACCGGGGAGCGCCTGGACAATCTGGAAGATCCGTTCCGCCTCTATCGCTGCCACACAATCATGAACTGCGCCAATGTGTGCCCCAAGGGCCTAAGTCCGGCCAAGGCCATTGCCGAGATCAAGAAGATGCAGGTGGAGCGGCACATCTGACCAAGCTCCTTGCAAGATACCATGCCCTGATCGCCGCCGGCGAGTTGCGCCCCGACCGGGAACAGCTGGCCGCGGCAGAGCGGCTGGCCAGGCTGCAGGGCGAACTGGAAGCTGGTGACAGGCGCCCGACCGGGTTTCTGAGCCGTTTCCGGGCCAAGCCTGCGCCCATTCGCGGCCTATATATGTGGGGCGGCGTGGGGCGCGGCAAATCCATGCTGATGGATCTGTTTGTCGATACGCTTGCAATAACCGACAAGCGCCGGGTGCATTTTCACGCCTTCATGCTGGAAGTCGATGGGCTGATGCGGGAAGAACGCCGCAAAGAAAGCGGCGATCCGATCGGTCCGGTGGCGGCGCGTATTGCCCGCAATCTGCGCTGCCTGGCGTTTGACGAAATGATCGTCAACAATACGGCCGATGCCGCGATCATGGGGCGGCTGTTTACCGCGCTGATGCGGGACCAGCATGTGACCATCGTCACCACATCCAACCGACCGCCGCAGGATCTTTACAAGGACGGGATCAACCGTTCGCTGTTCCTGCCTTTCATCGATCTGATCGGCCAGGACATGGATGTGATCGAACTGAACGGCCCTACGGATTACCGGCTCGACCGGCTGGGCGGGATGGATACCTGGCATTCCCCGATTGGCGCGGACGCGACGGCACAGGTGCGGCAGGCATTCTTCCGGCTGACCGACTACAATCCCGAAGACGCCGCAAATGTCCCATCCGCCGAATTGCCAGTGTGCGATGGCCGAACATTGTTCGTACCCAAAAGCCTGAAGGGCGTGGGCGTGTTCAGTTTCAAGCGGCTGTGCCAGCAACCGCTCGGCGCTGCGGATTATCTCGCGGTTGCCCGCGCCTATCACACTGTCATCGTGGTCGGTATTCCCATGCTCAGCCCGGAGAACCGCAATGAGGCGATCCGCTTCACCAAGCTGATCGACGCCCTGTATGAATATGGGGTCAAGCTGATCACCACAGCGGCGGCCGAACCAGCAAAACTTTATCCATCAGGCGATGGCAGCTTCGAATTCGATCGGACTGTCAGCCGGTTGATGGAAATGCAGAGCCTGGACTACCTCGCACGCGGCCACGGCGTTTCCGGATAGTTGCGGCACGCGGAGGCCACGCCCCCGCGCACCCATCAGGCAGCGTTCTGCACCACGCGATCCTGCGCCCTGGTCAACCGCTTCATGATCTTGAGATCGCTTTCGGTTACCTTGAGCGCAGCATCCGCCCACAAATCGACAATCCGTGTAAGTTCAGCCAGTTCAATCGGGTGCGTCAGGCGCATGGCCCGGCGGGCATTGACCAATCCGGCATGGCGCCGTTCGGCCTTGCGAATGAATTCGCGGCAATAGGCCAGCCCTTCCCCAGCCTCTGCCAACTCATGCACGATCCCCAAATCGTACATTTCTTCAGCGGTATAGGTGCGGTTCGATCCGATCAGGCGATCGGCCATGGCCGTGCCCAGCTTGCGCGACAAGATCGCATGCGCCCCCATGCCCGGGAACAATCCGAACAGCACCTCGGGCAAGCCAAACGTCGCCCCGCGTTCAGCAATAATATAATCGAAAGACAGTACGGCTTCGAACCCGCCACCCAGTGCAGCGCCCTGGACCAAACCGATTGTGAGCAACGGAAGATCAAGCCCACGCATGTTGCGATGGAGAATTTCCACGCAGCGATGGCCATATTGTTCCAACCCGCGCCGGTCACCTGCCCGGATGAGCTTCTGGAACAGATCCAGATCCCCGCCATAGCAGAACACATTCGGCGCACGGCTGCCCAGGACCATGTACCGCAATGGCACCTTGCCAGCGCCGAAGCTGGAATGGATCAGGCGCTGCCATTGCTGGAAATCCTGCAGCATCGCCGGTGAAAAGCTGGGCCGTCCCGCCGGTCGCATGAAGGTCCACAGCGCAGCAGCTGCATCGTCATAAAGAACATCGAGTTCCTGCAGGTCAAACAGCCCTGCATCGATACTGGAATAGCGTACGCTTTCAGCGATCAGCTGATCATCAACCGACGCCGAAACGTCAGTATCCGACGCAACTTCGTCGCCCACGCAGCCTAAATGCCCTGCCAGCCGATCCATAGCCACCCCTGGTATTTGCAGACCCGATGCGCTCGCTTCCTTGCCAGATGTCGAACGCTGGCCCGATGCTATGCAGCTATCAGAGGGCTGGCAATGTCATATTCGCCCAATTGTCCCTTTATTGGAATCCTGCCTCAAAATGGCATGGTTTGTGCCAATCATGGCCCGATCCCAACAGGGCTGGCTCAGCCGGTGATTTCAAGTCTTTGCAGGGAACGGTCGAGCATGAGCAGCTGCCACAGCAGGCGCGAATTGTCGGAACGCCCGGAAATATGCGATTCTGCCAGCCGCCCGATGGCCGCACCATCGAACCAGCCTGTCTGCGCCAGAATGTTGCTGGCCCCCACGGCGCGGGTTTGTTCCGCCAACGGCCCGCGCAACCATTGGGCGATCGGTGTCACGAAACCTTGCTTGGGGCGATAGAGAATATCGTCAGGCAGATAGCGCCGCATCGCCCGCTTCAGCAGATATTTCCCCTGCTTGCCGCGCACCCGCATATTATCAGGCAGGGTCGCGGCAAATTCGATCAGCCGGTGATCCAGCAAGGGTTCGCGTGCTTCGAGGCTGACCGACATGCTCGTGCGATCGACCTTGGTCAGAATATCGCCAGGCAACCAGAATTTGAGATCGGCGTATTGCGCCCGGTCAAGCCCGCTGCGGGCCGGCGCTCGACTCATCAGTTCGATCAACGGCTGTTCGCCACGGTACCCTCCCAGCCGGCGGGCAAAATCGGGAGAATAAAGCTGCAGACGCACCTCCGGCGGTGCTGCGCTAAGGCCACGGGCATAACCTTGCGCTCCACTACCGGCGAGCGACAGCAGCGTCGATTTGAAACGCAGGGGACGCGGCGCCCAGTCTGCTTTGGGCCAGACGCTGCCAAGCCCGCCCAGCAGGCCGCGCCTGACCGGCGCAGGCAGCAGTGAACGCGCCTTCTCCTCATGCGCGTGGAAAACTTGCCGTCGGTATCCGGCGAACGCTTCGTCAGCACCATCGCCCGACAGGGCCACGGTCACCGTCTCCCTTGCCAGCTGGCATACCCGCCAGGTCGGCAAGGCCGAAGCATCGGCGAAAGGTTCGTCGAACATTTCCACAAGCGTCTCGACAGCATCGAACTGATCGGATCCGACCTGCCGCGCCTGATGCATAGTGCCGAACAATTCGGCGATTTGCGCAGCATAGGATGTTTCATCGACCGCAGCGACGTCGAACCCGATCGAACAGGTCCTGACCGGAGCTTGCTGCGCTTCAGCCATCAGCGCAACCACCGCAGACGAATCCACGCCACCGGAAAGGAAGGCGCCGAGCGGAACATCGGCGACCATACGGCTGGTCACCGCCTCGCGCAGATGGTGCAGCAATTCCGCCTCAAGATCGCGTTCATTGCCGCGGCGCCGATCGGCGAAGCTGATATCCCACCATTGTTGCGGTGACGCTGGCGGCGCATCATGCCGCAGCAACTGGTAATGGCCAGCGGGCAGTTTCTCGATCCCTTTCAGGATCGAGCGATTATCTGGAACATAACCCCAGGTCAGATAGTCCTCGACCGCGAGTGGATCTACCTCGCGCCGCAGCAAAGGGTGGGCGAGCAATCCCTTCAGTTCAGAAGCAAAGGCCAGGCTGCCATCCGCCAGTTGTGCGGTGAAGAGCGGCTTGACGCCCAGACGATCGCGCGCCAGCAGCAGGCTGCGGCTGGAAAAATCATACAGGGCAAAGGCAAACATACCGTTCAGCCGATGCAGGCAATTGACGCCCCAGCGTTGCCAGGCGGCCAGAATGACTTCGGTGTCGCCATCGGTGCGGAACTGTATGCCCTCGGCAGCCAGTTCACGCCGCAATTCCCGGTAATTGTAGATTTCGCCGTTGAAGACGATCGCCGCGCGACCATCGGGGGAATGCATCGGCTGCGGCGAACCGGCGAGATCGATGATCGACAGGCGCCGATGCCCCAACCCGACGCCCGGGGCGGTCCAGACGCCCGATCCGTCCGGCCCGCGATGGGCCATGACGTTGCACATCCGTTCGATCCGCGTGGGATCAACGGGCTTGGGTGTTCCGCAATGAAAGAGGCCGGCTATTCCGCACATGGTGGTACCGTTACGGCAGCTGAGCCAGCCGGTCCATCCACGAACCGACGGGGCCGATGCCAGCCAGGAACGCATCGATCGCTTCGGCCGGCGGCGGGCCGTCCCCACTCTCGCTCGACAGAATCAGTACCGCCGTTGCCCGTTCGCGCATCAACAGGCGATCAGCCATGTTGGCCAGCTTGAGCCGCGAATTGCTGCCGGTCAGCAGATCGCCACTGCGGTACCAGGTGAAGGCGAGCCGTCGCACGTTGCCGTTGGCCTGCAGCCATTCGGCCATGGCATCGCCAGGCCCTGAAGCAGGCTCCTGCCAGCGCCAGGGTGTTTCGGGAACCAGCGCCCCTTCGCCGAAACCGCCCGCTTCTCGCCCATCATCCTGACCGGAATAGAGCGCAAAGAACACATCCACCTCATGCCCGGCTTGATCACGGAACCGGGCCATCAAGCGATGATCGGCGCCGGCTGCGCGCGGTTCCCACCAGACGGCAGGGGTGTAATCAACCATGGTCCAGCCCGCCGGCGCCTGCAGGTGCAACTGGTCCGGCATTGGCGCATCCAGCGCGCGCGCAGCCTGGCCCCAGGCGATCCCGCCCAGCATCAATCCGATCGCAGCGACGACCGCAAGGGCGATATGCAGCGAAAAACGGTCCAGCCAGCGCAACCAAGGCGTGTTGCTGATGGCAGCGGCATCAATGAAGCGATCATCGAGAGGACGATCAAAAAACCGCCAACCCATGGCAAGCAGGATGATCATCACCAAGGCAAAGAACACCCAGCCGTAGAAAATGTGATCGAAGCCGGCGGCAAATTCGATACCCTGCGATTGGGCGATATAGATCGTGCCCCAGGCCCGCACACCATTGGCGAAGATCGGGAGGATAATGGCGACCAACATGAACAGCAGCCGCCGGCGCCAATCGACATAGCAGACATGCGCCACCAGCGTGCCGAGCGCCACCATCGCGATCAGGAACTTCACGCCAGAGCACGCTTCTGCCACTTCGAACAGGCCGACCGGCGTATCAATGAACACGCCATCTATTTCCGCGGGAATGCCGCTGAGATGGGTAAAAGCGATGGTGATATCGGCCGTGATCATCTGCAGCGGCGGGACCAGCATATCGCCGAATGGCACCAGAAACAGCATGTAGAGAATGGGAAACAGCAGCGCCCAGCTGACCATTGGGCCAAGCACAGTCAGCACGGCAGCCTGCATCATGATCACCAGCCCCAGATGGCTGGCGAGGTTCAACCCTGACATATTGCCGAGCAGCCACAGGAACGTCGCCCCGGCGAAGGGGATGAGGCCCGGCCACCATGCACGCGGTGTCAGCTTCACGAGCTCCGCGCTGCGCATGTGCACAAGCCAGGCGAGGATCGGTGGCACCAGCAGGATGTGGTTGTAGGTTGAGGAATCCCACCATTGATGGGCCATGTCGCCCCAATCGCGCAGGAACAGCACCACGATTGCCAGCCACACGAGCGTCAAAGACATCAAAGGGCGGCGCCAGGCCTGGGGGACCCGAGCCAGCGTGATGCCGTGACCAGACAGGGAAAGATCAGGCTGCATCGCGTCGTCCATCATCATGCGCGCCCTTCGGCGGCGCACTGACCAAGCCGGCCAGATCGACCAGCATCGCCGGCCAGTTCATATCTTGCGATACCAGATCCCGCGCAGCGCCCCCCAGCGCGGCCCGATCATCCGGTGCAGCCAGCAATCGCAGGCAGGCATCGATCAGGGCATCATCCTGTTCAGCGATGGCCAGATGCACGCCATCAGTGGCGGGAATGCCGGTCGCAGCCGGTGGCGTCAGCACCACCGCGCGGGCCATGGCCATGGCTTCCAGCACCTTGTTCTGCACCCCGCGTGCAATCGTAAGCGGTGCAACGACCAGATCTGCCGCACGCAGGAAGGGGCGAACATCGGCCACCTCTCCCCATATATGACAGCCCTCCACGCCATCGAGCGCGCGCACCTCTGCAGTGGGCGCACGGCCGACGACATGAAAGCGAGCGCCAGGATGGCGGCGACGAATGCCCGGCATGATCTGCCGCACCACGCGCTCCACCGCCTCGATATTGGGGGCGTAATCCATCTGCCCGGTAAACAGCAGATGCGGACCCGGTTCGCTGACAAAAGCGGCATGGCGGGTGACCGCCGCCGGATCGTAACTGGCGACATCGATCCCGTTACCCATGGCGCGAACCCGCCCTTGCAGCGATGCTGGAATGCGGGAACGGAACAGATCCGCCTCCTGCCTGCTGATCAGCAGCACATGATCTGCCTGCGCGGCCAGCCGCTGCTCTTCGGTTCGCAGCAAGCGCGCTTCCCGCGCGTTCACCCAGCGCATCACCGGATTTCCATCGGTCGCGTAAGCTTCGAATTTCGCGGAATCGACATCGACCAGATCAACGATCAGCCGACCGTTCCAGTCATCCGGCACATATTGACCCATCTGTCCGGAAAATACATAGATCGTGTCGATCGCATGGGTTGCCAGTGTGGTCTGCACCCAGTTGGCAAGCGTCGCATCGCGAAATGCTGCCAGACTGACGGGTTCATGCTTCAAGACGGCCTTCAACCCGGCGAGGAGCAGCCGCGTATCACGCAAAGGCATGCAATGGCTGGCGGCAACCGCCTTTAGCGCATGTTCATGCTGATAGTCGGCCGGACTTTCCGCAAAACAGCCGACATGCACCGGTGCCAGTTCGGCCAGCGCGCGCAGCAGATGATGGGATCGGATCTTGTCCCCCCGGTCTGGTGGGAATGGCAGCCGGTGGGCCAGGAACAATATCCCCGTCACCCCAGCCCCCGCGCGATCAGAGGGCCGATCCGGTTGGACAGGGCCAGCGGCAGGCGTTTCCACAGGGCGATGCGTGCGGAGTGCTTCTCGCTGTTGGGATCGATATCCCGCTTTTCCACGCCCGGCGCGGTCCAGCTGGCATAGGCCAGCGGCTCTGGCTCGAAACCCCAGTTTTTCTTGAAGAAATAGGCGCCGCTGCTGGTCTTGCTGCGGCCGAAATCAAACCGGTCGCTCCCGCGCCGCCGAGCATGGAGCATGAGCTCGTAATACATTCGGTCATTGGCGCGCAGTTGACGCGCGGCAAAGGTACCCCCGCCCCAATAGGGCATGACGGCGCCGGCATGATAAATCGACAGGACGCTGGCGACCGGAATGCCATCATGGCGCACGGTCAGGATGTCGGCGTCGAGCGCATCAAGCGCGGCGTCGAACAGGGCGCGTGGGAACACCGGCGTGCCCAGATTGCGGACGCTCTCGGCGTAGACGGCGTAATGCGCGGCACGATCCTCTGGACCGGTGCCGATCGAAATGTCGAGCGGGTTGCTCAGCGCCTTGCGCACCTCGGCGCGCTGCTTGCGCGGGATGACGCCCAGTTGCGCCTCATCGCCGCTTTCCAGCGCCGCAACAAAGCCGCAGTGGCTGTCTGTTCTGATATGCCAGTCATCTGGCGCCGGGCCGCCGCGCAGCTCCACCCCGCTGCATGACAAGCGCACCGCATATTCTTCCGCCGCGCGGCACAGCAGCACTGCCGTATCGGGCCGGTCGGCGATCACCCCGCCTTCGACAGCAAACCCGCTGGAGGCCAGTACGCGCCCGAACACCGGGGAGTGAATTTCGTTGAGCGGCAGCCAACCGGTCAGTTGCCCGGCCCGTTCGGCCACCAGACCGCGTGCCCGCTGGCCCGTGCCCTGTTCCACGGCACGCAGCCATGCTGGGCGCTGGAATACGCTGCCCCCGCGATCCGCCACATAGGCTTCGATCCGCCTGCATTCATCGGCTTCGCGCAGATTGGCCACGCGAAGGGTGTCCCGCTGCAGGGGAAAGGGCGCGTTCATGCTGATGCCGCCTGCAGGCGCATCAGTTCCTGCTCTGCCAGATCGTCCATCCGGCCCCAGGCGAAATCCCGCACCAGCCGGCGCAGCTTGGGCGCCATGCGGGACAGATTGGTGTAATGGCGCAACCGCGACTTGAGCGGCGCATTGGGTACGCGCGGCTGATCGGGGTCCACTTCCCAAGGGTGAAAATAGAAGATCGCCGGGCGACCATCGTCGCGGTTGACCTGGCGGATGGCCCAGCGGCTGAACCCATAGGGCAGCACACGGAAGAACCCGCCCCCGCCGGCAGCCATGCGCCGATTGGCGAGCATGGCGGTGGTGACCGGGATTTCGATCAGCGAGGAACCGGGCAGCGGATGAAAGGCAAAGCGGGGCGCTTCTTTCCAGCCGTAATGATCATGAGCGATCGGTGCGACGCTGGAAGAATAGGCATAACCCTGTTCGGCCAGTTCCTCGAATGCCCAGGTGGTGCGCTGATCGATCGAGAAGCTGGGCGCGCGATAGCCGGTGACGGCTGTGCCAGATACATCCTCGATCACCTGGCGGGCGCGGGCGATATCCTGGCCGAAACTCTTGCGATCGAAGCGGAACACCCGTTGATGATCCCAGCCATGGCTGGCCATTTCATGGCCCCGCGCGGCGATTTCACGCAACAAGGGCCCATGCCGCTGCGCCACCCATCCCAAGGTGAAGAATGTCGCCTTCGCCCCGACTTCATCGAACAGATCAAGGATTTCGCGCACGTTGCGATCCACCCGATCGGTGAGCCCATCCCATTCGGCGCGGTCGATCACCCGTTCGAACGCGCCGACCTGGAACCAGTCTTCGACATCGACCGACAGGCCGTTGACGATTGCCGAAGCACCGGCAGGTGCACCCACAACAGTCGGATCGGCCGCAGCGGGCCGGTGATCAAAGCTCACCGCGTTCACCGATTTCCCCCTTATGCGGCCCGGGACTGATCCGATTCGCCTTCGATCCATTCGATCAGCATGGTCAGCGTCTGACGGATCGTCTGCTCCTGCTCGACCAGCTTGGCATCCAGACGTGCCAGCTGATCCTGCATGGCGTCGATTTCCGGACGGACCACCGCAGCCAGTGCATGGTCGCGGTCGCTCGACAGTTCGACGATCGCCTGCTGCAGTTCGGTAATCTGCGTGTCGCGATAGGCCAGCATCGCATCCAGCTGATGCCGTTCGATCTCCGGCGCGGGCGGGAGCGGAATATTCGCCAGTTCTTCGCGCAATTCGGCGATCTGCGCATCGCGATCGGCCATCATGGCGTCCAGCTGAGACCGGTCGAATTCGGGCGCAGCAGGGGCTGGAATGTTTGCCAGAGCGTGCCGCAGCTCTGCGATCTGGTCGTCGCGATCCGCCAGCATTTCATGCAGCTGATGAAGGCCAATGCCGGGGGCCGGCGCAGGGATGTTAGACAGCGCATCACGCAGTTCCGCAATCTGCGCGTCACGTTCTGCCAGCATGGCATCCAGCTGGTCGCGCTCCACCTCCGGCGCGGGCGGCGCAGGAATATTCGCCAGCGCATCACGCAGATCGGCGATCTGGGCATCGCGATCCGTCAGCATGGCATCGAGCTGGCTGAAGCCGATTTCCGCCTCCGTCGGGGCAGGAATGTTCGCCAAAGCCTGCCGCAGTTCGGCGATCTGTGCATCACGGTCTGACAAGAGCATGTCGATCCGCGCTGCATCCACGCCCGGTTCGGACGGGGGCGGGATGTCTGCCACTGCGCGTTGCAGTTCAGCAATCCGGGAATCGCGTTCCGCCAGCATGGCGTCAATCGCTTCCAGATCGATCTGCGCAACCGCGGGCGCAGGTTCTTCCGCAGCCGGGCTTGCGATATGGTCTGCGCCCAGTTCCACCGCCTCCTCGGCGCCGGCCGGTACGCGTGCGGCAAAAGGCACGATCCGGGGGTCTTCAACCGGCTCCGAACGAAATTCCTGCCGTGCGTCTGGCCGGGGCATCGGCGCCGGTGCGGCCTGGGGGAAGTATTTTTCCCCTTCCATTTCTTCCAGCACCGCCTTCAGCATGGCGGAATCAATGCGAGAGCGTTCTTCCACCGCGCCCAGCAGCAGCAGGCGGTTGGCAATCTGATTGACCCGGCGCGGAATACCGCCGCTGGCGTCATACATTTCGGTGAAGACGCGCTGATCGAAGGCCGGATTGCCGTTCCAGCCCACTTTCATCAGACGATGGAAAATATAGGGTTCGATTTCCCCCTTTTCCATCGGCTCCAGATGATGGGCCGCGATCACGCGCTGGCGCAGCTGTTCCAGCGAGGGATGCTGCTGCAGCGTGGTGCGGAATTCCGGCTGACCCAGCAGCAGCGTCTGCAGCAGCGGATGGTTGCCCAGCTGGAAGTTCGACAGCATGCGCAGTTCTTCCAGCGCATCGACCGACAGGTTCTGCGACTCATCGACGACCAGCAGGCAGCGACGGCCCGCGCGCGCCTCTTCATGCAGCAGCCCTTCGATGGCACCCAGCGCGCTCGCCTTGTCATGCCCTTCGATATCCAGGCCGAAGCTCTGGGCCACGACATGGATGATCTCTTCTTCATTCAGCTTGCTGGTGACGATCTGCGCGACGGTCAGACGTTCGCGATCAACCGAGGTGGTCATATGGGCGACGAGCGTGGACTTGCCCGCCCCAACCTCCCCCGTGATGACGATGAAGCCTTCACCCTGTGCCAGGCCATAACCCAGATAGGACAGTGCCTTGCGGTGGGTTATGCTGCGGAAATAGAATTCCGGATCCGGGGTAAGCTGAAACGGCTTTCCTTCGAGCCCGTAGAAATCATCAAACATACTCAATCTCCTCGGGTCGGGCGGAAGGAATAGCGCAGACCAACCAATGCGGATGCCGCCATGAAATCATTCAAATCCGGCCTGCTGATACCATCCAGACCGACCGCAGCCGTGGCGCTGAGGCCACCCATCAGATTGCGGAAATATGCGAGCGAAGCACTGTAACCCACGGCTGTGCCACTGTCGTCGAAACCGCTGTTCATCCAGTTAACGCTGCCATTGGCGGTCAAGCTGGACTGGCGGTCAAGCTGGGTGCTGGCATAGGCCGCCAGCCAGACGTTTTCATCGACGACCCCGTTGGCACTGGCCAGAACCGTACCCGGTGCGCCAATATATTTGCGGTTGTCGTAACCAGCGCCGAACCCGAAGCTGGTGCGGCCGAACTGCCGGGAATAGCTGCCCGCGATGCCGCGATTGCGGAATACGGAAGAGCGGATCGAGCCAAGCCCGCTGCCGATGCAATTGCCACCTTCGAGCGCCGCGACACATCCGCCGATATCGCCGGTAATCGGATTGCGCAGGGCATCGAACTGCGTGGGCAGCGAAGACAGCCGGTTCATCAGCGCACCGCCAAAGCCGTTGACGCTGTCATAGGCCGAAATATTGATCGAGGTCCGCTCGCTTGGCGCGTAGGCGAAAGTGCCATAATAGGTCGACGACCCGTAACGGCGGCCCACCCGCGCTTCCAGCGATGTCCGCGTACTCGGCCGCCACATCACGCCGGCATCCCAGATCAACCCGTCCGTCTGATAGGCGATCCGGCGCGGACCGCTGGAGTCGGTCACATAGCGACCGTCACTGCCGATGATCGGGATTCCATCTTCATCGCGCACAGCATCGCGGCTGGAAATCTCGACATCTTCATAGCCGACCCCGCCGACCAGCGCGAGCGTGGGGGTTACGGGCACAGTCACATCGGCCCGCGCGTAGCGATCACTGACGCGCTGATCGAGGTTGGAGATGTTCTGTTCATTCCAGCCACCGCCCACGCTGAGGCCCACCGGCAGGACCGTGCGCGGAGCCACGCCGACGCGTGCCTGCGCCGAATGGGTGGTGCTGTCGTCGAATACGTCGATTGGCGCCGTGTTGGGCGCCAGCACCAGCGCATCGGGGGTCTCGACGCGGGTGTACCCGAAGCGGTAATGCCCTTCGACCTGCAGCGGGCCGGCGGTGGTGCGGACCGATGGGCCGGCATAGGCCGAATAAATCTGGCTGGTGCCGCCGTCGGTGGTCCCGAAACCGCCGATCGAAGTATTGCCATCACCCTCGACCCGGGTGCGGGAGGCCAGACCGCCCGCCTCGATCGTCAGGACATTGGGCACCAGCGCCAGCGAACCGCGCGCGATACCGCTGATCGTGTCACCGTCCAGGCTGCCGTCTTCCCAACCGATGCGCCGTTCATAGCGTACACCGATGGAACCCGAGCTGTAGCGATTGGCAACCGTCGCATCCACACCGACAGCCAGCCCGGTATAGGTGACCGTGTCACTGCCCGGCTCAAGCTCGGTGGTCAGAACCTGACGTGCTTCGATATAAGGGTTGATGTCGACCACCCGGCTGCGGCTGCCGCCGTCGCGCGTGTTTTCTTCCTGCTCGGTCGGGCCCGTCTGGGCGAAAGCCGTGCCTGGCAGGCCGAAAACGACCAGCGCCAGGGCAAGCTTATGAGCGGCGGTATTCATCGCGATTATTCCCCGTATCCGTAATAGGCGCCAAACCGGCGCCCGCTGGGACTGAAGTGGGTGGCGTTGAGGATCAGCTTGATGTCCGGGCAGGCGGACAGCAGCGACAATGCGTCTTCGAGCGCGCTCTGCCCGGTCTTGTCGGCGCGCGCCACGACCAAGGCCTGGCCAACCAGCTTGGCCAGTTCGGCCGCCGGCGATGCCGCGAGTGCCGGTGGACTGTCAAAGATCAGGATGCGGTTGGGCGCGCCCTGGGTGAGCCGTTCCAGCACCATCGTCGTCTGGAGGCTGGAGAGATATTCGCTGTCAGTCGTGGTCTGATTGCCTGCTGGCAGGACATAGAGCCCGCCCACATCAGTCGGGATGACACAGTCTTCCACGCGCACGGCCGGGTTTGCCAGCGCATCCATCAGGCCCTTGCCTTGCGTCTTCAATCCGAACAGCGACAGCACCGATGGCTTGGCGAAATCCGCGTCCACCAGCACAACCTCCGTGTCCTTTTCAGACGCGATTGCCAGCGCGAGATTGGCGGCGCAGAAGGTCTTGCCTTCACCCGGCAACGGGGAGCAGATCAGCATCCGCTGCGCCGAAGCGCCCTGCCCCGCGCGCTGAGCGTCGCGGATCGCCAGCAGCACCTGCCGCTTGATGATCCGGAATTCCTCGAACAGCGCTGTCACCTGACCATCCGGCACAATCAAGCCAAGATCGCGCAGATGGGCCCGATCGATATGATGCCGCTGGGCCGAAAACTCGACCCGCTGAGCCAATTGCGGAAGCGAGGCGCGCGGCGCCTCTGCCTCGGACGCCGGTGCAGCGACCGTTGCCGGCGGAGACGCCGTGGGAGCCGGTGCCGATGAGGGCGTCGGAGCAGGCGCTGCAGTGTGAACAGGCGCCTCGACCGGTTCCGGATCGGAGCCCATCGGCGTCAACACCACGCCTTCGGACAGGCGTTCTTCCTCGGTCATCGGCACGGCGCGACGCGGCACCGGCTTGTCGGGGCGACGGTTGAGGCCCGGTTCCAGCTTTTCAGGCACGGGCGCCGGAGCGAAATCGCCCAGGCCGAAATGCCCGTCTGCCCGTTCGAACAGGGATTTGCTGCGCTTTGGAGGAAGCGGGATCTTGGTATGCTCAGTCATATCCCTGCTCCTCAGGCGACCATGCCGCGCTGAATGAATTCAGCGCCCAGCAAGACCACAAAGACAATTACCAGTGTGCCGGTCGCTGCCGCAAATTGCCGCAGCCGTTTGCGCTGAAGCTTGCGCGCGGCGTCGGTCAGCATGTGCGAAACGGTCCCGATCACCGGCAGATCAAAAGTTCGTTCGAGCTTGCTGGCGGTGGCGAAGGTGGAATTGAGCTGCCCCAGTGCGAAGGCAAGCCCGGCACCGGCGCCAATTCCCGCCACCAATACACCGAGCAACAGCACCGGCCGGTTGGGCGCGGCCGGAACACGCGGCGTCGTTGGCGGATCGACCACTTCGAACTTCACCGCGCTGCGTTCGGTTTCAACCTGGCCGCGCAGCCGCAGCTCTTCGCGATCCTGCAGCAATTTGTCATATTGCTGGCGCAGCACATCATAATCGCGGCTGATCCGCTGGGCTTCCGCTGCCGCGCCGGGTTCCTGCGCCTGGCTGGCGCTGATGGAGGCGATTTCCGACCGCAGCGCCGCCGCGCGCGATTGCAGGGACTGGACATTTGCCTGGCGCTCGACCCGCATGGCCTGGAGCGAGCTGTAGGCCGGATTGGGAGCGGAGCCGGAGTCACTGCCCGCATTGGCAACCTGCTGACGCAGCGATGCGATCTGCTTGTTGAGCGACACCATATCCGGGTGATTGTCCGTCAAGCCACGGGCCTGCATGGCGGAATAATTGGCCTCTGCCTGGGCCAGTGCCCCGCGTGGGCCGCCACCAGCGCCAGCTGTAACAAGCGTGCGCGGCGTGCCGGCAATCTGACCATCCATGGCTGCCAGCGCGCTCTGCGCGGCAGCAAGATCGGCCTCGACGCTGCGCAGTTCCGACCGGATCGATCCGAGTTGGGTCGCCATGCCCTGCGCACCACCGGCCAGTTCCGGGTGTCGGGCTTCGAAATTCAGTCGGGCCTGTTCTGCCTCTTCCAGAGCGCGTTGGCGCGATGCCAGCTGCTGATCAAGGAAGTCGATTGTTTCGCGCATTTCACCGCGCGAGCCGCCAATATTCTCCTCCCGGAAAATATCGATCATCCGCTGGGCGATATCCTGAGCCAGCTTGGCGTTGTCCGCATCGGACAAATAGCTGCGACCGCTCGATGCGGTGATTTCGAACAGATTGTTCTGTTCACTGACCACCAGAATATCCTTGCCGACGGCAGCAACGGCCGCTTCCATCTGGCTCGGGGTGGTGACTTCGTCGCCCAAGCGGGTGGCGCGCACGACCTTTTCCAGATTGACCGCGCTGGTCAGCGTTTGCCGGACGCGCTCGATATCCTTCTCCCGGCTGCCGGAACCGATACCGATCTGCTGGGCCAGGACATCATCCAACTGGATGAAAATCCGGGCCTTCGACTGATAGGTATTGGGGATCATGGCCACGGCCAGCCAACCGAGCAGGCACACCAGCCATGCCACCGCCAGCGCCAGCCAGCGGCGGTTCCACACCGTCCAGAGCGCTGTGCGCAGCTCTTCGAGAAGAAGGTTCAAGCGCCGGCTCCTGTCAGAACATGCTTTCGGGGATGATGATCACATCGCCCGGCATCAGCATCACATTGGCTTCGCTGTCGCCACGCTTGAGCAGATCCGCCAGGCGCAGCGCATATTCACGCTGGCTGCCGGTGGATTTGTCGAACCGGATCAGCTTGGCCCGATTGCCGGCCGCATATTCGCTGAGCCCGCCAACCGAAATCATTGCGTCGAGCAGGGTCATATTGGCGCGATAGGGCAGCGATGCCGGCTTTTCAGTAGCACCGACGATCCGGACCTGCTGGCTGAATGTGCCGGCGAACTGGTTGACGATCACCGTCACCAGCGGTTCTGCGATATATTGCGACAGCTGCAGGCGGATATCCTCGGCCAGCATAGTCGGGGTCTTGCCCACGGCGGGCAGGTCCGCCACCAGCGGCGTAGTGATCCGCCCATCGGGGCGAACCTGAATCTTGGCGCCCAGTTCTTCATTGCGCCAGACATGGATGGTCAACTCATCAAGCGGACCGATCACATATTCTTCACCAGGACCTTCCTGCATGGCCACAAAGCTGGCCGGGGCAAGCTGCTGCCCGCCAGAGCTGGCACAGCCCGAAAGAAGCAGGCCAACCAGCGCCGTCGCGCCTGTGACTCGGGTGATAAAACTCTTTCGCATTCTGACGCGTCCTCGCGGTTTCGGGCAGCCAGGTGGAGCGGCCTGAAGGTCCGCACATGACCCGCCACCCGCGGATCCGGTCACTTTTTCGCCAAAAAGGGTGAACATTGCGTTAGCTGTTCTATCCAGAACCGCATGATTTGGCCGGATTTTACACATCAGTCCCAAAGCGGGACAGAGCTGCCACATCGATTAAATCAAAATCTCTGCGGCTGCACCCTGCCCCAGGAAAGCCGAAGGGCTGGCGCTGGCGCCATAGGCACCGGCACAGAACACAACCACCAGATCGCCGACATCGGCGCGCGGCAGTGCGGCCTGATCGGCCAGCCTGTCCAGCGGGGTACACAGGCAGCCCACGACATTGGCATCTTCTTCCGCCGGAGCCCCATATCGGCTGGCGATGGCGACCGGATAATTGCGCCGCACCACGGTGCCGAAATTTCCCGACGCGGCGAGCTGGTGATGCAATCCGCCGTCGGTGATCAGGAAAACCTGCCCATGGCTTTCCTTCCGATCGATGATCTGGGTCAGGTAAACCCCCGCTTCGCCGACCAGATAGCGCCCCAGTTCCATGGCAAAATCAGTGCCTGCCAGTTCGGGCGGCAGGGATTCCAGACGGTCCGCCAGAGGCCTGCCGACAGCGGCAGGGTCCAGCGGCTGATCCCCGTGAAAATAGGGAATGCCCATCCCGCCACCCATGTTGAGATGCGGCAAGGGGACGCCGATCTCTGCGGTCAGCCGCGCGGCCAGCGTCAGGACATTGTCCTGGGTTTCGACGATCGCAGCGGCATCGAGGGCCTGGCTGCCGGTGAAGATATGCAGGCCCCGCCACTGCGCGCCGGAATCGATGATCAGGCGCGCGGCATCGACCACGAGCGCTTCATCCATGCCGAACGGCTTGGCCCCGCCGCCCATTTTCATGCCCGATCCGCGCAGTTCGAAGGATGGATTGACCCGGATGGCCAGCTGCGGGACCCGTCCGACGCGATCGGCGATGGCAAGCGACCGCCGGATTTCTGCAGGGGATTCGCAGTTCAGCGTGACCCCATGGACAATCGCCTGTTCAAGCTCGCCATCGCGCTTGCCCGGTCCGGCAAAGCTGATGCGCGCCGGATCAAGCCCGGCATTGATTGCCATGGCCAGTTCACCGCCGCTGGCGATATCGAAGCCGTCGACCAATTGCCCCATCAAGCGCAGCAGCGGTGCAAAGGGATTGGCCTTCATCGCATAGTGGATATGCAATTGTTCGGGCATGGCCGCGCGCAGGGCCGCCATCCGCGCGCGCAACATATCCGCCGAATAGACGAACAAGGGTGTCTGACCAGCCTGCTCGACAATCGTGCTGGCGGTTAGTCCGGCGATGGCCAATTCACCATCGATAACCGCAAAGCCAGCGGGGATAGGGCCTAGCGGCTTCATTGAGTAATTCCTGATTTAGCCTGATCCAGCAGGGCATTGCGATCGATCTTGCCATTGGGATTGATCGGCATCGCATCCAGCCAGCGGATCACCTGTGGTTGCATGAAGTTGGGCAGCTCGGCGCGCAGCAAGGTCGCCAGCGCATCGGCATCGGAATTGCCTCCGCTGCGCCCGCGCACCACCAGATGGACGGCATGGCCCAGGCGGTCATCGGGCACCCCCAGCGCCACAGCCTCCACCACCAGGCCGGTGGCGAGGGCTGCCTCCTCTACCTCCTGCGGGCTGATGCGATTGCCAGCGCTCTTGATCATCGTGTCGCGCCGACCGACGAAATAGAGCAGCCCATCGGCATCCCGGGTCACCCGATCGCCGGACCAGACGGCCATGCCGCCAGAGCGGGAGGCGGACGGTGCCGGGCGGAAGCGTTCGGCCGATCGTTCCGGGTCCTGCCAATAACCCAGTGCGACCAGCGGACCGCAATGGACCAGCTCCCCTTCTTCGCCAGACTTTGTCGGGGCTCCCTCATCATCGATGACGAGAATTTCGGCAAAGGGAATAGCCTGCCCCATCGATGTCGGATGGGCATCCACCAGATCGGGATCGAGGAAGGTCGAACGGAAGGCTTCGGTCAGGCCATACATCGGGAACAGCCGGGTGGTGGGGAACAGGCCGCGCAAGCCGCGCACCATATCCACGGTCAGCGCGCCGCCGCTGTTGGTAAGGCGGCGCATCCCCTGAACAGCGCGCTCCGGCCATTCCTGCCCCAGCAATTGCACCCACAGCGGGGGGACGGCCGCCAGCGTGGTGACGCCGTGACGTTCGCAGGCACGCACGACATCACGCGGGGTAAGATAGTCGAGCGGAACGACACAGCCCCCTGCCCGCCAGGTGGACAGGAGTTGGTTCTGGCCATAATCGAAGCTGAGCGGCAGTACGCCCAGCACCACATCATCGGATTCCAGGCCCAGATAATGCGCGACACTGACCGCACCGAGCCACATATTGGCATGGCTGAGCACGACGCCCTTGGGCCGGCCGGTAGAACCGCTGGTATAGAGAATTGCGGCAATGTCGTCCGGATCGGCTGATGACAGCGGCAG
This sequence comes from Croceibacterium xixiisoli, assembly GCF_009827305.1. Classification (GTDB taxonomy): domain Bacteria; phylum Pseudomonadota; class Alphaproteobacteria; order Sphingomonadales; family Sphingomonadaceae; genus Croceibacterium_C; species Croceibacterium_C xixiisoli. The sequence continues at coordinate 788,787 of NZ_WTYJ01000002.1, read as the reverse complement.
CGGATCGAATTCCCCAGCCCAGGCCAGTTCCTCCCCCTCTTCGAAGATCTCGCAGCCTGGCGGCACGTCGCCATCGGCCAGCGTTCCAATTCGCCCGGCATTGGCGATCAAAAGTTTGGCGCCGCTGTCGGCCAGGATATGCGCCACCTGCGCGCGTTTGAGCAGCGGATTGATCGGCACATGCACCATCCCGGCCCGCGCCGCTGCCAGCGGCAGCAGACAGGTGAGTTCACCCTTGGCGGCCCAACTGGCCACGCGTGCCCCCGGGCCCGGCAATTGCGCCTGCAGCCAGGTCGCGAGCGTGCCGACACGGGTTCTTAAGTCCTTCCAGCTAAGCGCTGTGCCACGCAGTTGCAGCGCGATCGCCGCAGCTTCGCCAAACTCGGTCAGATGATCGAGCGGACGGGGTACGGGATCGAGCGCTACGGGCATGGCATTCCTGGAGAAGAATGAGTGACAGCGATCAGCTATCACCGGACGGTTAACGATCTGCAAGGGCAAGGCTGGATTGCGGAAAATCCCTTTGCCCGGACAGAGTGGTTCGGCATGCTGGAAACCGGCATCGACCGTCCGCTGTTTGCCATGGCGCAGGATGGCGACCAGGCTGTGGCGCTGCCACTGGCCGATCACAGTCGCAGGCTGACCCCTTTGTCCAACTGGTATGCCTTCACCTGGGCCCCGATGGCGACCGCCGGGGATCAAAGCCCCGCCTTGCTGGGATCGCTCGCGAAAGACCTGGCGAGGCGGACCCCTGCCATGGTGCTGGACAAGCTGCCCGACGAAGACGGCACCGCCAGTCGGCTGGAAACCGCCTTTCGCAAAGCGGGTTGGCTGGTGCAGCGGGAGATTTGCGATACCAACCATGTGTTGCCGGTGGGCGGGCGCAGCTATGCCCAGTTCCTCGCCGATCGACCCGGCGCGCTACGCACCACGCTGAAGCGCAAGGCAAAAAAGGTCGATGTCGAACTGTTCACCCGTTTCAATGCCGAGGCATGGGACGAATATGAAGCGGTCTATCGCGAAAGCTGGAAGCCGGAGGAAGGCGATCCGGCGCTGCTGAGGCGGTTTGCGATGGCGGAGGGAGGTGCCGGGCGGATACGGTTCGGCCTGGCCCGGCATGATGGCGTAGTGATCGCGGCCCAATTCTGGACGGTGGAAGGCGGCACGGCCTATATCCACAAGCTCGCCCATCGCGAAAGCGCCAAGCCGCTTTCTGCCGGCACCACGCTGACCGCGGCGCTGTTCGCCGAAGTTATTGATAATGATGGCGTTGAACTGGTCGATTTCGGAACGGGCAACGATCCCTACAAGCGGGACTGGATGGAAACCATCCGCCCGCGTTACCGGCTGACCATGTGGCGCCGGGAAAATCCGCGCAATTGGCCGGTGATCGCACGAAGCTGGCTGCGTCAGCTTGTTTCGCGGCGACGCGATGTCTAGAGCAATCCATGACCCGATTTGCCGGGTTACCGTTCCGCTTCCCTTTGTAAGGAACGGAAAAGAGGGGCAACGATGACCATTGATCCGCAGGACGGCACTCAGCCGAGTGAAGCAGACGAAGCGGCATTCGTCGATCGCACGCTGCGCGGCGTGCTCCGCGACGTGCTGGGCCTGAATGACGACCGCGTGGCCGCCATTGACGGAAACACCGGCCTGTTCGGCCATCTTCCCGAAATGGATTCCATGGCCGTGGCCGGCCTGCTGACCGAAATCGAGGACCGGCTGGATATCGTCATCGAGGATGACGAGGTTGACGGCGAAATGCTGGAAACTTTCGGTGCGCTGCTGGCCTTCGTCCAGTCCAAGCGCGCACAGGGCTGACGCTCCACCATGCTGGCCGACTGGCCTGGCTCACCTGCCGGATCAGAGCTGGCCGTGACCTTCGATCGCGGTCGGGTGATCCGTGTGCTGGTGCTGCCGGCGCTGTTTGAAGAGGCGAACAAGCTGCGCCATTTCACCGTGGCGACCATGCGCCTGCTGGACCAGCAGGGAATCGACTGTTTCCTGCCCGATCTGCCCGGCTGCAACGAGAGCCTGGCGCCACTGCAGACGCAGACCCTGACCGGATGGCAGGCCGATGTGCAGCGGGCCATCACCCATTTCGGCGCCAGCCATGTGCTGGCCCTTCGCGGTGGAGCGATGATTGCGCCGGCCGGCTATCCCGGCTGGGCACTGGCGCCGATTGGCGGTGCCGCCTTGCTGAGGGCCATGCTGCGCGCGCGCGTGCTGGCCAGCCGGGAAGCAGGACGCGAAGAAACGCGTGAAAGCCTGCTGGAGACCGGGCGCAGCGCCGGGCTGGAACTGGGTGGTTGGCAGCTGGGGCCCCGCATGATCCATGCCCTGGAAAGCGCCCAGCCCCTCGCCACGCTGCGCCGTATCGCGCAGGAAGATCTTGGCGGCGGCGGCGCCCTGTGGCTGCGGGCTGAGCCCGATCACAACCCGCAGCAGGCCGCAGCCCTGGCGACAATCATTGCCGGAAGGCCGGCGGCCGCATGACCCGCCGCCATCTGAGCTTTGTTTGCGCGGGATCCACCCTGGCCGCAACCTTGGACGACGCCTCCGGCACCAGCGGGCTGCTGCTGGTCAGCGGCGGAAATGAGCTGCGATCGGGTGCCTTTTCCGGGCAGGCCCGGCTGGCTGCCCGCGTGGCCGAGGCCGGATTTCCCGTGATGAGGTTCGATCGGCGCGGCATTGGCGACAGCGAAGGCGAAAACGCCGGTTTTCTGGGCAATGGCGAAGATATTGCCGCCGCGCTGGAGGCGTTCCGGGCCGAATGTCCCGATCTGACCCGAGTGGTTGGTCTGGGCAATTGCGATGCCGCCAGCGCTCTGATGCTGAATGGCGGCGGCGGTTGCGATGCGCTGGTGCTGACCAACCCCTGGACCTTTGAAGAGGATGCCCCGGCGGACGCCATGCCGCCCGCCGCCATTCGCGCGCGTTATGCCGAAAAGCTGGCCAATCCGCGTGAATTGCTGCGGCTGGTCAGCGGCGGCGTATCGGTACGCAAGCTGGCATCCGGCGTGGTGCGTGCGCTGCGCCCGCCCCCGCCGCCAACCACGCTGCTGCAGGACATGCGTAATGGCATCGCCGCCTATCCTGGCGCGATCCGCTTCCTGCTGGCCGGGCGCGACCGGACGGCGCAGGCATTTCGGGATGGCTGGGGCGGCGCGGATGACCGTGTCACCACACGCCCTGATGCCGATCACGCCTTTTCCGATCCGGCGGACAATGACTGGCTTTTCCGCCAGATCATCGCCGCCTTGGCGTAAAACCGTCAGGATTGCGCCGCATCCTTCACGAACAGGCTGGCCAGTTCGACATGGGTGGACCAGCGAAACTGACCAACCGGGCGCAGTTCGGCCAGTCGATATCCGGCATCCACCAGCGTCTTGGCATCGCGGCCCCAGCTTGACGGATTGCAGCTGATATAGACGATGCGCGGCACATCGCTGCCGGCCAGCCGGAGCACCTGCTCCCGCGCGCCGGCGCGCGGCGGATCGAGCACCACCCCGTCGAAGCCCTTGAATTCCTCCGGCCGGACGGGGTTGCGGAACAGATCGCGATGCGATGCTTCCACCGGAACCCTCGCGCGTTTGGCTGCCATGCTGCATGCCAGATGCGCATCTCGCGCGGCCTCCACCGCTACCACCTGAGAGCGATCGGCGAGGGCGAAGGCAAAGGTTCCGAGGCCCGAAAACAGATCCATCACCCGCGGAGCATCGGCCAGCCATTCGCGCGCCGCAGCGACGAGCGCCGCTTCGCCATCGGGCGTCGCCTGCAGGAAAGCGCCGCTGGGCATATCGACGCGCACGCCCGAGAGGGTGATCGTCGCGGGTTCGGGTTCCCACATGGTTTCCGCGCCATAGCCCATGTCCAGCGCCATGCGCGCCAGCCGGTTGTCGCGACAGAAATCGAGCAAAGCCTCGGTCTGTTCGAGGCCTTCCAATTCCAGCCCCTTGATCGCGCAATCGACCCCTTGGTCAACCAAGGTCAGCACGATATCAAAGCCATAGCGATCGCGCCGCTTGCCCAGCATGCGCCGCAGCGGTTCGATCAGGGCGAAGAGTTCGGGCGCCAGAATGGTGCATTCGCGCAGATCGATGACGCGGTGCGACCCCGCCTCCCGAAAACCGATGACCGGCCGGCCGCCGCCGTTCTGCGCGCGCAGGCTGGCGCGGCGGCGGCTGTGCGGCGGGGACAGATGGGTGGGGGCGAGCTTGTCTGCCGTGATGCCGTTGTTGGCGGCGACGAACACCGCGCGGCCGGTGATGTAGTCGATCAGGCTGGGATCGTCGCAATGCTGCAGCTCGCAGCCGCCGCAGTGAAGGAAATGGCGGCAGGGGGGCGTTGCGTGATGCGGGCCGGGTTCCACCCGCCCATCACCATGCAGCAGATCACCCGGAGCAGCCAGCGCCGCATGGCGGCCGGATGCGGTTACGCCGTCGCCCTTGGACGCGATTCGGAGAATTGTTTCAGCTTCAGTCACAACAAAGCCGCGTAGGCAGCGGGGAGCGCCTTCACAAGCCCGTCGGCGTTCCAGGCCGCGCCGGAAGCGCGCGCTGCCTGCGCATGGATACGGCTGGCCTGCGCCGCAGCACGCACGGGCGCCGCCCCGGTCGCGAGCCGACTGGCCAGCAATCCGGCCAGCACATCGCCGGTTCCGGCGGTCGAAAGCCAGGGCGTAGCAGGCGGCAGGATGGCGCAATATCCGTCCGCTGCTGCCAGAACCGTGTCCGGTCCCTTGGCCAGCACGGTCAGGCCGGATACCTGGCTGAGCGCCTGCACGCGGGCGAGCTTGCTGCCAGCGGGAATTCCGAAGCGGGCGCAGAGCCGGGCCAGTTCGCCCTCATGCGGGGTGACGACCAGATCGCTGCGCCCTTTGACCATGCCGGGTTCGAGCAGATGCAGCGCGTCGGCATCGATGACGGTAGGGCGGGCGGCAGCCAGCACCTTGGCCAGCCGCTCCAAAGCTGCATCGCCCCGCCCCAATCCCGGACCGACAAGGAGCGCAGCGAAACGCGGATCGTCCAGCGCATGAGGCAGCGGCTTCGTGTCGACAACCAACGCATCGGGCACGACGGCAGGCGTTTGCTGGGGCAGCAGTTTCACGTAACCCGCGCCGCCATGCATGGCCGCCTTTGCCGCCAGCAGCGCGGCGCCGGGCATGTCCCCGCCGATCACGCCGACCATGCCGCGGGTGTATTTGTGGGCGTCGGGCGCCGGGGCATTCAGGGGATCGGACAACGCCAGCCGCAAGCCGCCGGTGATGGGTGCGAGCCCGATCTCCACCCGCTGGCGCAAGCCCATATGCATGGCGGCGGGCATCAGCCAATGGGCCGGCTTCCAGGCGCCCAGCGCCAGGGTCATCGCCTGGGTGGCAACAGGCCCGAGCAGGGCGCCGCTGTCAGCGTCGACATTGGCCGGCAGATCGATTGCCACCACCCGGCGATGCCGTGCGACGCAATGATCGAGCAAGGCTTGGGTAGCTACATCGAGCGGGCGGTTCTGGCCGGTGCCGAACAGGCATTCGACCAGAATATCGCCCGAAATATCGCCAGCGGATGGCTGTACTGGGCCGCCATAGAGCTCGGCTGCGCGGCGGGCAGCGTCGGTGCGGGGTGGTTGCAGGGCGATCACGCAGACGGGCGAGCCTTTGGCGCGGAGCCATTTGGCCAGGACATAGCCATCGCCGCCATTGTTGCCGGGGCCGCACAGGACGGTAACCGGGCGGCCGGCCGCCATGCGCCAGACCCAGGCGGCCGCGCCCTGCCCGGCCCGGCGCATCAATTCATGCACATCAGTCCCGTCATCGATCAACTGCTGTTCGGCGGCGCGCATCTGCGCCACGGCCAGGATCGGATCAGACATCGGCATGGGCACGCCATACACCAATGGAGGCGGCGGCGCACCAGCGCGCCGCCGCCTCCATGACAGACACATCAACTGGATCAGCCGCGCTTCTGGGTGATCTGGGTCACGTCGCGGACCGCCCCGCGCGCGGCGCTGGTGGTCATGGCGGCATAGGCCTGCAGCGCGACGGACACCTTGCGCGGGCGCGGTTTGGCCGGTTGCCAGGCGCTGGCGCCCTTTGCCTCCATCGCAGCGCGGCGGGCTGCCAGCACATCGTCGCTGACATCCAGCGTGATCGTGCGGCCGGGGATGTCGATATTGATGATATCGCCATTTTCCACCAACCCGATGGTGCCGCCTTCGGCCGCTTCGGGCGAGACATGGCCGATCGACAGGCCCGAGGTGCCGCCGGAAAAACGGCCATCGGTGATCAGCGCGCAGGCGGCGCCCAGCCCCTTCGACTTCAGATAGCTGGTGGGGTAGAGCATTTCCTGCATGCCCGGCCCGCCACGCGGTCCTTCGTAACGGATCACCACGACATCGCCGGCAACCACGTCCCCGGCCAGAATGGCGGCAACGGTGGCATCCTGGCTTTCATACACCTTGGCCGGGCCGGCGAACTTGAGGATGGAATCATCCACCCCGGCAGTCTTCACGATGCAGCCGTCGATAGCGATATTGCCGGACAGCACGGCAAGCCCGCCATCCTGGCTGAAGGCGTGCTCTGCCGAACGGATGACCCCGGTTTCGCGGTCCAGATCGAGCGATTCCCAGCGGCGCGACTGGCTGAAGGCCGTCTGCGTCGGCACACCGCCGGGGGCGGCGGCGTAGAATTCATGCACCTTGTTGTTGCGGGTGCGGCTGACATCCCAATCATCCAGCGCATCGGCCATGGTCGGGCTGTGAACCGTGGGCAGCGCGGCATTGATCAGGCCGGCCGTTTCCATCTGGCCCAGAATGGCCATGATGCCGCCGGCGCGGTGCACATCTTCCATATGAACGTCCGCCTTGGCCGGGGCGACCTTGCACAGCACCGGCACCTTGCGCGACAGCCGATCGATATCGGCCATGGTGAAATCGACCCCCGCCTCATGCGCGGCGGCCAGCAGATGCAGCACGGTGTTGGTCGAACCACCCATGGCGATATCCAGCGACATCGCATTTTCAAAGGCATGGAAGCCGGCGATGCTGCGCGGCAGGACGCTGAGATCGTCTTCTTCGTAGTAGCGACGCGCCAGCGTGACGACCAGCCGCCCGGCCCGTTCGAACAGCTGCTTGCGGTCCGAATGGGTCGCCAGCTGAGAGCCATTGCCGGGCAGCGACAGGCCCAGTGCTTCCGTCAGGCAGTTCATCGAATTGGCGGTGAACATGCCCGAGCAGCTGCCGCAGGTGGGGCAGGCAGAGCGTTCGATGGCGGCGACGTCTTCATCGCTCATGCTCTCATCCGCTGCGGCGACCATGGCATCGACCAGATCGAGCGCGTGTTCCTTGCCATTCAGGATCACCTTGCCCGCTTCCATCGGGCCGCCGGACACGAACACGACCGGGATATTGATCCGCAGCGCGGCCATCAGCATGCCGGGGGTGATCTTGTCGCAATTGGAAATGCACACCATCGCATCGGCGCAATGGGCATTGACCATATATTCGACGCTGTCGGCGATCAGATCGCGGCTGGGCAGGCTGTAGAGCATGCCGTCATGCCCCATGGCGATGCCATCATCCACAGCTATGGTGTTGAATTCCTTGGCCACGCCCCCGGCCGCCTCAATTTCCCGCGCGACGAGCTGGCCCAGATCCTTGAGGTGGACATGGCCCGGCACGAACTGGGTGAAGCTGTTGACGACGGCGATGATCGGCTTGCCGAAATCGCCATCCTTCATCCCCGTCGCACGCCAGAGACCGCGCGCGCCGGCCATGTTGCGGCCATGGGTGGAGGTGCGTGAACGATAGGCAGGCATAGAACGCTTCCAGATTGCTGAATTCATATATGGGGATGAGACAGAGCCCCGGTAACCCGCGCCCCTATAACATGTGCGCAATCAGCGGAAGAACGCATTGCAGGCGGATGACAGTCACCCCGGCGGGTGTGCTATGGCCGCGTCACCCGGAATGGCCGGGCGGAGAGAATTGTGCAGGAGATCGCGAGCATTGCGGAACTGGAAAGCCTGTATGGCGCGGCCCGGCCTGATGCGCTGGCCAAGGTCGCCCGCCATCTGACCCCGGCGTATCGGCAATGGATCAGCCAAGCGCGGTTCGTGGTGCTGACCACTGTCGGGCCCGATGGCACCGATGCCAGTCCGCGCGGCGACAGCGCAGCTGTGGTGCGGATTGCGGGCGACACCACCCTGCTGCTGCCCGATTGGCGCGGCAACAATCGGCTGGATTCGCTGAGGAACATCGTGACGGACGGGCGCGCAAGCCTGCTGTTCATGGTTCCGGGCAGCAACAATGTGGTGCGGGTGAACGGCACAGCTGTGGTGACGGCCGACGCGGAACTGACGCAATCGTTTATGCACGACGGGAAAGTTCCCCGTTGCGTCATCGTGGTGACGGTGCGCGAGGTGTATTTTCAGTTTGCCAAAGCGCTGCGACTGTCGCGACTGTGGGACAGCGCGGATGAAAGCGTGCGGGTGCCGACCGAAGAGGATTTTGTCCGTGAGTCTACGCAATTCTAGTGCTAAACTTATGAACTTATAATCCTGTAACCAAACCGGCTTCAATATTCCATTCTGAGAAGAATACTTTTTCTTCTAAATATGGTTTTTCTTTAAAATAATACTTGAACATGAAAAAACCATCATATCCAAATCTTAAAATTCCTATAAATGATTTTGATAAAATAGGATAATTTCTCTCTCCATCTCTAGAGAATATTTTTTCAGCCTCCCCGGATGGAAAAAATTCTACGAAACCACATTCGAAATACTCGATATCTTGACATGATGTAATCAAGAATGGTGATTGAGGAATTTGTGGCCCAGACAATGACCAAGTCATATGCTGATCTCGCGTATGAACATAGGAAATACCAGCAAAAACTCGCTCTTTGCCAAAGCTGGATATTAGGAAAAACTCTCCTTCATCGCATTTCTTTCCCTCGACACCAAAACCGAATTCTCCGTTGAATTGAAATCCCGAGACTATAAATTTTTTATCCTGAAATTGTTGCACATTGTTAACCCATATATTTAAATGATGATCATGTATCATCCAAATAACCCGTAAAAATGATTGGCTAGCTGAAGCAGAATAGGTCTTGAACAGTTGCGAATGCAAGTCTGCTGAAGGCTGCTCATATACCCTCCCAGCCTAAGCCGCGAAATCAGGCCGTTCCCACCGCGTCTCCAGCAGCGCATTCATCTCCGCTTCCGGCATCGGGGTGGAGAAATAATAACCCTGCAATTCGTTGCAGCCGGCCGCTGACAGCAGGCGTTGCTGATCGCGGGTTTCGACGCCTTCGGCTGTCACGGTCAGGCCCATGGCGTGGCCCAGGGTGACGACCGAGGCGACGATGGCGCTGGCTTCGGTGTCATGACCCAGATTGCGGACGAAGGAGCGGTCGATCTTGATCTTGTCGACCTTGAATTGCCGCAGATAGCTGAGGCTGGAATAGCCGGTGCCGAAATCATCCAGCGCGATGCGGAAACCCGCGGCCCTCAGCTTTTCCAGAATGCTGCGCGCGACGTCATCCTTTTCCACCAGCACGCTTTCAGTGATTTCCAGTTCGATGCGGTGCGGATCGCAATTGGCGCAGGCGGCGATATCGATGAAGCGTTCCGCCAGTCCGGCGGTGCGGAACTGCACGGCGGACAGGTTCACGGCGATGAAGATGTCAGGCCAGCGGCTGGCCATGCGGCAGGCGTTCTGCAGCACGAATTCGCTGAGCGGCGTGATCAGCCCGGTTTCTTCGGCAAGGGGGATAAACTGATCGGGGAAGATCGCCCCCCGGACCGGATGCTGCCAGCGCAGCAGCGCCTCCAGACCCAGCACGGTGTTGCCATCCGGGGCCATTTCGGTCTGATAATAGACCTGCATCTGATCGCCCGCCTGGATGGCCCGGCGCAGATCGTCTTCCAGTTCCGCGCGCAGTTTCACGCTGTCGTCCATGGACGGGGTGAAGATGCGGAACTGCCCCTTCCCTTCCCGCTTGGCGCGATAGAGGGCGATATCGGCCTTGCGCACCAGATCGCCGCGATCAAGCCCTGCCTCCGGGATCAGCGCCACGCCGATGCTGACCCCGACATAGACCTGATGACCGATCAGGTTGAAGGGCTGGCTGACGGCCGCCAGAATGCGGTCACACAGGTTTGCGACATATTCCTGCCGTGAAGTGTCGCAGAGCAGAATGAAGAACTCGTCGCCGCCCAGGCGCGCCACCGTGTCCCCGCTGCGGACCAATCCGTTCAGCCGGACGACGAATTCCCGGATCAGCGCATCGCCCGCCGTATGGCCAAGTGAGTCATTGACCTGTTTGAAGCGGTCCAGATCCAGCGCGAGAATGGCGCAGGGCTGCCCCCGCCGCGCGCGGGCCAGCGCCTGATCGAGCCGATCATAGAACAGCGCGCGGTTGGGCAGGCCGGTAAGCACATCATGGAAGGCCAGATGCTGCGCCTGGGCCTCGCTGGCCTGCAGATCGACCACCGTGTTGGACAATTGCCGACCCGATCGCCAGAGCGAGCGCACCAGCCACCCCATCACGACGAGCAGCAAGGCGGCCAGGCCTGCCGACAAGGGGCCGATGAACATCAGGATGGTGGTGCCCGGAAGATCCGGCCGCCAGAGGAAGAAGCCGATCGATCGTCCCTGCTGATCCTCGAAGGCGGTGGAGGCTTCGCCCGGCTGCAAAGCGGAAGAGGCGGAAAATCTGAGGCCGTCGATCTGCCGGCTTCGGCCGAGCCCGGCCAGATAGGGTTCGTCGAGAAAGCGAATGCTGACGATTGTCGCTGTCCCCGGTGCGCGGTCTTTCGCCCCGCGCCCGATCGGCTGAATGCTGACCGCTGCCGGATGTCCGGCGATCAGATAGATGTCCGCACCTTCCCGCATTTCAAACTGAGATGGCAAACCCGACGCCGGCGAAGATGGCTGGCGATCCTGCCCGTTCGATGTTGGATAGGTTTGCATGGCACCAATCAGGGGGAGCAGGTCCGCCACAATCCTGTCGAGACGGGATTCCGGCGGAGCGCGAACCGATCGATAGGAATAGAGGACCTTGTCGTCGCCTCCGAAGATCAGCGTGGCATGATGCTGAAAAACGTCCTCCAGCCAGCCGCCAATCTCGAAATCCAGCCACGCCTTGTCGAGCGGACGCTGCTGCATCTGGTCGATCAGCGGTTCCCAGTCGGCAATGCTGCCCTGTTCATGCGCCAGCTGCGACGCGCTGCCACGAATGGCGAGGGTGACCGCTTCGGTCTGGCGGACCAAAGCGACCTCGTCACTTTTGCTGGTGGACCAGTAAAGGCCCAGGCTCGCGGCAAGAAGTACGGCGAGAATGACAAAGGCAATGGGCCAGATTACCTGACGAATGAAATAGCTCTTGAATGCAGCGGGGTCCGCAGGTGAACCGACCATGTGTGTTTATCCTGTTCTCCCTCGGCGCAACATGTGATTCGACAGTTTCCGAACCGTTAAAATTGCAAACGCAGGTTTTGCGCCGGAAGCATGTACGAATTGAGATCGTTTTGTTTCCGCCATTCTGCTTGCCAACAGATTTCAATATTGAAATGGAAAAGCCGGCTGGAAGCTGCTTCAAGGCCGCATGACCGAACCGACCCAGAGCCAGATCGACCAACTCACCATCGCGTTCGAACGCTTCACCCGGCGGTTCAAGGTGGCCGAAGCGGGTGCCGCGATGGAGCACAACCTCAACGCGCTGGATGTGCAGGCCTTGCTGTTCGTGGAGGATCATCCCGGCTGCAGCCTTGGTGATGTCGCGCGTTATCTGCAGGTGGCCATGACGACCATGTCATCTGCTGCCGACCGGCTGGTGCGGCGGGACATGATGGAGCGGCAAAGGCCCGAAGCCAACCGACGCAGCGTGGCGCTGACCCTGACGGCAAAGGGCAAAGCATCAGTGGCGGGTTACATGGCCGGATATGGCGACGCCTGCCGGGCGATGCTGGATCCGCTGGATCCGGAAGAGCGGATCGAGTTTTTGCGCCTGACGGACAAGATGGCAAAATACGATATTTGAATATTACGAATATCGTATTATATTATCTGCCCTAAGCTGTCAGGGAAAACGTCATGACCAATCTTGCGCCCATCGCCCTCATCACCGGGGCCAACAAAGGTATCGGGCTGGCGATTGCCCGCCAATTGGGGGCGCAGGGCCATGCTGTGTGGCTGGGATGCCGCGATCTGGCACGGGGTGAGGCCGCCGCAGAGCAGTTGCGGCAGGCTGGCATTGCTGCACGCGCGGTGCAGCTGGATGTCACCGATGATGCCAGTGTTGGCGAGGCGGCCCGGTTCGTCACGCAGGAGGCCGGGCGGCTGGATGTGCTGGTCAACAATGCCGGGCTGATGTTTGCACCGCCCCCCAGCACCGCACAGGAATCCATCGGTGACATGCGGCAAATGTTTGAAACCAATGTGTTTGGTGCCATGCGAGTGACCCAAGCCTTCTTGCCGCTGCTGCGCTTGTCTGCTGCAGGGCGGATCGTAATGATGAGCAGCGGCTTGAGTTCGCTGGGGGATGCGCTCGACATGCGCAGCGAGACATGGGGCGTGGGCTTCGCCGGCTATTGTGCATCGAAAACCGCGCTCAACATGCTGACGGTCAAGCTGGCCAAGGAATTGGAACGCGACGGGATCAAGGTCAATGCGGTCGATCCCGGGCTGACCTCCACCGACATGACCGGTAATGGTGCCGGCCATTCGCCCGATGACGGGGCCCGGCCGGCGGTCGCCTTGGCGATGACGCATGCCTATGGCCCCACGGCAGGGTTCTATGCCTGCGGACCTTCAGGGGATCTGGTGGCAAAGAACTGGTGAGGCCGGGAATGCGGACCCGGCATCCCATCTTGGCGCTCCCCTTTGTGAGGTCAGCCGGGCTTGCCTTTTCGTCAGTGTGCGGCTGAACTTCAGCCTGCGCAATGAATGGTGATGCATGTCGAACGCCCCCGATACGAACCCTCCCGCAGGCAGTCTGACCGATGCCGGTCGTTATCCGATCGACCTGACCGGCCCGGCCAGCCACACGCTGGTGCGGGAAACGGGGGTTGGCGGGCTGAGCATCGGGCCGCCATCGCTGGGCAAGCGGGCGGACCTGCATGTGGCGCCCGACGCGCCGATCCACTGGAATGTGTTCGACACCTTCGCCACGCCGGCCGGATCACCCTGGCCGCGTGGACTGCGTTATGCGGGGGAGGATGCCGGATTCTTAGATTGGGCGCGGGACCGCCCGATCGAGACGATGCGATGGACAGCGGCCTTGCCGCACAATCGGACAGTGGATGCCAGCGAATCGCAGATCCAGGTGCTGGAGATCGTGCTGGAAGACGGTGGGGCGCGGCTGCATCTGGTGTTGCCGGTCAAGGGCAGGAATCCCCACCACCATCTGATGCTGACCGGCGATCTGGCGCGTTTTTCGGCCGAGGGGGACTTGCCTGCGCAACTGACCCTGGCGCCAAAGACCAGCAGGCGCCGCACCGCCCCAGCCTGCATCCTGCCCAACATGGGCGTGCTGACGGCGATGGAAAATCTGTCTCTGCGCAATGATCCGCTGGCGCAGCCCATATCGCTCAAATCACTGGCCCAGTTCCCCAATCTGAAATCGCTCAGCCTGGAAGGCAATTTTACCGATCTGCCGCAATTGGCGGAAATGCAGTTGCTGGAAAATCTCGAGCTGCGGTTCATCCCCGATCTTGCCGCCATGCCCGAACTGGACACATGGCCCCTGCTCGACCGCTTCATCGCCTTCAATGTCGACGAGGCGGTGGGCAAGAATCTGCGCAAGGCGGTGAAGGCGCGCGCAGCGGTGCGTCCATGGGCTGGCTACACAGGCGTCAGCCAGTTGCGGAAGCCGGAATGGTGGGACAAGGAGTATGGCCGGCCCTTCTCCGGCTGGAACAGGGCATCGGCAAAAATTGCCAATCAGGCCTATGACGCGGCGCTTGATGCCCTGGCGCAGGGACAGAGCCGAGCCGATGCTGAAGCCGCGATCAAGGAATTTTCTAGGCGCTTCAATGGCATGAAGCAGATCGAAACGACCGAGCGGGAGGATATCGGCGATGCCGTCTGGCAATTGAGCCAGACCGCTGATGCGGCGAGGCTGGGGGTGTCGGAAGACATGGCACAGGAATGGTTTGACGCGGTTCGCGATTACTAAGCTTCACCGGTAGATCGGTAACGCAAGCGGTTCAGCCGCGCTCGTCCAGTTCCGGCCAGTCCATACGGACCGACAGCCCGCCATGTGCGGATCGGGTAAGCGACATCTGCCCGCCCGTCGCCTCGACAATATCGCGAGCGATGGCCAGACCCAGGCCATGCCCTGGTTCTACCTCGTCCAGGCGCTGGCCCCGCTGCAAGGCACGGCCAAGGCTGGCCTCATCCATGCCCGGGCCGTCATCGTCCACTTGCACCAACACCATATCGCCCTGGCTGGCGGCGTGAATCGAGACGGCGCGACGGGCATGACGCGCGGCATTTTCCAGCAGGGCGCCCAATATCTCGGTCAGTTCCGGCGCAGGGACGGGTATTTGCAGATCATCGGCACAGTCGACCGCAAACACCACCCGCGCGCCCGCCTCGGTCTGTTCAAGCACGGCGATCACTGCCTCTGCCACGGGAGCAAGGGCAGTCTGGATATGGCCCGCCCCACCGGCCAGCGCGCCCTTGGCGCGGGCCAGTTCCCCGTCCAGCGCCTTGCGCGCGGTGGCCAGCGTGCGATCCATGGCTTCGGCAGCCAGGGGCGCGCCTTCTGCGCGGGCACGACGGCTGAGCGCAGCCATGGCCGCGAGCGGTGTTTTGAGACTATGCGCCAGATCGGCGGCGCGATGGCGCGCGCGCTGGATTTCCGCCGCACGCGCATCGGCCATGGCGTTGATCGCATCGACCAGTGGCGCGATTTCCTGCGGATGATCAGGTGACAGCCGTTCATCGGCATTGCGCTGCAACGCCCGCAACTGCCGCGCGACACGGCGCAGCGGCGCCAGGCCGAGCCGGATCTGGATGGCTATCGCCATGACCAGCGCCAGCCACAACAGCGCCAATGCCAGCGCGGTTTCGCGACGAAATTCCCGCAAGGACCGCATTGATGCATCATCATCGCTGGCGAGTTGCACGATGATGGGCGGATTGTCGCGACCGACCCGAATGATGCGCGCTATGACGAACAGCTGATCGCCAAACGGCCCGGCGATGCGGCGGGCGGTCCATGCTTCCCCCGACGCATCCCCGGGGGTCGGCAGCCGCTGATCCCACAGCGATCGCGAACGGGCGATCCCGCTGCGCGTTTCCGCCTGCCAGTAAAGCCCGCTTGCGGGACGGTGGAAGCGGCCATCCCCTGGCAGACGGGCGACGGACGGTTGCCCCCCTGCCCCAAGCCGCAAGGCCGGCAGCAGGCCCATTGCCTTTTCTTCCAGCGACATGATCTCCCGCCGTTCGATATGGCGTTCGAACAGCCAGCCGAGGCCGGCGCCGGTCAGCATCAGCGCCAGCAATATGGCAAAGCCCGCGCCCAGCAGCAGCCGCATGCGGATGGAGCGGATGTTCACAGCGCCTGTTGCCGAGCATCTGGTGCTGCGGAAAGGCGCTGATCCGCGATAAGATAGCCCATGCCCCGCCTGGTTTCGATCAGATCGCTGCCGATCTTGCGCCGCAGGCGGGTGACCAGTGCCTCGACAGCATTGGTATCGCCCGCGTCAGCGGTGCCATAGATATGTTCGGCAATCTCATGCGCGGGTGCCGGTTGCCCCGGCTGATGCATCAGCAGTTCCAGGAAACGGTATTCCAGCACCGACAGGCGCACCGGACGATCATCGACGAAGGCCGACATGCGCGATGTATCGAGCCGCAGGCGCCCGATGGTGACGGCCGCCGTCAGATGGCCGGCCATGCGCCGGATCAGGCCGCGCAGCCGGGCGATCAGTTCGCCCATGGCGAAGGGTTTGGCCAGATAATCATCCGCCCCCGCCTCTATCCCGGCGACTTTTTCGGTCCAGTCGGCGCGCGCCGTCAGCACCAGCACGGGAAAGCGGCGCCCGTTTGCGCGCCAGCCGCGCAGCACCGACAGGCCATCCAGCCGTGGCAGGCCCAGATCGAGAATGACGCCGGCATATTCCTCCGTATCGCCACGGAAGGCCGCCTCATCCCCGGTACGGACCCATTCGACCACGAAGCCGGCCTCCGCCAGGGCATCGGCCAGATCCTGCCCCACATCGGCATCATCTTCCACCAGCAGAATGCGCATCAATCATCTTCCACGGACAGAATGCGCCCGTTGCGGGCGTTGATGGCAATTTCGACCACGCGGCCCGACCGGGTCAGGATTTTCACTTCATAAACCAGGCGACGGCCGCGCTGATCCAGTTCGACCTCCAGCATACTGCCTGGGACGCGCGCGCGCGCGATCGCTAGAATGCGCGGCAGAGGCAATATCTGCCCCCTGGCAACGGCCGTGCGAACTCGGGCCGCCTCATCCCGATCCATCGCAGCGGCCGGGGGCGTGGCGCAGAGCAGGCCGGTGGCGGCAAGGAGAAAGGCGGATTGCAACAGGCGCATCGCATTTTCCTAGCAAGGCTTTGCTGACGCCAGGCTGACGGGTGCCACAGGAAGGCTGTCAGTATGGTCGTGGCAGAACCATCGCTCCACGACGAATGGAGACAGAACATGAGCATTACCCGTACCGCAAAAGCACGGACGATCAGCCTGATGGCCGCAGCAGGCATGATTGGCGGCGCCTTCCTAGCCGTGCCGGCAAGCGCCGACACACCCGGCCCGCGCTGGATGAATGTGGCGCAAGTTACCCGGGCGATTGCCCGCCAGGGTTACCGCGTGGTGGAGATCGAGGCTGACAATGGCCGCTGGGAAGGCGAAATGATCCGGGGTTATCGCCGGTTCGAATTCCACGCCAATCCGCGGACCGGCCGGCTGACCTGGATCCGTCGCGACTGATGTACCGGCAATCCGGGGTGATGCTGATATATCACCCCGGTTCGCCCGCCTCTATTCCTCCGGCACGAATTCCTCGGCCTGTTCCAAAAACCAGGCGAGCGATTGGGCCAGATAGCTCTCTCCGTCGGGCGCCAGCAGGGTGATCTGATCGGGATCATGCACATAGGCGATGACCTGCCCGACAAGGCCGCCGGGGGCCGGATCGCAATCGGCAAAAAGAACGATGGTGCTGCCGCCGAAAGCCGCGAACGGGACCCACCCATCGAGAAACCAGCCGGGCCGCACGCGCGGATCACGCGGCTTGTCTTCCTGCCAGCCAACGAAGTTTCCGGCGATGCCGCGCAGTCTGTCACGCAGGGCCAGCGCTTCAGCCAGAGGCAAGAAATCCGCGCCGGTAAAATAATTCGGGCGGGTGAACACCGGCTGCCATGAGGGCCCTCCATCCGCCACGCGCCAGAGTTCGGCCAGCCAATGCGGCAGTTCGAGTTTGCCGAGCGTGAGAGCCGTGTCTTCGGGAGACAGGGGCTGATGCAGTTCGAAGGCAGCATCGAACTGCGCATAGGCCGCGCGGATGGCTTCGAGATAGGCGATGGGGGTCATCCCGACTATCAATGCATGTTGCTCCCGGCATGGGCAATGGCTACTGGCGCACATAGTGCTGACTTTACGAAAATATTCATATATACGGGATATGAATATTTGGAGGTTTGCATGGCCAACACCAGCCTCACGCTGGGCGAACATTGGGAAAAGTTCATCCGCAGCGAAGTCGGCAGCGGCCGATATGGCTCTGCCAGCGAAGTGGTGCGTGATGCATTGCGAGTGCTTGAACGCCAGAAGCTCCAGCTAGAGACGTTGCGCGCTCACCTTGCCGAAGGCTCAAGCCAGGCTCGAAATGGTGTGTTTGAAGAGGATTATTCGATCGACCGCCTCATCGAGGAACTGGACGCAGAAGGGTGAGTTCCGGCATCCGCGTCACCCCGCGCGCGACGGCAGATCTCAGGAATATCGGGCGCTACACACTCCAACGCTGGGGGCGGGATCAGCGCAATTCGTATTTGCGCGCATTGGATGCGCGGTTTTCCTTATTGGCCAAGCAGCCTGAACTGGGTCGGAGGCGGGATGATGTCGCGCCAGATTACTGCAGCTATCGTTACGAGGCGCATATCATCTTCTACCTGATCCGGGACGGTGGCATTGACGTTATCGGTGTGCTGCATCAGGCGATGGATGTGCCTCGCCATCTCGGCCAGCCATAAGCGGCTCTATCCTGGCATAGCGACGGCTACCGCATTGCAGACGCGGTGGAGGCGGGAGGCCCAGCGCAGTTGCGCGGCGGCGTCGGGAATTTCATCCTGCCGCAATTCGATGCCCAGATAAGGGCGCCCCTCCGCCTCCGCATGGCGGTTCATCGTGGCATTGAGCAGCTTGCCCGAATAGGGCTGCTGATCGCCGACCGCGAGGCTTTCGGCAGTGAGCATGGGAATGGCCAGCCGGGCGGCGCGATCATCCTGATTGTAGAGCACGCCGATTTGCCATGGCCGTGCCTCCTGAGGGCGGCTGGCGAGGCTGGGCGTGAAGCTGTGCAGCGAGACGATCAGCGCCGGCGGTGCGCGGTCGAGCAGATCGGCCAGCGCATCATGATAGGGGTGGTAGAACCGGTTCAGCCGGGCTGCCCGACCGGCGTCATCGAGTTCGTTCCCGGGGATCGCATGGCCGTCGCTGATGTCGGGGATGACGCCGGGTGCGTCTTCTTCGCGGTTGAAATCGCACACCAGGCGGCTGACACCGCCAAGGAAGGCAGCGATGCCAGCCTGTTCGGCCATATGTTCGGCCACGGCGGCAACACCCAGATCGACCGCGACATGTTCGTTCAGCAACGCGGGATCGATGCCGAGATCGATATCCGCCGGGACATGGTTGGAGGCATGATCGGCAATGATCAGAATTCCGCCGAAATGCGGTTCGCCAACAATCCGCCAGGCTTCATGCGTCATGCCCATTCCTTTCATGCTTGTTCGCAATGTGCTGCGTCAGCGCAGCCGCCCCTGCAACTGCCACCAGCCGGGCTGTTCTTCTGCCAAGGCGGATGCGGCGGCCTGCATCGTTTCGTGATCAGGATAGAGCGCAAAACAGGTCGCGCCCGATCCGCTCATCCGGACCAGATCGGCCGGGCCGGCGCGCAGGGCGGCGAGCACGTCGGCGATCACCGGGCAGAGCGATATTGCCGGCGATTGCAGATCGTTGCGACCATGTGTTGCGATTTGTTCTGCGCCACCTTGCGGCATGGCGCCGCGATCAATGCCATCCCAGGCGCCAAACACTGGACCGGTGGCAAGCGGCACGCGCGGGTTGACCAGCAGCACCGCCCGCCCCGCCATGTCATTGTCGATCGGTTCCAGCTGCGTGCCCGTACCACGCCCGATGCAGGCCCGGCTTTCCACGCAGGCCGGCACATCGGCACCCAAACGGGCAGCGCGTTGTGGCCAATCTTCTGGCAGGCCATGCGCATCGCGCACGAGACGGAATACCGCGCCGGCGTCGGCTGATCCCCCGCCCAGCCCGGCCGCCACGGGCAGGTTCTTTTCCAGCGTGATCGCCATGCCATCTGAACGTGGCAGGGCTGACAAGGCCTTGGCCACGATATTGCCGAAGGGATCGGTCAGCTGATCGGCGAACTCACCGGTCAATTGCAGGCTATCCTGCGCTGCCGGGCGCGCCGTCAGCCGGTCCCCCGCATCGACGAAGGCGAACAGGGTTTCCAGCTCGTGATAGCCGTCATCACGCCGGCGCCGGACATGCAGCGCTAGGTTGATCTTGGCATAGGCGGTTTCGGTGGGCATCGGCGCGCGCGATCACATGTTCGGATAGTTCGGGCCGCCGCCACCCTCCGGCGTGGTCCATTCGATATTCTGCGGCGGATCCTTGATGTCGCAGGTTTTGCAATGGACGCAGTTCTGCGCGTTGATCACGAACTTCGGCTTGCCTTCAGCCACGCCGGTATATTCATAGACCCCCGCCGGACAGTAGCGCGTGGACGGGCCGCCATAGACCGGCAGCTCGATCTGTGTCGGAATGGCCGGATTCTTGAGCACCAGATGGCACGGCTGATCTTCTTCATGATTGGTGCCCGACAGAAACACCGAAGACAGGCGGTCGAAGCTGATCACACCATCGGGCTTGTCATACACGATGCGCGGATACAGATCGGCGCGGTTGGTGGCGGAGGCATCGGTGTGATGCTTCAGCGTCAACGGCAGATTGATCTTCAGCGTGCGCAGCCACATGTCCGTGCCAGCCAGCAGGCTGCCGATGGCACCGCCGAATTTGGCCACGAAAGGCTGCGCATTGCGGACCAGCTTGAGCTCGGTGGCGATCCAGCTGGAGCGCACGGCGGCGTCATAGTCGGAAAGCTGATCATGCTCCCGCCCGGCGGCGATGGCCGCGACGATCGAATCAGCGGCCAGCATGCCGCTCTTCATCGCGGTGTGCGTGCCCTTGATCCGCGGGACATTCACGAAACCGGCGGAACAGCCGATCAGCGCGCCACCGGGGAAGGCCAGCTGCGGCACGCTCTGCCACCCGCCTTCATTTATCGCGCGCGCGCCGTATGACACGCGCTTGCCGCCTTCGAGGATGGCACGGATTTCCGGGTGCTGTTTCCAGCGCTGGAATTCCTCGAACGGGCTGATCCAGGGATTGGCGTAATCGAGCGCGGTGACGAAGCCGAGCGCGACCTGGCCATTGGCCTGGTGATAGAGGAACCCCCCGCCCCAGGCATCGCGTTCGGCCAGCGGCCAGCCCTGGGTGTGGATCACCCGACCCGGCTCATGCTTGTCGGCCGGGATATCCCACAATTCCTTGATGCCCAGACCATAGACCTGCGGCTGGCAGTCGGCATCCAGCGAGTAGCGGTTCTTCAGCTGCTTGGTCAGGCTGCCGCGCGCGCCCTCTGCAAACAGGGTGTATTTGGCGTGGAGTTCCATGCCCGGCTGGTAATCGGCCTTGGGCGAACGATCCTGCCCCACGCCCATATCCTGCGTGGCCACACCGATGACGGTGCCGTTTTCATCGTAGAGGATTTCCGACGCCGGGAAGCCGGGGAAGATCTGGACGCCCAGTTCCTCCGCCTGTTCACCCAGCCAGCGGCAGAGATTGCCGAGCGAACCGGTGTAGTTGCCGTGGTTGGACATCAGCGGCGGCATGAACAGATGCGGCATGGCAATCTTGCCGGTGCGGGTCAGCACCCAATGCAGATTGTCCGTGACCGGCTGCTGCGCCAGCGAACATGTCTCCCGCCAATCCGGCAGCAGCTCATCCAGCGCGCGCGGATCGATCACCGCGCCCGAAAGAATATGGGCGCCAATCTCGGAACCCTTTTCCAGCACCACGACTTCGAGATTTTCATCAAGCTGTTTCAGCCGGATAGCAGCAGACAGCCCGGCCGGGCCGCCGCCGACAATAACCACATCAACCGGCATGGATTCGCGTTCTGTCACGCGCAATTCTCCGTTTTCAGGCCGCTTTTCAAATCTGGCCTGGCAATACAAAAAGCTGGATCGGGCTTGATCGCTGCGCCCCGGCAGGTCAAGACCCGCTGCAGCCCCCTATGCAGACCCGTATCGCCCTTTCCGCTGACCGGCACATTGCCGCCACACTTGACTGGTGGCGCCTGGCGGGGGTCGACTGCGATTATCTGGATGATGCGCAGAACTGGCTGGCAGAGCCTGAAAAGGCGGCTGCCGCAGAAACGGTGCGCAAACCGACCAGCTTCACCCGGGCAGAACCCGCCCCTCCCGCGCCGAAACCCATGATCGGAGGCGAACCGGCGCAATGGCCGGGCACGCTGGAGGCGTTTCAGCTGTACTGGAGCAGCGATGCCAGCATGGATCTGGGCGGTTCGCGGCAGGGTTTCCGCCCCACCGCACCCGCCGGCCTGCCGCTGATGGTGCTGGTGCCCATGCCGGAAGCCGATGGCAGCCTGTTCGATCCGGCGGTCGAGAAGATGGTCGCGGCCCTGCTCAAGGCCGCCGGGCTGAGCATGGATCAGGTCTATTTTTCCTCTGCCCTGCCCCGCCATATGACCATGCCGGACTGGGGCACCTATTCGGCCGAGGGGCTGAGCAGAATCACATGCCATCATGTCAGCCTGGCGTCGCCCAAGCGGCTGCTGGTGCTCGGCAGCGACATCCTGCCGCTTCTCGGGCACGATCCGGCGCAAGCCTCTCCCCGTGATAATGTTTCCGAGATTCAAGGGAGCCTATTGCCCACATTGACCACAGTCGCGCCGCATTTTCTCTTCGCACAGGCTAGGGAACGTGCCCGGTTGTGGCAACGCTGGCTGGACTGGACGATCTGATGAAACTTGCACACCGTATATCCTGCGTGATCGCGGCGCTTTCCGGCGCTGCCGTGGCGCTGCCGGCCGCTGCCAATTCCTCCAGCGAATATTTCGTGGCGCAGGCCTCGGCCCGCTCGGCGCCGACTCAATTGTCCGATCGCGACCGGGAGTATTACAGCGCCGTGTTCCGCGCGATCGACCGCGCCGACTGGACGCAGGTCGAAAGTCTGCTCAGCCAGCGCGATAGCGGCCCGCTGCAAGCGGTTGCCCAGGCGCAATATTATCTGTCGCCCAATTCTCCCCGCATCGAGTTGCCGCGTATCCAGGCCTGGCTGCAGATCGGCAGCAATCTGCCGCAGGCCGAACGGCTGGCGCGCCTGGGAATGACCCGTGGCGCAACCAGCATGCCCGGTCTGCCAACGGCCCAGCCGCTGACATCGCGCGGTGGCTTCCCCAAACGAACCCGCCCGCGCGCCGTGCAGGACGGCACCATGCCCGCTTCCATCGCGGCCGCCATTCAGGACCGCATCACCAATGATGATCCGGACGGCGCCCGTGCCCTGCTCGACAGCGCGGACCCGGGCCTGAGCCCCGAAGCGCGCGCCGAATGGCGGCAGCGCGTCGCCTGGAGCTATTATATCGAGAATATGGACGCCCAGGCGCTGTCCCTCGCCCAGACCGTCGGCGATGCCGGCAGCGGCGAATGGGTGGCGGAGGGCGAATGGGTCGTCGGCCTTGCCTCCTGGCGCCTGGGCGATTGCGACCGCGCCGGCGCCGGTTTCGAAAGATCCGCCTATGGCGCGACCAATCCCGAAGCGCGCGCCGCCGCCTATTACTGGGCCAGCCGCGCCGCGCTGCGGTGCCGTCAGCCCGAACGCAGCGCCGAATTGCTGCGCGGCGCGGCCAACAATGATGAAACCCTCTATGGCATGCTGGCCGCAGAACAGCTTGGCCAGGCTCTGCCTGCCCGCGTATCTCGCGCCGATCTGTCCAAGGATGATTGGGACCGCATCGGGCGGATAGAGAATGTGCGCGTCGCCGCTGCGCTGGCCGAGATCGGGCGCGACAATCTTGCATCCGAAGTGCTGCTGCATCAGGCGCGGATTGGCGATGCCGGCGATTACGGCCCGCTTTCGCGCCTGGCTCGCGATCTGGGACTGCCGTCGACGCAATTGTTCATGGCCTACAATGCCCCGGTGGGCGGCGATGCCGATCCTGCGTCGCATTTCCCGGTGCCAAAATGGGTGCCGTCGACCGGTTGGCGGGTCGATCCGGCACTGGCCTATGCCCACACGCTGCAGGAATCCAATTTCCGCGACCGCGCGGTCAGCCCGGCCCAGGCCCAAGGCCTGATGCAGATCACCCCCATCACCGTGCGGCAGCATGCACCGGCCCTGGGGATGAGCGCGAGCCAGGTCGATATTTTCGATCCACGCGTCAATCTCGCCTTCGGGCAACAGAATCTGGAAATGCTGCGCGACACGCCGGCGACCGGCGGCGCCCTGCCCAAGATCATGGCGGCCTATAATGCCGGCCTTTCCCCGATCACGCGCTGGAACACGGAGATCAACGATTTCGGCGATCCGCTGCTGTGGATGGAATCGATCCCTTATTGGGAAACGCGCAGCTATGTCGCGATCGTGATGCGCAATTTCTGGATGTATCAGCGGCAGGCCCGCGCCGGATCGGAAAGCCGCGCCGCGCTGGCCCAGAATGAATGGCCGGCCTTCCCCGGCGCGCAGGCCACCAGCCGTGATGGCCGGGTCTATCTGTCGGCGGAGCGGAACTGATGGCCATAGACGAAAGCCGCCAGTTCAAGCCGATCAATATTGCCCTGCTGACCGTATCCGACACGCGGGGCCCGGATGAAGACACATCGGGCGATATTCTGGCGGCGCGGATCACCGGCGCAGGCCATCAACTGGTGGCGCGAACGATCCTGAAGGATGACGCCGACCTCATCACTGATCTGCTCAACCGTTGGATCGATGATCCGTCGATCGACGCGGTGGTGTCGACCGGCGGGACCGGACTGACCGGGCGCGATGTCACGCCGGAGGCGCTGGACCGGATCAAGGACAAGGATATCCCCGGCTTTGGCGAATTGTTTCGCTGGATCAGCTTTGGCACCATCGGCACCAGCACCGTGCAGTCGCGCGCCTGCGCGATCGTGGCGCGCGGCACCTATGTCTTCGCCCTGCCCGGATCGAACGGCGCGGTGAAGGATGGTTGGGACAATATTCTGGCCGAACAGCTCGATGCGCGAAACCGGCCGTGCAATTTCGTGGAACTGATGCCCCGTCTGCGGGAAAAATAGCGGCTGCATTTCCAGGCCTGCGCCCTCTGCAACAGCCATGGCGCAGCCGCTTTGTTCGTGATATGTTCCAGACATGGAACCGACCAAGGGCAGAGGCGCACCAAGCAATCGGGAAAGCAGCCGGTTCAACATCCCGCAAAGCGAAGCGGATGGTGACTGGCTGGATGATCGCGAACAAATAGACGGCCCGGCTCGTGCCTGCCCGACCAGCGTCATCGAACTTCATCCGCGAACGATCCTGTCGTTCAACAAATCCCCGGACATTCCCTTCGACCGGTCGATCAATGCCTATGCCGGATGCGAGCATGGCTGCATCTATTGCTTTGCCCGGCCGACACATGCCTATCACGATCTGTCACCCGGGCTCGATTTCGAAACCCGGCTGTTCGCCAAGCCCGACGCAGCCGAACTGTTGCGGGCGACGCTGGCGCAGCCGCGCTATTTGCCCCGGCCGATTGCCATGGGCACCAACACAGACCCCTATCAGCCGATCGAAGGACGATATCGTATCACCCGAGCGCTGCTGGAACTGTGCCTCGAAACGCGGCATCCTGTCACCATTACCACCAAATCGGATCGCGTGCTGCGCGATCTGGATCTGCTGACGGAACTGGCGCGTCACAATCTGACCAGCGTGATGATTTCGGTCACCAGTCTCGACAACCATGTGTCCCGCCTGCTTGAACCGCGGGCAACGGCGCCCGCCAAAAGATTGGCTGCATTGGGAAAACTGGCAGCGGCCGGCATTCCGGCCCATTGTTCACTGGCCCCGGTCATTCCTGCGATCACCGATGAATATATGGAAGGCATCATAACCAGCGCTGCTGCCCAGGGCATTCGATCGGCCGGCTGGATACCCTTGCGACTGCCGCATGAGGTGGCGCCGCTGTTTCGCGAATGGCTTTCCCTGCATTTTCCGGATCGCGCCACCAAGGTGATGGGCATCGTGCGCGAGATGCGGGGCGGCCGGGATAACGACCCGAGATTTTACAACCGCATGAAGCCACAGGGAATTTGGGCCGATCTGTTCCGTGCCCGTTTTCGCCTGGCCTGCCGCCGCTCAGGCCTGACAAAGCAGCGGGTGGAACTCGATTGCACAGCCTTTCGACGGCCGGATGTAACCGGCCAACTGCCGCTATTTTAACGATATTTCTGCAACACACCTGCGACCATAATGTCTCACCTAGCGGTGATCCGTGCATTCGTTCAGCTATGCAGTTGTCTTGTCATGCCAAGCCGCTAAACAGACCCGGCCTTGGGAGAGGATAGCGACGTGACTGCGAACGGCCTGAAAATCTGCTGGTCTTGTTCCTTTTTGCGGAACCTATCCTAACTTCAAACGTCTAAGCGCCGGGTTCCGGCGCGGATGAGGCTTGAATAAGCCCCTACAGGCGACCCGACATGAAAGGGAGCAACATGAGAAAATTGATTTTCGGCCTGGCGACTGCCAGCGCGGTTATCGCCAGCCCGGCGGTCGCTCGCGACGATCAGATGTATATCGGCATCGAAGGCGGCGTTAACTTCCCGGAAAACCGGGACTACTCGGTTAACGGCACTAGCCTTGAAGTGGAAGCTTCGGGCAAGCGCAGCTGGGAAGCCGATGCCATCATCGGTTATGACTTCGGGATGTTCCGTCTCGAAGCCGAAGGCGGCTACAAGCGCGTCGGCGGCAAGCGCATCTACGTCCCGACCAACAGCTTCATCCCCGGCTCCGCCGGCACCTATGATGTGCACGGTCAGGCCGAAGTGTGGAGCGCCATGGTCAATGCGCTGGTCGATATCGGCGGCAACGACGGCGTTGGCCTGTCCTTCGGTGGTGGCGCCGGTTACGCACTGGCAAACCACAAGTTCGGCGTTGGCTCGGGCGGCTACAACCTGGTCGACGACCGCGGCGGCAGCTTCGCCTGGCAGGGTATCGCGGCTCTGCGCGTTCCCTTGGGCGAAAGCGTCGACCTGGGCGTGAAGTATCGTTACTTCAACATGACCGATCACGATCTGGTCGCAGCTGGCAACACCGCCGTGACCACCGATCTCACCACCCACTCGGTGCTGGCATCGCTGATCTTCAACCTGGGTGGTTCGGCTCCGCCGCCGCCGCCGCCTGCTCCCCCGGCTCCGCCGCCCCCCCCGCCGCCGCCGCCGCCCCCCCCGCCCCCGCCGCCCCCGCCGGCACCGGTGTGCAACAAGGGTCCGTACATCGTGTTCTTCGATTGGGATAAGTCGAACATCACGCCGGAAGCAGCGACCATTCTCGACAGCGCAATCACGGCCTACAACAACTGTGGTTCGGCTCCGATCATGCTCGCAGGCTACACCGACCGTTCGGGTTCGCCGCAGTACAACCTGGGCCTGGCCGCACGTCGTAACGCCAGCGTTCAGACGTACCTGACCGGCAAGGGTATCCCGGCTGCTCGCATTTCCAGCGAAGCATTCGGTGAAGCCAACCCGCGCGTTCCGACCGCCGACGGTGTTCGCGAACTGCAGAACCGCCGCGTGGAAATCACCTACGGTCCGGGTTCGGGTCGCTAAGGTTTTCCGCCGTAAGGCACAGAATTGGGGCCGGGAGAGCAATCTCCCGGCCCTTTTTCTTTGGTTTATCGATCGGCTTGCCTGTCATGTAATTGGATCGTCAGATTCCCGCCCGCAGCGAAGCACGCGCACAGATCAGCCAACCGCCAAGCGGCGGTAGCCTCAATCAGAACCGGGAACCGGAAAAGCGGTCAGGCAACCAGACGCAGCTGGCTCGCGCCGCGCTGAGGCCGCAGAGAGACATCATGAATGCCCTCAATCGTAGCCAGCCGTTCCGCCAGGTCACCATCCAGCGCATAATCGCGCCCGATCCGCAAAACCGGCAGCTTGCCGTCATCAAGGCGCAGACGGATCACCACTTCCCCCTTGCCCGGATCGCCGGGCTGCAGCGCCATCTGCAGTTCCTGCAGCGCGGCCTCGGTCGAAATATCGAGCATCAGCAGCATACGTGCAGCATTGGTCACTTCAGCCAGCGGTCGCCCGCCCCGGATCGTCACGCGCGGTGGCTCTTCCGGGCTCGGGGAATCCAGCTCCACATTCAGCAGGATGCAGGTGCCGTCCTGGGCCCAGCGCATGAAAGAAGGCACCAGACTCTCTTCGAAACAGGCGGCAGAAAACTGGCCGGATGAATCGGAAAAATCGGCCCGTACGAATTCAGCGCCCTTGCGCGTGCGCCCCTTGCTGACATTTTCCACCATGGCGGCCATCACCGCCTGCTGCCGCCCGCCAGTGACCGCGCTTTCCATCAGGCTGGCATAGCTGCGCGCACCATTGGCCGATGCGATCAGTCGAAACTGTTCGACTGGATGGGCGGCAAAATAGAAACCGAAGCAATCGCGTTCCGCCGCCATCTGTTCGTTGCGGTTCCATTGCGGCGCTTCCGTAAGGCGCAAATCCGGCTGGGCGTGGTCTTCCCCGCCGAACAGGCCGGCCTGGCCGCTCTGGCGTTCGCGCGTAGCCGCGTCCGCGATCCCCAGCAGCATGTCCGCACTGGCCAGCAGCCGCGCACGGTTCGCGTCCATGCTGTCAAACGCGCCAGCAGCCACCAGACCTTCCAGCTGGCGCCGGTTCATCGCCCCAGCGGGCATGCGTTGGAACAGATCCTGCAGCCCCTCGAACAGCCCGTTTGCCTCACGCTCGGCGACGATCGCATCCATCGCCTTTTCGCCAACGTTGCGAATGCCGGCGAGTGCATAGCGGACAGCCAGCCCATCCTCGACTCGCTCAACCGTGAATTCTGCCTCGCTGGCGTTCATATCCGGACCCAGCAGGATCAGGCCATTGCGCCGCAAATCATCCACGAACACCGCCAGCTTTTCCGACTGATGCATGTCGAAGCACATCGATGCTGCGTAGAATTCTTCGGGATAATGCGTTTTTAGCCAGGCCGTCTGATACGACAGCAGCGCATAGGCGGCCGCGTGGCTCTTGTTGAAACCATAGCCGGCGAATTTGTCGATCAAATCGAACAGTTCGTTCGCCTGCGCCTTCTCGATATTGCTGACTTCCTTGCAGCCCTGAACGAAGCGCAACCGCTGGGCATCCATCTCCGCCTGGATTTTTTTACCCATCGCGCGACGCAGCAGATCCGCGTCCCCCAGCGAATAGCCGGCCAGGATCTGCGCGGCCTGCATCACCTGTTCCTGATAGACGAAGATGCCGTAGGTTTCGGCCAGGATGCCTTCCAGCTTGGCATGCGGGTACTCGATCGAGGCTTCGCCGTTCTTGCGTTTGCCGAACAGCGGGATGTTATCCATCGGGCCCGGGCGATAGAGCGAAACCAGCGCGATGATGTCGCCGAAATTGGTCGGCTTGACCGCCGCCAGCGTGCGCCGCATCCCTTCCGATTCCAGCTGGAATACGCCCACCGTGTCGCCGCGCTTGAGCAGTTCGAAGACCTGCGGGTCATCCCAGGCCAAGGTGTCGAGATCAATGGTGATGCCGCGCCGGGCGAGCAGATCCACGGCCTTGCGCAGCACGGAAAGGGTCTTGAGGCCGAGAAAGTCGAATTTGACCAGGCCGGCATCTTCGACGAACTTCATGTCGAACTGGGTGACCGGCATGTCTGAGCGCGGATCACGATAGAGCGGTACCAGCTGGCTCAGCGGCCGGTCCCCGATCACCACACCGGCTGCGTGGGTGGAGCTGTTGCGCGGGAAACCTTCCAGCTGCATCGCCAGATCGATGAGGCGCTTCACCTCATTGTCGTTCTCATATTCGCGCCGGAAATCAGTCGCGCCGTTCAGCGCGCGCGGCAGGGTCCAGGGATCGGTCGGATGGTTGGGCACCATCTTGCACAGGCGATCGACATGGCCATAGCTCATCTGCAGGATACGCCCGGTATCGCGCAGCACGGCGCGCGCCTTCAGCTTACCGAAGGTGATGATTTGCGCCACATGATCATGGCCATATTTGCGCTGCACATAGCGGATCACTTCGCCGCGCCGCGTTTCGCAGAAGTCGATGTCAAAGTCGGGCATGGAAACGCGTTCGGGATTGAGAAAGCGTTCGAACAGCAGGCCCAGCCGGATCGGGTCGAGGTCGGTGATGGTCAGGACCCAGGCAACCAGCGACCCGGCACCCGAGCCACGGCCTGGCCCGACCGGAATGCCCTGAGACTTCGCCCATTTGATGAAGTCGGCCACGATCAGGAAGTAGCCGGGAAAACCCATGCGGATGATGATGCCGATCTCGAATTCGAGCCGGTCATCGTAAACCTTGCGCTCGTCCGGCGACATCTCTCCATAGGGCGCCAGGCGCGCCTCCAGCCCGCGCCGGGCATCTTCGGCCAGCAGCCGGGCCTCCCCTTCGATATCGCCGGCAAGGCTGGGCAGGATCGGCTTGCGTTTGGGCGGCGCGAAGGCGCAACGTTGTGCGATCACCAGCGTGTTTGCGGTCGCTTCGGGCAGATCGGCAAACAGCTCCTCCATCATCGCCGCCGATTTAACGAAGGCTTCCTTGCTCGATCGCGGACGGTCGGCGCTGTCGATTTGCGTGGAATTGGCGATGCAGAGCATGGCGTCATGCGCGGCATGCATATGCGGTTCGGCAAAATTGGCCGGATTGGTGGCGACCAGCGGCAGATCCAGCGCATAGGCCAGATCGATCAACCGATCTTCAGAGGCGGTCTCGACCGGATTTCCACGCCGGGCCACCTCGATATACAGCCGTTCCGGAAACAGATCAGACAATTCCTGAGTCAGTTCGCGCGCACGATCATCGCGCCCATTGGCAAGCAGGCGGCAAACAGCACCATCGCCGGCGCCGGTCAGGGCAATCAGGCCGGCGGTATGCCCAGCCAGATCCGCCAGCTGGACATGCGGGACCAGTTCAAGCGGGCGATCCAGATGAGCGCGGCTGACCAGATGGCACAGATTGTTCCATCCATCTTCATCCTGGGCAAACAGCGGCAGGTGATCGACCGGGCCATCGGGTTCCACTGAAAGGCCCAGCAGCATGCCGATGATCGGCTGAATGCCAGCGCCCTTGCACGCCCCGGCGAAGGCAGCGCTGCCGTAAAGGCCATTGCGATCGCAGATGGCGATCGCCGGAAATTCCCGATCCTTCGCCAGCTTGGCGATATTCTTGGGGTCGATAGCCCCTTCGAGCATCGAGTAGCTGGACAGTACACGGAGCGGAACGAAGGGAGCAAAAGGCATGAGCCGAATTTGCTATCGCAACCCGCCAGGATCAAGTCATGCCGGGATCACATCGGGGGAAATCCCCCAACCGATCCTTCTTCCAGTACCCCATCATGCAGACGGACAAAGCGGTCCATCCGCATGGCCAGCCGTTCGTTGTGGGTTGCCACCAGCGCCGCGCTGCCCTGCCCGCGCACCAGTTCGAGGAACTGGGCCAGCACTCTGTCGGCTGTGGCTTCGTCTAGATTTCCAGTCGGCTCATCCGCAAGAACCAGTTCCGGACGATTGGCCAGCGCGCGCGCAACCGCCACGCGCTGCTGTTCACCGCCGGATAGCTGGCTGGGGCGATGGTCGAGCCGGTGTTCAAGCCCCAGCGCCACGAGCAGTTCGCGCGCCCGCTTGTCGCACTCGCTGCGGTCAGTTCCGCGCACGAGTTGTGGCAACACGACATTTTCCAGCGCGGAAAAATCGGGCAGCAGATGATGAAACTGGTAGACGAAGCCCAGATGTTCGCGCCGCATCGTCGTGCGTTGCGCGGCGTCGATATTGCTGGCGTCCTTGCCGGCGATCACGATCTGCCCGCCAAAGCCACCTTCCAGCAGCCCCACGGCCTGCAGCAAGGTCGACTTGCCCGATCCGGACGGGCCAAGCAGAGCGACGATTTCCCCTGGCCGGATCGTCAGATCGACCCCGCGCAGCACGTCGATCCGCACTCCACCCTGTTCGAAACTCCGGGTCAGACCGGAAAGTCGCACCACATCATTCATAACGCAGCACCTCTACCGGATCGGTTCCGGCCGCGCGATAGGCCGGGTAAAGCGTGGCCAGGAAGCTGAGCCCCATCGCCATCACACAGATTGCCAGCACTTCGAACGGATCGGTGCGGGCAGGAAGTTCGGTCAGGAATCGGATTTGCGGATCCCACAGATTTTGCCCGGTGATGATTTCTATTCCGCGCACGATCGGCTGACGGAACAACAGAATGGAAAAGCCCAGCGCCAATCCGGCAAATGTGCCGATCGCGCCGATCGCAGAACCCGTGGTCACGAAGATTTTCAGCAGGCTTTGGCGCGTTGCGCCCATGGTTCGCAGGATCGCGATATCGCGCGTCTTGGACCGGACCAGCATCACCAGCGAAGACAGAATGTTGAACGCCGCCACCAGCACGATGATGGACAGGGCGAAGAACATGGCGACCCTTTCCACCTGCAGGGCTTCGAACAATTGGCGGTTGTTGGCCTTCCAATCGGTCAACAGAGCCTGACCTTGCAGCTTCTGTTCGATCGGTGCCAGAATTTCTCCGACCTTGTCGGCGTCGGTCGTCGTCACCTCGATCATCTGGATTGAATCTCCGATCAGCAGCAGTGTCTGCGCATTGGGGATCGGCATGACGACGAAAGCCTTGTCGAAATCATAGACGCCGACTTCGAAAATGGCCGTGACCGTATAGGCGACCTGGCGCGGCACGGTGCCGAAGGGTGTGGCGCGCCCCTGCGGATTGATCAGGGTGATGACATCGCCGATCCGCGCGCCCAGATTGGTGGCCAGGCGCGACCCGATGGCGACGTTGTTTTCACCCACTTTCAGCGTCGACATGTCACCGGTCACAACGCTGGCGGACAGCTCTCCGATGTCCTGCGGGGTGCTGCCTCGCACCAGCACGGCATCCGCCCGGCCGTTGAAAGTGACCATCAACGGCTGTTCGATCAGCGGGGAAGCCTTCACGACACCATCGGTCTTGCGCACATCCTGCAGCACGCCTTCCCAGTTTTCGATCCGGCCGCCGTAACCCTGGATGATGGCGTGGCCGTTCAGCCCGACAATCTTGTCGAGCAATTCGGCGCGAAAGCCGTTCATGACGCTCATCACCACGACCAGCATGGCAACCGACAGCATGACGACGCCGATGCTGATCGACGCGACCAGCGCGATGACCGCTTCGCCACGACCGGGCAGCATGTAACGCCGCGCAATCGTCCGTTCAAAAGGGGATAGGATCAAGGAAGCGCCTGCCTGAAATATCGAGAAACTGCGCTGTACGGGCACGGAAGCGGCCAGGCAACCGCTTAGGAATTAACCCGATTGATACGTTAGGTGTGGTTTGTGTGGCCAATGGCTCGCCCGTTTCCAACTCTGACATCTGCCTGGAATCGTATATTCTACCCCAAGGCGCGCAAGGGCACCTATGCCCTGGCGGCCACGCTGGTGATGGCGCTGCTGGTTGGTGCGTCTGCCTTGCTCAATCACCAGGCATCGCGGGAACGGCGCGAATCGAATGAATGGGAACTGCGCACGCATCATGTGCTGGATCTCACGAGCAGGCTGAAAACGGCCACATTGCTCACCACCCGCTATGAGCGTACTTTTCTGCTGACTCAGGACAGCAGCTATCTGGTGCCCTATCGGCGCGCGCGAACAGAGGTCTATCGCGTCGTTTCCGAACTGGCGCCGCTGATCGAAGGGCAGCAGCAATCGGGTGCCCTGTCCAATATTCGTGGGCAGCTGGATGGCCAGATCGCCAGCATGGAAAAACTGATCTCCCTGACCCGCAGGGGGCGACATGAAGAGGTGATGGCGGAACTGGGCACCGGAATTTCCCGCCGGTCGATCGACACCATCCTGACAGAACTGGACGAATTTGAACGCGTCGAACGCCAGCAACTGGCCGCCCGGGCAGAGCGCAGTGCGGTCGCAACGCGCAATTCCGAACGGCTGGTCGATCTGCTGACTGCGGTAAGTCTGATCCTGATCGCGGGGGGTTTCATTTCATCGCTGGCCCTGCGTCGGGCGCTGCGGAGCGAGGCCGAAACCCGTGAAGAGCTGCGCCGGATGGCGACAACCGATGAACTGACCGGGCTGGCCAACCGGCGCGAGGTGCTGAGCGGCATAGATCGGATGATCGCCGCATCACACCGGCATTCCCGCCCGCTATCGATAGCCATTCTGGACATCGACCGCTTCAAGCAGGTCAACGACACCCACGGCCACCCAGCCGGGGATGAGGTGATCCGGACCATATCCGCCATGGCCCTGACCATGATGCGCAAGCAGGATCTGGTGGGCCGGCTGGGCGGCGAAGAATTCATCATCGCCATGCCCGATTGCGATTCCCGCAGCGCGGTGCTCGCTTGCGAGCGGGTGAGGGAAGCGGTCGCAGCCCTGCCGATCGTGCTGTCGCATGGTGCGACGCTGAAGGTCACGCTCAGCACCGGGATTGCCCAGCTTGCGCATGCAGAGGACCGCACGCGCCTGATCGTGCGCGCCGACGAAGCGCTCTACAGCGCCAAGAACACCGGCCGGGACCGCGTCCTGCTTGCTGCCTGATCCAGGCGGGCATTGAAAAAGGGGCCCCGCTGGCGGAGCCCCTGTTCCTGTAGCAGTTGGCCAATCAGACCGAGAAGGCGCCGATCAGAGCCTTCTTTTCCATGAATTCTTCCAGCCCGAACTTGCCGAATTCACGGCCATTGCCCGACTGCTTGTAGCCGCCGAACGGGCTGTTGAAGTCCAGCCCGCCGGCGTTGACGAACACCGAACCCGCGCGGATCTTGCGTGCAACCGGGCCGGCTGCAGCCGGATCACCGACGATGTAGGCGCCCAGACCATAGGGTGTGTCATTGGCGATCTCGACTGCCTGATCGACATCGTCATAGGGAATGACGACCAGCACCGGCCCGAAGATTTCTTCCCGGGCGACGGTCATGTCATTGGTGACATCGCGCAGCACGGTCGGCTGCACATAATAGCCCTGATCCTTGCCTGCCGGACGACCGACGCCGCCCACGGCAACCTTGGCCCCTTCTTCGATGCCCTTGGCGATCAGATCCTGGATCTTGTCGAACTGGCCCTTGTTGACAACCGGTCCGATATGATCGCCTTCCTTGGCCGGATCATCGACCGTCTTGCCCCCGAAAATCGCCGCCAGGTGATCGATCGCCTCGTCATACTGGTCCTTGTGAACCAGAAAGCGGGTCGGCGCGACGCAGCTCTGGCCGCTGTTGAGCAGGATGCCGCCGGCGCCGCCGGGCAGCGCCTTGTCCAGCGGCGCGCCGGGCAGCACGATGAACGGGCTCTTGCCGCCCAGTTCCTGATGCACGCGCTTGACCGTATCGGCGGCATTCTTGGCCACCTGAACGCCGGCGCGGGTGGAACCGGTGAAGCTGATCATGTCGATATCGGGATGCTGCGCCAGCGCAGTACCGACGCCGGGCCCATCGCCCTGCACCAGATTGAACACGCCAGCAGGCACACCGGCGGCATCAAGGATTTCGGCGAAGATATGGGCCGATCCCGGGGTTTGTTCCGACGGCTTCAGGATCACCGCATTGCCGGCGGCGATGGCCGGGGCAACCTTCGCCACGATCTGATTCATCGGCCAGTTCCACGGGGTGATCAGAGCGACGATGCCGGCAGCTTCATACAGCACCTTGTTGTCGCCGGTTGGTTCGATGAATTCGAAATTGGTCAGCGCATTGATGGTGGAACCGATATGGCCCATGCCCGAACCGGACTGCGCGGTGCTGGCCATGGAAATGGGGCAACCCATTTCTTCGCTGATGGCTTTCGCGATATCGGGGATGCGCTTGGCATATTCGGCCTGGATGCGGCCGAGCAGCGCAAGCCGTTCTTCCTTGGTGCTCTGCGAAAACACAGGAAACGCGGCCTTGGCCGCAGCCACCGCCCTGTCCACATCCGCCGCACTGCCGAGCGCCACTTCGCTGACCGGCTGCTCGGTGGCGGGATTGATTACCTGCTTGGTTTCGGTGCCGGTGCTGTCCACCCATTCACCGCCGATATAGTGCTGCAGATATCTGTTCATCGGTCATCCTCGCGTGTCGATTGACGTAAAACTCGCGGGCCATATGGGCGCTGATCCGGCAAATGCCAGTATGAAGCCAACTGAGCCGGCATTGCCTGTCCTGATAAATTATGCGAGTGACTCGCATTATAGGAGTCACCCCAATTCTCGCCCGTTTCGACCCAAATCTGCTGATTATTCTGGCCCAACTGCTCCGCACGCGGAGCGTGACGCGCACGGCTGCCCAATTGCGGACCAGCCAGCCGGCGGTCAGTCGCGCGCTGGCCCGGCTGCGCTCACTGCTGGACGATCCGCTGCTGGTGCGGACCGGCAATGGCATGACGCTGACCCGAAGGGCGGAAGATCTGGTGGAACCGGTGCAGCTGTGGCTGGCATCGACCATGACGCTGCTCGACCCGCCGACATTCGAGCCGGCCACGCTTGAACGCCGTTTCCGCGTGGCCTCGACCGATTTCGGGGTGATGGCGGTGGTCGCGCCGATGCTGCCGGAATTCATGACACTAGCCCCACGTGCCGCGATCGAGATCGTGCCCTTGAAGGGCAGCATGGGTGACGAGCTGGCTTCGGGTGAAGTGGATCTGCTGGTGTCCGGGCTCGATTCCGATCCCAGCCTGGCCCATGAGCAGTTCCTGTTCATGGAGGATTTTTCCTGTCTGTTCCGGCACGATCACCCGCTGGCGCAGACGCCTGGGCAGCTGGGAATCGAAGAATTTCTCGACTGGCCGCATGTGTCCTTCACCGTGGGTGAACACGACTTCGACCGTGTTGACGCGCGTCTGGGCGTAGCTGGCGCGCGCCGGCGCGTGGTGGCGAGCATCCCCTATTTCGGCATAGCGCCCGGCATTGTCGGTTCGGCAGATGCCATCATGACGCTGCCATCCCGGGCCGCCCGATCCTTCGCCGCGACCTATGATCTGGCGATCCGACAGGCCCCGAAGGAGATCGGGGCACTGAAATATCAGCTGCTTTGGCATGCCCGGACGGCCCGCGATCCAGCCTCCATCTGGCTGCGTGATCTGATGGCAAAATCCTTTTCCGAATAAGGGCTTAGCCGCCCCTGAGCAGCTGCACGCCCCAGTCCCGCTCAAACAGATAAAGCAGTACGCGGGCCGCTTCTCCGCGTGGGGAAGCCAGGCCGCCGTCGCGTTCGACCAGCAGGCGGGCGTCGTCATGGGCCATGGGCAGCAGGCGCTGAATCTGTTCCAGATCGGCGATGCGGAACGGGGTTTCGCCAGACTGGCGCGTGCCGAGCAATTCCCCGCCGCCGCGCAATTGCAGGTCTTCCTCTGCCAGGCGGAAGCCGTCCTGGGTTTCGCGCATCAGGGCCAGACGCTGCCGCCCGACTTCGCCCAGCATCTCCCCACGCAACAGTAAACACACGGATTTTTGCGATCCGCGCCCGACCCGGCCACGCAGCTGGTGCAGCTGGGCGAGGCCGAAACGCTCAGCACCCTCGATCACCATCAGCGTGGCATTGGGCACATCCACACCCACTTCGATGACGGTCGTGGCCACCAGCAGCCGCGCCTCCCCGGCGGCGAAGCGGGCCATCGCGGCGTCCTTCTCATCCGGCTTCAACTGCCCGTGGACCAGCGCCACAACCCCGCCAAACCGCGCCTGGAGTACGCCGAAACGCGCCTCGGCAGCGGCCAGGTCCTCATTTTCGCTTTCGTGGACCATCGGGCAAACCCAATAGGCCTGCGCCCCGCTTTCCACGTGGCGGGCCAGCCCGTCGATGACGTCGGCCAGCCGATCCTGCGAAATTACCCGCGTGTCGATCGCCTGCCGCCCGGGGGGCAGTTCATCGAGCTTGCTGACATCCATCTCGCCATATTGGGCGAGCGTCAGGGTGCGCGGAATCGGGGTGGCGGTCATCGCCAGCGTGTGGGGGGTGCGGCGGCCCTTCTGCGTCAGGAGCAGGCGTTGCGAGACGCCGAAGCGATGCTGTTCATCGATCACCACCAGCCCGAGATTGCGATAGCTGACCGCGTCCTGAAAAATCGCGTGGGTGCCGATCAGGATGTCGATGCTGCCGTCAAGCAGGCTCATCAGCGTGCTTTCCCGCGCCCTGCCCTTGTCGCGGCCGGTCAGCAGGGCGATACGCACGCCGGTGGGTGCTGCGAGGCGGGACAGGGTTTCGAAATGCTGGCGGGCGAGGATTTCGGTCGGGGCGAGCATGGCGGCCTGGGCCCCAGCCTCCACCGCCAGCAACATCGCCTCAAGAGCGACGACGGTCTTGCCCGCGCCGACATCACCCTGCAACAGCCGCAGCATCGGCGCCTGCTGCGCCATGTCGCCTTCTATTTCGGCAATCGAGCGGCGCTGGGCACCGGTGAGCGGGAATGGCAATTGCAGCTTTGAGCGCAAACGCCCGTCCCCCTGCAGAGACTGCCCGCGCCGCTGGCGATTGTCCGCCTTGACCAACATCAGCGCCAGCGCATTGGCGAGCAATTCATCGTAAGCCAGCCGATCGCGCGCGGTACCGTCCGGCCCGGCATGGCCGCGCTGCACGGCATCGCGCCAGGCTGGCCAGCCATGTTTGGCGAGCACGCCCGGCTCGATCCATTCGGGCAGATCGGGGCAGCGCTGGATCGCCTGATGCGTCAGCCCGGCAACCCGTGGCTGCGTCAGCCCCTCCGCCAGCGGATAGACCGGTTCGAGCAGACGGCCCATGGCGGCGCTGCTGTCTTCTTCCACCTGATCGGGATGCACGATCTGCAGCATCTGGCCATATTGGTCGATCTTGCCCGCGACCCAGCGCTTTTCACCCACCGGCAACAGCTTGCGCCCGGTGTAGGACGCGCGCCCGAAATAGGTGAGCGCGATGACATTGCCCTTCGCATCCTGCGCCATCACGCGATAGGGGGCGCGGGTGGAACCGCCGCTGCGATGTTCGATCACGGTCAGCGGCACGACCACCTGTTCGCCCACGCTCGCATCATCGAGATCGGCTATGGAGCGGCGCTGCACGAAGCGATCCGGCAGATGATAGGCCAGATCGCGAATGCGGGTGAGGCCAAGCTTTTCCAGCGGCTTCTTCAGCTTGGGCCCGACGCCATCCAGGCTTTCCGTTTCGGCAAACAGCGGATTGAGAAGATCGGGACGCATGCCGGTGCTCTAGGGCAGATCAGGCCCTGCCCGCCAGTGTGAACAGCCGCGCGATCCATTCCCTCCACCATTTGTGCCAATCGCAAATGTCACGCTTACGATCGGGCTTTTCCGTGATAGCTTGGCCACTTCATGCGAACAGGGGAGAGTAAGC
This sequence comes from Croceibacterium xixiisoli, assembly GCF_009827305.1. GTDB lineage: Bacteria > Pseudomonadota > Alphaproteobacteria > Sphingomonadales > Sphingomonadaceae > Croceibacterium_C > Croceibacterium_C xixiisoli. The sequence continues at coordinate 749,916 of NZ_WTYJ01000002.1, read as the reverse complement.
ATGGGTTTTCTAGCGGCATCTGTGGCAGCGCTGTTTCTGGCCACTGTTCCGGCCGGGGTTGCGGTGGAAGCCCGCCAATTGATGGACGCCGGCAAGGAAGCACAGGCGTTCAACCTGGTGGAAGAAGCTGCCAACAGGAACGATCCGGAAGCTGTCGACTATCTTGCCTGGTTCTATGAGCAGGGGCGCCATGTGAGCAAGGACATGGCCAAGGCCGTGGCGCTGTATCGCCGCGCCGCCAGCCTGGGCGAGCCGCATGCACAATGGCGGCTGGGCGTGCTGATCGACACCGGCGTCGATCGTTCGGCAACACCGGGAGATGCCGTCGCCCTGTTCAAGAAGGCCGCGGACCAGGGATATACCGACGCGATCGTCAGCCTGGCGGTGATGCAGGCGGGTGGACGCGGGACTGCGGTGGATTTCACTGCAGCGATGGGCAATTTCCGCAGGGCCGCCAAGCTTGGCAATGTCCACGCGTTCAATGAAATCGGCGTGATGCACGCACTGGGCGAAGGGGTGCCGGTGAATATCGTCGAGGCCGGGGCCTGGATGATCATTGCGGCAGGGCGTGGCAATGAACCCGCCGAGCAACATCTGAATCGGATATTCAACGCGCCGGATATCGACCCCACCGCGATGTTCCGCCGGGCCAACGAGATCGAGCGGGAATTCGGAATTCCGCTGACGCCGTGGGAACAGGTGGAAGAAGATCCGCAACAGCCATCGTGACGCGCAGGCAATCTGCGCCTAAGGGGCATGGATGACCGACAACAGCCCCCTGCCCGCCCGTTTCGCCCGCGCCAAGTTCCGCGCCTGGCATCGTGGTACGCGGGAGGCGGATTACATGATCGGGTGTTTCTTCGACACGCGCCATGCCGGCTGGGGCGAGGCTGAGCTCGCCTGGTTTGAGGCGCTGATCGAAGAGGAAGACGTCGACATCATGGCCTGGGCCATGGGCGTGCAGCCGGTGCCGGAAGAATTTCGCGGGCCGCTGATGCAGGACCTGCAACGGCTGGACTTCGTCACCATATAGTTTGCGGAAGGCCGCGCATTTACCTAGGCCTGCCGATCAAGGCTGCGAACCCGCCCGACCGCGTCCCCCCACAAGTACGCAGGCGGGTATTTGCGCGTGGCCGCCATTTTACCAGCAGAAGCCGAGCGCATGCCTGATCTTTCCCGTATTCTGAAATCGACCCAGCCGCTGACCCTGGCATCGGTGCCGCGCGGGGCGCAGCCGCTGGTCATGGCCGATCTGGCGCGTGCTGCGACCGGCCGGGCGGTTTTCATCGCGCCCGATGAGCAGGCGATGCGCGCGATTGCCGATGCGGCGCAATGGTTCGCCCCGGAATTGCAGGTGATCGAATTCCCGGCGTGGGACTGCCTGCCCTATGACCGTGCCAGCCCTGCCCTGTCGGTCAGCGCCCGTAGGCTGGCCGCTTTGCATCAGCTGCAGGCGGGCAAGCAGGGCAGTCAGCTGCTGGTCACCACGGTCAATGCCGTGCTGCAGCGGGTGCAGACGCCGTTTCGCATTCGGGAAAATGTGCGGGAGCTGAAGGTCGGCACGCGGATCGGTCATGAAAGCCTGGCCGCACTGCTGCAGAAGCAGGGCTATACCCGCACCGACACGGTGATCGACAGCGGTGAGTTCGCCGTGCGCGGATCGATCTTCGACATCTTTCCGTCCGGTCTGGAACAGGGGCTGCGGCTCGACTTCTTCGACGATGAGCTGGAATCGCTGCGGCTGTTCGATCCGGGCACCCAGCGCACCACCGATCGCATCGACAATCATCTGTTGCTGCCGGCAAGCGAGGCGCTGGTCGATGATGAGAGCATCAAGCGGTTCCGCACGCATTACCGCGAAATGTTCGGCGCCAATGCCACGCAGGATCCGCTGTATCAGGCGGTGAGCGATGGGCGCCGGCTGGCGGGAATGGAGCATTGGTTGCCGCTGTTCGAGGAACGGCTGGTTACCCTGTTCGATCATCTGGCCGCCGATGATGTGGTGGTGATGGATTCAGGCGCGGTGGGCGCGGCGGAGGAGCGGCTGGGCGATATCGGCGATTATTTCCGCCAAAGGACCGAAACATCGGGCCAGGCCGCCGGCAGCTATCGCCCCTTGCCGCCCGAGGCGCTCTATCTGGGCAAGGATGAATATGCCGCGGCGCTGGCGAAGCACCGAATGCATCGTTCGGTGATCTTCGCGGAGCCCGAAGGCCCGGGCGTGGTCGATTTCGGGTTCCGGTCGGCGCGCGACTTCACCCCTGAACGATCGCAGGGCGCCAATGTGTATGAGGCAGCGGCCGCCCATCTGAAAACGCTGGGCAAGGCCGGCAAGCGCCCGCTGTTCGCCGCCTATTCCGAAGGGTCGCGCAGCCGGATCAGCTCGATCATCGGCGAGGCTGGCACAGAAATCAAAACCGCCACCAGCTGGCAAGACGCGCTGGGCAAGGCCGCGCGCGGCGCCCCGGTGGCGATGGTGCTGCCGCTCGATACCGGTTTCGCCAATGACGAGCTGGAACTGATCACCGAGCAGGATCTGCTGGGTGACCGGCTGGTCCGCCGGCGCAAGCGCAAGAAGGATGCCGACGCATTCCTGGCGGAACTGTCCGCGCTCAACAGCGGCGATCTGGTGGTTCATGTCGATCATGGCATCGGCAAATATCTGGGGCTGGAACCGGTCACCGTGGGCAAGAGCCAGCATGACTGCGTGATGCTGGCCTATGCCGGGGGCGACAAGCTCTACATTCCGGTCGAGAATATCGATGTTCTGACCCGCTATGGCTCTTCGGATGAAGGTGCCTCGCTCGACAGACTGGGCGGCGAAGCCTGGCAGCGCCGTCGAGCCAAGCTGCGCGAGCGCATCCGCGAAATCGCCAATGAGCTCATGCGCACGGCCGCCGCGCGGGCGCTGCGCAAGGCGCCGGTGATGGAGCCGGAGGAATCGAGCTGGAACCAGTTCGTCGAGCGCTTCCCGTGGCAGGAAACCGAAGACCAGGACAATGCGATTGCCGATGTGCTGAAGGATCTGGCCGAAGGCAGCCCGATGGACCGGCTTGTCTGCGGCGATGTCGGCTTCGGCAAGACCGAGGTCGCGCTGCGCGCTGCCTTCGTGGCCGCGATGAGCGGAAAACAGGTTGCCGTGGTGGCCCCCACCACCCTGCTGGCGCGGCAGCATTTCCAGGGCTTTTCCGAACGCTTCAACGGTTTCCCGCTCGAAGTCGGGCGCCTGTCCCGGCTGGTCGGTACGAAGGAGGCCAAGGAAACCCGCGACGGACTGGCCGAAGGCAAGATGGATATCGTGGTCGGCACCCACGCCATCCTGTCCAAGACCACCAAATTCCGTGATCTGGGCCTCGTCATCGTGGATGAGGAGCAGCGGTTCGGGGTCAATCACAAGGAACGGCTGAAACAGCTGCGCGCCGACGTGCATGTGCTGACGCTGACGGCGACGCCGATTCCGCGCACGCTGCAGATGGCGATGAGCGGGCTGCGGGAGCTTTCGACCATCCAGACCCCGCCGGTCGACCGGCTGGCGGTGCGCACCTATGTGATGGAATGGGACGACATGGTGATGCGCGAAGCGCTGCTGCGTGAGCATCATCGCGGCGGGCAGAGCTTCATCGTGGTGCCGCGCATTTCCGACATGGATCAGGTGGCCGACTGGCTGCACGAACATGTGCCCGAAGTGAAATTCGTGACCGCCCATGGGCAGATGAGCGCGGGCGAAGTCGAAGAGCGGATGAGCGCCTTCTACGAGAAGAAATATGAGGTGCTGCTGGCCACGACCATCGTGGAAAGCGGGCTCGACATCCCCAGCGCCAACACCATCATCATCCACCGCGCCGATCGGTTCGGACTGGCGCAACTCTATCAGCTGCGCGGCCGGGTCGGCCGGTCGAAGCTGCGTGCCTATGCCTATCTGACCACGCCGCCGAACACGCAATTGTCAGAGGTCGCGGAAAAGCGGCTGAAGGTGCTGGGCGATCTCGACAGCCTGGGCGCCGGGTTCCAGCTGGCCAGCCATGATCTGGATATTCGCGGGGCCGGCAATCTGCTGGGCGACGAACAAAGCGGCCACATCAAGGAGGTCGGCTTCGAACTGTATCAGGCGATGCTGGAGGATGCGATCCTGGCGGTGAAGGCCGGCGATTTCGGCCTGGAGCGCGAACGCGAAGGCCTGAGCCCGCAGATCACCGTCGATGCGCCGATCATGATCCCCGAGGATTACGTGCCCGATCTGACCGTGCGCATGGCGCTCTATCGCCGGTTGAACGACGCGCGCGGCAAGGCGGAAATCGAATCGCTGGCGGCCGAGATGATCGACCGGTTCGGTGCGCTTCCGGCGGCCACCGCCAATCTGATCAAGCTGATAGAGATCAAGCACCAGGCCATCGGCGCGCATATTGCCAAGATGGATGTGGGCGCGCGCGGCACGCTGGTCACATTCCACAATGACAGCTTCCCCGACCCCGCCGGCCTGATCGCCTATGTCGAACGGCTGCAGGGCACGGCCAAGTTGCGGCCAGACAACAAGCTGGTGATCAACCGGGTCTGGGGCGACCCACAGAGCCGTCTCAACGGGCTGTTTCAGTTGACGAAGGGTTTGAACGGGATTGTTCGCCGGGCAGAGAAGGAGGGGAAGGCTGGGAAGTAGCCCCGCCCTTCCCGGAGGCCGCAAACAACGCGCGGAATTCGCCGTCGGTCAACGGTGTCGCGCCGAGAAAACCCTGCCAGCTGTCGCAGCCTTCGCGCTGGATCACATCGCGCACCGTTTCGTTTTCGACCCCTTCGGCGATGACCGCCAGGTCCAGGGCGTGAGCCATGGCGACGATGCCGCGCAGGACAGCAAGATCGCGGGCATCCTCCGTAATCCCTTCGACCATGCTGCGGTCCAGTTTCAGGTAATGCAGCGGCAACAGCTTGAGATAGCGGAAGTTGCAGAAGCCGGCGCCGAAATCATCCAGCGCCACGCGCACGCCCACATCGACCAGTTTCTGCAACCGTCCGGCGGACCGGTCCAATTCGGCCACCAGCGCCTTTTCCGTAATCTCCAATGTCAGGCGAGACGGTGAGAAACCCGCCTGCTCCACAAGTTCGGCAATGCTTTCGGCAAAATTGCCAAGCGAGAGATCGACCGGGGTAACATTGAGCGACAGGCGCAGCGGTTCGGGCCAGCTGGCCGCCGCGCGCAGGGCTGCGCGGGCGATATGGCGCGACAATTGTCCGACATGATCGGCCCGCTCGGCAATCGAGAACAGCGTGTCCGCGCCGATGCGACCGAGTTCCGGATGCTGCCAGCGGGCCAGCGCCTCGGCCCCGACGATCCGCCCGTCATCGCTGGCGAATTGCGGCTGGAACAGGATTTCGATCTCGTTGCGGTTGAGCGCGGCGAGCAGATCGGCTTCCAGTTGCTGGGCCGGCCGACCGGACACGGTGACATCGCCATCAACCCATTCGATGCGTCGATCAGTGTGATGCTGCGCCCTTTCCAGAGCCTCCCCCAAGCGCAGCAGCATGCGTTCGGGCGGTTCATCCAGTCCGGCGCGAAGCAGGGCCATGCGAGGCCAGGGGCGGACGGTGTCGCCGCCCGGATCGAGGATGGGCGCGCCGATGACCTGGGCCAGTTCCTCAGCCAGCCATTGCCAACGTTCGCGGCTGCAGGCTTCATTGGCGACCAGCAGGAAACTGCCCCCGCCTACGCGCGCCACCAGCCAGGCATTGTCGAATTCGCTGTCGGCGAAATGCACGAGCCGTTCGGCCACCTCCACCAGAGCGCGATCCCCGGCATCAGCGCCAAAGGCCAGGTTCACGGCGGCAAAGCGTTTGAGCCCCAGCAGCATGGCATGGACAGGGGCGGCTTCGCCCCGCCCTTCCGCTGCATGTTGCCATTGGGCAATCTGTGCCACGGCCGCATCCGCGTCGATCAGTCCTGTCAACCGATCGCGATCCTCGGCCATTGCTACGCGTCCTTCCGCTGGGATTGAGCGACAGGAATTGGCGCGAATTCCCGATCTTTGCAACGCAAGTTGCAAATCCGGGCCCTGCTACATAGGCTGCGTACCGGACGGGGACAGGAAGCAGATGGACGTGAACAATTTCGGGCGACTGGCCCTGGTGGTGTCGCCCACCGATCGCGCCCGTGAAGCGGCGGAAAAGCTGCAGCGAGCCGCCGACTGGGTGCCGCTGCATGAAGCCGATGCGGCGGTCGTGCTGGGCGGCGATGGGCAGATGCTGGATACGCTGCACCAGATGCTGGACGCGAAACGGGTGATCCCCGTCTATGGCCTGAACCTGGGCACGGTCGGCTTTCTGATGAACCGCTTCACCCGCCATTTCGACCTGCACCGCCGCCTGGCCGAAGCGCGGCTGATCGCCGTGTCGCCGCTGTTGATGGAGGCGGTGACGCAATCGGGCGATACCGAGCATCTCTATGCAATCAACGAAGTGTCCCTGCTGCGCGAAAACCGGCAGACAGCAAAGATCGAGATCAGCGTGAACGAGAAAGTGCGCATTGCGCAGTTGGCGGCAGATGGCGTGCTGCTGTCCACCCCGGTGGGTTCCACCGCTTACAACTATTCTGCCAATGGCCCGATTCTGCCGCTGGATTCGCAGATGCTGGCCCTCACCCCGATCAGCCCGTTCCGCCCGCGGCGGTGGAAAGGCGCCGTGTTGCCCGATCGGAGCCGGGTGACATTCCGCGTGCTGGAGCCCGACAAGCGCCCGGTCGCCGCAGTGGCCGACATGCGCGAAATCCGTGACGTGGCGGAGGTTCACCTGCGGATTGCACGCGAAATGGAGATGACCCTGCTGTTCGATCAGGGCCATGCGCTGGACGATCGCATCGTGGCCGAACAATTTGCATATTAAGTGCGTTGAGGGCCTTGCCAAACCATTCGGTGCCCCATATAGGCGCACTCCTGCCCGCAAGGGCTGCTCCCCGATAGCTCAGCGGTAGAGCATTCGACTGTTAATCGAATGGCCGTAGGTTCGAATCCTACTCGGGGAGCCAACTACTCCTAAAAAGATCAAGCACTCCAATGGGATTACATCCCGTGATGGCATATCTTTTGCTAGGTAAGGCAATTAGTCGTCGGCCGTGAAGCCGCAAGATTAGCTTCTAATTGCGCTCCCATCCCATATGGGCTCCTGCATAGCGGGTACTTCTTATACCCTGCTGAAATTTGGAGTAGGTTCGTCGTTTCGCTGCCGCCCGTTCAGCGCTTACAGCATCGCTGGCTTTAATGAGCGATTCCACTCCAGCCACAGGGGAAAGGCAATGCCGGAAAATTGCGGTAACTGCGGCGCGACGATCACAACCGGCTCCGCGTTCAAATTGGCCAATCTACGTAGAGACGAATTGTGGGTTCGGTTCGCAAATTTCATAAATTCTGCGGACTATTCGGATCTTTGCGGACAATGCGGGGACTTGCCGATTTCAGAGGCTCATAATCGCATTGATGAGCTTATCGCCGACAGGGTCAGCTTTGTTCGCGAGCACATCACCGATTTTCCGATGTTCACCATCTCGTGGCTGCCAGCGAATGTCGAGATTCGCTACAAGACCATGATTACGGCTAACGTCACCGTAGGAACCGGGCTGTTCAACGAATTCAGCCAAGGCTTTTCCGATTTCCTCGGCTGCGTGAACACTCAGTCAGGCATGAGCGCAAAAGTAAATCAGGGAGAAGCCAATGCGCGATCGATTTTGGTTTCAAAGGCACTAGCGGTGGGAGCAAATTGTGTTGTCGGTGTCGATATCGATTACGGGGTAACAAATAATAACTCTGCCACCATCAATATGCAGGGTACGGCAGCTCATGTGAAAAACATGTCGTCGTTGCTTCACGAGGCGGAATTGGAGCGCGCTCAAGCTATACACGATGCTTACGCCAGAATTGATCAACTTCGCCAGTGGCGCGCTGGCGACATCCCGGCATAACAAAGTCAACCGCCTATCAACGGAATACACTGAACCTCGGCAACCGAGGACCAGTATTCGTAGTTCATGGCATGCTCTTCAAGTAGCCAAGCCTGTTTGACGGCGGTGGCTGCAGCGCAGCGCTCGTGCCAAGTGGCAGAGCTTCCCGCAACGATCCTATATCGCCGCTCGGCAGCTAATGCTGAAGATTGAGAGCCCCAGATAGACTGTGAAAATTGCCCTAGAGGTGACGGCCAACTCACAAGCACATATCCGCTGACGCAGATGCCAATCAACAACCACCATTGCCATATAGGTATCGACGCCAGATCATGAGGATCGCGCTGTCTATCATCATTGCCCATAGGCACCTCTAGATTGGGCCAACATACCTTCCTCGCATCAGCCCAGCTTGCATCCATTCTTATCTGGTTGTGGTAAAATGAGGCGGTGGCCTAGTCGCCCTGATCGGCGCCAACTGATCTCAATGACCCCAGAGATGCATGCCAAGGCCCGCACCTGCTCTACGCCCGAAACACTGGGATCACCACGCATCTAGCGTAGCTGGATGAAACTGCTCAAGGGCTTTACATTGACCAATATTCATCAGTATCACGCGACCGCTCTCGTGTCGGCGGTAAACAGTTGGTCGATCTCGAAACCACCGTCCCTCGCCTCATAGGGCGCGCCCAGCAGCATCGCTTCGCTGTCGGACAGTTCGCCAGCCAGGTGGGCGGCGTGCTTGACCTCATCGAGATAAGCGGAATGCACATGCCAATGCACCACGACGAAACCATTCTCCACACGCTGATCCCGGAAAGCGCGCATATCTTCAAATAGATGCTGCATGATGGGGCTCCCTTCGTTGTTCACGGTCGTTCATCAATCTTAACGCAGGAGGGCGGCCTGTGGTTTCCGTAAACGGCCAGGAACGGACGGGCGAACGGCCACTGCCGGCCGCCCTCCCGACCGCAAAACGAGATCAGTCGACCAGATCGGCCGGCACGCGGCCGCCATTCTGGGCCAATTTGCGCATCACGGCCTTGTGCAGCCAGATGTTCATTTCCGCGCTACCGCCCAAGGCGCCGGTGTAACCCAGTTCACGGGCCAGCTCTTCGCGGTTCTGCAGGCTGGAATCGATGTCGAGCAGCTTGAGCAGATCGACAATCGAGGTCCGCCAGTTGAGCGAAGAGTTCTTTTCTGCAGCGATCCCTTCCAGATTGGCGACGACATCGACCTCGCTGACCGGTGCGGGATTGAAGGTTTTGTTCAGCGTCTCGGAAACGATCGAACCGATGGTGGCGCCGGACGGCGCAGGTGTCGCTGCGGGCTGCGCAGCCGGAGCCGTGGCGGGTGCCGCTGGGGCAGGCGTGGGGGCCGAACTGGCGCGGCCGAAAATCTTGTCCTTGATCTTGCCGAAAATGCTCATCGTCGTCTCCGTTGGATACCAGGGTTAACCGGTACCCAACGCAGCGATGGCGATAATGTTGCAGGTTTGATTGCCATCGCGGGAAGCTGGATCAACTCACAACGGATAAGATCAATTTCTCTATTCCCCATCCAGCCCATCAGTTGGAGGTTCGCCCGCGCGCCGAACGCCGCGAACAATCCCACCGATAGTTCCGCTCCTGACCGCTCCCAGCACGGATCACCATACACATCGCGCGATTCCGCGCGGAACTGCGGAACATTGCTCCCCCCTTCCCCGTTTGGACGGGAAAGGAGGAAGCAATGACCGATACGAAGGATCTGAAGACACGGTTCTGGAATCACCTGGCCGAGAGCCCTTACGTCTTTTTGCAGAGGGATGCCGATGTCGGCAGCGCCGTGCCGATGACGGCCCAGCTCGATGTCCATGCGAACCACGCGATCTGGTTCTTTTCCACCAAAGACAGCCATCTTGCAAAAGGTGGTTCGGTCACGGCGACCTTTACGGCGCGGCATCATGATCTGTTTGCCCGTTTCAGCGGTGTGCTGAGCCATGAGTTGAGCCAGGAAAGGCTGGACGCGCTCTGGACCACGACAGTTTCTGCCTGGTATCCCGGCGGAAAGGAAGATCCATCCCTGCTGTTGCTGCGGATGGACCTTGGGGGCGCGGAGATCTGGAACAATGATCTCGGCCTGATCGACAGCGTCAAATTGCTGCTTGGCATAGAAAGCCGCGACGAACCTGGAATTGAGCACGTCCAGACCCGCCTGTAACCGCGCTCTTCCGTATCACGGTAACGAATGGGCCGCCTCTTTCGAGGCGGCCCATTCTGTCTCACCGGAGCTATTCCACCGGGGGGACAGGCTGCGGGGGAGCATCCGCGTCCTGTTCGTGCACCTCATCCACTATACCACGGCCCACGTGGCTGCGGCTGCGGCTGTAGAGGAAATAGACCGCCAGCCCGATCACCGCCCAGATGATGAAGAGCAGCTGGCTCTTCATATCAAGTTTCAGGAAAAGATAGGCGCAGCCGGCGATCGCGATCGGCGCGGTGACGAAAATCGCCGGCGTGCGAAACGGACGATGCCGGGTCGGATCGGATTTGCGGATCACCATCACGGCGATCGACACCGCGGCGAAAGCAAACAGAGTGCCGGAGTTGGAGATGTTGGCGAGCTGGCCGACTGGGAAGAATGCCGCAAACAGGGCGACGAAGACGCCGGTCAGAATGGTGATGACATGCGGGGTGTTAAACTTCGGATGGATCTTCGAAAATGCTTCCGGCAGCAAGCCATCGCGGCTCATGACGAAGAAGATGCGGGTCTGGCCGAACATCATCATCAGAATGACGGACGGCAGTGCCAGACCAGCGGCGAGACCCAGCAGATTGCCGATCTGCGGCCAGCCGATTTCACGCAGCGTGAAAGCCAGGGCTTCCTTCGAACATACGACATCCTTGATGCCTTCTGCAGCGCGCGCCACACATTGGGCGGCCAGTTCACGGCTGCCCGGCTCCATCGCGGCGCCTGCGGCATCGACGATCGGCTGCGAGCTGAGACCAGGGGCCCCGATCACGCCGGCGGCAACCAGCAGGTAGAAAATCGTGCAGATACCCAGCGAGCCGATCAGGCCGATCGGCATGTTGCGCTGAGGATTTTTCGTTTCTTCGGCCGCAGTGGATACGGCATCGAAGCCGACATAAGCGAAGAAAATGGAGGCGGCAGCAGCACCGATGCCGCCGAAACCCAAGGGTGCGAACGGTTCGAACTGTTCCATGTTCATGACCGGAATGGCCAGGATGATGAACAGGGTGAGCGCGGACACCTTGATCGTGACCAGAATGGCGTTGATCGTTGCGCTTTCGCGGGTTCCGATCACCAGCAACATGGTGACCACGCCTGCGATAAACATCGCGGGCAGATTGATCACACCGCCATCAAACGGACCAAGGACCCAGGCCTTGGGTATGGTGACGCCAAAGGCATTTTCGATCAGCCCCACGACATAACCGGACCAGCCGACAGACACCGCCCCCGCCGCCACGGCATATTCCAGGATCAGGGCCCAGCCGACCATCCAGGCGATCAATTCACCCATGACGGCATAGCTATAGGTATAGGCGGAACCGGAAACTGGCACCATCGATGCCATCTCAGCGTAACAAAGTGCTGCAAAAGCACAAACAAGCCCGGCGATGATGAAACTGATCATCATGCCCGGCCCAGCCTTTTGCGCAGCTTCGGCTGTAAGAACGAAAATGCCGGTGCCGATCACGGCCCCTATTCCCAGCATGGTGAGCTGGAACGCCCCCAGCGACCTTTGGAGAGACTTTTTCTCCGCTGTCGCCAAGATGGCGTCCAATGGCTTAACGCGGCCAAAAATCATCCAGTGTGTGCCCCTTTGTAGCCCGCACGGGGGTGGTCCCATCAGCCGGCAGCGGGGCGTATTTTTATCCCGAATGGCTTTTCAGACAAGCGTATCCGGCGATCTTTCAGCAATATGTGTCAAAATGCGGCTCAGTCGCAGGATTCCAGCGCTATATTGCGCTGCAAAATGATCCTCGCATGGATAGCGTCATTTGCTACAATGCAATCATGTCCACGACCTTCCAACTCGACACCGGCACCAGCCGGGCAAACCCGACCCCGCAGGTGATGAAGCGCCTCACAGTCCCGGCGATTCTCCAGCGAAAGCAGGATGGCATCACCGCCGATCCGATCGTGATGCTGACCGCCTACACCGCCCGCCAGGCGCAACTGCTTGATGCGCATTGCGATATGTTGCTGGTCGGGGATTCGCTGGGCCAGGTGATCTATGGTCTGCCCTCAACCATTCCCGTGACATTGGAGATGATGGCCAACCATGCCGCAGCGGTTGTTCGCGGCAGTTATCATTCGGTTGTCGTGGTGGATATGCCCTTCGGTTCCTATGAAGAATCCCCGCAACAGGCCTTCGCCAGTGCAGCACAGCTGCTGAAAGCGAGCGGGGCAGCAGCGGTCAAACTCGAAGGTGGGGCCGCGATGGCCGAGACGGTGGCGTTCCTGGTCGGGCGAGGAATTCCTGTCATGGGACACATCGGATTGACGCCGCAGGCCGTGAATGTGCTGGGTGGCTATGCGGCCCGCGGACGCAGCGATGCGGAGGCGGAAAAGATCGTTGGCGATGCGAAGGCGCTCAGCGACGCAGGCGCGTTTTCCATCGTGGTGGAAGGCGTGGTGGAACCGATTGCCATTGCCGTGACAAATGCCGTCCCCTGCCCCACGATCGGCATCGGCGCATCAGCGCTTTGCGATGGGCAGGTGCTGGTGACCGAAGACATGCTCGGCATGTTTGAACGGGTTCCAAGGTTCGTGAAACGCTACGCCGATGTGGCGACCACCATTTCTGGTGCTGCAGACCTCTATGCGCAGGAGGTTCGCGCCCGCAGCTTCCCTGGTGCCGAGCAGACATACCAACCGAAATAACGCGCGCCTTGACCGAGGCTGGCGATCGGAAAGAGGGGTGTTTGCCGTCAGTCGGAAACCGGTTCGGCAAGCTTGCCGATACTGTTGGCCTTCGCCAGCAACAAGGCGGCCCTTTGCGAATTGCTGGCATTCTGGAGGGCCCGGCCGTAGATCAGGGACAATCGCCCATTGGTCCGCTGAAGAGCATAGGCACGGCGCGCCAGTCTGACAGCCTGATCCTTTTGCCCGGTCTGCAATTCAGCCACGGCCAGATCGGCAAACAGCCTGGAATCTGCACCCGCGCGCTCAAGCTGCATGGCGTATCGCAGCAGCCCGGCCGCCCGATCCCACTCCCGCTGACTGGCGGCAATCCGCGCAAGCATGGCGGCAGCTTGAGCCTCGCGAGGATTCTGCCGTAAAAAATCGCTCAGCACCAAGGCTGCTGCGTCATCACGCCGTTGTTCGCGATAGGCTGTCGCCATGCGTTCAACCAGGGCCCAATTGCGGCGGATTGCGGCGGCATCTTCGTAATGGGCCAGGGCCTCCGGCGCGCGGCCGGCCATCAGCGCGGCATCCCCGGCCAATTCAGCAACGTCGCCCGATGCCGGGAAACTCTTCACCAGTTGTCGCGCCTGATCCAGCGCGCTGCCGTCTTCGCCGCGCCCCGCGCGTTGCCGAACTTCCATCACGCCCATGGGTATCGGGCCAGTGCCGAACAGGATCGGCGCCAGATCATCGCCACGCGGAACAGCCAGCGCCACCAGCACCCGCTGGGGCCCTGCGGCGGCTCGATCCAGATAGGCGGCAGCGTCCTTTCGTTGCCCGGAATGCTCAAGCGCGCGACCGACCAAGGTCAGTTCATAAGGCGAAGCATCGGGTCGATCCGCCAGATAGCGAAAGCGTGCCAGCAGTTCATTCGCTTCCCCGCTGGCGAGAAGCGCGCGCGCTAGCAGCAATGTCGCGACCCGGTTGTCCGGCTGCCGGCGCACCAGCGGATCAAGCAGTTCGATGGCCTGGGCAGGATTGCCGGAGCGAAGTTCCAGCGCACTGCCCAGGAGGATAACCGCCGGCAATTCCTGATAGCTTTCACCGGTCTTGAGCAGCAGCCGGCGGGCGAGATCGTCATGACCCGTGCGGCCGGCCAGCACAGCCTGGAGAAAATACGCGCGCGGGTGCGTGCGATCAATCTGCACCATCTTGCGAGCCACCACCAGCATATCGGCGTTTCGCCCGAGTTCGCCCAGCGTGGCGGCGTATTCTCCCAGCAGGCCCATGTCTTCTGGCTGTGCTTCAACGCCGCGTTCGAACCATGACAGCGCGGCCTTCAACCCTTCCGCATCGCGAGCGAGCTGCCCACGGAATTCCAGGGCGCGCGGATCATTTGGGTCGCGTTCGAGGGCGCGGGTGGCGGCGGAAAATGCCAGGCTCTGTTCCCCGGAACGATAGCGCATACGGCCGATATCGACCCAGAGCTGAGCACTACCCCTCCCGCGAGACAGCACCTTGTCGAAGGCGCGAGCCGCAGCGGGGAAGTTGCCCTGCTGCATTTCCAGCCGGGCCAGCGCGTGAAAACCGGATTCGAAGCTGGCGTCCGAGAATGCACCCGGGGCGAGCCAGCGCCGGGCATCGGCCAGGCGCCCCTGTTGCAGCGCGGCCTCCCCAAAATAGGCGTTCAGCTCGATATCGGGAATGCCTGCTTCACGGGCAGCGCGCGCGCGCGCCTCCGCAGCGATGCCATCGCCGCGCGCCAAGGCGTTGATCACAGCATCGAGCGGTGAGGGCTGTGGCGCTGCTGCTGCCATGGTGGACAGCAGCATAATTGCCAGCAGCGTCAGGACCGGTCGCAGGTCAGACCTGCAGATCATACTGCTTTAGCAGATCATACAGCGTCGGCCGGCTGATCCCGAGCAGCTTTGCCGTGCTGGAAATATTGCCTTCACTACGGGCCAGAGCATGGCGGATCATCCGGCGATCCGATTTTTCCCGTGCGCTCTTCAGGTTGAGGGCATCGCCATCCTCCTGATCCGGATCTTCCAGATCAAGATCGGCAGCAGCAATCAGCTTTCCGTCAGCCATGATGACCGCGCGTTTCACGCGATTTTCCAGTTCCCGCACATTGCCTGGCCAGTTCCAGGCATCGATTGCCGACAGCGCATCGGGGGCAAACCCCGTCACCTGGGGATTCATCTCTTTGGCAAACCGCTTCAGGAAGGCCTTGGCCAGCAAGGTGGGATCGCCCGGACGTTCGGCAAGGGCGGGAATTTTCACCACCACTTCTGCCAATCGATAGAACAAATCCTCTCGGAAGCGCCCGTCAGTGATCATCGTTTCAAGATCCTGGTGCGTGGCGCAAACAATGCGGGTATCCACGGCAATGGTCTTGCGCCCTCCCAGACGTTCGATGGTCCGTTCCTGCAGGAAGCGTAGCAGCTTGACCTGCAACTGCAGCGGGATGTCCCCCACTTCGTCGAGAAACAGCGTCCCGCCATTGGCCTGTTCGATCTTGCCCTCGGTCGTCTTCACCGCACCGGTAAATGCACCCTTTTCATGGCCGAACAGTTCACTTTCAAGCAGGTTTTCCGGTATCGCTGCGCAGTTGATCGCCACATAAGCGCCCTTGGCGCGGTTGCTCGCGTCATGCAGTCCGCGTGCCAGCAACTCCTTGCCCGTACCACTGGCGCCCAGCAGCATGGCCGAAACGTTAGTGTTGGCGATCCTTTCGATGGTTCGCGCCACCTTCACCATTTCCGGGGCAGCCGTGATCAAGCCGCCCAACACCCTGTTCCCGTCGCCGGTCTTTTCCGCGAGCACGCGGTTTTCGGCTTCGATCTGGTGCAGGTTGAAGGCACGGCGGACGATCAGGCCCAGTTGTTCGATATCCACCGGCTTCTGATAGAAATCATAAGCCCCCTGTTCGATCGCCAGAAGCGCGCTTTCCCTGGCGCCGTGACCACTGGCAACGATGACCTTGGTATCGGGCTTCATTGCCATGATCTCGTTCAGCACAGCAAAGCCTTCGCTCGTTCCATCCGGATCGGGCGGCAGGCCGAGATCGAGGGTTACCACAGCAGGTTCCTCCGCCCGCAAGGCCGCAATCGCACTGGCGCGATCGCCCGTGATGACGACCTCGAAATCTTCATACGCCCATTTCAACTGCGCCTGCAGGCCCTGATCGTCTTCGACGATCAGAAGTTTCGGTTTGTTGTCGGCCATCATGCTACCTCGGCGCTGTTCTGTCGGATTGTTCTGGGGCTTTCGAGCAGATGGTTGGCGGCCAGCGGTATGCGCAGGATGAAGCGCGTTCCCATACCTTTCCTGGATTCGACATCCACCCGCCCGCCCATCGCGCGCACCAGTTCCCGTGCCTCAAATGCGCCAATGCCAAAGCCGCCAGGTTTGGAGGAATGGAAGGGCTTGAACAGCCGGGTGCGGACGAATTCGCTGCTCATGCCATCGCCGGAATCGATCACTTCGATAACGGCGAGATTGTCTTCGATGCGATGGTCCAGAAGGATCGGGCTGCCTTCCGGGCTCGCCTCCAGAGCATTCTGCACCAGATGAACCAGCGCCTGATCGAGCGCTTCAACGTCAGCCATAACCAGGCATGCGGGCCTGTCGGGGACCACCACATTGGCCTGTCCACGATATCGGCGTGCAATGCCTTGAAGCACATCACGCAGGGCCGCCGGGACAGAATGTTCACCGCCATGTGCACCATAGCGGCCAAGCCTCGCGAGCAGCGCTTGCAGCTTGTCGGCACTGTTGCGCAGGGTAATCAGCATGTCTTCCCGGAATTCCGGTTTTTCGGCATGTTTTTCCGCATTGGTCGCCAATAGCGACAACTGGCTGGCCAGGTTCTTGATGTCGTGCATCACGAAGGCGATGCGCCGGTTGAATTCATCGAAACGCTGCGCTTCGCTCAATGCATCTTGGCTTGCCTGTTCTGCCAGATAGCTGGCCAATTGCCGCCCCACCACCCGCAACAGATCGAAATCTTCCCAATCCAGCAGCCGTGCGGCAGGTGGTCGGGAAAGCACGATCACCCCAACCAGCCGACCATAATGCAGCAGCGGAACCAGCGCCCAGGCGTCTTCATGCAGCATCAGCCAATCGGGCTGCGCGGTGGGCGGAACAGCGCTGTTTCGGCCTGTGCGAATCTCATCGAGATCCAGAATGAAATTGTTGTCTTCGAAAAACCGCTGCGCATCGAGCCCGATCGCGTCGGGCGGAACATCGATCGTGTCCCATTGCCATCTGGTGTCGAGCGTAAGGAGTCCATCCTCGCGCGGCGTTAACAACAGGCCGGAGGGGCTGTCCGTGATATCGGCCACGGCCTGGATAATGCGTTCACGCAGCGGCGGCGCGGAGGCCCCTGCCCTGCCTATTGTGTCGGTAAATCTCAGCCATTCAGCCCGATAGTCATAGCGGTGCTGGAACAGATTCTTGATCAGGGTGACCCGCAGAGCGCTACGCAATCTGCGTGACGACAGACCAATGATCGCCACGACGCACGCAACCACCAGCACCCCCGCCTGCACCACTTCGGCCCAGTCCGTCCACGCGTGAGCCATGCTCTGCGCAATGAGGTCCATGACCAGCAGATAGCCACCGATCACCAAAAGCGAGAAAGACTGAAACGCAAAGGACCGCGACGGGCGGAAGCGAAGATTGGCGCCGCGCCGGGCAGCGCCAAGGGCGAGCAGCGTAACCGATACGAGCACGACCGTTGTCCGCATGGCAACCAGCAGGCGGGGCGTGCTTTCCCCCAGATAAGCAATGGTCGAAAGGTTGAGGTCGTACAGCCACAACAGCGCCAAGGACGCAGCCGGCCAGCGCAGCGCTTCGCGTGCCTGCACATTTGCCCCAACATAGAGATTGTGGACCAGCACGAGGGCGCCCACGCAGAACAACAAGCGGAACGAGAAAGTGAAGCGCAGCAAGAGTCCGTCAGTAATCGCCCCACCGTCAAAACTGACGCTGGCCAGTGCCAGGGCGATTTGCAGCAGTTCCACGAATGCCAGAGCCAGCACGACCATGCGAACCGGGCCGGCCGATCCTTCACGCGCATTCGTCCCGAACAATCGGTAAACCACCCACAACCAGGCCAGATAGTTGAGGCTGAGCAGGGTTATGGTAACCGTATCAAGCGAGCCCCGAAGGCAGTCCGCAACGGCCCAGCAGGCCGTGAGAACGAGCGCGGAGACTGTCGCCCGCACGGCTGGCCCCCGGTCCCCCTTGCGCGCAGCGACCCAGCCGGCCAGCGCCAGTGCCAGAACCACCGTGAGCAGGTAAGAAAGCTGTATCGCCAATATGATGGCGTGAGCGGTCATCTGGCGCCTTCGGACCAGAGAATGACGCGCAGAGTCTGCAGCAGGATCAGCAGGTCGAGGAAGGGCGTATAATTCTTTGCATAATAGAGATCGAATTCGAGCTTGTGCCGGGAATCTTCGATCGATGCGCCATAGGGATAGTTGATCTGCGCCCAGCCGGTGATCCCGGGTTTAACCATGTGGCGTTCTGCATAATAGGGCAGCCGGTCTTCCAGATCCTCAACGAATTGCGGCACCTCAGGGCGTGGACCGACAAAGCTCATCTGCCCTTTCAGCACGGTGTAGACCTGTGGCAGTTCATCGATCCGCACCTTGCGGATGAACCTGCCCAGCCGTGTTATCCGAGGATCGTTTTCTGCCGCCCATTTCGCGCCGTCCTTTTCCGCATCGGTCCGCATGGAGCGCAGTTTGATCAGTTGGAACGGCTGGCCATAGAGCCCCACCCGAGTCTGGCGGAAAAACGCCGGGCCCTTGCTGTCGAGCTTCACCAGCACGGCAAAGATCAGAATTACCGGGAGGGTCAAAACAAGCAGCAGCATGCTGGCGCAAATGTCGAAGGTTCGCTTGGCGAAGCTGGAAATCGCCCGACCGGAAGAAAAGCCATCGGAAAAGATCAACCAACTGGGATTGAGCGTGTCGAGATCGACCCGCCCGGTTTCACGTTCCAGGAAGCTGGAAAAATCATTTACGTGGACGCCGGTCGTCTTGATCCGCAGCAGATCCTTGAGCGGCAGCGCATTGCGGCGCTCCTCAAGGGCGAGAACCACCTCGCTTGCACCCAGATTCGCTACGAAACCCGACATGTCGGGAACCGCAGAACGTGCAATCGCTTCCGGAATGACGGGCTGGCTTTCGGTCATGCCGATGTAGCCGACGATGGTGAAGCCGCTGCCCGGCTTTTCGCTGAGCTTCCGCAGACGATCTGCGCGCAGACCCGCACCAAGTACCACCACCCGGCGGCGGAATGCCGACGCCCCGAGAATGCCGCCGACAATCAGGCGATTGAGCATCAGCAGCGCAATCGAAAAGCCCATCGCGTAGAGCAGTGTCGAACGCCAGAACGTCTTTCCCGGCATAAGGAAATCGAGGAGCGCCAGCGCGATAATCGAAAGGCTGACCGCCACCAGAAGCCTGGCACACGCGAAACGCATGGAGCGCAAAGCTTCGCTGCCATAGACGCCGACCGAGATCATTGCCGAGATCACAACCACGGAAAAACCACCGAGCATCGCAAGGCGATCGGCAAGCAGGCCTTGATCCATCCCGATCTGGGCCGCGCGCAGTTTCCACGCCAGATCGCCGCTGACAAACAGCAACATGAAATCGATCAGGCCCAGCAGCAGCACGGCGTGCGGAACGTAATGTTTGAAAAGTCTGACCATTGCTCCAGCCGGCTGCGTCTGACGGTGATGACAGACACCTCCGCTTATCGCCAAGATGTGAAATGTCGGTAAACTTTACAGCATCGGCTTCCTGTTCAAAGGATGGCGACGCAGGGCGCGTTAACCATAAAGAGCGAAAAGATCGTTAATAGGTCGCCCCTAATGCACATGGGCATGGCACGTCCCCCTTTGCATATGAGCGGATCGCCGATGGAACGCGCACGCGCGACACGTTCCGCATCGATGACCCGCAAGACGACTTTCGCTGCGATAACGGTGGTCGTGGTCGCCACAGCGGCGTCTTTCCTGCTCGACAATTTCGGCAGCAGCAACAGGCAGCCAGAACCTATTGAAGCCGGATATGTGACTGCGCCCATCGAGGTGCCGCAGGCGGATTCACCCATTGCACCCGTAGAGCCTCAGACAGTCTGGGCCGACGAAGGCGACGATGCCGGCGTGTTCTATGAGGACAACATCGTCGAGGAATCCGATGGCGATGCCATGATGATACCGCCGGATGACGGAACAGGTCAGATGACCTACTCATCTTCGGACATCGTGACGATGCCCCCCGAGTTCGATGAACCGTAACGACACATACCGCGTTGGCTGCATCGTTCAAATGCCTTGAAAATGGTGCCCCTGGCCAGACTCGAACTGGCACTCCCGAAGAAACTCGATTTTGAGTCGAGCGCGTCTACCATTCCACCACAGGGGCTCCGCAATCAGCGGCAACTAGCTGGCTCTTTGCTCCAATTCAAGCAAATGCGCAGCCTTATGCTTTCAGCGCACCGGCGACCAGCTTGTGCAGACGCGAATGCAGCGGATCATTGGCCGCAATCACCTGCGAAGCGCAAATCGCATCGGAGCGGCCGCGGTAATCGGTGACAAAGCCACCGGCTTCGCGCACCAGCAAGCAACCTGCAGCCGTGTCCCAAGGGGAAAGATCGCTTTCCCAAAAGCCGTCGAAACGGCCAGCCGCAACCCAGGCCAGATCCAGCGATGCCGCGCCGAAACGACGGATGCCCGCCACCTGAGGGCCGATCGCGCCGTAGATCTTCTGCCATTCATCAAAGTCGCCATGCCCCTGATAGGGCATGCCCGTGGCAATCAGGGCTTCGGACAGATGCCGACGCCCGGATACGCGCAAACGACCATCATGCAGCCAGGCTCCGCGCGACTTTTCCGCCCAGAAGGTCTGGTCGGTGATCGGCTGATACACGACACCGGCAATGACATCGCCCCACCCCGACCCATCAAGCAGCGGCTCCTGCGCTGCGATCGAGATTGCAAAATGCGGAATGCCATGAAGGAAATTGCTCGTGCCATCGAGCGGATCGATGATCCAGCGTGGCTTGGTCGGATCACCTTCAATAGTGCCGGCTTCTTCCATGACGAAACCCCAATCCGGGCGCGCAGCGCGCAGTTCGTCCCAGATCGTGCGTTCCGCCTGCTGATCGGCCTTGGACACGAAATCCGATGGACCCTTGCGGCTGACCTGAAGGTGTTCGACCTCCCCGAAGTCGCGGCGCAGGCGGCTACCGGCCTTGCGGGCGGCCTTTTCCATGACGCGAATGAGACCGGATATGGCAGCCATCGGGCACTTCCTTGTTTTTGGTTCGTGTATCCCGTGCGCCTGAAAACAGGGCGGCGCCGGATATGCAAGGGCGGAGCGGTCGGGTGAACCCTGGTTCACCCGACCGGATCAGCCTGAATTGTTGTGCGGATGCCGACCGAGCAATGTTCCGATCAGTCGACATGCCTGCAATTTGGATCAGCTGGCCTTACCGACATAGCTGCGCTCGTAAACGTCAACCACGATGCGGGTACCGCTCTCGATGTGCGGCGGAACCATAACCCGCACGCCATTTTCAAGCACGGCAGGCTTGTAGCTCGAACTGGCAGTCTGCCCCTTCACCACGGCGTCGGCTTCGACGATAACCGCCTCGACCTGTTCCGGCAGCTGGACGGAAATGGGCTTTTCCTCCCACATTTCCAGCATCACCTCCATGCCATCTTCCAGGAAAGCAGCCGCATCACCGATCAGATCGGTCGGCAGCTGAATCTGGTCATAGGTGTCCTTGTCCATGAACACCAGCATGTCGCCTTCGGCGTAAAGGTACTGAAAATCCTTGGTATCCAGACGCACACGTTCGATCGTGTCAGCACTGCGGAAGCGGACATTGGTCTTGCGACCGTCCTGCAGGTTTTTCATTTCAACCTGCATGTAGGCACCGCCCTTGCCCGGCTGCGTGTGCTGGATCTTGGCAACCTTCCAGATGCCGCCTTCGTATTCCAGGATGTTGCCGGGACGGATGTCCACGCCGCTGATCTTCATCGCTCAACCTTCGATATCGGGAAATTGTGCCGCGCGCCCTACCCTTTTGACGCGTTCATGGCAATGCAAGCGACAACACGCTATGCTGGTTGGATGCACAAATCTATCATTCGATCATTGCTAGCGGTGGCACTGATCAGCCCCGCCGTTGCTGTTGCGCAAAATCGGGGGCCGATCGACACTCTGCCGCGCGGACAATATGTTTGCGAGTTGCCCGGCAATGCAGGCGGGCGGGTTGGAGTCGTGCAGCCGGACGACAGCTTCGCGATCGAAAACGCATCCCGCTACAGTTCGAAGAAGGGCGCTGGCACCTATTTGCGGCGCGGTGATCGGCTGACATTTACCAGCGGAGCACGATCGGGCGAAACCTACGCCATCATTTCAGACGGATTTCTGCGTCGGATGGAAGGAAATCAGCCGGGTCGCCTGCGGTGCGTGCGCGAAGGGTCAGAGCAAGGATGATGCGATGCGCCCCCGCTTTCAGTAAAGTGGGGGCGATCGGTTCAATTCAGGCGAGCAATTTGGTGAAAGCCTGGACCGCTTTTGCTTCGTCGCCACCCCAAACAGCGTTGCTCACTGCCAGAAAATCAGCCCCTGCACTGATCAGCGGGCTGCAATTTTCAGGGGTAATCCCTCCAATCGCAACGCAAGGTATTTCCATCATCTGCTGCCACCATTCGAGCAATTCCAGCTCTGGCCGATGCTCGCTGCTCTTCGTGGTACTGGGAAAGAAGCTTCCGAAGGCGACATAATCAGCACCCGCATCGCCTGCGTCCATGCCCATATGTCGACTGGCATGGCAGGTAACGCCTATCTGAGCCTCCCGGCCCAGCTCTTCACGGGCGAAACGCACATCGCCGTCCTTCTGCCCGAGATGCACTCCATCGGCCTTCAACCGCTTGGCGAGCGATATGCTGTCATTGACGATGAAGGCCACATCCGCTTCGCGACAAATATCATGCAGCGGAGCCGCCAATTCTGCCGCAGCATGGGGATCCACATCCTTCACGCGGAACTGAAACGCCGCGACAGGCCCCGCCCCCAGAGCATTTTCAAGACGGCGTGGAAAGCTGCCCCCCACATCGAGGGGCGAAATCAGGTAAAGTTGGCAATCAGACATCAGACGCCCTTATCCGCACTGCGCCTGCACGCCCAGCCCTTTCTGGAACGGATCCCGACCGGATTTCATCGGATCGCCGCTCTATTTTCTTTTGTTTGTCGCGCCTTTCCAGTCAGCAGATGATGTCACCCGCGAAATCGCGCTTACGGATCGCCATGAATCCTGGCTATTTGTTCACGTGACTGAAAGCTGGCCTGCCGTTAGATACTGCGGTGAAAAGCGCCGTTAGCCTCGCCCTTGCAATTCTGCTTGCAGGCTGCACCCAGACGGTGCCTTCCGCCACTCATGAAAACTCCACGCCAGCCCCGCAGCCTGCAGCAGCGGGTTTCGATCAGGAACAGCGGGTGGGCAGATTGATAGTCACGCCCCTGGCCCTGATCGAAGACAGTCGGTGCCCGATCAATGCGATATGTGTATGGCAGGGACGCCTCATCCTGTCCGCGCGGGTTGCGCTTAATCGGCAGGTCGATACTGTTCGGCTCACTTTGCGGGAACCGAAGAAGGTCCATGGCCGAACCATCACCCTGGAAACCGCAACCCCCAACAGGCAATCGGGTGTCGTAATCGCACCGGGCGACTACCGCTTCGGTTTCAGCGGCGGATAGTAGGATAGAGGTGTGCGGCCCCCGACCGACCTATGTGGTCAGCCGGGCTACTGCATGCGTGTTCAGGCCTGCAGAATGGCCACGCCAGGCAGAACCTGACCTTCCATCCATTCGAGAAATGCCCCACCTGCCGTTGAAACATAACTGAAATCGCCAGCAACACCGGCCTGATTGAGCGCCGCAACGGTATCACCGCCGCCAGCAACAGAGACCAGCGATCCTTCCTTCGTAAGGGCAGCGGCAACCCTTGCCAGCGAAACCGTGGCAACGTCGAAAGGTTGCGTTTCGAACGCACCGAGCGGACCATTCCAGACCAGCGTACGGCAGGTTTTCAACACATCGGCCAGAGCTTCCACGGCATGCGGCCCGATGTCGAGAATCATCTCATCCTCTGCCACTTCGTGAACATTGCAAGTCCGCAGGCTTGGCGGATTGGCGGCAAATTCCTTTGCCACGACCACATCATAGGGCAGATGCACGGTGCAGCCGGCGCGATCGGCCGCGTCCATGATCGCCTCTGCCGTGGCAGCCAGATCATGCTCGCACAGCGATTTTCCGACATTGACCCCACGACCAGCAAGGAAGGTGTTGGCCATGCCACCGCCGATGATCAGGTGATCGACCTGACCCACAAGATGTCGCAGCACTGCCAGCTTGGACGACACCTTGGCGCCACCCACGACTGCAGCCACTGGCTTTTCCGGGGCGCCAAGCGCCTTGTCCAGCGCTTCGAGCTCCTTCTGCATGGAACGCCCGGCAAAGGCGGGCAGAATGCGGGCCAGACCTTCTGTACTGGCGTGTGCACGATGCGCGGCAGAGAAGGCATCATTGACGTAAAGATTCGCGTTGGCAGCGATACTGGCGGCGAATTCCGGATCATTTGCCTCTTCACCCGGCCAGAACCGGGTGTTTTCCAACAGACCGATGTCGCCATTGCCGAGGATGCCGATGGCCTGAGCCGTTACCGGGCCGGCGACTTCCGGAATGAACATCACTTCGCGGCCAAGCACATCCTCAATGTCGCCCTGCACCATGCTGAGCGACATCGCCGAATGACGTGCCCCCTTCGGACGCCCGAAATGCGCGAGCAGCAGCACCTTGGCGCCGGCATCGGCCAGTTCCAGGATGGTTGGCGCCACTGCCCGTGCCCGGGTCAGATCGGTAGCACGGCCATCGGCCATGGGCAGGTTCAGGTCCACACGGACGAGAACCACCTTGCCGGTGAGTTCACCGATGTCGTCGAGCGTCTTGAAGGAGGCCATCAGTCGTTCCTCAGATCAGGCCAGCCATCAATCCGGCGGTATCGATCATGCGGTTGGAGAAGCCCCACTCATTATCGTACCAGGACACAACGCGAGCCAGCTTGCCTTCCAGCACGGCGGTTTCCAGGCTGTCGACGGTCGAGCTGGCGGGGAAGTGGTTGAAGTCGCTGCTGACCAGAGGCTGGTCCGTGTAGGCGAGCACGCCCTTCATTGAACCTTCGGCGGCAGCCTTGAGCAGAGCATTGAGTTCTTCTGCCGTGGTATCGCGGCCCGGAACGAAGGTCAGATCGACGAGACTGACATTCGGGGTCGGCACGCGAACCGACGAACCGTCCAGCTTGCCCTTCAGTTCGGGCAGAACCAGCCCAACCGCACGGGCAGCGCCAGTGGTGGTCGGGATCATGTTCACCGCACCGGCGCGGGCACGACGCAGATCGCCATGGATCTGGTCCAGCATGCGCTGATCATTGGTGTAGGAATGGATCGTGGTCATGAAACCGCGTTCAATGCCCACGGCATCATTCAGCACCTTGGCCACCGGTGCCAGGCAGTTGGTGGTGCAGCTGGCGTTCGACACGATGATGTCGTCGGCGGTCAGGCTGGCATGGTTCACGCCATAGACGATAGTGGCCGAAACGCCGGTCGCCGGGGCGGAAATCAGCACGCGCTTGGCACCGGCATCCAGATGCGGCTTCGATGCTTCGTGCGACTGGAAGAAGCCCGTGCATTCCAGCACGAGTTCGATGCCCATTTCCTTGTGCGGCAGCTTGCCCGGATCGCGTTCCTTGGTGACGGCAATACGCTTGCCGTTAACCGTGATGCTGTCATCGTCCGACGTCACCGTGCCGGGAAAACGGCCGTGCGTGCTGTCGTAGGCGAACAGCAAGGCGTTGTCCTTCGGGGAAGCGAGATCGTTGATCGCAACCAGTTCCAGATCGTGATCGTCACGTTCCAGAAGCGCCCGTGCGACGAGCCGACCGATGCGGCCGAAGCCATTGATCGAAACCTTGGTCGTCATGGAAAGAACTCCTGATCAGTTGCCGAGCTTGGCAAGGATTTGCGGAACAATGGCTTCTGCGCTGAAGCCGAAATGCTTGAACAGAACCTCTGCCGGGGCGGAGGCGCCGAAGCGGTCGAGACCGATATTGAGACCATTGGCCCCAGTCACTGCCTGCCAGCCCAGCGTGACGCCCGCTTCGATCGATACGATCAGCGCGTCGGCCGGAAGCAGTTCTTCGCGATATGCCTGGTCAGCCTGCTGGAACAGTTCGACACAGGGCATGGAAACCACGTCTGCGCCAATGCCCTGTTCTTCCAGAACCTTGGCGGTATCGACTGCCACCGAAACTTCCGAACCCGTGGCAACCAGCACAACCTTGCGTGCGGCAGTAGCCGGCTTCAGCAGATAGCCACCCTTGGCCGAACGGTTGGTCTGACCCGTCCATTCCGCATCGCCTTCACCGCGCACCGCAGGCAGGTTCTGACGCGACAGGGCCAGCACCGACGGTGTTTCGGTGGTCTGCAGTGCCAGCGCCCAGCACTCAGCCGTTTCGATGGCGTCGGCAGGACGATAGACATTGAGGTTCGGAATCAGGCGCAGGCTCATGACATGTTCCACCGGCTGGTGGGTCGGGCCATCTTCACCAAGGCCGATCGAATCATGCGTCATGACATAAACGACGCCGGTTTCCTGCAGTGCCGACATGCGGATCGCGTTGCGGGCATAATCGCTGAACACCAGGAAGGTGCCGCCATAGGCCACGACGCCGCCATGCAGCGAAAGACCGTTCATGGCCGCTGCCATGCCGAATTCGCGAATCCCGTAATACAGGTAACGCCCGTCATAGCTGCTGGCGGTCAGCGGCGTGGTTGCGCTGGTCTTGGTGTTGTTCGAACCGGTGAGGTCAGCCGAACCGCCGATCAGCTGCGGCAGCGCTTCGGTTAGCGGGCCAAGGGCCATTTCCGATGCCTTGCGGCTGGCCACCTTGGGCTGATCCTTGGCCAGACCGCGGATGAAATCCTGCAGCGCCGGTGCAGCCTTGTCGGCAACGCTGCTCAGCTGCTGTTCGAAATCAGCCTTCTTGGCGCTGGCTTCGAGCCGGGCCTGCCAGGCGATGTTCGCTTCTGCGCCGGCTGCACCCAGTGCGCGCCAGTCGGCCAGGATATCGGCCGGCACGACGAAGGGTTCGGCTTCCCACCCCATTTCAACACGTGCGGCAGCCACTTCATCGGCACCGAGCGGCGAACCATGCACGGACGATGTGCCCTGCTTGTTAGGCGCGCCCTTGCCGATGATCGTCTGGCAAGCGACCAGCGAAGGACGCGGATCGGCCAGCGCTTCATCGATTGCGCGGCGGATATCGGCCGGATCGTGCCCGTCGCAGCTGACGGTATGCCATTTTGCCGAACGGTAACGTTCCGGCACGTCTTCGCTCGACGACAGGCTGACTGCGCCATCGATGGTGATGCGGTTATCGTCCCACAGCACAATCAGGTTCCCAAGGCCGAGATGGCCGGCAAGCCCGATGGCTTCGTGGTTGATGCCTTCCATCATGCAACCATCGCCAGCAATCGCCCAGGTGCGGTGATTGACCAGCTCATCGCCGAACTTGGCATTGAGGTGCCGTTCCGCGATCGCCATGCCCACAGCCATTGCGAGGCCCTGCCCCAGTGGTCCCGTGGTGCATTCGACGCCTTCAAGAAGGAAGTTTTCCGGATGGCCGGCGCAAGGGCTGCCGAGCTGACGGAAATTGCGAATGTCGTCCATCGTGGGCTGCGCATAACCGGTCAGGTGCAGCAACGCGTAGGTGAGCATGGAGCCATGACCGGCCGACAACACGAAACGGTCGCGATCCGGCCATTTCGGATCGGCTGGGTCAAAACGCAGATAATCCGACCAAAGCACCGTCGCGACATCGGCCATGCCCATCGGCATGCCCGGGTGGCCGATGTTCGCCGCCTGCACCGCATCCATGGACAGGGCGCGGATCGTATTGGCCATTCCGGCAAGGCGGGCGGGATCAGCTGGCATGTAACAAGGCTCCGGAAATTACTGATGAAGGACCGCGATTCGGTTGCGCGTTCCTTGCGGAGCGGGTGCCGCCACGTCAAGCGGCGCGCGGCGTTGCGACCAGCGGTTGTCGTTAAAGGGCGAAGCAGAGGCTTATTCACAGCTCACCTGGGCAAAGCATTGCTTCGCAAGGCAGTTTTTGTTACGTCCACTGCGTAATGGATGCCGAGCGGATAAAGCGGGCTATGGCCCGTATCGAAACAGCAGCGGAACGAGTCGAAGCCGCACTTGCCGCACGTGTGCTTGTCAAAGCGCAGGATTTGCAGCTGCAGCAAAACTATGAGGCGCTGCGTGCCGAGGCGCATGCAGCACTGACCGATCTCGATCGACTGATTGGATCCATCGAGCGATGAGCAATGCTTTCCTGACAATCGGTGGCCGTGAGTATACGGTTGCCTGCGGTGATGGCGAGGAACGCCATATCGCCAGCCTTGGGGCCCAGATCGACGGCAAGCTGGCCCAGATGCCCGGTGTGGCCGGCCAGTCCGAAGCACGTACCCTGCTCTATGCGGCGTTGCTGCTGGCGGATGAATTGCATGAATTGAAGAACGCCAGAACGGCCATCCAACCGGAAATCGTCGAATCCATGGCCGATTGGCTGGAAAGTCTTGCAGCACGCCTTGAGAGTGAACTGCCAAGCGCCTAGATAGAGGGTGGCGGGACTGCCCGGCACGAGCCGTTGAGAATATCCCTGAGGCTATAAGCAATCCATGGGAGTTGTCCCTGCCCGGACCACGGGTTCGTCCTGGTGGTTCGGTGCATACGGCGCCCACCTGACGTCGAGGCGTCAGAGGATTTCTCGGAAAACGACCAATGGTGGTTCCGCCACTTTCCCGATAGCGCAATGCTATCGGGAAATCGGAGGAGAACCGAGGTGAGTGAAGATATTGCCGCGCGCAAGGCAGCCCTGCGCACGGAACTGCGGCGCAAGCGGCGCGATCATGCCGCATCGCTGCCACCTGAAGTCAGCGCATTGGTGTTCAACCGCCCGCCGGGCGTGGTGCTGGACATGGTTCCGGAAAATGCCTCCATTGGCTTCTACCGCGCGGACCCAGGCGAAGCGCCTGCCGGATCCTACATGAAGTTCTTCTTCGAACGTGGCCATCGGCTGGCGCTGCCCCGCGTTACCAAGATTTCTGAACCCATGGTTTTTCACCATCACGCCGATCCTTTCGACGAAGGCGATCTGGTCGATGGCCCGCTCGGGCTGCGCCAGCCGCGCGCGGATGCGCCGATAATCGAACCGGATGTCCTGTTCATGCCGCTGTTGGGATTCGACCGGACCGGGCAACGCCTCGGCCAGGGGGGCGGTTTTTATGATATCTGGCTTGCCGCCCACCCTAGCACGATTGCGATCGGCATGGCCTGGGACGTGCAGGAAGTCGAAGATCTGCCACTGGAGTCGCACGATATGCCGCTCGCCGCGATTATCACCCCCACCCGTCTGCTCGGGCCGTTCTGATGCGGGATGGGCCGACCCTGCGGATCCCGTTTGGCATATTGCTGCTGCTGGCCGGGCTCACCCTCTACGTGATGGGCGTCGTCTGGGCTTCTCAATGGATCGAGCGTGTACCCGTTCTGGTGCAGACGATCATCTACCTTGCGCTGGGCATCATATGGCTGCTGCCTTTGCGCCGCTTCCTGATCTGGATGGAAACCGGGCGCTGGCGGTGATCGGCGGGCAGATGTTATCAGGCTGCCGATCACATCTGTCGCCTTCGCATGACACCGCATGCGATGATTTGCTTGTGAGCTTTCAGCGGCAAGCCGTTAAATTTGTTCTAAAGAAAGTCCCAAGTGGCGCGAGTGACGGGGCTCGAACCCGCGACCTCCGGCGTGACAGGCCGGCGCTCTAACCAACTGAGCTACACCCGCATAAAGTGGTGCTGCACCGCTTGGGAGAGGCGCCTCTAAGGGACACCAAGAAGCCTGTCAACGACTCCTGAAAAATCTTTCGACAAAGCCGCCAAGCCAGACGAAAAATGGGCAAAAGCCGCATCATCCGGCAGGCAATACTGCCGAAAGAGCCATTCAGTTTATGAAGAATGTCCCAAGTGGCGCGAGTGACGGGGCTCGAACCCGCGACCTCCGGCGTGACAGGCCGGCGCTCTAACCAACTGAGCTACACCCGCATAATGGTGCTGCACCGCTTGGGAGACGCGCCTCTAAGGGAGGGTCTTTGAGCTGTCAACACAGACTTGGACCAGTTTTTCATTCCGTTCGAAAAACTTGCGATTCCCCTGCTTAACTTTCTGTTGGGAGCTTGCCCTTTATATCGCGCGCAGGCGGCTGCTGCCGCGAAAAGGGGGAATTCGCATGCGCTGGACCTTGGTCTGTGCAGCATTATGCGCTGCGCAACCGCTCGCTGCTCAAAGCGGCGTGGTGGTGGAAAGCTCGATTTTCGTTGAAGATGGTCAGCGGCTGAGCCAGCTGGAACCGTCAGCAGAACTGATGCGCGGTGACCGCGTGATCACCGTGATGCGCTGGAAGGCGCCGGCACGCGGCAGCTATACAGTCACCAATCCCATTCCGCGGCGATTGGCTCTGGAAAGTGCCAGCCGGGGAAATTTTGAAGTTTCCACCGATGGCGGCACGAATTGGCAATTGGTATCCAACCCGGAACGCATGCCGCAGGGGGTGACCCACATGCGCTGGAGAACCGGCGCAGGAGAAGGTCGATTGACCTATCGTGCGGTCGTGCGCTGATCCGTACTATCCAGTCCCTTGATTATCCGACCAGCAAGAGCGACGGCGTTTCGATCAGCCGCTTTACCGCCTGCGCGAATGCGGCAGCGTCATAACCGTCAACCACCCGGTGATCGCAGCTGATCGAGATGTTCATCAGCTTTCGCCGTGCAATGCGTTCTCCTCCGCTATCATCGCGCACAAACATGGGCCGCTCCACGATCCGGTTGGGCGCAAGAATCGCCACTTCCGGTCGGTTGACGATCGGGGTCGAGGCAATGCCTCCCAGTGGTCCAAGGGATGACAGGGTGAAGCTCGATCCTGAAAGCTCACTGCTTTGGGCGGTGCCATTGCGGGCAGCCTCTGCCAGGCGCGCGATTTGGGCAGCCAATTGCCAGAGGTTTTTGGCCTGGGCATCGCGAATGACCGGGACCATCAGGCCGGCATCCGTCATGGTCGCCACGCCCAGATGCACCGCGCCAAGCCGGGTAATGACATTGGCCTGATCATCATAATGTGCGTTAAGCATCGGGAAATTGGCCAATTCCCGACAGATCGCGGCAATCAGTAACGGCAGCATTGTCAGGCGCGGACGTTGCGCGCCGCCTGATTCGCGGGTTGCATTCAGTTCTGCGCGCACCTTTTCCAGTTCGGTGACATCGCATTCCTCGACATAAGTGAAATGCGGGATATGCCGCTTTGCCGCAGCCATGTTTTCAGCAATGCGCCGCCGCAGGCCCACCACCTTGACCGTCTCATCTGCGCGAACCGCTCCGCTGACGGCATACCCCTGTCTGGCGTTGTAAGTGATAAAGGCATCCAGATCGGCATGGCGCACCCGTCCATCCGCAGCCGGCCGCACATCCGCAAGATCAATGCCGAGATCACGAGACCGCTGCCGTACAGCCGGGCTGGCAAGCACTCGCTGGTCCGCAACACGACGGTCGTGCGAGGCTTCGACCTTGCTGTCATCAAGAGCGGGCGACGTTTGGGGAACAGCTGCCGGGGGAGCTTCAGGCATCCCGCCAGCATCTGCGGCCGCAACTGCTGACAGTGATTCACTTCCCTGAGGTTCAGGCGCTTGTGTCGCCTCGGTCTCAAGCACCACCAAGGGGGTGCCGATGGCGATCACATCACCCACCTCACCGGCAATTTCGATTACCTTGCCAGCCACCGGGCTTTCCATCTCCACGGTAGCCTTGTCCGTCATCAAATCCGCGATACGCCCATCTTCGGCTACGTGATCGCCAAGCTTTACATGCCAAGCAACAATCTCTGCCTGGGCAATGCCTTCGCCAACATCGGGCAAGTTGAATGTGAAACGCGCCATCGCTGTTACTCGCTCAGAAGCTTGTCGATACCTTCGCCGACACGGACAGGCCCGGGGAAATAGGCCCATTCAAGGCTGTGGGGGTAAGGGGTATCAAAACCCGTCACCCGCTCCACCGGCGCCTCAAGGTGATAGAAGCATCTCTCGGTCACCAATGCGGAAAGTTCCGCGCCAAAGCCCGATGTCCGTGTGGCTTCATGTACGATCAGGCAGCGACCGGTCTTGCGCACGGATTTTTCGATCGCCTCGATATCAAGTGGAACCAAAGTGCGCAGATCGATGATTTCGGCGTCTACCGCCTTTTGCCGGCACACCGCCTCGGCCACATGCACCATAGTCCCGTAAGCCAGCACCGTCAGCGCGTCCCCCGCCCTCACGATCCGGGCCTGGCCAAGCGACACGGTGTAATGGCCTTCAGGAACATGGGCGTCGGGGTGCCCCTTCCACGGTCGGGTCGGCTGGTCGTAATAGCCGTCGAACGGTCCATTGTAGATGCGCTTGGGTTCGAAGAAGATCACCGGATCATTGTCTTCGATCGCAGCGATCAACAGACCCTTGGCGTCATATGGCGTGCTCGGGACAACGGTTTTCAGCCCCGCCACATGGGTGAACAGAGCCTCCGGGCTCTGACTATGAGTTTGCCCCCCAAAAATGCCGCCACCAAAAGGTGTGCGCACGGTCATCGGAGCAATGAATTCCGCCGCCGAACGGTAACGCAGCCGTGCTGCCTCTGACACCAGTTGATCAAGCCCAGGATAGATATAGTCGGCGAACTGAATTTCCGGCACCGGGCGCAAACCGTAGGCCCCCATCCCCACCGCGACACCAATGATGCCGCATTCGCTGATTGGCGTGTCGAACACCCGGGTCTTGCCGTGCTTTTCCTGCAGTCCTGCCGTTGCGCGGAACACGCCGCCGAAATAGCCGATGTCTTCCCCCAACAGGATTACATCGGGATCGCGTTCCAGCATGATGTCGAGTGCCTCGTTTATCGCCTCGATCATGGTGAGATCGCGCGTATCACCTGCTGGGGTTCTCGAGATGGATTCGACCTCACTCATGCGGTGTCTCCATCCGGGTATTTGACGCGCCTTTCGTGGACCGCCTGCGCGGCCTGTTCCTTCAGATGCCAGGGCTGATCTTCAAACACATCCTCAAACATGGTTCGATCCGGTTGGTGCAAACCATGGCCCAGAATGCCATTCTTTTCCGCTTCCCGGGTGGCAGTTTTCACCTGTTCATCCAGTTCACCATCCATGGATTCATGCTGGGCGATCGACCATTCGCCGATGGCGATCAGATGATCGCGCAACCGTGCAATCGGATCCCCCAACGGCCATTCCACACCCTCCTGGGCGCTGCGATAGGCCGTGGGATCATCGGAGGTGGAATGGCCTTCAGCGCGGAAAGTGAAATATTCGATCAGCGTCGGCCCGGCGTTCGCCCGGGCACGGTCAGCCGCCCACCGCTGCGCAGCGTAAACGGCCAAGACGTCATTCCCATCGACCCTGAGCCCTGCAATGCCATATCCGATAGCCCGGGCTGCGAAGGTGGCCCGCTCCGCACCGGCAAATCCGGAAAAGCTGGATATCGCCCATTGGTTGTTGACGATATTGAAGATGACAGGTGCGTTATAAACGGCCGCGAACAACAGCGCGGAATGGAAATCCCCTTCTGCAGTCGAACCTTCGCCAACCCAGCCAACCGCAATCTTGCTGTCACCCCGGGACGCGCTGGCCATGGCAAAGCCGGTCGCCTGCGGCAGTTGCGTGGCAAGATTGCCGGATATGGTGAAGAAATTGACCGATTTCGCCGAATAGAGGATCGGCAATTGCCGGCCTTTCAGCTTGTCGGCGCGATTGGAAAATATCTGGTTGATCATGTCCACCAGAGGGTATCCCCTGGCGATCAGGCAGCCTTGCTGACGATAGGATGGAAAGATCATGTCCTCGAAATCGAGCGCATGGGTCGCCGCTATCGAGGTTGCCTCTTCACCCGAGCACTTCAGGTAGAAGCTTGTCTTGCCTTGCCGTTGCAGCCTGTACATCCGACTGTCGAACGCGCGGATCAAAGCCATTTCTCGCAGAATGCGCCGCAGTTGATCGGGAGCAAGCCGCGGGTTCCATGGCCCCTGCGCCTGATGATCATCATCCAGCACCCGCACAAGATCGGTGCAGAGCGCGAAGGTCTCCCGCGGATGGCAGCTTTCATCCGGCCGCGGCTGCAACCCGGCATGAGGAATGACGAGATGCGTGAAATCAACCTTGTCGCCGGGCCGGAACAAGGGTTCGGGAACATGCAACGACAGGCGCGGTCGGTTCTGCCGCGTGGCAGCGTCATGTTCGGCCATCGCATTCTCCCATGGCGCTAATGCGGCGTCTTGGGACGCCTTTCGATGATCTTGCGCCTTCCTGCTCAAATATTGGTTTCAGTTGTTACCGTCAACAATCCTACAGCAAAGTTATACCGCCACCGGTGCGCGGATAGCGCCCTGCGGCTGATAGTCACGCACGACAAAATTTTCGAAGCGATAGGAAAAGATCGATTCCGGAACATCGATCAAATCAAGCACCGGGGCGCCATCCGGTTCCCGCGCCAGTTGCTCTGCCACCAGATCACCGTGGTTGAGGTAGAGATGCGTATCGCCCCCTGTCCAGACAAGTTCACCCGGTTCCAACCCGGCCTGAGCCGCGATCATGCGCGTGAGCAGTGCCGCACCGAACAGATTGAATGGCAGCCCCAATGCGACATCGCAACTGCGCTGGAACAGCAGGCAGTTGAGCCGCCCCCGCCCGACGTGAAACTGATAAGTCTTGTGGCATGGTGGCAAAGCCATCTGGTCAAGCTCGGCGACGTTCCATCCTTCGATGATATGGCGGCGGCCACCGGGATTGTCGCGTAATCCTGCAACCAATTGATCGATCTGGTTGATCCCTGGCCCTGAACGATAGAGTCCGTCGCCGGCCGGTTGGTACGTCGGCCAATCGACCCATTGCTTGCCATAAACCGGGCCCAGATCACCCCAGCGCAACGCGAATGCATCATCAGCCACGATTCGTCGCTCGAAATCATCCTGCGAGATATCCTCACCGCTGACCTGCCGATATTTTGCCAGTGGCCAGTCACTCCAGATCGTCACCCCTTCCTGCAGCAAGGGGCGAATATTTGTGTTGCCGGTGAGGAACCACAGCATTTCCCGCGCCGCAGCCTTCCAGAAAACCCGCTTGGTGGTGAGCAGTGGCACCTTGCCACCAGACAGATCAAAGCGAATCTGTGGCCCAAAAATGGAGCGCGTTCCTACCCCTGTTCGATCAACCCGTTCATCGCCATGATCCCAGATATGACGCATCAGATCGAGATATTGCCACTCCCAATGGCGGGAATCGCGGGCGGCGTAGGGTGCAAATCCAAGCATGTCCGAGGGCTACCACCCGCAGGCTGGCCTTTCCAGTGGCCGCCGATTTGCGCGAAAGCCGTGCTCGCCAGACGGGAGGTACGAATGTATCACGATCTG
This sequence comes from Croceibacterium xixiisoli, assembly GCF_009827305.1. Lineage (GTDB taxonomy): Bacteria > Pseudomonadota > Alphaproteobacteria > Sphingomonadales > Sphingomonadaceae > Croceibacterium_C > Croceibacterium_C xixiisoli. The sequence continues at coordinate 714,490 of NZ_WTYJ01000002.1, read as the reverse complement.
TGAGGGCTTAACGACAACAGGAGTATCGTCATTCTCGTCCGCGACATCGCGCAGATCGGCGATCTTCTCGCCTGCCCGGGCTGTAAGGCACCTTTCCCCCATCAAACCGGCGCAGCACTGCAATGTGCAACGCCCGCCTGCCCCACAGGTGACAGCGCGGTACCAGTCATCGACGACACTTTGGTGCTGGTGGACTTTTCGCGCAGTTCGCTTGATCGCAGCGCCACCCTCGCCAGCGGCGGGGCCAGTACCGTGCAGCGGCAGCGTTGGCGTGAAGTCCTGGCCCGCACGGTGGATGGTCGCAACCCACTGGCCCGCACCTATGCCGACCGGATGATCGCCGACCTGACGAAAGCCGGAGGCGCACCCAGCCGGGTACTGGTCGTCGGCGGAGGCCAGATCGGCGATGGATCGGCGGCGCTCTACGCAGCCAGCGGGATCGAGATCATCGCTTTCGACATCTATCTTTCAGGTGACGTGACTTTCGTCGCTGACGCCCACGCCATTCCGCTGCGGGACAAGAGCGTCGATGCCGTTTGGGTGCAATCCGTGCTCGAGCATGTCCTTGATCCGGTTCAGGCTGTTGCCGAAATTCGCCGGGTGCTGAAGCCGGGCGGACTGCTGTTTGCGGATGCGTCCTTCCTGTGGCCCGTGAACGAAGGCGCGTATGATTACACCAGATGGACGCCGGCCGGCTTCCGCTGGTTGCTCCGCGACTTCGATATCATCGCCGGGGGGTCATCGTCCGGACCGGGTACGGCAACGCTCATGGCATTGCGCTACCTACTGCAGTCGATGCTTCGCAGCCGCAAGCTGGGGCAAATCGCCGCCTTCCCTTTCCTCTGGCTGCGCCTCCTTGACAGGCTATGTGATCGCCCAAGGGCCCTAGAGGCGGCCGGCGGACTGTCATATTATGCGCGCAAGGCGAAAACGCCGGCGCAGGCCCGCGACCTGCCGAACTTCTACAACCGCCTCCCAACCCTGCGAAAAGGAGAACTGCCCTCCTCAAGGGCAAATGAGGAGAAGATTTTTTAGTGGAAAAACCCCGCTTGCAAGTCTGAAAACCCGTCTCTATAGGCGCGGTCTGCCTGGCGCCGCACACTGTGTGGCGCATCGGTCGGGGAGTAGCTCAGCCTGGTAGAGCACTGTCTTCGGGAGGCAGGGGCCGGAGGTTCGAATCCTCTCTCCCCGACCAAACATTCCATTGATTTGCGACGATAATTTGCCCCTTTAGGGGTAACAATCTGCGGGATTGCCGCTTCATCGCAAACATCAACTCCATGCTTGGCCTGCTCTCAAAACTGGGTTCTTTGTTGCCAGCGGTTGCAGCTGGCTCCCCGTACCGCTTGCCTTTGCACCTGATCTGATGGACGAGCGCCCGATCGCTCTGCCTGCCAGCTCCATAAGTTGAAAAGCATATCAAGCTGTCCGACAGTGGCTGCGCGATTGCAGGTTCCAATTGTGCTGCCTAAATGTGGTGAGACTACAGCGTCAGGATAATTCGTGCAGGAAACAGTATGGCAATCGGACGCGGGTGGACGCGGGGGTGGCCTAAGCGCACCGATTCCTGCTGAATTTGGCGAATTCCGTGCTTCGGTAACTGCTCATGGCGGTCTGGTATGGAGCGAGCATTGCTCCGAATGCTCTTTCCCGGTCTGCCAGTTCACCTGTGCCTATTACACCCCTCGCCCCGATCTGATCTGCCAGCGCTTCGAAGCCGGGATTGAACAGGTCGGTTCCGATGACGCTCCGATCAGCCGCATCCTCTTTCGCAAATGGGGAAAGCTGGAGGCGCCGGGGCCGGCACGTTTCGTGTCTGCACGCTCGGGCAGCCTGTTGCGCCGGGTGGACAAGCATATCGGCCGAGCGCTGAAGGCCGCGCCCCTCCCGTTTCATCCAAAAACGCAATGGATCCGCCGGTGGAACGATCGCAAGGATCGTCTGCCTTCGGCGAGCAATATTTCGCCTCAGGCCTTTGTGGTTGAAGCATGGTCGCCGGCAGGGGCCACCATCCCCCTCACTCTTAGCTTCATTTCCGCCACCGACGAGCGCATGTTCCAGCGCAGTTTCACGGCCGGTGAAACCTATTCACGATTGTCAGTAGCTTATGCCGACATAGCCGGAGCGATTGATCTAAGCGCCCCCTATCTTGTCCAGATCGAACCGGTTGGAGACGCGGAGGGGCTGGAAATCTGTTTCGGGCTGATGGACTTCGTCGCCACCGACATTGTGGCCCCCGCACCCATTGCCCTGCCTGCAGATAACAGAATTCCGAAAGCCAAGGTGATAGTCTGGGATCTGGACAACACACTTTGGGATGGAACTCTCGTTGAGACCGGTGTCGATGGCCTGACCCTTCGCAACGATGTGGTGGAGGCTATTCGAGAATTGGACCGCCGCGGTATCCTGCATGCGGTTGCCAGCAAGAATGACGAAGCGGAAGCTTTAGCTGCCCTGGCCCATTTCGGCCTGCAGGATCTGTTTCTTGCGCCGCAGATCGGCTGGGGTCCGAAGAGCGATTCGATCTCCGCGATCGCAGCGGCACTCGATCTGGGGATCGACAGTTTCATCTTTGTTGACGATCAGCCATTCGAACGTGGCGAGGTGCAGGCCGCGCATCCCGCCATCGCTGTCCTGACACACGAAGATGCGCCTACGCTCCCCGGGCATCCCCGGTGCGATGTTCCCATTACCGCTGAAAGCGGGCGGCGGCGAGACATGTACCGTGCAGAAGCGCAGCGTCGAGAAGCCCAGGCTTTTCAGCCCACAGATTACCTTGGCTTTCTGATCGAGAGCGGCATTCACCTGACCATCACTGCGCTTGACGAGACCAATGTCGAGCGGGTCTACGAGTTGTCCCAGCGGACCAATCAGCTGAATTTCCGCGGAACCCGCTTCACCAGGCAGCAGGTCCAACACATGATCCATGATCCGCACCGGCTCGGCATGGTGCTAAGCTGCGACGATCGTTTCGGCGATTACGGCATCATCGGCTTTGCCGTGCTTGAGCCCGGCAGCGGGACATTGCTCGATTTCTTCATGAGTTGCCGCGTTCAGCGTAAGCATGTCGAGCATGCAGCCTTTGCCTATATGCTGGATGAGCTTCGCCGACATGGTCAAACACAGATGAAGGCACTGATGCGCCGCACCGACCGCAACCGCGCTTCATGCAGCCTGCTCGAAAACCTTGGTTTCGTCAGCCATCCGGGGAGCAATGGCGAAGAAATCTGGCATCGTGACACCGCCCAGCCTATCCCGCAGGCGGATGTGGTCCGGGTTACGGCATCGATCGTTTCGGCAGAGGAACCTGCCAGTGCCTGACCGCAAACCCTTCGGCACAAAACTGCGAGACTTCGTCAATTGGCGGCTCAGCCGCCATGTGCCGGTGAAGACGATGGCCAATCAGCTTGATCGGGCCATTGCCAGCTTCACTTTTGACGATTTCCCGCGTTCGGCCTTGACTATGGGCGGCAGCATCCTCGAACGCCACGGGGTTGTTGGCACCTATTACGTCGCTGGCTCCATGGCTGATACAGAGGCCAACGGCATTGAGTATTACCGGGCGGATGATCTTCCCGATCTGGTTCAGCGCGGACATGAGGTCGGCGACCATACCTTCGGCCATCTGCGGGTCACCGATCATGCGCGCGCTGCGCTGATGCAGGACGAAGTCGACAACCGCCGCTTCCTCAACGGCCATTTGCCCAATGTGATCGCGACCAGCTTCGCCTTCCCTTATGGCCTGGCTTCGCTGCGGACGAAGCATCATTTCTCCCGCCAGTTCGCCTGTGCTCGGGGGACAGGCTTTGGCATCAATCACGGCACGCTGGATCTCTCGCAGCTCCGCGCCGTCAGTCTGGAACGCGACGGGCCAGATTATGACCTGGCCGCACTGCTGGCTGACGCCAAGGCGAAACGTGCCTGGATCATTTTCTATACGCATGACGTTTCTGCAAACCCGAGCGCCTATGGATCGCATCCCGATGTACTGGAGCGCGCCGTGACCGCCTGCCTTGAGGCGGACATAGAAATCTTGCCGGTGCGCAATGCCCTGGCTCGCGCGTGCTTCGGAGCCTTGGGTTAGGGGTCGAAATTCATCGCAAACAATGCGACAGCGTTGCCACAACAGTCAAAACCCAGGGGCTGGCATTCCTTGCCGGCCGGATTTTCGGAAAGCGGATCGATGTCGAAAAACAAGCGCCCCTATCGGGTATCGCGCGGTCGCGCGCTGGTTGAGGCGGTGCTTCCCCTGTTCGATCTGTTCCTCGCGCTGCTGACGATCATCTGTTCGCCCGTTTTGTTTCTTGCTTCCCGCATTGGCTGGCGTGGCAAGGCAACCCGGGCCGTGACAGACCGGCTTGGCCTATCGATCATGCGGCATCACTATTATACCCCCGTGACCTTCGCATCTGATTTGCATGGCGAGTTGGACGCCCCGCGTGATCTGCCCGGCATCGATCTGCGAGAGGCGCAGCAGGTAGCACTGCTCAGTCAACTCAGCTTTGCCGGTGAAACCACCGAAGCGCTGGCGGATTTTGATTACGACAATCCGAACTTTTCCCGCATTGATGCGCTGGTGCTATATTCCATGCTGCGGCATCTGCGCCCGGAACGGGTGTATGAAATCGGATCGGGATTCTCCACGCGCGTGGCCGCCGCCGCCCTGGCCCGCAACGGCAATTGCCAGCGGCATTTGTGCATCGAGCCCTTCGAAATGCCTTGGCTGGAGCAAACCGGAGCCGAGGTGCTGCGTCAGCGGATCGAACATGTTCCGCTCGATCTGTTCGATACGCTCAAGGCTGGCGATGTGTTGTTCATCGATTCGTCGCACGCCATCCGACCGCAGGGCGATGTGGTGCGCGAATATCTGCAAATCCTGCCTGCTCTACCATCGGGCGTGATCGTGCATATCCACGATGTTTATACACCCCATGATCTGCACCCCTATCTGGTGCTGGAACAGCGCAAGATCTGGGACGAGCAATATCTGATGGAAGCGCTGCTGAGCGGGGGCGACCGCTTCGAGATCATGCTGGCCAACTATTGGATCTGCCGCCAGCACCCGGAAGCCTTCGCACATGTCGTGCCGGGCCATACCAGTCCCCCGGAGCGGGATGGATGCTCGTTCTGGATGCGTCGAGTCTAGGGTGCGCTGTAAAGAAAGGTAAATGGGATGAGTTTGCTTGCGTCGCCTTTCACCCATGCTACGTCAGCAGCATGATTTTTTCGGATTTCGAGACATCCGCGCTGCGTCATAACCAAGCAGTTGTTATCAAATCAAAAAATAGGGTCAGCCAATATTGTGACGCGATGACTCTCAAATATCTTTACCGACATCTTGCGGCGAATATCTGATGAACGAAATCACCGCATCCGATACCGTCAAGAAGGCTCGCTACCGACCCGCATTCCAGACGCCTCAACTGCGTCTGGTAAGACGGCCCTCGCTGGCAAAGACGCTGCTTGTCGTGCTCTTGCTTTGCCTGTGGGAAGGGCTGCCGTTCTCGTTGTTCGGGGGCAACCCGCTCATCGCCTTCCAAACCTACGCGGTCATCGCAGTCGCAGGCATTGGCATCTATCTGGTCGGTGTGTTCACCAATCGCGTCAAATCGCAATGGTGGGAATGGGTGGCGGCGCTGCTTTTCGCCTGGTGCCTGTTCGTATCGTTCTACTACAGCACCTGGCAGTTGCCGCAGCCGGTGATCCAATGGCTTCCCTCTGCCTATACCGTAACGCCCGTGCTGACGATTTTCCTGCTGAAAGGCGTCAACTGCGAGTTGGAGGATGTGGTGCGCGCAATCCTCTGGACGGGCTTCGTCGCGTCCTGCGTGGTCATTGTTGACGTATCGCTAGGCACTGGGCTCTTGGATTACTACTCGCGCGGCTCTGCCTTTTCCGATGGTCGCGTGGTGTTTCTGAAAGCCACATCCGGATTTGCGTTGATTATAGCCTTCACCAGGCTCGCACAGTCACCGCCGCAGATGTTCATACCCAACCTGCTGATCATGCTGCCGATTGCCTACAACATCTTTGTCCTTACGGAGAGCCGCATCTTCATTCTGGCGATCTTCCTGGCGATCGGCCTGCTCTGGCTGCTGGTGCTGCGGGGCACGCACAAGGTGTTTCTCGCCGCTTTGGCGCCCTTCACCGCCATTCCCTTACTTATTTTCGTGGCAGACCGTTATTTCTCCAATTTTCGCGGTCTCGATCAGTACATGGCGCAGGATGTCAGTTCCAAATGGCGTGCGATCACCATCGAGCATTTTTCAGAGCATTTCGACAGGTTTACCGATGGACTTGGATTCGGTTTCATGTCTGCCAATCCAATCTACAAAAACTTCCTGTCATTCTCGACCAATGACGCGGGCGCGCTACATGGCGTTGCCGGTTATGCCGTGGCGCTGGACGACATCGGATTGTACTCGGCACTTTTCCAGTTCGGTTACGTCGGGTTGATCCTGATCATCGTGATGACCTTCGTCTGCATCTTCAAACTTGGTCGTGCCCACCGGATCCTGCGGCGGCTGGCGCCCGTTTCTGCCATGGGCTTCCTCATGGCGACGCTGATGATCAGCCCGATTTCCATGAACTGGTTCACTCTGTTCTACACTGCTCATTTGGGCGGAATGCTATGGTTCATGGCATCGCGCGTCGATCAGATCATGCGATCACCAAGCTTTGTTCCTGTCGAATCCACGCCTGCCGAAGGCTGATTTGCACAGGTCACAACCAGAACCCATCGCAGAATGTTGCAGTGCAACCTAGCAGGTGACTTCATGTTGGGAGCTTGTTAAAAGCCGCGCGTTTCTTCCTGAAGTCATTGTTCGGACTTTGCGTGGGAGGCCTCCGCCGATGCTTTGCAGGGTGAAAGGCGGCCGCTACGGGCGATCTTGATGGTGAGTGGCGGAAGCAAGCCTTGGTCAGGGAGCCAGCGAAAATGCGTATATTGGTTACAGGTGGTGCAGGTTTCATTGGGTCTGCCGTATGCCGTCACCTGATCACCGATCTTGGTCACGACGTCGTGAACGTGGACGCGCTGACCTACGCCGCCAGCCTCACCTCACTTGATCCGGTATCCAATTCCGGGCGCTATGTCTTCGAGCAGGCGGACATTCGTGATCGCGCCGCGATGGACGCGGTGCTGGAACGGCATTCGCCTGACGCCATCATGCATCTGGCTGCAGAAAGCCATGTGGACCGTTCCATTTCAGGTTCGAGCATCTTCCTCGAAACCAACATCATGGGGACTGCCACTCTGCTGGAAGCGGTGCGCGCGTGGCGCGATCGGCTGCCGGCGGACAAGGCCGCAGCGGTTCGAATGCTGCACATCTCCACGGATGAGGTTTACGGATCTCTCGGTGATGATGGACTGTTTACAGAAGAAACGCCCTATGATCCTTCATCTCCATATTCGGCTTCAAAGGCCGCGTCGGATCATCTGGTGCGGGCGTGGGTACGAACCTATGGCATGCCCTGTGTGATTTCCAATTGCTCGAACAATTATGGGCCTTACCACTTCCCCGAAAAGCTGATCCCGCTGGTTATCTTGAACGCCCTGGAAGGCAAGGAATTGCCCGTTTATGGAGATGGCAAGAATATCCGCGACTGGCTATATGTAGAAGATCACGCGCGCGCATTGGTGATGGTGCTGCTCAAGGGCCGGTTTGGCGAGAAATACAACATTGGTGGCCGGAACGAGCGCACCAATATTCAGGTGGTGGAACGCATTTGCGACTTGATGGATGGCATGGCACCGAAAGGACATGCACATCGCGATCTCATTCGGTTTGTGACAGATCGCCCAGGCCACGATCAGCGCTACGCCATCGACGCAACCAAGACCGAGAATGAGATCGGCTGGCGCGCGCAGGAGGATTTCGACAGCGGCATAGAAAAGACCGTGCGCTGGTATCTCGACAACGAAAGCTGGTGGCGTCCGCTGCGTGACAAGGTGTATTCGGGGCAGCGTCTTGGCACGCTGGAAACCAGCAAGCAATGACAACGCCTGCCACCCCGGCAAACAGCGACCGGGGAAGTCAGTTTCTCTCGATCCAGGCGCTGCGCTTCATCGCTGCGCTTGCCGTCGTGGTGCTGCATTCGACATTCTACACCATGGAACGGCTGCACAGCAGCACCAGCGTGTATGATGTTGGCGCCAATGGCGTTCGATTGTTTTTCGTAATCAGCGGATTTGTGATGATCATCTCGTCACAAAAGCTGCTCAATACCCAGCGAGGCTGGTCGGTTTTCGCCTTTAAGCGGATCGTACGGATTGTGCCGATCTATTGGGCAATCACCTTGATCAAGGTCGCCGTGCTGCTGGTAACCCCGGCAGTCGTGCTGCACTCGGAACTGGATTGGGGCTACATTCTCAAATCCTTCTTCTTCATCCCGGAATACAATGTTGATGGAGAAATACGACCGCTGCTGGGCGTCGGCTGGACCCTGAATTTCGAGATGTTCTTCTATCTGTTGTTTGCGCTGGCCCTTGCCTGCCGCGTCCGACCTATACGTTTCATCGCTCCAGTCCTGATCGTCATGTCGGCGCTCTCCCTGATAAAAACACCAGACTGGCCCGTCGTCGCCTATTTTCTGTGTGATCCAATCGTGATCGACTTTCTGGCTGGTATGCTGATTGCGCATTGGGTGCAGCGCGGCTGGACTGGCCCATCGCAGGCCGCAGCGTGGGCTGCCGCCGGTGTGGGGTTGATCTATCTGTTCGTGCCAGGAGTACCTCGGGCAGAATATGGCACTATGTTTGCCTCCTTGATCACCACGTTAGCGGCCGGATCGGTGATCATTGGCGCTGTTGGCATCGAGAAATCCATCGGCCGCCGTATTCCACAGTGGATGGTTTACATGGGGGCGGCCTCTTATTCCCTTTACCTGGTTCACCCAATGGTTTCCCCGGCCGCCCCAGCTCTGTTTGCAAAAATTGGGCTTACTGGCGGGTTCATGGCTTGGCTGGCTGTGGTGACAGCGGTCGCCGTGGCAATGGGGGCTGCGGTGCTGGTCTATCGTTATGGTGAAGTCCCGTTCACGAAATGGCTGAACCGCCGCGTGCGTGACGCTGGACTGTTTGATACCGGACCACGGTCGCGGAGTTTACCGGCCACACTCGCTGCACCGTTGCGGGAACGCTCCCAGAGTGAGGAATAGGATCGTGAGGGCGAAAATTTCCAGCAAGCTGAATCTGGCGCCCAACCGGACCGCCTTCCGATGCCCCCATTGAAAGCTGCATCCGGTGCCCTGCTGGCAGCAGCATTGCTGTTTACGGGAAGCGCGGTGCCTGATGTCGGCCAAGCCGAACCATTGGGCGAATGGCTGATCGTTCCACCGCAATCCTTGCTGATCGATGCCGGAAACCCGCTCGATTTTTCCAGCCTTGTCCCACAGCAGCCGGCAGGGTCATCAGGGCAATTGCTGCTGCAGAGTGATGGAAGGCTTGGCTTTGAAGCCACCCCGGATCGGGCACAGCGGTTTAATTGTGCCATGCTTGCATCTGGGCCACATCAGGAAGCCCGCTTCCCTACCCACGCCGAAGCCGATGTGATCGCAACACAGTTGCGGCGCCATGGCTATACGCTGGTCCGCCTCCACAACACCGATTACTTGCTCACCCGCCATGCAGACCGGTCGCTGGCGATTGATCCAGAACAGTTGGACCGGTTCCATTATTTGCTCGCAGCGCTCAAACGCGAAGGCGTCAGTTGGATGCTGGATGTGCTGACACAGCCTGCCACAGACATGACCGCTCAGGCCTGGAGCAAGGGCTCCTCCCCTGATGACCTGCGCGTCAGGATCCATTTCGACCAACAGGCAAGACAAAAATGGCTGGCGCTGGTGGACCAAGTGTTCAGCACCACCAATCGGTACACCGGGCAATCACTTCTGGCGGATCCTGCCCTGGCCTTTGTTATTGGTGCCAACGAAAACAGCATCGCCTTCGCGGCCAAGGCGGACCGCCCCTATCCTGCGGGATTGGATGATGTATTCGACCGTTGGCTGCATACCAATTTCGACGCTGCTCAGTTGAACCGCGCAATTCCCGATCTGACTTCAGCGGAGCGCGCCGGCACAGCAAGAATCAAACCACCAGCAAACTGGGACAGCAGCGGTGAGCGGATGGACCTGTTTCAGCGCTTCATCAGCGAAACCGAGGTCGGGCTTTATCGCTGGATGGGTGGGCATTTGGCGGAACGCGGCTATCGTGGGCCGATGCTCGGTTACCACGAATGGTATCGCGGGGCGAACAACCGAACACGATCCCAGCTTCCGATCATCGACATGCACGCCTATGTCGGCGAAGTGGCCAGCCAGAGCGCGGGCGCGCATTTCGTCTTGCCCAGCCTGACAGACGATCGTGGGCTTGGTGAAATGACGGCCAGTTTCAGCAATCGCTGGCTGGACCGCCCTATGGTTTTTTCGGAGTATGGCCAGCCCTTCCCCAATCCGACGCGGTATGAAAGTGGGTTGTTCTACCCGGCCTTGGCAGCCTTTCAGGGGTTCAGCACGATCTGTCGCACGGCTTTCCTTCCGGTGGAAGGAGACATTCCCTCGCCCGCCTCAGGCAGCCGGCCCCTGCGCGGCTATAGCGTGGGCCTCGACCCTAATGAGCGGGCGCAGGAAACATTATCTGCGCTGCTGTTTCTGCGCGGTGATGTGTCGCCTGCGACCAGTACGATTGCCGTGCCGTTCGGTCCTGTGCAATTTCGTCAGGCTGGCTCTGCCTCTCTGCCAGCAGAGATCAAGCGTGCAGCGTTGATTGCACGCCTGGGGCTGATTACACCGGAGAAGATTGATCTACTCCCTCCCAGCACACCGCTTCTGACTTTGGGAAACGTGCCTTTTACCTTGCCAGAAAAGCTCATCGACCGGGCTGGCTCAATCATTACGAACCGGACGGAACGGCGGCTGGCTGAGTTGATGGCTTCCATGCGGGCCAGCGGCGATTTGCCAGCAGACAACCTCACCGATCCCGCTGCCGGCATTTTCCAAAGCCAGACCGGTCAAATCACCCTGAACCAGCGGGCCGGAACAATCAGCGTGGTGACACCCCGAACCGAAGCCCTCAGCACCACTGGGGCCATTGACCACATACGGCTTGGCAACTTGGCCGTCGAATCCATAGATGGTGGCGCATTGCTCGCGGCGAGCGCGCTCGACAATCTCCCCCTGGCTTCAAGCCAGAAAATCCTTTTTATCCTGACCGGCGACACGACCAACACCGCCCTCTCCCTCAACGGCAGCGGGATCAATCGCCAACTGGTCGATTGGGGGAGGTTGCCCATCATGATGCGCCGCGTGAAAGCCAAGGTAAGTCTGGCCGGGCCGTCAGGCGGCAGATTAACCGTACTCGCGCTCAACGGTCGCCCGCTGCGCAGCACCTCATTTACAGGCGGCCGATCCGGGATGGAGCTGACACTTGATATTGGCGCTATTGCCGCACAGCCGACCACATTCTTCCTGTTTGAACGCGACTGATCGGTCATCATCGATCAGCCGCGCTCTCTCCTCAATCAGAACGAAAGCGCATGATGTCGTCTGCCCTGCTGACCCGTTTCCCGCAGATTTCGAAATTGCAGAAGCTTGGCAATCTCGGCTTTGGCGGTTTTTCGCGCATCTTCTCGCTCGGATCACAGTTCGTGGTTCTGCTGCTACTTGGGAAGCTGCTTGAAAAATCCGATTTCGGCGACTTCATGATCGTTTTCGCACTGATGCGGGTGCTGTCGCTCGGCTTGGGTTCCGGGCTTGCTACGCTGCTGGTCTATCACATCTCCCGCAATGCCAGCGAAGAGCAGGAAGATCGGCTGCATCGCTCGGTTGGATTGCTGGGATTGGTTCTGGCCGGGATCACGGCGCTCGTTCTCACGCTGGCCGCACCCTGGATCGCGGAGGCATTCGATAAGCCTGGTCTGGCGTTCTGGATCGGCTGGATGGCACCGTTCTTCCTGTTTTCGACCATGCTTACGGTCAGTTGCGGGGCACTTGATGGACGAGGGCGAATAACCCGGTCGATCGTTTTTTCGGAGTTCCTGCCCAATCTCATCCGCCTGATGTTGTTGCCCGCTCTGTTGCTGCTTGGTTACGGCAATCTGGCCGTTGTGGCAGTCATGCTTGTTTCTGTGGTCATGCCCTGGCTGTTCATGCTGCCAATGTTCAAGCGTAACCTCCGTGCAGGTTTTGCCCGGCTGACTGGCTGGGATTTAAGCTATTCGGGAAAACTGACCCTTCACAGCTTCGCCGCCATGCAGATGCAGGGCATCGATATGCTGGTGGTCGGCTGGCTGTTTTCCTCCACCGCTGCTGCAGATTACGCCATCGCATCCCGCGTGGCCGCGCTGGTACCTTTCCTGCAGCAGATCATCGTCAAAGGCTTCATGTCCAAGGCTGGCAAGGCTATTCATGAAAATGCGCATGACACATTGCAGACTGAAATCGACAAGAGCCGTTACACTGCCGCGCTTCTCGTAACCGCCACGGCCGTGGCGGCCATGATAGCATACCCGATCCTGATGCTGGTCATGGGTGATTTCGGCGGCTCCATGCCCCTGTTCACCCTGCTCGCTGCAGGCGCGATCTTCCGCAGTTACTTTCCGGGTGCCGATGCGCTGATCCGGGTCGCGGGTCACGCGAATTTCAGTTTAGGCATCATGCTGACATCAGCGGCCATGCTGCTGGTGATGCCGTTTATTCTGTCGGAGTGGATCGGGACTTACGCCGTCGCCTTGTCCATGCTCGTTTCAGGAATGGTGCTGAACCCGGTCATGGCCCGGTTCATCCACCGCAACCTCCATGTAACTTTGATCGACCGATCGTCGCTTATCCCGATGATGATTGGTTTAACTGGGCTGGCCATCGCCTTTGCAGGCGGACAGATGATCACGTCTTGGGTGGCAGGTACCTTGGTACTTACTGCTAGCGCACTGCCTGTTTTTTTAGTCTGGCGTAAACGTGAGCACGCGACCTGATCCTTGGCGAGAACCAGAAATCGCCACTTGTAATGTAGGAAAATAACCATTTAGGTTCGCAGTCTCAATTCCCGGCAATTGGCGGGAGTGAAAAAGGAGACTGCGATATGCCCAACGACTTTCGCACTGACATGAATTCGAGCCTGGCGATCGCTGCGCCACTCGATTGCAGCCTGTGGCCCGATAAAGGGCCAATGCCGGATTTCTTTGGCACCACGGTGACAAATCCGGGCTGCCCCACAACTGTGGACTGCTACGGCCGTGTTAAAGACGCTGTGCCTGGCGAGGCACTGTTTTACGGTGCACGTCGTGTGGAAAATCTGCTGCGCTTCAGCGAGCACCTCTCCTACGTTGGCGGTGGCGGATGGCAGGTCAATGCCGGCGCGGCCATCGTGCCAGTAACTGATAGCCGTCGGCCCGGTTCAGACGGAGGAATGACCTGCTGGAAGCTGTCGCGCTTCACGTCGGCCAATAGTGTGATCCGCCAGATTGCGGGTATACGGCGCATGGGCCGCCCGGCCGGACTCGATTTGCTGCAACCTGTGCCGCACGCGGCCGCGGTCAACATCCGCCGGTCTACCACCAACATCGTCAATACGGCGGAATTGCGTGTCTACACCCTTGGCGGCGCCACTCACGCCACCAGCGTGGTCAACATTTCCGATACGCTGCAAACCTTTGCCGTAATCTTCACCCCTGCTGCGCCCAAGCGCATCACCGGGTTTTCCTGGGCGAGCGGAACGCTGACGGTTACAGTGCCAGCACATGGGCTGTCGAACACCACCGTCGTGCGACTGTCGGGCAATCTGCCAGTCTCTTTTGATATCGAGGCAGCCATTACGCTGGTCGATGCCAATACTTTCACCATGCCTCTTGCCAGCAATCCAGGCACAAGCACCAGCTTTGGCTGGATGCAGCAGAGCTATTACTTCGGCATCGCGGCGGACAGCTTTGGCGCCACCGGCCTGGGCGATGTGGAAATCGAATATCCCTATGTGTCAGAAATCGAGGGATACCCGCAGGGGACGATCTGCGAATATGTTCCTCGCAACCGCATTCCAGCAGACAAATACTGGTATGGCGCCGGCGTCGATGGTGTGCGCTATTACAATACCGCTGCGGCCTATCGCTTCGACCCTGCGACGGGCGCGGTTGCGCGCAATCTTGGTCCGAAGCTGTCCACGACTCGCGGTATCACACTTTACACCCAGACCCAGTCGCTGATCCCGCGCAAATTCGCAGAGCTGCTGTCTGACTGGGGCAAGAGTGTGCCTGGGCTGGGTCTGGTGGATGCAGTCAGCCGCTCCCCAATGGGCGGGCTGGAAGCAAGCCGGATCATCGAAGGGACTGAAACCGGGCGGCACTATGCGCAGTTGCCGGCAGGGGTCCTCACCGCATCCAACACTGCAAATGGCTTTTTCAGTTCACTAACAGCCTACCTCGCCACTCCGGGTGGCACGGCCGGCCGCGACTGGGCATGTATCAGCTTCGTTGATCGCGCCGGCGTCGAACAGCATGCCTACGTCAATCTCGCCACCGGTGAATCCGGATCTTCGTCCAGCGGGGTCCGCAACGTCCATCTCGAACCCCTCGCGACCATAGATGGCCTGCCCTATTGGCGCGTCCATGTGCAGGTCACTACCGGCACGGGCAGCAATGCGCCGGTGATTAGGATCGGGCTTGCCAGCGCGAACAACAGCAACAGCTACGCCGGTGGCGGATCACGCTATCTGGTCTGCTGGGGCGTCGCCTTTGTGGGTGGCAATATTCAGCGCCCGATCGCAGCTCCTTACGGTCGCCAGCATCATGAAACCAATGCGATCCTTGCAGGGGCAGCATTGCAGTATGAAACCCGCGGTATTCTGGGTTACGGCAACATCACTGTCGCGACCACGTTTACGCCCTACTACAAATCGCGGCAGGTCGACAAATTCGACTATGCGGGTGCCGTTTATCTGCGCGCTGAATCGCCGCAGATGATATCGTCCGCCACGCCAGGCGTCCTGCTGCCCGTACCGATGGAACGTTTCGGGATCGTTATTCGTCCCAATGCCAGCCCGGGCCTTCCGGTCAACGAACTCTGGGCGTTCGACCACTACAATGGCGATCCGAATGCCTTCTACATGTTCAAGGAAGGCGGTTACTACAACATCGGCGATACGGTGATCTCCACCGACACTTTGCCAAATATGGCCAACACCCGGTATATGTACACGGTGACGTCGGTCACGGGTCCTGCCGGTACCGAACCGGTGTGGCCAATTCCGGGCGTCACCCTGCCCAGTGCCCCTGTGACGAGTGGCGGTGTCACCTTCCAGTGCATTCACAACAATGGTATCCGGGGCATCTGGGAACCGTACAATGGTGCCGTCTTCCTGCCACCAAACGATTTCATGGCAGAAATTCGCCTCGCCTTCTTCATCGGAAAGGATGATTATGGCGTCGCCATGAACGGCGTATTGGGTGAAAAGCAAACCTACCCGCAGCCGGTAAACCCGATCTATCGCTACGATATGCGGGCACCCATCCGCACGCTGGTGGTCGGTCAGCTTGGTCATACGCTCGGCGTGGATCTACAGTCGCAGACCCCCTACATCGGGGCCGATGGTTCGGCATTGATGCCGCGCCACACCTCATTCACCAAGAACCTGTATGTCTGGACTGAAGAAGCAGAGCCGACATCTCTCATCCAGATGACGTCTCAGCAGATGTAATTGAACATGGCAGGGGCGCCGACTGGCGCCCCTGCTTATAATCGTGTTTTCCGATCACCACAGTTCCGCGACGAACTGCCGGATCACTCCACGCCGGTGAACACCAGCTTTTGCACCCGGCGGCCCGTGTTGACCTCACTGACGTAGAGATTGCCCTTGGAATCGATATCGATGCTGTGGAGCCAGGTGAACTGCCCGGCCTGGCGACCATTGCGGCCGATGGCGGCGATGACTTGATCGGTTTCGCGCAGCAGGATCCAGATGCGTCCGTTCATCATGTCGGCGACGTAGAGATATTTGCCATCCGGCGAGATGGCGATATCGGTGACCGTGCGGGTGCCGCCAGTCTCCGGGGCGATCACGATGTCACGCACGAAGTTCAGCGTGCCGTCGGCGGCCTGGCTGAACAACTGCGCGCGGTTGTTGCGCCGGTCGCAGACATAGACATGGCCATCGCCGCTCGGCACCACGCAATGGACGATATCGCCGAAGCTGCGCGATTGCGGATTGGCGCCGCCATCTGTGGTGCTTGTCGCCTGGCTCTGATCGAAGTTCCCTTCCCTGCTCGGCCCCTGTGGTGCCTGGGCATAGGCACCCCAAGCCCCGGCGAAGCTGGCGTCGTCTCCGGTGAAGCGGATCACGCGCTTGTTCTTGTAACCATCGGCGATCAGAATCTGGCCATTGCCGACATAGACATCGGCCGGGTTGCCGAGCAGCGCCTGATCGGTGTTGCCATTGGTCTGGCCATGGCGGCCGATGCTGCGAATAAACTTGCCGTCATGGGTAAAGTTGAGCACTGCATGATCGCCATCGCCATTGCCGCCGAACCAGACCGTCTTGTCGTCATCGACGAAGACGCCGTGGATGCTGCGCGGCCATTGGTTGACGCCGTCGATCACCGGGCCGGTTTCCGACGTGCCCCAGCCATCGAGATAGCGCCCGTCATGGGAAAAGCGCACCACGGTCGGCGCGGGCTTGCAGCAGATGGCAACCGGCGGATCCTGCGCCAGGCCATTGTCGGTCGCGGTCAAAGAATGGGGGCGGTGAACGACCCAGACATCATCATCCTTGTCCACCGCCACGCCGGAGACCTGCCCCAGCATCAGATCACCGGGCATCTGCGGCCAGGCGGCATCGACCCGAAAACGGGGGAATGGCACGCCCTGGGCAATCACCTCCGTATCCAGGGTGACCAGCGCGGCCGCTGCAGCGGTGGGGGCCGGTTCGGCGGCGCTGCAGGCGCCCGCGATCAACAGGCTGCAGCCGGCCAAGGCCTGAGCCATGAATGTCATTCCGCGCCGTGCGCCAGGTGCTGTCATCTGCATTCCCCGTTCCTTTCCATGAAGTTCATACCGTCAGCCCGCGTTGGATCATCACCGCGCCAATCACGATCAGATAGATACCGAATACCAGCCGCAGCCGATCGGGAGGCAATCCGTGCACAGCCGCCACGCCAAGGGGTGCGGTCAGCAGCGCGGTGACCATAATGGCCAGCGCCGCCGGAATATTGACATAGCCGATCGAGCCCGGCGGCAAATCGGGCTGACCGAAACCGGCCAGCATGAACCCGATCATGCCAGGTATGGCGATGAGCACGCCCAGCCCGGAGGCCGTGGCGATGGCGCGGTGGAGCGAGCGACCGCACAAAGTCATCACGATCACCGCGATCGTGCCGCCACCGATGCCGAGCAGCGCCGAGAGCGTGCCCAGCCCGCCGACGATGGCCACGCGCGCAACGCCACCGGGCATGGTTTCCGACAATTGCCTGCCCCGGGTGAACGGGGTGAGGAAATGCAGCGACATCAGCAGCACGCCGGCGCCGAAGATGGCCAGCAGCACCGGGCCCGGCAGGATGGTTGCCAGCCAGCTGCCGAAGATGGCGCCCAGGATGATCCAGGGCGCCCAGGATTTCAGAATGTCGAATTCCACCGCCCCGCGCCGGGCGTGTGCTTGCAGAGACCGCAACGAGGTGGGGATGATCGTCGCCAGCGAGGTGCCGATGGCGACATGGGCCAAATGATCGGGCGATCCGCCGAGCAGCGGCAGCACCAGCAGCAGCGCGGGCACGACGACAAATCCGCCACCGATGCCAAACATTCCCGCCGCAAAGCCCGACAGCAGGCCGGCGAACAAGATGGCGCCCAGTGGCAGCAATTCGATGCCCGCGATCATAAGGGTAAAGCCCGGCCTCCATCACGTATCAGCTGTGTATCACCAATCGCGCCGAGACCGTCGCCCAAATGGATGATTTTTAGAATAGCGATTGCGGGCGAGGAATTATCAAACCAGAGTTGAGGATCGACAGCTTTTTTCCTCACGGATCCTGCCCGCATGCTCGACGATCTCAATGAATTGAAGACCTTCCGCGCTATCATGGAGCATCGCAACCTGACCGCGGCGGCCGGCGCGCTGGGGGTGAGCCTGGCGGTGGTGAGCAAGCGGCTGGCGTCGCTGGAGCAGCGGATTGGTCTCAGGCTGCTGCACCGCACCACGCGGCGACTTTCTCCGACAGCTGAGGGGCTGGAATTGCTGGAAAGCGTGGCACGATCGCTCGATGCGCTGGAAGAAGGCGAGGAGCGGCTGTCGCGCGGGCATGTCGAGGCGGTTGGACTGCTGCGGGTGACGGCGCCGGTGTCGTTCGGGCGCACGCATGTGACGCCCTTGCTGGGCCGGCTATCCGACGAACATCCACGCCTGCGGATCGATGTGCGGCTGACCGATTCCCTCGTCGATCTGGTGGCGGGGGGATATGATGTGGGGATCCGGATCGGCGGATTGGGCGACAGTTCAACGGTGATGCGCAAGCTGGCGGACAACCGCCGGATCCTGCTGGCATCACCCGCCTATCTCGAACGGCATGGGCGGCCCGGGACTGTGGCAGATCTGCAGGGCCATACGCTGCTGGGCTATGGCGATGCGAATGTGCCCTGGACGCTGACCAGGGCTGACGGAACGCGGGCCACGGCGACCACCAACTTCCGCCTGGCATCGGACAATGGCGATGTGGTGCGCGACTGGGCGGTGGCCGGGCATGGCATCACGATGAAATCGCATATCGATGTGCAGGCAGATATGGCGAGCGGAGCGCTGGAACGGGTGCTGCCCGGCTGGCACGGCGGCGATGCCGCGATCGTGGCGCTTTATCCGTCGGCGCGGCACATGCCGTTGAAGACCAGCATCTTGCTGGATGCGCTGTCAGACGAATTGCGATCGGTCGAAACCGCCGCTGCGTGATGCGTCAGGCGTCGGCCCAGCGGCGCAGCAGATTGTGGTAGACGCCGGTGAGGCGGATGATTTCCGCATTGCCATGGCCGAGTTCGGCGGCGAGCCGCTGAATGCTGCCGTCCAGATCGAACAGCATCTGCCGCGCGGCATCATCACGGACCATGGATTGCAGCCAGAAGAAGCTGGCGACCCGGCGCCCGCGCGTGATCGGCTGCACCCGATGGAGCGAGGATGAGGGGTAGAGCACCGCATGACCGGCGGGCAGCTTCACCTGCTGCACGCCGAAATGGGTTTCCACGGTCAGTTCCCCCCCATCATAGGATGCCGGATCTTCGAGGAAGACAGTGATCGACAGGTCGGAGCGGACGCGAAAGCCGGTGCTGGCCTGGATGCGCACGGCATTGTCCACATGCACGCCGAAGGAGTGCCCTTCCCCATAGCTGTTGAACAGCGGCGGAAAGATCTTGAGCGGCAGGGCGGCGGCGATGAACAGCGGATTGCTGCCGAGCGCGGACAGCACGATCCGGCCAGCTTCCTTCGCGGCGGCGGAATCTTCCGGCAATTGCATGTTCTTCTTGGCCAGGGCGGATTGGTGGCCGGAGGTGATGTTGCCATCCACCCATTCGCCGGCATCCATCTGCGCACGAACGGCGGCAAGCTGCCCGGCATCGAGCAGGTCGGGAATTGCGATCAGCATGAGGACTCTCTTACGCGCGTCCCTGCAACTGGAACGGAATTTCAACCACGCCCTGCGCGATGACCGGCTGGCCTTCTCGCGTTGGCGGGGCCCAGCGCCAGCGCTTTACCGCGTCCATCGCCGCATCGTCCAGCCGGGCGAAGCCGCTGCTGCGTGAGACGGAGATATTGGCCACGCGGCCATCGGTGCCGAGCGTCAGGAACAGCACGACCGTGCCCTGTTCATGCTTGCGCCGGCTTTCCGTAGGGTAACGCGGCGGGCGGCCGGAAACCATCTGCGCGCCGATATCGCCCAGATTTACCGTTCGCGGAGCCGGCGGAGCAGCAGCAGCCGGTGGCGCGGGGGGCGCCGGGGCCTGCGCGACAGGGGCCGGCGGGGTCACGGACACCTGCATCGGCACAGGGGGAATGTCCTGTGCCACGGCGACCTGAACCGGCGTTTCGCGCGGCAGGATGATCGGCGGAATTTCTGCAACCGCCTGTTGCGGCGGGGTTGGCGGCTGGGGCTGCGCCGGTGCGGGCGGCGGGGGTGCGGGGGACAGGTCCATCGCCACTATCCGGGGCTTGTCTTCCCGAATATACTGCGCGCCCAATTGCAGCAGGGCCGCAGCCAGCACGACATGGACGGCAACCGTCAAGGCAATCGCAGCCGGGCTGGCGCCACGGCGCTGGCCATAGCCGCCGCCACGGACATAATCGGGCGAGGCAGCCGGGCGCAGCGGGGCTGCGTCACCGAAGCTTGCGGTTACATCATCGGTATCGACCGCAAGTGGATTGGCATAAGCTTGCAATGACATCGGGGCCCCCTTTCGCACCCACGAGCAGCTTGGGACCCGCGCCCAATACAATAGCGCGAGTCATTAGCAAGTTCGCAGCGTTTTTGACAGTGCTAAACAGGTGATGCGGGCGGCACGTGTTTCCACGCACCACCCGCATCCCATCCGGCCTTCTGGCGTGGGGCCGGATGGCGGTATTAGCCAGAGTTCCGTTTGACTGAACTCCGGTCAGTCAAACCGATCAGAACGTATAGCCGATGCTCAGCACCGCCGAGCGACCCACACCGGGCTGTGCCCAGCTGCCGCCAACCGCCGTGCGGACGGTGGTGACATAGTCTTCATCGGTCAGGTTCTGGATGTTCAGCTGCGCGTTCAGATTGTCGTTCAGCTTGTAGCCGACCATCAGACGATGGGTCAGATAATCGGGAACGTTGAACGTCGTCGGGACTGTGGCAGTGGGAACGGGGTTAAGAGCATGGCTGCCCTGATAGGTAAAGCCATAGCCAATCTGCAGCCCGAACGGGAAACTGTAGCTGGTGAACAGGCTGCCCGAATGATCCGGAGTAGCCGGCAGCATCGTGCCCGCACCTGGATCAGGCACCTCGACGGTGTTTGTGCAATTGTCCTTCCCGGGATTTTGGAGGCAGTATTCGGAAACGCTGCGGATCAGCTTGCTGTCCAGATAGGTGTAGTTGGCGACGATCGACCATGCCGGGGTGATATTGCCCGAAGCGCTGAGCGAAATGCCATCGACCCGCGAATGGCCGTCGAGCACCTGATCGTTGAGACCGGGTTCGCCCGAAGCCACGCGATATTTGTCGCGTTCATTGCGGAACAGGGCTGCCGCCAGTTGCAGGCCGCCGCTGAACAGATCGGCCTTCGCGCCGATTTCATAGTTCTTCGCCGATTCCGGTTCGACGCTGCAGGTATTGTTGTTGGCGTCCAACGTGTTGGTGCAGGCGGCATCGATCGAACCCTTCGACGGGGTGCGCGAATTGCCGAAAGCGACATAGGTGCTGATATTCTCGGCCGGCTTGAACACCGCGCCCACGCGCCACGAGAACAGTTCATCGCTGGACGTCGTGCGACCATTGTTGGCGTTCGGCGTGAACACACCGCCAGCGACGGACCAGACATTGTTGCGGCCGTCGTATTTTTCGTAACGAACGCCACCGTTGATTTCGAACATGTCCGAAAACTTGATCGCGTCGAACAGATAGGCAGCATAGCTTGCCTGGACGCCACGGTTGCGGCTGGTGTGGTTGAAATTGACGGGGCCGGTGTATTCGTTGTTGCCGTAAACACGCACCAGATCGCCGCCACCGGTGCCACCTGGGCCAGCGATGATTTCATTCGGATTGGCGATGTTGACCAGCGGGTAATAACCCGGAGCCGTCGGCGCGGTCAGCAGGCTGCCGCCATCCTGGGTGAAGCGTTCCCACAGGCTCGAGAAACCGAGTACGAAGGTGTGTTCGAGCCCGCCGGTGTTGAATTCGCCCGACAGATCGAACTGCGTGTAAGCCGTCTGGTTGCGAATATAGCGCGGATTGCCGCGACCGCCGGTCGGCAGGAAGTAACCGGCCGGAATGACCAGCTGCGGACCAGTCTGCGCATTGCCAATGCGCACGGTGCAGGATGCTGCGGTTGCGCCGGGGGTGGTGGATGTCAGCGGCTGCAGATTGTTCGACAGGCAGAAGGTGCCGGCCGGCTGGCTGGTGACGGTGTACTGCTGAATGTTTTCGTAGCGGGTCAGATTGCGGAAGCGCAGTGTCTCGCTGAAATCATGTTCGAAGATCGCCTGCACCGAATTGGTGATCGATTCCTGCGTATCGACATTGCGGAAGCCGTAATAGGCTTCCTGATTGAAGTCGGGCAGGAAGCCGCCGAGCATCGGGAAGTAGCGCAGGCCATATTGTGGCATGCCCTTGTCATCGAGATGTTCGAACTGCAGCGTCAGCCGGGTCGGGCCGTTGATGCCGGCGGTGACCGAGGGAGCGATGCCCCAGCGTTCGTAGAATTCGACCTGGCGGCCAGGAATTTCATTCTGGTGATAGACCGCGTTCAGGCGGACCGCGATGTCGCCGGAAACGAAGTTGGAATCGACCGTGCCGCGATAATATTCATCGGTGCCGACCCCGGCATTGATGACCGTGCGATCATAGTTGAGGGGCTTCTTGGTCACCAGATTGATCGTGCCGCCAACCGAACCGCCGCCATTGTAGACGGAGTTTGCGCCATTGGTGACTTCGACCTGTTCGATGTTGAAGGTTTCGTTGCGGTTCATCACCGCGCCGCTGCGGACGCCATCAACCGAGATGTCGTTGTTCGCGCTGTAGCCGCGCAGGGTGATGCGGTCGCCATAGCCGAAGCCGCCTTCGCCGGCGGCAAAGGTGATACCCGGAACCGTGCTGAGCACTTCGCGCAGGGTCAGCAGGTTCTGCTGCTGCAGGGTTTCGCTGGCAATGACGGTGATTGTCTGCGGCGTATCAAGCAGCGGACGGACATATTTGGGCGAATCCGCCTTTTCCACTTTCACGCCTTCGTCGTCGATCGCCGTATCGACCACGGTGACGCCGCCCAGGCGTGGTTGATCCCCGCTCTGCGCCGTCGCAGGAACGGCAAAAGCTGCCGCACTGACACAGCCCAGCGCCAGGAAAGATGTCGATTTACTCAATGGGTGCCTCCCTCATGATATCGCTAATGCGACACGTTCGCGCCCCTGAGCCTATTGCATGTCATTTGCAACATCGTCGCAAGTTTGTTTCCGAATATTGCTGGGCGTGATATTCCTGCACCCATCAAAAAATTAATGGACATGGATAGTAGAAATCAGTTTTTGATATGACCTTGCCCGAACCGCCCTCCCCGACTCCACATCGCCACCAGGCTTTGTGCAGTTGCGTCCATTTTGTGGGTTTTCGCGGGGAGGAATTCTGGTCGGCCGTGCGGCTATGGGGGCAACCCCATTATGTGCATATCGGATGGGATCGCCGGGCCGCACAGGATGTGGCGCCCGGTGACCTAGTGATTTTCGCACAGGGAGAATGGACGCAGCCGGTCGCACGGGGAAACTTCCCCGATATGCTACCCGGCCCGGTATTCGCGTTTTGCTGACTGCAGACCGGGCCGCTAAAGCTATTTCCGAATCAGCAGGTCATTCCACCTGCCTGGAAATCGCTTCAAGCCCGCGAACCCGCCCTATTCCGGCTTGCGGAAACGCAGGGCGAATTTGTCGGTCTTGCCCGCGACCTCAGCACTGCGCACGGCGACATCATGCGGATCTTCCGGATTGGCGAGCACATCCGATTGTCCTTCCAGCGCGAAGCCGGCGGCGGTGACCTGTTCGATCACGGCGGCCGGATCGATCCGATGCAGGGTGGAGGTGACCGTCAGCCCGGTTCCGGGCGCGGAATGATCTTCGACGAAATAGGCGCCGCCCGGCTTCAGCGCGCGGA
This sequence comes from Croceibacterium xixiisoli, assembly GCF_009827305.1. Classification (GTDB taxonomy): domain Bacteria; phylum Pseudomonadota; class Alphaproteobacteria; order Sphingomonadales; family Sphingomonadaceae; genus Croceibacterium_C; species Croceibacterium_C xixiisoli. Next base: position 690,653 of record NZ_WTYJ01000002.1, on the reverse strand, counting down.
ACACGGCCGCATTGACCCCGGCGATATTGGCGGTCGGGCCATTCTGGAAATCATGGTAATTTTCGGTCGTCCAGACCAGGTCAACCGGCTTTTCCACCGTGAAATCGGTGAAGTCGGCCACCACCACGGTGACATTGCCGTAATGCGCCGAGATGGCGTTGATCGCATCAAGCCCGCCGGGTCGATTGGCGAAGGCGGCCGGCATCACCGCATAGACATGGCCTTCGGAACCCACGGTCCGTGCCAGGATGCGGGTGTAATATCCGCCGCCCGGGGCCAGTTCCACCACAACATCGCCTGGCATCACCCCGGCGAAGGCGGTGATTTCGGCCGGTTTGCGGTTGATATCGCGCGCGGTATCGGCAGCGGGGCGATCAGGATCGGCCACGGCAGCCTCCACCGCCTCCAGCCCGTCCTGCGCCTGCACCATCGGCGTGCCCAGCATCAGCATGGCGCCGGTCAGCGCAAACAAAGCAGCCATTCTCATCGCGATATCTCCCTGCGGTCGTCCGCTGTCGGGCCGACATGATAGCTTAACATGCCGGCCCGGCAATCGGGATCTAAGCCGATGCGGCGGCGCGGGCCCGGTCGCTGATGCGCACCGCCGGCCAGCCCGCCAGCAGCGCCACAAGTCCGATCATCGCCGCGCCGAGATACCAGGGCGCATCATGCCCGAGATTTTCATAGATCAGCCCGAAAGCCGGCGGAGCAATGATCCGCCCCACGGCGTTGGATGCCATCATCAGGCCCATGGTGCTGCCCTGCCGTTCGGGTGGGGTGTTGCGAGAGAGCAGCGCGCCGGAGGATGGAAAGGCCAGGCTGTGGCCGGTCATCAGCAGCCCCATCAGCAACACGCCGGAAACCGGCAGACGGATAACCGGCTGCAGCAACATCGACAGCGCCAGCACGCCCAGGCCGATCATGATCACCCGCGCTTCCCCGAAACGCGCCACCAGCGGACCGATCAGCAGCAATTGCGCCATCAGCCCACCGCCGCCGATGGCGAGGAAAGCAAAGCCCAGATCATGCGCGCTCCAGCCGAAATTGGCTTCACTCCACAGGCCATAGATCGCCTCCATCGAAGCGAAGGCGGCAATCCCGAAGAAGGAAATCACGAACAGGCGAGAGAGCAGCGGCTGCGAGCGGACGAAACCAAGCGCCTCGCTGTAGCGCGGCAATGGGGCCCCCTTCCCCCGTGGCGGCACGGCATCGCGCAAAACCGCGAGGCACCAGAGCGAGGCGAGGATCGACAGGCCGCCGGCGATGAAGATCGGCGGGCGGAAACTGGCGGCCACGGCTTCGCTGCCGGAAAATACGCCACCCAGCACCGGGCCGAAGGCGAAGCCCAGGCTGAAAGCGGCGCCGAAATAACCCATGGTCTTGGCCCGGCGCTCTGGCGGGGAAACATCGGCGATGAAGCCCTGAGCAACGCTGAGCGTGCCGGAGAAGAACCCGCTGACCACGCGAATGCCGATCGCCACCCACAGGCTGGGCGCGAAGGCAAAGGCGAAATAGCTGATCCCGGCCACGAAAGTGGTCAGCGCCAGCACCTTGCGCCGCCCCCACACATCCGATTGTCGCCCCCAGTGGATTTCGCCGAAGACATTGCCGAAGCTGTAGGCGGCAAAGAGCAATGCGATTTCGAACGGGCTGGCGTTGAACACCTGCCCATAGAACGGCAGCAGCGGCAGGATCAGACTGAAACCGCCGATATTGATGAAGACCGCGACCAGCAGCGGCGGCAGGCGCTTATCCATTGTAGCGCGGTTCCGGCAGGCCGCGCACGCCCAGCCCGTCGATCACGTAACACCAGCCATCCCCATCGGCCGGTTCGCGACCGAGGAAGGAGGGATCGATGCTGGGCACGAACAGCCGATCGAGATCCGGGCCGAAGAACATGCAACTGGCGGGCAGCTTCGTCGGCATCTCGATCACCTGCTTGACCTCTCCCTTGGGAGAAAGCTGCAGCACCACCCCGCCTTCGCAGATCGCCACCCACATATCGCCATTCTCATCGATGGTCGCGCCATCCGGGATCGGGCCGTAGGGCGTGGTATCGAAGAACAGCCGCCGGTTGCTGGCCGCACCGGTTCCGATGTCGTAATCATAGGCAAGGATCGCCTGGCGCATGCTGTCTGCGTGATAGAGCGTGCGGTTGTCGGGCGAAAAACACGGCCCGTTGCCGAGCACGTAGTCCCGATCGAGCCGAGTAATGGCATGATCCTCCCCCAGGCTGAACAGCCCGCCCAGTGGCTCCTTCGCCTGGCGGTGGCTGGTGCCGAAGAGGAAGCGCCCTGCCCGATCCACCTTGCCATCGGCCAATTGGATCGCCGGATCGACGGGATCGAACAGAGCCAGCGGCGTGACCGCGCCGGTGGCGGTATCGAGCGCGTGAATGCCATCGGGCAGCGCCACGATTGCCCCGCCCGCTTCGCGCACAGCCATCGACCCGATCATGTCGGGCACATCCCATGATTGATGCGCGCCATTGGCCGGATCCCAGCGGAACACCTGCCTGGCCAGAATATCAATGTAATAGAGCGCCTGTTCGGCGACATCCCATACTGGCCCCTCTCCGACTTTGCAGCGGGGCAGATCAAGCCGCGTTATTTTCATCACGGTCCCTCCCGGCCGCGATACTAACGAGCGTTACGATTGGCGCAAGCGTGGTGTGGCGAACGGTTGGACGCACAGCCATCCTTGCCCAAGGGCGGGACCGGATTGGCCCGAAGTAACCGGAGTCGGACATGCAGCGATACGAGCGTTAACCAACAATCCATCACTGGCGCGGATGCCAGCGAAAAAGCAAAAATCCGCTAAGATTTCGTCATTTACTGACGTAAAAAATCGTAACGGTACCCTCAATATACAGTTTCATATTGATTTCCATCATCCAAGCGGCATGCTTGAAGCCTGTTTTGAGGGAGTATTCATGAAAAAGCACATCACACTCGCGCTCGCAGGCATGCTGGTTCTGGCTGGCTGTTCGGAAAAGTCGGAAGAAACCACCGCCACCGACACCACCGCAGCAGCGCCCGCCGCTGATGCTGCTGCCGACGCACCGGCTGCAGCCCTCGCAGGAACCACGGGCGTCGCCGAATGCGATGATTATCTGGCAAAGGTTAAGGCCTGCATCAGCGACAAGGTACCGGAAGCGCAGCGCGCGCAGTTCGAACAGGCGATGGAACAGTCGACATCGGCCTGGGCCTCCGTCCCTGACAAGGCTCAGCTGGCACAGATGTGCAAGCAGGCCACGGAACAGGCCAAGACTGCCTATGGCGCCATGGGTTGCGATATCTGATCGGCTAAAATGGACCAACACCGCCGAGTTTGTTCTGAAGGCCGGCGGTGTTGCATCTGACAACAAAAAAGGGGCGGCCTCACAAGGCCGCCCCTTTCTGTTTCAACCGTTGCGCAGGCTGATCATACCGCAGCGCCGTGGCAATGCTTGTACTTGTTGCCGGATCCGCAAGGGCAGGGAGCATTGCGGTTGAGGTTGAGCTCCCGGTAGGGATCTGCACCCTCGGCCCCACCCGGGCCCGCGGTCGCGGCCGGGCTGGCGGCCAGTGAGCCGAGGATCGCTTCCGAGCCGGTCGGACGGCTGGTGCCGTCGGAATCGTCACTGCCGAAGAACGGATCGATGTGGCCGGTCAGGAAGTCCGGCAGTTCGGGCAGTTCCAGCGGCGGCGGCGGGGCAGCGATGCGCAGCTGGCTGGTCATCAGCACCCGGGTCACATCCTCGCGGATATGTTCGAGCATGTTTTCGAACAGGCCGAAGGCTTCGTGCTTGTATTCATTGATCGGCTGCTTCTGTGCATAGGCGCGCAGGAAAACCACCTGGCGCAGCGCGTCGAGCGTGGCGAGATGTTCTTTCCAGTGGTGATCCAGACGGTCGAGCAGGATGCTCTTTTCTACCTGGCGCCAGATTTCGTGATCCGCTTCGCCCATCTTGTCGGCCATGGCCTGATCGGCGAGCGCCTGCAGCCGTTCCTCGATCAGTTCGGGATCGACGGAATCTTCTTCCAGCCAATTTTCGATCGGTACATCCAGGGCAAGAACGTCCTGCACCCGATCCTTCAGGCCAGCGATATCCCATTGTTCGGGATAGCTTTCCGGCGGACAGGCCGTGCCGACCAGATTGTTGACGGTTTCCCGCCGCATGTCGATCACGACATCATCCACGGTGGCGCTATCCATGATTTCCGAACGCTGTTCGTAAACCACCTTGCGCTGATCGTTCATGACGTTGTCGTATTCGACGACCTGCTTGCGCACTTCGTAATTGCGCGCTTCGACCTTCTTCTGAGCGGTCTCGATCGCCTTGGACAGCCACTTGGAACCGATGGCCTCACCATCGGCCAGATTGCTGTTCATCATCTTGGAGAACAGCGTGTCCGGGCCGAAGATGCGCAACAGATCGTCTTCCAGGCACAGATAGAACCGGCTCAGACCCGGATCGCCCTGACGGCCCGAACGGCCGCGCAGCTGATTGTCGATGCGACGGCTCTCATGCCGTTCGGTGCCGAGCACGAACAAGCCGCCGGCGGCCAGCACCTGCTGGCGCTCAGCGGCAACATCCTGCTTGATCCGGGCGATCGCAGCATCGCGCTCAGGCCCTTCCTCAACGCCGGACAGTTCGTCTTCGGTACGGAATTCGACATTGCCGCCCAGCTGAATATCGGTGCCGCGACCGGCCATATTGGTGGCGATGGTCACCGCGCCAAGCCGCCCGGCCTGGGCCACGATATGGGCTTCCTGTTCATGGAAGCGGGCGTTCAACACGGCGTGCTTCACCCCTTCAGCGTCCAGGAAGCGGCTCAGCAGTTCGGATTTTTCGATCGAGACCGTACCGACCAGCACCGGTTGCCCGATCAGGTTCTTTTCCTTGATCGCCTTGGCGATGTTCAGGAACTTGTCCTGCGTGTTCTTGTAGAACTCGTCATCTTCATCGATGCGCTGGACGGGGAGATTGGTGGGGATTTCCACCACATTAAGCTTGTAGATATCCCAGAACTCGGACGCTTCGGTCGCGGCGGTGCCGGTCATGCCCGACAGCTTGGGATACATGCGGAAATAATTCTGGAAGGTGATCGAAGCCATGGTCTGGTTCTCAGGCTCGATCTTCACGCCTTCCTTGGCTTCGACAGCCTGATGTAGGCCGTTGGACCAGCGGCGCCCGTCCATCATACGGCCGGTGAATTCATCGATGATGACGACCTTGTCGTCCTTCACGATGTAATCGATGTCCCGCTTGAACATGACCACCGCGCGCAGCGCCTGATCCAGATGATGGACGACCTGGGTATTTTCGACATCATAGAGATTGTCGGACGTCACCAGGCCGGCCTCGATCAGCCGCCGTTCAATCTCTTCCACGCCGTCTTCGGTCAACGAAACGCTCTTCGCCTTTTCGTCAACCTCGTAATATTCCTTTTCCAGGTTCTTCACGACTTCATCGAGCGCCAGATAAAGATCGCTCTTGTCGTCGGTCGGGCCGGAAATAATCAGCGGGGTCCGGGCTTCGTCGATCAGGATCGAGTCCACTTCATCGACCACCGCGAAGTTGAACGGCCGGTGCACCTGCTGGCTGCGTTCATGCTTCATGTTATCGCGCAGATAATCGAAACCGAATTCATTGTTCGTGCCGTAGGTGATATCGCAGCCATAGGCTTCGCGGCGCGCAAATTCCTGCATATTGGGCACGATGACGCCGATCGTCAGGCCCAGGAATTTGTGAATGCGACCCATCTGTTCCGCGTCGCGGCGGGCCAGATAATCGTTCACTGTAACCACGTGAACGCCCTTGCCCTCAATGGCGTTGAGATAGGTGGCCAGCGTCGCGACCAGCGTCTTGCCCTCACCCGTGCGCATTTCGGCGATTTCGCCGCGATGGAGCACGATGCCGCCAATCATCTGCACGTCGAAATGCCGCATGCCCAGCACGCGCTTCGACGCCTCGCGCACCGTTGCGAAGGCTTCCGGCATGATATCATCCAGCGTGCGCCCTTCGGCCAGCTGGTTGCGGAATTTCTGGGTCTGCGCGGCCAGTTCCTGATCGCTGAAATCTTCCAGCTGAGGTTCGAGCGCGTTGATGGAATCGACGATTTTCTGCGCCGATTTGACGTAGCGATCGTTGGCGGAGCCGAAGAGCGATTTGGCGAGCGTGCCGAACATAAACGGATTCCTGATATCTTGATGCTGATGCAGCCGCGCATCGGCGCGGCCAGAAAGGCGAAATGCCGAAGAAAAAGGTGCCGGTGGCGCGCTATTCGTGCGCGCGGTCTGCCTGCAGCATGACGGGCGGAATACGCAGCACGATCCGCGTCGAGGGGCATGATCCACGGCGTGGAGCGACCCGTCGCGGACGGGGCGCCATCTGTGCGGATTTCCTGGCTGCCTGCGTGCTGCAGGCGAAGGCTGCGCCTTCCGCCAGCCGGACGCTCTCTACATTGACCGCACGCGCCTGCGCCGGTTCGGCCAAGGCGGCCAGACCGGTAAAAAGTGCTAAAAGGGCGATCAATTGTCGCAGCATGCGCAAAGCTAGATAGCGATCCCTGCTTTCATGTCCATGAAGAAGGGTGGCTTTGCCGGTGATTTACTTTCGCCTGGGCCCTTCACGCCATGTTGTCGGCGGCCCGCGCCGGTTCTATGGCCCCGCCCCATGGATATTGCACCCTCGCCGCTCGCCCAGCCCTTCCCCGCGATTCCGCCGGTTGCCGGTGTGACGCTGCGAATTGCCCGCGCCCGTTACAAGCAATGGGATCGCTGTGATCTGACCTATGTCGAACTGGCACCGGGAACGACGGTCGCCGGGGTGTTCACCCGCAATGTTTGCTGTTCGACGGAAGTGGAAATGGGGCGCGAACAGGTGCTGCTGGGCAGCGCCCGCGCGCTGGTGGTCAATGCCGGTAATTCCAACGCCTTCACCGGGTTTCGCGGCCGCGAAGCGGTGGAACAGATCATGGCGCAAGTCGCCCAGCATCTCGAGTGCAAACCGTCCGATGTCTTCGTCTCCTCAACGGGAGTGATCGGTGTTCCGCTGCCGCTGGACAAGGCAGAGGCCGGCGTGGCCGCCGCGCTGAATGCTGTACCCTGCAGCTGGGAAGATGCCGCCAACACCATCGGCACCACCGACACCTTTGCCAAGGGCGCCGTGGCAACCGCCGTGATCGGCGATCGCACGGTCACGCTGGCCGGGATCATCAAGGGCAGCGGCATGATCGCGCCCGATATGGCCACCATGCTGGGCTATATCTTTACCGATGCTGCCGTTGATCCGGCCTTCCTGCAATCGGCCCTGTCGGCCGCCAGCGACACCAGCTTCAACTGCATCACCGTCGACAGCGATACATCCACCAGCGATACCGTGCTGGCCTTTGCCACCGGCGAGGCCGGCAATATGCCGATCGCGTCCTTCGACGATACCGGCGCGGATGCCTTTGCCGCGGCACTGTTCGACATCTGCCGCCAGCTTTCCCACCTGGTGGTGCGCGATGGCGAAGGGGCGCAGAAGTTCATCGAAATCGAAGTGACCGGGGCCGACAGCGACGAAAGCGCCCGCCGGATCGGCCTGGCGATCGCCAATTCGCCACTGGTAAAGACCGCCATCGCCGGGGAAGACGCCAATTGGGGCCGCGTGGTGATGGCCGTGGGCAAGGCTGGCGAGCCTGCCGATCGCGACAAACTGGCCATTCGCTTTGCCGACAAATGGGTGGCGCAGGCCGGCCTGGCAGTCGACAGTTATGACGAAGCGCCAGTAGCGGAACATTTGAAGGGCCAGGATATCAGCGTCGGCGTTGACCTGGGCCTGGGCGATGGCAAGGCCAAGGTGTGGACCTGCGACCTGACGCATGGATATATCTCGATCAATGCCGATTACCGGTCGTGAACGCGCAATCGCTGCATGATGCGGTGGCAGAACTGATCCGCCATGTCGCGCAGACCGCCATCCAACCGCATTATCAGAGGCTCGCCAGCCACCAGATCGAGGCCAAGGCCGCAGACGATGTGGTGACCGTGGCGGACAAGCTTTCCGAAGAAATGCTGACAGAAGGGCTGATGAAAATCATGCCTGGTCTTGCCGTGGTAGGCGAAGAAGCGACCCATGCCGATGCTGGCGTGCTGGATGGGTTGGCTGGTGACTGCTGGATCGTGGACCCGCTCGACGGCACGCGCAATTTCGCGGCCGGCAAGCCACCCTTCGGCATTCTGATCGCCATGGCCAGCGGTGGAGTGACCCATACCGGCTGGATCTATGACGTGCTGACTGACCGGCTGTGCGTGGCCCATCAGGGCAAGGGAGCCTTCGTCAATGGCGAGAGGATCACCGCGCGGGTGACCGGCGAAACCCCGCCGGTGGCAGCGCTGTCGCTGATTTTCCTGGATCCGGCGCGGCGGCAGGCCGTGCTGGACCACGTCGCCCCGCATTATCGCATGGTCGATGTGCCCTATTGCGCGGCGGAACAATATCCGCGGCTCGCACTGGGTGAAAACGATGTATCGATCTTCGAACGCACGCTGGCCTGGGATCATGCCGCCGGCGATCTGTGGCTCAACGAAGCCGGCGGGCGCTGTGCCCGACCCGATGGATCACCCTATCGCGTGGATGAAATCACGCGCACCGGGCTGATCGGTGCGGCCAGCCCTGCCCTGTGGGAGGATATGGCGCGGCGGATGGAAGCCATACCGGGCTGACGTTTCCGCCAGCCCGGCAATAGAGCGGCGATCCGATTGCATCGGATCGCCGCCCTATTTTCTTTTGTTTGCCGCAATTTCCGAGTCAGCAGGTGATCCCACCTGCTTAGAAATTGCTCTAGAATTCAGATCGCGCTTTCGATCCAGGCCTTCAACTCGCTCTTGCGCGCGGCGCCGAGCTTCTGGGCGATCGGCTTGCCATCCTTGTAGATGACGAGAAAGGGGATCGACTGCACGCCGAGGCCGCCCGGAACGTCCGGATTTTCCATGATGTCCATCTTGGCGATGGTTACCTTGCCGGCCAGTTCCTCGCTGATTTCTTCCAGCGCGGGGGCGATCATCTTGCAGGGGCCGCACCAGTCGGCCCAGAAATCGACCAGCACCGGCGTCGCGGAGTCGAGAACATCTTCCTGGAAGCTGGCATCGGTTACATTCTTGGTGGCCATGTCTGGTTTGCTCCTAATTGTTGCCCCCTATCTAGGTCAGACGGGCGGCGAGGCAACGCCCAAGGCGCCAAAGCTTTGCTGATAATCGGACAAGCCGGGTTTGTGCGCCGCCAGAACATCAGCCGGCAGGGCGATCAGCAGCGGCAATTGGGTGTAAAGCAGTGCCGCCTCTATCCGGCGTCCGGGATAGATTGCCTGCAGCGCCACCGCATAAGCGCCCATCTGCCGCAGCGTGTGCGCCGGCACCTGTGCCAAGTCGCGCGGCGGGCGGCGGGCGGTCTTGAAATCGACGACGAGCACCCGATCCGGCAGCACCAGCAGCCGGTCGGCCGAACCGGCGATCACGCGGCCATCCACCGTGGCCGCCAACGGCACCTCTGCCAAGGCGGCAGGCCCGAACAGATCACGCCATTCGGGATGCGCCAGCACATCGCGCGCCAGGGTGAGCATTTCGGAACGTTCGGCGGGGGAAAACTCCGCCCCATTGCGGGCGAGCCAACGCTCCCCGGCGACCGCACGATCGGTTTCGGCAATGTCAGGCAGGCGTTCGAGCAGGCGGTGCATCAGCACGCCACGCTTCGCCGCCTTTTCCGCGACTTCGGGCGGCAGCGGCGGATCGGAGCCCTGATCCTCCCCCGCAGATGATGGCGCCAGCGGGCGCGGTGGGCGCGGTTCGGGGCCGATCGGGCGCAGCGCCCAGGCGGGGAGCAGCGGCAGACTGGCCTGAAGCGGCGCGACATGGCCGGCCAGGGCATCGGCTGCTACGCCGCTGAGACGGGATTCGCCCCAGATCGGATCGGGCATGGCTTCGCCTGCGACAAGCGGGGCGAGCCGGGCATACCAGCTGTCTGGCGCGGGCATGCCCCGGTCGCGCGCGCCCAGGGCGCCGCCGATGAACAGTGCCTCTTCGGCGCGGGTCATGGCGACATAGAGCAGGCGCCAATGTTCCTGCCGTTCCTCGCGCGCGACACGTTCTTCCTGTTCACGGATCGGGCCGATCTTTTCCGTCTTGCGCAGATTGGGCAGCGGAATGCTGCGCTCTCCATCCGGCAGGGTCAGCCCACGCGTGGGCGAGGTGTCGGGATTGCCGGCAGCATCGGCCAGGATCACGATCGGGGCCTGCAGCCCCTTGGACCCGTGGACCGTCATCACCCGCACCAGATCCGGGCTGGAGCCCGGTTCGCGCTTCAGTTCCCCTTCCCCCGCGTCGAACCACTGGATGAAGCCCTGCAGGCTGGGCGTATGGGCAGAGGCATAGGCGTGGGCCGCGTTGAGCAATTCGTCGATCGGATCGTTGGCTTCGCGCCCCAGCCGCGCAACCAATTGCCGGCGGCCCTGCCACGGACCGATCAGCAGCCAATGAAGCAAGGCCTGCACCGGTTCGTAATCCGCCCGTGCCAGCAGCGGATCAAGCAGCAGCCGCAGCGCCTGGACATCGGGATGATCGGATGTGCGCAACTGATCCCACAACCGCCTGCCGCGCGGACGATAGCCATGCAGCAACAATTGATCCTGGCTCCAGCCGATCAGCGGGGAAACGAGCAGCGCGGCGAGGCTGAGATCATCGAGCGGCTGGGCAGCGAAGCGCAGCGAAGCCATCAGATCCTTCACCGCCAGCGGGGCGCCCAATCGCAGGCGATCGACCCCGGCCACGGGCACGCCGCGCGCATGCAGCCGCGCCACGATCAGCCCGGCGAGATCGCGCCGCTTGCGCACCAGCACCATGACATCGCCCGGACCAGCGCTGCGTTCCTGCCCCTTCACCAGAGGGAAGCCGTTATCGAGCCAGGCGCGAACCTGCCGCGCAATGCGATCGGCCATTTCGCGTTCCGGCTGGGAAATCCAGTTTTCCGGCCCTTCGGCGGTTTCATCCTCTTCACCGCCAGCATCGACCGGGGGCCACAGGCCGACAAGGCCGGGACGCATGTCGCCGATATGGCGGCCGGGATCTTCGCTGAGGCCGAAGGAAGCAGGGCCGATCGCCTCGATCGCGGCGTCGACGAAATCGAGCACCGGCTGCGCGGTGCGATAGGACCGGTCGAGCCCGAGATCGACCAGGCCACGCGCTTCCAGTGGCAGTTCCAGTTCGCGGGCGCCCTCTGCCCGTTCCGTCAGAGCCTTGGCAAAGCGCGATTTGGCGGCGGCGAAATTTTCCGGGCTGGTGCCCTGGAAGCGGAAGATCGCCTGCTTGTAATCGCCCACCACAAAGATCGTCCGCAGCCGATCCTCATGCGTGCCGAAGCCGGTGAAGAAATCGCCGGTCAGCGCATCGATGATCGACCATTGCGCTTCATTGGTATCCTGCGCTTCATCGACCAGCAGATGATCGAACTGCCGATCCAGCTTGTAACGGATCCATTCGCCCAGCCCCGGCTTGGCCAGAAGTTCGGCGGCGCGGCGGATCAGATCGTCGAAATCGATGAGGCCTTCACGAGTCTTGGCCGCATCCCACGCCAGAGCGAAGCGACGGCCGACCGACAGCGCCGGGGTCAGCATGGCGGCGAGATCGATCTTCGCCTTCAGATCCTGCACCGCCTGCATGCATTGCGCGACCCGGCCGATATAACTGCCATAATCCGGATCGCGCTTTTCCAGATTGCTCAGCGACTTGGGCGCGCCATCGCCGGCGTTGAACAGGGTGCCGCTGAAGCTGCGCAGGGCGCTGACACGTTCGGCGGGCGCCAGCGCCAGCCAGGCGGTAATCGCCTCGGCACCGGCCTGCCCCGTCTTGGTGCCCCAGCCGGCCAGCACATCCATGCAGCGGCGCAGCGATGCCACATCGAAGCCTTCGTCCGTGCACAGCGCAGCCAGATCGGCCGCCCCTGCATCCGCTGCCAGGCCGAGCAATTGCCGCACGCGGGTGTCCATCGGTTCCTGCCATCCGCCCGGGCCGAACCAGGCATCGCGCGCCTGCGCGCATCGCATCAACCAGGCGCGTGCTTCGTCCGGGCCCATGCGTTCGCTGAGCATTTCCAGCGCCGAAAGCGGACCGTTCTGGCCATCACGTTCCCATTCCAGCAGCAGATCGGCCAGCACCCGATGGGCAAGCAGATCGCGGTCGCGATCTTCCATCGGCTGGGTGCCGGGAAGCAGCCCCGCCTCTTCCGGGAAAGCGGCCAGCAGCCATTGCGAAAAGGCATGGATCGTATCGATCCGCAGCCCGCCGCCGGGGCAATCGAGCACGCTGGCAAACAGGGTGCGCGCCCGCTTGAGCGCATCGGGGTGATTGTCTGCCCCCAGCGCGATCAGGTCGGCCGAAAGTTCGGTATCCGGCAGGCGCACCCAACGGGCCAGCACCGCGTTCACCCGCTCTGCCATTTCGGCGGCGCCGGCCTTGGTGAAAGTGAGGCAGAGCAGATGTTCGGGGCGGACATCGGGCCGCAACAGCAGGCGCAGCACACGCGCGGACAGCACCTGGGTCTTGCCTGTGCCGGCCGAGGCCGAGAGCCAGACGGAATCGCGCGGATCGACCGCGCGAGCCTGCTGCCCCTGAAGCCGGTGGACCTTTCCGCTCATGACAGGTCCCCCACCCATTCATCCAGCCGCATCAGCTGATCATAGCTGTTGTAATTGACCGCATCGGGATTGAGCCGTGCGGTGAAGGGTTCTTCGCCCAGGATCCATTTGCTCAGCGCATCATCCAGGAAATCTTCCGCCAGTGGCAGGAAAGAACCCGGTTCCACTCCGGTGCGCTTGCGGTCGATCTTCAGCGGGGTAGTGACATAGCCGAAGCCCGTGTCGCTCTTCTCGCTCTTGCCCAGCGACCAATATTCGAAGGCAGTGGCTTCCCCAGCCACGCCGCCGCCGAAGGCACCGCGTTCCGCCATCAGGCCGAGTGTGCCAAGCTGGAGAGCGAAGCCCTGTTCAACCTGATCGGAGGATGGCGGGCTGCCGGTCTTGTAATCCACGATGGCGAGCGTGCCATCGGGCAGGCGGTCGATCCGGTCGACCTTGCCCTTGATGGTGATACCGCGTTCGACCATTTCGCCCCATTGTTCGAAGGCGATCGGCACCCGGTCTGGCGCGGCAGCGATCTGCCCTTCCACCCAATCCAGCGCCTTGAGCAGGCGCGGCCGCCACAGCGCGCGCATCAGCGGGTGGGAATTCATCTGCTGCAGCACTTCGCTGGCAATGTCATGCATCGGGCCGGCGCCCTTGTGCCATTCTTCCAGCACCTTGTGCGCGACCGTGCCCTGCCAGGCGGCGGTGGGTTCAGCGTCGAGCGCGTCGAGTTCGGACAGTGACAGAATGGCCGAGGCGTAGAATTGGTAGGGATCGGAACGCAGCCGATCGAGCGATGTGACGCTGAGCGATACGCGGCGCTGCTCGGCCGAAGGCATCGGCTGGGGGCGCGGATGCGGTGCGGCCGGCGGGCCCAGATCGATCGCGCGGGCGAGATCCACCATTTCGGTTTCGCGGTGATCGTCGATCAGCCTTTCACCCAGCAACGCCTCGACGCGCAGCCAGAAGCGGCTGGCGATGGCCGGACCGCCGGCATCACGCCGCGAACGGCTGAGCACCACCTCCGGCGCGCCCAATGCACCGGCCAGATCATGCGCGGCCAGCCCGATGCGGAAATCGCCGCCGGGTACTCCCAGGGAGCGCAGCACCGCCGGGGCGAGCAGCGGTTCGGCGCCCGAACTGCCCGGCCAGACGCCTTCGTTCAGCCCGGCACAGATCGCCAGTTCCGCGCGGGTCATGCGCGATTCCAGCAGGCCGTAGATCGCCACGCGTGGATGACCGCCATAGGGCGGGCGCACGGAAAGGCTGTCCATCGCATCGCGCAGGACGGCAGGCAGATCGGCAGGGCTGATGCGGGTGCCGACGAGGCGTGCCTGCAGGCGCAAATCTTCCACGAAATCGGCCAGGGCGCGGCCATCTTCGCGGGCCCACAGATCCTCCCCGCACAGAGCCTCCCCCGCCACGGCCAGGCGGTCGATCAGATCCGCCAGCGGCGCATCCTGCCGATCCATCAGCGGCGCGAGCACGGGTTCCACCTGGTTCCACCAGGGCAACACGTCAGCCTTGGCAGCAATATCACGCAAAGGTTCGAGCCCCGGTGCGGGCCGGGGTCCGCGCAGTTCGCGTTCGAAGGCGCGCGCCTGGACCAGCCATTCGCCGCGCAGGCTGCCCATATCGACCAGCGGATGTTCGAGCAGCCCCAGCAGGGGCACCGGCGCGGCCTGTTCAGCAGCTACATCGGCGAGCAGCAACAGGATGCGCCCGGCCGGCGTCTGCGGCAGCGGGCGGCCCGCCGTGTCATCGGCGGCGATGTTCCAGCGGCGCAGATGCTGCACCACGCGCGCGGCAAGCCCGCGATCCGGCGTGATCACCGCCACCCGACGTTCGGGAATTTCCAGCGCCTGCCGCACCAGCAAAGCAATGGCCTGCGCTTCTTCTTCCGGATTTGCGCATTCCATCAGCCGCACGCCGGCCAGCCGGCGCCGTTCGGGCGGCAATTCCGCCCAGACCCGGCTTGCCTCTGGTGGCAGGAACAGGCTGGAAATGGCGTGGCTGCGTTCGGGTGGCCCCTTGGCCATGCCCGCGCGATGCCAGGGCTGCACCTCCTCCCGCGAAACCATCAGCCGGTTGAGCAGCAGCTTCATGTGATATTGCGGGTGAGTGACCGCGTCACCGCGTCCGATCGGCAGATCGGCGTCACGCGCGCCGGCCGTGCCCAGTTCGCTCCACACCGCATCATCCAGGTTGAGATCGAAATCGGGCAGCACCACCGCCCCATCGGGCAGGCGAGCAATTCGGCGCAGCAGCGCGGCCAACCCCTTTCCCGGGCTGGTGATCCCGGCGGCAATCACCGGATGGGCTGGCGGATGATCGCGCCAATGTTTCGCCGCATGGCGGAACAGCCGGTTGCGCCGGTCGGCGGGATCGACCTGCCCGCGCGCCATCAGTTCCTTCAACCAGCGATCCTGCACCACCATGAACAGGCGCAGGCCGCGTTTCCAATGGTCCGACAATTCGCCAAGCAGGCCCAGCACCTTTTCATCGAACAGTTCTTCCGGCCCGATCTCATCGGCGAGCAGCCGATCCATCGTCTGCCCCATTTCGAGCGCCATGCGCAGCAGAGCGCTGCCTGCAGGCGCACTGCTGCCCTGTTCTTCCCGGATCAGTTCGGCGAGCCGCAACCAGCGGAAAGTGAGATCGACCGCCGGGGGAATATCTTCCGCCGCGCCAAGCGGATCGAGCAGGGGCCCGAGCGTTTCATCCAGATCGAGATCGCCGACCACCGCCATGCGCGGCATCAGCAGCCCGCTGCCCGAATGACGGATGAAGGCTTCGCTGATGGTGCGCGCGGCGCGGTTGCTGGGCAGCAGCAGCGTCAGCCGGGCAAGGCCGAAATCCGGTTCGGAATAGCGCGGGACGATCCCGGCAACCAGCGCGTCGGCAAAACCCCGGTGCGCGGCGATCGAATAGATCCGCGTTCCGCGATGGTCACTGCCCTGCCGATCAACCACCGGCAAGCGCGAGTTCGGTGGGCGCGATGCTCTGCGGCGTGCCGACTTCGAACCATTTGCCGGTGAAGGCGACACCATAGAGCCGTTCTTCGGCTATCGCGCGATCCCACAGGATATTGGTCGAAAACGGCCCATCGGGCGCATCGCGCAGCAGCCGTTTCGAAACCAGCTGAATACCGGTGTAGACAAAGGGCGCGATCCGGCCGGTGCGGCGGCGTTGGAGCAGGCCGTTGCCGTCCATGCCGAAATCACCCTTGCCGCGAAAGTTATGTGCGCCGGTGTGCGGCACCAGCAGCAGCAGCGCGTCCATCTTGTCCGCATCCCAGCTGTCCGACAGCACGCGGAAAGTGTTGTAAGGCCCATCGAGCCAGATATTGTCGCTGTTCACGCAGAAGAACGGATCGGGCAGCAATTCCTGCGCCCGCACCATGCCGCCACCGGTTTCAAGCAGCTGATCCCGTTCGTCCGAAATGCGCACGCGCGGCATGTTGCGTTCGAGCACATGGGCTTCGAGCGCGTCGGCCAGATAATGCACATTCACCACAGCACGGGCGATGCCCGCCTCTGCCAGCCGATCCAGCGCGTGATCGATCAGCGCCTTGCCCGCCACACGCACCATCGGCTTGGGCTGGGATGCCGTCAGCGGGCGCATACGCTTGCCTAGCCCAGCTGCCAGCACCATGGCGCTATCGGTTACCAGAGGTTTCATCCCTGAAACTCACCCAGCTTGCCGCCATGCGCCTGGCGAACGGCCGATGGAATATTGTCGGCAAACCACTGTGCCACCGGCGCCAGCGCGGGTTCCGCCAGATCACGCTCCATCGCTTCCCATACACGCGGGATCATCGGCAGATAACGCGGCTTGCCGTCGCGCTGCCACAGGCGCGCAAAGATGCCGACGATCTTGGCGTTACGCTGCGCCCCAAGCACCGCGTAATCCGACAGGAAGTGATCCCCGCCATCGACCTGCGCCAGATAATGCCGGAGCATCGCCTGTTCGAGTTCGGGCGACACATCACGCCGTGCATCCTGCAGCAGCGAGACCAGATCATAAGCCCGGTGCCCGATCAACGCGTCCTGAAAATCGATCAGCCCCTGCGGTTCGCCAGCGCCGAGCAGCATGATGTTTTCAGCGTGGTAATCGCGCAGCACGGTGACGCCGGGCTGCTGGCGTTCCAGAACCGGCTGCAACACCGCATCCCATGCAGCGGCCCAGCCGGCAGCATCGACGTCGAGGCCTGCGGCCGGGCAATACCATTCGGTAAACAGCGCCACTTCGCGCTGATAGACGGCCATGTCATAGGGCGGGAACGGGCCAGCCGAATGGCCATGCAGCGCCACCAGCGCATCGATCGCCGCGCGGTAGGTTTCCACTTCCTGATCGGGATGCAGATCCAGCACATCGCGCATCCGGTCGTCACCGAAATCTTCCAGCAACACCCAACCGTCTTCCGCGCGGGCGGCGTATATCACCGGTGCACGCAGACCCTGCGCATGCAGCCATTCAGCCACTTCGAGGAAGGGGCGCGGATCTTCATGCGGCGGCGGCGCATGCATCAGCATGGCCTTGCGCCCGTTCGATTCGATCCGGAAATAACGCCTGAAACTGGCGTCGCCCGCCAGCGGATCAACGCTGGCGCCGTGCCATCCGGCAGAATCGAGAAATGCGTCGAGCCCTTCGGGCAGCCTGTCGTTCATGGGATGCGGCTTTGCCAATCCGCGCCCGGTTCGACAATTGCCTTGCGACCATCGCCGGAAATTTCCAGTGCAATTGTCAGGCAGGCCGGCTCATGCGCGAAGCCACCGGCGTGGTCGGGCCATTCCGCCAGCAGCGCGGCATCAATGCGATAGTGATCGAGCCCGATCTCTTCCGCTTCATCGGGATGTTCGAGCCGGTAAAAATCGGCATGCACCAGCGGCAATCGCACCGCTGGTGGATCATAGGTTTCAATAATGGTGAAGCTGGGTGACGGCACATCCCCTTCATGCCCCAGTGCGGCAATGATCGCCCGTGCCAACGTGGTCTTGCCAGCACCCAGCCCGCCGTGAAGCGCCACCACGTCGCCGGGCTGAAGCAGATCGGCGATCTTTGTGCCGAAGGCGGTCATTGCCGCCAGATCAGGCAGTTCCACCATCATGGCAGGGCAATCGTCACGGTGGTGCCAGCACCGGGCTCCGATTGCAGTTCCAGCTTCCCGCCATGCCCTTCGATCAATTGCTTGGCCAGTGGCAGGCCCAGCCCGCCGCGTCGCGGCAGCGGCTTGCCGTCCGTGCCAATGGCATAGCCATCCAGCGCGCGCGCACGTTCCATCACCCCCATGCCGGGCCCATTGTCCGACACGACGATCCGCACCCCGTTGCGGTGGCGAACGATGGCAACCAGAATGCGCCCTGCCGTGGGGGTCGCTTCAATCGCATTATCGAGAAGATTCCCCAGCGCCCGGCCGAACTGCCGCGCATCGGCGTGGATCTTGCCCGCGCTGCGATCCCCGCGCAGATCCAGGGTGATCGATTTGGCCTCGATCGCTGCTTCCCTATCCCGCACGACCTGCGTCACCAAAGGCATCAGTTCCACCTCCACGGCGGCAATGGGCAACAGGCCGGCTTCGCTCTGCGTCAGATCGAGCACCGTGCCGATCTGTGCGCCCAGCCGTTCCACCGAAGACAGAATAGCGGCGACATATTCCTGCGCCTGATCCGTTAGCTCCCCAGCGATCCCGCCCTGCAACAGCTCCGCAAACCCTTGGATGGATGTCAATGGCGTGCGGAATTCATAGGACATGTTGGCGAGGAAACGGGTCTTGACCGCATCGGCCTCTTCGAGGGCAACAGTGCGTTCGCGCAGCGCGTCTTCGGCATTCTTGCTGTCGGTGACATCCAGCAGGGTCAACAGGCCATTGCCATCGGGCAGAGGAACGCCGGCAAATTCCAGCGTCCGCCCATCGGCCAACTGCACCCGCCCGCCGCGCTGGGTGCGATCCAGCGTTGCCGCGCGGACCACTTCGCCGATTGCCGCTCGCTGCCCCGGGCGCGCAAGGCTTGCTCCGATACGGTCTAGCAGTTCCTCGATCCGAGGATGTTCGTCGAGATAGTCTTCCGCCAGCCCGAGGATCTGCGGAAAGCGACGGTTCCACAGCTGCATGCGACCGTCAGGCGAAAACACCGCCAGCGATTCGAACAGGCTGTCGAAGGTAGCGGTGCGGGTGCGCAAGAGTGTGTCGCGCGTGGCCGACAGCGCCAACTGTTCCGACCGATCCTCCGCCACAAGCACCAGCCCGCCATCCGGCATGGGTTGGGCGACGATCCGCAGATGGGTTCCGTCGCTGAGCGTCCAGGCGTCCTCATGCGGGCCGGCAGGTGCGAACCATTCGAGCAGTTCCCGCTTCCACGCCGGATAGTCGCGCATTTCCGGCACCCGCCCATTGTCGCGGGCCATGTCCAGAAAGCGTCCGAAATCCGGGGGGTCGAGCAGCAGATTGCCGGAGTTCGCGAAAATCCGCTGGAAAGGCTGATTGGCAAAGGTCAGCCGCTTTTCGGAATCAAACTGCGCCACACCGACAGACAGCTGATCGAGCATGGAACGCTGCGCTTCGCGGAAGGCGCGAAAGGCGCGGGCCTGTTCTTCCATTTCCTCGATATCGATGGCGTAGCCGGCGACACCATCCTGGCCGAGCGGCAGATCGCTGACCTTCAGCGCACGCCGCTGAGTGCCAACCGTTGCCTGAACGATCCGCTCGATCGCCATATCTTTCTGATGCGCCTGTCCGGCGATCTGCCCGGCTGTCAGCCCATCAACCGATTCGATCAATTCGATCTGTCCGTCGATGACTTCACCGGCGTGATTGGCGCCGACCGCCGCAACATAGGCATCATTGACCAGCCGCAGTTGCATGTCTTCACTACGGAACCACATGGGCATGGGTGCCGCCTCGATCAGGCCGACCAGCGCGGCAAAATCGCGCCGAGCATTGTCGGTTTCCTCGCGCAGGCGCGCCAGTTCGGCATGGCTTTCGGAAAAATCGAACCACCACAACACAGCGCCGCCATTGGCCGACAGCGCCGGATCAGCAAGATGCCCGCGAATGGCCAGATTGCGCTGAGACCCCCGCGGGGTCACCACCATGGCAAAGGGAGACGCGGTTTTCTGCGTGCGGCGCACGGCATCGCGCAGATCGGCCAACGCCTGTTCCGACAGGCCGCAATCTTCGCCCTGCAATTCACTGAGATAGGAAGGCAGCCGGGCCAGCCCCAGCCAGCCGGCCAGCCGTTCAGGCCCTTCGATCTTGCCATCCGCCCGCACCAGCAACGGCACGGCCGGCGAACTGTCGATCATGCGGGTCAGGCGTCGCACAGTGCTGCGCGCGTTGCGCGCCTGGCGCGAACGGGCCTGTGCCCCCAGCACCAGCCACACGGCACCCCCGGTCCAGGCGGCGAGCAACAAGCCCAACAAAACCAGAGTGGTTGGCGATAATTCCATGCCCGACAGCTATGGGCCGGATCGCCGCAATGCAATGGGCCGCCGCCCGGTCCCCACCATTATCGGGACCGGGCGACAGCATTAGGCATAATCAGTAACGGTAGTGTTCCGGCTTGAACGGACCAGCGACCGGCACGCCGATGTAATCGGCCTGCTTCTGCGTCAGTTGGGTCAGTTGTACACCCAGCTTTTCCAGGTGCAGTGCAGCGACCTTTTCATCCAGGTGCTTGGGCAGCACATAGACGTCGTTCTTGTACTGGTCGGACTTGGCATAGAGTTCGATCTGCGCGAGCACCTGGTTGGTGAAGGAGCAGCTCATCACGAAGCTGGGGTGACCGGTGGCGCAGCCCAGGTTCACCAGTCGGCCCTTGGCCAGAATGATGATCTGCTTGCCGTCCGGGAAGGTCACGATGTCCGTGCCCGGCTTGATTTCCTTCCAGGCATAGTTGTCGAGTGCGGCAATCTGGATTTCGGAATCGAAGTGGCCGATGTTGCACACGATGGCCATCGACTTCATCGCCTTCATGTGTTCGGCGGTGATCACGTCTTCATTGCCGGTGGTGGTCACGAAGATGTCGCAGCGCTTCACCGCTTCTTCCATCGTCACGACTTCATAGCCTTCCATCGCCGCCTGCAGGGCGCAGATCGGATCGATTTCGGTGACCATGACGCGGGCGCCGCCGTTGCGCAGCGAATCCGCCGAACCCTTGCCCACATCGCCGAAGCCCGCAACGCAGGCGACCTTGCCGGCCAGCATCACGTCGGTTGCGCGACGGATCGCATCGACCAGCGATTCCTTGCAGCCATAGAGATTGTCGAACTTCGACTTGGTCACGCTGTCGTTCACATTGATGGCCGGGAAAGGCAGCTTGCCCTGCTTGGCCAGCGAATAGAGACGGTGCACACCGGTGGTCGTTTCTTCCGACACGCCCTTGATGGTCTGCACGGTCTTGGTCAGATAGCCCGGCTTGCGAGCGATGAATTCCTTCAGCGCGCGCTGGAATTCGATTTCTTCGGCGTTGCCCGGTTCGGGCAGGGTTTCACCAGCTTCGACTCGCGCGCCCCAGAGGGCGAACATGGTGGCATCGCCGCCATCGTCCAGGATCATGTTGCAAGTGACGTCATCACCCCAATCGAAGATACGACCGACATAATCCCAATATTCGGCCAGGCTTTCACCCTTGATGGCGAAAACCGGAATGCCCTGCGCGGCGATCGCGGCAGCGGCGTGATCCTGGGTCGAATAGATGTTGCAGGTTGCCCAGCGTACTTCGGCCCCCAAGGCCACCAGTGTTTCGATCAGCACGGCGGTCTGGATCGTCATGTGCAGCGAACCGGTGATCAGCGCGCCCTTCAGCGGCTGGGCAGCCCCATATTCTTCGCGCGTGGCCATCAGGCCCGGCATTTCGGTTTCCGCAATCGCGATTTCGTCGCGGCCATATTCGGCCTGCGCGATATCGCGGATGATATAATCGTTCTCAGCCACGGCAGTTGCCATCGGAATTCTCCTGTCTGTTTTCGGATGAAAGCACCGCCGGGGCTCCACGCGGGCTAATGTAGCGGGCGCACATATAGTGCCGGGGGAGCAGAGGTAAACCCCGCCACTGCAACACGGTCTGCGGTTGCGCTGTGTTGCCGAACGCCTATCTTCCGCCAGCAATCACACGCATCCCCGATGGGACAGAGAGGACAATTGCATGACGATTTCCAAAGGCGACACCATTCCAGAAGTGACCCTGGTCAAGGCGACCGCCGAAGGCCCGCAGAAAGTGCAGTCCAGCGAATATTTCGCCGGCAAAAAGGTCGCGCTCTTTTCCGTACCCGGCGCATTTACTCCGACCTGTTCGGCCAAGCACCTGCCAGGCTTCGTGGAAAAGGCTGCGGAACTGAAGGCCAAGGGCGTGGACGAAATCGCCTGCACGGCCGTAAACGATGCCTTCGTGCTGGGTGCCTGGAACAGCAGCAGCGGTTCGGCGGACATCACCATGCTGGCCGACGGCAATGGCGATCTGGTTGAAGCGCTGGGTCTGACCATGGATGGCAAGGGTTACGGCATGGGCACGCGCGGCCAGCGTTTTTCCATGATCGTCGACAATGGCACTGTGACGGAGCTGAACGTCGAAGCACCGGGTGATTTCAACGTCAGCAGCGCCGACCACATGCTGGGTCAGCTCTGATCTCAACACCTGAGCTACAATGAAAAAGGGCGCCTGCGGGGCGCCCTTTTTTTGTTCGATTGAAGGGTCGATGCCGATTAGCTGACCCACTGCACATCGGCGCCGAGCGAGACGAAATTATCCACGAAACCCGGATGCGCACGACGGATGGGATCAGCATCGAGAATGGTCGATTCCCCATCGATGGAACTGGCAACCATCAGCATTGCGATGGCGACGCGGATGATATAGGGGCTGGTGACCGTTGCCGGGGCCAGCTTGTCCCCGCCGAAGGTGATCAGCCGATGCGGATCGCACAGCAGCGTATGGGCACCGAACAGCGACAGTTCGGTGTGCCAGGTCAGCCCGCCCTCATACACCTTGTTCCAGAACATCGTCTGCCCCTGCGCGCGCACGCCCAGAGCGATGAAGATCGGCAGCAGATCGGCCGGGATGTAGGGCCACGGGGCCGCCTCCACCTTCGTGATCAGGTGAGAGGTGAAGTTTTCTTCCACCTTCAACTGGCTGGGTGCGCGCAGGCGTGACCAACCGTCGGCATGGGTCACTTCCGCACCGAATTTGGCAAAGGTGCGGTCGATCAGATCAAAATGTTCGGGATGCGCGTTGCGCACCGAGATATCCCCGCCGGTGACGGCCGACAGCGCCAGGAAGGTGGCGATTTCGTGGAAATCCTCAATGAAGGTGTAATCCGCCCCGCCCAGGGCGTGGCCGCCTTCGATCGAGACCATCGACGTGCCCTTGCCGATGATCCGGGCGCCGAGCAGTTCGAGGAAGGCGCACATTTCCTGCACATGCGGTTCGCAGGCGGCATTAACGATCTGCGACGTGCCCGATGCGGTCAGCGCGCTGAGAATGAAGTTCTCGGTGGTGGTGACAGAGGCATATTCCAGCCACATCCGCGCCGCTTCACCGCCACCCTTCTTCCGAAAGACGATCTGATGGCCGGCCTGGCTGACTTCGGCACCGAAGGCGCGGAACACGGCAACATGCGGATCGATTTCCCGCGCGCCGAGCGTGCAGCCCTTCACCTCGTTTTCCAACCGCGCCTCACCCAAGCGAGCAAGCAGACCGGGGATCATCATGATAGATGCCCGCATCGCCTGCGGCAAAGTCGCGCTCGCGCCAGACAGCACGGTGGAATGGTCAATTTCCAGCCGCCGGTCAGCCTTGTCCCAAGTGACGGAAGAACCGAGTTCGCGGAAGAAATCCACGATCCGGTTCACGTCGGTGATGTCAGGCACATTGCGCAGCGTGACCGGTGCATCGGTCATCAAAGTCGCGCACAGCACGGGCAGCACGGCATTCTTGTTGGCAGAAGGTTCGATGCGACCGGTGAGCTTTTGCCCGCCCCGGACGAGAAGCGCCGTCATTCAATCATTCTCCGCTGGACACCAGACCTATCAGGCCGGAGTCAGTATCCCATCAATTTCAGAACTTCCTCACGACTGCGCTGGTCGCTGCGGAACAGGCCCATCACCCGACTGGTGACCATGCCAACGCCCGAGGTGCGGACACCGCGAGCGGTCATGCAGGCATGGCTGGCTTCGATCACGACGGCTACGCCCTTGGGATTGAGATTGTCCCAGATGCACTGCGCCACTTCCGCCGTCAGCCTTTCCTGGATCTGCAACCGCCGCGCATAGGCGTGCAGCACGCGGGCGAGCTTGGAAATTCCCACCACATGATCGGTCGGCAGATAGGCAATCGCCGCCTTGCCAATGATCGGGGCCATATGGTGTTCGCAATGGCTCTGAAAAGGGATGTCTTTCAGCAACACGATTTCATCATAGCCGCCCACTTCCTCAAACACGCGGCTCAGATGATGGGCAGGATCTTCATCATAGCCCTGGCAATATTCCTTCCAGGCGCGCGCGACCCGCTTGGGTGTGTCAAGCAGCCCTTCGCGGGTTGGATCATCACCCGACCAGCGGATGAGTGTACGGATTGCTTCCTGCACATCTTCCGGAACCGGGATCTTGCCGCGCGATTCGTCCGAATCCGGGATCACAGCGGTGCTCATGCCTGTCCGTACCTGGGTTTTGCGTAGTTCATGGCCTCGCCAATAGTCCGCCCGAATGGAAAACACCATGTCTAGCACGATCGTGGCAAAACAACCCTGCTTGCCCGCCCAGCGGTTCAGCGGGTCGGCAGTGGCATGGGCCGTATATCGGAAACGCAGCGAGCCCGAGGGGCACGTTCCGGCGCATTCGCGGCGCCGATCCGATAAATGTAATAGCGTTTGCCATCATAACCGGGATCGATGACGGCCAGTTCGCGCACATCCGCTGCCGCTTCCAGCCGGATGTAGCTCAGCAGATGGAAGCTGCCGGTGCGACGGGCAGTTTGGGTTACCCATGACGCCAGAGGGCGCGGCACGTCGGAGCCCTTGGCGAAATTCCAGCGAATGAAATCGCTGGTGCAACCTTGTGCAGCATTTTCGAACAGCACGCCTGTAAGGGCGGAAACGCCCTGGCCATGCTGTGCCGGAACCGACACCCATGTTTTGTCCTGCAGGCCACGATTCCGGATGAAGGCAGCCACGCGCGGTGCGGTGTCGAATGGCAGGGCCAGCCCGGCATAGATGGCGACCATCCCGCAGGCTGTGCCGGTCAGCACCCACAGGCGAAACGGCCAGCGCGCGACTATACCATCGCGCGCCTGCTGCCAGTGCAGCCCGACCAGCAGTACCCCGGCCAACATCATGTGACGGATGGTCAAAGGATAAAGGAAGGCGAAAAAGCCGAGCGTAACAAGCAGGAATCCGGCCATCGCCAGCCGGTCCAGCACTCTGTCGCGGGTCTGCGAATAAGCGACAGCCAGGAACCCGGCCCACAGCACCATGGAGGATGCCAGCGCGGGCACCATGTCCCACTGCAGCCCGTCCTTCCATTGAAGAGGCACGGTCACCACGGAGAGCACCAGCATCCATAGCAACACGCCCTGTGCCGGTGAGGTGGTCGCGTAATAGACCGGGACCATGTCCGGCGCAGGGATGATCGTCCAGGCGGCGAACAGGCTGCAAACGGCAAAGACAGCAGCGCCGGGCCACCAGATCGTCTTCCATGACGATCTTGGCCCGAAACGCACCAGCAGCAGGCAGGCAGCCATCACCCCGAACAGGAATTCGGTCATCGGCAGGAGGGACAGCGGCAACCACGCCAACCGCCGCCCGTCCCAACTGGCCAAGGCCCAGAAAAACAGCATAACGCCAAGCGTATAGCTGCGAGACACCGTGCCATATTCGAAGAGGATGGGCTCGCTCAACGCCAGAGCCAGACGCAACCAAAGCGGGAACGGGCTGCGGAACAGGATCAGCCATTGTGTGGAAAGCGCAAGCAGCAGGCTGGCGACCGGCAGAGCAGCATGCGGCCCGACCACGGCGGCAAGCGCACGCAGCAGCAGATGCCAGAGCGGCGGATGTCCTTCATATCGCAGATTGGCGAACAGAGCAGCAATATCAGGCGTTTGCACCGCAAGCTGTAGTGCCTGCCATTCGTCGACGAAGTAATCGTGCCGCAGGATCAGCGCCACCTGCAGCGCCATCACCAGCCCGGCGAAGCAGTGCCAGGCTAGGTTATGCCGGCGGGATCCGTCCGCTTTCAATCCATTATCCCGCCACAGTGGCTCCACAGAACGATCCCTATTCATTCACCAGGAACGGCCGGCAATAGGGCCAACCTCATTCGCGATCGTTAACGCCCTGCCTGCGCATTTCACGCGCTGCCTGCGCATGGATACGCGCGAGCGATTCTATTCGCTGCTGCCGGACTAAGCGAAATCAGCTGGCAGCGGTGACCAGAGCACGGGCCCGGCGGGCGAGCAGCGAGCGCATTTCGGGATCGTTCTGGACCACCGGCTGGATGCGGCGGGTCATGCCGGCCGAGCCCCAGTTTTCATCCCGGCTGTCGGCCGCCTGCAGGATCTGGCGCAGGCTGACCCGATCGCCGATCATGGCAGCGGCGAAGGCGGGGAAGGAATGGTCGCGCGATGGATCACCATCGGCCTGCGCCGCCAGTCCGCTGACCAGCACCCGCCAGGCGGCAGCCTCGCCGGTGGAGTCCAGAGCGGCGGCGACCCGTTTGCTCAGATCGATGTCGGCGCTTTCACCGCGCAGTTCGGCGTAGCGGGAGAAATCCCGCGCGAAGGCATGCACATTGCGGTCGGCCAGATGGATGACGCTGAGGCAATCGAAGATGACAAGGAAATCGGGATTCTCGCGGGCCAGCCGATCCAGCAGAGTGCGGGCTTCGTCGTCACGGCCGGCGGACCAGAGGGCCCAGCCGTAATCGGTCTGGATCGCGACCGAGGCCGGTTCGAGCAGGCGGGCCTGGTTCAGTTGCTGCAGGCCCTGGGCATATTGGCCGTTGTCGACCAGCACATTGCCGTACCAGAAATGCGTCTGCGCCACATCGGGCGCCAGTTCGATCGCGCGGCGGAAGGCGTCGCCGGCACGGACCGGATCGCGATCCGACCAATAGCGGACGAAGCCCATCGCCCGGTGGGCGTCGGCCAGCGTGTCATCGATCTCCAGCCCTGCCTCCGCCGCGAGGCGGGCCCGGTGGAAGGCATCGCGCCGGTCCATGTCGCCGAATTCCTGCGACAGCAGATAGACATCGGCCAAGGCGGCAAAAGCCGGAGCAAAGCCGGGTTCGCGGCGGGTGATGGTTTCCAGCGCCCGGCGGGCCCGCATCAGCGATTCCGGGGTGCGCGTGGCCCAGTCTTCCCGGGCGTCGAGATAGGACTGCGCAAGCGTGGCATCCTGCGGCAGAGCGGCGGGGCGACTGCCGAAGGGCGAGACCAACCACAGCCCGCCCGCAACGGCGATGGCCAGCACGGCACCGCCGATGATCAGGCCCCGGCGTTTGCGGGGTTCGGCAAGCGAGGGTGGCAACGGCGGGAGTGGCGGGAGCGGCGGCATGTCGGACGAGCGTTCGGGCACCGGATCGGAAACCTGTTCCAGTTCTTCACCCGCTTGCCCGCGGATCCACTGGTCCAGCTCGCTCTTCAAGGCATAGACGCTGGCCTTCTTCCCGCCGGGAACCCGACGGATCGGCAATTGCCGTTCCGTATACCAGCGAATGGCGGTCGACCGGTCGCGGCCGAGATGGGCCGCGATGGATTTCCAGCCATTAATCCGGTCCGACAAACTG
Source organism: Croceibacterium xixiisoli (assembly GCF_009827305.1). Taxonomy (GTDB): domain Bacteria; phylum Pseudomonadota; class Alphaproteobacteria; order Sphingomonadales; family Sphingomonadaceae; genus Croceibacterium_C; species Croceibacterium_C xixiisoli. The sequence goes on along the minus strand of NZ_WTYJ01000002.1, from coordinate 663,236 downwards.
CCCCCCTACCCCATCCTGCAGCGCGCGTGCTTACCAAGGGTGGAGACGGGCACAAGCCATAAGGTGCATGGAGGCCGACCCACGCAGTTTCACCCGGGAAAGAAATGCTTGGCCCACCAAGGGCGTTCGTTTGGATGTGAACGGTTGTCAGCGCCGCCTATGCGGCATACCCATTTGCTACGGCTACCCTGCGCTGGGTGTCTCGACATTTCTGGATGAGAGACATGGCACAGAGCAATATCCGCGCGTCCGCGCGCCAGCGGCCCATTCGGGCGCAAAGGCCGGCGGCATGAATTTCCAGCAATTGCGCTATATCCGCGCGGCGGTTCAGCATGATCTGAACCTGACACGGGTCGCCAATGAGCTGTTCACATCCCAATCGGGGGTGAGCAAGCAGATCCGCGAGCTGGAGGCCGAGCTGAAGATGGACATCTTTGTGCGGCGGGGGAAACGGCTGGTCGGGCTGACCGAAGCCGGCCGCAGCGCGGCGACGGTGATCGACCGCCTGCTGCAGGAAGCCGAAAACCTGAAACGGCTGTCCGACCAGTTCATCGGCGAGGATCACGGCCGGCTGGTGATCGCAACCACGCACAACCAGGCCAATTACGTGCTGCCGCCGGTGCTGATGCGCTTTGCCGCCGAATATCCCGATGTCGAGGTGGAACTGCGCCAGGGCACGCCGACCATGGCGGCGGAAATGCTGCTGCATGGGGAGGCCGATCTGGCGGTGGCGACCGAGGCGATCGACCGGCATGCCGGGCTGAACACCTTCCCCTGTTTCAGCTGGGACCATGTGGCGATCGTGCGCCATGGGCATCCGCTGTCCCGGATAGCGTGCCCCACCCTGGCCGATCTGGCCGCCCATCCGATCATCACCTACACCCCGGAATTCAGCGGACGGTCGAACATCGATGCCGCCTTTGCCGAGGCCGGGATCAAGGCCGATATCCGGCTGGCAGCGGTGGATGCGGATATCATCAAGACCTATGTCCAGCTGGGCATGGGGGTCGGGATCGTGGCGCAGATGGCGATCACCAATGATCCGCGCGATGCCTTCGTCACCATTGCCGGATCGAGCCGGTTCTTCCGCCCGTCCAGCACCAAGGTGGCGGTGGCGCGGGGATCGTTGCTGCGCAGCTATGCCGTGCGGTTGATCGCCATGCTGGCGCCGCATCTGGACCTGCGCCGGCTGACCGCCAGCGAGCAGGCGCCGCAATCGGATATCCTGCCCGCACTCAGCCCGTTTTCGCAGCGGCCGGATTTGCATGTTCAGCCGGAGCTGATGCACGCCGGCCAGGCGTGAGAGCGTAGCCGGAGCTGACCCCGGTCAGGCCGGGCCCAGCCGGGGCATCAGCGTTTCGGCGCAATCGCGCAAATCTGCCACGATGGCCTGGCGCGCGGCTTCGCCATCCCGCCGGTCGATGGCATCCAGCACGGCCCAATGGATCGGCATGGACTCGATCAAGCTTTCCCGATCCGGCATCATCTGGCGGACATAGGGACCGATGCGCAGCCAGCGCATTTCGATGAATTTCATCAGCGTGGGCTGACGGCTCGCCGCGTAGAGCGTGGAATGGAAGGTCCAGTTTTCCGTCACATAGCAGTCGCGATCATAGTCTTCGGCCGCCGCCGCCATGCCGGTGCAGGAAGCGCGCATGATTGCAGCCTCTTCCGCGGTGATATGGCTGCAGGCGCGGAAGGCGGCGTATCCTTCCAGCAGGACGCCGATATCGAGCATTTCCTGATATTCGGCCTGGGACATTTCCGGGATCACCAGCGTCCGCTTGCCGCCACGGGCCACCAGGGCGCCGGCGATTTCGAGCCGTTGCAGCGCCGAGCGGGCCGGCATCGGACTGGTGCCCAGGGCTTGGGCCACGGCGCGGATGGTGATCGGGGTGCCCGGCCGGAACATGCCGCCCATCACCGCATCGCGCAGCTGATCATAGATCTGGTTCTGCAGGGTGGAGCGATCGACCGGGGCGAACTGGACGGCGGAGACCTGGGTCCCCGCCGCCGGTTGGCCCGCCTGAAGCAGCAGCCCTATGGCATCATCATGCATCATACAGAGGACTTATGCCCGGTTCAGGGGGTAATCCAACCCCATCAGAACCTGTGGTTCAGAACGGCGAGGAAAGTGGTCCCCAGATTGGGATAGATCGAGGCTTCATTGATGCCCTGGTGGATATTCGCCCCGCGTGCCGGCGGCTTCACATCGAACAGATTGTTGACGTTGAGCCGGATGCTGGACTGTTCCGTCACATCGAAGGCAATCGACAGATCGTTGATCAGATAGCTGCCGGTTTTCGGCAGATCGAACTGATCGGCCGGGCGCCCGGCGGCGATGTTGATCGATCCGTTGACGTCCGTGCTCTGGATATAGCGCGAACGCAGGGTGAAGCCCCAGCGATCGAGCGACCAGGTGACAGCCGACTGCAGCTGCAGCTTGGGATCACCCAGATAACCTTCGCGCTGATTTTCGGATGACGGATTGTTCGCATCGGTCAGTTCGCGCAGCTTGAGCAGATAATTGCCGGTCAGGCTGAGATCGAGCGCGCCCGGCAGGCCATCGGCAATGTCCGCCAGATCGGTGCGATAGGCGATGGTGAAATCGATGCCCTGGGTTTCGATCGCACCGATGTTGAGGGATGTCGCCACGACATTGGTAATCCCCCTGGTCGCCGGATCACGGGTGATCAGATTGCAGAGCGGATTGGCGGAGGGAGCGTCGGGCAGATCGACGCAATTGTTGAGGATGGTGGCGATCGGGATGGAGCCGATCGCGTCCTTGATCTGGATATCGTAATAATCGGCCGTGATCGTCAGCCCGCGCGCGAAAGTGGGCTGCAACACCGCGCCTACCGTCCAGGTGTACGCGGTTTCGACATCCAGCTGCGGATTGCCGCCCACGCGGGTGGCCGTGGTGCGGCCATTGGTGGGCGCGTTGAAATCCGCCGGAATGCCCAGCGCTGCACAATTGGCCGCGCGATTGGCGGTCTGATCGCGGAAAGCGGCATCGCAGGGATCCTGCACGAAGCTGAAGCTCTGGTTCGCGGGCGAGAACAGTTCCGAGACATTGGGCGCGCGCACGGATTTGGAGCGCATGGCGCGCAGCCGCAGCCATTCAAACGGGCTGTAGACGCCGCCGATGTTCCACGAGGTATGGGTGCCGTTGATATTGTAATCAGACACGCGCCCGGCGGCCTGCAGCGTCAGTTCGCGACCGATGACGGAATCGGCCAGCAAGGGGATGCGCAGTTCGCCGAAGGCTTCCTTCACGGAAATCGTGCCGGAGACCGGGGCTTCCTGCGGGTAGTAGGTCCGGCCTGACTGCAAGGCGGCCGAAGGCTGGGTGCGCGCCTTGTTTTCCCGCGCTTCGATCCCGAAGGCGGCCTTCACCGGGCCGGCAGGCAGATCGACCACGGTGCCGTTGATGCTGCCCCCGCCCATCAGCGCGGATACGGTAGACCGGTAGACATCGTTGAACAGGCTGTAAGCGATGCCATCCGGGGTGGCGGAGGGGTTGAACACATTGAGCGGGGTGCAGCCTGCCGCGCGGGCCGCCGCATCGGCGCAGACGATCTGGCCATCGAGCATGATGGCATCGACCGATTCCAGGAAGCGATCCTGATGGCGGCCGTTGAGCAGCTGGGTGTTGGCGCGGGTGTGGCCATAGCCGGCGAAGACTTCATACTGCCAGTCGCCGAACAGTTCCCCGTCCAGACCAGCGGTGTATTGCTGCATCAGGCGATCTGCATCGCTGCCGCGCCGGCCATATTCGTCATAGACGCGGTAGACGTTGAAGCTTTCGATCCCGGCCGCGCGGGCCGCCGTAGCGAAATCCTGCGGGACGAAGGGATTGTCCACGCTGATCGAGGGGGCGGCGTAGACGAAATCATCCGCCACCGGCTGCCAGAAAGACAGCACCTTGCTGTTCATGATGCGGGCTTCGACGAACAGCCGCGCGGCGGGGCTGAATTCGAAGCTGGCATTCAGCGACCCGCCGAAGCGTTCGATCGGCAACGAGAGATTGTCATATTGTTCGAAGAAGCCGCCATCGCCGCCGATGGTGCGGCCCGAACGATTGCCGATTTCGCCCAGATCATAGGGGCGGCTGGACAGGCCATCAGGCGTGAAAATCGTGTTGCCGAGCGAGGTGGTGGTGCTGGCCAGATGTGTCGGGCCGGAAAAGCGGATGCCCGGCACGGTGATGAAATTGGGAATCGAGTCATTGTTGCCGGTATTGGCCGGGTTGCTGATCGTGTTGATGCCGTTCACGGCATAGGAGCGGGCGGTCGCCTGCACCCCTTCGACATTGTCATAGATGACATTGGCGTTGATGTTGCCGCGGCCATCGGCGAAATTCCTGCCCGCGGTGACGCTGAGGCCGTAGGATTCCCCATCCCCGCGCGAAGTGATGCCGGCGGTGCCGCGCATTTCGAGCCCTTCGAAATCCTGCTTCGTAACGACATTTACCACGCCGCTGACCGCATCCGCGCCATAGACGGCGCTGGTGCCGCCGGTGACAATATCCACCCGTTCCACCAGCGCGGCCGGGATGGAATTGAGATCGATCGCGGCGGAGAGCGGCACGCCCGGCACCTGCCGGCGGCCATTGACCAGCACCAGGGTGCGGCCCGCGCCCAGGCGGCGCAGGTTGATGGCATTGATGCCGACGCTGGTGGCGCTGCGCTGCGTGTTCGCATCGTTCAGGCCGACGCCGATCTGCGGCATGTCCGTCAGGATATCGGCCAGATTGGGCTGACCGGTCTGGGCGATCATTTCCTCACTGACGGTGGCGACGGGCGCGACCGAGGCGATGGCGCTGTTACCGATGCGCGAACCGGTGACGACGATCGCATTGCTTTCCTCAGCCGCGACTGGGGCCGACTGCGCAAAGGCGGGGGTGCCTGACATCGCCGCGATGGCGATCAGCGAAACGGTGCAGAAATTCGACCTCATGTCTTAACTCCAGAACGCGGCACAATCCTGCACGGGTCTCTGCCCGCTTGCATGATCGGCGGCCTGCGGCCGCGCCCCTTCCCAAAACTCGCGCTTTGCCCGATTGCGCGATGCATTCCTTTATGCTTTGTGATCACAAAGATCAAAATACAAACATGACGTCAAGCATAGATCAAAAATCGGTCAATGATCACGGGTAGGCACAGAGACACTCACCGCGCGGACATCAGCTCGCAAGGGTTGGTTTTACGCCATTTCTTCGCCCAGAGCCGGCATGTGGCCTGATCGCCTTGTTGCATGGCTGCACCATCGAAAGGTAGATTTGAAAAACAAGCCACCAAACAGAATATTTTGATCTTTTGCTGCACATTTTCCTGATTTTCCGCCTCAAAGCATCACGCAATCGTCAATTTTCTCATTTCCGCATGGAGAATCCATCAATGATCAAGGCCAGCCACATCGCCCTCGCCCTGCGCGCCTCGATTCTGCCGTTCCTGGCCCTGCCCGCCGCCTTGCAGGCACAGGCACCTACGCAGGTCGCAGCGCCTGCAACGGCAGCGACACCGGCACAGGATGCAAAGGAGCAGGAACAGCAGGAGGCCTTCGCCGTGATCGATGGCTGGCTGAAAGCGATGACCGCGTTCCGCCAGGTGCCGGGCCTGTCAGCCGGCGTGGTATCGGGCGATGATCTGATCTGGTCGGCCGGATATGGGCATGTGGATGCGGCGGGCAAAATGCCGGCCACGCCCGCCACCGTCTATCCGATCTGTTCGATATCCAAGCTCTACACCGCGATCGCCACCATGCAGGAGGTGGAGGCCGGCCGGCTGCAGCTGGACAAGCCGCTGACCGATGCCCTGCCTTGGGCCCAATTCCATGAAGTGGACCCGGCGAGCGGGCCGGTGACCCTGCGTGGATTGCTGACCCATGGCGCCGGCGTGCCGCGCGAGCCGGGGTTTGAATACTGGGCCCCGCCCTTCACATTTCCGACGCGGGATCAGGTGCGGGCAACCTTCGCCGGTGAAGGCCAGACGCGGCTGTATGGCGGGTTCACCCATTACCAATACAGCAATCTGGGGCTGACCCTGGCGGGCGAGGCGGTGGCGGCATCGAGCGGACAATCCTATGCCGATTATGTCACCCTGCATATATTGCAGCCGCTGGGCCTGAGCCACACCACCCCCTTCCTGCCGGCCGAGGCGATCGGCCGGGGCAAGGCGGTGGGCCACGGCTTTCCCAAGCGGGACGGCACGCGGGATGAATTGCAGCCCTTCAATGCGGAGGGGATCACGCCCGCCGCCGGCTTTGCCAGTTCGGTGGAGGACATGGCGAAATTCGCCGCCTGGCAGTTCCGCCTGCTGCGCACGGGCGACACCGAAGTGCTGACCAGCGGAACCCTGCGTGACATGCAGCGCATCCAGTTCGTCGATCCGGATTCCGATCTGACGCGCGGATTGGGTTTCGGGGTCTATCGCGAAGGCAGGAAGAGCTATGTCGGGCATAGCGGCGAATGCCCGGGCTTCTTCTCCCAGATCCTGATGCACAATCCGTCCGAAACCGCCTTGATCGTGATGATGAATGCGGCTGAACCCTCCCGCCCATACATCAATGCGATCTTCGGCATTCTGGACAAGCGGCGCGGCTTTGCCTTCAAGGGCGGCGCCCCGATGGCGATGGATCTGGCCCCGTACAAGGGATTGTATTCGGCGCAGCCCTGGGGATCGGAACGGATGGTGATGCCCTGGGCCGGTGGGCTGGCCGTGCTGGGCCTGCCGAATATGAACCCCAGCGATGGATTGAGCTTCCTGAAGCCTGTTGCCCCCGACCAGTTCCGCCGCGTGCGCGACGATGGCAGCGAGGCGGAACTGGTGCAGTTCGAACGCGGCGCGGATGGCAAGGTGACGCGGCTGGTCTGGCATGCGACACCTTCCGTGCGGATCGGCGATTTGTAAGTTTTGGATCGGTCTAGGGAGGCGAAGGGCGGATGTCTGGGTGACGGGTATCCGCCCGTTGACGGCCCGGCTGGACGAGGAGGACCGCGATGTGGCCAGCAGAATAAAAGCGGCAGCTAAGGAGCTGACCGCCAACCCGTGGTTTCCAGATGGGAGAAGAAAGCGTCGATGGCTTCGGGAGCCAGTTCCAGTTGGACGCGGCATCCTCCCTTTGAATGCTCCTCAAGGATTGCGATCTCGCTCGCCCCAGGTGCGCCGCGGCTTCAACCCCACAATTAGTATTGTGTCCCCAGAACTCCCACAGGCATTTCGAACCATCGCTCATGCCAGCGGGTTTTTGGGAAATTGCAATTAGGTATTGTATCCTTGGAATAAATCTATCATTTTCGTCACTTACTGGGTTTGCCCAATCGCTGGTGAGGAGGAATGGTGTATCCAATTTATGAGGACAATATTATGCGTTAACTGAGACGCCGGCATCAGACAAAGATATCGATAATTTTCTTAAAAAAGATAATCTCTGCTAAATATCGAGTGATTCATGAAGAAAGCTGCCTTACTCATATTATTGGCATCCGCTGGCTGTGGCGTCGGAAATAATGACGGCAAAGAGAGCTGCGAGCGAGGCTCTTTGACTCAACAAGAACTTGCAGGAACTTTAATAAAATTGCAAGATTCAAATATTAAGAAAATTGATGAAATGTTTCAGGGTGTAGTCGATGACCATGCAAATGGACGGGATTCGTTTGAGGCGACCCTTGATATGAGGTCGCGATTTGAATTAAAGGATGTTGAGGGATACGAGTGGCATGCTGTTAAGGTTTTCGGTTTTTTTGGTGAAAATAGGGAAGATTCCCTAAATTATTATGATTTGTATTCAAATATAATTATATATTATTTTCCAGAATCAAAGAACGCAGTCATATCTACTGCCACTCCGCACTCAAATGCAGTGACGCCATCATCTTTTTGGTCTTTTGTTAATCTTCCGGAGGATATGCAAAAAGTCAGTTTTGAATGTGCTAGGTTCGAATAGAGCATAACAAAAAATTATGATAAGAAAATATCCTACAAAACTATTTCGCATCGATTTCAGACTATATAATTAGAAGTTATGTTTTTGTATAAAATTATTCTCATTTATTAATATATGAAATTCCGGCGGCACAATATTCAACTCACCCCGCAATCACAGACGTTTCAAGCCATCGCCCATGGCAGCAGGTTTAGTGAAATCGCAATTAGGTATTGCGTCCCCGGAACTCGATGACGCGGCTGGTCTGGCATGCGACGCCGTCCGTGCGGATCGGCGATTTGTAGGTTTCGGATCGCGCCAGCCAGATGCGAGAGAAAAGAAGGCCAAATATCCGGTTGCAGCCAAGCGCCTGCGCGTACAGGCGGCACCGTATTAGCGCCGCATTGAGGGCACGGTCGATCCGCCCATCACCAATGGGATCGCCCCGCCAACGATACAGGGATTGCGAGGGATGATCTGGGCGCCGATGGAGACACCAGTTCTGAAACTTCACCCGTCATGACATGTAGGTAAAGGATCGTGGATGGGTGGTGAACGCATAATCGGTAGGCCGCTGACGACGCTAGCGCTAGACTGAAGCGATGACGAACCGAGTTGAACCCACCAATGATGAAGTGGAGAGCGAGCGTGGGCGTGTCGCTCTATGGTTGGACCCGTCTGACGTAGATTGGTTATCGCGTAGGTGCGACTGTCCAGAGGACGCCAGCGAAGAGCAGCATGAACGGTGCGCGCGTGTCCGTTTTCGCGCTCGGGCAGCACTTCACAAAGCTGGCCTAACTGAAGGCTGACTTTTTGCCTAAGTTCCGGGACGCAATACTCAATTCACCCCACTCTCGCGCATCGGCTTCAGCTCCACAATTGGTTATTGTATCGACATAACATCTTATTCGGGCAAATTCGCCGAGACTGCGAACGGCGCGTTTGGTCACTCCTGTTTGTAGAAAGTGTGCCCACGATTATCTGGTTTCAGCAGGCGGTAGATGGGCGCTGATGCGGTTTCCTCTGCCTCCAGTTCCAGCGTAACCGCCCCCGCCGTGACCCAGCCAGTTTGCCTGTCCAGGTTTTCCCGAACACGTCGGAATGCGATTTCCTGAGCGTTGCGGATCGTCGATGCCAACACATAGCGATGGCAGTAAACCCCGTCGGCTTAAAAGCCTCACTATCACCCTCAGGTGACGGCGAAACCGCGCTCCTATCCAGCCGGCCATGCACAAGGACATAATAGCACTTCGTGCGGGCAGGATGCTCAGTTCCTGCGATAGACACAATAGCAACGACGGCCTTTGACGTGGTGCCTGTCGATTGACTCAATGCTGTTTTTTGCAGGCAGGTTCGAGTTCGCGGAACACGATGTTCACATCACCCTGTCATCGCGTATTGGTTGCCGCGCAGGCACCAGGCATTGTGCACCTGCAATATTCAGGCACCCACTTCTCATCCCGCTTAAATGGTGCAGTCAAAGCGCCAGACAGCCCACTGTGAATGAGGGGGAAGCAAGCCTGCGCCCGCCCCTGCGGCGGTGGCTGCATGGATACCGGATCAAGTCCGGTATGACGGTGTGAGTCGGCGATGGGTTGCGATTCCTGTCTGGTCGAGCATCGCCGGGACTTGCACCGGATTTGCCCTTGCCTCGTGGCGCGGCCTTCGACGGGCTCAGGCTGCGCGGATGGTTTTGCAAAAACTCCAGGGACACAATACCCACCCCACCATCACGTCTCGGTTTCCGTGCAGGCATCAGGTATTGTGCCCCTGCAATATTCCGGCACACACTTCTCATCCCGCTCGGATGGTGCAGTCAAAGCGCCAGACTGCACATTGTGAATGAGGGGGAGGCGAGCCTGCGCCTGACCCTGCGGCGATGGCTGCATGGATACCGGATCAGGTCCGGTATGACGGTGTGAGTGGGCGATGGGTTGCGATGGCTGTCTGGCCGAGCATCGCCGGGATCTGTGCCGTGCTGGCCATCGGATCATGGCGCGTGGCCTTCGACGGGCTCAGGCTGCGCGGATGGTTTTGCAGAAATTCCAGGAACAAAATACCCAACTCATCCAACAATCACGGTTTCCGCGCAGGCATCAGGAATTATGCACCTGCAATATTCCGGCATCCACTTCTCATCCCGCTCGGAGGTGCGGTCAAAGCGCCAGGCTGCCCACTGTGAATGAGGGGGAAGCGAGCCTGTGCCTGACCCTGCGGCGATGGCTGCATGGATGCCGGATCAAGTCCGGCATGACGGTGTGGGTGGGCGATGGGTTGCGATTGCTGTCTGGCCGAGCATCGCCGGGATCTATGCCGTGCTGGCCTTCGCATCATGGCGCGTGGCATTCGACGGGCGCAGGCTGCGCGGATGGTGTCGCAGAGCGAAAGGCGGCTGTTCGCAATTTCTGCAGCGCCCTGCCCAACTTGCCCGAAGTTGGTGCCCCAAGCAAACATGGCGCGGTGCCTCTGCCCTTCAGCGCGAGAAGAAGGGCGGATATCCGGTTGGAGGATATCCGCCCGCAGTTGAACCCGGATGGACAAAGAGGACCGGCGCGAGGCCGGGACACCGGGTATCATGTCGCATGGGCCGGACCGGTGCCCACCTTCCGGACCATGCGACATGAAGGGGAACGGGGATCAGAAGCTGGCCCTAACCACCGCGCTGATCTGGCGGCGGGGGCCGATGCCGTCGAAGCCGACCGGAGCGTTGTTGCTGAAATCATTGACGCTGGTGGTGTAATGCACATCGAACAGGTTCTTGGCGGCGATGCCGATCTGGGTGCGGACACCGCCGATCTCCGTGATCACGCCCGCGCCCGCATCGGTCAGATGATAGGCACCCTGCCAGCCATAGGGGGACAGCAGCTGTTCCAGATTGTGCGATGAGCGATAGGTGTTGTTGCCCCAGGCGTAGAGCGACAGGCCGGAACTGCCGATTTCGCGTTCGAAATTGAAGCCCAGAATGCCGGTCCACTTCGGGGCGCCGACGATCTGGCGCCCGGTGTTGTCGCAGCTGACGACCGAGGACGGGAAGGACCGGGGGCAGGTGGCGTTGGCCCAGTCCGAATAGGTTGCGTCATTGTAGGCACCGCCGAAGTTGATCGTCAGCCCGTCAAACGGGGTGAGCGCGGCATCGAGTTCCACGCCCTGGGCGCGCAGCTTGGGGATGTTGCCGAGCACGGAGCTGAAGCCGGTGGCCGCGGTGGGATCGGCGATATTGGTGACCGCCTGATAGTTGCGGACCTGGGTGTGATAGAGATTGGCGTTGAATTGCAGCACGCGGCCGAACAGCTGGCCCTTGATGCCGAATTCGAAATCCGTCGTTTCTTCCGGCGCGACATTGCGGCGGGTGCCGTTGTTGTCGAAGGCGACCGCGCCCGATTTGCCGCCGCCGCTGGCCGACGCATAGAGCAGCACGTCATCGGCGAGCTGATAGCTGGGGTTGATCAGCCAGGCGAAGGCGCCGTCATCGATCGGTTCCCCGATGACGGTGGCATAGGGCGTGTTGAGCTGCGTGGCGCGGATCGCATCGGCGGTGGCGTTGCCGGTGGAGACCAGCGGCGATCCGTCTTCGCGCCCGATGGTGCGGGTGATGGTGCTGGTTTTCTGTTCGCGGGTGTAGCGGATGCCGGCGGTCAGCGTGGCGCGATCGGTGAGTTTCCAGTTCGCCTGCGCAAACACGGCCTGGCTGTTGGAAATCGGATGCTGATTGGTGACGCTGCGCGTGCCCGCCAGCGAGGCCTGCAGCAATTCCCAGCCCGCCGGAGTGTTAAGCGCGGCATATTGGGCATGGGTGGCGAAGAAAGCGCCGGCATCGGGGCCAAAACGGCTGCGGCCGTTGCTGTCGGTTTCGATCCGCATCAGATAGATGCCGGCCTGATAATCGATGCTGTCGGTCACATCGCCGGTGAAGCGCAATTCCTGAGACAGCTGCTGCGTGGTCACCAGCGTGCCGCTGCGCGAGATGGCGAAGCGGGTCTGTTCCTGATCATTGGTGGCGTTGAAATAGAACCAGCGCGCCGCCGTGATCGATTTGATTTCCAGCGCGCCGACATCCCAGGTGGCGACGGCCGAGCCGCCATAGTTGCGGGTGACGAGCGGCAGCGCCTCATCGATATCGATGGTGTTCCATGACCCGATGGTGGGCTGATACCCGCCGAAATAGCTGCGCGCGAGGCGGGTGCTGTAGGTGGTTCCGCGCACCGAGCCATCGTTCAGCGTGGCCGGATCGACCATGAAGGGCTTGGTGTTGCTGTTCTCGTTCGTTTCGGCGAAATCGGCGTTCAGGCGGAGGGAGAAATTGTCTGCCGGTTCGAGCAGCAATTGCACCCGGCCGCCATAGCGGTTCTGTTCATGCCAGCGCCCGCCGACGGCCGGATTGGTGTTGAAGATGTCCCCATCCTGCTTGTCCACGAAGAAGGAGGCGCGGAAGGCGAGCAGATCGGGCGCGAGCGCATCGGAGAAGGAACCGCGGGCGCGGAAGGCCGGCTGGCTGAGCCCGCCTTCCAGTTCCAGCGAAGCCTCCGGCGCAAAAGACGGCGCCTTGCTGGTGTAGCGGATGACGCCGAGCGAGGTGTTCTTGCCCAGCAAGGTGCCCTGCGGCCCGCGCAGGATTTCGACCTGCGCGAGATCGGTGAAATCCTGATAGGTCATGCCGACATGGCCGAGGAAGACGTCGTCGACGATCACGCCGACGGCGGCCTCCATATTGTCATTGCCGCTGGTCTTGCCGATGCCGCGCAGCGACACGCCGGTGCGGCGGGCGTTGGGCGTGGTGGCGGTGAGGCCGGGGGCGCGCTGGCTGATATCGGCGATGGTCAGCACCCGCTGCTGCTGCAGGGTTTCGGCGCCGAGCACCGAGATCGGGATCGGCACGTCTTCCAGCCGTTCCTGACGATTGCGGGCCATGACGAGGATGGCGTTGCCGTTGCGCTCTGCCTCTTCGGCGGCGGCGGCTTCTGCGGCGGCATCATCGGCTGCCGCAGTGAGGGCGGTTTCTGCGGTGGCGTCCTTTGCGGATGCGATCTGCGGTGTGGCCCCGGCGATCAGGGCTACGAGGGCGGCATTGGCAAGCCACAGGGCGCGCGATTCCAGCGCCGCGCGAGGCGGTTTTGCGAGCATGGTATGGTCTTTCAAAAGGGGCCGGCCAAACGGATGCGTCCCGGGCCGGCGGAAACTCACTTGCCGGGTCGGTCGACGCCCCGGGTCTGCGTGGCGATGCGATAGACAGAGCCGCGCCCGACCACATAAAGCTGCGCCCGGTCGGCGCCGCCGAAGGCCAGGTTCTGCGGCTGTTTCGGCAGAGCGATCACGCCCAGGCCTTCGCCGGTGGGGGAGAACACCTCCACCCCTGCGCTGCTGGCGACATAGACCCTGCCCGTTGCATCGACAGCAATGCCATCCGCACCGCTGACCGGCCCGTCGGGCGTGGTCTTGAACCCGGCCAGGCGGGCGAAGTTGCCCCGGCCCGAAACGCTGCCATCGCGGGCGACATCATAGGCGATCAGATGTTCGCCCCAGCTGTCTGCCACATAGAGCGTCTTTTCATCGGCGCTGAGGGCCACGCCATTGGGGCGCGGGATATCATCGGCGATCAGGGTGACCGCGCCGCGCGGGCTGAGGCGGTAGAAGCCGGTCTGCACCGGCGGCGAGGATGCGCGGGTGCCAGCGGGAGGTGCGACGCCGGGATCGGAGAAATAGATGTCCCCCGTGCGGGCCAGCGCCAGATCATTGGGGCGGCTGAAGGGCTTGCCGGAGAAATCGCCGGCCAGCACCTGCGCCGTGGGCTGCAGCCGGGCGACGCGCGGGGTGGCGGTCTGCACCGCGACCAGTTCGCCCTTGGCGCCGATGGCCAGCGAATTGGCGCCGCCCGATGGTGCGAGATAGGTGGACACGCTGTTGTCCGGCGCGATGCGGATCAGCCGGTCGGCGCGGTTTTCGGTAAAGACGATCGAGCCGTCGGGCAGCGCGACCGGCCCTTCGGTGCCGTCGAACCCTTCGCGAATGACCTCCACCCTGGTGCCCTGCGCCACGACGCCGGCGATGGCCGGGGTGAGGAAGGTGCGGCCATAGAGCGTGCCGCCCTGCGCGGCGTAATCTTCCACCCCGACGGCGCCGATTACGGTGTAGCCCTGCCCCGACAGCCAGGCGGCGGCCCGGCGGGCGCGGCCGGCGTGGTTGGACAGGGTGACGATGCGCCGATCGCGCGGGATATAGGCGGCGAAGCGATCGAGTTCGGACGCCTGGATGTTCAGATAGACCGGCACGCTGCCGATGGTGGCGATCTCATCGGCGCGGCGCACGTCGATGAAGACGACATCGCCGGGCGCGGCGATCAGCTGATCGATCTGTTCGCGGGTCAGGCCGGGCGCGGCGGGGGCTGCCTGCGCAGGCGCGGTTTGTGCTGCGGCGGCCGCGGTTTGTGCTGCGGCGGGCGCAATGGCCATTCCGGCAAGCCCCAGCATCATCGCAGCGAGTACCCCGCGCGAGGAAGTGATGGCAAACAATCCCGGAACGCGAACTGACACAGACATGGACGACCCTCATTTGACTCTGAGGGTGGGGGATATTTTCACCGGGGCGCGATTTGAACGAACATCTCCGCCTTTCGATAGTCCATCCGGTGCTTAGGATGTTGCAGCTTCATCGCCAATTCAGCGGTGCTGCGCCAGAGATGCGCCGGACACCGCCATTCTTGTGCCGCGCCAACCTGCCGGTTAGGACGCCCGAGCGCACCGGATATGTTCGGGTGATGACAAGGAGTGAATGATGCGTCTGCCCAATTTCGCCTTCGCCCTGGCCGCTGCCGGCCTGATCATGCCGCAGATCGCACTCGCCCATACGCGGATGGTGTCTTCCACCCCCGCGGCCAATGCCGATGTCGCCGCGCCGACGACTATCGTGCTGCGTTTCAATGAGGCGCTGATCGCGCCGACCGCCAAGGCAGAGATCGCCATGACCGGAATGCCGGGAATGGCCAATCATGCGCCGAGCCCGATCACCGGATTTACCACGCAGCTGGCGCAGGATCGCAAATACATGACACTGCAGCTGGCCCGCCCGCTGGCCAAAGGCACCTATCGCGTGACCTGGTCTGCCGCCGGTGCCGACACCCACCGCATGAACGGGAATTTCAGCTTCACCGTGAAGTAAGCGGATGGAGAACCTGCCGGTCATCGCCATCCGCTTCGCGCTCTATGCGGTGCTGATGGTACTGGCCGGCCTGCCCGCCTTTTCGCTCTATGCCCTGCCCCAGCGGGAGCGCAGCGGTGCTGTGCTGCCGCTGACGGGCATTGCCGTGACCCTGGCATTGCTGGGTCTGCTGCTGTCCGCGCTGGGTATGATTGCCCTGGTTGCGGCAATGATGGGCACCGGGCTCTGGCCCGTCGATTGGGAGATGCTGGGCGGCGTGGTGCAGCAAAGCGCCATTGGCACCGCATGGATCGTGCGGATGGCGGCGCTTACCGTCGCGCTGCTGGCCGCGCTGGCGTTGCGACGGTTTCCGCTGCCGGCCCGGATCATGCTGGTGGCGAGCGCGGGCGTCGCCATCGTCACGCTGGTATGGACTGGCCACGCCGGCGCGAGCGAGGGCATGATTGGCACGATCCACCAGGTCAGCGATGCGGTGCATATGCTGGCAGCAGCGGTGTGGATCGGCGCGCTGGTGGGTTTCTGCCTGCTGCTGCAGCCCGGGCGCGCATCGCAGCCGCAGCGGGTTGCCATCGCCGCTCGCGCGCTGGAGCAATTTGCCCGCATCGGCACGATCGCCGTGCTGCTGATCGTGGCAACCGGGCTGATCAACGGAATCATCCTGCTGGGGCTGCCCAGCCTGGTGGCGCTGGTGGCGCTGGTGGCGTCTTTTTATGGCCAATTGCTGTTGGTCAAGCTGGCGCTGTTTGCCGCGATGCTGGGGCTGGCGGGCGCCAATCGCTGGCGCTTCACGCCGGGATTGCGGGCAGGACATGCGCCTGACTCGGCGCTGGGCCATTTGCGGCGTAGCCTGGCGCTGGAAACCGGCGCAGCATTGGCGATATTGGGTGTGGTGGCGTGGCTGGGAACGCTTGATCCGGGTGCGTGAGGCGACAGCGCTCGCTGTCACCTCACACTTTCACTTCGTTCTGCTGAACAATCCGGGCTCAGGCCGCGATCTTCGCCCTGACCGCGTCCAGCACCAGAGCGCTCGCGCGTTCGCCGATCATGATCGAGGTGGCGTTGGTGTTGCCCTGAGGGATAGTCGGCATGATGGAGGCGTCTGCCACCCAGAGGCCGTCCACGCCGCGCACCCGCACGTCGGGGCCGACCACCGCGTCGGGATCGCTCGCCGCGCCCATCTTTGCGGTGCCGACCGGGTGAAACATCGGCAGGGTGGCGAGGCCGACATAGCCGCGCAGCGCTTCGCGGCTGTCTGCCGCTGCGCCGGGGCGCACTTCGCCGGTGACCTGACCGGCGAGCGCCGACTGGCCCATGATGCGGCGGGCGATCTCGATCCCTTCGACCAGCTGCTGCGCGTCATCTTCCACGCCGAGCAGCTGGTGGTTGATCAGCGGCGGCGCATCGGGATCGGCTGAGCGGAGCGACAGCCGCCCGCGGGCTTCCGGCCGCATCAGGGCGATGAAGCTGGCGACCGAGCTTTCCTGACGGAGCGCCAGATTGCCCTGCGGCGTGACGTCGAAGGCGAAGGCGCTGAAGGCGATCTGCAGATTGGGCGCCGGCAGCCCCTCCCGGCTGGAAACGAAGGCCTGAGCATGGCCAATGCCGGTGGTGAGCGCGCCCTTGCGCGCAAAGAGGAACTTCAGCAGCTGACCGAAACCGGCCAGGCCCCGGGAATCATCGTTGAGCGTCTGGGCCGAGACATTGTTGACCAGATGGCAGCCGGGATGTTCCTGCAGATTGCCGCCGACGCCGGGCAGATCGGCCACCACGGAAATGCCATGTTCAGCCAGATGTGCCGCCGGGCCGATGCCGGAGAGCATCAGCAGACGCGGGGTGTTGAGCGCGCCGGCGCTGAGCACCACGCCATGACGGGAGGCGAGTTTCCGCACCTGCCCGCCCTGGCGGATGGTGACGCCGCTGACGCGGCCGTTCGAGGTTTCGATCTTCAGCACCTGGGCCTGGGTCAACACATCGAGCCCGGAGGGCTTGTTGCGCAGATAACCCGCCGCGGTCGAACAGCGCAGGCCGGCCCGCTGCGAGAGCTGGATGTGATCCACCCCTTCGTTCATCGCGCCATTGAGATCGGGCGAACGCGGATAGCCCGCCTGCTGCACGGCGGCGATCCAGTCCTCGGTGACCTGATAGCGCGAACGGATTTCGGAGACGGAGATCGGCCCGCCCTGCCCGCGCCATTCATCGGCGCCGCGTTCATTGTCTTCCATCCGGCGGAAGAACGGCAATACGCTGGCATAGTCCCAGCCGGTCGCGCCTAGGCGGGCCCATTGGTCATAATCCCAGCGGTGCCCGCGAATGAACATCATGCCATTGATCGAAGAGCCGCCGCCCAGCCGCTTGCCCGCGGGCCATACATCGGGACGCCCGCCCACGCTGGGATCGGGCTCCGCGCTGTAGCACCAGTCGAAATCGGGCTTGTGGACGATACCGCTCATCAAAGCGGGAACGCGCAGGCGGATATCGTCATAGGCCTTGCCCGCCTCCACCAATTGCACGCGCTGGCCCGCTTCCGCCAGCCGGGTGGCACAGGCCAGCCCGGCCGAGCCGCCACCGATCACGATAAAATCCGGTTCGCCTGTCATATGCCCCGTTCCCAAATCCCATTGCCCGGCAGGCGTTCGCGATCATGCGGGGTGGTCAGATCGACCCTGGGCCCGATGGCGACGATGCCGTGTTTGTCCGCTATCTGGTAATATCCCGAATGGATCAGGTCGAGCCGTACGGTTTCGGCAATCCCCGGCCATTGATAGAGTTCGCGCAGATAGTGACTGAGCGCCGGATATTCGTCGATCTTGCGCAGATTGCATTTGAACGCGCCGTAATAGCCGACATCGAACCGCACCAGCGTGGCAAAGGCGCGCCAATCCGCCTCCGTCAGCCATTCGCCCGCCAGATAGCGATGGGTGGCCAGATGCGCCTCCATCGTGTCGAGCGTGTCGAACACCTGGCAGACCGCCTCATCATAAGCATGCTGCGTGGCGGCGAAGCCGGAGCGGTAGACGCCATTGTTGAGGGTGGGATAGATCAGATCGTTCCAGCGATCGATCTGATCCCGCAGCGGCGCCGGGTAGAGATCGTGCCGGTTGCCGGTGATGCCATCGAAGGCGCTGTTGAGGATTCGGATAATCTCCGAACTTTCATTGTTGACGATCCGGCGGCTCTGCCTGTCCCACAGCACCGGCACGCTGACCTTGCCGGTATAGAGCGGATCATGTTCGACATAGAGGCGGTGGAGCGGATAGCCGCTCTCCACCGGTCCATCGGGGCCTTCATCGAACACCCAGCCCTGTTTGGGCAGGCCCGGCTGGGCGTAGCGGACATCGATCACATCGGTCAGCCCCTTGAGCGCCCGCCAGGCCAGCGTGCGCCCGGCCCAGGGGCAGACCCAGGCGACCCACAACTGATATCGCCCCGCTTGTGCCGGGAATTCAGCCGCCGGATCGGCGCTGATGGTACCGCGAAAGGCGCTGTCTTCCCGGCGGAAACGACCATCCTTGCCGGTTTCTTCCGCTGCAGGGGCGGTGTCGACCCATTCGCCCCTTACCAATTGTGCCATGCCTGTGCTCCTCGGTCAGCTGGCCGGCTTGTTCGGCACGGTGCGGATGATCGGGCGATCCTTCGCCGCTGCGCTGATGATCCCTTCCAGTTCCTCGATCGCCGGATAGCGGACGCGGCCGGATTCTTCGGTGCAGCCGGAATAGGTGCTGAGTTCGCCATTGCCGGCATCAGCGGTCCAGCGCAGCACGGCGGTTGGCATGTCGGTGACGTACATCTTGCATTCGAAACCATCGCTCTGCATCGCACGCACCAGCGCGGCCACACGGGCGGTCTGATCCGGGGTGAGCTGAAAACTGCGGATCTCGAAATCGAAATCCTGGAAGCTGCGCGGAGGCTGTTTGCCGGTCGCATATTCGCCGCTGCCATCCGCGTTCAGCGTCCACCAGGCGCGCTCGATCCCCCAGCTGGTGTGGGAATTGCGCAGGCTGGCGAACCATATGCCGCCCTGCGCGGCACTGGAGGAGCCGGACGGCGCGGGGGTCTGGCTCTCGCCAACGGCGCAGCCTGCCAGGCACAGAGTGATTGCGGCTGCAAGGGTGGCGATTTGCCGGTTCATGCGCGTCTCCATAATGAAGCGGATGCTGTTTTGCAGACCAGACTAGCTTTCGGGTGGGGCCCTGTCAGCCACGCATGCGCTCTGGCGCAAAATGCCATGGAGGCAAAACCTGATTGCACCATCGGCTTGCTTAGTCTGGCGGGGGCCATAAATCTGGCCGTTCATATTCGCAGGATTACAGGGGGAAATGATTCGTGCTGATCGGCATCGATCTGGGCACCACGAACAGCGCGGTGGCGATCTGGCGTGATGGAACTGCAGAACTGGTGCCCAATGCACTGGGTTCTTTCCTGACCCCGTCCGCCGTGTCCGTGGCCAAGGATGGCACCATCTGGGTCGGCGCCGCCGCGCTGGACCGGCTGGCCACCCACCCGGCTGAAACCGCCACCAGCTTCAAGCGGATGATGGGCACCCAGCGTTCCGTCCGGCTGGGCAACAAGCGCGATTATTCCCCGGAAGATCTGTCTGCCCTGGTGCTGGCATCGCTGCGCGACGATGTGACGGCCATGACCGGCGAAACGCCGACCGAGGCGGTGATTACCGTGCCGGCTTATTTCAACGACCGGCAGCGCAAGGCCACGCGGCGCGCGGGCGAGCTGGCCGGGCTGACGGTGAAGCGGCTGATCAACGAACCGACCGCTGCAGCGCTCGCCTATGGGCTGCAGGATCGCGACGATCGCGAACCCTTCCTGGTGTTCGATCTGGGCGGCGGCACCTTCGACGTGTCGATCGTGGAAATGTTCGACGGCGTGGTCGAGGTACGCGCCTCCACCGGGGACAACCGGCTGGGGGGCGATGATTTCAACCTGGTGATGATCCAGCTGGCGCGCCCGAAACTGCAGGCTGACATGCAGTTGCAGGCCATGCAGACCGACAAGCGGGAAGCGCTGCTGTTCCTGGCCGCAGAGCGCGCCCGGCGCCAGTTGACCGTTGCAGATACCGCCGATTTTTCGATCACCATTGGCGATACGGCCTTCACCGCCCAGGTCAGCGGCGAGGAATTCGAAGCCCAGAGCCAGGCCCTGCTCAAGCGCCTGCGTGAACCGGTGATCCGGTCGCTGCGCGATTGCGGCATGAGCAGCCAGGAATTGAGCGAGATCGTGCTGGTCGGCGGGGCAACCCGCATGCCGGTGGTGCGCAAATCGCTGACCCGCATGTTCGGCCGGTTTCCCAATTCGGGCGTTCACCCCGATCACGCCGTGGCGCTGGGCGCAGCGGCGCAGGCCGGGCTGATCGAGCGTGGCGGCGGACTGGATGAAATCCGCATCACCGATGTCGCGCCCTTCACCCTGGGGGTCGATGTTGCCGAACGCGATACAACCGGCGGGCTGCGCCAGGGGATATTTTCCCCCATCATCGATCGCAACACGCCGATCCCGACCAGCCGCGAGCATGTCTATTCAACGCTGAGCGACAACCAGCGGGAAGTGCGGCTGGGGATTTTCCAGGGCGAAGCCCGGATGGTGGCGGACAATATCAAGCTGGACGAGCTGCGCATTCCCGTGCCCGCCGCCCCGGCCGGCCAGATCGCCGTGCATGTGCGTTTCACCTATGACAGTTCGGGCCTGCTGGAGGTGGATGCCAGCGTGCCGGCCAGCGGGCTGACCCGCAATCTGGTGATCGTCGATGAGGAAGACCGGCGCGACAAGGCGGAGCTGGAACGGCGCCGGGCGGAACTGGCCAAGCTGAAATTCCACCCGCGCGACGAGGCGGAAAATGTCGCGCTGCTGGCGCGGGCGAACCGTTGCTACGAGAATTTCACCGGCCCGGCGCGCGACATGGTCGGGCAGTGGATCGGGCAGTTCGAAGCCGTGGTGGAACGGCAGGATCCGCGCGATATTGCAAGCGCGCGCGAACAGCTGACCCGTGGGCTCGACGATCTGGAGGGGCAGTCCCCGCTATGAAGTGCTGGGACAAGAGGTTTCGGGCGTGAGCGGCAGCTATCGGCGGGAGCCCTGGCGGACGCTGGAGATCGACGAGACCAGCGATCGGTCGGCCATCCGGCACGCCTATGCCGCCAGGCTCAAGACGCTCGATATCGATCGGGAAATCGCAGCCTATCAGCAATTGCGGGAGGCGCGTGACTATGCGCTGATGCTGGCGCGGGAGCAGGAACACGGCGCCGGCGATTATGCGGCGCCGCTGTCTCCGTTCGACGATCCCGCCAGCACCGATGAGCGTGCGACCGAAGCTGAAGGGGGTGAGCGGGATCGCGCACCCGCCTTCGACGCGCCTGCAGGTGACGCACCGTCAACCGATGCCGATGGTTCGCGCGATCTGCCTGCAACGGACGGGGGCGATGTTGCGGCGGAGGAACAGCCGCCCGCCCCGCCCGCGCAAATGGGCGTGGCGCAGATCGCCGCCCCTGAGCCAGAAGAGATAGAGGCGACCCAAGCGGCAGAGCCCGAAGCGCAGGAAGCGGCAGAGGAGCATCCCACCGCCCCGCAGGTCCTGCTCGCCATCCTCTATCCCGGTCAGGAATACAGCGCTGAACCGCTCGACCATGAGATGTTCTCCCTCGCCTGCGCGGCGCTGGGCCAGGTGCTGGCCGAGGCGGAGGAATCCGCCATCGATCAACAGCAGGCGATCGAGGAATGGCTGGCCCATCATCTGGCCAGCAGTTGGCCGCGTTCGGCCCATCTGGTCGAACATGCGTCAGAGAATTTTTCCTGGCTGGATGAATCGGGCAGCCTGTCCGAACGACCGGCCGTCCGCTTCCTGAATGAGCGGCTGCGCGGCATGCGCTTTGTCGAAAAGGTGCAGGAGCGCGATCATCCGCTGCGCGATGCCTGGGTCGAACTGAGCAAGCCGGGCCGGCGACGCAATTTCTGGTTCTCCAAGGTGAACAAGGAAGAGGTCCGCCAACTGCTGGTCGGGCTGCGCGAACGCTATCCCGAAATCGAAAGCTATCTCGATCCCCAGCGGGTGGGATCATGGGAGGAGCGGCTGAACGGCGGTGGTGGTTCGCCATGGGGCACTTCGACGCTTATCATATTCGGCATATTGGCCCTTGTGCGTGTGGCGGGCGCGTTGGGCGGTTCGACCCAGAGTGAGCCGTCTTTGCCACCGCCGATCATGGTGCAGGATCCGCTTGAAGGCGCGACGCTGGACCAGGAAGCGATCGATGAAACCATCACCGATCTGTTTGGAACCCGGCTGCCCGATCTGGAGATCAGCGGCCAAACGCCAGCGAGCTTCTGGTCCGGTATCCGTCTGGTCGGTCGGATGGACGGCATGGGGCAAGTTGCGCAGGCTGCCCAGGCGGTGCCGTTGCAGCAACTGCGGCAACTGACCCAAATGGCGGCCCGCGATGCGCCATTCGAGCAATTGGTATCGATCAAGCAGGTGAAGCTGGATCTGCTGCGCAGCATCCGCGATCACGCCGGGGTGGATGCCTGCGTGGAATTCTCCCGCGGTCAGACCATCTCGCAGGTGTTTCCGGTCGAGGAAAGCGTGCGTTCCCGCGAACGCGCGCTGGCCGCCAAGCTGCTGGAAGCTGGGCTGCTGATGCCAAGTTCCAGCAAGTTTCCGGAAAGTGCCGTCATTCCAGGAAGTGTCGTGGACAAGGTGGTGAAGCGGGCCAATCTGACCGAGGATGAATTGGAAAAGACATCCCAGGGCCAGGGAGGCTCCGATATCCAGTGCCGCTATAACATCGCGCTGCTGGAAGCGGTCCTGCAGCGCCCGGGAGACGTATCGGCGGAATTGCTGCGCATGATGTGATCCGCCGCTGCACCGTAGGCGACGGCGCAGGGTTGTGCCGTAAAAATTATTGCGGCGGTTCGGCGAAGCCGTGATCGGGTTCCGGTATCGAGATCGAAATCCGGCTTGTCTGCCTGGACACAACATAGTCCTGTGCATTCACGCAAAAGTATGGCCGCGACGGATCATTGTCGATGTCTGCGGTACGGACCGGCAACCTCGTTTCGCAATCAGGGGTTGTGCAATAGCAAATGTGATAGCGCCCACGCTGAAACCGACCGCCATCGGCAGCAGGGTCATCGCTGACCTCCCCCAAAACGAAGCGCACATCTCCAAGTTGCGCGGGAAGAAGCCGGCTTGCCTCAGCAAAGGCTTCATCTTTCTCCTGCTGCAAGTCCCCGCTTCTGGCGCGTTGGGGGTTTGCGACAAGATCATCATATATTGGCCAACTCAGCCTGATGAATGCATCAGGATCGCTGTTCTGCAAGGCTTCGATCGCGGCCTTGACCGCAGCGACATACGGCACGACCTCCGGCGTCTCTGCCGGCACGCGGCGCACTTGCCATAAGGCTTCCGGGACATCGGCTGGCAGCAGGCGGAACACGGCCGAATGTTCCGTCTCACGATAGGCGATCGGGCGCAGGAAAGTTCCGATGGTGTAATGGCAATAGCCGCTGACACCCAGAATGGTGCCAGGGCTATCCAGCATCATCTGAATAACGGCGGCGTGTACATCTGCACATGATCCCAGCATGCCAACCACCTCTTCCCATCTGGGCCGATGGGGCTCCCGGCGCGGGTCATCCCTGTGGGTATTGATGCCCAGCGTATGGAGTTGATCGTGGCCGCCAAATGCATGTTCCAATGCAGCCATCCGATCATCGAGCAACCGCCAGCCATCATGAATGGCGCGAATGCGGACGCAGCGTCCGCGCCAGGCGTCGAAATCCGTGTTGATCTGCACGATCTCTGCCGGAACGGCATTGGCGAAGCTGCACGCTTCCTCATCCTCCTGCGCGGCCGCCGGAACGGCCCAGGTGGATAGAATGGCCGTCAGCAGAGTGAACAGATAACGCATCGGCAGAATATGCTGGGCGACCGCAATCGCCGTCAAACCAAAAGCTGTGCTGTCACCGGCCAAGCAAATTGTCCGCTTGATGCGGCGGCGGCGGCACGCCATCTTCCGGGCCGAACATCCCCCCAAGAGAGGACGCGCCTGCCCATGTCAGATGTCTATACCCCGCCTGAAGTCTGGAGCTTCGATCCCGAGAATGGCGGCCAGTTCGCCGGCATCAACCGGCCAACCGCCGGCGCCCGGGAAGAGGTGGAATTGCCCGTGGGGGAGCACAAGTTCCAGCTTTATTCGCTCGGCACGCCCAATGGCATGAAGGTCACCATCATGTTCGAAGAACTGCTGGAGGCCGGTTATTCCGAAGCGGAATATGACGCCTGGCTGATCAAGATCTTCGCCGGCGACCAGTTCGGATCGGGCTTCACCGATCTGAACCCCAATGGCAAGATCCCGGCCCTGCTCGACCGGTCGGGCCCCGAAGCCTTCCGCGTGTTCGAAAGCGGCGCCATCCTGGTCCATCTGGCCGAAAAGTTCGATTATCTGCTGCCCAAGACCAATCCGGCGCGTGCGGAAACGCTGAGCTGGCTGATGTGGCAGATGGGCAGCGCGCCCTTCATCGGCGGCGGTTTCGGGCATTTCTATGTCTATGCCCCCGAACGCTACAAATATCCGATCGACCGCTATGCGATGGAAACCAAGCGGCTGTTTTCGGTGGCGGATATCCAGCTGGGCAAGACCGAATATCTGGCCGGCCATGACTATTCCATCGCCGATATCGCCACCTACACCTGGCTCGGCAATCTCTATCACGGCGCCTACAACCGGGCCGATGTCTTCCTGAGCCTGGACGAATTCGAGAATGTCGGCCGCTGGGTGAAGGCAATCGACGCCCGGCCAGGTGCCATTCGCGGACGGCTGGTCAATTCGCAGAGCGGCCTTTCGGAACGCCATTCGGCGGCGGATTTCGACACGCTCGATCCTGAATTGCTGGCTCCGGTGCGCAAGCGCGCAGATTATTGATCGGCAGCCCCAATCCCCACCTTGTCAGCGAAGGCGGCCCCGTTTATGGGCCGCCTTCCGCTGATGGGGTGTAGCCAAGCGGTAAGGCACCGGTTTTTGGTACCGGCATGCGCAGGTTCGAATCCTGCCACCCCAGCCAGCGGGCGGCCAGCCCGCCCCACGCTCTCATGAAACCCGCTGCGCCCTTGCGAGCCGTCGGCGATGAGCCGCGGTAATCGCGTGCCTTTTTCGCTGCATAGAGCGCGGCATCCGCGCTGGCGAACAGCTGTCCGGATCGTAGCGGCAGAAATCAGGCGGCACGGCCATGCCGGTCGACACAGTGACCGTAACGTCTGATCCCGCAACGGCCGGGCGGAAAACTGCGCTGAGAGGTCATGCTCTCGATACATTCCGACGGCCTGGCATACTGCTCGACATGAGCCAATCAGTAGCTGACAGCCGTAAGAGCCGGCTTAACAATTGCGCCAAGCCAGAGCCATCAGCCGGAAAACGATCATTTTTCCGGCTGACACCGAGTTATGGGCGCCGTCACTGCCTCAGCAAGAGGGGACTTTCGTTGCGCCTTGCAGCGCATATTTGCCGTCTGCCTGGCGGACATAGGTTTCGCTGAAACTGTCCGTGCCGGTGTAGGTGACGGTGAAGCTCTTGCCCTTCTCCGCTGCGGTGATCTGGCCATCCAGATTGATCACGCCATCTTCCACTGCGCCGCCATTGGAATAGCCGATCGGGATAACGGCGATTTCTGTCGGCCCGTCTGCAGCCAAAGCTGTCAGCACCGCCTTGTCGCAGGCATAACCCTGCCACACGCCGCCGCCCTGGGTGTAGAGTACGGGCACATCGGCAATCGCATCGGTCCAGCCCCAGCGGCTGGCGGGATTGCCGACCACGCCGGTCATGCCCACGTCCAGCCATTCGCCGGTGACGCTGTAATCCGCCCTCTCGGGGCCGGAGAGATAGTGCACCGAATTGAGCCCGGCGCAGGCCTGCCCAGTGCATTCATTGGCGCCCGTGCTGATCAGGGCGGTCTTGTCCTCACCCAACGGGATCAGCGTCAGCGGTACGAATTCATAGGCGTTCTCCTGCACCTCGACCTTGGCGCTGTTGCGCTGCGCGGCGGGGAAGGCCTTTTCGAACGCGGCCGGCGTGCCGGCGGGAACGGTGTCACGGTTGACGTCCACAACCGGGAACAGTGGCTGTTGAGCCAGCGCGGCAGGCACCACCGCCAGCATTGTCAAACCTGCCACAAAGGCACCGGCAATCTGTTTCGAACGCATGTTGAACCCTTTCCTGGCAGGGTTATTTCCATGGCGTGGGGCCATGTGTCCCTGCTCCTGCCCTGATTGCTGCCGCGCCTGCCCGGCAATGACAAGCGCAAAACCTGCGCCGGGGATCCGGCACAGCCTGCCATTCATGCAGAATTGTGCGACGTATCGGAACGGTTTCAGCCAAGGTTCAGCGGGCGTTTCGCACGGCCCACCGCAGAGGGTGCCTTTCCCCCGTTCACACGTTAAAGCAATTGACAGCGTGTGCCGGCAGGTAGAGCACCGCCACAAACGTGATTTGAGGACGATACAATGAACAAGAGGGGATGGCTGGCGCTGCTGGCCTCTGCATCGATCGTGGCAAGCTGCGGCGGTGGTGACGATGACGCACCCACGCCGGCCCCTTCCCCGTCGCCCACAGATCCGACGCCGGGGCCAACAACCCCGGCCCCGCCCAGCTATGCGACCTGGGCGCAGATGCTTGCCATCACTGCCGACACCACCGGGGTTCCAGATGCCCTTAAACTGCCGCAGACATTCAAGACATCCTGCAGCAGCCTGCAGATATCCAACCAGGCGGTAACGCCCGCCACGGTATTCGGGACTGGGCCTACTCTGGTGCGCTCCGCTGCAGATACCTGGAAATTCACGGCCAATGGTGTCGACACCAATTTTGTCCCCGCAGACAAAGTCGCAGCAACGACAGGCTCCAGCGATGTAATTTACCGTCACACCACATCAGCGGGTGCGGTTGAAATCCTGCAGGTCACAGGACCGGTCACACCGCTGTTGCATATTGCTTACACCCGCCGCGTTGTTGCCACGGTCGCCGGGCCTGGCGGTGCCTTGTCGCGTCATGAATGCGTTCTGGGCGTTCCGACGCTGGCAACCGATCTGCCAACGACCGAAGCCGATATCGCCCTCGAACCGATGAACCTGACCGGCAATGGGGTGATCAGCGGCGGCGCGAATGCCGGCACCTATGTGTTTGTTCCCGGAGATTCCAAGGTAACGGCCGGCAAGGTCAATACCAAGAACAACACGCTGGTTTTGACGATCGAGCTGAAGGGTCGGAAAGTCGTGGACAGCACCGTGCAGACCACGGTTGTCGACCTTGGCACCTACACCACCAATGCGACGATCACACCCGCGAGCACCAGCTTTTACGGTGCGCTTACGAGCAGCAACAGGGACATCGTTGCGGCCCAGATCGCCGGCTGGTCGTTCGGACCGCGCATGACCGAGACCGGCTATTCCTTCTCGATCCAGTCGCGCGAGCCCGGCACCACGAACCAGTTGACCGCGACAGGGACGGCGATTGTGTTGCGCAAGCCGCTGCCCACGCCGACGCCCACGTCGAGTTCCACACCCACCACGTGATTGATACGAGGGGCACCCGCTGGTGCCCCTCGTTACCCAAATGTCGCAGTAAAACCGCTGGTTTGTGACATGATATCACCATGATTGACAGTTTCCCCTGCACTGTCATTTTGTATCAAACACATGTCAGGGGCTTTCATGAAATATACTGTGATGCTGACCGCGCTGCTCGGTACGGCAATGCTTGCCGCTTGCGGCAATGATGACAAACCGACCCCGGCACCGACGCCTGCACCCACGGCCAGCACACCGGCTCCCAGTCCCGAACCGACGCCGGAGCCGACCCCTACCCCGACTTTCACCTACAAAATGCTGAATGAACTGACCGGCGACCAGATGTTCGACACGGCATGCAGCCGTGTGGATTTTTCGGACAGAGCAGCCAATTTTGGCGCCGCGCCAGCAAGTTTCCGCACGTTTGGCAGCAATTACACTCTTGGCTGGACTTCCACCAGCGACGCCACTTTAGAAGATAACAGCTGGTATACCTATGATGGCGGTAAGATCACTTCGATGCTTGGCGGGCCGACAATGCTCAGCTCTTTCACGGCCGATCCCTTGCGCATGCAATATGCGATGAGGTCTGAATATGGCGGCAATGAGCCGGTGATCATATCGGCTGAATACCCGGCATCCGCGCGCCATGTTCAGCATGTTTCCCAATTCATCGACCGGGCATGGTCCGGCCACTCGCGCCAATATTGCGTGTTCGGGGCGCCGACCGATATCGACGATCTACCCTCCAGCGGGGTGATCAGCTACCCGAGCATGGGGTTGACCGGCACGATCTACGAATCCGGCACGCGGGCGAGCGACATTAGGCTGGCCAGCGACGGATCCAGCCTGACAGTGGATTTTGCCGCCAACACGGTCACAGGATCGATGAAGCTGCAGAAGCGCATCCGTGCCACGGCCGACACTGCTGAAAGCTGGGTCGATCTTGCCGGCACCATCCCTGTATCGGCCACGATCGATCGCGCCAATCGCCGCATTATCGGGACCACGCCGCCAGCGGGCACAAGCGGCAATTACGGCATCCATGGTTGGTTCTTTGGCCCCCAAGCCGCGAACATCGGTTTCGTTTTCGGGGACAGCGTGCCGGCCATCGGGACTTTTGCTGCCTCTCGCGAAGTGGCTCCGGCGACTTCCGCAGCAAGAACGCGCTAGCTGGCCAGGCCAGAGCAATTCAAGCGAAGAATCAATACCCTTCGGTTCATGATCACCTGCCCGAAATACTATGTAACTTGATCTGGTTGACGGAAGCGGCAAGGGCCGAAGGCCGCCTCTGCTCACAATCTGAGCAGAGGCGGTCAATGTTTGACATGGCCGCCCCTCGTGGCAGCAATATCAAAGAAAAAAGGGGGAATTGATGAAATACATTACCTTGACGGCCTTGTTGATGAGCACCGCGATGCTCGCCGCGTGCGACAACGACGACAGCCCCTCGCCCGCCCCCACTCCGGCGCCCACCAACAGCACGCCTGCGCCCAGCCCGGAACCGACCCCGGAACCAACGCCGACGCCGACATTCACCTACAAGCAATTGAATGAACTGACCGGTGATCAGACCTTCGATACGACCTGCGCCGGTTACGAAAGTCCGAACACCTTTGCCAACCCGGGGCCGCAGCATCCGGAGTACAGAATGTTCGGTTCCACCAATCTGGCCTGGACATCGACCGATAACACATCGCTGGAAGACAATTCCTGGCTGTACAAGCAAGGCGGCAGCGATATCGCCGGTATGGGCGCAATGGCGCTGAAGACCTTCACCGCCACGCCGCTGCTGATGGATTATTCGCGCAACGCCGAATATGGCGGGACCGACACGTTGACGATCCGCCAGCACCCAGCGACGGCACGCTATGTCCAGCATGCTGCATTCAGCCGCCACATTGCGCTGGGTCGCGGTTCCACCCTGTATGACAATTGCCTGTTCGGCGCACGAACGGATCCAGCGGATCTGCCCACCACCGGCACGATCAGCTACCCGACGATTGGCGCCGTTGGTCAGATTTTCATGGGCAATCTGCAGAAGGACAACCAGTATACCGTCCGCGTGGATCAAAGCGGATCGTCCATCACGGCCGATATGGCGGCGTCGACTTTCAATGCGTCGCTCAAGCTCCAGGGTTTGAAGGCCGGATCTGCCGATACGCCGGAAAACTGGGTCGATCTGGCCACTTATACGATCACCGGCCAGATCCATCGGGAACAGAGGCAGTTCACCGGCACGGTGACCAACAGCGACGACCGGGTGAACATGAGTCAGGTGAGAGGCTGGTTTTTCGGGCCGCAAGCTTCCGAAATCGCCATTCTTTACGGGGCAAGCAGTTGGTCTCTGTTGACGACCACCACGGTCGTTGGGGTTCGCTGAGGCGCGGATGCATGATGTTCGCACGGCGGGCAGGTTTGCTGCTCGCCGTGCGCTGGAGGGCCGTTGCGTTTTCTTTTGAAGACGAATTCACGGTATTGGGGGGAATATGAACCGTGCAAAATTGCTGACCTTTGCGGCCAGCACCGTCATTCTCGCCAGTTGCGGCAATGATGACAAACCGACACCCGCGCCCACACCGCCGCCTGCTGGCGCACCAACGCCGACCCCGTCCACACCGAGGCCATCCCCAACGCCGACATATGTCAAGGTGTCGGACCTGACTGCCGACAGAACATTTGCGTCCGCCTGCGCGATCCCGTCCCTCGGTTCGTCCAGCCCGCCTTTCTTCACCTCTCTGAGCGGGAAACCAAATTTATCTTACAGCGCGACCACGAAGAGCTGGACATTTCACGAAACAGATCTGGATAATATTTTTATCGAATCCGACAAGGTCAATCCCCAGCACCTCTTTTTTCGCAAGCCCTTGACACCAGTTGCCGGCTCTTTCTCGGAATCTTTCAGTTTTGGCTATACGGGCGCGAATACAACGGAATACGTGACGCCGGCTGACTTCATCCGATCTTTTGCTAGTGGCGGGCAGCGGGTTTACAGTTGCCTGGCAGGTTCGCCGACGCAGGCCAGCGATATGCCCATTCGAAACGAGTCGGCATATTCAGCGGTCAATCTTGTTGGGGGTGGTTCAATCCTTGAACCGGGTGCTCAAATACTTAACCTTCGCTTCGATCCTACAATCAGCACATTTGCGGCAACATTTGACGCTGCAGCCGGTCAATTGCGCATCACGCTGGACATCAAGGCAAGAAATTCATTTGATTTCAACCAAACAGGCCCGATCACTGATATAGGGATTTTTACTGGTTCAGTCGAAGTTGATACTGCAAACCAAAGGTTTGAGGGCTATTTGAAGAATGACGAGTTTGGCGACCATGCTGTCAGCTTGTCCGGTTGGTTTTTTGGTCCACAAGCTGCAGAAATGGGCTTCAACTTCGCTTCCTCCGCCAGCAATGGCCTGAAAAGTATCGGTGTTTCCGGAAAAATGTTGGCAAAACGCTGACACAGGTTGGCCCGGTCACTGCATGCTGGCCGGGCCTCAACAATTTTTGAACCTGTATAAACCCCAGCCGCCGCATGACAGGAACTGCAATCCGTTGACAAAATCCCGATGTCTGCGAGCCTGCAGGAATTCTTCGAAGTGTGGGGCCAAACTATGAAATATGTTGCTGTTCTTGCGCTGCTTGTCGGCAGCGCGGTCATTGTCGGGTGCAATGACGACAAGCCTTCTCCAGCGCCGACGCCAGCCCCCACTACCCCGGCACCAAGCCCATCGAGCCCCGCGCCAACCCCGGAGCCGACCCCGGAGCCAACGCCGGCACCCACGCCCACGCCGACCTTCAGCTACCAGACGCTGACCGAACTGACCGGCAATCAGATTTTTGAAACGGCGTGCAGTTCAATCGAGATTGTCGACCGTGCCACCGGCCATGGAGCGAGCCTGGGCGGGTTCCGCCGTTTCGCTGACATATATGGCATTGGCTGGGAATCGACCGACGACGCATCGCTGCGGGACAATGGCTGGTACAATTACCGGTCCGGCAAACTGAATGGATTGCTGGGCCGCCTTCAACAGCTGCAATCCTTCACCGCGGATCCTCTGCGAATACAGTATTCATTTTCGAACGATTATGGCGGAACCACAACCTCCCTGATATCCGGCGAATATCCGGCAACAGCGCGATATGTTCAGCACGCTCGATTACGCTCCGGCTATACCGGCGGCTCGTCCGTGCAGTTTTGCGTCTTCGGCGCGCCGACCTATGTGGATGATCTGCCCACCACAGGGGTCGCCACCTATCCCACTTTGGGCGTGATCGGGAGCGTCTACAGCTCCGGCAGCAGGGGTGAAGATCTCCGCATCGTCGCCGATGGATCGAGCTTGATCGTCGATTTCGCAACCAATACCGTAGAAGGGACGCTGAAGCTTGAGAAGCGGATCGCGGCATCAGGCAGCACCGCGGAAAGCTGGGTAGATGTTCCCGGCACCATTCCCATCGCAGCCACGATCGATCGCGCCAGCCGCAGGATCAGCGGCACAAATGCGCCCGCCGGCGTGGTCGGTGGCTATGGGATCCAAGGCTGGTTCTTCGGTCCGCAGGGCTCCAATCTCGGCCTGGCGTTCGGGGAAGGCACCCCATTGGCGGGCACTGTTGTTGGTGTTCGCCCCCTGTCGACGGCGGCAAAAAGTCGCCGATAATGTCATCGGCAACCCATTGATCCTGGAAGGAGATGATATGTCCGCCATCCGCCTGAACTTCTTCAAGCTGGCCGTGCCGGAGATGGAGCCAGCGCTGAACTTCTGGTGCGATGCCTTCGAGTTCGAGATCGCCGCCAGTTTCGACGAGGAGGAATTCCTCGAACATATCCTCTCCCTGCCCGGTGAACCGGGCGGGCCAAGCCTGATCCTGCTGCAATACAAGGATGGCCGGGCGATCGAGATCGGCAATGCCCATGGCCCGGTGGGTTTCCATTGCGATGACATCACCGTCAGCCATGATCGCCTGCTGGCAAGCGGCGCCAGCGACATCACCGGCGTGGTCGATGTCGGCCCGGTCCGGGTCGCAATCATGCGCAGCCCGGACGGGCATGAGATCGAACTGGTGCAGTTGCCGGCGTAAGCGCGGCATTTACCTAAAGCAGGACCAAGGGTTCATGAAGAAGACTTCGCCGCTGACCATTCTTTTCATCGGGGCCGCCCTGCTGACGGGCTGCAACAATGATGATGGGCCGGCCCCGACGCCGAGCCCAACCAGCCCGGTCACTCCGCCGCCAACACCTGCACCGCCCCCGCCCCCGCCCCCGCCGCCTCCATCGCCGGTCTATCACAGGCTGGCCGAGTTGGAGGGCGATCAGATGTTCGAGATGGCCTGTGCATCCTACGACACCATCTGGTGGGGCTTTATCGGGCGGCAGGTTCCCGCGCTTGCCGGATTTGGCGATACCGCCACGCTGTCGCGACAGGCCAATGGTACGCTTGCCCTGGCTGATGACAATTGGGCATTCAAACCCGACGGCACCAGAGAACATCTGTTCGGCGCCTCCGATCTGGCCGCCAGCAGCACCTCACCGTTGAAACTGGAGTACCAACGCACGGTCGAGTTCGAAGGGCTGAAAACTTTCCGGATTTCTACCTTCAGCCAGGGGGAAACCAAGGCTGAATTCGTGAACAACCTGTATTTTGCCGATGGTCAGGGCACTTCACGCACATATGATCTCATGCATCACTGCATGTTCGGCGCGCCAACGCTGACGGACGACCTGCCGACCACGGGAAGCGCAACATTCACGCCTGCCTTCGCCGATGCCGGGGGTGACGGCGCCACTGGTTTTGCAATCGATCCTGCCCGCTCCAGCATCAATGTGGATTATTCCGCATCGACCGTCAGCTTCACGCTGCAATTCATCAAGCTTGGGCGCACGGCTGCAGAAAATACCGATGTGGCTCTCCACTCCGGCAGCGGAACGATCGATAAGGCAAAGCGCCAGGTGTCCGGGACTTTGACAAACGCCACCTCACCGGACATTTCCTGGAAGCTGAGCGGCTGGTTCTTCGGACCTGGCGGCAAAGAATTGGCGTTTGCTGTGGCGGCCAGTGATTTTGGTTCACATATCCAGGGCGGGACGGTGATCGCACTGCGCCAATAGCCTCTGACCAGCCCCGCCGCCATCAGGCATAGGCGGGGTCGAACACTTTCACCGTAGGGTAATTGGCATCGCGCAGCAGTGCGCTGAGCAGGAAATCCTGCACCCGGTCCAGCCGGTCATCGCCGCCCTGATCCTTGCGATACCAGACCAGATGCCAGCCTTCGAGTGGGTAGAGCTGGATCACCTCTTCGCGCATGGAAGGTGGCAGGATCACCTCCGAAAATGAGGCCACGCCCAGCCCGCGTTCCAGCATGGTGGCCATGACATCGAAATATTGCGTGCTGGCCACCACCTGGCGCGGCATTATGCCTTCCTTGCGGTAGGAGCGCAGGACCATTTCTTCCTGCACGCTGCCGCTGTTGGGCATGAGAAAGGGCAGAGCGGATATCTCTTCACGCGAGAGCGGCAGGCTGCGCCCCTCGGCGAAGCGGCGGTGGCCGAATATTCCGCCACGCAGCAGCGCCACGGCCCGCATCGGCGGCGGCACCGGCTGATCCGCCCGCAGATGCAACAGAGCGAAATCATAGCCGCGATCGATAAGGTCATCGCCGATCTTCTGGCTGGGCGGTTGGGCATCGAATTCCATCGCGATATCGGGATTGTCGGCCAGGAAATGATCCAGCCGGGGGCGAATGAAATTGTCCACCAGCCCCTGCCCCACGCGGATGCGCAGCCTGAGCCGCGCGGGCCGGTCACTGCTGACCCGGCGATGGCGCGCCAGCACCTGCGCCGCTTCGTTAAAACCGCGCAGATCGTCGAGAAAGGCAATGCCTTCGGCCGTCAGCGCCGGGCGCCGACCGGCATGGCGGGCGAACAGCACGACGCCCAGCTGATCTTCCAATGTGCGGATCTGGTTGCTGACCGAAGCCTGAGAAATGCCCAGCTGTTCGGCGCAGCCGCGAAAGCTGCGCACAGTGGCCAGGCTGGCGAACACATCGAGCTGACGTAGCGTAAACGGCAGGTTCCCCATTATACCCTCCGCCTTATCCCATAACCCGAAACCTATCACCTGTCATCACTTTGCGATGCGTTGCTTCGCCGGCCTGGCAGGCAGAACATTGCGAACAAACAGCAAAAGCTGATGGGAGGGAGAACAATGATCAAAGACAGGCAAAACATCAGGCTGCGCCGCCTGCTGTGCGGAGGCACCTGCATGGCAACGCTGCTGGCAACACCGGCCTGGGCGCAGGATGCTGGTGAGCCTGAGCTCACGAGCGCCGAGGCACCCGCACCGGCGGCCCCGATCGTGGTCACCGGATCGCGCCTGCGCACCGATGGCACGCAGACGCCGATCCCGGTCACCGTGGTGGGCGCCGAAGCGCTGGATGCCATGGGTGCCGGCGGACTGATCGACGGCATCAGCCAATTGCCGCAGTTCTTCGGCAATCAATCGGTCGCGGCAGTGCAAAGTTCGGGCGTGTCCGGGCACGGCTTCTTCAATCGCGGCGGCTATGGCAATCTTGACCTGCGCGGGCTTGGCCCCAATCGCACGCTGACGCTGTTGAACGGCCATCGGGTCATTTCATCCGGCCCGTTCGGCGGGGTGGACATCAACACCTTCCCGGATGCGATGGTGCAGAGCGTGGAAACCGTCACCGGGGGCGCCTCTGCCGCCTATGGCACCGATGCCGTCGCCGGTGTGGTCAACTTCCTCCTCGACAAGAAATTCACCGGCCTGCGGGCATCGCTGCAAGGCGGCGTCAGCGATCGCGGCGACAATGGCAATTATGAAGCATCGGCAACCTTCGGCACGAAGATCGGCGATCGGGGGCATTTCCTGATCTCCGGCGAAATCGGCCGCCAGGATGGCGTGCATTCCTTCCGTGATCGGGACTGGTACCAGGCCTGGGGCATCGTCAACGGCCGCGCCTATCCCAATGTCGTATCGGCCAATGCCAGTTTCAGCGGCGTGATCCGTGCCCCGGGCACGGCGATCGACGGGATGGAATTCCTGGCCAATGGATCGGGGATCACGCCCTTCGTGCGCGGGGCTGTCGGTTCCGGCGCAACGGGCACGCCGCCGGCTGTTCATTCGATCAGCGATGGGGGCAGCGGGGACTATATCGGGAGGGATCCCTACACCGTGTTCCCCGATGCATCGCGCAACAGCATCTATGCCTTTGCCGATTACGAAGTGGCCGACGGGGTGACGGTGTTTGCGCAATATATGCGCGGACAGAACCGGACCTTCCGCTACAACGATCCGACCGGTTCCTTCAGCGGCACGCCGACCGTTGCCACGATCTTCGCGGACAATGCCTTCCTGCCGCAATCGGTGCGCGACACCATGGCGGCAAACAGCATCGCCTCTTTCCAGTTTCGCAAGATGGGCAGCTTTGCCGATATCGCCGAACACGCCTGGCTGCGCGACGACAATGTCATGAATTCCTTTTCCGGCGGCCTGACCTGGGACATCGCCAGCGACGGCTTCATGGCCGGCTGGCAGGCCGACCTCTATTATCAGTATGGCACCAACAAGCGCAAAGCCTGGCAAAGCGGGCTGCGGGTGGATCGGATCTTTGCCGCCCTCGATGCCGTGGATGAAGGGGAATACACCTCCGGCACGGCCAATGGGAACATCGTGTGCCGGGTTTCGCTGTTCGGTGATGCCTTCCCCGGATGCCAGCCGATCAATCTGTTCGGCCAGGGCAATGCCAGCGAAGGCGCGATCGACTGGGTGACCGGATATGAGCCCGGCACCACCATCACCACGCCGATCTATTACGCCGACACCGGCTTTGACCGGGGTGACAGCATGACCTTCACCACCGGCGAAGCGAAGCTCAACACCACGCGCATACGCCAGCATGTGGCCGAATTTTCCATGAATGGCGATCTGGTCGACAATTGGGCCGGGCCGATCAGCCTGGCTTTCGGTGGATCGTTCCGGCGGGAATCCATCCTGCAACTGGTGGAGGATGCGTCCAACCCATCATCCAACCATGCGACAGGCCATCCGGT
Source organism: Croceibacterium xixiisoli (assembly GCF_009827305.1). Classification (GTDB taxonomy): domain Bacteria; phylum Pseudomonadota; class Alphaproteobacteria; order Sphingomonadales; family Sphingomonadaceae; genus Croceibacterium_C; species Croceibacterium_C xixiisoli. The sequence continues at coordinate 626,535 of NZ_WTYJ01000002.1, read as the reverse complement.
GCTATGCAATGGCGAAGTTCCGGGGCTGCGCGGGGTTTCGGCGGGGGATTGCGTCAACACGGTCGGCACGCAATTTTCCAAGGTTTCCAACATCAAGGGCGCGATCAATGTGTATGAGGCGTTCGCCGAAACGCTGATCCCGCTGCTGGCCGACACCGGGCCGGTCAATGCCGCCAATCTGCACCTGGCCGGGCGCTGGGCCAATTACAGCGGATCGGGCACGGTCTGGGCTTACAAGGCCGGGCTGGATGTCGAACTGTTCGATTTCCTGCGCCTGCGGGGCACTTATTCGCGGGACGTGCGCGCCGCGAACCTGTCCGAACGCTTCGACCGCACCGGCGGCGCCGCGACGCTGGACGATCCGCGCACCACGGCGGTGGAGGCGATCAATGTCACCACCGTTTCGGGCGGCAATCCCAATGTCCTGCCAGAAAAGGCCGACACTTTCACGGCCGGCTTCGTCATTCGCCCGGCCGCCATCCGCGGGCTGTCGCTCTCGCTCGATTATTTCGACATCAAGGTGAAGGGTGCGATCGACCGGCTGGGCCCGCAGGCGGTGCTGAATGGATGCCTGGCGGACAACAATCCCGAACTGTGCAGTATGGTGACCTTCAATGCAGACGATGTCCCGATCATCGTGGCCGACACCTATATCAATGTGAACCAGAACCGCGTTCGCGGGCTGGATCTCGAAGCGAATTACGATACCGATCTTTCCCTGTTCGGCGGCGATGAAAGGCTGGCGCTGCGCGGCTTTGCCAGCTGGCTGTTCGAGAATTCGGAAACATTCGGCAATGGTACGAAGATCGATCGCGCCGGGCAGACAGGCATGCAGACCGATGGCGTTCCCTATGGACTGCCCGATTTCAAGGCGACCGGAAACATCACCTATTCGATCGGCAATTTTTCCGCCTTCGTGCAGGGCCGCTACATTGCCCCCGGCACGCAAGAGAACAATCCGCCGATCGCCAATTTCGACGCCAACCACGTGGATTCAGCCTTCTATCTCGATCTGCGGCTGACCCAGCGTTTCGACATTGGCACCAGTGGTTCGCTCGAAGCATTCTTCGCCGTCACCAATCTGACAGACACCGCCCCGCCTGTGACGGCGTACTACAGCGCCTTTGCCGCCCATTCGATCCAGACCAACAGCGTGTTGTTCGATCTGCTCGGGCGCCGCTACACCACGGGGCTGAAGCTGGCCTTCTGATCCCAGCCCCGCCCGATTACCGAAGGAGTGAATGTGACAACGAACAAGAGCAGTTCAGCCTGGAACGTGACCCGGCGCACGGCCCTGGCCGGCGCGCTGGGCACCGCGGCGCTGGCAGCAGCCCGCCCGGCGATCGGCCAGCAGGGCCAAGGCGCGCGCCAGCCCAACATCCTCTACATCATGGCCGATGACATGGGGTATGCGGATCTGTCCTGCTATGGCCGGCGCGATTACGAAACCCCGGTGCTGGACGGGCTGGCGCGGCAGGGCATGCGTTTCACCCATGCCTATGCCAACAGCGCCGTCTGCACGGCCACCCGCGTGGGGCTGATCACCGGGCGCTATCAATATCGCCTGCCCATCGGGCTGCAGGAACCGCTGGGCCAGGACGATGTCGGCCTGCCGCCGGAACACCCGACGATCCCGTCCCTGATGCGTGCCCAGGGATATCACACCGCACTGATCGGCAAGTGGCACCTGGGATCCTTCCCCAAATATGATCCGCTCAAGAGTGGTTATGACGAATTCTGGGGCAATCGCGGCGGCGGAGTGGATTACTTCACCCACAAGGCCGGCGGGCGGAAGGATCTGTGGGATGGCGATGTGCAGATCGAGGAGAGCGGATATTACACCGATCTGCTGGCGGACCGGACCATCGAGTTCCTGGACCAGCGGCAGCAGCAGGCACCGGACACACCCTGGTTCGTCAGCCTGCATTTCACCGCCCCGCATTGGCCGTGGGAAGGGCCCGAGGACGAGCGGGAATCCGCCCGGCTGGACGCGCAGCAGAAGGTGCGCGGGGGATTGGGCATTGATCATTTCGACGGCGGCAATCTGGCCACCTATGCCGAAATCGTCCGGTCGCTCGACAGCAATATCGGCCGCATCCTGGAACGGCTGACGGCGTTGGGGCTGGATGAAAACACCGTGGTGGTGTTCACCAGCGACAATGGTGGGGAACGCTTTTCCGACGTCTGGCCCTTTACCGGGCGCAAGACCGAGTTGCTGGAAGGCGGGCTGCGCATTCCGGCAATCGTCCGCTGGCCTGGGCTGACCACGCCGCTGAGCGAAAGCGAGGTGCCGATCATGTCGATGGACTGGCTGCCGACCTTCGTTGCGGCTGCAGGGGGCGCGCCCGATCCGGCCTATCCGACCGATGGCATGGACATCCGCCCGGTGCTGACGGGCCATGCCCTGCCCGATCGACCATTGTTCTGGCGGTTCAACAACAAGAGCCAGAAGGCCGTGCGGCATGGGCAATGGAAATATCTTTCCATCGGCGGCAATGAATTCCTGTTCGATGTCGTGGCCGACCCGCTCGAACGCGGCAATCTGAAGGAATTGCAGCCGGAGATCTTTGCCGATTTGAAGGCCCGGTTCGAAGCCTGGAACGGCGGGATGCTGTATGACCCCGCCGTGCCGAGTTATGGTTTTTCGCCCGAGCATCTGGCGGATCATTTCGGGATCGACAGTTGATGGCCGGCTGATTGGCTCATGGTGTGGATCTGTGCGGCGTCTTCGCAGCGCAGATCCCGGCGCTCGACAAAACGGACTACTGCAAACCCGGAAATCTGTCATGTTCGGCAGATGAACGATGACTATCTGCCGTTGCTGCTGGTGCTCATTCCGCTTGGCCCGATTGCGCTGTGGCTGATCGTGACCACGGCAATCAGCATTGTATCGGGCTGGTTCCGGCTCCAGCGCACCTATCCGCCGATGCCGGCGCAGGTTCGGACAAGTCTGCCCCGGCAATCAGCCGAAATGGGGTTCGGCGTCGCGTTTTCCCGGGCTCTGACGCTGACGGCTGGTCCTGACGGCATTGGTATTTCGGTTTCGCGCCTGCTCGGCCCGTTCCTGCGGCCGGTCACGATCCCGTGGCATGCCATCACGGCGGAGCGGCGCCACATGTTCATGGCGCAGGGGGTGCGATTGACGTTCGGGCGGCCAGAGGTGGGCACGCTGACCATCCATGCCCGGTCCTGGGATCAGTTGGCCCCTTTTTCCCCGGCCCCGCGCATGGCACGCGATCTTCCGCCCATCACTGCGCGCCTGGCTATCGCCGGGCTGGTGAAAGCCTGGCTGCTGCTGACCGGGACCGCCGCGACGGCTTTCTATGCCATCCCGCGCTTGTTCACCGACAGCGGGCCGCCGCTGGTGTTCTGCATCATGATGCCGGGCATGGGCTTCGCCATGCTGATGGCGCTGCGCTATTTGCGCCAGCCCCGCTAACGATCAAGCTGGTCTCAACTCAAGCGGGTTGAGGCTGCACCTGATCCTTGGCCCAGCGCCGGTTTTCCCAGCCGAGCACCAGGATCAACCCGGCCACGATGACCGCCGGCACGGCTGTCGCGAACATGATGGTTTCCAGCGGCAGCAACAAAGTGAGCGCATAACCCCCAGCCAGCGGGAAGGCGATGCCGCCGATCCGGCCGGAGCCGCCGGCCCAGCCGATGCCGCTGCTGCGCATTTCAGGCGGGTAGCCGAGCGTAGCCAGCGTGTTGATCCCCGTCTGGCCGCCGACCTGGCAGTAGTTCCAGATGACCAGCGCGATGATGAAGATCAGCGATCCGCCCGGCAGGATGCCCAGCGCGGCGATGGCCACGGCATCGATCAGGAAGAACACCGCGATCAGGATGTAGGGGTTCACCCGGTCCATCAACCAGCCCATGGTCAGCGTGCCGAGCGCACCGCCGACAAAGCCGATCATCATGTGCTTGGCAAATTCCTCAATCGGAACATTGCCCAGTTCCTGCATATATGTGGGCAGCCAATTGGCCAGCAAGGCAATATTGCCCAGCGCCAGGAAGCAGGCACACCACAGAATGATGGTCTGCAGCCGGTAACGCGGGCCGAACATCGCCATCGGGCCCGACTGCTGCACCGCCTTGCGCGCTTCGCCCATGTGGAATTCGATCACGCCCTGCAGCTTCGCAAGGGGGTCGATCCGGCCGATGGTGGCCGGGATCTTGGGATCCTGCGGATTGCGCTGCACGCGGAAGGGAACGGATTCAGGCACCATCAGCAGCAACGGCAGCGCCAGGAACGGCAGGATACCACCGAGCCAGAAGGCGATCTGCCAGCCCCAGGATCCCAGCAGCCAGGCCGTCATCGCCCCGCTGCCCAGATTGCCGCCGGAAAAGCAGACCAGCGCGATCGACATGAACAGCGCCCGGCGGCGGCGCGGGGTCATTTCGGAAAGCAGAGCCAGCGCAATGGGGAGCATGGCGGAAAAGAAAATCCCGGAAACGCCGCGCAACCAGGCCAGCATGGTGAAGCTGGTGGAATAGACCGCGACGAAGGACAGCGCGCCAAACACCGTCAGGCACAGTGCCAGCACCGGCTTGCGCCCCCAGCGATCGGCCAGCGGCGGCATCAGGAAGGCGCCCACGGCCATGCCGACCTGCTGCATGGTGAAGACCTGTGTCATGTCCACCGGCCTGCCCCCCAGCCCTTCGGCCACGGCGGGGGCAATCTTGCCGAGGAAATACATGTCGAAGCCATCGATGAAGAGGATGATCGAACAGATCACCAGCAACATGATTTCGCGCCAGCCGATCGGCCGATCATCAATAAAGGCTGCCACGTTAAAACGCGCAGATGCCGCCTGGCTGGTCACTCTGATCACTCTCCCCTGATGGCGTGGTTTCGGTTGAAACCGCGCATCATGTCCCGGTTGATGCGTCCCTTATCGAAGGACTTTGTCAAATTGGGAGAGTGACGACCTGCGCGCCGCGCGTCAACTTTCCTGTGATGCTTCGACGGGCTGAGGATGATGCGGCACCAAGATCAGCGTGCCGCCCTCCACGCGCCAGGATGCGAGGCGCGAGAGCATGTTCATCCCTACGACATTGGTATCGCCCAGATTGGGCACGATCACGGCATCCAGCCCGCGGGCAACCACATTGCCGAACCGCAGTTCATCCACAGCCGTGATTTCGGCCGCTATCGAGCCGTTTGCCGTCTGCATGCGCACAGGCAGCGCACCGGCCCGCGCCTCCAGCCCTGCCTCGGCCGCGAGATTCGCGGAAATCGCCGTCAGTGTCGCACCGGTATCGACCAGGAAGCGGGCTTCCACACCATTGACCTCCGCCAAGAGCCAATAATGGCCGTCAGGCGCCAGCGGCACGCGGGTTTCCGCCCCCTCCACCACCTGCGCCGGCAGGCCCAGTTGCGGCACGGCCATTTCGAAACGCGGATCCATCCGGCTGACCTGCAGCACCACCATCAACAAGATGCCGGCCAGTGCCAGACTGCTGCCGAAGCGTAGCAACCGCCCGACCGGCGGCGCAACCCGCCCCACCATGGAACCGAACACGCCAGCCAGCACCGCCACAACCGTCGCCATCAGCAGGCTCGATTGCGGCAGCGCCGATACGTTGCCAAGTATGATGTCCCAAAGGGCAGCCAGATCCATGCAACCCATATAGTACCGGCCGCTGCATTTGCGACCGGAGCATCAGGGGTGTGACAAACAAAAAGGGCGGCGCCTCGCGGCACCGCCCTCTTGTTACGTCAGTTCGGCAACCGCTGGTTCAGGCGGCGGCCCGCTGGCGTTCATTGGCTTCGAGATTGAGCATCTCTGCCAGCATGAATGCCAGTTCGAGCGACTGCGCGGCATTGAGGCGCGGGTCGCAATGGGTGTGATAGCGATCCGCCAATGCCGCATCGGTGATGGCAACCGCACCGCCCGTGCACTCGGTCACGTCCTGGCCGGTCATTTCGATGTGAATGCCGCCAGCATGGGTGCCTTCTGCGCGGTGAACCGCGAAGAAGCCCTTCACCTCTGCCAGGATACGGTCGAACGGCCGCGTCTTGTAGCCGCTGTCCGCCTTGATGACATTGCCGTGCATCGGATCGCATGACCACACCACCGGATGACCTTCGCGCTGTACGGCGCGCAGGAGCTTGGGAAGACCAGCTTCGACCTTGTCATGGCCATAGCGGCTGATCAGCGTGATCCGGCCCGCTTCGCGGTTCGGGTTCAGCGTATCGAGCAGACGCAGCAGGGCGTCGGGCTCAAGGCTGGGCCCGCACTTCATGCCGATCGGATTGCCCACGCCACGCAGATATTCGACATGCGCGCTGCCTTCGAACCGGGTGCGATCCCCGATCCAGAGCATGTGCGCGCTGGTATCGTACCACTGGCCGGTCAGCGAGTCCTGCCGCGTCAGCGCCTGTTCATAGGGCAGCAGCAGCGCTTCATGGCTGGTGAAGAAGCTCGCGCTCTTCAGCTGGGGGGTATTTTCGGTGTCGATGCCGCAGGCTTCCATGAAGTCCAGCGCTTCGCCGATACGATCGGCAATGTCGCGGAACCGGTCGGCCCAAGGGCTGCGGCCCATGAAATCCAGCGTCCACCGATGGACCTGGCGCAGATTGGCATAACCGCCACCGGCGAAGGCGCGGATCAGGTTGAGCGTCGCGGCCGACTGGCTGTAGGCGCGAATCATCCGCTGCGGATCATTGACCCGCGTTTCCCCGTCAAATTCGATCCCGTTGATGATGTCGCCCAGATAGCTGGGCAGCGTGACATCACCCTGGGTTTCGGTCGGCGCGCTGCGTGGCTTGGCGAACTGCCCAGCCATGCGGCCCACCTTCACCACCGGCATCTTGCTGGCGAAGGTCAGAACAGCCGCCATCTGCAGCAGCACGCGGAAGGTGTCGCGGATGTTGTTGGGGTGGAATTCGGCAAAGCTTTCCGCGCAATCACCGCCCTGGAGCAGGAAACCGCGACCGGCACTGACTTCTGCCAGCTGCGCCTTCAGCTCCCGCGCCTCACCGGCAAACACCAGCGGGGGAAAACTGGCGAGAGTGGTTTCCGCTGCCGCAAGCGCGGCGCCATCTTCATAATGCGGGAGGTGCTTGGCCTCGTACCGCTTCCAGCTTTCAGGGTTCCAGTTCACAACCTAATCCATATCCATCCATGTATGGGGAAAGGGCGCGCCTACTCCCCCGGGAACAACCATGCAAACACTCAATGGCCTGCAGGCATCAGATGGGAGTGTTGCCGCCGATAACCAACCCCGCCGGGCCGCCATCGGCGGATGGTGATTATTCACGAGGCGATGTGTGGCAGGCTGGCGACACCGGCCTGCCACACTGATCGTCAGCGCCCGACCGTGGTGGGAACACCTGCAGCGGGAACACCCGTCTGCATTCCGGCCGATCCGGCCTTGTCCGACGGCAATACCGCGAGGCGGAAACCGTCGCGCGCTGCCAGATAGCGGGCAGCCAGCGCCTGGATTTCGGCCGGGGTGGTGTTCTGATAATCGGCAATAATCGTGGGCAGATAGGTCACCCGGTTGGCATCGAAGGCGCCCCCTTCCAGCTGGTTCATCCAGAAGGTGTAGCCGGATTGCATCCGCCACAGTGCCTGCAACACCGGTTCGGTTGCCCGGGCCAGTTCATCCGCCGTCGGGCCATTGGCAGCCAGATCATCGGCGATCTTGTCCGCCGCTGCGAAGAAGGCGTCGGTCTGTGCTGGCGGCAGCTGCGCCATGGCGACGAAGGTTCCTCCGCTATCGACCCCGAGTGGCCAGCGCGAACCGACATAGGGGGCATAGCTGGCCCCGGCCCGTTCGCGCATGGCATCCATAAGACGGTTGCTGAACACTTCGGCCAGCAGTTCGGTTTTGCGGCTCTGCGGCAGGCCTGCGCTGCCTGCCCCGATCGGCCAGGCCATCACGGCAGCGGCCTGATCAGCGTCACCATTGTGCTCCAGCGCCAGCGGGCGGGCATTGGCCGCCGGGAAGGTAAAGCGCTGGCTTTCCACGTCCGCCGGGAGCGGTTGACGTTCAGCCAAGGCACCGAAGGTGCGCGACAGCGCGGCCACGACCTTTTCCCGATCGATATCGCCGAACACATCCACTTCGACCGGGCCCTGCTGCAGGATGCGGGACCAGACCTGCTGGAAGCCTTCGGGTGTGACCTTGTTCATCGCTTCGGGATCCGGCGTGGCGAAACGCGGATCGCGATTGTGCAGCAGCCAGTCCAGATCGCGGTTCAGCACGCCATTGGGATCGGTCGCGAGGCTGGCATAGGACAGCAGCGATGCTGCCTTGGCCCGCTCTACCGGCGCCGGATCCCAGCGCGGCAGAGCCAGCTTGGCAGCAAAGAGATAGAGCTGATCCTCGACATCTTCGGCACGGGTCTGGCCTTCGAAACGGAAACTCGCTTCATCCATGGAGAAGGAGAAGCCCAGCTTGCGCCCGGTGGCGATCTGATCCAGCTCGTTCTGGCCAAGCGGACCAAGGCCCGAACTGACCAGCGCCATGGAACCGAGCGCGGCATAGGCGCCCTCTTCCTTGGCGAAGGAGCGATAGCCGCCGCCAAACCGCACGCGCACCGTGGCACGACCCGGTTCGTTGGACGTCGGCATCAGCAGCACCCGCACACCATTGGCGAAGGTCAGCTTTTCGACCTGCCGTTCGCGACCGTTGGAAAACAGGATTTCACGCGATGTCGGTTCGGCCGGGGTGCCGATTTCGGGCAGGTCAGCGAAGGAAATCGCCTCTGCCGCACTGCGCGCGTCGACGGCCACCTCCACCGGGGTGAGCATGGCAGCGCGGACGGCCTCTGCATCGGCCTCTCCAGCCTCCGGCGTGAGATAGAGGGCGCGGATCACGTCACCCTTCAGCAGTTCCTGCGTATGGGCGAAAACCTCATTCGGGGTGAAGCGCGCTTTCATGTCGCGGAACACCGCCAGAATCGTGTCGGGCGCGGCGACGGCCTCACGGATGTCCACCGCATTGACGATATCGTCGGCCAGCTTGCTGCCCGCCTGGATTGATGCCTGCTGCGCCATATTGGCGAAGATCACATCATATTCGGCAATTTCACGGTCGATCTCTGCCTGGCTGGGCGGCTGTGCCAGCGCATCGGCCAACACACCGCGCACATCGTTCAGCGCCGATTTCCAGTTGGCCGTAAGCGGCGCGAAGGAGACATAGGTAGTGTCGGTGGAACGAGCCGACTTGTCGCGTTCGGCCGATGCAAACAGGAAGGTGCCACCGCCGCGCGCACGCGCTTCGAGCCGGCGATTGATGATCGCCTGGGCGATCGAATCAAGCAGCAGCCCGCGATTGTACTCGATATTGTCCGTCACCTCGTGCCACGGGCGCACAATGGCGTAGACCAGGCTGCGGGTCTGGCCCGGTTCCACCAGCACGCGCGTTTCGCCGACCGGGTTGGCCGGGTCTGCGCCATCCGGAGCGGTCGGGGTGCCGAAATCGGGCTGCGGGTCAGGCTTGCCGCTGGCCGCCCAGTCGCCGAAGTATTTTTCGACCAGCTTGGCCAGCATCATCGGATTGGCATCACCCGACACGACCACCACGGCATTTTCAGGCCGGTACCAGCGCCGATAGAAGGCGCGGACCGATTCCTGATTGGCCGCTTCCAGCGTCGGGACCGTGCCGATGGGGTTGCGGCTGGCGAGCAATTGCCCGCTGAAGAACAATTCGCGCGATGCATCCGCCGCGCGGGCCTGCGCCCCGCCCCGTTCGCGCCGTTCAGCCAGCACGATCGGCACTTCGGTGCGAATATTCGCCTCGCTGAGGGTCGGTTCGCGAATCATGCCAGACAGCAGGCGGAACGAATCTTCCAGCACCGGTCCACGCGCATTGGGCAGATCGAGCTGGATCACCGTCTGCGTGGGGCTGGTGATTGCGTTGGTATCATTGCCGAGGCTGGCGCCGAGGCGCTGGAAATGCGGGATTGCTTCGCCATCGCCCAGATACTTGGATTGCCGGAACAGCAGATGTTCGATCAGGTGGGCGAAGCCACGTTCGCTGTCTTTTTCATAGAGCGATCCCGCATCGATACGCACGCGGATCGATACCTGGCCGGGAGGCACGCCGTTGTCCCGCACGGCATAACGCACACCATTGGGCATTTCGCCGAACAACCATTCCTGATCCCAGGGAATATCCGTGCCGCGATAAATCCATGGATCATCCGGCCGGGCAAATTCCGGCAGATCGCCGGGCGCCGGGGGAGGAGGAACCACGACCGCCGGCTGAGCCGCCGCGCCTGCTGCCGAGGGGGGCTGCAACTGTGCCTGGGTCACCGTGGGGAGGAGCAGGATGATCGCACCAATCGTGCGGATTGTTCGTCTCATGCCACAAGGCATAGGCTGCAATCGGATGAAGGGCCAGTGAATGGCGCAGAAATGCTGGCTTCCGGCATCGCGAGCGATACCGCGTGTGGAAATGCTGCCCTTCCCCCCTTGCGGCGGTCTTGTCGCCCGTGCGCGCGCATCCTACATGCTGCGCATGTTCATAGAGACCGAAACCACGCCGAACCCGGCGACGCTGAAATTCCTCCCCGGCCAGGCCGTGATGCAGGGCGGCACGCGCGATTTCGCATCCCCGGAAGAAGCAGAGACATCGCCGCTGGCGCAGGCTCTGTTCGATACCGGTGAAGTTACCGGCGTGTTCTTCGGTCGCGATTTCGTAGCCGTTACGGCAGCACCCGGGGTCGAATGGTCGGCTCTGAAACCACAGGTCGTGGCTATTCTGCTCGACCATTTCGTCAGCCAGGCACCGCTGTTCACCGGCGGTGGAGCGGCTGGCATTGCAGTTCCCGCGGATGACGATGATGGCGATCTGGCCGATAATCCGGCCGATGCAGATATCATCTCGCAGATCAAGGAACTGCTCGAAACCCGGGTTCGCCCGGCTGTGGCCAACGACGGTGGCGACATCCGCTATCGCGGGTTCCGCGATGGTGTGGTCTATCTGGCCATGCAGGGTGCCTGTTCGGGTTGCCCCAGTTCGACCGCCACGTTGAAGCAGGGCATCGAAGGCCTACTGCGGCATTATGTCCCCGAAGTCACCGAAGTGCGCGCCGCCTGATCACAGCCCGCGACATGATCTTCCTCCAGTCACCGGCCCGCCGATGATGCGTATCTTGGCTATCGACAGCGCCACGGAAGCCTGTTCCGTCGCTCTGTTCGACGGCGACACGCTGATCGCGGGCCAGTGCGAAGTGATCGGCCGCGGCCATGCCGAACGGCTGGTGCCAATGATCGCCGATCTTCCCGGCCAGGGCCGCGCAGACCGCATATTGGTTTCGATGGGTCCGGGCAGCTTTACCGGCGTGCGCATCGGGCTGGCCGCTGCGCGCGCTCTGGGTCTGGCATGGCAGGCTGAGGTGCTCGGCTTCCCCACGCTCTGCCTCGTCGCAGCCATGGTGCAGCAGCAATCGCAGGGCCCTGTCAGCATCTGCATGACGGGCGGCCATGGCGAATGGTTTGTCCAGAATTTTGCTGCCGACGGTTTCCCGCGTGGCGAATTGCTGTCCCGCCCGCCGGCAGAAGCGGCGGAGGCCACGGTTCATGAAACGGTAGCAGGGAGCCAGTCCGGCGCATTGATCGCGCGGCGTGGACATGGGCGAGCCCTGTCGGTCTTGCCCGACGCACGGCATGCGATGCGGCTGTCCGGCGAATTGCTGAGTCGCCGGCTATCCCCCATTTATGGCCGGGCGCCCGACGCGCGTGTGCCGGAACGCGCGGTGTGATCGACGATCTGGATCGGATCATGGGCGTCATGCAGGTCAGTTTCGATCCGGCCTATGGCGAGGCCTGGACCCGGCGCCAGGTAGCAGACACTTTGCTGATGCCGCGCACCCATTATTGTTTGATCAATGCAAATGGACTGCAGCCCGATGCCGAAGAAATGGCAGCCGGTTTCACTTTGTCACGATGTGTTACTGACGAGGAAGAACTGCTGCTGATTGCGGTTTCTCCGCAGTTTCGCGGCAAGGGACTGGGCGGAAAGCTGCTCGGAAGCACGATTTCTGCATCGTGGAATCGCGGAATGACGCGGGTATTTCTGGAAATGCGGGAACATAATCCCGCCGAACGCCTTTACTTGAGGCATGGATTCGTCCGCGCCGGTAGACGGCCCGATTACTATCGAAATGGCGTTTCTGATCCCATTGATGCCATCACTTTCATGCTGGTTAAAAATACCGCCTCATAGATTCTTTACATTATCAAGCGGATATGGGTACATTTACACTTGTATTGCAGTTACCCCTGCTGCAAGAGCGCGACATTGCCGTCGACTGCAAGATGGCAAATGCACAGAATTGCATTGTTTGGTCGCAAAAAGATTATGAGGCACAACTATGGACAATATTGAACTGGACCTGAAAGAGACACTGATCACTCTAACATCTGATATTGTCGCCGCACACGTGAGCAACAACAATGTCGCGGTCGAAGATGTCTCCGTGCTGATCCGCAATGTCTTTGGCGCGCTCTCCGAACTCGGATCGCATGAAGTCGAAGAAGTAAAGCCAGAGCCGGCGGTTTCCGTTCGCGCATCCGTGAAGAACGATCACCTGGTTTGCCTGGAAGACGGCAAGAAGATGAAGATGCTCAAGCGCCACCTGATGACCGATCACGGCATGACGCCGGACGAATATCGCGCACGCTGGGGCCTGGCCGCCGATTACCCGATGGTTGCCCCCGATTACGCTGAAAAGCGCCGCGTTCTGGCCAAGGAAATCGGCCTGGGCCGCAAGCCCGGCCAGCGCCGCGGCCGTCGTAAAAAGCCCGCAGCAGCATAAATCTGGCCCACTCGCGCAGCTGGTCACGGTTGATAAATGGCTCCACCGCTCCCATAGTGGCGGAGCCATTTTGTTATTTCGGGGACTACCTTGCATCAAGCCATTGATCTGGAAGCCCTGTGCGCCGAACGCGGCCTCAGGATTACCGAACAGCGTCGCGTGATTGCACGTGTCCTGTCAGAAGCAGACGATCATCCCGACGTCGAAGCGCTGCATGAACGCGCCTCTGCCATTGATCCCAAGATTTCGATCGCCACGGTTTACCGGACTGTTCGCCTGTTCGAAGAAGCCGGCATTCTTGACCGCCATGATTTCGGCGATGGCCGCGCACGTTACGAAGCTGCCCCCGAAGCACATCACGATCACTTGATCGATGTCGAAAGCGGCAAGGTTGTCGAATTCGTCGATCCGGAACTTGAAGCGCTGCAGCGCCAGATCGCCGAAAAGCTCGGCTATCGTCTGGTTGATCACCGGATGGAACTTTACGGCGTGCGCATAGACCGCGAGGATTGAGACACGCAGCAGAGGCCACGGCATGGGCACCTTGCGGCTTGCCCTGCGCGGGCTCTGCATCATTTTGACATTTCTGGCTCTGGTTCCGCTGCATCTGCTGTGCAGCGTGGCCGGGCACAGACATGCCATCCCCCCTGTCTTTCTCGGACTGATCGGCCGGCTTGCCGGGCTGCGCATCACCACGCGCGGGCGCGCTGAACCCGGCGGCCTGCTGATCGCCAATCATGTCAGCTGGCTCGACATCCTCGCGCTGGGCGGTGCCGCGCGCACGATCTTCGTCGCCCATAGCGGTCTGGCCGGTCATGGCGGGCTAAAATGGTTGTGTGACCAGAACGACACCGTGTTCATCACGCGGGAAAAGCGCGGGTCGGTGGTCGCGCAGGTGCAACAGGTGCGCGATGCCCTGAGCGAACGGCCGCTAACCATCTTCCCCGAAGGCACCACCAACAATGGTGTCGACATGCTGCCATTCCGCAGTGCCCTGTTGGCGGCGGTCGAACCGCTGGCGGGTGAATTGCCGATCCAGCCGACCGCGCTGATCTATCGACACGCTGGTGAAATCAGCTGGTTCGGTGCGGAAACGGGTATGGCCAATGCCCTGCGCCTGCTGCGCCGACCGGGCCGGATCGATCTGACGATCTACTTCCTGCCGCCGTTATCGGGCGAAGCACTGCGGGATCGCAAGACCATGACCGCCGCTGCCGAGCAGGCCATCAGGGATGCCATTGCCGGCTGAACGGGCATCGGCCATGCAACTGCGCCTTCCACTGCCGGGGCAAATCCCGTAAGGCACGGCCCCCATGCAACACCGCGAAAACCCCAGGACCTTCCGGGTCAAGAGCTTCGGCTGTCAGATGAACGTCTATGATGGCGAACGCATGGCCGAACTGCTGGCCGAAAAGGGCATAACCCCGGCGCCCGAGGGCGAAGAGGCAGATCTGGTGGTGCTCAACACCTGCCACATCCGGGAAAAGGCCGCAGAAAAGGTCTATTCCGATATCGGCCGGCTGAAGAAGGCAGACGGCACCCGCCCAATGATCGCCGTCGCCGGCTGCGTCGCGCAGGCCGAGGGTGAAGAGATCATGACGCGGGCGCCCGCCGTGTCGATGGTGGTGGGCCCGCAAGCCTATCACCGCCTGCCTGACATGATCGATCGGGTGACGCGCGGGGAGCGCGCGACCGATACCGACATGCCGGCCAATGCCAAGTTCGACGCCCTGCCACGCCGGCGGCGCAGCGGGCCGAGCGCATTTTTGACTGTGCAGGAAGGGTGTGACAAGTTCTGCACCTATTGCGTGGTGCCCTATACACGTGGCGCCGAGATATCCCGCCCTTACAGTGACCTTGTTCAGGAAGCAGAGCGGCTGGTCGAGGCCGGCGCGGTGGAGATCACGCTGCTGGGACAGAATGTGAATGCCTGGACCGGAGCTGATGATGCCGGTCGCCCGGTGGGCTTCGACGGGCTGATCCGCACTCTGGCTGCCCTGCCCGATCTGCATCGCATCCGCTACACCACCAGCCACCCCAATGATGTCACCGACGGGCTGATCGCTGCCCATGGCGAGATCGAGAAGCTGATGCCCTATCTGCATCTGCCGGTGCAAAGCGGATCGGATCGGGTGCTGAAGGCCATGAACCGCAGCCACACGGCCGAAAGCTATCTGAAACTGCTGGAACGGTTTCGTGCAGCGCGCCCCGATATAGCCATATCGGGCGATTTCATCGTCGGATTCCCTGGCGAAACCGAACAGGATTTCCGCGACACGCTGAGCATCGTCGATGCGGTCGGCTATGCCCATGCCTTCAGCTTCAAGTATTCACCCCGCCCCGGCACGCCGGCCGCAACCATGGACGATCATGTTACGGCAGAGGTAATGGATGAGCGGCTGCAACGGCTGCAGGCTGCACTTGGTCGCCATCAGCTGGCGTTCAACAGCGCCAGCCAAGGGCAGGAATGCACGGTGCTGGTGGAACGCAAGGGGCGCCAGGCCGGGCAGTGGCTGGGAAAATCGCCCTGGCTGCAGTCGGTCCATTTTGAAGGCGAGGCGCAGATCGGCGATCTGGCGCGGGTACGGCTGGCAGAGGCTGGGCCCAATTCGCTTCGCGGCGAATTGCTGGGCCAGCACGCGCGCCCGGTCGCGGTCGACGCCTGATCGGTACCTTGCAATCAGGCCAGTTCTGCCCAGCGTGGATGAATATCCACCGGGAATGATTTTTCGATCTCTTGTCACACGGGCGCGGCACTTTATCTTCGCAGCATCGTTGAAAGGAGCGCATGGCCCGAAAACCCCCCCGGCCCGAGAATCACTCGGCCCTCGCCCATCCCGAAGACCGCCGCGATGGCGCCCGCCGCGCCCGTGCAGAGGTCGATTTCGAAGAGCCCATGGTGATGGGCGCGCTGTTCGGGGAATTCGACGCGAATCTGGTGCAGATCGAAAACCGGCTGGGCGTGTTCATTGCTGCGCGTGGCAACAAGGCGGTGATCGAAGGCCTGGAGGATGGCGTGTCGCGCGCGCGCCAGGTTCTGATCGCCATGCATGAAAAGCTGCAGGCCGGTGAGCAGCTGGATTCGGGCGCGATCGACGCGCTGATTTCCCGCACCAATGAACCGACCCTGGAAGGGATCATCACCGGCGACGCCAAAGGACCGCCGATCATGATCCGCACCCGGCGCAAGACCATTGCCCCGCGCACCGCGATGCAGGCGGAATACATGCGCCAGCTGACCAGCCGGGAACTGATCTTCGCGCTGGGGCCAGCTGGTACCGGCAAGACCTATGTGGCCGTGGCCCAGGCTGTCGCCCAGCTGATCACCGGCAGCGTACAGCGGCTGATTCTTTCCCGCCCGGCGGTGGAGGCTGGCGAAAAGCTGGGTTTCCTGCCTGGTGACATGAAGGAGAAGGTCGATCCCTATCTCCGCCCGCTATATGATGCGCTGTATGACTGCATGCCGCCCGAACAGGTGGAACGGCGGCTGGCCAGCGGCGAAATCGAAGTGGCGCCGATCGCCTTCATGCGCGGGCGCACGCTGGCTGATGCCTTTGTGATCCTGGATGAAGCGCAGAACACCACGCGCGAACAGATGAAGATGTTCCTGACCCGATTCGGCCAAAACAGCCGCATGGTCGTGTGCGGCGATCCCCGCCAGGTCGATATTCCCGGCGGCGACCGGATGAGCGGCCTGGCCGATGCGGTCGACCGGCTCGAAGGCGTCGAAGGGATCGGCGTGGTGCGGTTTTCTGCGGCAGACGTCGTCCGCCATCCGATCGTCGGGCGGATTGTTGAAGCTTATGAAGGCCCGACAGTATAGGCGCGCGGCATGACTGAAGAGATTGCCTGCATCGAACTGGAAATCGACATCGAAGATCCCTGGCCTGAAGGCGCCTGGGAAGATCTCGCCACCCGGGCCGCCGAAGCGCTGGCGCGGGTGGCGCCGGAACTGGCCAATCCGCGCCTTTCGGCCAGCCTGCTGTTCACAAGCGACGCGGAAGTCCACACGCTGAACCGTGAGTGGCGCGACCGTGACAAGCCCACCAATGTGCTGTCCTTTCCCATGCTCACCGCCGAAGAGGTGCAGGATCTGGCGGCTGAGGGGCCACCGGAACTGTTCGGCGACATTGCCCTCGCCTTCGAGACCTGCGCACGCGAAGCGGCGGAAAAATTGGTGCCGCTGGAACACCATGCGGCCCATCTGATCGTGCACGGGCTGCTGCATCTGGCCGGTCATGATCATGAAACATCCGCAGCGGATGCCGATGCCATGGAAGCGCTGGAAACAAAGGCGCTTGCCATAATCGGAATCGCGGACCCATATGAACCGCAGGACCAATAGCAGGAGAATATCAGGGCAATGCCCGAGGGTTCCAGACCGGACGACTCCAACAGCGGAGACGCGGACAGTAAAGGCGGATTGTGGCACAGCATCCGCCGGTTCTTTGATGAAGGCAGCGACACGTCGCTGCGCGAACAGATCAAGGAAGCCATAGACGAGCACGAGGAAGAACGCAGCAATGGCGGCACCCGTGCCGGCAATGGCGATCTGTCCCCGATCGAGCTGACCATGCTGCGCAATCTGCTGCAGTTCAGCGGCCTGGATGCGGACGATGTGGCCATCCCCCGCAGCGAGATCATTGCCGTGCCGACCAGCGCCAGTTGGGATGATCTGGTGGCGCAATTTGCCGAACACGGCCATTCTCGCCTGCCGATCTATCTGGACACGCTCGACGATGTGCAGGGCATGATGCACATCAAGGATATCTTCCCCTTTCTGGCGCGGGGCGAGCGCCCCGACGACTGGACCACGCTGATGCGTCAGCCGCTCTATGTGCCGCAGGCGCGCGGCGCGCTGGATGTGCTGGCAGATATGCGCGCCCGGCGGACGCATCTGGCAATTGTGGTGGATGAATTTTCCGGCACCGACGGTATCATCACGATCGAGGATCTGGTCGAGGAAATTGTCGGCGATATCGAGGATGAGCATGACGATGCCCCGGTCGATCTGATCGTGCTGCTGGATGATGGCTCCTGGGAAGTCGATGCCCGGGCCGAGCTGGACGATGTTGCCGCCCGCGTGGGTGATGTGCGGCTGGCCGAGGTGGAAGAATCGGTAGACACGCTGGGCGGGCTGGCCTTCGTGCTGGCGGGCCATGTGCCCGAACCGGGTGCGGTGTTGGACCATGCCAGCGGCTGGCAGATCGAAGTGACCGCCGGCGACGCCACGCATGTGACACGCCTGCGACTGCACGAACCCCGCGCAAGCGCCGAAAGCCAGGACGCGGATAGCTGACTCTTGCGAAATTTGCATCGAAGTAGCGTAAAAACTGTGTTTCAGGCTCGACACAATTGCAGAAATGTGAACATTCCGCTCCGTGCGTCGCCTCCCTCCCCTTCGTGCGCTTGAAGCGTTCATCCGTGTCGTGCGGCTGGGATCTGCGCGCGCTGCTGCCGAAGAGCTGAGCCTCAGTCCTTCGGCACTGTCGCGCCGGATCGGCAATCTGGAAGATTTCACCGGCAAGAAGATGTTTTCCCGGACCGGCCAGGCCATGCGTCTGACTGATGAAGGGCGCGCCTTCTATGATGCGGTGGCGCCGCATCTCGAATCGCTGGCAGTTGCGGTGGAGGCGCAGTCCGAAAATCTGCAATTGCTGCGCCTGCGGCTGGGCGTGCTGCCGCTGTTCGGCACGCAGCGGCTGTTCCCCAAGCTGCCCGAATTGCGCGAATTGCACCCGCGGCTGCATATCGACATCGACACGGGCCCACATCTGATCGACCGTGTGGGCGATACGCTGGATGCGGCGATCCTGCTGACGACCGAGCCTTCACCCAATTATCACATGGTCCAGCTGGATCAGAATACCGTGCACGCGATCTGCAATGTGCGGCTGGCAGAAAAGCTGGGCCCGACACCGGGCATCAAGGAATTGGAACAGCAGACCTTCCTGATCCACACCGACATGCCGCAGAGCTTCGATGCGTGGAAAAAGGCGCTTGGCCTCGAAGCGCTGCATCCCAATGCCGTCGATCATTACGATTCCGGCCAGCTGATCCTGGAAGCAGCCGCGCAGGGCCTGGGCGTCGCCATCATGCATGACGACCATATCAAGCGGAACAACGATCCGCGCCTGGCAAAGCTGTACGATCTGCCGATCGCCAGCCCATACAGCTATTGGTTCGTCTGCCGGCCGGTGGATCTGGAAACCCGCGCGGTGAGGATATTCCACGACTGGCTGCTGGGCGCGGGGATGTAATTCCCCCTATGCGCCGGCTGCTGACCAGGCTGCATCGCTGGATCGGGATCGCGCTGTTCGGCTATGTGGCGATGATCTGCCTGACGGGGTCGGTGCTCGTCTATCGGCCGGAGCTCTATCGCCATTTCGAGCCGCAGCCGCTGATCGTGGAGGTCGGCGCCCGGCCCTTGTCCGATGACGAGCTGCGTCGCCATGCCGCCCGCGCCTTCCCCGGTGAGCAGGCGGCGGAAATCTGGCGGGGCAAGCGGCCCGATCATGCGGTGGAGATCGCGCTGAACAGCGGCGATGCGATGCGCGGCTATCTGTTCGATCCCTACACTGGCGCACCCATGCGCCCTGCTCTGCCGCTGGGTTTCCGACTGACAAGCTTTGCATTGGAACTGCATCGCGAACTGATCGGTGGCGACAGCGGGCGGGTTGTAAACGGGGCCTTGGCGCTGGCGTTCATCTTCCTGGTGCTGACAGGCATGCTGACCTGGCGCCCGCGCAAACGGGCCCGGGAGGTCGCGCCAGTGAAGGCCAAACGGGGCCGCTTCACCGGCTGGCTGCGGCGGCAGCATCGGACGATCGGGATCTGGTCCGGCGCATTCGTGCTGATGTGGGCGATCACCGGGCTGCATCTGGCCTGGCCCGAGGTGATGGCCGCGCTGGTCGATCATTTCGAACCCTTCGATGAGGCCAACCCTGTGGAGCGGACCGGGGACACGATCTCCTACTGGTTGGCCTATGCCCATTTCGGCCGGTTCGGCGGACGCATTTCGGGTTGTGAGGCCGACCTGTGCGGAGAAGGGTTCAAGGCCCTGTGGGCGGTGCTGGCGCTGGCTCCGACGTTTCTGGCGCTTTCCGGCATATGGCTGTGGCTGCGCGGGCGCTTGACGCGGGCCCGGCGGCGCAGGCAGGCAGAACCGCAGGCTGGGCAGATGGAAGAACAGCCGTGAGCAAGCGCTATACTATCGTTACCGGCGGGCCGGGTTCGGGCAAGACGAGCCTGCTTGAGGCATTGGCCGATCAGGGTTTGGCCTGCATGCCGGAGGCAGGGCGGGCGATCATCCGCGATCAAGTGGCGATTGGCGGATCCGCCCTGCCCTGGATCGATCGCGAAGCCTTCGCTGCGCAGATGCTGGGGTGGGAATTGCGATCCTGGCATGAAGCGGAACAGCATACCGGCCCGGTGCTGTTCGACCGGGGCATTCCGGATGTGATCGGCTATCTGCAGCTTTGCGGCCTGGCGGTGCCGGCCCATTTGTGGCGTGCAGCGGGGCATTTCCGTTACCATCCGCGCGTGTTCATCGCGCCTTTCTGGCCGGAAATCTTCGCCCAGGATGCGGAACGCAAGCAGAGCCCGGCCGAGGCGGAGGCCACACATCGGGCGATGATGGGCGTCTATGGAAAGCTGGGCTATGAGCTGGTTCCGCTGCCGCTGGCATCGGTGGCCAGGAGGGCCGGCTTCGTGCGGGACCGGCTGCCCCTCATCTGAAGGGGCGCGTTCCCCCTTCGCCCAAAAAAAGAAAGGGGCGCCGCAGCACCCCTTTCCACTTCCGTTCGTCAGATCAGGCGACAGTCGCTTTGACGATCTTGCCCGGCTGGCGCGGCGGTTCGCCCTTAGGCAGTGCGTCGACGAATTCCATGCCGCTCTGCACTTGGCCCCATACCGTGTACTGGCGGTCGAGGAAGGTCGCATCGTCGAACACGATGAAGAACTGGCTGTTGGCGCTGTCCGGCACTTGGGTGCGGGCCATCGAGCACACGCCGCGAACATGCGGTTCAGCGTTGAATTCAGCCTTCAGGTCAGCTTTGTCGCTGCCACCCATGCCGGTACCGGTCGGGTCGCCACCCTGGGCCATGAAGCCCGGGATCACGCGGTGGAACACCACGCCGTCGTAAAAGCCTTCCTTGGCCAGCTCGGTGATGCGTGCAACGTGGCCCGGTGCGAGATCAGGACGCAGCTTGATGACCACATCGCCGCCATTCCCATCGCCATTGTCCAGAGTGAGGGTCAGCGTTTCATCGGCCATGACAGTCTTCTCCTTTTAAAACTGGGCGTCGATATAAGGCCGTGGCGGCAATTGTCACCCGCGCGCTTGATTTTGCGCTGCACAAGCATAGGAGCGCGTCATGGCCGAAGAGGACATCGACACGCTGATCGACAGCCCCCTGCCCGAAGAGGAAGGGCAGCTGGATGACGAAAACCGGCTGAAACCGGCGTTCGTCGATGCGGTGCGCGATGCGATCGAGGACGGGGACGAAACCCGTGCCTATGATCTGGTCGAACCGCTGCACCCGGCGGACATCGCCGATCTTCTCGAACTGCTGGAGCGTGACGAACGGCGCCAGCTGGCCGCCGCCATTACCGATCTGATGACCGGCGAGGTGATCGCGGAGCTGAATGATTATGTCCGCGACGACATGATCGAGGCGCTGCCGCCCGAAGTGGTGGCGGAGATCGCCGAACAGCTCGACACCGATGACGCGGTCCAGATGCTCGAGGATCTCGAGCCCGAAGACCAGGCCGCCGTGCTGGCGGAAATGGAACCGGAAGACCGCGCCGCGATCGAGAGCGCGCTGTCTTATCCGGAAGAAACCGCCGGCCGCCTGATGCAGCGGGAACTGGTGGCAGTTCCCGAACATCTGACCGTGGGTGATCTGATCGATTACCTGCGTGACAACGATGGATTGCCCACCGAATTCTGGGAAGTTTTTGTGGTCGACCACACCCATCGCCCGGTCGGCACCTGCGCCCTGTCATGGATATTGCGGTGCCCGCGCCATATCGCGCTGGCCGATGTGATGAAGCGCGACCAGACGCTGATCCCCGTCTCGATGGATCAGGAAGAGGTGGCGCTGCGGTTCCAGAAATATGCGCTGATTTCCGCCGCCGTTGTCGATGAGGCCGGGCGGTTGGTCGGCCAGCTGACCGTTGATGACATCGTCCACATCATTTCCGAAGAGGCAGGCGAAGATACGCTGCTGCTGAGCGGTGCCGGCGATGGCGACATCAACGAACCGATTCGCGATGCCTTTTCGGCGCGTGTCCGCTGGCTGATCGCCAATCTGGGCACCGCCCTGATTGCGAGCTTCATCATTTGGGCCTTCGGCGCGGCGATCGAGAAGCTGGTTGCGCTGGCCGTGTTGATGCCGATCGTCGCCAGCATCGGTGGCAATGCCGGTACCCAGACAATGGCCGTTACCGTGCGCGCCATTGCCACCAATCAGCTGACCCGATCCAACACCAGGCGCATCCTGTGGCGTGAAATCCGTGTCGCCCTGCTCAACAGCATGACCGTCGCCACGATGATCGGGATCGCCACGGCGATATTCTTCACCCCCATGCTGGGCGTGGTGATCGCGCTGGCTGTGGTGATCAATATTCTGACCGCTGGCATCGCCGGGGTTGCTGTACCGGTGCTGTTCGACCGGATGGAGCAGGATCCGGCTGTAGCGAGCAGCGTGTTCGTGACCATGATTACCGATTCGATGGGCTTTTTCGCCTTTCTTGGCCTCGCAGCGGCATTCGGCCTGGCCGGCTGATTGTCTGCCCTGCGCGTGGTCGCGCTTGAGGCCCGCCTGATCTCACTGGCCTGATCGGCCCTGATTCCGCCGTTTTTGTGCCCCAACCCCAGCTGAACGCAGGATTATGCTGTTGCGTACTGTCGCCAAAACGACACAGCCCAACCAAAAAGCTATTGTCTACCTTTTGAATTGAGTTATCTTACTCTTGTCGGACCATTCGCATCGGACGGCCAGTCAACTTTCCCCTGTGGAACGAAGGAGACGGATCATGGCCCATTATCTTGCGCTCGAGCAGGAACGCCTGTGGGAAAAGCCGCTGATTTTGATCGTACCCGGTCTTAACAACAGCAACCCGAAACATTGGCAGTCGCTCTGGGAAGACCAGCGCGATGATTGCCAGCGGGTTGACCTTGGCATGTGGGAAGATCCGCATCGCAACACCTGGGTAAACAAGCTCAATCTCGCGATCCATCAGGCCAATCGGCCCATCATCCTGGTCGCGCACAGCCTCGGCTGTCTGGCGGTGGCCTGGTGGGCGGAATATGAGCAGCAACAGCAGGGCAACCCGGTGATCGGCGCGCTGCTGGTCGCGCCGCCGGATGTCGATCGCCCGGGTGCAGACCCCCGGCTGGCCCGGTTCGGCGCCTGCCCGCGCAATCCTCTGCCCTTCCCGTCCTATCTGGCCGCCAGCGAGGACGATCATTATTGCCGCCTGCGGACATCGCAAATGCTGGCCCGCGATTGGGGCAGCCGCTTCGCCTATGCTGGCGCGATCGGGCATATCAACGCCGATTCCGGCATTGGCGATTGGCATTTCGGGCAGGTGCTGCTGGAACAATTGCTGCGCGATCAGCGCCGCCGCCCCAAGCCTGCCCAGGCCCAGCGCCGGGTGAACCAGGCAACGCCATCGCTGATGGCGGCGCTCGCCTGATATCGGCATGCGGGGCAGCGCTGCCCCGCATGCACTTGCTTGAGGCACGGCCCGCCCTATCTAGGCGGCAATGCCGCTTTCGATGACCAAGATCGCCTACCGCTCCGCCGGGGTGGAAGAACTGCGCCGCTGGGTGGAATCCGGGACGGAAGCGCATATGACCACGCGCTATCTGCCCAAGCGGCATGAAGAAATGATCGGTGGTTCGCTCTACTGGATCATCGAACATGCGCTGGTGGCGCGCAGCGAAATCCTCGGCTTCGAACAGCGTTCCGAGGATGGCCGCTGGACCATCCGCCTGGCCCCGCAGCTGATCCTGGTGCAGCCGCGCGCCAAGCGCGCGCATCAGGGCTGGCGCTATCTGGAAGAGGCGGATGCTCCGGCCGATCTGGGCGATGGCGAGCTGGCCGGCGATGTGCTGCCGCCGCGCCTGGTGCGTGAACTGGGGCGGTTGGGGCTGGTTTAGCCGCTGAAATTTGCCTTGTTCGCCCCTGGACCCTAGTTTCCACATCATGACCCCGGCCCGGCCGTCCCTTTCTTTCCGCATGCTTGTGCTGCTGCTGCTGGCCACGATCGGCCTGCATGCCCTGCCCGCGCATGCGGCGCCGCCGGTACCCACCCAGGGATCAGCCTTCAGCGCGGCGACGGTCGATGTGGCTGTCGCAGTACGGCGTGATCTGCCCACGGCGGCCAAGCAGATGCTGGTCGAGCCGCTGGATCTTCCCCCATCTGCGCGATTGTCCTCCACCGACCTTGCCGCAACATTCCATGCCGATGGCCCAGTGCGGACGCCGCGTGCACGCGGTCCGCCACCGCATGAAGCTGTCGGCCCCCAGCTTTCCCCCAGAGCCCCGCCCATAGCCTGATCCGTCCCCCACCACGGCGCGCTTCGTCGCGCACCGTGTCCGGAACTCACAGATCAGGAATGGAAATATGACCAACACCGCAACCGGTGCCGACCAGGCATTGCAACGCCGCCTGCAGGTGGAAGGGCTGCTGAGCCAGTATCCCGCCATCTCCGCCGAAGAGACCGACCAACTGCGGATCTATTTCCGCAAGGAAGCCAGCGCGCTCGACATCGGTAACATCGCCAGCAACGAAGCCGCCCAGCGCGGATATCAGCAATTTCGCGCCGATCATGTCGACAAGATCGGCCTGCGCGACATTGGCATAGCCATAGGGCTGCTCGCGCTGGTGGCCGCAGCGATTGCCGTGATTATCGTGCTGACGAAGTGAGGCGAAAGGCGGGGGTCTGGTGCCCCCGCCTTATCAGCCGATCTCAGAAGCGCTCGGCCTGCTCCTCGTCCATCCAGGCGATCTTGCGCAGCGCCTTCACAAAGGCTTCCGGTTCGCGCGAGCCGGGCAGCAGGAAGCGGCCGCCGATCACGAAGCTGGGTACCGAATTTATGCCCGACTGGATTCCGCGCTGCTCCTCCGCACGGGTTTCAGCGGCCAGTGCCTCATCGGCCAAAGCGGCCGTGGCGGCAGCGCGGTCGAAGCCGGCTTCTGCCGCAATGTCGATCAGCACCGCCTCTTGCCCCACGGCCCGGTGATCGGCAAAATGAGCATGCAGCAACGCCAGTTTCAGCCGCGTCTGCGCTTCCGGCCCGGAGGTGTTGAGCGCCCAGCGCAGCAGGCGGTGGGCGGCAAAGGTGTTCCAGACCATCGACGGCGCGCCGTCATCGCCGGTTTCGCGCATAGGGAAACCGACCGCCTGCGCCGCGTCGATCACCTGCTGGCGCATCTGCGCGATCTGGTCCGCCGGGCGGCCCAGCGCGGCGGCGAGATGGTCGTCCTGCCGGCGCCCTTCGGTGGGCATATCGGGATTGAGTTCGAAAGGCATCCAGCGGATGTCCACCGCCAGTTCCCCCTCCAGCGCGACCACGGCCTGGGCGAACTGGGTGTAGCCGATGGCGCACCAGGGGCACATCACGTCCGACCAGATGTCGACCGTCATGCACGGGATCGTGTCGTTTGCTGTCATGCCTCTCACCTCAAATTTCAACGCTTTGCTTCGCGTTCTACCCACCAACGCAGCATGTAATCCGCAATCGCCTGCGACGGGGGCGGCACGAAGCTGGTGCTGTCCGCCCGCTGTGCCACGGCCTCCGCTACTTCGGCAAAGCTGAACCAGCGTGCATCCTCTATTTCCTGATAATCGATCCGCAGATCCAGGCTGTCCGCCGTGCCGATGCAGCCGATCATCAGTTGCGACGGGAACGGCCAGGGCTGGCAGCCGATATATTCGACATCGCGCATGCGCACGCCGGTTTCTTCAAACACTTCGCGCACGGCGGCTTCTTCGAAGCTTTCGCCCGGTTCCACGAAGCCGGCCAATGCCGAATAGCTGCGCGGGGGGAAGCGTTCCTGCCGCCCGAGCAACAGCTTGACCCCATCGGCATCGCGATATTCGACCAGCATGATCGCGACCGGATCGGTGCGCGGGAAATGGGAGGCGCCGCAGGAGGCGCAATCGCGCTGCCAGCCGCCCTTGGCCGGGGTGGTGCCGTGGCCGCATTGGGCGCAGAAGCGGTGGCGGGCGTGCCAGTCGATCAGGCTGCGCGCGGCGCCGTAGATGGCGATGTCGCGGGCGGGCAGCTGGGCGATGGCATCCCAGGTTTTCCTGCGGGTGAAGGCGGGATCGGGATCGCCCTTGTCCGGCACGGCAGCAAAGGCAGCGCGGCCGCCGAGCAGCCCGAGGAACACCAGTTCGGCATCGCTGGCGGCCTGATCAAGCGGCATCCAGTGGAGCCCACCCTCCCCGGCGTTATCCGGCGCCAGGCCGTCGAGCGACAGCAGCAGCGCATCATCGCGGCGCAATTGCGCCAGCGCGCTTTCGTCGCGCCGCAGATGATCGGCACGGTCGAGCGGCTGACCGGTAAAGGCAATCAGTTCAGTCATCTGCAGCTCCTGCTTGATCAACGGTGGGAAGCACGATCCTGCAGCACGGCGGCAGGAAATTCGGTCTGCACCGGATAGATATCGGCGGGCATATATTGGGTGAACAGCGAATGGCGCAGTCCGCTGCGCATGTCCACCAGACCGCAGGTGCCGGCAATGCCGAACCAGCCGAAGGTGCCGCTATGCGCGCCCTTGCCGACCCGGCCGCCGGCACCGAAGCCGAAATGCCGGGCATAGGGATCATCCGCCGACAGGGTACCTGGAAACAGGTCCGATGTGCCCAGCCGGACCACGGATTCGGGCAGCACCCGCACCCTGTCGATCATGCCATTGCCGGCCAGCATCCTCAGAAACCGGTCATAATCGCGCGGACTGGAGACCAGCCCGGCACCGCCGGCGGGGAATGGTGGCGGATCAAGAAACACTGAGTTTTGAGGGAGATCGATCGGCAGCATGGTGCCCATCAGCCCCAGATAATTGGTCGTCAGCCGCCCGATGTGCGCCTGCGGCACCTGGAACCCGCTGCTGTCCATGCCGCAGGGGCCGATGATGGTGTCGTGGAGGAAAATGTCGAGCGTTTGGCCGCTGGCGAGTTCGATGATCCGGCCGAGCAGGTCGATGCCGACCGAATAGCACCAGCGCGTGCCTGGTTGCCACAGCAGCGGGAGGGCGGCGAGCCGGTCGGCGAAGGCCGCCAGGCTGGGCGCCGGGGCGCTGCGGACGAGGCCGGGAATTTCCAGCCGGCTGACCGCGCCGGGGATGACCCCGGCATCGCGATAGGCCTGGGCGATGGGGCCGGTCTGCACCACGCCATCACCCAATCCTGAGGTGTGGGTGAGCAAATGGCGGACGGTAATGGCGCGGATAGCGGGTTCGAGATTGTCCGAGCTTATCGGTCCATCATGCTGTTTTTGCACCTGCATATTGGCAAAGGCTGGCAGGAAATCGGCAATCGGCTGATCCAGCGCCAGCAGTCCACGATCCGCCAGCAGCAGGGCGGCCATGCCGGTGATCGGCTTGGTCATGGAGTAGATACGGTAGAGGCTGTCCGGGTCCGACCGGCGGTCATCGATGAAGCCGTCGTGGCCATAGGCGATGACGTCTACCGGCGCCTGGCCATAGCCGAGCAGGGCAACGACATTGGCCACCTGGCGGCGTGCCACCAGCCCCCTTGCCAGCGCGTCGACATGCGGCCAGCGGTTGGAAAAACCCTGTGCCAGGGCTACGCGGGGCCACGCCCAGACTGCGCCTGAGCACGCCCCACCTGCGCACAGGAACGTACGGCGACCGATTTTGGCCGAAAGATCCAGCTTCATGCGACTGCCATGCCGGGGCCAAGCTGAACCTCGTCCTGCCGGTCAGCAAGGCTCTTGCGCTGGGTCAGTGCTTTATCCATATAACACACATGCTGAACCTGCTTTCGATCGCTACCGGTATCGTCGCGCTGTTGCTGGCGATCCCTTCCACCATTCCCTTCCTGGGCTGGGGCAATTGGTTCGTCCTGCCGATTGCAGTGGTCGGCATCGGGCTGGGTGCGCTGTCGAGTTCCAATGGCGGGCGGAATTTCTGCCTGGTCGTGTTCGCGATTGCCGTGATCCGGCTGATGCTGGGCGGCGGCTTCTTCTGATTCGGACCTAGTCCTGCTTGTCCTCGCCCCCGTGCAGGCATAGCCTGCGCGCGGAGAGTGAGAGGACAGAGCCATGATACGCAGCTTATCGATGCCGATCGTCGCGATTGCCATGCTGGCCGGTTGCATGCCCGAGGATATCGGCAATGCCAACCGGGTGACGCTGACCGGCACTGTCGCCTATCGCGAGCGGATGGCCCTGCCCGACAATGCCCGGATTTCGGTACAGCTCGCCGATGTCAGCCGCGCCGATGCCCCGGCCACGATCGTGGCGCAGACATCGTTCCGCAGCAATGGCCGGCAGGTGCCGATCCCCTTCACCCTGCAATACAATCCCAACCGCTTGCAGCCCAATGGCCGCTATACGGTTTCCGCCCGGATCACCGGGGCGGACGGGACGCTGATGTTCATCACCGATACCCACAATGCCCTGCAGCGCCCCGGCCAGCCGATGGCGCTCAATCTGGTCAGCGCCGGCGGACGCCGCTGACCGATCAGGCCGCGCGACTGGCTATGGCCAGCCGGGCGGCCTTGGCAAACAGGGTCGGCAGACCCGCCTGGTCGATGGCGGCCACGGGCCACCATTCGCCCGGCTGATCGCCCATGGCTGGATCGCCCTCATGAACCGTGAGGGCGAGTTCCAGATCGCAATGGGTGAAGCTGTGGCGCACGGTGCCGGCAGCACGCCATGGCCCGGCCACGGGCGGCTGGCCCGTACCATCGGCCCGCGCGGTCCAGCCGTCATCGGGCAGCGCGCGCATGCCGCCGAGCATGCCCTTGGCATCGCGGGTAACCAGCCAGACCTGCGGACCACTGGCGGTGTCGCGCTCGATCCACCAGACCCGCCCCTGTCGCTGCGCCTTGGCCTTCTTGGCCGGCTTGACCGGCAGGCGTTCGGGATCGCCGAGCGCGCGGCCCCGGCAGGGTTCCGCCAGCGGGCACAACAGGCAGCGCGGTGCGCGCGAGGTGCAGATGGTGGCGCCCAGATCCATCATCGCCTGGGCGAAATCGCCGGCGCGCCGATCCGGCGTGATGCGATCGGCCGTGGCGCGGATTTCGGTGCGCGCGCCGGGCAGCGGATCATCGATCACGAACAGCCGCGCCACGACCCGTTCGACATTGGCGTCGACCACCACCGCCCGCCGGCCAAAGCCGATCGCCGCCACGGCGGCGGCGGTATAGGCGCCCAGGCCGGGGAGCCGGCGCAGATCATCCTCATTGTCAGGAAAAGCGCCGAGCCGGGCGACTTCGCGGGCGCAGGCGACCAGATTGCGGGCGCGGGAATAATAGCCCAGCCCGGCCCATTCGGCCATGATATCAGCATCATCGGCGGCAGCCAGCGCCTGCACATCGGGCCAGCGGGCGGTGAATTTTTCGAAATAGGGTTTTACCGCCGCGACCGTGGTCTGCTGCAGCATCACCTCCGACAACCAGATGCAATAGGGATCGGCGGTCAGGCCCGAGCCGGGCGGAATGCGCCAGGGCAGCGTGCGCGCATGCGCATCATACCAGTCGAGCAACAGCGGGGCGACCCTATCATCCATTCGCGCGCTATGGCATGGCAGAGCGCAGGATGGAACGAGACGACAAACCCGCCAAGCGACCGCGTGCACGGCCTTATGAACGCCCGCGCGGAGGACCGGCGCGCCCGGTGGCGGAGCTGGTGCCGCAGATCGGCCGTGCGGCGTTTCGCCGGTTCGGATTCGTGCAGTCGAGCGTGGTCAGCCGCTGGCCGGAAATCGTCGGCACGCGCCATGCCGAGGTCTGCCAGCCGGAATCGATTCGCTTCCCCCCTGGCGAGAAATCCGACGGGGTCATGCAATTGGTGGTGGTGCCCGCGCATGCGCCGCTGATCCTGCATGTGATCCCCGAAATCATCGATCGGGTGAACCGGTTCTTCGGCTATCGCGCGGTCGCGAAGATCAAGCTGCGGCAAGGTGTGGTTCAGCCCAAGGCGAATAGCGGGCGGCCAGGCGGAGCGGGTGCCGAAGTGCGCCAGGCGCCGCCATCATTGAAGCCCATCCCGCTGGAACTGGGCGAAAGTCTGCGCGATATTGGCGACCCTGAGTTGCGGACGGTGCTGGAATCACTGGCCCGCAGCCTGGGTGGCAGGGAAAAGGGACAAGGATGACACGGAAATCTCTGGTCGGGCGCGTGATGCTGGCCGGTATCGCCCTGATGGCGGCGGCGGGCGTGAGCCACGCTGCGCAGCAGAACTGGACCAATACGGTGGCCAAGATCGATGGCGGCCACACCATCGGCAATCCCGATGCGCCGCTGAAGCTGACCGAATATGTCAGCTACACCTGCCCGCATTGCGCCACCTTCAGCCGGCAGGCCGATGATGCGATCAAGCTGGCCTATGTGACACCCGGCAGGCTGAAGCTGGAAATCCGCCATCTGCTGCGCGATCCGATCGATCTGACCGCCGCCATGCTGACCAATTGCGGCGACACGGCCAAGTTCGCGCGCAATCACCACGCCTTCATGCTGGCGCATCCCGAATGGATGGCCAAGGCGACCGCTGCCACGCGGGCGCAGAAGCAGCGCTGGAGCACGGGTGAAGAGGCTGCCCGGCGGCGCGCGATCGCCAGCGATCTGGGGTTCTATCCGATCATGGAGCAGCGCGGATACAGCCGGATTCAGGCCGATGCCTGCCTGGCCGATGAAACCATGGCCGAAAGCCTGGCCGATATTTCCAAGCGGGACTGGCAGATCCCCGGCATGGAAGGCACGCCATCCTTTGCCATCAATGGCCAGCTGCTGCCCCAGATCCACAGCTGGGCCGGCCTGCAGCCGGCGCTGCAGGCGCGCATTTCCGCTTCCGCCAGCCAGTGAAGCAGTGAATAGAGCCAGACTGTTTCATTCTGTCCGGCAGATTGCCGGTTACGTCCATTGCATTCAATCCACGGGGAAACCATGACCCAACTGACTTTCCGTCGTCTCGCCCTGCTTGCAGCCGCGCCGCTGGCGCTGGCGGCCTGTGATTCCAAGCCCGAAACCCCGGGCGAACTGCCGCAGGGCGAAGCGATCGCCGCCATTCCGGCCCCGGCCGGCACCGCCTGGACCGACAAGGTGACGGTGTCGCCCGAAAATGGCTTCGTGCTCGGCAATCCGGATGCACCGGTCAAGCTGGTCGAATATGCCAGCCACACCTGTTCGCATTGCGCGCAGTTTTCCAATGAAGCGCATGAGCCGCTGGCAAAATATGTGGACACCGGCGTGGTCAGCTATGAATTGCGCAATCTGTTCCTCAACCCCTACGACCTCGTGATTGCGCGACTGGTTCGCTGCGCGCCGCCGGAGGCCGCGCATCCGCTGTCGGTGCAGGTCTGGGCCGATCTCGAGCAGATTTTCGCCGGTTTCAACGCCAATCAGGCGGCCCTGCAGCAGGCCAGCACCCTACCCCCGGCCCAGCGCCTGCAGGCCATGGGTGAGGCCAGCGGCCTGGTGGATTTCTTCGCCGCACGCGGCATTTCGCGCGATCAGGCCATGCAGTGCCTGGCCGATCAGCCCAAGGCCGAAGCGCTGGTGCAGGCTTCGCAGAAGCAGGCCACCGATCTGGGCGTGACCGGCACGCCGACCTTCTTCCTGAACGGCGCCCGCGTCGACGGGGCGGTGTGGAGCGTGATCGAACCCGCGCTGAAAGCAGCCGGCGCGCGCTGATCCACACTTTCTCCACACTTCGGCAGGCATGTCCCGATGCTGATCCGCAAGCTTAAGCTGAGCGGTTTCAAAAGCTTCGTCGAGCCTGCCGAATTGCGCATCGAACAGGGGCTGACCGGCGTGGTCGGCCCCAATGGATGCGGCAAGTCCAACCTGCTGGAAGCGATCCGCTGGGTCATGGGCGAAAATTCGCCCAAGAGCCTGCGTTCGGGCGGGATGGACGATGTGATTTTCGCCGGCACGGCCCAGCGCCCGCCGCGCGATTTTGCCGAGGCCGTGCTGCACGCCACCGATGCCGAGGGCGAGGAACTGGTGGTGACCCGCCGGATCGAGCGCGGCGCCGGCAGCGCCTATCGCGTCAATGGCCGCGATGTCCGGGCCAAGGATGTGGCGCTGGTGTTTGCCGATGCTGCCACCGGGGCGCACAGCCCGGCGCTGGTGAGCCAGGGGCGGATCGCCGCCGTTATCGCCGCCAAGCCCGCCGAACGGCGGATGATGCTGGAAGAAGCAGCCGGGATTGCCGGGCTGCATGTCCGCCGTCGCGACGCCGAAAACAAGCTGCGCCAGACGGAAACCAATCTGGCCCGGCTGACCGATCTGATGGCCGGGTTGGACAGCCAGATGTCCACGCTGAGGCGGCAGGCCCGCCAGGCCGAGCGTTACCGCCTGCTGTCCGAACAAATCCGCACGGCCGAAGCGCGGCTGCTGTTTGCCCGCTGGCGCGATGCGGCCGCTGCCGCCGATGCCGCGCGGGCGCAAGCCGCACAGGCCGACAGTGCCGTCACCACCGCGCAAGGAGCCGCCACATCGGCCCAGAAGGCGCAGGCTGCCGGGGGCGAACGGCTGGCCGAGGCGCGCGATGTGCTGGCCGACCGGCGCGACGATGCCAATGCCCATGGGCACCGAATGGCGGCACTGACCAACCAGCTGGAAGCGGCCGAGCAAAGGCTGGCCGATCTGAACCGCCAGCAACAGCGGCTGGAAGAAGACCGCAATGATGCCGACCGGATGACCCGGGACGCGGCCGACGCGCTGCAGCGGCTGGAGCAGGATCTGGCCGCCAATCAGCAGGCGCTGGCCCGCGACGAAACCCAGCGCCCCACGGTGGCACGCCAGGCGGAAGATGGTGAACGCGCCGCCCGCAGCGCCGAACTGGCCCTGGCCAAGGCCACCGCCGATCACGCCGGGGTGGAAGCCGAATGGCGTGTGGCCGAAGCCGAGGTGGCGCAGGCGCAGGATCGGCTGAACCGGATCCTGGCCGAACAGGCCCGGCATGATGCCGCACGCGCCGCGCTGGCGCAGGAAGGCGATCCCGAAATTGCGCTGACAGAGGCGAGCCAGGCAGCAGAAGCTGCCGCCGGCCTGCTGACCGAGCGGCGGGAGGCGCTGACCAGCGCCCAGGCACGCAAGGAATTGCTGGGCCGCGAGCGGGACGAGGCCGCCAGCACGCTGGCCGGGGCGCGGGCCGAGCTGGCCGGGATAGAACGCGAATTTACCGCCCTGCAGCGCGACCGCGATGCCCGCGCCAAGGGCGCCGCCGGGCGACAGGGCATGCCGGTGGCGCTGGACCGGGTGCGTGCTGCGCCCGGTTACGAACGGGCGCTGGCCGCCGTGCTGGGGCGCGATGCCAAATCGCCGATCGGGCAGCCGTCCGATCAGGCCGAAGGGCGGTTCTGGGCCGGCAGCCCGGCCCCTGCCCCAATGCCCGCGCCCGTAGCGGACAGCCTGGCGCAGCATGTGCCCGAATGCCCGAACGAATTGGCGGCGCGGCTGGCGCTGGTGCATGTGGCCGACAGCGATGATGGCCGGGTGCTGGCGCCGGGTGAATGGCTGGTGACCCGGGCCGGTCATCTGCGCCGCTGGGACGGTTTCCTGGCGCGCGGCGAAGGTGCGGCCGAAGCGGCGCGGCTGGAAGCGGACAATCGCTACAACGAATTGGCCGGGCAATTGCCGCCGCTGCGCGAAGCGGCCAGCCAGGCCGAGGCTGCACAGCTGGCCAGCCAGGATGCGCTCTCCATGCTTCAGCGCGAGCTGGTGGGCATGGAGCGCGCCGTGAATGAGGCGGCCGAGCGCGAAAGAGCCGCCCTGCGCGCCGTGGACCAGGCCGAAGCCGCGCGCGAACGGCTGGCCGCACGGCGTGAGCAGCTGGATGCGGCCGGAGGCGATCTGGCCGCGCGGCAGCAGCAGGCGGGGAAGGAATTGCAGGCGGCGCAGGACCGCCGGGGCGCCCTGCCCGATCCGGAAACCGGCCGCGCGGCGCTGGATGCCAGTCGCGCCCGGCATGAGGCGGCGCGCACTGCGATGCAGGCGGCCATGGCCGCGCTGGCCGCGCATGATCAGGCGCTGGCCGTGACCCGCGAGCGAGTGAGCGCCCAGCAGGGCGACATCAAGGGTTGGCAGGCCCGATCAGGCGAAGCGGCGCGGCGCCTGTCCGGCATGGCGCAAAGATTCGAGGAAATCGCCGAGGAACGCGCGGTGATCGAGGCCAAGCCCGCCGCCCTGCAGCGCGAAATCGACGGCGGCGAAGCGGTGCGCGAACGGCTGGCCCGAGAACTGGCGGAGGCGGACGCGCGGCTGGCGGAAGCGGGCGAGATTGCCCGGGCGGCCGATGCGGCGCTGGCCCATGCGACCGAAACGCTGGCCGCCGCGCGCGAGGCCCGCGCGCTGGCCTCTGCGCGCGCCGAGAACGAGGATGGCCGCCGCCGCGAACTGGCCGGGATCAGCGGCGAGCGTTTCCAGTGCCCGCCCCCGGTGCTGGCGAGCAAATTCGCCTTCGCGCCGGCCGATGTGAAATCCGCCACCGACGAATCCGCCATCATGGATCGGCAGACCGCCGACCGGGAGAAAATCGGCCCGGTCAATCTGGTGGCGGCCGACGAGCTGGCGCGGATCGAGGAACTGCACGGCACCAGCGCCGCCGAGCAGGAGGAACTGGCCGAAGCCGTGAACCGGCTGCGCGGATCGATCGGCAATCTGAACCGCGAAGGCCGCGAACGGCTGCGCGCCGCCTTCGAGGCGGTGGACACGCATTTCCGCCGGCTGTTCACCCGCCTGTTCGAAGGCGGGCAGGCGCATCTGGCGCTGGTGGATTCGGACGACCCGCTGCAGGCGGGGCTGGAAATCTATGCCCAGCCGCCGGGCAAAAGGCTGCAATCGCTGACCCTGCTGTCCGGCGGTGAGCAGGCGCTGACGGCGGTGGCGTTGATCTTCGCGCTGTTCCTGACCAATCCGGCGCCGATCTGCGTGCTCGACGAAGTCGATGCGCCGCTGGATGATGCGAATATCGACCGGTTCTGCGATCTGCTGGAGGCGATGGCCCGCGAAACCCAGACCCGTTATCTGATCGTGACCCACAATGCTGTGACCATGAGCCGGATGCACCGCCTGTTCGGCGTGACCATGGTGGAACGGGGCGTGTCCCGGTTGGTGAGCGTGGATCTGGTCGGGGCGGAGGAGATTCTGGCTTCGGCGGTTTGAGAGGTTTGGGTTTGGGGTGGCTTGGGCTGGCCTTGTGGCTGGCCTTCGACGGGCTCAGGCCGAGCGGGTGTTGGGGGTGGGAGCGAGAAGAGCGGAAGTTGAGGACGCGATTCCCGCCTAAATCTTTTCCTCAGATTCCAGTTCGAACAGGCTGATATCGCGGTCGAAAAAGCCCAGTGCGGAGCGCTGATGTTGCCAGGTCTGCATATGCGGGGTGGCGAAATGGGCGGACAGGCATTCGCGGCTGTCCCACAGTTCGGTGACGTGGAACAGGCCGGGTTCGGCCACATCCTGGGCGTAGGAATAGGCGCGGCAGCCCGGCTCTGCCAGAGTGGCAGCGATGACGTCCTGCATCAGCAGGCGAGCCTGTTCCACCGTTTCGACGGGGAAACGGAACCGCCCGATTACGGCAATGGTCAAAAGCTTTCCTCGTAGACGCGGGAAATGTCCCCGCCCCATTCGCCGTGGAACTTGTCCAGCAGGCGCTGCGCCGGGACCTTGCCGCTTTTCACGATTTCCATCAGCGGATCGAGGAAGCCGGCTTCGGTGTCGCCTGCGCCATTCAGCGCATTGCGGGCGTTGAGGCCGGCGCGGGAGATGGCGACCACTTCGCCTGCGATATCGGCCAGGCGGCCGCCGCCGGGAATGGGTGCGTCCAGCGCCAGTTTCGGCACGGCATCGCGCAGCGCTTCGCGTTCTTCCATGGTCCAGTCCTTGACCAGATCCCATGCGGCATCGAGCGCGGTATCGTCATAGAGCAGGCCAACCCAGAAGGCCGGCAGGGCACAGATGCGGTTCCACGGGCCGCCATCGGCGCCGCGCATTTCCAGGAAGCTCTTCATCCGTACTTCGGGGAAGGCGGTGGACAGATGATCCCACCAGTCGCTGGCGGTGGGCAGTTCGCCCGGCAGTGCCGGCAGACGCCCTTCGAGGAAATCGCGGAAGCTCTGCCCGGCAGCGTCGATGTATTTGCCATCGCGGAAGACAAAATACATCGGCACATCAAGCATGTAATCGACATATCTTTCATATCCGAAGCCATCTTCGAACACGAAAGGCAGCATGCCTGTGCGGTGCGGGTCGGTGTCCGACCAGATATGGCTGCGATAGGAGAGATAGCCGTTCGGCTTGCCTTCGGTGAAAGGCGAATTGGCGAAGAGCGCGGTTGCCAGCGGCTGCAGCGCCAGGCTGGTGCGGAATTTCTTCACCATGTCGGCTTCGGAACCGTAATCCAGATTCACCTGGATCGTGCAGGTCCGCAGCATCATGTCGAGACCCATCGAGCCGACGCGCGGCATGTGCCGCAGCATGATCTCGTAGCGGCCCTTGGGCATGATCGGCAATTCGGCACGGGTCTTGTCCGGCCACATGCCGAGGCCGAGGAAACCGATTCCGTGGCGGTCGCCGATTTCCTTCACCTGGGCCAGATGGCGCCCGGTTTCGGCGCAGGTCTGATGCAGGTTTTCCAGCGGCGCGCCCGACAGTTCGAGCTGGCCGGCCGGTTCGAGGCTGACCGCACCATCGACCCCGCCCAGGGCAATGATGTGGCCGTTTTCTTCGATCGGGGTCCAGCCAAATTGCTGCAATTCCAGCAGCATGTCCCGGATACCGCCAACTTCGTCATAAGACGGGGCGCGGAAATCCTGGCGGTTGTAGACGAGCTTTTCATGCTCGGTGCCGATGCGCCATGCAGAGCGCGGCTTTTCACCCGCCTGCATCGGAGCGACAAGCTGGTCACGCCGTTCGATCGGCGGTTCTACCCCGGTGGGCGTGGTACGCGTGCTCATGCCAGCGCCGTTAGGCCCTCAAACGCACCCGCGCCAGAGCAAATCGGCTATCCGGCAATTCGTTTGTTGAACGAATCAATTCACGCCTGAGAATCCACCCAATCGCCGGTGCAGCCCATCCACAAAGCCGTGCCGGCAATGGCCGCGGTTTCGCCCCGCAGGATGCGCGGACCCAGCGTGATCGGGCGGGCATTGGGGTGGGCGCGAATCCGTTCGCGCTCGTCATCGTCGAAGCCGCCCTCGGGGCCGACCAGCAGGCCGGCGGGCGCGCCATGGCGGATGAAAGCAGCAGCGGCCCCTTCTCCGCCCAGCTCATCGGCGAAGAACAATGTCCGATCGGCCGGCCATTGGCGCAGCAGCGCATCCAGCTTCACCGGTTCAGAGAGTTCCGGCAGCGCGGTGCGGGCGCATTGTTCGGCCGCTTCGGTGACGATGGTCTGGGCGCGTTCGGGGTTGAGCTTGTCCGCCACGCAGCGCCGCGTGATCATCGGCACGATCCGCCGCACGCCCAGCTCGCTGGCCTTTTCCAGCACCAGATCGAAGCGATCCTTCTTCAACAAGGCGGGGCACAGCCAGAAATCGGGCACATCCTCTCGCGGGCGCAGCCGTTCCACCGGAGACAGCAGCAGATCGCGCTTGCCCGCCTGGGTTACCCGCGCCGCCCATTCGCCGGTCTGATTGTCACACAGGATCACCACATCATCGGCGGCCAGGCGCATGACTCGCAGCAGATAATGCGCCTGCGGGCCATCCAACTGCACCGGCGTGCCGAGGGAAACGGGATCGGGGACGAACAGGCGCGGCGCACTGCGCGGCGGCCAGGCAGGGGTCGCGGGCATCAAGCGGCTGTAATGCGGATTGGCGCAGAGGGAAACGGGAACTGGGCCTGAACCTGGAGCGGCGGAGGGGCGACACCGCTTCCCCATCAGGTGCGATGTGATAGGGAACGCCGCATGGCTGATATCATCACCCCCGACAGCGAACATCGCGGCCTTGTTGCCCGCCTGCCCGAACGCCTGCGCGATTTTGCGCTGCTGGCGCGGTTCGATCGGCCGATCGGCTGGTGGCTGCTGTTCTGGCCGTGCCTGTGGGGTCTGTTCCTGGCCGGGGGCGGCTGGCAATGGCAATTGGCGCTGTGGTTGTGGCTGGGCAGCGTGGCGATGCGCGGCGCGGGCTGCGTCTACAATGATATCGTCGATGCGGATCTGGACCGCCAGGTGGCGCGGACGGCCAGCCGCCCGGTGGCGAGCGGGCGCGTGAGCGGCAAGGCGGCCTGGGCCTGGTTGCTGGTGCTGTGTCTGATCGGGCTGGTGGTGCTGCTGCAATTGCGCTGGGAAGCGCAGCTGGTGGCGTTGGGCAGTCTGGCGCTGGTGGCGGCCTATCCCTTCATGAAGCGCATCACCTGGTGGCCGCAGGCCTGGCTGGGGCTGGTGTTCACCTGGGGCGCACCGGTCGGCTGGGTGGCGGTGCGGTCCGACCATTTGCCGGTGCTGGGGGCGCTCTATGTCGGGGCGATGTTCTGGTGCATCGGATATGACACGATCTATGCGCTGCAGGATCGCGAGGATGACGCGATTGTCGGCATCCGTTCCAGCGCGCTGCGGCTGGGCACACGGGTGCGCGAAGGGGTGTTTGCGTTTTACGGCATTGCGCTGGCCAGCTGGGCCACCGCGTTCTGGCTGCTGCGGCCCGACTGGATCGGCCTGCTGGCGCTGTTGCCGGTGGCGATCCATCTGTTGTGGCAGGCGGCGACGCTGAACCCGGCCGATCCGGCCAATCCGCTGATCCGGTTCCGATCCAACCGCTATGCCGGGCTGCTGCTGGCGGCGGCCTGCTGGGTGGTGGGTAATGCGTGAGGATCAGGGCCTGACGATTACGGCCTGAGAATTAAGCTGGCGGCTGAGCGTCTTGGGCCGGGCGGCGGCGGGCGGTGCCGAGCAGGCGCTTGATCGCGACCGTGATCGGGCCGTGGTGTTCCATCCAGGCGTGATAGGCGCGGTATTTTTCGTCTTCGGCCAGCAGATGCGCCTCTTCCGTGCGGGCGCGCCAGTAATAGATCGCGCTGACGGCGCCGAGGAACACGGTGTTGCGCACCATATCCACCAGCGATCCGCTGGTGACGAGGAAGGGCAGCACCGACAGCCACCAGAAGGCATTTTTCGACAGATAGGCCGGGTGGCGGGTGAAGCGGTAAGGCCCGTTGGTGACCACACCGCGATAGGTGAGGTTGGAAAAGCGGATGCCATAGGCGACCGTGGCCCAGGCATAGACCGCCGTCAGGAACACCAGCATGCCGGCCCAGATCCACAGCAAGGTGGTTTGCCCATCAAGCCAATAGCCCCAGCCCGGCGTGTTCACCTCATACTGGATGATCCCGCCATTGCCCATGAAGGCATAGACCACCGGGGGATAGCAGAGCAGCGCCGCAACCCAGCCAGCCAGGAAGGGATTGCCGCTGCGGATATGCGAATCGAGTGGGCGGAAGGTGAGCAGATAGCCAACCGTGCCGATCTGCACGTCGATCACGAACAGCAGTTCGAACAGCGTGCTGCCCAATTCCACCGGATGATCCAGCAGACCGCTGAAATCGGCATTGACGACCGAGGCGAAGCCGGGCGGCAGGATGGAAATCATGAAGGCGCCGAAGAAGCCCTTGATCGCCCAGGCGCGGCCATGCTTGCGCAGCGCGGCGGCATCCCACCCATCCTGACCCAGCAGGAAGGCGCCGAAGTGCCAGGCATGATCGCGGGTGTTGACCAGCCGCCGTTCGAGCCACAGCACATAGGGGACCGAGAGCACCACCATGGGCACGATCGCCCAGGTGAGCACATGCATGGCGAAGAGATATTGCCCGTCCCAGTACCAGCGGCCGAGGCAATAGATGACGGCGATGATCGCCCAAGTGCCCCACAGGCCGACCAGCTTGGTCATGGCCGTGCGGCGCACATCGGCCAGCGAGCGCGGATTGTGCCAATCGATTCCGGTGGAGGGGCGCCGGTGAACTTTCTCCACCAGCACCGACCAAGCCGACATGGTCAGACCGAGCAGGCCGATCGACAGAAGCGCGGCATAGGGGCCGGACAGCCGTTCATGCGGACCAGGCAGGCCCAGCATGGTGACCACATCGGGCCAGTGCCGGCAGATCATGATCCAGATGAAGAGGGTGACAACCCCCACCAGCCCGACCCAGGGCGAAATGTCGCTGGACGGCAAGGATGCCGGAGGGGCGGATCTGTCGCTGTTCATGCCCGGGGCCATAAGCGACAAGGGTTAAGGCAGCGGTAACGGCGCGGCGTTTCGCCGCGCCGGTTCATGCCGATCAGCGCCAGGCGCTGATCGTGCCGCTATCATCGAGAATATAGAGCGTCTTGTTGGCCAGCACCGGCGACAGCGAGACGCCGGCGTCGAGTTCGGCGAAGGGTGTGGCGGTGCCATTGGTGACATCGACCGACATCACTTCGCCTTCGGAGCTGGCGATCCACAGCCGGTTGTCGGCCAGGACAGGCCCGGTCCAGAAGATCGGCCCTTCGCGATCCTTCGGCTTGCGCCAGCGGGTCAGCTGCGTGATCCAGCGCACGCGCCCGGTCGAGCGGGCAATCGCGAGCAGCCGCGCGTCATCGGTGAGGGTGAATATCCATTCGCCAGCGACCGCCGGGGTGGAAATGCCGGCGAGCGAGAGTTCCCAGATCCGTTGCCCGGTGACCAGTTCATAGGCGGCCATGCGGCCACCCTGCCCCAGCGCATAGACACGGCCAGCGTCGATGATCGGATCGGCATCCACGTCTGTCAGCGTGCCGACCTGGGTGGAAATGGAGGTACGCGCCAAAGCGTCGGACCACAGATTGCGGCCATTTTCATACCGATAGGCGACCAGTTCGCCCGTGCTGTAGCCGGCGATTACCGTGCCCTGACCAGCGGCAGGCGCCGCCACGCCGAACACGCCCGACTGACCCGATGCGGCGGCATCTTCCCACACGGGGGCGCCATTGGTGGTGCTGAGCGCGTGGATCTGATTGTCCTGCGTCATGACATAGACGGCGTTGAAGGCCACGGTGGGCGCGCCGCGCAGCGGGCCGCCCGGCTTGACGCGCCAGACCTGCTTGCCATCGGCGGCATTGAGCGCAACCACATCGCCCGCGCCATTGGTGGCATAGACGCGATCACCGGCGAAGCTGACGCCGCCGCCGAAGGTGACCATCTGCAGCGTGCTGTCGACTTCGATCCGGTGCTGCCAGCGCGGGGCGCCGGTCGCAGCGTCGAACGCGTGGACCACGCCATCGGTATCAACCACATAGAGCAGGCCATTTCCGATCACCGGCGAAGCGGCCAGGCGGCGTTTCTTGCTGGTGCCCGGAATGCTGATCGTCCAGGCGCGGGTCGGCGCGGCGGTGAAGGCGAGATGGCCATTGGCCTTGGCCGCATTGCCGCCGCCCTGGGCATATTCGGTGTTCACCTGCGCCGGCGGCAGGACCACCGATACGCCCGACAGTTCGGGATCGGCCACAACCTCTGTCTGAATGCGTGACAGGATCGGCGTGCGATTGCCGACCGTAGGGGTCTTGGGCCGCTTGTCCCCGCCGGCGCAGGCCGACAGGGCGATCGCCAGCAGCGGCAGGGCCAGGACGGCCTTCCACTTGTGGCCGGATTTCCATTGGCCGCCGGAAACCGGCGGAAGCGCTGCGTCGGGAATCATGCGTTACTGACCTTCTGCGCCGGCTGCGGGTGGGGCATCTGCCTCCGCTGCCATATTCGGTGCTTCGGCGACGCGGCCTTCGCTGCGGAGCCGTTCCATCGCCTTGTCGACATCTTCGACCGCGTCCACGCCCAGCAGGCCCGCCATCTGGCGGGCGCGCGAACGCAGGGTCTGCGGCACGTTTTCATCCTTGGCGATATCGCCGAACATCTTGCCGGCCTGCTTGCGGTCGCCCATCTTGAGATAGGCGGCGCCGACGAGTTCGCCAGCACTGCCGAACCAGGCATTGTCAGCCACGGCCAGCGGGCGGAGCTGATCGATCACCGCCTTGGGTTCCATGCTGTCGAAATTGATCGCGATGGCGCGGATGGTCGCCAGATCGCGATAGGCCTGCGGCGCGGAGTCATCGGCCTTGATCGCATCATAGATCTTGACCGCATCATCACTGCGCCCGGCACCGGCAGCAAGCCCGGCCTGGGTCATCTTCGCCGCGATGCGCACGCCGTTATCGGCATCCGATGCCAGGGTGGCGAGCTGCTTTTCCGCGCCCGCATTGTCACCACGGCCCATGGCGTCGAGCGCGCCGATCAGTTCTTCCGACTGGGTTTCCAGCGTGCCTTCGCGATTTTCCTTCCAGAAAAGGTAACCGCCGAAACCGGCCAGGCCGAGCACGAGGATGATCGCCGCCGGAATGCCATAGCGTTTGGCCGCGCTGTCGAGCTGATCCGCGCGGACGGCTTCGTCCACTTCGCGGATGAACACGTCCTGTTCGGCTGCCAGGCGCTCGGCCCGCTTGGATTCGGCTGTCTTGTCGGGATTGCTGGGAAGTGCCACGATCGTCCGCAGATTTGTTGAGGAACAGGCCGCGCTGTTTAGCGGAAGGCCACACCAATTCAATTGCAGAATGGTGCCTGTCCCCCGACGGGTGAACGGGTGATGAAGCGGAACGCGCGCCCGGTCCCCTCCGGAGCGTCAGTTTCGCCCCATCAGCCCCCAGTACAGCGCGCGATAGCGTTCCACCATGCGGCGTTCGTCATAATCCTGCCGGGCGCGATCGCGGTTGGCATTGCCGACCCGCCGGCGCAGCGCGGCATCGCCGGCGAGCGTCATGATTGCCTGTCTGAGCCCTGCCTCATCCCCCGCATCGCACAGGAAGGGGCCGTTTTCGCTGGCCACCATCGATCCGACATCCCCCACGCGCGGCGCAGCGACCGGCAGGCCGGCGGCCATCGCCTCTGCCAGAGAGATCGGGAATTGTTCGGAATGCGATGACAGGGCGAAGATATCGAACAGGCCGACCACGCGGGCCGGATCGCTGATGAAGCCGGGCAGATGGACACGGTGATCGATGCCGCAGCGTTC
This sequence comes from Croceibacterium xixiisoli, assembly GCF_009827305.1. GTDB lineage: Bacteria > Pseudomonadota > Alphaproteobacteria > Sphingomonadales > Sphingomonadaceae > Croceibacterium_C > Croceibacterium_C xixiisoli. The sequence continues at coordinate 583,543 of NZ_WTYJ01000002.1, read as the reverse complement.
CGCCTCCTCCATGATGGCGTCGCGTTCGGGCCCTTCCCCCGCGATGACCAATTGCCAGGCTTCGGGCAGATCGGCGCAGGCGCGGACCAGGGCGGGCAGGTTCTTGATCTTGCGCAGGCCGGCCAGCGTGCCGATCCAGTATTCCTCCTTGCGCTTGATCAGCCGGGGCAGCGCGTCGCGCGGCGGGGTGCGGAGGAAATTCTGCACGTCGATGCCGTTGGAAATCAGCTGCACCCGCGGGCGTGGCTGTTTCCATACCTCCAGCGCGACGCGTTCGAGCGTGCGGGAGGGAACCACCAGCGCGGCAGAGCGGCCCAGCGCGATCTGGCGATAGAGATTGCGCCGCTTTTTCAGCCCATTGGCCTCGTCTTCATTGAAGCCGTCTTCATGATGGACCAGCGGCGGCAGCTTGAAGGGATCGGCGAACAGCGTGTGGGCCATGGTCGCATCGATCGCACCCCAATTGTAGGTGCAGATCAGATCATAGCCCTGCATCGCCTGGGCCAGAGACTTGAGACGCGAGGGCCAGGGCTTGCCCTTGAGCGAGGGGAAATCGGGCCAGGTGACTTTCGCCTTGCCGCTGAGCAGCGACGCGGCGCCGCGCCGGTCCGGATCGCCCGAAACGATGGCATGTTCGGCCTGCGTGCCGAAAGCTTCGATCAGGCGGACATTGCGCACTTCCTTGCCGCCAGCGTCGAAGGAGGAATGCAGATGCAGGATGCGCGGCACGGCACCGGTGGTCTGCGCTGGACTGCTGGTCTTGCCGCTGGATGCCGGCGCTTTTCTGGCTTTTTTCGTGGTCATGCCCGTTCCGTTCAGCCGATGCGGGCCAGCAGCGCGGCGATGGCGGCCTGCGCGGCCGGTTCTTCCAGCGTGGGGGCGTGGCCGGTACGCGGGACGACGACGGCCTGCAACCCTGCAATACGGCGGGTCATGGCGTCGACCGTGGCGGCGGAAAGGAGATCGGACACTTCCCCCCGCAACACCAGCCCTGGGCGACCGCCGAAAGCCTCGAACCCGGGCCAGAGGCCGCTGGCGGCGGCGGGCGCGGGGGTTTCCGTTTCTGCGCCGGGATTGCCGGCGCTGGCGAAGGGTTCGGCGATCTTCATGTCGTAATCGAACACGATCCGGCCATTGCCGCTGAGGCACATCAGCCGCTTGGCCATGGCGAGCCATTGGGTGATGGTGAAATCCGGATGGGCGACCTCTGCCTGATCGCGCAGCCCGCGCGCAGCGTGCATCCAGGTGGGGAAGCTGCGCCCCTGGCCGACATATTCGACGATCCGTTCCAGGCCATCAGCCTCTATTTCCGGGCCGATGTCATTGATGATCACCCCGGCCAGCCGATCGCGCCCGCCCAGGGCAATGCCGGTGAGGATCAGCGCGCCCATGGAGGTGCCGACGCCGACGAAACGGTTCAGTTCCAGCTGGGCCAGCAGCAGTTCCACATCGGCGATGTAGCTGGGCAGGACATAGCTGGCGGTATCGCGGGCGTAATCGCTCTGCCCCCTTCCCCGCATGTCCGGCACGATGATCCGCCAATCGGCAGCAAAGCGTTCGATCAGTGGTTCGAAATCACGACCGTTGCGGGTGAGCCCGTGCAGGCACAGCAGCGGTGGGCGGCCGGCGGCATCCGCAGGGCCGGGAAAATCGCGATAGGACAGGGTCAGCCCATCGGCGGTCTGCCATTGGCCGGTAACGTGGACTGGTTCGGACATGCCTGCGCTTCTGCGTCCCTTGTTGATGTCGGCCTTGATTGATGCCGGATGGCTGCGGGCTTGTGCCGCATCGATCATGCCACCATCTATTGCCAGATGCGCCCCGAACCGCAAGCAGCGAGCTATCACCCCGATCCCGCCATCCTGCCGCTGGCCGGCTGGCTGGCCGATCCCGCCCAACCGGCGGTTTTTCCCGAACACATCCTGCGCTTCCGCAACCGGCGGTGGGATCAGGCGATCGGGCTGGCCGATCTGTCCGATGCGGCCTGGACCGATCACTTCGCCGGTTTCAGCCCCCTGCCCGACAATCTGCCCCAGCCGCTGGCGCTGCGGTATCACGGGCATCAGTTCCGCGTGTACAACCCGGACATCGGCGACGGGCGCGGTTTTCTCTATGCCCAGATGCGCGACGGCCATGGTCGGCTGCTCGATTGCGGCACCAAGGGCAGCGGGCTGACCCCCTATAGCCGCACGGCGGACGGGCGGCTGACGCTGAAGGGCGCGGTGCGCGAAATCCTCGCCACCGAAATGCTCGAGGCGCTGGGCGCCTATACCTCCAAGACGCTGTCCGTGGTGGAAACGGGCGAGGAACTGGTGCGGGGAGACGAGCCGTCCCCCACCCGGTCCGCCGTGCTGGTGCGGCTGAGCCATTCGCATATCCGGATCGGCAGTTTCCAGCGGCTCGCCGCGCTGGACCAGGCCGACAATCTGGCGCAGCTGGTCGATTATTGCCTGGCGCAATTCCCCGCCCCGCCCCCGCCGGAAAACGCGCCCGAGCGGGACAACCCCGCCGTGGTGCTGATGCATCAGGCAGTCGAGCGGCTGGCCGATCTGGCGGCGAGTTACATGGTGGCCGGATTTGTCCATGGTGTGCTCAACACCGACAATATGAACATCACCGGGGAGAGTTTCGATTATGGCCCCTGGCGCTGGCTGCCGCAGTGGCAACCGGGCTTTACCGCCGCCTATTTCGACCATTCCGGGCTCTATTCCTTCGGCCGGCAGCCCGAGGCGCTGCACTGGAATCTGGCGCAGCTGGCAATATCCTTGCGCCAGCTGGTGGATGCCCCGCCGCTGGTCGCTGCGTTCGAGCGCTTCCCGGCGCTGTATCACGAGGCCATGGGCCGCCGCTTCACCTGGCGGTTGGGGCTGGCCAGCGCGGGAGCAGAGGCCGACCGCGCGCTGATCGAAGCGTCCGAGAACCTGATGCGGGAAAGCGGGATCGGGCCGGACCAGTTCTTCTTCACCCATCGCGGCGGGCGCGCCGCCGAGGGTGCGGTCGGGGGTGCTTTGGCCCAAGCCATGGCCGGGCACCAGCCGCTGGATTCCACGCATGAATATTGGGCGGATGATCAGCCGCAGAGCATGCTGATCGAAGAGGTCGAGGCCATCTGGGCGGCAATTGCCGAGCATGACGACTGGGCGCCGCTCCACGCCAAGGTGGCTGTCATCCGCCGGATGGGGGCAGCGATGGGGGACGCCCCGCCCCCGGCGGGACATCTGTTCGGCTAGCAGGCCATTCATTTTGCCGGGCGAGATACTTATGTCCCACTGCGGATGCGATGATTTGGCGTTTGCAGTCGGTCTGGCTATGCAGCGCGCCTGGATTGGGCCGTACTGACGAAGACCAAGATACTGGGGTTTGGATATTGTCCGACGAACTGATTTCCTTCGAGCCTGCAACTGGTGCCGAGTTGTGGCGCGGCAGGGCCGGCGATGTCGATGCGGTGGTGGCGACGGCGCGGGAGGCCTGGCCGCAATGGGCGGCGCAGCCGCTGGCACGGCGGGCGGAACTGCTGCGCCGGTTCGCCAATGAGGTGCGCAAGGAGCACGAGCATTTCGCCGAGCTGATTGCGCGCGAAACGGGCAAGCCCTTGTGGGAAGCCCGGACCGAGGTGGAATCGGTGATCGCCAAGGTGGAGATTTCCATCCGCGCCTATTCCGAACGGACCGGCCAGCGCAAGCTGGACAGCGCGCTGCAGGGCACCGCGGCGCTGCGGCACAAGCCACATGGGGTGATGGCGGTGCTCGGCCCCTACAACTTCCCCGCCCATCTGCCCAATGGACACATCGTGCCGGCCCTGCTGGCCGGCAATGCGGTGATCTTCAAGCCGAGCGAGAAGACCCCGGCGACCGGCGAATTCCTGGCATCGCTGTTTGCCCGCGCGGGCATTCCCGCCGCGCTGGTGCAGGTGCTGCATGGCGGGCCGGACCACGGCAAGGCGCTGGTCGCGCATGACGGGATCGATGGGGTGCTGTTTACCGGATCGGCCCAGGCGGGCATCGCGATCAACCGCAGGCTGGCCAGCAATCCGGGACGGGTGGTGGCGCTGGAAATGGGCGGCAACAATCCGATCGTGGTGTGGGACACGCCCAAGATCGCCGATGCCGCCATCCTGGTGGTGCAGAGCGCCTTCACCTCTGCCGGGCAGCGCTGCACCGCCGCGCGCCGGCTGATCGTGAAATCGAGCATGCATGACGCGCTGGTCGAAGAGGTGAAGAAGCTGATCGATCGGATCATCATCGGTGGCCCGTTCGACAATCCCGCCCCGTTCATGGGCCCGGTGATCGACAATGACACGGCCGACCGGCTGATCGAAAGCTTCGTCTATCTGATTTCCCACGGCGGCAAGGCGATCTGCCACATGCGCCGGCCGGAAGCCGAGCTGCCGTTCCTGACCCCCGGCCTGATCGACATCACCGCCATGGCCGAACGGCCCGACGTGGAACTGTTCGGCCCGCTGCTGCAACTGGTGCGCGTCGATGATCTGGATGCGGCGATTGCCGAGGCGAACAACACCCGTTTCGGCCTGTCGGCATCGCTGATCGGCGGGGCGCCGCAGGATTACAACCGGTTCTGGGCCAATATTCGCGCCGGTATCGTCAATTGGAACCGGCCGACCAATGGCGCATCATCGGCGGCCCCCTTCGGCGGGATCGGATATTCCGGCAACCATCGCCCGGCGGCCTATTATGCCGCCGATTACTGCGCCTATCCAGTCGCCAGTTCGGAAATGGAGCAGCCGCGCGCCAGTGTCGGGGTCGGCTTCAGTTGATCCTGCAAGTCAGCGCGCGTTGGTGACCAGATCGATATCGGCGCCGCCCGACGGCAATGGCCGGACATAGATGACGAAGGAGGATCTGGCCTTCGTTCCCGCCAGCACATCATCGCCATCCTGCAGCACGCGCTGGGTGGAAAAGCCCGAGGCGGCGGCACGGGTGTAATAGAAATCCATCACCTCGGCCGGTGGCACCGGCGCCTTGAAATTGACCACCCGCAGCCGGCAGCCTTCGGCATCGGTACCGGCCGCTTCCTGCACGGCGCCGCGCGGAAAGACGGGGAATGCGACGGGCAGACGCGCCGCCCAATCCATCGTGTACTGGACCCGCGCCGCGCAATCGCCGGAGGCGGGGACGGCGGCGGCAAGCGCTGCTGCCGTCAGGGTCGATCCTTCGGGCAGTCTGCCGGAAATTTCGCGCGGTTCGGGCGCCTTGACCATCTTGCCGGCTCCGCCCACCAGCTGCAGCGCCTCTGCCCGGGCGGCGGCGATCGTTTCCGCGCCCATTTCGAAACTGGGCACCGACCCATCCTGCGTGCCGATGCTGGCGGCATTGCCGGCGGCATTCTGACCGGCGAGATCGGGATCGACCATGAGCGGATCTCCGAGCGCTGCGGCCACCGCGGGATCCTGATCATCGGCAGGCTCACTTTCGGCGGCAGGGCCGCAGGCCCCCAGCGGCAACAGCATGGCGAGCGCCAGACCAAGGCGGACGGTCGATCGCGAACGGGCGGGCAATCTGTTCATGCCCAGCCTTTTAGCGGCTGTTGGTTGAGAAAAAATCACCCAGTAGAGCGGCGACCCGATTGATCAGCCCCTGAACATGCAGAGCGCCCGCGTGGTTTCCCACGCGGGCGCTCTGGCGCAGTCCCGACTTTTGCGACCCGGGGATGCGCTGCGGTGCGATTGCCAACCAGGCGGCGCGCACCGCAATGCGATTACCGGGATCTCATATCAGCGGCAGCTGGAACCGCCACGATCAATTTCACGGCCCAGCAGCGCACCACCGGCTGCACCCAGAACCGTACCCAGCGTACGATCACGGCCACCGTCGATCTCGCGGCCCAGCAGGGCACCGGCTGCACCACCGATGATCAGACCGGTCGTGCCGTTGCTGCGCTGGCAATAAGCCCGGCCATCACGACCGCGCCACACGCGGTGGTTGCGGGTCAGACGCTCATCACGGTCCCAGCGACGGTCATCACGGCCATAGTGACGATCACGGTGGTGACGACGGCGATCACGGTTCCATTCCGAATCATCAGCCGTAATGGCAGAGGACGACTGGAACTGGCTGAACAGCTGGCTAACTGCCTGATTCGAAACCGAGCCCTGGATATCCGCAGCGGCGGCGGGGGTCGCCAGCACAGCCATGGTTCCGGCGGTAAAAGCGATTGCGGCATGCTTGAAGAAGTTGGTCATGTTGTGTGTTCCTTCTTATTCCCTGATCCGTGAGTCAGTTTTACCGCCGCTTTCCTGAACAGACCGCAACCTGTCTGTAAGGAATACTGTAAGGTTTGAATTTCATCGCTCAGCTTGCCCGGTTCGTCGCAACAGCCTACCGCGAGGCCGGATTCGGGGAGCCACAGCGCAGAAAATGACGATGCTGGACACCATCTGCAAAGGCGGACTCGGCCATGCCCTGGCAGCCCATGCGGTCTGGGGATCGATGCCCCTCTATCTGCTGCTGGTGCATGACGTGCCGCCGCTGGAATTCGTCGCCTGGCGCATCCTGGTGTCCGTGCCGCTGTGCCTGGCGCTGATCACGCTGACCGGCCGCTGGGCAGAATTGCGCCAGGTACTGGCTGACGGGCGGGCGATGCTGGTGCTGCTGGTCACATCAGCGATGATCGCCGGCAACTGGTTCCTCTATGTCTGGGCGATCCAGACCGGCCATGTGTTTGCCGCGAGCCTTGGCTATTACATCCTGCCGCTGATGATGATGCTGTTCGGCATGGCGTTCCTGGGCGAGCGGCTGCGTCCGCGCCAGTGGATCGCCGTGGGACTGGCTGCCATCGGCGTGACGGTTCTCGCGTCCGGCGCATTGACGACGCTGTGGGTCAGCCTGGCGATGGCGCTGAGTTTCGGAATCTATGGCCTGCTGCGCAAGAAGGTGGCCGCCGGGCCGCTGGCCGGACTGACGGTTGAAACACTGCTGCTGATGTTGCCATCCGCGCTGGTGGTGGGCTGGTTCGCCACCCAAGCCGATGGGTCGGTGATGGGCCGCGATGCGGTTGAGACCGGCGCGATCATATTGGGCGGGCCGATGACCGCGCTGCCGCTGCTGCTGTTTGCAACCGCCGTGCGGCGCATGCCCTATACGGTGTTGGGATTTCTGCAGTTCATATCCCCCACGGTGGTGTTCCTGTTGGGGCTGTTCGTGTTCCACGAACCGCTGCGCCCGGCGCAACTGGCCTGTTTCGTGGCCATCTGGGCGGCAGCGGCGCTGTTCTGCTGGGATATGCTGGCGAATGCGCGGACCAGAACTGTCGGTTGAAATTGGTTGTTTGGGGCGATTTTTGGCGGGTCTGTGCTGCGGTTGATTGCTGCATTTTGTGCGCTCGGTCTTCCCGGCATTGCTGCTCATCCTTTCGCCTTGCTTGACATCCGCTCGCCCTGAGCTCGTCGAAGGGCAGGCACTGCGGTTGCCTGTGGCGCGGGCGTTGGGCAGGCACTGCGATTGCCTGTGGCGCGGGCGTTGGGCGCGTGGCCTTCGACGAGCTCAGGCTGAGCGGGTCTTGGTGCTACGGGCTGGGGGATTTGGGTGTGGCGCCTTGCTGAAAGCGGCCCCGGCCTGCGCCGGGACGCCTTCAAACCATCCGCCAGCGCAATTGCTCGCCTGCATGGAACGGGACCAGCTCTTCGCCTTCGGCATCCAGCCTGTCGGGCACGGTCACAGCGGTTCTTTCCAGCGTGACCGTGCCTTCATTGACCGGCAGGCCATAGAAGGCCGGGCCATTGAGGCTGGCGAAGGCTTCGAAATGGTCGATCGCGCCTTCATCCTCAAACACCGTCAGATAGCTTTCCAGCGCGAAGGGAGCGTTGAAGATGCCGGCGCAACCGCAGCCCGACTCCTTGGCGTGGCGGGCATGCGGAGCGCTGTCGGTGCCGAGGAAGAACTTGTTCGATCCTGAGGTGGCCGCCTTGCGCAGGGCCAGGCGGTGGTGTTCGCGCTTGGCCACGGGAAGGCAATAGGCGTGCGGGCGGATGCCGCCGACCAGCATGGCGTTGCGGTTGATGTGCAGATGCTGCGGGGTGATGGTGGCCGCCACATTGGGCCCGGCCTGTTCGACGAAGGCCGCCGCTTCGGCCGTGGTGGCATGTTCGAACACCAGCTTGAGGCCGGGCATGTCTTTGAGCAGCGGTTCGAGCCGGGTTTCGATGAAGACGCGTTCGCGGTCGAAGATGTCGACATCGGGATCGGTCACTTCGCCATGGACGCACAGCACCATGCCGATGTCCTGCATGCGTTCGAGCACCGGGCGGATCGCGGCCAGATCGCGCACGCCGCTGTCCGAATTGGTGGTGGCGCCGGCCGGGTAGATCTTGGCGGCGGTGAACACGCCCTCTGCAAAGCCGCGGGCCAGATCGTCAGGATCGGTCGATTCGGTCAGATAGGCGGTCATCAGCGGGGTGAAATCCGCGCCTTCCGGCAGGGCGGCGAGGATGCGTTCGCGATAGGCGATGGCATCTGCCGTGCGGACCACGGGCGGCACCAGATTGGGCATCACGATCGCGCGGGCGAACTGACGCGCGGTATGGCCGACAACACCGCGCAGCATGGCGCCATCACGCAGATGGACGTGCCAGTCGTCGGGGCGGCGGATGGTGAGCGATTCGGTCATGAGGCACCTGAATGGAAAACGGGAATAATCAGCCACCCATAGCGGGCGTTTGCAGAGGGTGCGATGGCACAGCCGGGCATTCGGGGGAAGCCGGGTGATGGCGATAAGCCCACCCTGCCCTTGACTCACCGCCGTTCCGGACCAAGTTCCCGCCATGCCCGAAACAGCCCCCACCGCCACCCGCCTGTTCAACCGCGCTGTGATCCGCATCGCGCCAACAGAGGATGGCCGGGCGGAAGGCGAGAATGCCGCCGCGTTCCTGCAGGGGCTGGTGACCAATGACGTGAGCCCGATCGCGACGGGCGCGCCGGTCTATGCCGCGCTGCTGTCTGCCCAGGGCAAGGCGATGTTCGATTTTCTGGTCTGGCCCGACCACATCACCGGCGATGCCGCCGCATTGCTGATCGATGCCGAGGCGGAGTTTGCCGATGAGCTGGTCAAGCGGCTGTCGCTCTATCGCCTGCGCCGCAAGCTGGTGATCGCGCGGGACGACAGCTTGGGCGTGTTCTGGAGCGCCGAGGGCGCAGCGGGTGCGCACGACGCGCCTGACCCCCGCCTGGACACGCTTGGCCGCCGCGCGGTCGCGCCGGCGAGCGGCACGGAATCAGCCGGGGATGCGGCGTGGCAGGCGCACCGCCTGGGCCAGGGCGTGCCCGAAGGCCGGGCCGAACTGGGCGATATCCTGTGGCTGGAAACCAATGCCGTCGAACTCAACGGCGTCAGCTTTACCAAGGGCTGCTACATCGGGCAGGAAAACACCGCGCGGATGAACTGGCGGCAGAAGGTCAATCGCCGGCTGGTGGTGGTGCCGCTGGCAGCCTCTGCCGAAGCGCGACGCAAGACCGCCTATCCGGACCTGGGCCTGGCAATCGACCACCTGCGCACCGAGGCGATCGATGCGGCCCATGTGCCCGGCTGGCTGCAATCCGCGCTGATGCCCGAAGAGAGCGAAGACGCCCAGCCCGGCGGATGAACGATCAGGCGGGAATGTTTTCCGCCTGGTTGGTGGCTTCGGTGGGCAGATCCCCGGCCCGCATCAGCGCCGCCGTGAACATCTGTTCGGCGCGTTCTCGCGTGGTCTGGCGCTTGACGCCCAGTGACGATGCCAGCCTCTCCCCCATCAGCGCATCGCCGAGCGCCATGACCACCAGCGCCAGCGTGGCTTCGTGCATGATGCGTTGTGCGCCGGGTTCCAGTTCCTGCGGATGGAGTTCGTCGACCAATTGCTGAATCGTGGCGACGATGGGATCGAGCGCGCTTTCATTGCCGGTGACGAGCATCCAACTGGCCAGTGCGCCGCCGCCTTCCCGATCGAAGGCGTCGAAAGCCAGATCCACCACCTCCCTCGGGGAGCCGATGCCAGCACGGGCGGCGAACATCGCCTCCGAAATCGTATCGCAGACGGTTTCGGCCAGATGTTCGGCCAGAGCCTGCTGCAAACCGGCGGCTGAACCGAAATGATGGAGCAGATTGGCATGGGTGCGGTTGACCCTGGCGGCCACCGCCTTGAGCGTGACGGCCTGCGGCCCGGTTTCGATCAGCAGCTTGCGCGCTTCCTGCAGCGCGACGCGGCGGCTTTCTTCCTGCGGCAGACGTCGCCTGGTGGTGGTCATCGATCTGGCTCCTTCGCCAATGCCTCGGCCGCCCCCGACCCGAAACTTGTAACAGATGCTAAATCGATGATTTTGCTTAAGCAAGATGTTCCGATCATGGAATGATTTTGAAACAATTGCACAAACAGGCCCCGAAGCGGCATAATCGCAACATGCCAGCGGATGACGCTGGTGATGCGCGGCTGTATGAATGAGCCGACACATGCCGTCAGGACGGCGACAAGGGGGGCTATACGATGGATATACCTGACGATATTTTCACAGAGCCCGACAATGTCGATCCGGAAACGCTCCGCAATCTGGGCCCCTTGCGGCGGCTGGCCGGCACCTGGGAGGGGATGCGCGGGGTGGACGTAAACCCCAAGGCGGATGGCCCGGAGCGGCGCGAATATTATGAACGCGTCACCATGGAGCCAATCGATCCGCAGCCCAACGGGCCGCAATTGTTCTATGGGCTGCGGTATCGCATGCACATCAACACCCCGGACGAGCTGACCACCTTCCATGATCAGGTCGGTTACTGGCTGTGGGAGCCGGCGACGGGGCTGATCCTGCAGACGGTTGCGATTCCGCGCGGCCAGGTAGCGATCGCATCGGGCCATGCCACCCCCGGGGACGACCGGCTGGTGGTGACCGCCGCGCGGGGACAAACCGAGTATGGGATCTGTTCGACCAGCTTCCTGGAACTGGCATTTCGCACCGATGCCTATCGGCTGGAGGTGACATTCCACCCCGATGGCAGCTGGAGCTATATTTCCGATACCACGTTGCAGGTTCGCGGACAGGATGCGCCGTTCCAGCATCGCGACATGAACCGGCTGGTCAAGATCGCCGAGCCTGGCGAAAACCCGCTCGCCATCCGCACGCGGGCGGAAGCGAGTGCCGCATAGGCCCGCTGTGTGGCGCTGATCGGCCCGGTCGCGAAGAACCGGGCCGATCGACAATATCAGGCCGCTCGGGACACGGGATTGTCCTGCGGGCCGCCGTCACCGGCCAGATCATGCATGTATTCCGGGGTCAGCCGGCTGGCTTCGCAGGGGGTTTCCACGGTTGTCCGGCAGCGCCCGGTGGGGCGAAAGCCAGCCTTGCGCAGAATGCGGGCCGAGGCCGGATCATCCGCCGCGTGATGCGCGAACAGGCGCCGGTGACCGGTCATCCGGGCCAGATCGAGCAGGCCCTTCAACGCCTCCGTCGCGTAGCCCTGCCCCGCATGTTCGGGCGTGATCCAATAGCCGACTTCGGGTTGATCCTGATTGTCGAACAGCCCGCAGCCGCCGATGATCGCCCCGCCCGCGTCAGGCAAAGTGATCAGCAGATGCGGCAGGAAGGGATGACGCGGCGCATCGATGATAGCGCGAACATCCTTGTCGCCAAGCGGCCAGCAGCCAAACGGCATCATGCGCACCACTGAGCGATGCGCGATGGCATGGTTCAGTTCAGCAGCATCCTCTGCCCATGCAGGGCGCAGGAACAGCCTGTCGGTACGAATGAACATTGCGGTTCTCCTTCGAACGGATTGCCGCGCAACCCGCCCAGACTCGATTAAGCTCCGCATTTACGAACAGGCCCTTGCAGCCCGATCTGTGCGTTGCGTCGCGTCGTCGCGCCCCGCTAGCGGCGGTTTGTGACGGCTATCTTGCGAAGGAGAAACAAAAAAGGAGACGGGGCTGGCCCCATCTCCTCCAAAGCTGCCTGGTGCTTTCGCCGCCAGGCGGGGCCATCCCGGTGGATGACCCGTGCAGTCATCCGATTATTCGGCCGCGAGGGCCATCATATCCACGGATACGTATTTGCGGCCCAGCTTGCCGTCATGAAAACGCACGCGGCCTTCCGCGAGCGCAAACAGAGTGTGGTCCTTGCCGATGCCGACATTGCTGCCGGGATAGAACTTGGTGCCGCGCTGACGCACGATGATGTTGCCGCCAACCACTTCCTGGCCGCCGAACTTCTTTACGCCAAGACGACGGCCCGCAGAGTCGCGACCGTTGCGGGACGAACCGCCTGCCTTTTTATGTGCCATTGCGTTCTACTCCCTTCGTCTCAGACGCCGACGGACACGATGCGCAGCAGCGTGAGCTGCTGGCGGTGGCCATTGCGGCGGCGATAGTTGTGCCGGCGACGCTTCTTGAAAACGATCACCTTTTCGCTCTTCGCCTGGGCGATGATTTCAGCCGAAACCTTCACCGTGGCTGCGTCAGCGATCGAATCGCCTTCACCGGCGAGCAGGATGTCGCCCAGCTGGATCGTGTCACCGGCTTCACCCGCCAGCTTTTCGACTGCGATCTTGTCTCCTGCGGCGACGCGATACTGTTTGCCGCCCGTGCGCACTACTGCGAACATGATATCCAAATCCGTTCTTACGACTGTCCCCCGATGGGTTTCCCCACACGAACGACCAAAAGGGCGCTCATAAGGGCGCCGGAAAGAGCGTGGCCGATAAGCGAGGCCACACCGTCTGTCAATATGGATGCGGAGGCTCCCACGGCTTTCTCTCACCGCGAATCCCCCGCTCACCAGCGGGCTCTTACTATCGGTTTTTGGTGCGCGCTACCTCTGCTGCAATGATGCCCGGCGATCATTTCGCAATTTTGACAGGCAGGTGATTCCACGCGCCACAAAATCCGCCTAAGACACCAGCATCATGATCATGTCCCGCGCCATCCCGATCCTGTTGCTCGGCCTCTCGCTGGGCGCCTGCGCCCGCGCCAGCACCGATTACCCCAGCCTTGCCATCCGCGATGTCGAGCGCGCGCAGGGCACGATGCTGCCGCCCGCGCCCTATATTCCGCCGCCGATCTCAGCCGCGACAGGCGATCAGCTGACCCGGCTGGCACAGCAGGCCGATGCCGCCCATCGCGAATTCGGCACGCTGGCCGATCGCGCCCGCCGTGCCGTGACTGCGGCACGCGGCCAGGGGCCCGGCAGCGACAATTGGGCCGTGGCCCAGGTGGCGGTCGCACAGCTGGAATCGCAACGCAGCGCGACCATGATCCAGCTGGCCGATCTGGACCGGATCTTCGTGGATGCCGCCGCGCAGGGGAACGAGCTGACCCGGATCGAGGAAGTCCGGCAGAAGGTTTCCGCAATGGTCGACAGCGAGAACCTGCTGATCGACGAGCTGCTGCGCAGCCTGCGCTAGAGGGGCTTCAGCCCGGCTCCGCCCGGTCGATCAGGCCATTGTCCAGCAAAGGCGCGGCATCGATGTGCTGGGCATCCAGCAGCAGCGCCAGCCGCTCCACCGCAGCCAGAATCATGGCCTGTTCCCATTGAGGCAGGCCGGCAAAGCGATCGGTAAACACCGCCTGCAGGGGATCGGGCCCATCGGCCAGCGCCGCCTGCCCGGCCGGCAGCGGCGAGAGGATCGACTGACGCCGATCCTGTTCATTGCGGCGGCGCTGCACGAAGCCGAGTTCTTCCAGCCGATCCACATTGGCCGTGATCGTGGCCTGACTGAACTGCAGCGCCGCCGCAATGCTGCCGGGTGAAGCGGAGCCGCGCGCATCGATTTCCCTCAGCACCAGCCATTGCGACGGGGTCAGCCCAGTGGTGCTGGCCAGCTGGCGGCTGCCGATTTCGGTCGCGCGCAGAATCCGGCGAAGGGCGCGCAGGGTCAGAGTGGCAACTTCGGATTGCATGATCGCTGCATAGCAAACCCGTGCACCGATGCCATCCACTGCTCGTGCGCCCAAGACTGCGCCGCAACGACATACTTTGGTGACTGAAATATTTCTTACGCCCAATGCGGTTGAATTGCGATCTATCCCCCGTATATACCGCGCCGTCGCCGCCAGACACGCTCTGGCGATCCAAAAATAATTCAGGGGATGAAGAATCTCGGATCCGCAGCCCAAGCCCATTATCCACCGCACGCCAACCAGGGCGGGCATTTTCCAGCATGACGAGTTTTCCTTCCGCCCGCCGGTGGCCGGCGATGGCCCGGCGGTTTCCCGCCTGATCGGCTCCTGCCCTCCGCTCGATCCCAATTCGGCCTATTGCAACCTGTTGCAGTGCACGCATTTTGCCGATTGCTGCGTGCTGGCCGAACAGGATGGCCAGATCGGCGGCTGGGTTTCGGGCTATCGCCCGCCATCGGAACCCGACGCCCTGTTCATCTGGCAGGTTGCCGTTGCACCGCAGGCGAGAGGCCGGGGCCTGGCCGGGGAGATGATCAATCGCATTCTGGCGCGGTTTCCCCCCGGCAGCATCACCCATGTGATCACCACCATCACCGCCGACAATCCGGCATCCTGGGCCCTGTTCGAGGGTCTTGCCCGGCAATGGAGCACGCCGCTGACCCGCAGCGCGATGTTCGACCGGGACACACATTTCGCCGGCGCCCACGCCACCGAATGGCTGGCGCGTATCGGCCCGCTGCCGCGCTGATGCGGCAGCCCCAGCAAAGGAGCATCAGCATGATGACCAGCACCACCCCCCGCCCCACGACAACCATGCCCGATACCGGGATTTATGACCGACGGGAATCCGTCGTTCGCAGCTACGCCCGGTCCATGCCGCGCCAGTTCACCAAGGCGCAGGATGTCTGGATGCATGACAACCAGGGCGGACGATATCTGGATTTCCTGTCCGGCTGTTCGACGCTGAATTACGGCCACAATCATCCGGTGCTGAAGCAGGCGCTGATGGATTACATCGCCACCGACGGCATTGCCCACGGGCTGGACCTGCACACCGACGCCAAGGCGGAATTTCTGGGCGCGCTGGAATCGATCATCCTGGAACCGCGCGGGCTGGATTATCGGGTGATGTTCACCGGCCCGACCGGCACCAATGCGGTTGAGGCGGCGATCAAGCTGGCGCGCAAGGTGACGGGCCGCGAAATGGTGATCGCCTTCACCAACGGCTTCCACGGAATGACGCTGGGGTCCCTCGCCTGCACCGGCAATGCCGCCAAGCGCGGGGGTGCGGGCGTGCCGCTGTCCCACGTCGCGCATCTTCCGTATGACGGATATCACGGGGCCGATGTCGACACGGCCGAACTGCTGGCGCAGCGGCTGGAAGACCCGTCCAGCGGGCTGGATGCGCCGGCGGCCATCCTGGTCGAAACCGTGCAGGGAGAAGGCGGGCTGAATGTCGCATCGGCGGCATGGCTGCGCCGGATCGCCGCCATCGCGAAAGAGCATGGCGCGCTGCTGATCGTGGACGATATCCAGGCCGGCTGCGGCCGCACGGGCGGTTTCTTCAGCTTCGAAGGACTGGGCTTCACACCCGACATCGTGACCATGGCCAAATCGCTGTCCGGCATGGGCCTGCCGTTTGCGCTGACCCTGTTTCGGCCCGAGTTCGACCAATGGTCGCCCGGCGAGCACAATGGCACGTTTCGCGGCAACAACCATGCCTTCGTCACCGCCACGGCGGCGCTGCGCCATTTCTGGGCCGATGATGCGTTCACCCGGGACATCGCCCGCCGCGCGGAGATCGTGGCACAGCGGCTGGAGACCATTGCCGCCCGTCATGGCCTGTCCACCAAGGGCCGCGGGATGATGCGCGGGATCGACATGGGTTCGGGCGATCTGGCCGCGATGGTCATCGCCAGCTGTTTCGATCGCGGGCTGATCATCGAGACCAGCGGCGGCCATGACGAGATCATCAAGGTCCTGGCCCCGCTGGTGATCGACGATGCCGTGCTGTCGGCCGGGCTCGACATACTCGAGCGCAGCATCGACGAAATCGCCCATGCCAATTTCGACATCGCTGCCGAATAAAGGAGGAAACACATCATGATAGTTCGCAAACTGCAGGACATTCGCAAGTCGGACATGAATGTAAAATCCGATCAGTGGGAAAGCGCCCGCCTGCTGCTGAAAGATGATGACATGGGTTTTTCCTTCCATGTCACCACCATGTACGCGGGCGAGGAAATCCGCATGCATTACCAGAACCACCAGGAAGCCGTGCTGATCCTGAAGGGCACCGGCACGCTGGAGGATCTGGGTTCGGGCATCACCCACCCGCTCAAGGCCGGCGTGATGTACGCGCTGAACGACCACGACCGCCATGTCGTGCGCCCAGAAACCGACATTCTCTGCGCCTGCGTGTTCAACCCGCCGGTGACCGGCAGGGAAGTTCACGATGAAAACGGCGCCTATCCGGTCGAAGCGGACCTGATCCGCGTGGATGCCACCGTCACCTGATCAAGAAAGGGGGAAGATCCCTTGGAAGATATCTACCCATCCCGCCTCCACCCCACAGCCGAATTCCTGCCCCGCCGCGATCCGGTGGTGCACAGCCAATGGCATGAGGATGCTCCGATCGATCTGGAGCAGACCGCCAGCTTCGAAAGGGACGGCTTCCTGGTGCTGGAAGACCTGTTTTCAGAAGCAGAGGTTGCATTCCTGCAGACCGAAGCGGGCAAGCTGCTGTCCGATCCCGATGCGCTGGATCAGGAAACCGTCATCACGGAACCCGGCAGCCGCGAATTGCGATCGATTTTCCGGATCCATGATCAGAGCGCCATTGTCGCCCGCCTGGCTGCGGACGAACGGCTGGCCGGGGTCGCCCGGTTCCTGCTGGGTGACGAGGTCTACATCCATCAGTCGCGGCTGAACTACAAACCCGGTTTCCAGGGCAAGGAATTCTACTGGCACAGCGATTTCGAGACCTGGCATGTGGAAGACGGCATGCCGCGCATGCGGGCGCTGTCGATGTCGGTGCTGCTGGCGGAAAACACCCCCAACAACGGGCCGCTGATGCTGATCCCCGGATCGCACAGGGCCCTGCTGACCTGTGTCGGCCAGACGCCGCCCGACCATTATCTGACATCGCTGAAGAAGCAGGAATATGGCGTGCCCGACGAAGACAGCCTGGCCGAGCTGGCGTTCAAATACGGCATCGTCGCGCCCACGGGCAAGGCGGGATCGGTCGTGATCTTCGACTGCAATGTCATGCATGGATCGAACGGCAACATCACCCCCTTCCACCGGGCGAATGCCTTCCTGGTCTACAATGCGGTGAGCAACCGGCTGGGTGCGCCGTTCGGCGTGGACCGGCCGCGGCCGGATTTCATTGCCGCGCGCGGAGAGATCACCCCGATCGAGCCGGTTTCCGGAAGGCTGGCGAGCGAGGTGGCAGCATGAATGGCCATACGGTCGAAAAGATCGGCGGCACATCCATGCTGGCCACGGCAACCCTGTTCGACAATGTGCTGATCGGCGGACGGCGGGATCACGAACTCTACAACCGGGTGTTCGTGGTTTCGGCCTATGCGGGAATGACCGATCTGCTGCTGGAGCACAAGAAAACCGGCACGCCCGGGGTCTATGGCCGGTTCGTGGCCGACACCGACGCCGATGGCTGGCAATTGGCGATGGAGGCTGTGCGCAGCGCCATGCATGCGCGCAACGAACAGCTGTTCGCCCGGTCAGCCAGCCGTTCGCGCGCCGACAAATTCGTCGACCTGCGCATCGATGCGGCCAGCGCCTGCCTGGACGATCTCGCGCGGCTGCGCAGCCATGGGCGGTTCTGCGTCAAGGAACAGCTCAAGACCATTCGCGAGCTGCTGGCCGGCCTGGGCGAAGCGCATAGTGCGCACAGCACGGCCTTGTTGCTGCAGGATCGCGGGATCAACGCCGCCTTCGTCGACCTGACGCTTTGGAGCCAGCAGGATACGCGCGATCTGGACGCCAGGATCGTGGACGCATTCGGCGCGCTGGACCTGACGACCACGCTGCCGATCGTGACCGGCTATGCCGGATGCCGCGAAGGCATGGTGAGCCGTTATTCGCGCGGCTATTCCGAAATGACGTTTTCCCGCGTGGCGGTGCTGACCGGCGCGCGCGAGGCGATCATTCACAAGGAATTCCATCTGTCGAGCGCGGACCCGCAACTGGTCGGCCCGGACCGGGCGCGCAAGATCGGGCGGACCAATTACGATGTGGCCGACCAGCTGGCGAATTTGGGGATGGAAGCCATTCACCCGGGCGCCGGGCGCGGCCTGCGCCAGTCGGGCATTCCCCTGCGGGTGCGCAACACGTTTGATCGCGAAGACGAGGGAACGCTGATCAGCGGCGATTATGTCTCGAACCAGCCGCGTGTCGAGATCATCACCGGAGTCCGGCATGTGCAGGCGCTGCAATTCTTCGAACAGGACATGGTCGGGGTAAAGGGCTATGACACAGCGATCCTGGGGGTGCTGGCGAAGCATGGCGCGTGGATCGTCAGCAAATCATCCAATGCCAACACCATAACCCATTATCTCGCCAGCGATCCGGCGACCGTCAAACGGATCATCGCCGATCTGCAAGCGGTCTATCCCGATGCCGCCATATCGGCGCAGGCGGTGGCGGTGGTTTCGCTGATCGGCAGCGATATCGCGCGGCCCGCACTGGTGGCTAACGCGCTGAATGCGCTGGCTGCCGACGGGATCAGCGTGATGGCGCTGCAGCACCAGATCCGCAATGTGGATGTCCAGTTCATCATCGACGGCGGGCATTACGATACGGCGGTGCTGGCGCTGCATCGGGCGCTGGTCGAAGACGACCAGGGCGCGGCCGACCGCCAGGCGGCATGACCGCGCGTCGCCCAGGCTGATGCTGTCCGCGATTTCCCCGGTTCGGAGCCTGCTGCTTTCCATCTTCATCCTGATGGCGGGCAGCGGCTTCCTGGCCACGCTGATCAGCCTGCGGCTGGAACGCAGCGGCAGCAGCACGATGGTGATCGGCCTGGTGGCCACAGCCTATTTCGCGGGGCTGATGGCCGGCGCCCTGCGCGCGCCCGAGGTGGTGCGACGAGTGGGGCATATTCGCGCCTTCGCCGTGTTCGTCGCCCTGCTGTCTGCCAGCACATTGTCCTATTCGCTGATCCCGATCCCCGCGCTGTGGAGCGTGCTGCGGCTGGTGGACGGGATATGTGTGGCCGGCGTCTTCGTCTGCCTGGAAAGCTGGCTCAACGCCCGGGCCGAAGAGCAAAGCAGGGGCAGCGTGCTCGCCGCCTATATGGTGGCCCTCTATGGCGGGCAGGCCATCGGCCAGTTGCTGCTGGGCGCGACCGGGGGCATGCCCGGCGTGCCGTTCCAGATCGCATCGATCTGCATTTCCCTGGCGATCATCCCCTTGTGCCTGACCCGTAGCGCGGCACCGGCACCGCCGGAGACATCGTCTTTTTCGATCCGGGCGCTCATCAACTCGTCTCCGCTCGGTTCGATCGGGGCCTTTGCGACGGGGCTGATGCTGGGGGCGTTCTATGGCCTGGCGGCGGTGCATGTCCGCAGGCTGGGGCTGGACCTGGCCGAAACCGCACACTTCATGATGATCGTCATTCTGGGCGGGGTGGCGCTGCAATGGCCGCTGGGCCGCCTGTCCGACCGCTATGATCGGCGCCGGGTGATCGTGGGTGGATTTGCCGCGACATCGATCATCTCCATCCTGCTGGTCTTCCAGCAGGATGGCGGCGCGCTGCTGGCCTTCGGGGCGCTGTTCGGCGGGCTCAGCTTTGCGCTCTATCCGCTGTGCGTGGCGCATTGCAACGACCGGCTGATCGAAACGGAGCGGGTCGCCGCGAGCGGCCGGCTGGTGCTGCTGTATTCGCTTGGCGCCGTGGCCGGGCCTGTCGGCGCCGCCGGCGTCATGGAACTGACAGGGACCGGAGGCCTGTTTCTGTTCGTCGGCCTGGTAGCCGCACTGACCGCCCTCTTCGGCCTGTGGCGGCAGAAGGCGAGCGAGCCTGTGGCCGGATACAATCAGGGCGATTTCCAGATCGTGCCCCGCACGACCCCGGTCGCCGCCCTGCTGGACCCAAACACATCCGTCGATGATGGGCGGGAAGGACAATTGCATGATCGGTAAAGCCATCCCCGCCAGGGATATGAGCACGCCCTCCGAGGAGGAAAGATCGAACCTGCGCCGCGCCATTGCGGCCTCGGCGCTGGGCAATGCGACCGAATGGTTCGATTATGGCATCTATGCCTATGGGTTGACCTATATTTCCGCAGCGCTGTTCCCCGGCAGCACCGACGAGGCGGTGCTGTTCGCACTGGCGACGTTTGCCATTTCCTTCCTGGTGCGTCCGCTCGGCGGGCTCTTCTGGGGGCCGCTGGGCGATCGGATCGGTCGCAAATCCGTGCTGGCGCTCACGATCCTGATGATGTCGGCCGCGACGCTGTGTGTCGGGCTGATCCCGGATCACGCCACGATCGGTTTCTGGGCGCCCACGCTGCTGATCGCCCTGCGCATGATCCAGGGATTTTCCACCGGCGGCGAATATGGCGGGGCCGCGACATTCATGGCCGAATATGCGCCTGATGACCGGCGCGGTTTCTATGGCAGCTTTCTGGAATTCGGCACGCTGGCCGGATTTTCGCTCGGCGCGATGCTGATGCTGGGGTTTTCCCTGATGCTGGGCGAGGACGCCATGCACGCCTGGGGCTGGCGGGTGCCGTTTCTCGTCGCCGCGCCGATGGGGCTGATCGGCATGTATCTGCGGTCGCGCATGGAAGATACGCCAGTCTTCCGCGCGGCGTCGGCCCTGGAAGACGCAGGGCCCCCTGCCCCACCGCTCCGCCTGCTGATCGAACGCCATTGGCGCGCCATGCTGGTGGTGGGCGGCCTGGTGGTGGCGCTCAATGTCGTGAATTACTCCTTGCTCAGCTACATGCCCACCTATCTGCAGCGGCGGATCGGGCTGTCGGCCGATCAGGCCCTGATCGTTCCGATCATCGGCATGCTGTTGATGATGGTTTTCCTGCCCTGGGCCGGCGCCCTGTCCGATCGTATCGGACGCCGGGCGATGTGGCGCATTTCGCTGATCGGGCTGCTGGTCGGCGTGGTGCCGCTGTATATGCTGATGGGGACCGGCCTCTATGGCGCGGTTGCGGGCTTTGCGGTCCTCGGCCTGCTGTATGTGCCGCAACTGGCCACGATATCGGCCACCTTCCCGGCGCTGTTTCCGACCCAGGTGCGGTTCGCCGGGTTTGCCATCGCCTACAATGTCTCGACATCGATCTTCGGCGGCACCGCCCCGGCGGTCGGCAGCGGGCTGATTACCCTGACCGGCAACCCTTTGATGCCGGCCCTCTACATGATGCTGGCCTGCCTGGTCGGCCTGCTGGCGCTCCGCTTCATGCCGGAGACCGCCGGACAATCGCTGTACGACGATCCCTTTGCGCAGAAAGCGACACGATGACGGACTTGCCGGTGGTCAACACCCGCTTCAACGAACTGGTCGGCTCCCATATCAGCGAGCCCTGGATGCAGACCGGCCTGGCGCTGATCCTGCTGCTGATGGCAGCATGGGTGGCCAATTGGGTGGCCAAGCAGATCGTGCTGAAGCTGCTGCTGCGGCTGCTCGCGCATCTGCCCTTCAACATCGAGGCAGGCCACATCGGCGCGATCGTGGCGCGACTGTCCAACATCGTGCCGGCGCTGGTGATCCAATGGGGCATCCTGGCCATTCCCCATCTGCCGCCGAGCCTGGTCGGATTTGTCCGCAGCCTGTGCAGCGCCTTCATCATCCTGACCGTGGCCATCGCCATCGCCGGGTTGCTGACGCTGCTGAACGATCTGTACCAGCGCCGCCCCGGGGCGGCCAACCGGCCGATCAAGGGCTATGTGCAGTTGGGCAAGCTGCTGATCTACAGCGCGGGCACCATTTTGATGATCGCCGTGCTGATGGATCAATCCCCCATGCTGCTGCTGTCGGGCTTGGGTGCCATGGCGGCCGTGCTGCTGCTGGTGTTCAAGGACACAATCCTGTCACTGGTGGCGTCGGTGCAGATCGGATCGAACGACATGGTCCGCGTGGGTGACTGGATCGAAATGCCCAAGTTCAACGCCGATGGCGACGTGATCGATATCGCGCTGCACACGGTGAAGGTGCAGAATTTCGACAAGACCATCACCACCATTCCGACCCATCTGCTGATTTCCGAAAGCTTCCGCAATTGGCGCGGCATGTCCGAATCCGGCGGGCGACGCATCATGCGATCGCTGATGATCGATCAGAACAGCATCGGTTTTCTGAACAATGAGGGCGTGCGGAAAATGAACCGCTTCGCCCTGTTGCATGGCTATCTCGACGGCAAGCAGGATGAACTGGGCAATTGGAACAGCCAGCACGACCCGGACAGGACGGTCAACAGCCGCCGGCTGACCAATATCGGCACCTTCCGCGCCTATGTGCAAGCCTATCTGAAAGCGCGGCCCGATATCGCCGATGACAAGACGATGCTGGTCCGCCAATTGGCGCCGACCGAAAACGGGATGCCGCTGCAGATCTATGCCTTCGCCAACAGCACCGTGTGGGCGGAATATGAGCGCATCCAGGCCGATATCTTCGACCATCTGATCGCCATCATGGCAGAATTCGACCTGCGGCTGTTCCAGCATCCAGCCGGTTCGGATCTGGCGGGGCTGGCTTTCCAACGCCAAACGCTGGTGCGCGAACCGGGCTGAGATGCAGCGGCGCTGCCGGCCTATTTCCAGCGGGCCAGATCGGCGTGGTCTGCGCTGCGCGGCTCGATCCAGTGCCAGCCATCGGCGCGCAATTCGCGTTTCCAGAACCAGGCGTCGGATTTGAGGTGATCCATGGCGAAATCGACCGCCTCTATCGCGTCGCGCCGATGGCGCGCACCGGCGGCGACCAGCACGATCGGATCGCCGGGCTGCATCACGCCGACGCGATGGATGATCAGCAATCCTTCCAGATCGAAGCGCGCCAGCGTTTGTTCGGCCAACCCCTCCATCCCCGGCAGGGTGAGCGGTTCGTAATGGCTGAGTTCGAGCGCCTGGGTGCCATCAGTCGGCCGAACCCGGCCCACGAAGCTGGCGATGCCGCCGGCCTGCGGCATGGTACCTTCCAGCGCGGTCAGCTCTGCGGCAGGATCGAAAGATTGTGAGGAGAGCCGGACGATCACCATCGGCCTAGCCCCCGCTGACCGGGGGCAACAGCGCCAGTTCATCGCCGCTGCGGGCAATCAGTGTGGTCTTGTCCGCCAGCACCGCGCCGTTCAGCGCCAGCCGGATTTTTGGGCCAGTGGCAGCCTCTGCCAGGGCAGCGGGCAACAGCGCCAGCAGGCCGGGCCAGTCGATCTGCGCTGCATCACCCAGCGGAACCGCCAGTTCGGGCGTGCCGGCAAGATCGGCCAGCCGGCCGAGCAGGATCAGTCTGGCGGCCATGGGATCAGCCGCCCGTCAGCGACATATGGCGCGGCTGGGTTGGTGCGGCGCCTTCGGCGATTTCGAAATGATGGCGTTCGGGTTTGATCCGCATCGCTTCATCCAGCGCTTCCGCAAGCATTTGATCGGGCGCATCAGACCGCAGTGCCGCGCGCAGATCGACCTGCTCGGCCCCGCCCAAACAGGCATAAAGCTGGCCGGTGGCGGTAACGCGGATGCGGTTGCAGCCGGCGCAGAAATTGTTGGTCAACGGGGTGATGAAACCCAGCCGCCCACCGGTTTCGGCAATATCGACGAAGCGCGCGGGGCCGCCCGAACGGTGCGGACTGTCGGTCAGCGTCCAGCGCGCGTCCAGCGCATCGCGGATGGCAGTGAGCGGCAGATAATGATCGGTACGATCGCCATCCACCTCCCCCAGCGGCATGACCTCTATCAGGGTCATTTCATGGCCGTGGCGGTGGGCCCATTCGACCAGCGCGGGGATTTCTTCCTGATTGAGGTTCTTGAGCGCGACGGTGTTGATCTTGACCGCGATGCCGGCCTGGCTGGCGGCGGCGATGCCTTCCAGCACCTGGGCCAGCCGATCGCGCCGGCTGAGATGGGTGAAGAGGCCGGGGTTGAGCGTGTCGAGCGAGACATTGATGCGCCGCACGCCGGCGGCCGCCAGATCATCGGCGAATTCGGCCAGCCGCGTGCCATTGGTGGTGAGGGTCAGTTCATCCAGCCCATCGCCGATCCGTCGGCCGAGCGCCTGCACCAGTTCGATCACATCGCGCCGGACCAGCGGTTCGCCACCGGTCAGGCGAATCTTGCGGATTCCGCGATCGATGAAGGCGATGGCCAGCCGGTGCAGTTCTTCCAGGCTCAGCACATCCTTGCGCGGCAGGAATTCCATCCGTTCGGGCATGCAATAGCTGCAGCGCAGATCGCACCGATCCGTCACCGACAGGCGCAGATAGGTGATCCGCCGATTGAAGGCGTCGACCAGGGGTGAACAGCTCATCCGACCATCATGCAGGACTATCGGACAAATTGCCATCCACACCCAGCAATTGCCCGGTAATGCCCGGTGCGCCGGACAGCCAGGTCAACGTTTGCTGAATGGCCGCCTGATCATCGCCGATGATGGCATTGACCCGCCGATCGGGTGCGGCGGCGCGGGCCAGTTCCTGCACGACGGCCAGCCGCCAGCCCTGATGCGCGCGTTCCGCCGGGGGCAGGATAAGCACCAGCGATTCGACATCGCCCAGCAAGTCGCGCGCCTGGGGGAGGTAGCGGGCGTGAAAATCCGCCGCGGCATCCAGCGGGGCGACCGGCAGATCGGTGATTTCCAGCTGTGTCTGCATCGCGTGAAGCCTGTCAGCGACGATCGCGCGTCAGGGTGATGCCGATCAGTTCCTGTTCCACGCTCAGCGCCAGCTTGACAATCTTGACCGTCACCGCCTCCACCCGTTCATCCTGCGCGAACAGCGTGTCGCACACATGATCGGCCACCGCCTCGATCAGTTTGAAGTGCACGCCATCGGGCAGAGCCTCAGACGCGGCGAACTTCAGATCCATGTAGTTCTTGCTGGCATCGAGCGGCGTATCGGCCGTGTAATGCGCGATCGGCTTCATCGTCACCTGAATGGTGAAGCGCAGCGGCTGCGGCTTGCCGGTTTCTTCCGAATAAATGCCGGTGTGCACCATGTGCACGAAGTCCGCAATTTCCAGCGTCAGGCTGTCAGCCATGATAACTCCCGTCGAATATCGCAGCGCCAGTGGCAGTGCGCCCGGCGAATGTCCACAAGTTGAAGGCAAATGGCCCGGATCAGGAAAATTCGTCTGGAACCCGCACCGGTCCGGTTGATCGGTTGCAGAGCCCGATATGCGCAGGCATAGGCAAAAAACAAGACACGGGCCAGTGTCCGCAGTCAGGGATGGAATTCAGACAGATGTCACGGAAGATGCCGGCCGGGGCGATCACCGCCATGCGACTGGGTTTGCTCGCGGGTGGCCTGCCGCTGCTGTCCGGCTGCGTGATGGCTGTGGCCGTTCCGGCCCTGACCGGCGCCAGCTACGTCTCCGAACGCAAGCACAGATACGCCCCAACCGTGGCTGCGGCATCCTCTGCCGATGCAGGATTGGCCAGCAGCAACGCCGCAACGCCAGTGACGGCGCAGGCAGACATGGCCGACCAGGCCCTGATCCCGCCAGGCGATAATGCCGACACCGCCCCCGCACCCGCCATCGCCAGCGCCGATGACAGCGTGGTGAGCACCACGGGCAATCCGGCCCTGATTACGCCGAGCCGCGATGACACCGCTGTAACGGCTCCTGCGCCGAGCGCGACCGGCAGCGTGGCGAGCACCACCGTCAGCCCCGCGCTGGCCCCGCCACGTCGCGATGACACGGCCCCGGCAGTTCCCGCTCCGAGCGCTACCGACAACGTGGCGGACACCACGGTCAGCCCTGCCCTCGCCCTGCCGAGCAGCGATGATACCGCCCCGGCAACTCCCGCACCGAGCGCCAAAAACAGCGTCGCGAGCAGCATGGGCGATCTGGCCCTGATCCCGCCGAGCGGTGTAGCCGAAGCTGGCCCAGCCATCCCTGCCCCCAGCGCGGAAGGCGGCGTGGTGGGTACCATGGCCAACCCCGCGTTCATCCCGCCGAGCGATGTGGCCGAAACCGGCCCGGCCATCCCCGCCCCCGCCGCCAATGGCCGTGTGGTGGGCACAGTGGCCAATCCGGCATTCATCCCGCCGAACAAGCATGCCGCGGCCGGCCCAGCCATTCCTGCACCCGGCGCAGACGGCGGCGTGGTGAGCACCACGGTCGATTCCGCCTTCATCCCGCCGAGCGATGTGGTCGAAACCGGCTCAGCCATGCCCGCCCCCGCCGTCGGTGGCAGCGTGGTCAGGACCGTGGCCAACCCGGCCTATCAGTCCGGCAGCGCCGTACCGGCCACGGGCAGCGAGTTGGCCCCGGTCGCGCGGGCGGATACCCCATCCCAGGACGTTCCGGCAGCGCTGGCCATGCCAGGGCGGACGTCTCCGCAAAGGCGGATGGAAGGCCCGGCGGGCGACTGGTACGATTTCGTCACCTTCGCCTTGCGTCGCGCCGATGCGCGCAAACGGGGCGAGGCCGTCAGTTCCGTGATCCTGAGCACGGAAAGCGCGTTCAGCCTGAAGCCCGAATATCCCATCTGCCAGGCGCGGGACAACGCAGTGCTGATCGATCTGGATCGCGGATCAGGATCGCTGTTGCCCGGTGTTGAAACCGTACCGGCCACTGGATTGGCCCATGCGCTGTCCCGGTTGCGCAGTGCAGAGGTGGTGGTGTTGTGGGTTTCGAGCCTGCATGGCAACAACATCATCGAGGTTGGCGATGCGCTGCGCAAATCCGGGCTGGACCCGGCCGGGCGCGATCCGATCCTGCTGGCCAGGAACGATGGCGAGCGCAAACAGATGCTGCGTGTCCAGGCGAATGAGGATGTCTGCGTGATTGCCATGGCCGGCGACCAGCGTTCCGATTTCGACGAATTGTTCGATTTCCTGCAGAACCCGGGCGAGCGAACTCCGCTGGATTCGATGATCGGCAATGGCTGGTTCCTGGCCCCGCCGCCGCTGGGCCTGCTGGGCCAGGAAGGGCGGTGAAGATGAGCGGGCCGGTCAGTGGGTTAATCACTGGTCCGATAGCCCGGCGCGATGTGATCGGCGGCCTTGGCTGGGCCGGTCTGGCGGTGGCAGGCAGCATGGCCCTGCCCCGTCTGGCCGCAGCGGTTGAAACGGACGCGGTGCCCGGCGATGTGACCGCCGCCAATGATTTCGACGAGTTGTGGGGCACGCTGGCGAGCAATTACTGCTTCTTCGGCGAGAAGCGCACCGATTGGGACAAGGTCCGCGCGCTTTACCGCCCCCAGGCGCTGGCCGCGCAATCGATCGAGGAATTTACCGGGGTGGTCCATGCGGTGCTGGGCGAACTCTATGACATTCACACCCATCTGAAACAGACCGCCGACGGCGCGCCACGCTGGCCGTTGTTTGATCTGATGGGCGAATGGCACGATGGCTCGGCCCGGATCATCTCCGTAGCCGAAGACAGCGCCGCCGCCCGCGCCGCCATCCGGCCCGGCGACGAGATCGTGGATGTCGATGGTGTGAGTATCGCCACCGCCACCCTGGCCAGGCGGCCCCGCTGCCTGACCGAGCCGCATCGGGAAGCGAATGATTATGCGCTGAACTGCGTGCTGGCCGGCCACCGCGCCCGCCCGCGCCAGATGCTGATCCACCGGCCCGGCCAGGGGAGCCGGATGGTCGACCTGCCCCTGAGTAATCCTGCTGCGGGGGCGGATTCACCCGCCGATGTCGAATGGCGCGGGCTGGATGATAATCTGGGCTATATCGCCATTCGCAGTTTTGCCGACGATGCCGTGGTGGCGGCATTTGACGCGGCGCTGCTGGCGCTGCGCGACACGCGCGGGCTGATCATCGATGTGCGCAACAATGGCGGCGGAGACACCGCCGTCGCGCGCCCGATCATGGGGCGTTTCATCACCGAACGGCTGCCCTATGCCCGCATGCGCCGGCGCAGCGGTGATGGCGACCGGCGGGCGCTGACCGCAGCCTGGACCGAATATGTCGATCCCACCGGCCCCTTCACCTATACCAGGCCGGTGGTGGTGCTGACCAATTACTGGAGCGCGAGCATGGCGGAAGGCTTTCCCATGGGCATGCGCGGGATCGGCCGGGCGAAGGTGGTCGGCACCCCGATGATGGCGCTGGGCGCGGCCGTGTTCGACCTGCGGCTGAACCGCACCGGGGTGGATGCGCAATATTCGGCCGAGCCGGTATATGACGTGCGGGATCAACCCCGCTGGACGATGCGCCCCGATGTGGAGGTGGCGACGGAAGCCGATGTTCTGGCCGAAGGGATCAGGGTGGTGAGCCAGATGGCGAACGGTTGATCCGGATTGTCGCACGGTCGAGGTCGATCATACTCAAGGATTGATCGGAAGCCGCCCCAAGCAGGGGATCAGCAATGCCTGAACAATCTGCTGCCGATACCGACCAGCCGGCGGCGGCATTCGACAGCACGCAATCCGATCATCGCCTCGTCTCCCCTTCCCGCCCGTTCAGGCTGATAGCCTTTTCCGCTCAATCCCCTTCGAGATCGGCCAGTTGGCTATCGGGAAACAGCGCCTCGATGAAGCCGAACTTGGTCATGTCGGTGATGCGCTGGGGATAGAGCACGCCGTTCAGATGATCGAATTCATGCTGGAACACCCGCGCGTGGAAGCCCTCTGCCTCCCGCGTTATCGGGCTGCCGTCTTCCAGCGTTCCGCCATAGCGGATGCTGGTGGCGCGGGGGACGAGGCCGCGCATGCCGGGGACCGACAGGCACCCTTCCCAGCCCTCTTCCGTCTCGTCGGTCAGGATCTCGATCCACGGGTTGATCAGCGTCGTCACCGGCACCGGCGGCATATCGGGATAGCGGGGATTGGCGTTGAAGCCGAAGATCATCAGCCGCAGATCGATGCCTACCTGCGGGGCGGCCAGGCCCACGCCCTTGGCGTGGTGCATGGTTTCATACATGTCGGCGATCATGATCTGCAGCTCCGGATCATGAATATCCGCCACCGGCTGCGCCACGCGCAGCAGCCGGGGATCGCCCATTTTCAGTATTTCGCGGATCATGGCGTGCTCCGTCGTTAAAGCCGGGGGTGGCCAGAGTGCCGGATCAACCCTCGTTGTGCCAGCGGGCGAAGATCGCGGTGGGCAGCAGGCGCGCCTCCCCATCCGGGCCGTCTTCGCGCACGGCCAGATCGCCATGTTCGATGGTGCCGGGCAGATCGGCGAAATGTTCGGCCAGCAGGCCCGCCAGCGCCAGGCTGCTCATCCGCACCGCATAGACGGTCAGGAACAGGAAGCGGCTGTCGCTGTCGAGCAATTGGCGGCAATCGGCGATCAGCGGCGGCAGGCCCTCTTCCAGGCGCCACACCTCTCCATCGGGACCACGCCCGAATTTGGGCGGATCGAGGATGATCCCGTCATAACGCTTCTGACGCCGCACTTCGCGCGCGGTGAACTTGCCGGCGTCATCGATCAGCCAGCGCACCGGGCGATCGGTCATGCCCGAGGTTTCGGCATTTACCCGCGCCTGGGCGACCGATTTCTTGCTGGCATCGACATGGGTGACCGTGCCGCGATCGCTGAGCGCCAGCGAACCGACGCCGGTGTAGCCGAACAGGTTGAGCGTGGCGGAATCGGGCGCGAGTTGGCCGCGCATCCAGTCCCACACCGGCGCCATGTCCGGGAAGAAGCCGAGGTGGCGGAAAGGGGTGCATTGCGCGGTGAAGCGCACATCGCGCCAGGCCAGCGGCCAGCCATCGGCCGGAACGGGGCGATCGAACAACCAGCGCCCGCCGCCGTCTTCATCCGAACCGGGCACGAATTCGCCATCTGCCCGCCATTCGGCCAGACGGGGGCGCCACAAGGCCTGGGGTTCGGGGCGGATGAAGCGATATGGGCCGTAGCGTTCAAGCTTGCGCCCGTCGCCGCTGTCCACCAAGCCGTAATCATCCCAGCTTTCGCCGAGCATCAGCTGTGGCTGGGCGCTCAACCGTGCCATATCGCGCCCCTGTGCCGTTGCGCCATCATGCTGACGGCGTCGCATGCTCCGCGACATAGGCGGCGACGGCTTCATAGGTGCCGGGCAGTTCGACGAAGCGTTCTTCGCGTTCCATCAGATTGCCGACCCGATTGGGCAGCGAGGGGCGCAGGCCGGTGGCACGTTCCACCGCGTCACGGAACTTGGCCGGATGCGCGGTGGCCAGCGTGACGACCGGCACATGTGCGGGCAGATCCGCTGCGCGTGCGGCGTGCAGGCCGATTGCGGTGTGCGGATCGATCACTTCGCCATAATGTTCGTGCGCCCAAGCCATCGCCCGGGCGGTTTCATTGGCATCCGCGCGCGCGCTGGAGAACAGCGAGGCGGCCCCTTCGCGCTGCGCATTGGTGAGCTGCATCGCCTTGCTGGCTTCGAAACCGCGCATCTGTTGGGCCATGGCCGCCCCGTCGCGCCCGCCGACATCGAACAGCAGGCGTTCGAAGTTCGAACTGACCTGGATATCCATCGAAGGGGCCGCCGTCGGGGTGACGGTGCCGGCCGAATAATCGCCATTGGCCAGCGCGCGGTGGAGAATATCGTTGATGTTGGTGGCGACGATCAGCCGTTCGATCGGCAGGCCCATTTGGGCGGCGACATAACCCGCAAACACATCGCCGAAATTGCCGGTCGGCACGGCAAAGGCCACGCGACGTTCGGGCGCGCCGAGTTGCAGGGCGGCGGCGAAGTAATAGACGACCTGGGCCATGAGGCGGGCCCAGTTGATCGAATTGACGGCGCCGATGCGGAACCGGGCGGTCATGTCCTTGTCCCCGAACATCCGCTTCACCATCGCCTGGGCATCATCGAAGCTGCCGTCGATGGCGATGTTGTGGACATTGGGCGCCAGCACCGTGGTCATCTGCCGACGCTGCACATCGCTGACCCGGCCCCTGGGATGGAGCATGAAGATATCGACATTGTCGCGCCCCGCGACGGCGTCGATCGCGGCAGAACCGGTATCACCGCTGGTGGCGCCGACGATCGTGAGCCGCTGATCCCGGCGGGCGAGGAAGGTTTCGAACAGCCGGCCGAGCAACTGCAACGCCACATCCTTGAACGCCAGCGTCGGGCCGTGGAACAGTTCGAGCAGCCATTGCTGCTGATCGAACTGACGCAGCGGGGTGACGGCGGCATGGGCGAAGCGGCCATAGGCGCCTTCGCACAATTCGCGCAGCTCCGCCTCGCTCAGGCTGCTCCCGACGAAGGGCTGCATCACCCGCACGGCCAGTTCCACATAGGACAGGCCTGCCATGGCGGCGATTTCCGCTTCGCTGAAACGCGGCCATTCGCGCGGCAGATAGAGCCCGCCGTCGGAGGCGAGACCGGCCAGGGTGACAGCTTCGAAATCGAGAGCGGGCGCAGCGCCGCGAGTGGAGATATATTCCATCTGCCAGCGGTTAGCGACGGTTGGCCCGGCGGGCAAGAATTCCGCGCGTCTCAACCTGTGGTGACGGACATTTCCCGGTCACCCGTATCCCGGATGCCATTTTCCAGACTGTCCTTCAGCTGCAGCAGCCCGGCAGCGGCACCTTGCGCGTGCGGCGCGATCCAGCGGCGGTGGATGGCCTGGATCGGCATGGCATCGAGATGATTGTAGCGTTCGCGCCCCTTGCGCACCGGCACCACCAGCCCCGCCCGTTCAAGCACCTTGAGATGCTGCATCACTGTACATCGATCCAGATCAGGCAGCGTGGCGCACAATTGCCCGGTCGTCAGCGGGCGCAGGCTGAGTTCGTCGCAGATCGCGCGGCGGGTGCGGTTGCCCAGCGCGCGGAACACCAGATCCAGATCATCTTCATCCGTTGACATGTTATATTTTTATAACATAATTTGGCACAATTCAAGGACGGGCCAGAGGAGCAGGACAGAATGGAACTGAAGTTCAGAGTCGCCGCACGGATCGCCCGCCCGGTGGAGCAGGTGTTCGAAGCGGTCGCCAATCCCGACCAGCTGTCGCAATATTTCACCACCGGCGGCGCGCAGGGCCGGCTGGAAGCGGGCGCCATGGTCAGCTGGGACTTCCACGATTTTCCCGGCGCCTTCCCCGTCTTTGTGACCGAGGTGGTGCCCAATGAGCGGATCGTGCTGCAATGGGATGCCACAGAGGGCGAATCGCCCAATGTCGAGGGCGGCGAGCTGAACCCGGTGGAATATCGCACCACGGTGACCATGCTGTTCAAACCGCTGGAAGACGGCCGCACGCTGGTCGAGATCGCCGAAGAAGGCTGGCGCGAAACCCAGGGTGCGCTGCAATCATCCTATGGCAATTGCCAGGGCTGGTCGCAGATGCTGTGCGCGCTGAAGGTGTGGATCGAGCATGGCATCAATCTGCGCGCGGATATGTATCGGTAGTTCCGCCGAGACGCTGGCGCTTCGCCTGATCTCCGATTCACGCCGTCATGCCGGAGTTGATCCGGCATCCATGTGGCCATCGCCGCAGATCAGACGAAGGATCTCCGGGGTAGCGACGCTGGGGCGCAGTGTTGCGAGCCTTCTTGCCATCCGTGCGTGACGAGGGATGGATGCCGGATCAAGTCCGGCATGACGAGGTTCGGTGGTCGACGGCCGGTCTATGCCTGGCCCTTGCGCGCCTTCTGCACCAAGGCGATGGCGTAGATGACCAGCGCGGTGACCGCGAACAGGAACCATTGCACGGCGTAGGACATGTGGTTGTTCGGCAGATCGGCCGGATCCGGGCGGGCCAGCTGTTCGAGCCCGGCCTGTGCCGGTTCCGCGACCAGGCGCACCTCTTCCCCCGCAGGCGCGATGAAGCCGCCGACCGTGCCCCCCGTCCACTCTGGGCTGGCTGGATCGCGCGACCAGCCCAAGGCGATGGGGGCCTTTGCGCCATTGGGGAGCTGGCAGCGGGCGACATGCGCCCAACCGCTTTCCCCCCGTGCAGAACGGCCGGCGATGGCTTCGAACCCCAGCACACGAACACAGGCCAGGCTGGTGTGACGGTAGAGCCGTTCTTCCTGTTCCTGCGCATTGCGCGGCCAGGCGGCATCTTGGGGCAGGGTCTGCGCGGCGGCGTAACGATTCAGCAGCGCCGCCTTCCACTCCGATCGCTGCAATTGCCACACGCCCAGAGCGATCATGATCGCGACGGCAATCAGCACGAAGATGGTGGGCAGAACCGGGATTTTCAGCGGCTGGCGCATTGTGCTTGCTCCGCAGGCTGGCCTGCACATGAAGAGGGCGGCTTCCTTTGAGGAAAGCCGCCCGCCTCTAAACCTTACTCTGTCGGCACGACCGGGGCCGGGCCGATGGGGCTGCCAGCGATCAGTGGATCGCCGCGCCCCAACCGCCCCAGATGTAGACGGTCACGAAGAGGAACAGCCACACCACGTCGACGAAGTGCCAGTACCAGGCCGCAGCTTCGAAACCGAAGTGCTGACGCGGGGTGAAGTGGCCCTTGTTCAGGCGGACCAGGCACACGATCAGGAAGATCGTGCCGATGATCACGTGGAAGCCGTGGAAGCCGGTCGCCATGTAGAAGGCCGAGCTGTAGGTGTTGCCACCGAAGCCGAACGGCGCATGCATATATTCATAGGCCTGGATGAAGCTGAACAGCACGCCCAGTGCGATCGTCAGCCACAGGCCGGTCTTGGCCGAATCGCGGTCACCATGGATCAGCGAGTGGTGCGACCAGGTCAGCGTGGTGCCGGAGCACAGCAGGATCAGCGTGTTGAGCAGCGGCAGGCCGAAGGGATCCATGACCGCTTCGATCGCCTTGGGCGGGAACTGGCCGCCGACGACATCGGCATATTGTTCCAGCGCATTGGGGAACAGGGCGAAATCGAAGAATGCCCAGAACCAGCCGACGAAGAACATCACTTCCGACGCGATGAACAGAATCATCGCATAACGCAGGTGCAGCTGCACGACGGGCGTATGATCACCTGCCTGCGCTTCCTTCGTGATGTTCGAAAACCAGCTGAAGAACGCGGCAATCAGGCCGGCCACGCCGAGCCCGGTGACGAAGTGCCCATAGGGCATTTCGTGCATGTACAGCACCATGCCGCTGGTGAACACCAGCGCCGACATCGACATGATGAACGGCCAGATGTCGGTCGGCAAAATATGATAATCGTGGTTCTTGGCGCCAGCCATGTGCTCTCGTCCTGATCCTTACCTTGCGCTGCCCTTAATGGGGCCTTTCGCATTGGTCCAGTGGTTAGGAACCGGCTTTCTTCGCCGGATGGAATGTGTAGCTGAGCGTGATCTGCTCAACATCTTTCATGTTGGGATCGTCCAGCGCGGCCGGATCGACGTAATACAGCACCGGCATGTCCACCGTCTGGCCCGGTTCCAGCGTCTGTTCGGTAAAGCAGAAGCATTGAATCTTCTGGAAATACCGCCCTGCCTGTTCCGGTTCCACATTGAAGGTGGCGTTACCGGTGACCGGGACGCTCGACAGATTGGTCGCCTGATAGACGGCGATATCACGCTGCCCGAACTGGACCGTATCCGTCACCTGCAAGGGCTTGAACTGCCACGGCATATTGCGTGCGACCGAGGCATCGAAACGGATCGACACCTTCTTCGCCCCGGCGCTGCGCCCCATGCGTTCGGCCAGGCTGGCCTGCTGTTCGGTGGCGCGCTGGGTGGTGCCGCCAAAACCGGTGACCTGGCAGAACAGGCGATAGAGCGGCACAGCCGCGAAGCCGAGCGCCAGCATGCCACAGGCGGCCAGCAGCGAAATCAGCCCGATGCGCAGATTGCGCCGCTGCAGATTCGCGTCCGCCTGCATGATCACATCCTCACGATGGTGATGGCGTAGAACAGGAATGCGAAACCGGCCAGGATCAGGCCCAGCGCGATGTTGCGGGATTTGCGGGCCTTTTCCAGCGCGCGCTGTTCTTCCGGTGTCATGGTCAGGTTCCCCGGCATTGGTGGCTCAGTCCCTTAATGGCTAAGGATAAGTCGGTCCGCGACCAGAGCCGCAAACAAGGCGAAAAGATAGAAGACCGAATAGGCGAATAACCGCTTTTCCGGCCGCATCGTGTCATCCGGCCCTTCCCGGCGAAACGCCACCGGGACGGACAGGGCCACGAAAACCGCGTTCAGCGCCAACGCGGCAATGCCGTAGATGGCGCCCGTTTCCCCGATCAGCCAGGGCGCGACCGCGATGGGTACCAGCAGCACGGCATAGATCAGGATCTGCCGCCGGGTCGAAACCTCGCCCGCGACGACTGGCATCATCGGAATGCCGACCTTGGCATAATCGGTCTTCACGAACAGCGCGAGCGCCCAGAAATGCGGCGGCGTCCAGGTGAAGATGATCGCAAACAGCAGCACCGGCATCAGCGTGACATCGCCCGTAACCGCAACCCAGCCGATCAGCGGCGGAAAGGCACCCGCCCCACCGCCGATGACGATATTCTGCGGCGTGCGCGGCTTGAGCCAGACGGTGTAGATGACCGAGTAATAGAAAATCGACAGCGCCAGAATGCCGGCGGCGAGCCAGTGGATCGCCAGCCCCATCACGCCGACCGAGACGGCCGAGAGAACCACGCCGAAATCGCGGGCATCCTCGCGCCGCATCTTGCCCTGCGGCAGCGGGCGCTTGGCCGTCCGCTTCATCCCGGCGTCGATATCGGCTTCCCACCACTGGTTCAGCGCCGCCGCCCCGCCTGCGCCCAGCGCGATGCAGAGAATGGCGGTAAAGCCGAGCACGGGATGGATGTGGCCGGGCGCCGCCAGCAGGCCGCACAGGCCGGTGAAGACCACCAGGCTCATGACCCGTGGCTTCGTCAGCGCGTAGAAATCGCGCCAATCGGCGGGCAAAGGTGTGACACTGACCGGGGACATGGCGTTGGCGCTATAGGTCAGCGTGCGGGCAGATGGAAGGGGCGGCTGGGGCAATGCTGCCCTGCCCGCCCCTTGAGCGAACAATTGCTGTGCGATGGTGGTGCACTTGCCACAGGCCGCCGATGCGGGGCCGACAAAGCAAAAGGCCGGCGGGTTGCCCCGCCGGCCTTTGCTGTTGGATCGCGCTGATCAGGCCTTGGCCGGAGCCGGGCTGATGTGATCGTCCGAAGAATGGTGATCTTCGATGATCGGCAGCGTTTCGAACTGGTGGAACGGCGGCGGGCTGGACAGCGACCATTCGAGCGTGGTTGCACCTTCGCCCCAATAGTTGCCGGCGGCCTTCTTGCCTGCAGTGAAGGCGTAGATCAGGTTCAGGAAGAAAATCCCAACCGACACCAGCACGATCAGATAGCCCATGCTCGAGACATGGTTCCAATAGGCATAGGCTTCCGCGAAATCCGGGTAGCGGCGCGGCATGCCCTGCATACCCAGGAAGTGCTGCGGGAAGAACACCACGTTCACGCCGACGAAGAACACCCAGAAGTGCAGGTGGGCCAGCAGTTCGCTGTGCATCCGGCCGCTCATCTTCGGGAACCAGTAGTAGAAACCGGCGAAGAGCGAGAACACGGCACCCATCGAGAGCACGTAGTGGAAGTGCGCGACCACATAATAGGTGTCGTGCAGATTGTCGTCGATGCCGCCATTGGCCAGCACCACGCCGGTCACGCCGCCGACGGTGAAGAGGAAGATGAAGCCCAGGGCCCAGACCATCGGGCTCTTGAACTCCATGCTGCCGCCCCACATCGTGGCGATCCAGCTGAAGATCTTGATGCCGGTAGGCACCGCGATGATCATGGTTGCGGCCGTGAAATACATCTTCGTGTTCACGTCCAGACCCACGGTGTACATGTGGTGCGCCCAGACGATGAAGCCGACCACGCCGATGGCGACCATGGCGTAGGCCATGCCGAGGTAACCGAACACCGGCTTGCGGCAGAAGGTCGCGACGATCTGGCTGACAATGCCGAAGCCCGGCAGAATCATGATGTACACTTCAGGGTGACCGAAGAACCAGAACAGGTGCTGGTACAGGATCGGATCGCCACCGCCCGACGGATCGAAGAAGGTGGTACCGAAGTTGCGGTCGGTGATCAGCATGGTGATCGCGGCGGCCAGAACCGGCAGCGCGAGCAGCAGCAGGAAAGCGGTAACCAGCACCGACCAGGCGAACAGCGGCATCTTGTGCAGCGTCATGCCCGGAGCGCGCATGTTGAGAATGGTGGTAATGAAGTTGATCGCGCCCATGATCGAGCCCGCACCCGAAAGGTGGAGCGAGAAGATGGCGAAATCGACTGCAGGACCGACCGAACCGGTGGTCGAGAGCGGCGCATAGACCGTCCAGCCCGTGCCAGCACCGTGCCAGGTGCCGCCCGGAACGAAGGCCGACATCATCAGCGACAGGAAGCCGGCAACCGTCAACCAGAAGGAGATGTTGTTCATGCGCGGGAACGCCATGTCCGGCGCGCCGATCATCAGCGGCACGAACCAGTTGCCGAAGCCGCCGATCATGGCCGGCATGACCATGAAGAACACCATGATCAGGCCGTGGGCCGTGATCAGCACGTTCCACATGTGGCCCTGTTCGTCGAACGAGCCTTCGCCGCCCAGGAACTGGACGATT
This sequence comes from Croceibacterium xixiisoli, assembly GCF_009827305.1. Taxonomy (GTDB): domain Bacteria; phylum Pseudomonadota; class Alphaproteobacteria; order Sphingomonadales; family Sphingomonadaceae; genus Croceibacterium_C; species Croceibacterium_C xixiisoli. The sequence continues at coordinate 546,038 of NZ_WTYJ01000002.1, read as the reverse complement.
TCGCCCATGATCTGCAGGCCCGGCGTGGCCAGTTCCCAGCGCATCAGGCCGGAAATGCCGCCACCAATGATCCCCGCGATAATCGCGAAGATCAGATAGAGCGTGCCGATATCCTTATGGTTCGTGGACATGAACCAGCGGGCAAAGAACGGCGGTTTGTGATCGGCGTCATGATCATGATGATGATCATCATGATGGGCCTGAAAGGTGTCGGCGGTGGTGGCCATACTGTGTCGTACCCTGTCAGTCTTATGTCGTTGCGCTTAGCCGGTAAGGCAGCGGGTTCGGTCAGGCTGCCGGAGCAGCGGCCGGAGCGGCAGCGGGGCTTTCGCCAGCAGCGGGAGCTTCTGCCGCCGGAGCGGCAGCAGCGGGCGCTGCGGCAGCCGGAGCTTCCGCTTCGGCGTTGCCGACGGTACCGCCCTGCGACAGCACCCATGCTTCGAACTGAGGCCGGGGAACGGCTTCGATGGCGATCGGCATGTAGCCATGGCGCGCACCGCACAGTTCCGAACACTGGCCGTAGTAGATGCCCGGTTCGCTGATGAAGAGTTCACGTTCGTTGATCCGGCCCGGAACCGCGTCCAGCTTGAACCAGAGGCTCGGGACAGCGAAAGAGTGGATCACGTCGGCGCCGAAGGTCTGCAGGCGGATCTTTTCACCAACCGGCACAACCATGCGGTTGTCGACTTCCAGATGAGTCGGGAACCCCTTCGCCTTGGCTTCTTCTTCCGGCATCATGTTGGAGATGACTTCGAAGCCGCCATTGTCGGGGTATTCATAGCCCCAATACCACTGGTAACCGATCGCCTTGATCGTCACCGCATCTTCCGGCGGGCTCTTGTACTGGCGGGAGAGCAACGTCATCGACGGGATCGCGATCACAACCAGCACCAGCACAGGCACCGCGGTCCAGATGATTTCGATCAGCGTGTTGTGGCTGGTCTTCGAAGGAACGGGGTTGGACTTGCGGTTGTAGCGGAACATCACCCACAGCAGCAGGAGCAGCACGAACACGCTCATGAAAATGATGATCGGCAGCAGCCGATAATCATGCATCCACTGTGCGTAATGGCCGTTCGGCGAATACTGATCCTGGAAGGTAATGCCCTTCGCATGCGGCTGGCCCTTGATCCATTCAGGACCAAGATGCTGATAGGCCGGTGCAGCCGCTTCTGCAGTCGTGGCAGCTGCTGCATCGGCAGTAGGTGCAGCCGCCGCTTCAGCAGCCGGAGCGCCAGCAGCAGGCGTTGCCGGAGCAACCTCAGCCGTAACCGGTGCCGCCGGAGCGGGCGCAGCCATAGCAACCTGTGGCACAACGGCCACAGACATCAAGGCTGCGAGAATCATAGGGGCATGCAACCGCTTGAGGGCGAATTCGCCGAGTTTCATCGATCTGACGCTTTCCGTTCTCTTTTGGGGCGCCCATGCCCCAGGGCGGCCGCTATTCGGGCCTGTTCGGGCGGGCCTATACGCCCGCTTGCCCCATGCCTCAAGCGCTTCTAGGGAGATTTTTCGACAGGTCCGGTAACAACACCGGTAACAGGACGGGCATTTTCCCCGTTATACAGACCCGGTTCAGCACCGCCGCAGATGGACATCGATCTGTCACCTGCGGGTGACAGCCTGGCCATTCCCCAAGGCCTGAGGGGATGGCCGCGACAACCAAGACCGTGCAAGCGAAAGGCAGTAGTACCCCCATGACCGAAGACGAGGTTCTTGCCGAATTCCGCGCCAGCCAGGCATTGCTGGAAGGGCATTTCCGCCTGTCGTCAGGGCGCCACAGTGCCCATTACCTGCAGTGCGCCCGCGTGCTGATGAATGCGGAGCGGGCCGGCAATCTGGCCCGCGCGCTGGCGCAGAAAATCCCGCGCGATCTGCGCGCGCAGATCGACAAGGTGGTCGCGCCGGCCATGGGCGGGGTCATCATCGGCCATGAAATGGGCCGCGCGCTGGGCAAGGATGCGATCTTTGTCGAACGTCCGACCGGCACTTTCGAACTGCGCCGGGGTTTCACCGTCGAATCCGGTGAACGAATCCTGCTGGTGGAAGATGTCGTGACCACCGGCCTTTCCAGCCGCGAAGCCATGGATTCGGTGCGCAAGGCCGGCGGCCAGATCGTCGCCGCCTGCTCGCTGGTCGACCGCAGCGGCGGCGAGGTGGATCTGGGTGTGCCCTATACTTCCCTGGTGGCGCTCAATTTCCCGACCTATGCCGAAGACGAGGTTCCCGCAGAGCTGGCCGCCATTCCGGTCCAGAAGCCAGGAAGCCGCCAGGAGTGACCGCCCCCCTCCGCCTTGGCGTCAACATCGATCACGTCGCCACCATCCGCAACGCGCGCGGTGGCGACCATCCCGATCCCGTGCGCGCGGCAGAAATCGTGGCGGCCTGTGGCGGCGACGGCATCACCGCGCATTTGCGCGAAGATCGTCGGCACATCCGTGACGATGATCTGCGACGAATCCAGGAAGCAACCAATCTGCCACTGAATCTGGAGATGGCGGCGACGGAGGAAATGCTGGCCATCGCGCTGGCCCACCGCCCGCATGCCGCCTGCATCGTGCCGGAAAAGCGCGAAGAGCGCACGACCGAAGGCGGACTGGACGCAGCGGGACTGCACAATCAGTTGCAACCCATCGTTTCCCGCCTGACCGATGCGGGCATCAGGGTGAGCCTGTTCATCGCGCCGGACGAGCGCCAGCTCGATGCAGCCTTGCGGCTGGGGGCGCCGGTGGTCGAATTCCACACTGGCGAATATGCCCATGCCACGGGCGAAACGCGCGCCATCGAGCTCAAGCGCATTGCCGATATGGCCGCGCTGGCGGCCAAGAACGGCATCGAACCGCACGCCGGCCATGGGCTGACCTATGAAAATGTGCAGCCGATCGCCGCGATTCCGCAGCTGGCTGAACTGAACATCGGCCACTATCTGATTGGCGAAGCGGTATTTGTCGGCCTGGAGCCGGCCGTGCGGCGGATGCGAGAGATGATGGATCTGGCCCGCTGATGGACCGGCTGGCATGATCATCGGGCTGGGTTCCGACCTGTGCAATATCGACCGGATCGAGGCTGCCCTCGCCCGGCACGGCGACCGGTTCGAACAGCGCGTGTTCACCGAGATCGAACGCGCCAAGGCCGCGCGCCGGCCCTTCACCCGCGCGGGCACCTACGCCAAACGCTTCGCCGCCAAGGAAGCTTTCTCCAAGGCGGTCGGCACGGGCTTTGCGCGCGGGGTGTTCATGAAGGACATCGGCGTGATCAACGCCCCATCGGGCGCCCCCACGCTGGCGCTGACCGGCGGCGCGGCGGCGCGGCTTGCCGAAATGGTCCCGCAGGGCCATGAGGCGGTGATCCATCTTACCCTGACTGACGATCACCCCTGGGCACAGGCATTTGTGATCATTGAGGCAAATCCCCTCCCATGACGCAAGCCGATGGCCTTCCCCCCGTGACCGAGCCCGACCCCGCTGCCAGCGGCGGTGCATCAGCCGCTGAGCCGGCCGAGAAAAAGGTCAACTGGTGGGCTGAACTGCGCGGGCTGATCCTGATGCTGCTGGGGGTGCTGGCGTTCCATACGCTGGTGGCCAAGCCATTCTATATCCCCAGCGCCAGCATGGTGCCCAATCTGTTGGTGGGGGATCGGCTGGTGGTGTCCAAATATCCCTATGGCTGGAGCTGGGTTTCGGCGAGCTTCCATCTGCTGCCCCGCAGCGATTGGCGCATGGCGCCGGCCGATCCGCAATATGGCGACATCGTCATCGCCGTTCCGCCCAATGATGCGACCGATTACATCAAACGCGTGGTCGCCCTGCCCGGTGACCGGATCGCCGTGATCAATGGCCAGATTTTCCTGAATGGCGATCTGGTGCCCCAGGAAGTGGTGCCGCCTGTGCGCATTCCGGTGGACAGCCAGATGTGCGATGAGGGCGCGGCCCGCCCTGCCCCCTGCCTACGCGCCTTTGAACCCTATCGCGTGCGCGAAGCCACCGGCGCGGAATTTTACGAGCCGCCCACGCTGCGCGAAACGCTGCCCAATGGCGCGACCTATCTGATCATCGATCACCGCACCGACAATCCCTACGACAATTTCCCCGAAACCCAGGTACCCGATGGCCATGTGTTCCTGATGGGTGACAATCGTGACCATTCGGCCGACAGCAGGGCGCCCGCGGCGCCGTTCGGCAATGGTCTGGGCGGTCCGGTGCGGCTGGCCGATATTGGCGGGCGGGCCGAATTCATCACCTTCTCCCTAGATGGGACGGCGGGCTGGAACCCGCTCAGCTGGATCGGCGCCCTGCGCGGGGAACGGGCCTGGAACACGCTGCGCCCGGCGAAGGCGGAGCTGGGAACCGAATAGCGCGCCGAACGATCCGCTAGAGCATCGGGCCACAGCCGGCCTGGATCACGCCATCCGCTGTATCTGTGCAGCGGGCGATAAACAGGGGATGTTCCGGTTGAGCGAGACTGACGATCGAATCGGTAGCGATCGCCCGCTTGGTGCGGCGCCCACCGACATTGCCAACCCGGAATTGCGCAAGGAGATCCAGCGCGCCATCGTCTGGGTATCGGTGGTCGGGCTGGCCATGCTGGCGGTCTATATCGCCCAGCCGCTGCTGGTGATCTTCGGTGCGATGGTTTTCGCCGCCATGCTGGACGGCGGTGCGCGGCTGATCGGCCGGGTGCTGAAGATCCCCCGGGGCCTGCGAATCGGACTGGTGCTGTTGCTGGCGATCGGTTTTCTGGTCTGGCTGAGCATCTTTGCCGGTACCCAGATCACGCAGGAGGCGGCCGAACTGCCCGCCCTCGTCACATCGCAGGTCAATCTGCTGCTGAACTGGCTGCAGGATCAGGGATTTGCCATTCGCCACGAGGATGTGCAGCAGGTTGCCGGCACGCTGATGAGCGGCGTTGGCACGATCACCAAGGCGATTGGCGGGTTTCTCGGCGGCATCACCACGCTGGTGCTGGTGCTGATCATCGGCATCTATGTCGCGCTGGAGCCGCGCCTCTATGAACGCGGCGTCGCCTGGATGCTGCCCAGCGAAAGGCGCAGCGATTTCTTCATCGTGGCGTCACGCATGGCGGCGACCATGCGACGGCTGATGGCCGGCCGCGTGCTGGGCATGGTGGTGGAAGGGATTTTCACCTGGCTGATGCTGTCGCTTTATGACGTGCCCATGGCGGCCCTACTGGGCATATTGACGGGGCTGCTGGCCTTCATCCCCAATATCGGCGCGGTGGTTTCCGGCGTGCTGATGGTGCTGGTCGGCTTTTCCGGCGGCGTCGATACCGGGGTTTACACCGTCTTCGTCTATTTTGCGGTGCAGACGATTGATGGCTATGTGATCATTCCGCTGATCGCGAAAAAGACGGTCGATCTTGCCCCCGCGCTGGTGTTGGGAGCGCAGCTGATCATGGGCATTTTGTTCGGCGTCGTCGGCCTGTTTCTGGCCGATCCGCTGATGGCCATGATCAAGGTGGTGCTCGAACGCCGGAGCGAGCGGGCCGAGGCAGAAGAACAATTGGCGAAAGGCGCAGAACCTGATGGCGCGTAAGTTTCTTTATGTTTTTGCAATCCTGATCGTCATCGTCCTGGGCGCAGGGTTTGCCCTGCGCATATTCAGTGACAAGGCCATCGAGATAGCCTTTGTTCCGTCAGCAGAATTCGTCGAGCAGGATCCACTGCAGGCCAATGCCTATCTGGATCCCGACATGTGGTTTTCCCGGCCTGGCTTTGCCCCGGACAAGGATCCGTCGCGCTGGCAGCCCGCCTATGCCGCCGATCCGGCAGCGCCCGCCCCGACAGGCACGGCAAGCGCCAGCCCGACGCCCGCCCCTGTCGCGATTGCGCCTGCGACCGCTTCGCCTACGCCGGCAACCACCGCTGCAGCCCAGCCCGCGCCGGTCCCTGCCGGAACGGACGCTGCGCCCGCCGGCCCTGGCTATGCGGTGTTCTTCGTGCACCCGACCAGCTTTCTGGAACGCACGCAGTGGAACGGCCCGCTGACCGATGCCAAGTCGCATGATCGGGCCCGGTTGTTCCTGCGCGGCATGGCCAGCGCGTTCAACCGCGCGGATGAGATCTGGGCCCCGCGTTACCGCCAGGCGACCTTCGGCGCGTTCCTGACCGATTCGCCCAATGCGAAGCTGGCGCTCGATGCCGCCTATCACGATGTCGAACAGGCATTCGACGTGTTCCTGGACAGCGTCGACAAGGACAAGCCGATCGTACTTGCCGGCCATAGCCAGGGCGCGATGCATATCCTGCGGCTGCTGCGGGAACGGGGCAGCGACCCGGCGCTGCGTTCGCGCATCGCCATGGTCTATCCGGTCGGCTGGCCGGTCTCTCTCCAGCATGATCTGCCCGCGCTGGGCCTGCCGGCCTGCGCCACCCCGCAGCAGGGCGGCTGTATTGCCACCTGGACCAGCTTTGCCGAACCGGCCGAGCCAGGGCTGATGATGGAAATCTACGGCAAATCGGCCGGTTTCGACGGGCAGCCGCGCGGATCATCGCCGGTACTGTGCGTTAATCCGATCAATGGCTTGATGGGCGGCACGGCGCAGGCAGCCGACAATCTGGGCACGCTGGTGCCGAATGCCGAATTGACCAGCGGGGAACTGATCCGCGGTGCCGTGCCCGCCCGTTGCGATGCAAATGGCCTGCTGATGATCGGTGATCCGCCCAATCTGGGCGCCTATGTGCTGCCCGGCAACAATTATCATGTGTATGATATCCCGCTGTTCTGGGCCAATCTGCAGGTGGACGTGCCGCGGCGGGTTGCCGCCTGGGCGCAGAACCGCCCCCCGGTTCCGGCCGGCCCGACCCGGGCGGCAGCGGCGACGCGCTGATGAAGGGGGATATCCAACCCCTGATTACCGAAGAGGCGGGGCCCTATCGTCAGGCCCTGCCCGATGGTGGAGTCCTGCTGGCGCTGGATCTGGGCACCAAGACCATCGGCACGGCATTCTGCGACGCCGGCTGGGGCTTCGCCACGCCCGGCAAGACCCTGCCGCGCGGGAAATTCACCGTCGATCGGGCCCGCCTGGCCGAACTGATCCGCGAACGCCGGGTCAAGGGGCTGGTGCTGGGCCTGCCACTCAACATGGATGGCAGCGGCGGGCCGCGCGCGCAGGCGAGCCGGGCCTATGCCCGCAATCTCGCCCCGCTCGGCCTGCCCGTGCTGCTGTGGGATGAACGCTGGTCCACCGCCAGCGCCGAACGCGACATGATCGCGATGGATATGAGCCGGGCCAAACGCGCCGAGCGGATCGACAGCCATGCGGCTGCCGTGATCCTGCAGGCAGCGATCGACCGGCTGGCCGGCGGAATTCTCTAAACAACTGCAATGCTGGCGGGCGATGCTGGCGGGTCGGCAATCCGCCGCCGGCATTCAGCTTTCGCGGCGCAATTCCACCACCAGCCCGGCTGGCAATTGCGAAGCATGCGGCAAAGCGATGCGGACTGCATCGGCCCGCGCGCGCGCCAGAATGGCCGGGGGAACAGCGGGATCATGCAGCACGCAATCCGCCCGGCCCAACAGCCGCGCCTGACGCAAGGTCAGATCGTCGGGATCATCGCTGGTCAGAGCAATGCGCTGCCTGTCGGTCGGCGCAACCGCTTCCCCCCCGGTCAGCCAGGCACCGATACGATCACCTGCCCCTTCGGTGAAGGGATCGAGCATGCCGCCGGCCTCCAGCGCCGAATCGATCGCCCGCCGCCGGTCAGCCGCCCGGCTCCAGCGCATGCGGATCGCGGCGCGCGCCTGCGACAGGCCGGAGGCCAAGGCGCCCAGATCCGCCGGCAGCAGTGCTTCCAGCCGCAGACGCAATTGTTTGGCGAGGCCTGCCGATGCCCCGCCCGTGCCCACCGCGATCAGCAGCGGATCCCGGTCGAGCAGGCTGGGCATGGTGAAATCGCACAGATCCGGCCGGTCGGTAACATTGATCAGGATACCCGCTGCGCCGAGCATGGTGGCATCCACTTCGCACATCCCGCCATCGGCATGGGCGATGAATCCCAGCCGCGCCCCGGCGGCAATGCCGCGCGCGGCCGATCCGATCACCACCCCGCCCGCGCCTTCGACCAGCCGCCGGCGCTGATCGGCCGCCGGCCCTTCCCCCAGCACGATGATGGGGCGGCCCGCGATCTGGTGAAACAGCGGCAGAGATTGCATCAATCGCCCCCCGGCAAACGGCTCAGTCGAGCCACTCAGGCACGCGTTCCGCAGCGTAGATTTCTTCCGGCAGAATCCGGTCGGCCACCACGGCAAAGCGATCGCCATCGACCATCACTTCGGCCACGAAGCCCCGGCTGTTGTAGCTGGACGCCATGGTTGCGCCATAGGCGCCGGCCGTGCGGAACACCGCCAGATCGCCGGGTTCGAGCGCATCGGTTTCCCGGTCCGTAGCGAAGGTATCGCCGGTTTCGCAGATCGGACCGACGATATTGCCGGTCATGCGGATGCCGCGCGGCTTCACCGCTTCGAAATCATGCCAGGATCCATAAAGTGCCGGACGCGCCAGATCGTTCATGGCCGCATCGACGATCACGAAGGGTGTGCGGTTGGCATTGCGCTTGACCCGCACCACCCGCGTCAGCAGCACGCCGGCATTGCCGGCAATCACCCGGCCCGGTTCGAACATGAAGGTCACGTCCCAATCCTTGGCCACCCGCGCGATCATGGCGCCATATTCGGCCGGGGACGGGAAGACTTCGCCGGCCTTGTAAGGCACGCCCAGCCCGCCGCCGAGATCGGCATGGGTGACGGTGTGGCCATTGGCGCGCAGTTCGGCGATCAATTCGCCCATGCGGGTAAAGGCTGCCTCCAGCGGGGCGAGATCGGACAACTGGCTGCCGATATGCATGGCCAGGCCCCGCATTTCGAGGCCAGGCAGCGCCGCCAGCCGGGCGTAGATCGCCACGGCCTGATCGATCGGCACGCCGAACTTGTTGTCGGCCTTGCCGGTCGAAATCTTCTCATGCGTGCCGGCATCGATATCCGGATTGACCCGCAGGGCGCAGCGGGCGCGCTGGCCCTGGGCGGCAGCGATGGCCGCCAGTTCCACGCCTTCCTCCTCGCTTTCCAGGTTGAACTGGCCAATGCCGGCATCCAGGCCCTGACGCATTTCCCTGGCATTCTTGCCCACGCCCGAAAACACGATGTCCTCAGCCGGCATGCCCGATGCCAGAGCGCGGGCCATTTCGCCGCCCGACACCACATCCGCGCCATAGCCTTCGCGGCGCATGACCCGCAGCACGGCCAGGTTGGGGTTCGACTTCACGGCAAAGGCCAGATGCACCCGGCCGAGCGGCTCGAGCGCTTCGCGGAACACACGGGCGTGGCGTTCCAGCGTGGCGCGAGAATAGACATAAACCGGCGTGCCTACCTCTTCCGCGATGCGGGCAAGCGAGACGTCTTCGGCGAACATTTCGCCGTTCCTGAGTTGAAAGAAATCCATGAAAAATTCAGCCTTCCGGCGGGAGGTCAAAGGGGTCGTCAGCGCGTCGTTCGGACTGTTCGCGCAATTCGACGCTGCGTGCGGGGGCGGCCTGCGGATCAGTCCGCAGCAGTTCGGCAGAACTGGGGCGATCGGCCCGGCCATAGGGCGCCTGCGGCAGGGTGGCGCCCGCCGCCGGCTGAAGATCGCGCTGGCTGCCGCAACCGCCCAGCGCCGTGATCAGCGCCAGGGCGGAGAGCGAGGCGAGAGAAAAGCGTGTCATCCGTCATTCTCCAGCGCCGCGCGGGCCAGCGCCACCTGTTTTCGCACCTGATCGGGCGCGGTGCCGCCGTGGCTGCGCCGGGCGGCGACCGATGCCTCCACCGAAAGCGCAGCATACACGCGATCATCGATCCGCGCATCAATGGCGGTCAGATCATCCAGCGTCAGTTCGTCCAGCGCAATGCCCCGGCTTTCGGCCAGCCTGACGGCCGTGCCGGTAATATGATGCGCTTCCCGGAAAGGAATATCCGCCTGGCGCACCAGCCAATCGGCCAGATCGGTGGCCGTGGCATAGCCCAGTTCAGCCGCCTGGCGCATGCGATCGGTACGGAAGGTTGCATCGGCCACCATGCCGGTCATCGCGGCGATCGACAGGCCGAGCAGATTGGCCGCTTCGAAAACCGGCGGCTTGTCGTCCTGCATATCCTTCGAATAGGCGAGCGGCAGGCCCTTCATCGTCACCATCAGCGCGGTGGCGCAGCCCAGAATACGGCCCGAATGGCCGCGTACCAGTTCGGCCGCGTCGGGGTTCTTCTTCTGCGGCATGATCGAGCTGCCGGTGCTGAGCGTATCGGGCATGCGTACGAAGCCGAAGGGCTGGCTGGCCCAGATCACGAATTCTTCCGCCAAGCGTGACAGATGCAGCGCGCACTGGCTGGCCGCCTGCAGGAAATCGATGGCGAAATCGCGATCGGACACCGAATCGAGGCTGTTGGCGGTCGGCCGGGCAAAGTCCAGCGCCTGCGCGGTCATTTCCCGATCAATCGGGAAACCGGTGCCGGCCAGCGCTGCGCTACCCAGCGGGCTTTCATTCATCCGCACGCGGGCATCAGCAAAGCGCGAACGATCGCGCCGGATCATCTCGTAATAGGCCAGCAGGTGGTGGCCCAGGGTGACCGGCTGAGCGGTCTGCAGATGGGTGAAGCCGGGCATGATCGTATCGGCATGTTCTTCCGCCCGCGCCACCAGCGCGCGCGACAGGGCAGCAAGACCGGCATCGGTCTGATCCATTGCATCGCGCACCCAGAGGCGGAAATCGGTCGCCACCTGATCATTGCGGCTGCGCGCCGTATGCAGCCGCCCCGCAGCCGGGCCGATCAGTTCGGCCAGCCGGTTTTCGGTGGTCATGTGAATATCTTCGAGATCCCAGTTTTCGGGCACCCCGTTCGCTTCATATTCGGCGGCAACGCGATCCAGCCCGTCGGCAATCGCGACGGCGTCTTCGCCGGACACGATCCCGCAGGCGCCCAGCATCGCGACATGGGCCTTGCTGGCGGCGATGTCCTGCCGCCACAATGCCTTGTCGAACGGAATGGAAGCGTTAATCTCTCGCATGATGGCAGAGGGGCCTTCGGCGAACCGCCCGCCCCACATCGCGTTGGAGGCAACACTCTTGTTCAGATTTTCCGTATCGCTCACGCGTTTCTCACTGCCTTTGGCGGTCGCCCTGATGGTGGGGGCTTGCGATAGGGAAAGCACGGATGCCGCGCAACCGGGGGAAAGCGCCTCTGCCGCCTCCACCGACGAAAAAGCGGGCGCCATCTCCGGAAAGATCGACCGCAGCTATGCCGGGGAGATGATGCCCGATGCACAGGTGACCGATCCCGCAGGCGCAAAGCTAACCCTGGCGGAAACGCGCGGGCAGCCGGTGCTGATGAATCTGTGGGCCACATGGTGCGCGCCCTGCGTGGTGGAAATGCCCATTCTGGACCGGATCGCGGCGGAAAATTCGGGCAGGCTGCGCGTGCTGACGATCAGCGAAGACATGGACGGGCAGGACAAGGTGAAGGCCTTCTTCGCGGAAAAAGGCCTGAAGAACCTGCCCCAATGGCTCGATCCCAAGAATGATCTGGGCTTTGCCTTCGGCGGTGGTGCCGGCCTGCCGGTGACGGTGCTCTATGATGCTCAGGGCAAGGAAGTGTGGCGCGTGATGGGCGCCTATGACTGGGAAAGCGAAGAGGCCCGCACGCTGATCGCAGAGGCGACCGCCGCCTGAGGCGGGGCGAACACTGCTTGACGAGAGGTGGCTGCTGGATTCCCGCCTGCGCGGGAATGGCGAGTTTCAGAGTTCGTCATTCTCACGCCGGCGTCACCGCTACCTGCCTGATCCGCATGCCCTTGGTTCGGCTGGTCAGGTGGAACTTCCGGCACAGCGAACAGCGATAGGGGCGCAGCACGACATCGGCGCGGTGGATCACGACCCAGGCATCGTCTTCCGTTTCATAACGGGCCTTTTTCCGGCAGATGCCCAAGGTCGTTTTCATGACCTACCGGCCGATGGAGCGGCAATCATTTCATCAGCACGAGTTCTTCGGCCATGGTCGGGTGGATGGCGACGGTGGCGTCGAAATCGGCCTTGGTGAGCCCGGCCTTGACCGCAATGGCGGCGGCCTGCAGCACTTCGGGCGCGTCGGGGCCGATCAGATGGATGCCGACGATGCGGTCAGTCGATTCATCGCAGACGATCTTGTACAGGCTGCGTTCGTTGCGGCCGGCCAGCACATTCTTCATCGGCCGGAAATCCGACTGGTAGACGCGCACCGCGCCCAGCTTGTTGCGGGCTTCGCTTTCGGTCATGCCGACGGCGGCAATCGGCGGGTGGCTGAACACCGCGCTGGCGACGCAATCATAGTTCACCTTGCTCGGCTTGTTGCCGAACACCGTATCGGCAAAGGCCTGACCTTCGCGGATGGCGACCGGCGTCAGCTGAATCCGGTCGGTCACATCGCCCACGGCATAGATGCTTTCGACATTGGTCTTGTTGAATTCGTCGACCAGGATTTCCCCGCGCTTGCCCTGCTTCACGCCGACCGTGTCCAGCCCCAGCCCTTCGACGAAGGGCACACGGCCGGTGGCGAACAGCACGGCATCGACCACCATGTCGTCATGATTGCTCATCGAAACCAGCAGGCTGCCGTCGTCCTGCTTGGTGATCGATTGGAAGTCGGCGTTGAATCGGAACTGGATACCCTTGACCGTGCTGATCTGCAGCAGGCGATCACGCAGCGATTCATCATAGCCGCGCAGCAGCACATCTGACCGATTGACGATGGTCACCTGTGAGCCGAATTCATGGAAGATGCCGGCGAATTCATTGGCGATATAGCCGCCCCCGGCGATCAGCATACGGGCCGGCAGGCTTTCGAGATGGAAGGCTTCATTGCTGGTGATGCCCAGATCGCTGCCCGGGAAATCGGGCACATGCGGCCGGCCGCCCACGGCTACGAGGATGTAACGCGCGGTCAGCTTCGAACCATCGGCCAGCGTCACCTCGTTCGGGCCGGTGATAGTGGCGCGCTGGCGGATGATCTCGACCTTATTGTTGTCGAGCGTTTGGGTGTAGAGGCCGTTCAGCCGGTCCACATCCTTCAGCACATTGTCGCGCAGCACATTCCAGTCAAATTTGGCGCCATCGATCGACCAGCCGAAATTCTTCGCATCTTCGAGATCTTCGGCGAACTGGGCACCATAGAACAGCATCTTCTTGGGCACGCAGCCACGGATCACGCAGGTTCCGCCAACCCGATATTCCTCTGCCACGGCAACCTTCGCGCCATAGGCGGCCGCCACGCGGCTGGCGCGCACGCCGCCCGAACCGGCGCCGATGGTGAAAAGGTCATAATCGAATTCGGCCATGCTGTGCTTCCTCGTCCAGATGCCGCCAGCATATGGCCCCGGCTTGCGCGAATGCCAACAGCCGGCCACCGTCGTGAAAAATATGAGGGAGAGAGATAATGGATCAGCGGATCGCGCGGTTGTTGAACCGGACGGAAATCGTCGATTGCATGGCCCGCTATACGCGGGGGGTGGATCGGCACGATGTGGAACTGATGCGGTCCACTTTCTGGCCCGATGCAGAAATCGCCTATACCAATATCTTCCACGGCGGGCTGGAGGATTTCCTGGCCTGGGCCAATCCGCACCATGACGCCGCCTATCGCAACCACCAGCATCACACGACCACCCATGCGATCCGCATCAAGGGCGATGTCGCGGTGGCCGAGCATTATTGCCTGGTTATGCTGCAGCGGCACAGCGGCGAAACGCTGCTGTCGAGCGGACGCTATCTGCAGCAGTTTGAACGCCGCGACCCGGAAGGAACGGGCGCTGAATGGCGGATCGCGGTGCGCGAATACATGCCCGAAATGTCCTTCGCCCTGGCCGGTCGCAATGCCGGCGAAGGGCTGACACCCGAGAGGCTGGCGGCACTTTATGACAGTGCCGATGGCGGGACTTCGGACGATCCGGCGCGCTGGGCTCCGGTGCCGCCGAGCGGCCCGTCACGACAGGACAGCAGCGATGTGTCCTATCGCTTCCCGCTGGGGCGCCGGGCAGAGCGGGCATTATGGCAGGCATGAAAAAGGGGGCGATTTGGCGCCCCCTTTTCCGTTGATCCGATCAAGGGGTCAGCCGCGCGGTGCGCCGCCGCCACCGCCGCCGGAACGACGACGCTGGCGCTGACCACCACCGGGCTTGCCGCCCTGCGGACGGCCCTGGCCGGCGTGGGCCGGACGTCCGCCCTGCCCGGAACGGCCACCATCATGGCGCTTGCCTTCGCCGCCCTGGCTGTTGCCCGGCTGGCCCTGACCCGAACGCTGGCCCTGCCCGCCATTGCGGTTGCCGCCCTGGCCACCGGCATTGCCGCCACCGACCCGCTTGGGCTGCACGGTTGCGCGCGGCGGACGCGGGCCACGGTTCTGGCGTTCCATGGCCTGCGCATCACGGCGCGCTTCTTCCCGGCGATCGGCCGGCGGGGTCAGCGCGTTGATGCGCGAGACTTCGACGTTGAAGCTTTCCGGCAGGGGAACCTGCTCCAGCGTTACCTTGGTCAGGCGCTGGATATCGCGCAGATATTCCTTTTCATCCTGCGCGCAGAACGACACAGCAATGCCATCGGCGCCGGCGCGCGCGGTACGGCCAATGCGGTGGACATATTGTTCCGGCACATTCGGCAGTTCGAAATTGATCACATGGCTGACGCCGGGGATATCGATCCCGCGGGCGGCAATGTCGGTGGCGACCAGCACCTTGATCTGGCCGGCGCGGAAGGCGTCGAGCGCCTTTTCGCGCTGTGGCTGGCTCTTGTTGCCATGGATCGCGGCGGCCACGATATTGGTCTGCGCCAGCTTGCGCACGACGCGATCGGCGCCATGCTTCGTGCGGGTGAACACCAGCACGCGATCCATTTCGCCGGCGGAAAAGCCATCGCGCAGGACGATGGTGAGCAGCGCCTGCTTTTCCGCCTGGTTGAGATAGCAGACATATTGTTCGACGCGTTCAGCGGTGGTCGAGGCGGGCGCGACCGAGACCTGCACCGGATCGGTCAGATACTGGCCGGCCAGCTGCTTGATCGAATTGGGCATGGTGGCGGAGAAGAACAGCGTCTGGCGCTGGCGCGGCAGCATGCGGACGATCTGGCGCAGCGCATGGATGAAGCCGAGATCGAGCATCTGATCGGCTTCGTCGAGCACCAGCACTTCGACCTGCGACAGGTCGAGCGCGTTCTGATCGGTCAGATCGACCAGCCGGCCGGGCGTGGCGATCAGGATATCGACGCCGCGCGCCACATCCTGTCGGTTGCGATTGACCGAGGTGCCGCCGAACACGGTGACAACCTTGAGATGGGCGAAACGGGCATATTCGCTGGCGCTCTTGGCGATCTGGCTGGCCAGTTCGCGCGTCGGCGCGAGCACCAGCATGCGGCAGCAGCGCGGCTTGGGCCGCTTGTCCGATGCGACCAGGCGATCGATCGAAGGCAGCATGAAGGCCGCTGTCTTGCCGGTACCGGTCTGCGCGATGCCGAGCAGATCGCGGCCCTGCAGAACGGTCGGGATCGACTGTTCCTGAATCGGCGACGGCTTGTCATAGCCCTTGAGCTCAAGCGCCTGGAGAACGGCGTGAGACAGGCCGAGTTGTTCGAATGACATGAGATGAATACTCGCAATCAGCGATAGCGCGCGCACCCAACCGGCGCGCACGTTCGCGGGGTTAGGAACGACCCGCGTGAAAAGGGAAGCTCTGGAAAATACATCGAAGCGCGGCCGGGGCGGACAACCGCCTATTCACGCTGCCAAGGCGCTTCGCTGCGGGGCATCTAGGGGCGGCAGGTCCGAAAGTCAATCTGCCTTGCCTGGGTGGTCTCTGGCGTGGCGCTGGTGCATGGCCGTTCGTGAATGCGCAAATCAAGTCAGCGCCATGTCCAGCCGCCGATCATAATCGCGCTGTGCAGCCGAAACATCGGCCATCCGTGTTTCGGCCCAGTCGATCAGCAACTGCATGGCGCCGAGCAGTTCACGCCCCAGCGGGGTGATACTGTAGCTGACGGTCACCGGCACGGTCGGGCGCGCGGTTCGGAAGGCCAGGCCGTCACGCTCCAGCGTTCGCAGCGTCTGGCTGAGCATTTTCTGGGAAACACCATCGACCCGCCGCTTCAGTTCGTTGAAGCGCATGGTTTCTTCCCCCAACAGAGTGAGGATCAGCACGCTCCATTTGTCGCCGATGCGATCGAGCAGTTGCCGCGTCGGGCAATTGGCGGCGAAGACATCGCCGCGGGGCGCGCTCACCGGCTGGTCAACAATCGGGGTGGTTTCCGGAAAGTGGCCTGGTGAGATCAAAGTACCGTCTTGCATGGCCAGTTTCCATAGCGCAGTTGGTACCTACTGGAAACCACAGTGGAGAGTGCAAGATGAAAATCGCAGTTCTGGGTGCAAGCGGCCGGGCCGGATCGGAAATTTCCAAGGAAGCCGCCGCACGCGGCCACACAGTCACCGGCATTGCCCGCAGCCCGGAAAAGATCCCCGCCGCCGATGGCATCACTGCCGTTGCGGGCGACGCATCCGATACCACCAAGCTGGCCGATCTGGTTGCCGGGCATGATGCGGTGATCAGCGCGCTGCATTTCGACGTCTCTGCCGATCAGATCCTGTCTGCCCTGCGCCAGGCAGGCGTGAACCGGCTGCTGGTGACCGGCGGTGCTGCCAGCCTGAAGAATGCATCGGGCGAACGGCTGATCGATTCCCCCGAATTCCCGGCCGACTGGAAGCCGGCAGCGATGGGCGGGATCAATTTCCTGGCCGACCTGAAGTCCGAAACCGAAGTGGACTGGACGTTCTTTTCCCCCGCCGCCTTCATCTTCGAAGGGCCGCGTGTTGGTACGTTCCGCACCGATACCGACAATCTGATCACCGATGACGAAGGCAACAGCAAGATCAGCTTTGCCGATTACGCCATCGCCATGGTCGACGAGCTGGAACAGCACAATCACAGCCGGGCCCGCTTCACCGCCGCCTATTGATCCCAACGCGCCGTGCCGTGCGGTCAGTGCCCCCGGGCGCGGGCCGGACGGTGCGGGCCGCCATTGCCCGGCAACATCCGCCCCCTAAGATCGCTGGCAAAGAGGCGAAGGTGGAGCAGCGAAGGCATGGTGGAACAGACCGGTTTGTGGACCTGGCGCAATCTTGAAGAAGAAAGCAGCCTGACCGAGGTGACCGCCGAACAGATCGCCCGCATTCGCGAGTTGGCCGTTATCTGGGAAACCGCCGAATCCGGTGCCGCCGCCCTGGCCGATGACGGTTTTTTCGAAATCGATGACACCAGCGATCCGCAGTTGCTGGCCGCACTGGAAGTGTTCATGGCGACCGCCACGCTGGACAAGAGTGGCGACACTATCGGCGGGCTGATCCGCAACCCCTATGCCGGGGCCACGCAGGAAGACCGCTATGGGCTGGAAAGCACGCCCGCGCCGGAAATCGCGCAATTGCTGGCCAGCGGAGAGGACATCGCCTGGCAGGCCGAGGCCGATGAGATCATTCTGTGGGAGAATGCCAGCCTGCGGGCGGGCGGGATTGATCCGAAGCGGCCGTTCGGCACCGGCAATGTATCGCGCGATGTGCGTGCGCTGATCGATCCGGACAAGCAACTGAGCAATGCCGCCTTCGCCAAGCGGCGCAAATGGCTGGAAAGCCGGCTGATGCTCTATCTGCTGTTCTTCGTTCAGAATGCGCAACTGGAACCGAGCCTGTGGCGGCGCGGGACGGATTGGCAATGGCGCCAGGTCTCTGCCGATGAGCCGCCCCCGGGTGAAGCGCTGACCCGCGTCGAATGGGCCGACCGGATGTACCTGCAGAATTACTACGAAAACCGCGATTACACCGAAACGCTGCATGCGCTGATCCATCTGGCGTGGAACAACCGGCTGAGCGGCAGCTATGCCCAGCTGGCAGAACAATTCAGCCTGGCCACCCATTTCGACGGGCCGGGAGGCACCCGTTATGAAGGCACGGTGGAGGAACGCTTCCAGGCCGCGCTGGCCGCCTTCCCCGAACGGCGCGGAGAGACGCCCCGCCCCTGGTTCACGCTGTCCTATACCCGCATTCTCAACGCCCAGGCCCGGTTCGACGACGCCCGCCGCGTGCTGGAGGCGGCCGATCTGTTCACCATTCCCGCCGAGGAGGTGGATCTGGCCACCATCAATCCGATCGCGATCGCCTGGGCCGAAGGGCTGATCGCCCGCCATGGAAGCGGCATGATGAGTGAGGATGAATTCCAGTCGGCCCTGAGCGGCATGCATTCCGCATGGCGGACGCCACTGGATCTGTGGCATTTCATCTGGAACGTCCGGCACGATCCGGACCAGTATGAAGAGGGCGCCGAGAGCCCGGGCGTTGGCCATGCCCGGGCCATGGTGGCACAGCTGGAACTGGCACGCGGCGGTTATGATCCCGACCAGAAGCTGAAGCGGTTTTGAGGGTGAGTTTTCACCCTATCCGCTCAGCCTGAGCGGATAGGGTTATCGGAGATTGAAACCGGGTGATCAGTGGCCGCTGTCGCCCGCTGCCTCCTCCGCGCTCAGCGTGCCGAGGCGGCCGGCGCGGGAGGCGGTGATGTAGTTGCGGACCTGCACATTGCCTTCGTGGCAGGCATATTCGAAGAATTCATAGTCGCTGTCGCGCGTCCAGTCGAACCGTACGGTCCAGGGTGCGGTGAAGACGTCGGGATCGGAATAGCTCATTTCATAGGTAATGGTGTTTTCGCCCACCATGGTCAGCCGTTCGACCACCCGTGCCTTGCCGCTGGTGGGAATGGTGTTCCACGGCGGAATGCCGCGCGTGGCCATGTTCAGCGGCGATCCGTTGCGGGCGTACATGTCACGCGTGGCGCTGTCGCCGGTCTTCAGATTGGCGGTTTCGATGACCAGTGTGTTGCCTTCCCAATGGCCGCGGCTGCTGCCGAGCCAGGCCTGCACCGCGCCCGGCACCGCCGGCTGGCTGGTGACCGGGATCACCCGCGTGCCGAGCATTTCCAGCGCGATCACCACATAGCCGGGCGATTGATAGATGCGGATGCCATTGTTGTAGCGGAACGGCAGCATGGAGGCGGGAAATCCGCGGGAAATGCAGCGATCCCAGCTGTCGAAATCGGTGACCCAGTCGAATTGCGTGTTGGGGGTCCAGCTGGATCGGCCGGCCTTGTACAGCGCTTCGGCCTGCGGGGTGAAGGTGGGCAGCTTGCCACTGGCCGGTTCCACCAGCATGGATGTGCGGCGCTGGCCGGCCAGATATTCGATCCAGTGCCCGGTGCCGATGGTTTCCTCCGCTTCTTCCTTGGCGTAGCGGGTTTCCAGTTCGTTTGCGCGGGTCTGTTCCTGCGCCAGCTCTTCCTCGGTCTTGAAGAAGCGATTGCCATATTGATCCGGCCGGCTGACCGGCATTTCGGCGACATCATTGATCGGCCAGACCCCGCGCAGATCCGGATCACCCCAGGGGGTGCGCTGCGGCTGGAAGCTGGTGGTGACCGGCGGCATCACAGTCAGATCAGTCGGAGCGTTTGCAGCAGCCTGTTGCGCCTGTGCAGTGCCTGACAGCAAAGCCAGCGACAATGCCAGTCCGGCAGACGCCAGCCTGCGCGGTTTGCAGCCATTTCCCTTCATGTTCGCCCTCCTCCGCCGGCTGCGTTTGACGCAGTCCGGATTGTTCAGTTCTGTTATCGTTTGCTGATACGAGCGTTTGCGCGGCAATGCCACCGGATTGCGTGGATCCGGAGGTACTATCTGCGGGGCTCGAGTTCACGGGTCTGGCCTTGCCGAGGGCGCTTGGCCTTCGACTGGCCCAGGCTGGACGGCGTTGGGAGCGGAGGAAGGATCCTATTGCGTGACGGGCGCGGCGGGTCGCGTAGGGTTCACAGCTTCAGAACCCCACGCCCGCTCGGGCTGAGCCCGTCGAAGTCCAGCCACCACCCCCGCGCCTACCTCTGCGCGTCGAGCTTGCCGAAATGGCTGTTCATGGCGGCAACCGCCTTGGTTGTGGCGCCAGCCAACGATGGAGCGACTTCACCGGCGAAATCCGTCACGGCAATGGGCGCACCGCCCGCCGGACGCAGCTCGATCAGGCAGCGCTTGTCTCGGCCACCGCCGCGTTCAGCGTTCACATCTTCCAGATGCACTTCGACCCGGGTGAGCCGATTTTCAAAACGGGCAAGCCGACGGCGAAGGGCTGTCTTGATGGCATTGATGCCGCCGGCTTCTTCAGCCAGACCGTTTCCATTTACCTTTATAAGCAGGTTGTTGCCGGTCTGCGCCTTGGGCACGTCGACACTGCTGCCATGTCCGATCTGATCAATTTGCTGTTCTGGCATCATTTTCTCCGTGGTTGCATCAAACCAACCGCCGGAGTGCATCAGGGTTCCGATTTTTACCCGGCTGGAAGTCAGTCCAGCCCGGCCAGTGCGAGCAAATTTTCCGTGCTCGGATCGAAGCTTTCCCCACCCTGCTGGATTTTCTTGGCGATTTCCTTGCCCAGTTCGACACCAAACTGGTCGAAGGGGTTGATCCCCATCAGCACGGCTGCGGCAAAGGTGCGATGTTCGTGGAAGGCGATCAGCGCACCCAGCGTGGCAGGATCCAGATCGTCGCACAGGATGGTGGCCGAGGGGCGGTTGCCCGGATAGTTGCGCGCCGGATCATCGCTGTGCCGACCGGACATCAGCGCGGCCCCTTGTGCAAAGCAGTTCATCAGCAGAATGCGATGATGCGCAGCGTCGAGATCGTCCCCGGGGGCGATGCTGGCGATGAAATCGACCGGCACCAGATGGGTGCCCTGATGCAGCAATTGGAACACCGCATGCTGGGCATCGGTGCCCACCCCGCCCCAGGTGATCGGCGCAGTCGGCGCATCGACCGGCGCGCCCTCTGCCGTCACGCTCTTGCCATTGCTCTCCATCTCCAGTTGCTGGAGATAGTCGGGCAGGAGGCGCAGCCGTTCGTCATAGGCAAAGACCGCGCGGGTTTGCGCGCCTCGGACGCGGGCATAATAAAGATCGGAGAAGGCCGCCCGCAACGGCAGATTGTCGGCCCCGTCGCTGTCGCGGAAATGCCGGTCGATCGCTGCCGCGCCGGCCAGCATGGATTCAAAATCTTCCCAGCCGATCGCGATCGCCACGGGGAAGCCGATCGACGACCAGAGGGAATAGCGCCCGCCCACGCTTTCGGCGAAAGGCAGGATACGGGTTTCGTCCACCCCCCATTCCACCGCCCGTTCGGGCGCGGCGGTCAGTGCGATCACCCGGCCGGAGGGATCGGACACGCCATTGTCCGCCAGCCATTTCAGCGCGCTGGTGGCATTGGTCATGGTTTCGATGGTGGTGAAGGTCTTGCTGGCAACAGCGACCAGCGTGGTCTGCGGATCACAGACGGCAAAGGCGGCTTCCAAGGCGACACCATCGATGTTGGAAATCACATGCACATCGACCAGCGCCAGATCACGCGCCAGCGCATCCACGGCCAGCGCCGGGCCCAGCGCCGATCCGCCGATCCCGATATGGATCAGATGCTTCACCTCACCCAAGGCGCCGGCATGGATCGCGCCCACCAGCATCCGCATGCGATGGCGCAGCGCCTCCGCCTCTTCCACGCTGCTGTCGCGACCCACGCCGCGCAGGGCCGGATGTTCGGCAGCGCGCCCTTCGGTGGGGTTGACCACCTCGCCCGCGAACAGCCGGCGGCGCATGTCTGCAAAGCCGGCAGCGCCAGCCAGTTCGTTGAAATCATCGATCAGGGAGGCGGTCAGATGGGTCTTGGACCAGTCGAACCAGATGCCGCCGGCGCCGGCTTCCTCGTCTTGCCCATCATCGCTGAGCAGGAAACGGGTGGACAGTTGCGCCACCCGATCGGGATGGTCGGAGAACAGCTGCGCGAGCGTGCTTTCCGGCTGGGCTGAAATCTTCGCCCAGGATTTTGCACGCAGATCACCCATGCAGCTGATACTCCCCTGTGGCCCCCTGGTAGAGGCCCCCTTCCTGAAACCAGGCGAAAGGGCTAGGCGCTCCGGCGATGAATGGAAACCGGAAATATCGCCGGATTCGCCCCTTGCGACAGCACGGGTGAAACTGGCGGTGATTTCCCCGGCCAACATGGAATGTTGCGATGAGCGATACTGACACCCTACCCGCCGCAGCGGCAAGCGCACCGGCCGCCGCCCATGGCAATGCGAAGCCGCAGAAGGAAAAGAAGGAAGACAATTTCTTCGTTTTCCTGATCAAGCTGATCGTGGTGGTGGTGCTGTTCCGCACATTCGTGTTCACCAGCTTCGTCATTCCCAGCGGGTCGATGATGCCGCGCCTGCTGGTGGGGGACTATCTGTTCGCCGCCAAGTGGCCCTATGGCTATTCGCAGGCATCCATGCCCTTCGACATCAAGCTGTGGAATGGCCGCATCCCCGGTGGCGTGCCTAAGCAGGGTGATGTGATTATCTTCCGCCATCCGGTCGATCGTGCCGATTACGTCAAGCGGGTCATCGGCTTGCCGGGCGATCAGGTGCAGATGGTCGGCGGGGTACTGCAGATCAATGGTCAGGCCGTGCCCAAGAAGCGCGTGGCGGATTTCAAACTGCCGATCGCGCCCACGCAAGGGTGCAAGGACGTGCGCTTCACCCAGCGTCAGCCCGATG
Source organism: Croceibacterium xixiisoli (assembly GCF_009827305.1). Taxonomy (GTDB): domain Bacteria; phylum Pseudomonadota; class Alphaproteobacteria; order Sphingomonadales; family Sphingomonadaceae; genus Croceibacterium_C; species Croceibacterium_C xixiisoli. Next base: position 523,380 of record NZ_WTYJ01000002.1, on the reverse strand, counting down.
GCAGTTTCGTGTGCGCCTACCCCCAGTTTCTCGAAACCCTGCCCAATGGCAAGACCTATAATGTGCTCGATTACGGGCTGTATCCGCAGGATACGACGGAGCCGGTCACCGTACCCGAAGGGCGCCTGTTCGTCATGGGCGACAATCGCGACGATTCGCTCGACAGCCGGTTCCCGCCTGTGGCGAAGGAAGGTGTCGGGCTGGTGCCGATCGACAATGTGGCAGGCCGTGCCAGCTTCATGTTCTTTTCCACCGATGGATCGGCCGAATGGCTGAAGCCCTGGACCTGGTTCACGGCCGCACGGTGGAGCCGCATCGGGAAGGGCTTTTGAAAACAACCGATCAACCGATGAACAGCGACACGCTGGACTGGCTGAAACAGCTGGGCTTCGCCGTCGCGGATGAGGCGCTGTGGCTGGAAGCGCTGACCCATGGCAGCACCGGCGCCGCGCGCGATTACCAGCGGCTGGAATTTCTCGGCGATAGGGTGCTGGGGCTGACCATTGCCGCCTGGTTGCACGGCAGCCATCAGGGACCAGAAGGTGAACTGGCGCAGCGGCTGAATGCGCTGGTCAGCCGCCAGACCTGTGCCGCCGTGGCGCGTGCCATCGGCGTCCCCGGCCACCTGCGCCTGGGCAAGCAGGCACGGGACGATGGCGCAGCGGACAGCGACAATGTATTGGGTGATGTGATGGAGGCGCTGCTGGGCGCCAGTTTCATCGCCAGCGGGTTCGATGCAACGCGCGCACTGGTGCTGCAAATCTGGCAGGCGGCGCTGCAGGGGAAGGCCGGCCAGTCCAAGCATCCGAAAAGCGCGCTGCAGGAATGGGCGGCCGGCAATCGTCGCAAACCGCCGGAATATGCGCTGGTCGACCGGTCAGGCCCCGATCATGCATCGCGCTTTACCGTGCGGGTTAGCGTCAACAATGTCGGGGCGGTCGAAGCCACCGCCAACAGCAAGCAGGAAGCCGAAACAGCAGCGGCCCGCCTGTTCATGGAGCGTTACGGATGAGTGAAGTGGAAAACCAGCGTTGTGGCGTCGTGGCCGTGATCGGCGCACCGAATGCCGGCAAATCGACGCTGGTCAACCAGCTGGTGGGGCAGAAGGTCGCGATCACCAGCGCCAAGGCCCAGACCACACGCGCACGCCTGCTGGGCATCGCGCTGGAAGGTCCGGTGCAGATCATCCTAGCCGACACGCCGGGCATTTTCGCCCCCAAGCGGCGGCTGGACCGCGCCATGGTCAGCGCCGCCTGGGAAGGCGCCGTGGCCGCCGATGCAGTGCTGCTGGTGGTCGACAGCGTGAAGAAGCGCCGGCACGAGCTGGAACCGCTGCTCGAAAATCTGAAGGACCGGCCGGAACGCAAAATCCTGGTGCTGAACAAGGTCGATACCGGCAAGAAGGGCGATCTGCTGACACTGGCGCAGGATCTGACTGCAAAGGTCGATTTCACCGAGGTGTTCTTCGTGTCCGCGCTGGATGGCGACGGTGTGCCCGAACTCAAGACGTTCCTCGCCGGACTGATGCCGGAAAGCCCGTGGCATTATCCCGAAGATCAGGTGTCCGATGCCAGCGAGCGGCTGCTCGCCACCGAAGTCACGCGCGAACAGCTCTATCGCCAATTGCATGACGAATTGCCCTATGACAGCGCGGTACGGCCCGAGGCCTATACCACCCGCAAGGATGGCAGTGTCGAGATTCACCAGCAGATCGTGATCGCGCGGGAGAGTCAGAAGAGCATCGTGCTGGGCAAGCGCGGCGCGAAGATCAAGGCCATCGGGGAAGCCGCCCGCGCTGAACTGAGCGAGATTCTGGGCGTGCCCGTGCATCTGTTCCTGCATGTAAAGGTCGAGGAAAACTGGGCCGAAAGCCGTGAGATCTTTGAGGAAATCGGGCTCGACTGGGTCCGCTGAGCGAATTTTGCGCAAGGCGGGAGCCGGACGCAATACCATCCCGGGGATCAGCACTCCCCGATATCTGCCAAGCGTCTATTGCCGGGCAAATCGGGCCGCGTCTGCCACCTGATCGGGTGACGGGCGCAGGCCGGTGTAGAGGACAAACTGATCCAGCGCCTGCAGGATCGCCACCTCTTCCCCGGTGATGCAGCGCTTGCCCGCTTCGCGTGCGATCCGCAGGAATGGGGTTTCGGGTGGATATTGCACCACGTCGAAGGCGATCACTGCCTGTTCTATCATCGCCTCCGGAAATGGCAGCTCATTGGGCGGGCTGCCGGTCATGCCCAAGGGTGTGACATTGATCAGGATCGGCGCGCCCTCCCCCAGATCGGCGAGCCAGCGAAAACCGCAAAGCGCCGCCAGCGCCTGACATGCAGCCTGGTTTCTGGCAACGATTACCCCATCGCGAAAACCGGCGTCACGAAATGCCGCCGCCACGGCCTTGGCCATGCCGCCGGAGCCACGCAACACGAACGGGGTTGCCGGATCGATATCGGCGATCAGCGCGCGCACCGCACCATAATCGGTGTTGTAGCCGGTCAGCCGGCCATCATCATTGACGATTGTGTTGACGCTGTCGATCGCTGCGGCGCTGTTATCCAGCCCATCCAGCAGGGGAATGACTGCTTCCTTGAACGGCATGGAAATCGCGCAGCCGCGAATGTTCAAAGCGCGAATACCGCCAATGGCGGCCGGCAGATCGGTGGTGCTGAAGGCCTTGTAGACGAAATCCAGCCCGGTCAGCTCATAGAGCCGGTTGTGGAAGCGCGTGCCGAAATTGCCCGGCCGGGCGGACAACGACATGCACAGCCGGGTGTCGCGGCCGATCAAAGGTTTTTGAGCCATGAGCGGCGTTTAGCCCGGTGTCGGCCAGCCGGGAAGCCGGCTTGCCGAATGCGGTTTTCGTTTATGCCATGGCGCAGCGCCTGATCCGGGTGCATGGCTGTACCGATCAGCGAAGGAGCCGCCATGTCCATAAAGCCCGCCTTGGCCCCCGCTTTGCCCCCTGCTTTGGCCCAGGCCATCCGTGTCATGGTCGCCTGTTGCGTCACCTTCGCGCTGGTGCAGGCATTCGGCCTGCCGCAGGGGGCATGGGCGATCTTCACCGTGCTGATCGTGATGCAGGGATCGCTGGGCGCGACCGCCGGCGCCGCGCGCGACCGGTTGATCGCGACGGTGGCAGGCGCGCTGACGGGCGGGATCATCCTGCTGACGCTGCCGCATCATCCGATCGCGCTGGCCGCCACGCTGGTGCTGGCCATTGGCGTGCTGAATGTCACAGCGGGCAAGCACGCTTATCTGCGGGCCGCCCCGCTGACAGCGGCAGTGGTCGTGCTGACCCACGTTACCACCATGCCGGTGGGCGTGTTCGTGCTGGACCGGATCCTGGAAATCACGCTGGGCGGCGTGGTGGGCGTGCTAGCCAGCCGGTTCATCCTGCCGGTTCCATCAAAGGGCGTGATGATCGACCAGCTGGGCGGCGTGCTGAAGACCATGGCCGAACTGCTCAACACGGAGGCCGATGCGCTGGAACAGCGCAAGGCCGTGGTCCCGGCGGAGGCGCTGATCAGCATGCGCAATGCCATGGTGGCCGCCGACGGCATGCTGAAGGACGCACAGCGGGAAAAGGCCATGGGGCTGGTCAGCGAAGGCGTGTCCGATGCCATCCCGCGCACGCTGTGGCGGATCAGAAACGGCATAACCCATGTCGGCGGATTGCTGGACCAGCCGCTGGCCGAAGAAGCGATGGCCTTCGTCGGCCCGGCGGCGACCGGCATGCTGCGATCCATGGCACAGCTGGCACAGGCCTGCGCGCGGGGCTTGACCGAAGGAGCAGAGATTTCCCCGCAACCGGAAGACCAGGCCGCCATGGCCTTCGACGCGGCCTTCACCGCACTGCAGCAGTCCGATCATGCGCGCGAAATGCCGTTCGATTCCGTCGGGCGCGTGTTCGGGCTCGCCTTTGCGTTGCGCAAGCTGCACCAGGATTTTCAGGATCTGGCGGCCCGGATCGCGGAAAGCCGGGTGGGCTGACAGCGGTTAAGCGTCGCCGGCTTGCGGGCGGAACGTCACGGACGCTCCCTGCGCGATCAAATCGCGCTCGATCCAGCCGAAGCTGACCCGGGGCCCGCTGCCGACCAGAATGTCAGGTTGCGCGGACAGGGCCATCGCGTCCTGCAAGGACAGGCCCAATACCTCCCGCAGCAGGCGGATCACCTTCATCTTGTGCGGGCCAAGATCGGTGACAATCAGATCGCCCTGTTCGATTGCCCGCGGATCGTAGGCGGGCTCGACCGCATCGTCCTCGGCCCGTTCGCGCCGCTCGGCGATGGCCTCCCGCCACAGGGGATGGTCCGGATCGCCAGATATGATCGCTTCCAGCGCATCTGCATCACCGGTGCCTTGAAGGTGGGCCAGCGCGGCACCAAACTCCCGGCAGGAGGGCGCGACCGTGATGGCATCCCAGCGCCCCGCCCCATGTGGCGCGTAATGGACCGGAAAGCCGGCGGCCCCTTCGCCCGTGTCGATGAAAAACGGATCGCCGAAATAGTTCTGTGCAATGACGAGCCATCCCGGCTGCCAGCCACCGTCTTCACAGGACACAAGACTTTCGCCAGTCAGCCCATGCGAGCGGTAGCCGATCTGGAACGCCGCCAGCTCATCGATGGCAGGGTAATGGTATGGCAACACCAGATCGCCAGTGACCACCGCAGCGGCGATGAAACGAGCGATCTCTTCCGGCAGTGGCTCATCCATTGGCGTCTTACAGCAGATCAGCCCCAGATTGGCGAGGCGGGGGCGTCTCAGCCCTCTCGATCGAGCATGGCATCGGTAACCTGCCCGCCGCTTTGTTGCGGGGTGATCAACGGCGCGAGATCGAAGCCCAATTGCTCGGCATGGGCCAGGAACGGAGCGCGCTCCGCCGGAGAAAGCTGCGGCGTGCGCGACAGCAGCCAGAGATATTTGCGATCCGGGCTGCCGACCAAGGCGATGCGGTAATCCTCATCCAGCATCAGCACCCAGTAATCACCCTTTGTGAAAGGCAACCAACGCAAGCCTGCCGGGAGGAAGGTGACGGTGAGGCGGGCCATGCTGTCATCGACCGCTTCCGCCTCCCCGACGGCCTGGGCAGGCTTGCCGTCGGCATCGATGCAGCGGTTATCGACCTTCACCTTGCCATCGGGTTTGAGCGAATAATGCGCGGTGATATCCGATGCCGCCTCATCTTCCCATTTCATCGGCAGGCGGCAGATTTCGTACCACAGCCCGAGATAGCGCGGCAGATCGACCTGCGAGACTGTCGGGATGGAGAAATCTTCGGCCATATATGCGCGCTCCTGCAACGATGTCGTAGGGGTGGAACGCGGGGAGAAAGCTTTGGTTTCGGCTGCTTTGCCCCAAGGACTACACGATCTGGCGGCGCAGGGTTTCGACCAGATCGGCTTCTGCCGCCGGCTTGTCTTTCCGGATGCGTGCAATGCGGGGGAACCGCATGGCGAGGCCGGATTTGTGGCGCTTGCTGTCGTGGATGGAATCGAACGCGACCTCCACCACCAACGTCTTTTCCACCTCCCGCACCGGGCCGAAGCGCTGGACGGTGTGCTTGCGCACGAAGCTGTCGAGCCATTTGAGCTCTTCATCGGTGAAGCCGGAATAGGCCTTGCCCACCGGCACGATCTCCCCGCCCTCCTCCGGCGGCGCAGTCCAGCAACCGAAGGTGTAATCGGAATAGAAGCTGGATCTCTTCCCCGATCCGCGTTGGGCATACATCAGCACGCAATCGGCGGTCAGCGGATCACGTTTCCATTTGTACCACAGGCCGACGCGGCGGCCGGGGACATAGGGGCTGTCGCGCAGCTTCAGCATCAGCCCCTCGATCGCAGCGTCACGGGCATTGTCGCGCAGAGTGGCCAGGGCGGAGAAATCCGCCGCCTCGATCAGCGCCGAGATATCGAACCGCGATGCCGGCAGGCGCGGCATCAGCGCCTCCAGCCGGGCGCGGCGCTGCGTCCAGGGCAGCGCGCGAACGTCTTCTGCGCCATCGACCAGAATGTCATACAGCCGCACAAAAGCAGGGTATTCGGCCAGCATGGCGGCGGAGACCTGCTTGCGGCCGAGCCGCTGCTGCAGCGCGTTGAAGCTGGCCGCCCCACCCTCTTCCCCGCCCTGATGCGCGCCGCGCACCAGCAATTCGCCGTCGAGCACCGCGGGCAGGGAAAAATCAGCCGCGACATCGGGGAAAGCGCCGGTGATATCGTCCCCGCCCCGGCTATAGAGGCGGGTTTCACCGCCCATGTGGACCAGCTGCACGCGGATGCCGTCCCATTTCCATTCGGCGGCAAACTGGCTGAGATCGATCTCCCGTTCTTCCAGCGGAACGGCCAGCATGAACGGGCGGAAGACCGGCAAGGCACTGGCATCGGGCTTTTCTTCGCCACCAGCGGCCCAGGCGAACAATTCGGCATAAGGCGGCTGCAGCGCGTGCCACATCTCTTCCACATCGTCGCTCGACACGTCGAAGGCATGGGCGAAGGCGAGCTTGGCCATCCGCGCCGACACGCCGATCCGCATGGCCCCGGTGGCGAATTTGAGCAGGGCGAAGCGACCATTGGCGTCGAGCCGATCGAGCAACAGCGGCAGTTCACGCAGCACGCTGGCGCGGGTCATGCCAGCCAGTGCGGTGACGGTTTCGGAGAGCGTGGGTTCGGATCCCACCCGCTCCGCCGCGTCAGGCGTGGGCCAGAGCAGGCTGACGGTTTCGGCGGTGTCGCCGACATAATCGCGCGACAGGGCGAACAACACGGGATCGACCCGCTCACCGATGATCTTGCGGATGGCGGCCGATTTCACCGCCGGGAAATCCAGCGCCCCGGTCATGGCGGCCAGCGCCCAGCCGCGATCGGGGTCCGGCGCAGTGCGGAGATAGGCGGCGATCAGATCGCGCTTTTCATTGCGCGAGCGGGTGTAGATCAGCCGGTCGATCAGGGTGCTGAAGGCCTTCATCCTCAGTCGTCCTCATCATCATAGCCAGCCAGATCGAGCGCACGGGCGCGGATCTGGCGGGTGCGGCACCAGTGTACCAGCGCCTCTTCCCGACCGTGGGTTACCCACACTTCCCCCGGGCGCAATTCCTGGATCGTGTTGGTGAGTTCGGTCCAGTCGGCGTGGTCGGAAATGATCAGCGGGAGTTCCACATTGCGCTGCACCGCGCGCTGGCGGACGCGCATCCAGCCCGAGGCCATGGCAGTGATCGGATCAGGCAAGCGGCGGCTCCAGCGGTCGTTCAGGGCCGAGGGTGGGGAAAGGATGATCTGACCGGCGAGATCCTCCCGACTGTGGCCTTCCACGAGCTTCAACGGCCCCAGAGAAACGCCCAATTCCTCGTACAAAGCGCACATCCGGGCCAGCGCGCCGTGGAGGTAGATCGGCTGATTGTAGCCGGCCCGACGCAGCTCGGCGATGACCCGCTGCGCTTTGCCCAAGGCGTAGGCACCGACGAGGACGCAGCGGTTTGGGTGGGTGGCGCGGGCTTCGAGGAGGCGGGCCATTTCGCCCAGGATCGGTGGGTGGGTGAAAACCGGCAGGCCGAAGGTCGCCTCCGTAATCAGCACGTCGCAGGGGACGGGTTCGAACGGCAGGCAGGTGGGATCGGGCCGGCGCTTGTAATCCCCGGTGACGACGATCCTTTCCCCTGCCCGCTGGAGCAGGATCTGGGCCGAGCCGAGCACATGGCCGGCGGGGAAGAAGGTGGCACTCACGCCGTCGCCGAGAGGGATTTCCTGACGCAATTCAGCGTGTTGCGTATCGGGCGCCTCGCCATAGCGCAGCGCCATGATGGCGGCGGTTTCGGCGGTGGTGATGACCTGGCCATGGCCGCCGCGCGCGTGATCGGCATGGCCGTGGGTGATCAGCGAACGGGCCGCCGGCTGGGACGGATCGACCCAGACATCGGGGCCCGGGAGGTGGATTCCGGTGGGGGTGGAGGTGATCCAGGATGTGCCCGCCATGATTGCGCTTCCCCTTCATTTTAATCACGCATGGCGCGCCCTGCCTGCGCGTGGATACGCGCTGCCTGCGCATGACAACGCATTTGGGCGCCGGAAGCTCCTCATTTGACCATTACAAAAACATTGCCGCTGACTTCAACTGATAGTTATTATCATTACCCACTAATCTAATGAAATTGCGTTGTAACGTAACTTTCTTCCAATTGTAATAGGATCGCCCTCAAACCGTAATTCCGCCCCCCTAGAGGCCCGCTCAAGATCAGGCCGAACAGGCCAGGACCTGGGAGGTCGCAATGAGGAATTTGTTGATGCGGGCGGCGGCTCTGGCCGTGCCCGGCATGTGCGTGGCCGTGTCCCCGGTTCAGGCGCATGTATCCGCTGAACATGACGCACCGGCGATTGCCCCGTGGCAGCAGGCCAGCGAATGGCCCGACCGCATCATTGCGAGCTTCGAAGGCGATCCGGCGACCAGCATTGCGGTCAACTGGCGCACCGCCGCCAGCGTGACGACGGCGAAGGCCGAGATCGCCCTGGCCCTGCCCGATGCCCGGTTCGACCAGAATGCCCGCTCGATTGCCGCGACCAGCGAGACGATCGATCTGGATGCCATCCAGCGCGCCGGCGTGCGCATTCCGGTGGAACACAATCAGGGCCTGCCGGGTGCCAGTTACCATTCGGTGCGCTTCGACGGGCTGGCGCCCAACACGCTCTATGCCTATCGCGTGGAAGGGGCCGACGGGAAATGGAGCGAATGGTTCCAGACCCGCACCGCGCCGGCCAGGGGCACGACCGCCACGCCGGAAGCGCCGCTGCGTTTCATCTATCTGGGCGATGCGCAGAACGGGCTGGATTCGCACTGGCCGCGCGTGATCCGCGCCGCGTTTCAGACCGCGCCCGATGCGCGTTTCATCCTGCATGCCGGCGATCTGGTGAACCGGGGTTCGCGCGATCTGGAATGGGCGCAATGGTTCCGCGCCGGCGGGTTCATTCACGGCATGGTGCCGGCGATCCCGGTGGCCGGAAACCATGAGTATGACTCCATTGGCCTGAGCGAGGCCGACCGCGAACGCGCGCTCGCCTTCCTGTGGCGGCCGCAATTCCGCCTGCCGGTGGAAAGCGCCCTGCCCGCCGAACTGCATGAGACCGTCTATGACGTCCGTTATTCGGATGATCTGCAGGTCTTCGTGCTGAATTCCAACGCGCGGGATCTGGCCGCGCAGGCCGCCTGGCTGGATGCGAAGCTGACCGCCAGCACCGCCCGCTGGCGGATCGTGACGCAGCATCACCCGATCTATTCATCGGGCAATGAACGGGACAATCCGCGCCTGCGCGAAATCCTGCTGCCCGTGCTGCTGAAGCACAAGGTCGATCTGATGCTGCAGGGGCATGACCATACCTATGCCCGGGGCACGATCGAGGATCCGGTGCAATTGCCCGCGCGGCATTCGGCCGGGGAAGCCGGCAGCGTGACGACGATGTTCGTCAATTCGGTGTCCGGCCCCAAGCAGTATGAGTTCCGCGAGAACGGCTGGACCGATTACGGCGCCAGCGGCGTGACGCTGGACCGGATGGCTGAAAATACCCAGTTTTATCAGGTGATCACCATCGATGGCGGGACGCTGCATTACGCCGCCTACACCGCCGATGGCCGCCTGTATGACGATGTTCGCCTGACCAAGGCGGCAGATGGCACCAAGACCATCGCACAGGAGAGGGAAGAGCTGCCTGACACCAGGCGGTTCGACAACACGCTGCCATATCCCGGCAGAGGGCAATGATGCCCTGAAGAGCAACGCCTCTTCACTTCCACAGATTTCCTACTGAGGGGAAAAACTATGACCGGCTCCACCGGTTCGATCCGTATTGCCATGTCTGCGTCCACCGCGCTGGTCGCGCTGATCAGCGCAGCCAATGCCTCTGCCGCAGAGCAGGCACCGGTTGCGACGCTTGCCGCCACCGCCATGTCCGCCGCCGATGAGACGCTGGATGCCGCCGATCGCGCGACCATGGGCCAGATCCATGGCGTGGTGACCGATGCATCGGGTCGCTTCGTCAATGGCGCCGAAGTGCGCATCGACAGTTCCAATATCGTTGCCCGGACCGACACCGAAGGCCGTTTCCGCCTGACCAGCGTTGCCGCCGGCAGCCGCACCATCACCGTCAGCTATATCGGCCTGCCCGACCTGACCCAGCAGGTGAATGTCCAGGCCGGCCATTCCACCGAAGTCGCCCTGCAGATGGGCCAGACCGATGAAGGCGGCACGATCATCGTTTCGGGCGCCCGTCCGATCGCCGAATCCGAAGCCGCCGCGCTGCAGATGCAGCGTTCCTCCACATCGCTGATCAATGTGGTGGCCGCCGACAGCATCGGCCGCTTCCCCGATCAGAACATCGCCGCAGCGCTTTCCCGCCTGCCGGGTATCGCCGTGCAGCGCGACCAGGGCCAGGAACGTTTCGTCAGCCTGCGCGGCGCGCAGACCAGCTGGACCACGATTTCCTTCGATGGGATCAATGTGATCAGCCCGGCAGGCCGCACCACCCGTTTCGACACCATCCCTTCCGCGATCGCCAGCGCGGTGATCGTGCGCAAGGCCGTGACCGCCGACATGCCGGGTGAAACCGTGGCCGGCAATATCGACGTGCGCACGCGCGGCGCCTTCGATTACCCGGGCTTCAACCTGGCCGGCGATGTGGCGCTGGGCTACAATGATCTGGGCGGCGGGCTGCAGTACAATGGCGCCGCGCATATTTCCGACCGGTTCTTCGACGATACCTTCGGCGTGCTGCTGTCCGCTTCGCGTTACGAACGCGACATGGTGACGGACAATTATGAAGGTGGCTGGACCCTGCGCCCCGATGGCCAGGTGTGGAACAACAACAGCCAGAACAAGCTCTATCGCCTGACCCGCAGCAACATGGCCTTCAGTGGCCGGCTGGACTGGCGCCCGAGCCCGAACCATGAATTCTTCTTCAATTCGGTCCACACCGAATTCCGCGACGACGAAATGCGCAGCGCCTATGTGTTCGACGTGGACGACAGCCGCAACGGCCCCGGCTGGGCCAATTCGGCCACCGGCAACACGCCCTATGAAGGCACAATCTATGGCGTCGAAATCGATTCCACGCTGAACAGCAACTCTTCCCGCCAGCGCATCTTCACCAACACGCTGGGCGGCAACCACGATCTGAATGCCTGGGACGTGAAATGGCGGCTGAATTACACCCGCGCGCAGGACGACAGCCGCGGGCCGTTCGGTTCCACCTGGCGCAGCCCGACCAGCCAGTTGCTGCGCCCGTCGATCGTCTATGATCTGACCGATCGCACGATCAACAATCTGCGGCTGTATGAAACCATTCGCAATGCCGATGGCACCTACAGCCTGGGCAATGAACGCCCGTCGATCACCGGCACGGAACTCGATTACGTGACGATGACCCGCACGGTCAGCCGCGCCCAGACCGATGCCTATACGGCCAAGTTCGACGTGACGCGCGACCTGACCCTGTTCGGCAGCGACACCAAGCTGCAGTTCGGTGTGCAGTTCGACGACCGCACCAAGGAAGCCAATCGCCTGACGCTGGAGGCGCGCCCCGCCGATCTGGCAGCAGCCGGGATCACGGCCCCGACGATGGATGATTTCGCCATCAACGAGCCGTTCAAGGGCCGCATTCCGCTGCGCTACAACTTCCGCTACTTCTCCAGCGACGCCGGTGCCGCGCTGTTCGACAGCTTCATCGCCAATGGCGGCACGCGGGTGCAGCCGGGCACGACGGAGACCAATTTCTACAAGGTCAACGAACGGGTTCTGGCCGGCTATCTGATGGGCACCAGTTTCTTCGACTGGGGCAATATCGTTGCCGGGGCGCGGCTTGAAAACGTGCGCAACCAGTCCGACGCCTTCGTGCAGACGACGGTGGACGGGGCCACGGCCTTCCTGCCGGCAAGCGTATCGTCTTCGCAGACGATGGTGTTCCCGAGCATGCACATCAACTGGGACGTGACCCCGGACATGAAGATGCGCCTGTCGTTCAACACCGGCGCGGCGCGGCCCGATTACACGGATCTGCGCCCGAACCTGTCGATCGACGACATCAATGAAACGGTTTCGGGCGGCAATCCGCTGGCCAAGCCGGAAAAGGCCAAGGGCGTCGACCTGTATTATGAATGGTACATGCCGTCGCGCGGGTTCTTTTCGATCGGTGCCTTCTACAAGGACGTTACCGATGTGCTGTTCGACATCGAATACAACCAGTTCGGCCTGACCGATTTCGACACGCCGGAACTCAAGCGTTCGACCTATATCTATTCGACCATCGGCAATGGTGCGAGCGGATCGATCAAGGGCATCGAAGTGGCGTTTTCGCAGCCGCTCGAAGGACTGGCCCGCAGCCTGGGCCTGCCGGACTGGATGGGTGGCTTCGGCTTCCAGACCAATCTGACGCTCAACGACAGCGAAGCGACCACGCCCGACGGCCGCACGGTGGCGCTGCCGGGTGCATCCGATGTCGTCTATAACGTGTCCGGTTACTACGAGCGGGCCGGTTTTTCCGCCCGTGTCAGCTGGCAGGAACGGTCTTCCTGGATCGACTCGCTCGGTTCCAACGCCGTGGTGGGTGACAATTACTGGGATCGCGTCGGCCGGCTCGACGTGTCGATGCGCTATGCCATCAACGACAATGTTGAATTCTATTTCGACGCGAACAATCTGCTGGACGAACCCGGCGTGCGTTATGTCGGCGACCGTGCCCGCGTGATCGAACACGAAACCTTCGGTGCGCGCTACATGTGGGGTGCCCGCTTCAACTTCTGATCGATCCGAGGTTAACGCCGGGAGGGCGGGATATTCAGGGGATATCCCGCCCCTTCTTTATCTGCGGAGAGGGAGTTTCGGCGCGGTCCTCGATCTTGTCATCCGGAGCCCGCTCTGCCCGAAACTGGCGGAGCACCCGCTTTTCGAACACGCCGAGCAGGGTCAGCATGATCACCGCCACGATGGCGCCGAAGGCCACCAGCGGCCAGAGCCCCGCCCCGCAGGCAATGCCGATCACCGTGGCCAGCCAGACATGGGCGGCGGTGGTCAGATGCTTCACCTCCCCCTTGTTCACCACGATCAGCCCGGCGGCGATGATGCCGGTGAAGGCGGCGGTTCCTTCGATCACGCGCAGCGGATCGATATTCGATTCCAACCCACCCATCTGGTAATAGAGCGCCAGCGCCGCGACGGTGACGAAGGCGGCGGAAAAACAGATCAGCCCATGGGTGCGCATGCCCGCCGGCATGTCCCGCAATTCGCGATCCACGCCCAGCAGCAGACCAAGCACGGCGGCAGAACTGAGGCGCGCGAGCATATCCCAGTCCAGCATATGCAGCCCGGTTGGAGGGTTGAGTATCATGCCTGGTCCCACGAATACCCTGACCGCAGACCGGCCCGAGAGTGCGGAAACAACGGCGGCAGCCCCAATCTGTTCCGGAATCGTCACGCGTCGGCGCGCGCGGAACCCGGCCCCGAAAAGCACGTTCCCATCGGCATGATAGGCCCGTCAGAAGGAGCGTCTGTGCCGCAAAAGCCGCCGTCCGGTCAGGAGAGTGTTTTTCGTTCCCCCCTGTCTCAGGACCCGGATGATCCGGCAACGGATGACAAGGTAAAACCCCGCCCCCAATGGCGGGCCATCCTTGCGGCGACCCGCCGGATCAAAGGGCGGGCGCCGCTAATCCGCCGCCGCGATGGGTCAGGAAAAGACTGATGCCCGACGAACCCGCCCTTCCCCAAGGCATAGGTGAAAGCCATAGGCGGATCCGCCCCTGGCATCGCCATGCCAATCCGGCGATGCTGATTGCCCTGGCTACGCTGCTGGGCCTGGCCCTGGCCGGTACATTCGGTGGAGGGCCGCATCCTGTCCGCGTGGTGGAAACACCCGCCATGCGGCTGTCGGTGAATTTCCCCGAAAGGCTGCGCAATGGCGAATTTTTCGAAATGCGCGCCGAGCTGACCGCCAAGCAGGAGATCGGTGATGCCGGTCTGATCATCCCCGCCAGTTACTGGCGGGATCTGACCATCAACGCCATGATCCCCGCCCCGGCGGAAGAAAAGCCCGCGCCCGGAGGCTATCAGCTGAGCTGGGGCCCGCTGGAGGCTGGCGAGACCCTGATCATCAAGATCGATGGCCAGATCAACCCACCGCTGGTGGGCGGCACCGCCGGGGAGATTGCGGTGACCGACGGGGAGCGCGAACTGGCACGCTTCCCCGCACGGCTGAAGGTCTATCCCTGATGGATATCGTCATCCGCGCCGCCATCATGTTCGTGGTACTGTACGGCCTGCTGCGCCTGATGGGCAAACGCGAGCTGGGGCAGATGACCCCGTTCGAGCTGGTGATGATGATCACCATGGGCGATCTGATCCAGCAGGGCATAACCCATAATGATTTCAGCATGACCGGATCGCTGCTGGCGATCGGTACCTTTGCTTTCCTGGCGCTGTTGCTCAGCTGGATTTCCTATCTGTTCCCCCGCATCGAACGCGTGCTGGAGGGACAGCCGCGCGTGCTGATCAGCAATGGCGAGCTGATCCGCGCCAATCTGAAGCGTGACCGGATCACGGTTTCCGAAGTGGAAAGCGAGATGCGACTGGCGGGCATTGCATCGATCCAGGATGTCGCCTGGGCCATTCTGGAACCGCAGGGCAAGATCAGCTTCATCCGGCGCGATGATGCGGGAGAATAGTGACGCAACCCTTGGCGCGTGGCCTTCGACGAGCTCAGGCTGAGCGGGCGTGGGTGCGATTTGGTCGTGGGACTTGGGCCGAGTCGTTTCACCACATCCGCTCGTGCTGAGCTTGTCGAAGCACTGCCACGGGCTTGGCGCCCTTTGCAACCCTCGGCGCGTGGCCTTCGACGGGCTCAGGCTGAGCGGGCGTGGGTGCGATTTGGTCGTGGGACTTGGGCCGAGTCCTTTCACCACATCCGCTCGTGCTGAGCTTGTCGAAGCACTGCCACGGGCTTGGCGCCCTTTGCAACCCTCGGCGCGTGGCCTTCGACGGGCTCAGGCTGAGCGGGCGTGGGTGAGATTTGGTCGTGGGGCTTGGGCTATCCCCGCAACGCGATCAGCTCAGATGTGACAGCACATCGCCGATCGGCGCGGTCGCAAAGCCGATCGCGCTGTCGGAAATGCCATAGGGCATGAACAGCGTATCGCCGACCATCATCGCGCCGCAGGTGTAGACGACATTGGGGACATAGCCTTCGCGGTCATTGTCCTTCGCGGCCAAAATCGGGCGTTCGCTGCGGGCCAACACCTTGGTCGGATTGTCGCGATCCAGCAGCACGGCACCGATCGCATATTTGCGCATGGCACCGACGCCATGGGTCAGCACCAGCCAGCCCTCATCACACAGGATCGGCGCGCCGCAATTGCCGATCTGGATGAATTCCCAGGGGAATTTCGGTTCCAGCAGCAGCACGCCATCATCGTCCCAATGATCCATGGTGCGCGATGACAGCAGATAGAGGTTTTTCCCGTCCTGCCGGCCGATCATGTAATAGGATCCGCCGAATTTCTGCGGGAACAGGCCAAGCCCCTTGTTGCGACCGGCGCGCCCTTCGACCGGGGTCATGGTGAAATTGCGGAAATCGCGCGTGCGCAGGATTTCGGAGCGGATTTCGCGCCCGTCATAGGCCGTATATGTGCCGACCCATTCATAATCCTTGTTCCCATGATCGAAGCGGACCAACCGCAAATCTTCCAGCCCGTTGCGCTGGCGTTCGGTCATCGGGAAGACCACTGATCCGGACAGGGTGCATTCCGGGTGCCGCTGAAACCGCACCTCGCCATCGTCGCTGGGGGCGGCGTCGGATGACAATTGCGCGGCTGTGGCGACGCCGGGCTGGGGCCAGAGGCGGAAACTGCCATCGGGGTGCACGATCCCTTCGCGAAAGGCGATCGAGCTGATGTGCCCTTCCCCCACCGCGCGGACCGACATGATGAAGCGCATGGCGCCGCCGCGCAGCCCCGACTGATCAGGATGCGGAACCACGCTGGGGTTCATCAGCGCCGCCGCGGCATAGCTGTATTCGTGGCAGAAATAGGCGCCGATCAGCCGCTTGCGCGCCGGCGAGAGATCGAGCGGCAGGTTCAGCGTGTTGGCAACCTCGACGAAGCGTTCTTCGAACACGCGTTCCGTCTGCCAGTGACGTTCCGAAAAATCTTCGAGGATGGCGGCATATTCGCTTTCCACCACGATTTCCGGCAGCCCCATGACATCGGACACCAGCTTGCCGCCGCGCGACGAGCTGGTGTTGGTGCCCTGCCAGCCCAGATGGAACGGGCGGATCACCACCCGCGCCGGATTGGCGGACAGTCGCCGGGCGTGGATGGTGAAAACCTTGTCGGACAGCGGGGGGCCCGCGTAATCGGCAATCGGGGCGGCAAGCCCGTTATGAGCGTCAGTGTGGTTCGGCGCTGCCGATGACATGGCATGTTCCCCTGGATTGTTCGGCATGATCCCGCAAACCGGCATAGGCATAATGCGCCAGGTGATAGGCAAGCAGCGATTCCGCGCCGCAATTGCCATTGGCACCATGCCGGGTAACCCCGTCCAGACAGATGCCGGTGCGCGGATCGGCCAGCACGGCCTGGCGATCATTATCGCCCAGGAACCATTGCCAGGTCCGGGTCGCATAATCGAACCACGGCGCGCTCCTGTCCCCCAGGCGGATCGCCGTCACACAGGCATCGATGGTGGCCCAGGCTTCGAGCGGCTGCTGATCGAAGGGCAGAAATTCACCGGGCTTGCCAAAGCTGTCCGACCCGGCCGGGCGATACATGCCGCCGACAACCCCATCGGGGAATTGCCGTTCCATCAGCCAGCGCAGGCTGTCGAAACCCAGATCCACCCAGTCGCTGTGCCCCAGCACATGACTGCATTCGATCAGCGCCTGCGGCAGACGGGCATTGTCATAGGCAATGACATCTTCGAACCAGACCCATTCCGGGCGGCTGGCATCGGCCAGCAGACCGCTGAGCATGGCGCCACAACGCACTGCCAATTGGTGAGCCAGTTCATGATCTGGCCTGACACGCAGAACGGCGGCAGCGCCCAGGCCGGCAAAGCAGACGGCGCGGGGCGAGGTGAGATCACGGGCCATTTTGGCGTAGCTGTCGAACCCATGCAGGGCCCATTCCCGCAGGCCGGCAACGCGGGAGTTTTCGAATGTATCGCCCAGTGCCCAGATCGCACGGGCGTTGCTGTCCGGCGATCCTTCATCTTCGCACCAGCTGCGATCGTAATTCATGAAATTGCGGAACACCTGCCGCTCCGCATTCCAGGCATGCTGGAGGAAGGATGCGAAGGGGCTGGACATGCGCAAGGCGGCATTGTCATCCAGCCAGTACAGCCGGTTGACCAGCATCAGCGCCCGCACATTGTCGTCCAGGCAATAGCCATGGTTGCGATCGGGAATGATTCCCCGGCCATGCTGGAGCATGCCGGTGCCATCGCACAGCGCCTCGAACGCGGTCAGGCTGGGATGCGCCGGCGCGGGGCGAACGGGCAGGGAAGCCACTGCATGCGGGGCCGCCTGGTTGAGCAGGTTGCGCGCGCCATCGGCGAAATGCTGCCACACGGTCGATCGACCGCGCTGATATGTCCGCGTCTGGAGGTCGGCCAGCCGTTCGGGATCGTCGAGCAATTCGTTCACAGCAGCAGAAATGCCGACGGGGTCATGTGGTTCCACCAGCATCCCGCCAATATCGCCGAGCAGTTCCCTGGCGTGGGCGTAGGGAGTGGAGACCACCGCGCGCCCCAGCGCCACCGCATAGCTGAGCGTGCCGGAGGTGCTTTGCTGCAGATTGGGATAGGGGGTCAGATAGATGTCGCAGGCTTCGAGCATGTCGACCAGGTCCGGCGTATCCACGAACCGATCCACCCATTCGATATGATGGGCCACGCCCAGCCTGTCCGCCAGAGCGCGCAGGCTGTCGCGATAGGCTTCGCCATTGTGGCGCACTTCATTGGGATGGGTAACACCCACGATGCGATAGATGACTTCGGGATGACGGGCGACGATCGCCGGCAATGCCTCAATCGCGGTTTCCAGCCCCTTGCCCGGCGACAGCAGGCCAAAGGTCATGAGGATCCGCGGCGTGCCCGGCACCGCCTGGGTGCTGAGGCGGAGCGGATGATCGGGCGCGCCATGTTCGATCACGCTGACACGCGCCGGATCCTGGCCATATTTCTCGATCAGCAAATCGCGGCCACCCCGGTTCATGACCATCACCTGCGACGCGCAGGCCACCAGCCGGCGCATGATCCGTTCCTGCCCCGGCGAGGGATCGCGCAGGATCGTGTGGAGCGTCAGGACCAGCGGCGCGGCAATGCGATCAACCAGATCGAGCACATATTCGCCGTCGGGGCCGCCGAAGATGCCATATTCGTGCTGCAGCCAGACCATATCCGGCTGGTCCCGGTTGATCGCCTGCGCCAGATCGGCATAGGCGGCCCGGTCATCCTTCAGCAGTTCGGCAAACATCGCGTCATGCGCGACGGGATCCGTGCTGTTCTGGATAGCACAATTGCGCAGCGTAACCTCTGGATGATACCGGGCCAGGGTTTGCACAATGTCGTCGGTAAAGGTGGCAATCCCGCATTTGCGCGGCGGAAAATTGCCGATGAGAGCAACGGTCAGCGGCGCATTTGCCGCTGTGACCGGCACCATTGGCATGGCTGCAATGCCCTTTACAGCCGCACGGGCGGCCCTGGACGCACCAGAATGATCGCGAAGAGCCAGCCCGTCATCATTGACGGGCTGAGGGTTCGGGAAATGAAAAGCGTTGTTGCTGGACACTTCGAGCATGATGGATCGCCGCCTGAATAGTTCGAGTTATCCGGCCGCAGATCACCTCCCCACCGCGACGTGGCGGCAGGCGAAACTGCTTTTCATGACCGGTTTGCCTGCAGCTTGATCCCGTCGCAGGACTGCCGCAGATGCTGCCTTAACGTGGGCTGCACGCCTCGGTTCCGAACGATTAACAAAAGTAACAAAGTTTGTCTGGAACTGGCGTGGAGCGATTTCCAGGCGGGTGGATCAACTGCCGACCTGGAACTCGCAAAAACACGTCGCGCTAGAGCAGCTGCGGTGGTGTTTCCGGAATATGGGGCGATGGCTGATCGTAATCCGGGCCGACGGGAATAACCTCGGGCGGTTCCTGCAGAGGTGCTTCACCCGGCGCAGGATCATCCGGGGATTCGGGGGGCGACTGCGGCTCGATGATGTCAGGCTGGGGGGCCGGCGCCGGATCGGGCGCAGGCGTGGTCACGGGTTCATCGGGCGTGGTGGCGGATGCTGCTGGCATGGTCGCTCTCCTCGAACATTGTCGGTTGATTTCCGTCGCCATTGCGATGGCGGATCGTCAATCCAGGTTCGGGATCAAAACCGTTCGCAAAGGCATCTGTTCCAGCAGTGACACCGCCTGGCTGCGGCTGACGATCAGTCGCGGTGAAAGAATGGGGGCCGCCCGTTCAGCACATTGCGGGCCATTTCGCCGTGATCGTGCCGAGCCAGTGCGCCACCGGGCCAATCGTCATCCCAGAAATCCGCCTCTGCATATTGGCGCAGGGCCGCCTCATAGCGGGTGAGAACATCGCCCAGCCCGCGCAGGGCGGCCGCCGCGCTGCGTACCTCGGGAAAATCATCCCCTTCCCCCGCAGCGACCAGCGCGGCGAGATCATCGCGCCCGGTGGCGCGCAAATAGACGATGGCACCATCGCGGGCGATCTGGCGCGTGACATCCGAAGCGCAGTCCATGGACGGGGCGACCTTTCAGGCGAGCCGTTCAGATTTTTGGTTCGTCATCCTGGCCATGCAGCTTTTCCCACAGATGCTCTGTCCCTGCTTCCTGCGCGCGATGGACATATTGCGATGCCACCAGCCAGGCCTTGATCGGTTGAAGCGGCAGAACACAACCGATCAGCATCAGCGGAAACGAGGTGAGCAGATGCACCCAGAAGGGCGGTTCGTGCACAACTTCGAGCCAGACGACGAAGAACATCAGCGGAAAGGCGACGATGCAGAGGGAAAAGAACGCCGGCCCGTCATCGGGCGAAGCGAAGCGATAGTTGAGCCCGCAACTGGGGCAGACATCGCGCAGTTTCAGGAAAGACTGGAACATGCTGGCCTTGCCGCAGCGCGGGCACAGCCCCTTCCACGCGGTGCGCAGGATCCAGCGGTTCTTTTCCTTCCCGCCAGCCTGCTGCGGGCCCGGCTGCGCCCGGCTGGGCGGGCGGGCGCCGGTGGACAGTTCTGCCGGCGCATCATCCGTCTTCGCGACGACGGGCCTGCCGGTTTCCGGACCGGGCGTTTCGTCAGGCGGGGTGTTGGACATCGAAGCAGAACCTCATGCTGCGGTCATGCCGACAAAGGCATGGCCCGGACGCCCTGCATATAGCTCTTGTATGCATACATAATCAATGCAAAATGCAGACAATAAAGAAGGGAAGGCAGATCCGACGCATGCCAATGTGGGTGCCCGAAATCCATGACGTGGCCGGGCCGCGATATCTGGCCATCAGCGCCGCGCTGGCGCGCGATATCGCCGCCGGTCGGTTGCGTGCGGGGGACCGCCTGCCGGCGCAGCGCGATCTGGCGGAGGCGCTGGCGCTGGATCTGGGCACCATCACCCGTGCCTATGCCGAGGCGCGACGGACCGGGTTGATCGATGCCGATGGCCGGCGCGGCAGTTTCGTGCGCGCGCCGGTGGCCGGTGCCACGCAGCCTGCATCGGGCGCAGGCCTGTCAGCCGAAATCGCGCCCTTCGACACTGGCATGAACCTGCCCCCGCTGCCGGCCGACAGCACTCTGGGCGCGCGTTATGCCGCATCGCTGCAGGCCATTCTGGATGGGCCCGCCGCCGCGAACCGGCTGCAGTATCAGCCGGCGGGCGGTGCGCAGGTGGATCGGGTGGCCGGGGCACGATGGCTGGGGCTGCGCGGCATTCCCGCCGATGCGGACACTGTGCTAGTCACCAGTGGCGGGCAGAATGCGCTGCATGCGATTGCAACCGCCCTGCTCAAGCCCGGTGATGCGGTGGGTACGGGCTGCGTGACCTATCCCGGCTGGCTGGCGATCGCCCGGCGGCGCGGGCAGCGCGTGGTGCCATTGGCGATGGATGAGGAAGGAATCTGCCCCGATGCGCTGGACCGGGCCTGCGCGGCGGAGGGCTTGCGCGCGCTCTATCTGGTGCCGGGGAATGACAACCCGACCACCGCCACCATGGGCGCTGAGCGGCGGGCGGGGATCGTGGAGGTGGCCCGGCGGCATGACATCGCCGTGATCGAGGATGATGCCTATGGCTGGCTGAGCGCCGCCCCGACCGTGCCGCTGGCGGCGCTGGCACCCGAACGGGTGTGGCATGTGGCAAGCCTGGCCAAGATCATCTCCCCCGCCTTGCGCATCGCCTATCTGCGGGCGCCGGATCTGGGGCATGGCTGGCGGCTGGGCGCCGATATGCATGAAACCGCGATCATGCCCCCGCCGCTGAACAGCGCGATCGCCACCCAATGGCTGGAGGACGGCAGCTGGGCCCGGCTGGTGGAAGAGGTGCGGCAGGAATGCCATGCGCGCCAGCAGATCGTGCGCGAGATCCTGCCGCCGGGTAGCTATCGCGCGGCGAAGGATGGCTATCATCTGTGGGTGCCCCTGCCCCCCGCCATGCCCGCCCATGCGGTGATGGCGGCGCTGGCGCCCACGGGGCTTTCCGTGGTGAGCGGGGAAGGTTTTGCTGCCGGGCCCGATGTGGCGGCGGCGCTGCGGGTGTCGATCGGCGGGAGCTTGAGCCGCGAGCAGCTGGCGCGGGCGCTGGCGCTGCTCGATACGCTGTTGCACCATAGCGGGCCGAGGCTGGCGCCGCTGGTGTGAGGGTGGGCGGCCCGGCAAGCAAAACCATGGCCACCCCGACCCCGAATTCAAATCCAGCACAACATTGCCAAGCAAACGGGTGCCATTTATTTGGCCGCGTTGGCGTCTGTAGTTGACCGCTCCATGATCGGCGTGGCATGTTTCACCCAACAGGGGGAAATAAAATGCGCAAGTTCATGCTGGTCGCAAGCACGGCCGCTATTGCCATGTTGAGCGCATGCGGGGGATCGGGCGGCCCGAGCAGTACCCCGGCGCCCCCGCCAACTCCTGCGCCCACCTCTCCGGCGCCGTCCCCTGCCCCAACTCCGGTGCCTACGCCGGCTCCCACTCCGGTTCCTACGCCTGCGCCCACTCCGGCGCCCACCCCCACACCGGTAAACAGCGTGCTGTATCCAGACCGGGACCGCAGTTTCACGACCCGCAGCGCGAACAGTGATCTGACGTTCGATCTGACGGCTGGCACCGCCACCGGCGGCACCACACGACATTCATCCCTTGCCATCAGTTATAATGCCGACAGCCAAAGCTACACTGTGGCCAAGGGTGAGGTGAGCTCCAGCTTTGGCCAGGCGGATATTGTCGCCGACAACGCCGACGAGCTGGTCTTCTATCGGCAGATGGGCGACATCAGGGAGTATCTGACGCTGGTTCGCCGACCGTACAGCGGATTACCGGAACGCAAACATGTCGCGCTCGGCTATTGGCAGAGGAATATTGTCTCTTCTGATCGGCAATCCATGGATCTGGCCACATTCGTCTATGGCCTGCCGACTTCGACCGGCAGCATGCCGCGCAGTGGCAGCGCCGGATACAATATCGATGCCTTCGGCGTGGTATCCCAGCCGGGCAAGGAGCCACGGACCCTGTTCGGCCTGGGCACGTTCAACGCCGATTTCCTGACGGGTGACTTTACCACGAAGGCCGATGTGTTCGAACAGTCGCTGGCATCCGAAGAGCACAGTTCAGGCGTCAATTTCCATATGTCGGGTGCGGGGCAGATTTCTGCCACCAACTCCACCTTTGCTGGCACGCTGCGCTACGATGGGCTGTATGGCACCGCCGTTGGGGCGCTGGAGGGGCGGTTCTACGGCCCAGGCGCGGTTGAGCTGGGCGCGGCCTTTTCCGCCAGCAATGCCGATGGGATGACCGTTTCGGGTGCTCTGACCGGGCAGCGCGACGACGCCGTGCCGATACGCAATCTGGCATTGACCAATCTGCAGCCCGGCGTGGCGGTGGACATTCTCGGCACGGTTTACCCCGAAGGCAGCATCAGCCTGAATACCGATGGCAGCATCAGCTTTCGGGCAACCGAATGGGACTATCTTGGCGGCACCTTCACCGACAGGGACCGGGTTGCCGCGCGCAACGTCAATTTTGACGCTTGGCGCATCAGCAATGGCGGAAGGGGGCTGGCACGCGAAGATTTGACGGTAGAGCTGTACCGACCTGGCGCAGACAATACCGAACTTGCGCTCACCTATGCCAGTTTCGGCGAATGGCAGCTGACCTATTATGATGCAGCGCGCGATGAACATTTTCCGCAGCAATTCATCTATGGCATCGAAACCCCGGCCGGCCTGATCGCAGCGCGAACCGGAACCGCCCGCTATGATGGCGTGGTGCTGGGTACGGCCAGCAACGCAGGACAAGCCTATCAAGCGAACGGGACATCGCGCTTCGACATCAATTTTTCGGACCAGTCCTTCGCCGGGCAGCTCGCCATTGCGGCTACACACGGTAGCGACCGCATCGATTTCGGCAGTTTCGATCTTTCCGGCCGGCTCAATGCCCTTGGGGCCGACAGCGAGGCATCCATCAACATGGCCGGTGTGGACCATGGTCTCGGCACGCTCATGTTCCGCTTCTATGGCCCATCAGCACAGGAAATCGGCGGTCGCTTCACCATTGGCCTGCCTGAGGGAACCGCCAATGCAGGTTGGGGAATTACCGGCGTAACCGTGGCCAAGGAACGATAAACGCCGGCCCTTCTCGGAAATCTGCCATTTGCAACGGGCGACGAGCTTGGGCACCATGGGCCTGACAGCTTGCAACCAAGCGTAGCATTACGAGAGGATATCCCATGCGCCTGCCCACCCGTTCGCCAATGATGCGCCTTTCCTGCGTTGCGGTCATCGCCATCGCGCTGGCGGCCTGTTCAGAGCAGGCGGAGGAGCAGCCCGAGGCGGAGAATACGGCGGCGGCGCTGCGGTCGGTCGATCTGCCGGGGGATCGGCTGTTCCCCGAAAGCCTGGCCATTGGCCCGGACAACACGGTGTTCGTTTCCGGCATGAACGGGCAGATCCTGCGCGTGAATATGGCCGATGGCACGGTGGCGGAATGGGTTGCGCCGGGCAAGTATGGCAACGGGCCGCTGTTCGGTGTGCTGGCAGACACCCGTAACGCCATGCTCTGGGCCTGCAGCAATGATTTCAGCGCGCGCGGCGTCAGCGTGGCGGGGGGCGATGCCGGCAGCTGGCTGAAGGGCTTCGATCTGGCCAGCGGCGAAGGCAAGGTGAGCCTGAAGCTGCCGGGCGGGAGCGCGGTGTGCAATGACATGGCGGTGGGGCCGGATGGGGCGCTCTATGTCACCGACACGGTCAAGCCGCGCGTGCTGCGCTGGAAGCCGGGCGCGACGGCGCTGGAAGTCTGGAAGGAAGATGTCAACATGGGCAAGGAAGGCGGGGTGGATGGCATCGCCTTCGGCAGCGATGGCCAGGCCTATGTCAACAATGTCCGCACTGGGCAGCTGTTCCGCATTCCACTGGGCCAGGATGGCGCAGCGGGCGCCACTGTCGAGATCACCCCTTCGCGCCCGCTGGTCGAGCCTGATGGCATGCGCCCGATCGACGACATGCGCTTTGCCCTGGCCGAAGGTGGCGGATCGATTTCCGTGCTGGAGATTGCCGGCGACAAGGCCGAAGTCACCACCCTGGCCGAGGGTGTGGCCCAGCCCACCGCCGTCGATGTGCGGGACGGCACGGTATGGTATGTGCAGGGCCAGCTGACCGCGATGTTCAACCCGGACAAGCCGCAGCCGAGCCTGCCCTTCAAGCTGAGTTCGGTGTCGTTGACGGCGACGCCGGGTGCTGGGGCTGCGGGGCAGTAAGGGCTTCGTGAACCTTGGCGCGTGGCCTTCGACGGGCTCAGGCTGAGCAGATGTGGAGCGGGGTTTGGAAAAGAGGTTGATGGCCGTCCTTTGTTGAAAACCATCTGCAACACCCGCTCGTGCTGAGCTCGTCGAAGCACAGCCACCAGTCTGTGTCTTTTACAAGGTCAGGCGCTGAGCGGGCGGGTGTGGAGCTGTGATGGTGCTTCAGCCGCTCTGAACCTCTTCCAGCACTTCGCCGGCCAGTGCCACATCGGCCAGCATCGCCTGCCAAGCGGTTGAGCCGGGTTCGCCGCCGGATCGGAGCAGATAGCTGGGATGGGTGGTGACGATCAGGCGGCTGCCGTCGGCCAGCGTGCTCACCTGGCCGCGTTCGCGCTGGATGCTGGGGGTGCGGCCGAGCACGGCGCGGGCGGCGCTGGCGCCCAGGGCGAGGATGACGCCCGGGGTAACGAGGCGGCGTTCGTGATCGAGCCACCAGCGGCACATGTCGATTTCGCCCGCCGTGGGGCTCTGGTGCAGGCGCCGCTTGCCGACCTGTTCGAATTTGAAATGCTTGACCGCATTGGTCAGCCAGGCACGGCCCCGGTCGATGCCGGTCTCCCCCAGCATGGTGTCCAGCACCTGGCCGGCGGGGCCCACGAAGGGCCGGCCGGCCAGTTCTTCATTGTCGCCCGGCTGTTCGCCCAGGATCATCAGGCCTGATCCGCCCATGGATGCCCCCTCCCCCGTGACCGCTGTCGTGCCGTTGCAGCCGATCGCGCATCGACGACATTGGCTGACCCGCTGCGCCAGTTCGGCCAGCGATTGTGGCGCGGGTTCGTCGAAACGGTCGGCGCCGGCATCGACCATCGCCGCCTCCCGCGCCTGGGCGCCGGCGATCAGATCGGGGATCAGCCGCGCTTCGGGCAGGTTCTTCCAGTAACGGCGCGGCATTTCGCGCACCATCATCTTGGTCTTCAGCCGGGCGGGATTGAAGATCGCCGCGTAATAGGCATTCCACAGCGCCTCGCCGCTGGTTTCGCTGTCCGAACCGCTGACCAGATCGCTCATCGTATCTTCAGCCGGGGCGTCTTCCTTGCGCGCGCCGGGCTCTTCGCGCAGTTCACCATCCTGCCACACCAGCGTCAGATCGGGGGTCAGGATCGCCCAGTCATGCGCGCCGAAGCGGTTGATGAAGAATTTCGCATTGTGCCGCAGGGTGAAATAATCGGGTTCGAACCAGGCGACATAGAAGGGCGCACCATTGCCGCCCGCATCGGGCCGCCGGGTCAGGCGAAAGCGGACGAAAGCGCGCATCTTGTGAATGTCGCGCCGCACCTGCCGCAGCAGGGCGGCAAGCGCGTGAACATCGGGATCGGCGGCATTGGCGAGCAGACGGGGCTGCGCGCGGCTGCGCCAGAGCAGGCGATAGAGCAGCGCAAAGCGGTTGGGATCGCGATGCAGGATCGCGAGCTTCGCCTGAGCGATGAATTCGCGGCTGACGCGGATTTCGCCCTCAGGTTCAGGAGAAGCCGGCGCCGGAACAGCGAACAGATCGCCGGCGAACAGGTCACCGCCCTGCCCCAGTCCCTGGTCCGCCTCACCGGCGGTCCAGAGCACGCGATCCGGCGCCACCCCATCGCGCAGCAGATCGCGCGCACGGTCACGCCATTCGGCAAAATCATCCGCGCGCTGCAGATGCACGGCGATCATCCGATCCGCGTGAGATGCGCGCGTGGCCATCAGCCGAACAGTTCCAGCTGCTTGACCGGCGGGGCCAGCCGGCTGCGCAGATCGGCGCGATCGATCAGCCCGGTGGGGCGCCATCCTTCGGCAATGATGAAAGGCCGCAGCTTGTCGATCGAGCGGGTCAGCCGGGCCAGATCTTCCAGCCGCAGCCGCTGCAGCCGCCGGCTCTGCACGATCTTGTCGACCGCCTTGGTGCCCAGCCCCGGCACGCGCAGCAGCATATCCTTCGATGCGCGGTTGATGTCGACGGGGAAGCGTTCGCGGAAACGCAGCGCCCAGGCAAGCTTGGGATCAATATCGAGCGGCAGCATGCCGCCATCATCCATCGCTCCCTGCACTTCCGTCGGCTGGAAGCCGTAGAAGCGGATCAGCCAGTCGCTCTGATACAGGCGATGTTCGCGGATCAACGGCGGGCGCGACAGCGGCAGCACGGCGCTGGCGTCAGGAATGGGGCTGAAAGCGGAGTAATACACCCGCCGGAGCCGGTGCTTGTTGTAGAGCCCGCTCGCGCGCTGGACGATGGTCGCATCGCTCGCCCCGTCCGCGCCGACGATCATCTGGGTCGATTGGCCGGCCGGGGCGAATTTGGGCGCGTGGCGGAAATGCTTCTGCGCGTCCTTGTTCTCGGTGATGCGATCCCCAATCATGCCGATCGTGTTTTCGATCTGCCCGGCCTGCTTGTCCGGCGCCAACCGGTCCAGCCCTTCGCTGGTCGGCAGTTCGACATTGATCGAAATGCGATCGGCCCAGAGCCCGGCCTCGGCGACGAGTTCGGGATCCGCCTCCGGAATGGTCTTGAGGTGAATATAGCCGCGAAACCCGTGATCGCGCCGCAGCCGCCGGGCGACATCGACCATCTGTTCCATCGTGGCAGAGGGAGACCGGACGATGCCGGAGGAGAGAAACAGCCCCTCGATATAATTGCGGCGATAGAAGCCGAGCGTCAGATCAACGACCTCCTGCACGGTGAACTTGGCCCGCGCGACATTGGAGCTCTTGCGGTTGACGC
This sequence comes from Croceibacterium xixiisoli, assembly GCF_009827305.1. Classification (GTDB taxonomy): domain Bacteria; phylum Pseudomonadota; class Alphaproteobacteria; order Sphingomonadales; family Sphingomonadaceae; genus Croceibacterium_C; species Croceibacterium_C xixiisoli. The sequence continues at coordinate 495,659 of NZ_WTYJ01000002.1, read as the reverse complement.
AATAATGGCAGTCGAAAATGCAGTGGTTGGTCAAGAGGATCTTGAGCAGCGAAATACAGCGCCCGTCCGGCGCATAGGAATGGCAGATGCCCATCCCCTCGGTCGAGCCCAGCCCCTTGCGATCCTTGCTGTTGCGCTTTTCGGTGCCCGATGAGGCGCAGGAGGCATCGTATTTCGCCGCATCGGCAAGAATCGATAAACGCTCTGTAAGACTGGCAGCGGGCATATGTTCACCATATGTTTCAATCGTCACCAGCGCAAGCGCCGCCTGGTCCCGCGCCAAACGGGGACAACACCCTGCAGACAATTGTTGCAAGTTCACGGCAAACGCGAGATATTCCATCGCGTTCCGGGCTGATCCCGAGCGAATATGCGGCATATCGATAGAAGCTATCGATGTCCGTCCCAAAAAATCCCGTGCCCGCCGGGGGCGCCCACCCTATTGTCAACTGATCCAGTAGATAAACCCCGGCAGCCAATCTGGGCGGCGGGGCACGATAGGCGGGACGGTTGATGACGAAACTTGGTTTGGCAGCGGGGACAAGCCTGCTGGCCTTGATGGTGTTCACGGGCCAGGCGGCAGCGCAGGATGCGGCGCCGGAGGAAAGCGGCGAGATCATCGTGACCGGAACCCGCCTGCGCGGCGTGCGTGCGGCCGACAGCGCCGCCCCGATCCAGATCGTCGGCGCCTCCACCTTCGAAAAGGTCGGCCAGCCCGATCTGACCCAGGGGCTGCAGCAGAACCTGCCCTCTTTCTCGGCCCAGTCGATGGGTGGGGATGCCGGCAATTTCACCCTGTCGGCGGCGCTGCGCGGACTCAGCCCCAATCACACGCTGATCCTGGTCAATGGCAAGCGACGGCACCCCACCGCCAATCTGCAGGCATCGCCGGGCTCGGGGCTGTATCAGGGATCTTCCAGCGCCGATCTCAACCTGATCCCGGTCAGCGCGATTGCGCGGGTGGAGGTGCTGCAGGATGGCGCCGCCGCGCAATATGGCACCGATGCCATCGCCGGGGTGATCAACATCATCCTGAAGGACGATATCAGCGGCGGCAGCTTCACCGCCACGGCCGGGCAATATTATCGCGGCGATGGCGAAACCGCCAATGCGCAGCTCAACTATGGCTTCAAGCTGGGCGAGAACGGATTTCTGAATCTGACCGGCGAAGCGCGGTTCCATGATTACAGCCAGGTCGGCGGGATCGATTACCGCGCCTTCAACCCCGATGGCACGATCCGTTCCGGGCTGAGCCCGCTCGACAGCGCCGGTCTCGCCAATGCCGATGGCGCGCCCTATGTGAACAAGGCCATGGGTGACGCGCGTTATGCGCTCTACAATGTGCTGTTCAACGCCGGATATGATCTGGGCGGCACCCAGCTTTATGCATCGGGCACCTACAGCAATCGCAATGCCTCCGCCTTCCAGAACTTCCGCCTGCCGAGCGCGGTGACGAAGGTGGAGAATGGCCAGACCATTGCGCTCTATCCCAATGGCTTCAGCCCGCGCCAGGCGTTCTATGAGGAAGATTTCGGCTTCACCGCCGGGATCAAGGGCGAAGTGTCCGGCTGGGCATGGGATCTGTCCACCACATATGGTCGCAACAGTTCGGATATCTGGACGCGCGATTCCGCCAATGCATCGCTCTATGTCGATACCGGATCGACCCCGACCGATTTCTATGACGGCCGTTTTGCTGCGACGCAGTGGACAAACAATATCGATATCAGCCGGGAGGTCGAGGTCGGCCTCGCCAGCCCGCTGAACATCGCCTTTGGCGGGGAATACCGCCGCGATACCTATGCCATCACCCAGGGCGATCCCGCATCGATCTACAAGGAAGGTGGCCAGGGCTTCCCCGGCTTCCAGCCAAGCGACGCGGCATCCCATTCGCGCAGCAATGTCGCCGGCTATGTCGATCTGGCGGCCGATATCGTCAGCGGGTTGCATCTGGATCTGGCCGCGCGGGTGGAAGACTACAGCGATTTCGGCTCCGCCGCCGTGTGGAAAGCCACGGCGCGTTATGATGTGAGCCCGGCAATCGCCTTCCGTGGCACGGTCAGCACCGGGTTCCGCGCACCGACGCTGGCGGAACAATATTATTCCTCCACCACGCTGACGCCCAATTATGCCATCGTGCAGCTGCCGGTGAATTCGGCGGCGGCGGCATCGGCCGGTTTCAGCCCGCTTAACCCGGAAAAATCGCGCAACTTCAGCCTGGGCACGGTGCTGCACCCGGCCGACGGGCTCTCCATCACGGTCGATGCCTATCAGACGACCATTCGTGACCGGATCATGGCCACCGGCTATCTGCTGGGCCAGGTCGGCCCCAATGTGGTTTCCCAGGGCGTGCTCGACGCGATCAGCGACCATGGCAATGTGCTGGGCCCGGGCATGGGCTATGTCGCGATGATGCTGTTCACCAATGCCGCCGACACGCGCACGCGCGGCGTGGATGTAACGGTGAATTACGATCAGGCACTGGGTGACTGGGGCCGTGCGGCCTGGTCACTGGGCTTCAACGCCAATCAGACCAAGGTGCTGAGCCAGGCGCCCCTGCCCGAACAGGTAACCTCCGAGCCCTTCGGCCAGGTCGCCCTGCTGGGCCCGGGCGCGCTGAGCACGATCACCGATTCCACCCCGCGCTGGCGCCTGACCCCGGCGGTGACGATCACCCATGGGCCGCTGGGCGTGAATTTGCGCGGCAACATCTATGGCAAGGTGTCCGGCCTCGCCAGCCTGGATGGCACGGGCATCGGCGGGATGGTGCTGGAAATGCCGGTGACCGCGATTGCCGATCTGGATGTCAGCTACAAGGTCAGCCCGGCGCTGACGCTGAGCGCCGGGGCGAACAATCTGTTCAACCGCAAAGCGCCATCGGTGCCCAATGTGACCGACAGCGACGGCGTGGTCCGCCCCGCGACCGGCACCTACAACTATGGCGCGCCGCTGCTGTTTTCGCCCTATGGCATCAATGGCGGTTATTATTACGCCCGGGTGAAGGTCAGTTTCTGATCCGGCCTCTCACCCCTGTACGGAATACCCCCAGGCACGGCGTTGCGGTTATCCGCAGCGCCGTGTCCGGCCGTTTGCCATCCGATGATTTTCCCCGCGACTGATGGGAACCTTCATGCCGCAGAACCTTGATAAACCGCAGGCCGAGCCCGAAGCCGGGGGATGGACCACCCTGTCCATCTACACGCTGGCGATGCTGACCATCACCTATGCGTTCAACTATTTCGATCGCCTGCTGATATCGCTTCTGTTCCCGCTGATGCAGCCGGATCTTGGGCTGACGGATACCGAGTTCGGACTGGTGACGGGGGTCGCCTTCGTGCTGATCTATGCCACCATGGGCATCCCCGTGGCCCGGCTGGCCGACCGGGGCAGCCGCAAGCTGATCATCGGGATCGGCTTTTCATTCTGGAGCGTGATGACGTTCCTGACCGGCTTCGTCACCAATTTCTGGCAGCTGGCGGCCACGCGGTTCCTGATGGGCATGGGGGAATCCACCGCCAACCCCTCATCCTCTTCCCTGCTGACCGATCTGTTCGAAAAGCGTCGCCGTGCGATCGCCTTTTCGATCATGGTTTCGGGCACGTCGATATCCTCTCTGGTGCTGACTCCGGCCGCCGGCTGGATTGCCCAGACGCAGGGCTGGCGCACCGCCTATCTGCTGGCGGGCGGGATCGGGCTGTTCTTCGGCCTGCTGCTGATGTTCACGGTGAAGGAACCGCAGCGCGGTCGGTTCGACCCGCCGAAGGAAAAGCCGGTCGAAAAGACGCCATTCCTGGAAGCGTTTTTCTATCTGATCAGTCGGCGGACCTATATCTACACCACGCTGGCCGCATCGCTGCTGATCATATCCTTCTACGCCTATATTGTCTGGAGCACGACCTTCCTGGTGCGCGTGCACCAGATCGATGTGGCGCAAAGCGCCGCCCTGTTTGGCCCGATCCGTGGCATCGCCGGGCTGGCCGGCGGGCTATCATCCGGCCTGGTGCTCAACTGGCTGTTGAAGCGTGACGAGCGCTGGCAGTTCTGGCTGCCGGCACTGTGCTTCGTGGTGGTGGGCGTGGCGCAGTACATTTTCATCTTCGCCTCCAGCATCTGGATGCTGGCGGTGGGTTCGGCGATCGACAGCTTCGCCGTGACCATGGCCGTGCCGCTGATCAGCATCCTGCTGGTGCAGATCATGCCATCATCGATCCGCACGCTGGGCATGGCGTCGTACTTCCTGATCAATTCCCTGCTGGGCGACATCCTGGGCCCGCTGGGCGTGGGCCTGCTGAACGATCAGTTCAATGCGATCTGGGGCGATGAAGCGATCCGCTATTCCATGGCAATCACCGCCTGCTTCGCGCTGCTGTCCGGCCCGGTGCTGTTGCTGGCCGGCAAGCACTTCAAGGCCGACCGTGAGGCGGCGGGGCGCTGGGTGCCGGTGGACCAGCGGGGGTGATGTGTGTCTGCTTGCGCCATCTGCCAGGTAACATTTGGCAGATGGCGCAGGGTATGAAACGAGCTCTGCCATTGGCCTGGGTGAAGCACTGATTTTCGCCATTGCCGATGTGCTCGGGGCAGGCAGTCGGAACTGGCCAAGCACCACTCGGCCCACCCCACGCGCCATGCCGATCGGCCGCAAAAGCCGTCACGGCGGGATCAATTCACTCCTTCCCCGTTGTAGGCGTGCAGGACACCGGGCTCGCGTCTCATGCCTCTTTACGAGCCCCCATCGGTCCGCAGGAGATGATGATGGCAGACTGGCTCGAGCACCTTGTTGGCGAATGGACCTGTGACGCGGACTCGATCCCGTCCGATCCGCAAGGCCAGACCACCGGCACGGAAACCGTCGAGCGACGAGGCAAATGGGTCGTGATCGAGAGCGATGATCACGCGCGCTTCCAGCTGGTTTTCAACCCGCAGACGGGCCGCGTCTTAGGTGATTTCCTGAATTGGCACCACCCCGGTCTCTGGATTTATGACGGCGCGCCGGATGGCGACCGCCTGGTTCTCGACAACCGAGGCCCCCGTATGGACGGTGGTGAGGGAGAAACCGATTACCAGGATATCTGGACGATTTCCTCCGCCGACGAGCGAACGACAATCGGTCGCTTCCGCGACGACAGCGGGGAATGGCGCGATTTCAACGTCACCCGCTATCGCCGAAAGGTTTGATAGTGGCCACCGGCCGTACGAGGTTCGGATCGGATTGCTCACGCGCCAACTTCCGCCAACATTGAAATTTTGCCACATCTATGTATATGCGCATAAGCATATAGATGGAGAGCATGATGTCTTCGGTACGCTGGAATGTCGTCGTGTCACCCGATACCGATCAGGCTGTACGGATGTTTCTGGCCGGGCAAGGCGGGGGCCGCAAAGGGGATCTTTCGCGCTTCATAGAGCAGGCAGTGCGCACCTATCTGTTTGAGCAGGCTGTGGAACAGGCCAAGGATACGACCGCCAATATCGACGAGGCAGACCTCTCCGATCTGATCGAAGATGCGGTTCAATGGGCGCGCCATAACTGATGCGCGTGATCCTGGACACCAATGTCCTGATCGCTGCCCTGATCTCCAGACACAGCCCGCCAGAGGCGATCTATCGCGCATGGCGCAGCGGGCGCTTTGAATTGGTGACAAGTCGCCAGCAGATCGATGAGTTGCGACGCGTCAGTCGCTACCCCAAGTTGAAAGAAATCCTGCCCAATCATCGGATTGCCGCCATGATCAACAACCTGGATCGCGCGGTGATACTGGATCAGCTACCGGATCTGCCCGAAGGCATGGGATCAGCAGATCCCGACGACGATTTCCTGCTGAGCATGGTTGCCGCCAGCAATGCGGATTTTCTGGTCACCGGAGACAGGCGCGCAGGGATTCTGCAACGTGGCAGTTTCCAGCGCGCCCGCATTCTCAACCCTAGCGCTTTCTGCGATGCATTGGGTTTAGCTGGCAAGCAGCCGCTACGCTGAGGCGCTTTCCTGCATCACCCCGGCCATGCGCTCCACAATCTCCGTCAGGATCGGCAGCGGCGTTGCCAGGATCACCCGCACGAAGCCTTCATAGCCGGCGCCGCAGCTGGCGCCGTCGGTCAAATGGACGCCGGCCTGCGCCTTGAACAGGGCGGCCGGGTTCACCGGTGCGGCGGTGCCCCGGAAATCGAGCCAGGCGATGTAGCTGCCTTCGGGGCGGGCGAAGCGGACGCCGGGCAGTTTGTCAGCCACCATGGCCGCCAGCGCCTCGGCATTGCGTTGCAGATAGGCCAGCACCTGGTCCAGCCAGGGAAAGCCGTCGCGATAGGCGGCGATGTTGGCGGTGACGCCCAGATTGCTGGTGCCGTGGCCGGCGAAGAAGCCGATCTTCTGCCACAATTCCTGATCCGCCATATTGCTGGTGATCACCTGTGCGCATTTCAGGCCGGGCAAGTTCCACGCCTTGGAGGCGGAGATGGCGGTGATGGTGTGGCCGGCGGCGGCTTCGCTGACGCTGGCATAGGGCACATATTTGTGGCCGGGGAAGACCAGCGGCGCCCAGATCTCATCCGCAAAAACGCGGCCCTGATGCCGCTCCACCACCTGCGCCACGGCGGCCAGTTCTTCCTGCGTGAACACCCGGCCGGTGGGATTGTGCGGGTTGCACATCAGCAGCAGATTGCCACCATCGGCAAAGGCGCGGTCGAGCGCGTCCAGATCATAGCTATAATGGCCGCCGTCATCCAGCATCGGCACCTGGATCACCTCCCGTTGGTGGAACGGAGGGATCAGCAGGAAGGGCATATAGGCCGGGGTCGGCACGATCACCTTGCTGCCCGGTGCGGAATGGTGGGTGATCGCCAGTTCCAGCGCCTTGATCACATCGGGCACGGGCCAGACCTGGGCGGGCGGCACATCCCAGCCATGGCGCGCCTGCAGCATGGCGGCGGTGGCCTGGCGCAGATCTTCGGTCAGCCGGGCGGGCAGATAGCCAAACGCGCCCTCATCCACGGCAGCATGCAGCGCCGCCGTGATCGGCGGGGCGATGCCGAAATCCATTTCCGCCACGAAGGCGCCGATGGAGCCATCCTCCGCCGCCCATTTGGTGGCGCCGGTGGCGCGCAGGGTGTCGAGGCTGATGGCGTCGAAGGCCTGGGTAAAGTCCATGCCGATCAGCCCTGCACCACGAAGGGTGCGGGATCGCCGTCACGCAATTGCAGGCCGAAGATCGGGTTGAGGCCGGGATGGCGCCCCAGCCCGCCAAACAGATCGAAGCCGCGCTCAATCCAGTCACGCAGCGGATCGTCATCGGTCAGCCCCGGCGTGCGCGCGACCGAGGCGAGCCAGAGGAAAACCGAGAGGGCCGAATAATCGGCGAAGTTGGGCGTATCGCCGCCCAGCCAGGCGCTTTCCCGCAGCTGTTCGCGCAGCGGCTCCAGCGCCGGCGGCACCAGCGGCAGGCGGTCTTCGCGCCCGGCCTGCACCTCTTCCAGTGTGGCGCCGCCGAGGAAATCGCGTTCCCGGCTTTCGCGCACGGAGGGGCGGTCTTCGGGCAGACAACGGTCGTGATAATCGAGGATGTAGCAGCTGAACCACGGCTTGATCGACGCCGCCCAGAGCCAGTTGTCGAGGAACTTCACATAGTTGCGCTGATCGGCATTGGCGAAGAGACGCGGGCGATCCGGGTAGGCCGCATCGAGATAATCGGCAACGAGGAATTCGCCGCTGCGCAGGCTTTCGAACACCCAGTGATCGCCATCGCGAATGCCCGGGCGGTGTTGCGAGCGGCCGTCCGTGCGCGCGGGCAGGCTGGTGAAGCCACCGGGAATGATCTCCGCCTCGATCTGCTTGTGCGCCAGGGCATATTTGGCCTGCCAGACGAAGGGGCTGATCGTGCAGCCCGCTTCGAGCTGGAGATCGAGCACGGCAATTTTCGGAGTATCGGTCATGGGAAACTTTCAGGCCGGAACAGGGGGATGGACGGGATGCGGCGCCCGGTCAGGCGGCACCGCGGGCCTTGGGCAGCGCAGGGTCGGCGCCCCATTCTGTCCAGCTGCCGTCATACAACGCCACATCGTGCTTCCCGATCCGGTCCAGCGCCAGGGCCAGGGCGCAGGCGACCACGCCGCTGCCGCAGCTGGTGACGATCGGCCGGTCGAGATCGACCCCTGCCCCGACGAAGGCCGCGCGCAGGGCATCATCATCCTTGAAGGTGCCATCCGCCTCGAACAGATCCCAGAACGGCACGTTGAAGGCGCCGGGCACATGGCCGGCCGCGACCACGGGGTTGGGATCATCATCCTGCCCGGTGAAATGCGCCGCGCCGCGCCCGTCGACCAGCTGCTCGGCCTGGCTGTCGATATTGGCCAGCACATCTTCCTTGCTGCGGAAGAACACCGGATAGGCGGCGGCGGTGAAGCTGCCCGGGGTGACCTGCGGCAGGCCCGCAGCGAGCGGCAGGCCATCGGCCTTCCACTTGCCCAGCCCGCCATCCAGCACGGCGACATTCTGCCAGCCGAAGGCGCGGAACAGGAACCAGGCGCGGGTGGCGGTCTTTACGATGCTGTCGTCATACAGCACGATCCGTTCATTCCCGTTCAGGCCCAGATCGCGCATGCGTTCGGCAAATTGCTGCGCCGTGGGGGCGGTGTTTTCAATTTGCGAGGCCGGATCGACCAGCGTGACCATGTCGAGGAACAGCGCACCGGGAATATGCCCGGCTTCGAATTCCGCAGAAGAGCTGCGTTCCGGTTCGAAATGGTGGCGCGTCGCATCCACGGTACGCAGATCGGCAGCGTCCAGATTGTCGGCCAGCCATTGCGTTGAAACGAGACTTTCCATGCCAGTCCTTTCCCATCGGGCGACAGCTGCGCAGCGCACAGCACCTATTGTCTACCTGATAACATGAGAAAGGAGGTTGCCCCAGCGGGCGGGGCCAATAGCGCCTATCGATCCCGTTCATAGGCAGATAGCCTCTATGAGTGATGGAAGATTTTGTTCGTATGAGCAAGACCGTATTGCAGGTATGAATCGTGCACATATCCGGTGCGAGGACCCTGCGCGTGGCGAAAGAAAAACTCCGCGATCTCGATCTCAACCTGCTGATCGTGTTCGATGCCCTGCTCCGGTGCGAGAATGTGTCGCGCGCGGCGGATGAGCTGGACATGTCGCAGAGCGCGGTCAGCCATGCGTTGAAGCGCCTGCGCGACCAGTTCGACGATCCGCTGTTCATCCGCGCGCGCGATCGCATGGTGCCCACGCCCAAGACGCTCGCGATTTCGGACTATATTTTGGAAATCATGCGGCTGACGCGCAGCACCTTGTTGCCGTCATCTTCCTTCGATCCGGACAATGCCGACTGGACGCTGACCGTGGCGCTGGGGGACGTGGGCGATATGGTGATCCTGCCCGCACTGGCGCGGCATCTGCGTGCGCATCAGGCACAGGGCCGGCTGGTATCGGTGCCCGCCACGTCGGACGAAGCGGTGGACCTGCTCGCGACGGGCAAGCTGGATATCTATGTCGGGATCATGGATGCCTCTTCATCCGATATCCTGTGCCAGAAGCTGTATGACGATCATCTGGTCTTCATCTGCGCGCAGGATTGCCCGCTGCAGGAAGAGATCAGCTTCGAACAATATGAGGAGATGGATCATATCCTGCTCCAGTCCCGATCATCGCCCAAATCGGGGCAGTTCATTTCCCAGGCGCTGCAGCGCAACCACTCCCCCCGTCCGCCGAAAATCGAAACGCCCTATATCTCTTCGGTGCCGATGATCGTGGAGGGGGACAAGGATATCGTGGCCGTGGTGCCCCACTCGCTGGCGCAATATTTCTGCCGCACGGCCAAGGTGCGCATCCTGACGCCGAAATTCTATCTGCCGCCGATCGCGATCAACCAATATTGGCACAAACGGTTCGACAAGGATCCCTTCATCGTCTGGGCGCGGCAGACGCTGCGCAAGATCCTGAGCAGCAGCGAAATCTCGCTGCATTGAGTGGGGTTGCTCCCTCACCGGCGCTGGAAGAATTCCACCGGTGTCATCCCACGCAATTGCATGAGCACAGCTGGCGGCAAGCCAACCACACACCCCGAGCCCCTCACCCCAATTCGCGCTGCAGAAACGCCAGCAGTTCCGCCTTCGCATCCTCATTCATCAGCCCGCCCATATAGCGATGGCTGGCGCCCCTGATGATGCGCAGTTCCGCATGGTCCTTCACCGCTTCATACAGCCGGCGGGTTTCTTCGGGCGGGGTTGAGACATCGTCTTCGCCGCCCATCACCAGTACGGGCGCGGTCACCTGTTTCACCGCCGTCACGGGGGACAGATCCGATGGCCAGGCGCCGTAACGGGGCATGGTCTGGAAACTCAGCAGCGGTTCCATCAGCCCCGCGCCCCAGGGGTTCAGCTGCGCGGCCAGGCGATTGTGGATGGCGTGGCGGATGTCGGGATAGACGGCGAGCAGCGCCAGCGCATCGGCGCGCACCGGGCCGTGATCGCCCAGCACGCTGGCCGCGCCGCCCAGCGAATAGCCGACCACGCCGATCTTCGCCCCGGGTTGCCGCTGCCGCAGCCAGGCGAAGGCGGCATGGGCATCGTCCGCCTCCGCCAGGCCGAAGCTCTTGGCCGCAGGGGTGGATTCGCCATGGCCGCGAAAATCCACCGTCAGCACGCCAAAGCCATGGCCGTTCAGCCAGCGGGCCAGCCGGAACATGGAATCGCGGGTGTTGTTGTTGCCGTGGAGCAGCAGCACGGCGGGATCGCTGGGCCGTTTGCTGGGCCAATAGGTGCCGGCCAGGGTGATGCCGTCGGTGCTGGCGATGGCAATGGTTTGCGCCGGAGCCTGCACCGCATCGACCGTGCGGTTGGTGGCGGCGGTCAGCCGGTCCCCCACCTGCCACGCGCCGCCCATTCCGCCCAGTGCACCGGCGGCCAGGACCAGGGACAGCAGTGTGCGCTTGCGGGGCATGGCGGCGGTTGTGGCCGCGCGCGAATGTATCGCGCTTGAATGGGCGGGGATGGTCGGCACCCCCGCCCATATTGTCAGAACCAGGCCCGCAGCCCGATCAGGAAGGACCAGCCCCGATCGCCATCCCCGGCCGCCCGCCGCAGCCGCGCCGTTTCTCCGAAGCTGTGTTCATACTGCACCCCCACATAGGGGGCGAATTCGCGCTGGAATTCATAACGCAGACGCAACCCCGCCTCGGCCGAGGTCACGCCCGATCCCAGCCCCAGCTCGGGGATTGCCTGGGCTGAAAGTTTCAGGCCCACCGCCGGTTGCAGGATCAGCCGCTGGGTCAGCCGCTGATCATATTCCGCCTCCGCATGGGCGGTCAGTTCACCTTGGGTGGACAGGAACAGCGCCCCTTCCACTTCGAAGAAATAGGGCGCCAGGCCATTGATGGCGACCACCGCATGGGTCCGTTCGGGGCCGGATCGCAGATCCTGCCGCGCGCCGGCCTGCAGGTTGAACCAGGGGCCGATCGCATGGCTCCAGAGCGCCTGCAATTCCACGCTGTCCAGCTGGCCGCCAAAGGCGCCCTCCCCATTGGCCTTGATCCACAGCCGATCGATATCGCCGCCGAACCAGGCATCGGCTTCGAAGCTGTAGCCTTCGCGACCCTTGCGCAGCTGCGCCTCCAGCCGATCGATCATCACCACCCCCATGGCCATGCCGCCATGTTCGCGCCGCAGGACATCGCGCGCGCGCTGCATCTGCGCCGGGTCGAAATCGGCATCGGCGGCATATTGCGGCCCGGCAAAGGCGCCGGGCGGCGGCGGGGCCACCGGCGGATTGGGCGGGGCGGCGGCATGGCCCATGCTGGAATGATCCATGCCGGAGTGATCCATCTGGCTATGGTCCATCTCGCCATGATCCATCTGGCCGTGGTCCATCTCACCATGATCCATGGTGCTGTGATCCATGGCATGACCGGAATGATCCTGCGGCGTCGCCTCCTCGGCTTCGGGGGGCGTCATGCGGTGCCCGGCATGGGCATCGCCCGCCTGGCCCAGCGCCGGTTGAGCAAGCACGATCAGCGGCAGCGCCGAAAGGCAGAGCAGCCGTCTCATGCGCCTTCTCCTGCCATCGGGCGGACGGAAACGACGCGGAACATTCCGGCATGCATGTGCAATTGCAGATGGCAGTGAAATGCCCAATCGCCCGGCGCATCGGCGGTCAGGTCGAAGGTCACCTTGCCCCCCGGGAGCACGTTGACCGTGTGCTTGCGCGGATGGCTGCCGGTATGGCCGTTCACCAGTTCGAAGAAATGGCCGTGCAGATGCACCGGATGGGTCATCATGGTGTTGTTGATCAGCACCACCCGCACCCGCTCGTCCCGTTCGAAGCGGATCGGCTCCACCCCTTCGCTGTATTTCTCCCCATCGAAGGACCACATGAAGCGTTCCATATTGCCCGTCAGATGCACCTCCACCGTGCGGGTGGGATCGCGCGGATCCGGATTGGGCGTCAGCGCCATCAGATCGCGATAGGTCAGCACGCGGTGGCCGACATTGTCGAGCCCCAGCCCCGGTTCGCCTGTGCGATCGACCGGGTTCATCGCCACCATATCCACGCCGGGTCCGGCGCGGACATGATCCGGCAGCAGCGATGTGTCGCGCATTTTCATGCCTGCCATCGAATGGCCGCTGTCGGTTGCGGCTCCATGATCCATGGAGCCGTGATCCATGGAGCCATGATCCATATTGCCGTGATCCATTCCGGCCATCCCGCCATGATCCATGCCCATATCGCGCATGGTCAGCGTTGGGCGCGGACGCAGCGGAGGAACTTCACCCACCATGCCCATGCGCGGGGCCAGCGTGGCTCGGGTCAGGCCCGAACGGTCGATCCCTTCCGCCACGAAGCTGTAGGCACGATCTTCCGTGGGGCGGATGATCACATCATAGGTTTCGGCATTGCCGATCTGGAATTCATCCACCGCCACCGGGTGCACGGGCAGGCCGTCGGCCGCGACCACGCTCATCTCCAGCCCCGGAATGCGGATGTTGAAGATCGTCATCGCCGCCGCATTGATGATGCGCAGCCGCACCCGCTCGCCCGGCTGGAACAGCCCGGTCCAGTTTTCCGCCGGGCCATGGCCGTTGATCAGATAGGTATAGGTTTCCGCCGTCACATCGCTGATGTCGGTCGGGTCCATCCGCATCGCGCCCCACATGGCGCGATCGGCGGCAGACATCGCCTCTTCCGGATTGCCGCCCGCCTGCAATTGCCCCAGCAGCGTCTGCCGCTGGCGGTTGTAGTATCCGCCCTGCGCCTTCAACCGGTTCAGCAGCATATGCGGATGCATGAAGGTCCAGTCGGACAGCACGATCACATGTTCGCGGTCATAAGGCGCCGGTTCGGCATCGGCCGGATCGATCACCAGCGGGCCGTAATGGCCCATCTGCTCCTGCATCCCCGAATGGCTGTGATACCAATAGGTGCCGCTCTGGATCACCGGGAATTCATAGGTGAACGAACTGCGCGCGCGGATCCCGGGGAAGGACAGGCCCGGCACGCCATCCATCGTATGCGGCACCAGCAGCCCGTGCCAGTGAATGCTGGTGTCTTCATCCAGCGTGTTTTCCACATGCAGCCGCACCTGCTGCCCTTCGCGCAGGCGGATCAGCGGCGCGGGCACCGTGCCGTTGATCGCCACCGCATGGCCGGTTCGCCCGCCGGTGTGGAACGGCGCATGGCCGACCCGCAGGTGAATATCCTCGCCCGACAGCGTGCCCGTCACGGCGGCGGGTACCTGATGGGTGCCATGGTGACCCAGCCCATGGGTGCCGCTCTGCGCCCAGGCGGGAAACATTCGGCCCAGACCCAGGCTGGCCAGACCGGCCGCCCCGCCGCTCAACAGCATGCGGCGGTTCAATATCGCTTGCATCACATGATCCTCCGGCCCCTGCACGTGCAGGCGGCCGATCAGCGGGCACTCAGGCCCGGATTATACCTGCCCCAGGCATGCCGGGGCCGTGCAGGGAAATCAGGCGCGGCTTCGCGGCGGGCGGGCTTCGGGCAGGCTGGTGATGCCGGTCAGTTCCGGCATGGACGCCGCATGCGGCACGGCATCCAGCCGCGCCGGCGCATGGATCGCCAGTTCCATCGAAGGCGCCACCGCCGCGCAGGCCAGCGCGCAGATCAGCTGCTGCATGGCCGAACGCGGATGGGACGGTTCGCCCTGCCCGGCATCCGGTGATCCCGCCTGTGCGTGACAATCGGCCATCTCGCCGCCGTCATGCGGCATGCTCGCCTGCTGCATGCCATGCGCTGGCATCGGCATCATCGCCAGCGGCACCAGCGCAAAACCCAGCGCACACAGCAGCATCAGCACCAGCCGAACAGGCAGGCGCTTTTGCAGGCGTGGGGATGCGGGCTTGGTGGCCATAGGGCGATCATAGCGGATCGGCGCCACGGTTGCAGCCGGAAACTGCCATTCGCGCCGGATCGCTACTCTGCGGCGGGCAGGATCAGTTCCACCACCAGCCCGCTCCCATCCCTATCGCCCAGCGCGATATCGCCGCCGTGCCAGCGGGCCACGGCGGCGGCCATCGGCAGGCCCAGGCCGGATCCCGGGCGGGTGCGGCTGCGGTCCATGCGATAGAACCGGCGCAGCACCTTTTCCCGCTCTTCTGCCGGAATGCCGGGGCCATTGTCGGCCACGGTGAGCACAATATCGTCACCCCGCCGCTGCACCCGCAGGGCGATCGCGGGGGCGCCGGCAGCACCGGCGTGGTTGAGCGCATTGTCGAGCAGATTGGCCAGAGCCTGCGTCAGCAAGGCCGCATCGCCGGTTATGCGCAGGCCTGCGTCGGCCGACGCATCCAGCGCCAGCGTGCCGCCTGCATCCTCTATCACCGGACGATAGATTTCCCCCAGCGAGGCGGCCAGCGCGCCGGCATCGAGCGGCACCGGCTGCGCCGCTGCCCGGCCGCCTTCGACCTGGGACAGGGTCAGCAGAGCTTCGAACAATTCGGTGATGCGGGTGATATCGAGCACGGCAGCATCGATTTCCGCCTGGCGCCGGGCGGGATCATCGCCGACCTGTTCGAGATCTTCCAGCCGGTTGCGCAGGCGGCCGAGCGGCGTGCGCAGATCATGCGCGATCCCTTCGGATACGGTCTTGAGCGCTTCCATCGCCGCTTCCTGCCGGGCAAGCATGCGGTTGAGATTGCGGGCCAGATCGTCGAATTCGCGGCCGAAGCCGATCGCCGGCAGACGTTCGGCCGTGTGGCCGGAAATGATCCGTTCGACCGTGTTGTTCACCCCTTCCAGCCGGCGCAGGAACAGCCAGCCGATGGCCAGGCCTGCAGTCAGCGCCAGGGTGATCAGGCCCAGCCCGCTCCACAAGGCGAAGCTGCGCATGCCGCCGCGCAGTTCTTCCAGATGCTGGGTGTCACGCCCGATGGCGAGGAAGGTCCCGTCATTGGCCGTCTGGCTGAGCACCAGCATATTGGGTTTCTGGTCCGGCCAGCGCGCGGCGCGCGGCTTGTCACCAATGTTGCGGCGGAACCCTTCGGCATTGGCGGCGGCGCGGGTAAGACCGTTGGAGAAGGTGCGCCCATCGGGGGTGATGACGAGGAAGAGATAGCGCCGGCCATCGCGGTTGCGGGCCTGCGATTCGAGCATTTCGACCACATGATCGCCGCCCATGCCGGCCACATCGGTACGCATGATCGCCATCTGATGCTGCAGCCCTTCGCGCACCTCCGCCTCTGCAAAGCGGACGAAGCCGAAATCGACGATCGTCACCATGGCCGCACCGCCCAGGCCGAACAGGGCGGCAAACAGCAAGGCAAACCGCAGGCTGGCGGTGGACCAGAGGGCGCGCAGGTTCATGGGATGATCAGCCGACCAAGCCCTGTCGCAATCCGTTGCGGCTGTGCTTCGACAGGCTCAGCACGAGCGGATGTGGTGCAGCATCCAGCATGAGCATCCACCTTTGCCAAGTCGACACGATCACCAACCCCGCTCACCCTGAGCTTGTCGAAGGGTAGCCACCACCGCCCCGCCATCAGCGCGGCTCCTGCAACACATAGCCAACCCCGCGCACGGTGCGGATCAGTTCCGTATCGAACGCCTTGTCCACCTTGGACCGCAGCCGGCTGATATGCGCGTCGACGATGTTGGTCTTGGGATCGAAGTGGAATCCCCACAGGGCTTCGAGCAGCATGGTCCGCGTCACCACCTGGCCGGTGCGGCGGGCGAGGAATTCCAGCAGCTTGAATTCATGCGATGTCAGGTCGATCAGTTGGCCAGCGCGCGTCACCCGGTGTGCGCCGGGATCGACCGCCAGATCGCCCACCAGCAGCACATCGGCCTGGCGCGATGCCAGCGGCGGGCGGCGTTCGAGCGCCTGCAGGCGGGCGAGCAATTCGCTGAAGGCAAAGGGTTTGACCAGATAATCATCCGCCCCGGCATTCAGCCCTTCGACCCGATCTTCTACCGCCCCCAGCGCGGTCAGGATCAGGCAGGGCGATGCCACGCCGGCTTCGCGCACGGCGCGCAGAATATCCAGCCCGGCCATGGCCGGCAGCATGCGGTCGAGAATCAGCACGTCATAGGTGCCGTCCAGCGCCAGATCGAGCCCGGCATCGCCGCTGGCCGCCTCATCCACCACATGCCCCGCCTGGCGCAGCCCGCGCACGATGAAGCTGCGGGTCTTTTCATCGTCTTCAACGACCAGCGCCTTCACCGGAATGCCTCCTGCACGGGCCACTGTCCCATGCCGGGGTCATATCCGCGCGGCATAAGGCCCATCCACCGGCGATTTAATGTTCTCGTCATCTTGCGCGAATGTTTCCCGGTCTAATGACCTTAGCAAGTTAAGAATGCGAACCATTCTCATCGATCGGACGGTCGATAGTAAAAAGGACGGCCAATGCAAGCGCCTGCTTCCCCTGCCGGTTCCGATTTCCGGAACAGCTCCGCCCAGCGGGGCGCCCTCGGCGGGGAATGGGCTGGCATGGTTGCAGGCAGGATCGGGACCTTCCGGTGAAGATGATGATGAGAGACTATGCCTCAGGCGAAGCGAATGCCAACAGCCTTGATGCCCATGGCTTTGCCTCCGGCAGCATCGACGTGGTGAGCGATCCCCTCCCTGTGCCTGCAACGCCGACGGCAGACGCTGCCCTGCCCTGGGTCTTCGCCCTTTCGGCTGTGGAACGCCGGCTGTTCGCCACCGGATTGCAGCGGCGCCTGACCGCCGGCCCGGCCGCCACGCTGGGAGATCGGGTGCGCGCCTTCTTCGCCGCCCTGCCTGCGGACAGCCAGGCGCCGCAGGTGCTGGTCGGCGCCTTGCCCTTCGATCGCACGGCCGATGATCTGTTTTTCCAGCCGCAATCGCTGTCGGCCACGCCATGGAATGTCGCCGGGCAATGGCGCGCGGATGATCGCCACTGGCGCGTGCGCGGCGAACCCGACCGCAATGGCTATCAGGCTGCCGTCACCAAAGCCCTGGCCACCCTCGCCCAGGCGCGGGAAACCGCCGCCCCCGGCGAAAGTGTCATGACCAAGCTGGTCCTGTCGCGCAGCCTGCTGCTGGCCGCCGACCAGCCGATCGATCCGCTGGCCCTGTCCGTGCGGCTCACCGGCGATCCGGGCGCGGTGCGCTTCATCACCCCCACACTGAAAAGCCAGGCCCATCCGCAGACCGATGCCGATATCCGCCATCTGGTCGGCGCCACGCCCGAACTGCTGCTGCACAAACAGGGCGCCCAGATCCTGTCCCACCCGCTGGCCGGATCATCGCGCCGCAGCGCCGATCCCCGCGCGGACCACGCCGCCGCCGATGCGCTGCTGCATTCGCGCAAGGATCACCGCGAACATGGCTGGGTGGTGGAAG
Organism: Croceibacterium xixiisoli; assembly: GCF_009827305.1. GTDB lineage: Bacteria > Pseudomonadota > Alphaproteobacteria > Sphingomonadales > Sphingomonadaceae > Croceibacterium_C > Croceibacterium_C xixiisoli. The sequence goes on along the minus strand of NZ_WTYJ01000002.1, from coordinate 477,834 downwards.
CCATTCTGGACGGGCTCGCCCCCTTCTGCTCCACGCTGTCCGCCCCCAGGGAGCCGGAACTCGTTTCAACGGAAACCATGTGGCATCTCGGCACAAGGATCGCGGGCACGCTGCGCCATCCGGACGATACCAATGCTGCCGAACTTGCCGCCGTGCTCCACCCCACCCCCGCCGTCGGCGGCACCCCGCGCGATACAGCGGTCAAGCTGATCGGCGAACTGGAAGGCTATGATCGTGGCTTCTACGCCGGGGCCGTCGGCTGGACCGACGCCAGCGGCGACGGCGCATTCTACGTCTCGCTCCGCTGCGCCGAAATCCACGGTCAGACCGCGCGCGTCTATGCCGGGGCCGGCATCGTCGAAGGATCCGATCCGGTGGCGGAAGCAGAGGAAACCTCCGCCAAGCTGCAGGCCGTGCTGCGCGCCCTGGGAGTGGACGAAACCGGCCGCCCGATCGATTGAGGGGGCGCAGGCGTTGTGGCTGTGCTTCGACAAGCTCAGCACGAGCGGATGTGGGAAAAGCGCCCAATGTGCTCTACGCCCGCCCTCCTCTCACCCCACTCACCACCCCCCGCTCAGCCCGAGCCCGTCGAGGGCCACGCGCCAACACCGCCCCCTTCCCTTTCCGTCCTCCCCACCCCAAGAGCATCACCATGACCACGCCCCCGCCGCGCCGCCTGCCATCCATCGCCACCTATGATCTGCCGGCAGAGGCGGATCTGCCGCCCTCGCGTGCAGACTGGCAGCTGGATCCGGTCCGTGCGGCGCTGCTGGTGCATGACATGCAGGCCTATTTCGTGGATGCTTTCGTGCCGCAGTCGGCGCCGATCGCGCCGGCCACTGCCGCCATCGCGCAGCTGATCGCCGGCGCCCGCGCGGCCGGGGTGCCGGTGTTCTACACCGCGCAGAATGGCGATCAGGATCGGCGCGATCGCGGCCTGCAGGCCGATCTCTGGGGCCCGGGCATGCGCCATATCGCCGAACATCAGCCGATCATCGAGCCGCTGGCGCCGGAGTCCGGCGATTTCGTGCTGACCAAGCATCGCTACAGCGCGTTTCAGCGCAGCAATCTGGAAACGCTGATGCGCGCACGCGGGCGCGATCAGCTGATCATCTGCGGGGTCTATGCCCATATCGGCTGCATGCTGACCGCCGGCGAAGCGTTTCAGCGCGACATCGAACCCTTCTTCGTGGCCGACGCGCTGGCCGATTTTTCGCGGGCCTGGCATGATGCCGCGCTGGATCAGGTGGCCGATTGCAGCGGCGTGGTGCTCTCCACGCGGCAGACGCTGGCGGCGCTGGATAAAGCGCCGCCAGAGCCGAAATAATCAGTCTTCCTGCGTATCGGCCGAACCCGGCTTCTCGATATCCTTGAGCAGAGCGTCCACCCCATCGACCAGGAAATTGAGGATCCGCTGATCGGTCAGCCGACCCTCGGCGATCTTCTCATGCACGGCGGGGATCACCGCCTGCGGATGCAGCACCTGGCGCACGCCGATGGCGGCCAGGGTTTCGTTCAATTGCGCATGCGCCCGCGCACCGCCCACGCCACCGGGGGATGAACTGAGCGTAAAGGCGGTCTTGCCCGCCAGCGCCGCCTTGCCCATCGGCCGCGATGCCCAGTCCAGCGCATTCTTCAGCACGCCCGAAATCCCGTGATTGTATTCGGGCGAAGCGATGATCACCCCATCCGCGTCCTTGATCGCCTGGCGCAGCTCGGCAACGCCGGCCGGCGCTTCATCGGTGTCGAGATCCTGATTGTAGAGAGGCACATTTTCCAGCGTCAGCACGCGGATATCGATCCGGTCGGCCAGCTTTTCAGCCAGCGTATGCAGAATGGCCGTGCTGAACGATTGCGAACGAATGCTGCCGGAAAGGGCAATCAGTGTGGGGCGCGACATAGGCTTCCTTGTGTCTGGCGGGAATGGGATGACTACCCATCATCATCGCAGATCGTTCCGACAATATGACTCTGCAACAAGACGGGGCAAGCTAGAGTTCGTAGGGATTGCCCGGTTCAAGGCGCATGTCCAACTGTTCCAGCGGGCGGCCATTTTCCAGCAGCTGGATTCGATCGCCTTCGATCACGATGCCGACGCAGTCGTTTCTCGTCCGCTTCCCTCCCGGCGGAAGGATGCACAGCAGTGTCTCGTCCTCGATCCACCATTTGGCCTGTTCAGCCTTGGCGCCCTGTCGGCCTTCACGCCCGACCGCCGTGCCATCCGGCCGCAGATACAGCAGGGCCGGCGGTTGATCGGAACCCAGATTGGTCTGGGTGGCCACCAGCGTGTTGCCGATCAGCCGGTCGATCGCTTCCCCGCCCACAATCCGCAGCGGTGGCGCCTCGGCAGGCGGAGCAATGACGATCTCCCCAGGCGGATCAACCGCACCCTGTGCGCCGGTTGGCAGCAGGGCTATCAACAACGACGCCACGCCTGCCGCGATCCCGGTCCCAATCGGCTGCGAGGCCATCACAGTTCGTAGGGATTGCCGGGCATCAGCTTCAGATTGAGCCCGAATTTTTCCGTGCCCTGGGCCAGTTCGACCTGATCGCCGATCACGGTCACGCCCATGCAATCATTGCTGTCGGGCTTGTCGCCCGGATCGACTATGCACAGCGTATCGCCCTCACCCACGGACCATTGACCGGGGCGGGTCTCGCCATCGCCCGTGGTCGAACGCGCCTTGGCCGTCCCGTCGGCGTTCAGATAGAATACCACGCCAGGATCGGATTCGGCCTGGCCCTCCACGGTGCCGACCAGCGAATTGCCGATCACCAGATCGATCGCTGCCCTGCCACTCACCGGGCCACTCACGGGAGCGGCGGCATCCTGCGCCTGGGCTGGCAGGGCGGTCAGCATCAGGCCGGCGATCGCGAGCAGGGTCATCTTCATCAGTTTTCCAATCGCAACATGTTACAATTTATAGGGATTGCCGGGCAGGATCTTCAGCGTGATCAACCGTTCGCCGTCCTCCAGCAAATCGGCGTGATCGCCATTGACCACCAGATCGAGGCATTGGAGCGTCGGGTCTTTATCCCCGGCCAGATTGGCGCACAGCTGACCGTTTTCGCCGATCTGCCAATTGCCCCGGCGCGGCTTGTCCGCCCCGGATTGCGCCCGTGCCGCCGCCCGGCCGCCTTCCGCGAAATGGAATATCACCGTGTCTTCGGGATCGGTCTTGCCATCGGGCGCGCCGATCAGCGTGTTGCCGACAACCCGTTCCACCGCCGCCCGCCCGGTCAACCCGCCAGAAGCCGGCGGCGGAGCAACCACCACTTCGGACCGTTCGCGGGGCGGCACGGGCATCGGCGGATGCGGCAGGTCGGCCCGTGCGGGCGCAGGAACCTCCACCGTCAGGACCGGGGGATCTTTCGACGCCTTGCCAGCCTTCTGCGCCTGCGCGGGGGTGCTGGCCAATGCGCCAGCCGCCAGACCGGCAGCAGCAAGCAAGGGACGGCAGATCAATCGCATTCGTCACGCTACCCGGCCCATCGCGCCAACTCAACTGTTGGGCGGGCATACCCACCTCGCCCCGTCCCGCCGCCGCAACGGACCGCCCTGGGACCGACAGATAACCGGGTATAACCACGCCATGGCCGGTTTTGACCCGCATCAAAGCGCAGCGCCCGCCACCCTGCCACAGCATCCGGGCACCGGCCGCCATGTTCCAGCCCCGGCAGTTGGTGCGACTTCCCTCCCTCACTCCACCCCGCTTCGGCGGGGTTTTTTCTGGCCGCAGACGTGCCAACTGCCGAAATGTTGTATCGCGGGCTGGGCCCAGACATGGAACCACTGCTCCATTCAGGCGCTGACAGGACAACACGCGGGGGGCATCACACGGCAATGATCAGCGGCAGGATCGCAAAGCGGCGGGCTATCGGCTACCGAACGGCATGATGCTGGCACTGCAGATCATTATCGGCCTGGTTCTGCTGCTGGCGCTGGCCGGGCTGGTGATCCGCGTGTCGCACCCTCTGCCCCCGCTCGAACCGCGCCCGCACAGCCGGCACTTCACCGACACCGTTGATACCCCGCTGGGCCAGTCGGTGACGCGGGCGCGGCAGGGCCAGCCCGATCATTGTTCGGGCGTGCATCTGCTGGAAAACGGGCGCGATGCCTTTGCCGCGCGCATCCTGCTGGCGCGGGCGGCGGTGCGCAGCCTGGATGTGCAATATTACATCTGGCACAATGATCTGTGCGGCACGCTGATGCTCGAAGCCATGCGGCAGGCGGCCGATCGCGGGGTGCGGGTGCGCCTGCTGCTGGATGACAACGGCATCGCCGGGCTCGATACGCTGCTGGCCGCGCTCGACCATCATCCCGAAATCGAAATCCGGCTGTTCAACCCCTTCGTGCTGCGGCGGCCCAAGATGCTCGGCTATCTGGCCGATTTCTTCCGCCTCAACCGCCGGATGCACAACAAATGCTTCATCGCCGATGGCCAGGCCGCGATCGTGGGCGGGCGCAATATTGGCGACGAATATTACGATGCCCGCGATGACGGGCAGTTTTCCGATCTCGATGTGCTCGCGATCGGCCCTGTGGTGGAAGACACGGCCCGCGATTTCGATCGCTATTGGGACAGCGAGAGCGCCTATCCTTCCGACCGGATTTTGCCGCCTGTGCCGGCGGAGGATCTGCCCGCGCTGATGGACCATGCCCGGCAGCTGGAACAGACGCCGGCGGCCAAGCGCTATATCCAGGCCATCGCCGACGAGCCCTTCATCGCGCAGATGCTGGGTGGGCAGCTGCAATTCGACTGGGCGGCCGTGCGGCTGATCAGCGACAATCCGGCCAAGGGCGTGGGCAAGGCCGGGCGCGACGGCATGCTCACCACCGCGCTGCTGGCCGCAATCGGCGAACCGCGCCGGGTGCTGCGGCTGGTGTCGGGCTATTTCGTGCCCACGGCCGATGGCGCCCGCAGCTTTGCCGAACAGGCGGCCAGCGGCGTGGATGTGGCGATCTTCACCAATGCCTTCGAAGCGACCGATGTCTGGGTGGTGCATGCCGGCTATGCCGAACGGCGCAAGGCCATGCTGCGCGCCGGCATCCGCCTGTTCGAAATGCGCGGGCCGGATCAGGATCTGGCCCCGAACGAGCATGCGGAGGCTGAGGCGGGCACTGTTCCGCCCGAAGAAACGGCCATCAGCGGTTTTCGGGAAAAATGGCGTCGCCGCCGGTTCCGCCATCGCCACCGCCGCCACCATCCGCGCCGCCGGCTGATCGGCACCGGCCCGGGCGGCGGCGGGCTGCGGCGGCGGGGCATTATCGGCAGCGGCGGGATAGGCGGCAGCGGTGGCCCCAACCCACGCGGCCAGGTGCTGCGTTCCAGCGCGACCACGCTGCATGCCAAGGTCTTCATCGTGGACGAGGAACGGCTGTTCATCGGATCGTTCAATTTCGATCCGCGATCGATGCATCTGAACACTGAACTCGGCTTCCTGATCGAAAGCCCTGCCCTGGCCCGCAAGGCCGCTCACAGCTTTGAAACCGAAACACCCCAGCGCGCCTATGAAGTGGTGCTGGCCGATGACGGCCGGCTCAACTGGATCGAACGCTGCCCCGATGGCCGGCAGGTGGTCCATACAACCGAACCGGGCATGAGCCTGTTCCAGCGCAGCGGCATCCGCCTGCTGTCGCATATGCCGATCGAGTGGCTGCTCTAGCCTTTCGACGCTCAGACCCGATACGCGCAGGTAGGGCGCACGGATGCGCAGGCAGGGCGTGGGCTGGCGGCCGCTCAGCCGGTGAAGAATTCCACCTGCACGGTCAGCTCGATCTCATCGGGTCGGTCGTCCGGAATCGCCGGCAGGGGTTGCGCGCGCTGCAGCGTGTCCAGCGCGGCGCGATCGAGCATCGCCGCCCCGGCGGAGCGGCTGACCCGGCTGGCCAACACCCGCCCCGCCCGGTTCATGCGGAAGGTGACATGGGCCACACCCTGCAACCGCCGCGCCCGCGCCGCCGCCGGATAGCGGCGATGGCGTTCCAGCTGCGCCATCACCAGCGCCTCCCAGCTCGCATCCTGGGCGCTGGACACTTGCCGCGCGGGCGGCGCGGGGGTGGATCGGGGGGCGGTCGTTTCCGGCACGGGATCGGCCGGCGCCACGGGCGGCACGGGCGGATTTACCGGCTGCGTCACCGGGGAAAGGCGCGGCAGGACGATGTCCGGCAGCGGATCGCGCCGCTCCGGCTCCACGATCTGGCGTTCCTGCTGTTCCACCTGATGCGGCCCTTCGGGCACCTCCCGCATGGGTTCGGGCGGGGCCTCCTCCCGGTCGAGATTGATGGCAATCATGGCAACGGGCGCCGCCATCGGCTGCACGATGCGCCAGGTCACCAGCATGACCGCCGCCAGCAGCATGAACAGCCCGACAGTGCCGCCCGCACCGGTGGCGCGGGTGCGCCAGCCGGTCGGCCGGTCGCTGTAACGCAGGGCGGCGGTGGTCATGCAGGCGGCTCAGCCCAGCCGGGCATCGGCCAGCGCCTGCACCCGCGCAAAGGCGGCATTCGCCCCGGAGATGACGCGCGCATCTTCCTCATCCGTCAGGGACACCGCATTGAGCGCCGCGGTAAAGGCCCGCCAATGGGCTGCCGGCCCTTCCTCCGCCGGGGCCAGATGGCGGGCACCGTAATCGTCCGACAGGCCGATCTTCGCCACCGCCTTGCGCAGCAGGGCCGCCCCCATGTTCGACCCTTCGGCAACATAGAGCCAGCCGAGCGCAGTCGGCCCATCCACCGCCCCGGCCGTGAAGGCCGGGACATCATCGGTTTCGGGCAAACCGCGCCCAAGATCGCGCAGATCCGCGGCGATCAGCCCGGACCGGCGACGATCCGCCAGTCCGGGCAGAAGCGCCTGCAGCCCCGCATCATCATAGAGCGCGTCAAGATCGCGGTGGAACAGATATTGCACCTCCGCAAAGCGGGCATAGCCTTCCACGCTGTCAAAGGCGGCGGCGGCCATGATCGATGTGTCGAGCCGATCATGGGTGTCGTGGGTCAGAACCTTCAGCCGTGCGGCGCGGCTGTCTGACCGGGTTTCCGAAACACTGGTATTCATGGGACAAACTCTCTCAGGAGGGTATTCATCAGAAGCGATAGGCAAAGCCGATACGGATGGCCTGGGTTACGGTCTCGCGGCTGGCCACGCGCCCTTCGACCACCGAGGCCGATCCGGTGACCTGGGTTTCGACCAGCTGGTATTGGCCGGTTTCCGGATCGAGCACATTCTGCCGCAGGACGTGATCCATGATCGCCCCCTTGCGCGCATCGGCAAAGCTGTAATCCTTGCTGCCGAAATCGCTGCGCAGATATTCACCGCGCACCGACCAGCGATCGCTGATGGCGAATTGCCCGCCCAGCCCGGCGACCCAGCCCAGATGGGTGCGGCTGTCATTCTCGCTGAACCGGAACGCGGTGCGGGTGGGCGTGGGAGAGGCGGAGCTGCCGATAAATTGATCGCGCTGCAGATCGTCGCGCCGGATGGCGAGACCGCCGGTGGCATAGAGCAGCACGCGGCCAAAGCCCTGCCCAATCCGGCCACGCAAGCTGCCATGCCAGTCATTCTGACTGCGATAGACCGCCTCCACGCTCTTGTAATTGGCCAGGCTCGTGGTTTCGGAGGAGATCAGATTGGTGCTGCCTTTCGACGTGTTGAGGCCAAAATCGCCCTCCACACCCAACACCAGGCCACTTGCGCTCTGCCAATTGTAGCCAGCGAGCAGGACGTGGGAGAGGCCGCTGTCGTCGAAGCTCTTGCTTTCCTGGGTCGCGGCACCCGCCATGGTGACCACGCTGATATCGCTGCTGGCATCGGCATAACCCGAAGCCACGCCGAGATAGAAGCCCGACCAATCCTTGCCGAAGACGCCCAGACGCGATTGATGCGGCAGTTCGGCGCGTTCCCGCTGGCGATCCGGCCCGCCGAAGCGACCGGTGACGCTGAGCCGGACGAGCCGCCCCGGCGAAGGCGTGCGCGCACGGCTGAGCGCATCGAGATAGAAGCGGTTGGCGATGTTTTCCGCGCTGGCGCTAACGGTCACATAGTCGGTGATGTCGAGGCTGCCGAACAGATCGAACACCGCATAGGGGTTCCATTCCGATGCCACGCTGCTGCCGCCATAGACGGCCTGCCGCCCGACTGCACGCTTGCCGGCAAACACCGTGCGCGCGCCCAACGTCAGCCGATCATCGAAGAAGCGCCCGCCCAGCGTGACCGCGCCCGAATATTTCGGCGGCACGGCTTCGGACCGGTAATCTTCCCCGCTGGTGAAACGCCCGCAGGGCAGGAAGCTGTTTTCGCCCGTGGGCGCACAGAACTGCACATCGGTGTAGTAATTGACCTGGCCTTCCAGGAACCAGCCGCCGATGTTGTAATCCAGCGATGCCTCCACCCCGCGGAAATGGACCTGGGGGATATTGGTATAGGTCCGGTAATTGGTTTCCAGCCCGAAGCTGGTGCCATATTCGCGCATGATGAAATCGGTGTAGCGATTGTCGAAATAGACCAGCTTGGTCTGCAGCCGATCATTCCCCAGCACGCCATCCTGCAGCACATTGATGCCATATTCGATATTGCGTGATTTTTCCGGCCGCAGCGAGGGATTGGGCCGGATCAGCGTATCCATATCGAGCAGGGTTTCGCGCAAGGTCGCCGGGCGCCAGCCTTCCGAATAGCTGGCGAAGATCTGGATACCATCGGTGGGTGTCAGGGTGAAGGATGCGCGCGGGTTGAGCCGGCTGCCATCGAGCCCGAGTTCTTCGGTGTTGCGCCAGTTGTCGCCACGCGTGCTGAAGAATTCATAGCTGAGCCCGCCGGACAGGCGCGCCCAATCGTTGAGATCGAGATCGGCATTGGCATAGACGCGCCCGAGCTTGCGCACGCCGTCGAAGGTCATGTTGTCGCCCCAGATCGGTGCCGGATCCTGCCGGGTGGAGCCATCTTCAACCGAATATTGCCCGCCGTAACGCAGCGCCAGTTCACCGATGCCGGTGCCGACGAGCGAGGTGTTCCACAGATCGAAACCCTTGGTGACGGATTCGGTGCGCAGATTGTAAGCGCCCCAGAAATCTTCCACATCGCTGATATAGGCTTCGGCCCGCAGATCGATCAGATCATTGCCGGCCGGATTCCAGCGATATTTGGCGGTGTAGATGTTCGACACGACATCGCTGAGCGCTGCCTGTTCGATCCACGACCACTGGCTGAAGGGGTTGTTTCCATCAGGATATTCTTCCCCATGGACACTGTCATAACGGACATAGCCGAGTTCCAGCGCATGGCCGTTGCCGAAACGGGCGGTGCCCTTCACCAGCACGGATTGCGTATCGCGCGAGGTGTTGAAGATCTCCCCACCCTTGCCATAGAGCGAGATCGGATGTTCGGTGGCAACGCCGGTGCGGCTGACCAGCGAGGTCCGGTCATTGCCCACCGTCCCGGCGGTGTAATTGCCATTGCGCCGTTCCACGAAGGACCCGACCAGTTCGAACACATCGCCCCGGTAGGCGGCGGCGATGGAAAGATTGCGTGCGTCGGTGGTGAGCCCGCCGCGTTCGAACCGCTGGGTGCGGGTCAGCGCGGCCGGTGGTTCCTGGCTGTTGTCGGCAATGCCGGCCTTCACCCGCACGCCGAAGCTGTTGCCTTCCCCCACCAGATCACTGGCCACCAGCGTGCGCATATTGACCACGCCGCCCATGGAACCCGCGCCATAGGCCCCGGCCGACGGCCCCTTGCTGATATCGATCCCGCCGATCAGATCGGGATCGATGAAGCTGCGGCTGCTGGTGCCGCCATAACCGCGATACATGCTGGTCTGCTGCGATGCGCCATCGATCAGCGTGGCCACCCGGCCCATGCCCTGCATGCCGCGAATGTTGAGATCGAGCGACTGGCCATTGCGGTTGCCGGCGGATATGACGCCCGGCGTGCTGAGGAAGATATCGCCGGTGGAGGTGGGCGGCACGCGATCGATCTGTTCGCGGCTGACATGGGCGACGCTGCCCGGCGTGCGATAGGGCGCGATGGCAGCGGCGGCGCGATCATTGTCGCCATCGCCCGCAGTGCCGGCCGCGCCGGCGCTATCGCCCGAACCTTCCACCCGCAGCGTGCCGAGCTGGACGGCGTTTCCCGCCGCAGCCGGCGCCGGTTCCAGCGTGAAGCTGTTGCCGCCGGTCTGGCGATAGCTCAGCCCCGTGCCTTCCAGCAGGCGCGAGAGCGCGGCCACGGGGGATGCCACGCCCGATACCGCCGCCGAACGCTTGCCCGCCGACATATCGGCCGGATAGCTGACCACCACGCCGGTCTGCGCCATCAATTGCCGGATCGCTGCATCCAGCGGCTGCGCGGCGATGGTGATCGTCTGCCCCGCAGTGCGGCCCTGACCCTGCGCCTGGGCCTCAACGGCAGGCAAGACGATGCCAGCAGTCCCGGCCAGCAACGCAGCGGCCAGGTGTACGCGCGACGCGATCATGAATTTCCCCTTTGACCGACCGCATCGACCCGTCGTCAACGCTATTGCAAGTCAGTCTCGTAACAGGAGACGCAAAGCCACTGGCGATCCTGCAAGAACGACCGGGATTTTTATGCAAACCGGTCAGCGCAGGATCAGCACCCGGTCGCTCACCCGCGTCAGCCGGGTGCCGGAAAGGCGCGCCAATTCCTCCATCGCGGCCACCGGGTCGGAGAGATTGAGGCCCCCGCTGATTCGCACGCCCGCGGCCCGATCATTGGCGATCACGATCCAGCCCCGGTGATACCGGCGCAATTCATCGGCCACCGCCGCCACCGGCTGGTTGGAGAAATAATGCCGCTGCTGCGTCCAGGCGAAGCTTTCCAGCGTGTTGATCGCCCGCACCGGCGTGAGTTGCCCAGCCACCAGCGCCCCCGCCTGCCCCGCGCGCACGATCCGTGCGCCGGCAGCGGGCGTGCCGATGTCCACCACCCCATCGGCCACGGCGACATGTTCGCCGGCATCATCGCGCATCACCGAAAAGCTGGTGCCGATATCGCGGATCTCCGCGTCGCCGCTTAGCACCCTGAGCGGCCGGTCATCGGGCGCCACGGCCACGAACACCCGCCCGCGCAGCACGCGGATTTCGCGGCCCTTGTCCGTCATCACCACATCGATGGCCGATCCGCTGTCCAGCGTGACCGTGCTGCCATCAGCGAGCGTGGTGGCGGCGATCTGCCCCACCCATGTGGCGTGATCGGCCGGCCAAGCCAGCGTGGTGCCGGTCAGCCGCAAGCCGGCCCCCATCCCCAGCGTCAGACACAGGGCCAGCCCCAAGGTGGTGGCCGCAGCAACCCCGCGATGGCGCGGCCGGGCGCGCTTGGCAGCGCCGGCGAAGCTGGCTGAACCCCAGAGGTTTTCGATCCTTGCATAAGCATCGCCATGGCGCGGATCGGCGGCCTGCCAGCGGGCAAAACCGGGGGCATCGGCATCATCGCCGCGATTGGCGACGAACCAGGACAGCGCCGCCTGATCGATATCGGAAAGCTGTTGCGGCGCGGTCATCCCATCCCCTTGCGCAGGCGTCTTCCGACCAAGACGCATGGAGGGGGCCAAAGCTGCAACCGCATTCATGATTCATATCCGGCCAACAGGATCAGGCACTGCCCGATCGCGCGTTCGAGATCGTTGGACACTGTGCGTACCGATATGTTCAGTTCGGCCGCGATGCGCGGATAGGTCCAGCCTTCCACCCGGCTCAACACCAGCACCCGCCGCGCCCGCGCGGGCAGCTGACGCAATGCAGCGACGAAGATCTTCTGCTGTTCCGCCGCAAGCAGCTGCGCATCGGCCAGCGGCGCATCACCCGCCACCTCCAGCGCGGCGGCGTCGATGGAGCCCGCTTCCAGATGGGCACGCACCTTGCGCCGGCGCAGATGATCGATCGAAAGATTGGCGGCAATCCGGTGGAGATAGGCCTTCAGGCTGCGGATCGGCGCCTTGCCCTGCGGTTCCGCCTCCGCCAGCTGAGCCAGCGCGCGGATCCACGCTTCCTGAACGATATCTTCCGCATCACTGCGCGACCGCACCCGCCGCTCCACACTCGCCACCAGCGCATGCTGATGATCGCGAACGAAGGGCGTGATGCCGGAATCGCTCAAGCAGCGATCGCAGGATGACGGACGGAGTGCATGCCCCATGGTTAGTGATCATGCGAATTGGTCGCAATAAGAAATTTCTCATGCGTCTGCTTTGACGGTCGGGCGGCCCTTCAACAGAGCCGCCCTCCTCTCATCACCCGATGAAGCGCAGCAAATCCGCATTCAGCCGCTCCGGCGCGGTAGCGAACAGGCCGTGTGCTTCGCCTTCATATTCGATCAGCTGCGCGCCGGGGATGCCGGCGGCGGCGGCACGCGCAGTCGCGTCGATGGGCACGGTCTTGTCATCCGTGCCGTGGATGATCAGCGTGGGCACGGTGAAGGAAGCCAGATCGGGGCGGAAATCTGTCCGGCCGAAGGCATCGACGCAGGCGATCGTCGCGCGCGGGCTGGCCATGCAGGCGAGCAGGAAGGTCCAGTCCAGCACACCCTGGCTCACCGGCTTGCTGACCCAGCCTACGCCATAGAACTGCTTGGCGAAAGTCTGGAGGAAGGCGAAGCGATCCTGCCGGATTTGCGCCTTCATGTCTTCCAGCACGCTGTCGTCGACGCCATGGGGATTGTCGTGGGTTTTCAGCACATAGGGCACGACAGAACCGATCAGCACCACATTGGCGACCCGGGCGGCGCCGTGGCGGGAAAGATAGCGGGCGATTTCGCCGCCACCCATGGAAAAGCCGATCAGGCTGGCCTGCTGCACATCCAGTTCGGTCAGCACTGCAGCCAGATCATCGGCGAAGGTATCATAATCATAATCGCCGGCGACATGCTCTGACTGGCCGAAACCGCGCCGGTCATAGGTGATCACGCGGTATCCCGCTTCCAGCAGCGCCAGTGACTGATATTCGAACATGTCGCCGGTCAGCGGCCAGCCGTGGATCAGCACGACGGGGCGCCCCTCACCATTGTCCTTGACGTGCAGATGGGTGCCGTCGCGCGATGTGATGGATGGCATGCGGTTTTCTCCTGCGGGATTTGCGGGGGTCGGTGCCTGCTCAACATCCCGGCGGTAAAGCCGTTCCCGTTGATGGGTGGCAGCGATCAACCGGCGACCGCCGCCCGCGTGCTGGCCTCTATCGCCCGCTGCAATTCCGCCTGGTTGAACGGTTTGCCCAGCCGGTGGACCAGCGGGCCATCGCCCACCGGCGTTTCTCCATAGCCGGTGGCCAGGATCACCGGGAGATCGGGCCGGTCGGCGCGCAAATGCTGGATCAGCTGGCTGCCGGTCATCCCCGGCATGGCCTGATCGGTCACCAGCAGGCTGACATCGGGGCGCGCCTGCATGATCTGCAGCGCCTCTGCCCCCGAAGATGCCTCCAGCACCTCATGCCCCAGATCTTCGAGCAGCGCGGCGGTATTCATCAGAATGATGACATCGTCATCCACCGCCAGCACCACCTGCCTGCTGCCCACCGGCAATTCCGCTTCGCTATCAGCCGGCACCAGCGCCGGGCTCTGCGCCTTGTCCGGCGCCAGCCAGATATGCGCAAGCGTGCCACGCCCCAGAGTGCTTTCCAGCTGCAGCGCGCCGCCCAATTGCCGGGCAAACCCATGCACCATCGACAGGCCCAGCCCGGTCCCCTTGCCCACCCCCTTGGTGGTGAAGAATGGGTCGGCCGCGCGGGCCAGCGTCGCATGGTCCATGCCCCGCCCCCGATCGGCCACGGTCAATTGCACGAAAGGGCCCGCCCCCAGATCAGGAACATCGCCGGCAGCCAGTTCACGCAGATCGGCACAAATGTCAATCGTGCCACCTTCGGGCATGGCATCGCGGGCATTCACAACCAGGTTCAGCAGCGCCATTTCCAGCTGATTGGTATCGGCATGCACGCAGGGCAGGCCGGGCGGAAAGCGGGTGCGGATATCGAATGCCGGGCCGAGCGAGCTTTGCAGCAGATCCATCAGCCCCAGCACCAGCTGACGCAAATCGACATCTTCGGTCTGCAGTTCCTGCTGCCGCGCAAAGGCAAGCATCCGCTGGGTCAGGGCGGCACCCCGTTCGGTCGCTTTCAATCCGTTCGCGATCAGCCGTTCAACTTGTGGATCGGACTCGATCCGCTTGCGGATCAGTTCCAGCCCGCTGTGAACAGCCATGAGTATATTGTTGAAATCATGCGCCACACCGCCGGTCAGCTGACCGATCGCCTCCATCTTCTGCGATTGTCTCAGCGCGTCTTCAGCCAGCGCCAGTTGTTCCAGGCCGCGCTTCTGTTCGGTGATGTCACGGCCATAACCATAGGCCAGGCCATCCTCCATGGATGTGTGCCAGGAAATCCAGCGACATCCACCGTCCGCCGTGCGGAAACGGTTTTCGTAACCGGTCAGATCGCCCTCATGGATCGCCTCATCCAGGGCCTGTGCGGTGGATGAACTGTCATCCGGCAGCACGAAATCATCGAAATGCCGCCCGATCACATCGGCGACATCATGCCCCAGGATCCGGGTCCATGCCGGGCTGACGGACTGGAATATGCCATCCGTCCCCACGACCACCATCAGATCGCGCGCATGCGACCAGACCCGATCGGCGCGTTGCCTTTCCCGGTCAAGCGTGGCGGTGTTGGCCAGGGCCCCGCCGATCTGCGTTGCCAGCAGCGTGGCGAAATCGCCGATCTTGCCATCTCCCATACGATAGGGATTGAGGCCCAGGATCAGCGATCCCATCGCTGGCTGGTCAGGAGCGCCGGGGATGGGAACGATCATCGCATCTCGCGGCGCAATCGCCCACGGGCCCGCAGGCCAATCCGTTTTCGCATTCAGCGGGAAGACCCGACCATCGGCCGGATGATCCCATTCCAGTGACCGCAGGCCATCACTGTCAGGGTGGAAGCTGATCGCCCCCTTTCCGTCCGCCAGTTGCATCAGCGCGAAGGGAAAATCACGGCGATCCAGCCCCAGCACGGATTGCACTGCCTGGATAACCGCCGCCTCATCCGTTTTCCCCGCCAGCGCCAGGCCGAGCCGGCGCAGCGTGTCGAGGTGGCGTTCGCTGATGACGCGTTCGGTTTCTTCGGTGACGATGCAAAGCAGCCCGCCCACAGAACCATCGGCGTCCTGCAACGGACTGTAGGAGAAGCTGTGATAGGTTTCTTCCGGAAACCCGCTGCGTTCCAGCAACAACAAGAGGGCCTTGTTCCAGGTCGCTTCGCCGTTGCGGACCCGTGCCACCTGATCGGCGACATCTGCGTAAACCTCCGACCACACTTCCTGCAATGGTCGGCCCAGCATTACCGGGTGCTTGATGCCCAGCGTCGGAATATAGGCGTCATTGTAAAAGAAATTGAGCTCGGGCCCCCAGCCCAGCCACATTTCGAAACGCGATGTCAGAAGCATCCGCAGCGGGATCTTCAGACCCTCACGCCAGTTGCGCGGATCGCCCAAGGGGGTGGCGGCCCAGTCACGCCCGCGCATTTCCCGCGCCATTTCACTGTCGCCGGGGAATATATCGCGCAGGTCGGATACCGCTGCGGCCATGCCATGCTCCTGTCCCATCCAGACCACCAACGAACGCGCCGGGGATTGGTTGCGGCTGTGGCCGGGTTTCAGACGCCCGGCTGCGGATAAGCTGGCACTGTTGCCCGCTGGCACCTTTGCCGCCCGCCCGCTCTGCCCTATGGGGGCGGCGTGAGCGCATCGATCGTCATCGGCACCGGCCCCAATGGGGCGTCCGTCAAAATGGACATTGAAGAACTGCTGGCCACGCGCCTGCTGGTTCAGGGCAATTCGGGTTCGGGCAAATCGCATCTGCTGCGCCGCCTGCTGGAAGAAAGCGCCCCGCTGGTGCAGCAGGTGGTGATCGATCCCGAAGGGGACTTCGTCTCGCTGGCCGAACCCTTCGGCCATGTGGTGATCGATGGCGCCGACTATAATCAGAACGAAATCGTGCAGATGGCTGCGCGGATCCGCCGCCATCGCGCATCCGCCATTCTCGCGCTCGACGGGCTGGAGCTGGAAGCGCAGATGCGCTGCGCCGCGCAGTTCATGGCCGCGCTGTTCGATGCGCCGCGCGAACAATGGTTCCCCGCACTGGTGGTGGTGGACGAAGCACAGATGTTTGCGCCGGCCGCCGCCGGCGATGTGTCGGACGAGGTGCGCCGGCTGTCGCTGGCCGCCATGACCAATGTCATGTGCCGGGGCCGCAAGCGCGGGCTGGCCGGGATCATCGCCACGCAGCGGCTGGCCAAGCTGGCCAAGAATGTCGCTGCAGAGGCGAGCAATTTCCTGATGGGCCGGACCTTCCTCGACATCGATATGGCGCGTGCTGCCGATCTGCTGGGGATGGACCGGCGGCAGGCCGAACAGATCCGCGACCTTGAACGTGGCGAATTCCTGGGCTTGGGCCCGGCCGTTTCCCGGCGGGCGATTTCCGTGCGCATCGGCGAAGTGAAAACCTCGGCGCGCAATGTCGTGGGCGGGCTGATGCCCATGCCATCGGCCCCGACCGAGGATCTGCATGCGCTGATCCATGCCGAATGGTCCGACGAGGAACAGCCCGGCCTGTTCGGCAGCGGCGGGGCCCGTGTGGAGCCACGCGTTGATACGGGCGAGCTGATGAACCGCATCGCCGATTTCACCCTGGCGCCCGTGCCGGGAAGCGAGAGTGCAGAGCCGAAAAACAGCGAATCCGGCGGGGACGATCTGTTCCGCGCCGCCGCCGTGCCCGCCCCGCCCAGCCTGCCGCCGGATGAGGTGCGGGTAATCCTGTCCGAAATCCTGGCCGATATGGCGGCGGAAGAAGATGCGACCTTCCAGGGCGCGCCGACGCTGTTTCAGGATTTCACCCTGCGGTGCCGCATGCGCCAGATCGGCGCCCATGTCGGCGATGTCGCCAAATTCCGCCGCCGTTTTGCCGTCGCCATCGCCGGCATCAACGATCCCGACGCGCCCGAATGGGCCGCGCTGATGGGTCTGGCCGAAAGCGTGCCCGACGATCTGCTCGCCCCCTTCCTCGTCATCGCCCATGCGGCGAGCGAGGGCGCGCCCTGCCCCGAGGATGAAGTGCTCGCCCGCGCCTATGGCACGCGGTCATCCGGCCGCATCCGCCGCCTGCTCGAACATCTGGAGAAGAGCGGGCTGATCGTGGTGCGTACCGATTTCCAGGGGCGCCGCTCCATCGGCATTCCGCACCTGGGGCTGAGCACGGCGGCCGTCTGAGGCTCCCGACGGCATGTGTCGCGACCAGCGTTATTATTCTGGTGTGTGCGATGCCAGCACGGTCAAGACGCCACCCGTGGTCTGCGGGTTTATCGGCGATTGGGTGATCAGCACGGTCGCGCCCGGAGTGATGGCCCGCAGCAGATGTTCGCGGAAGGCAGGGGGCATGCGGGCGGCGTTCAGCATGCCGATGTCGGCCGGCTTCCCCTGCTCCCCCAGATGCCCGGGGACGCCCGCATAGATCCAGTGCGGGTCGCTGTCCGTCGCCCCGGAAGCATAGGTCAACACATGGGTTTCGAAATCCCGGTCCGGCAAGGCAATCCGGGCGCGCCCGATCTCCGCTCCGTTGCGCAACGTGATAAGCCGCTGATCACTGCGCGATATGATGATGGTCAACGGTCCTTCCGGGGCCTTATGCGGTTCCCAGCGGAAGGGTTCGCCGGGAGCCAGCGGAACATGCTCGGGTCCGCTCTGCTGTGGATCGAGCACACCCGCACCCGCGCCTGCGGTTGGCCTGCCCGCCTGGCCAGCGACGATCACCGTCCCTCCCAGATCAGTTATACCGAACAGCAGGCGCGAGAATTCCAGCGGCAGATGGATACAGCCATGGCTTTCGGGATAGCCGGGCAGACCGCCAGCATGCAGCGCCACCCCGTCCCAGGTCAGCCGTTCCTGATAGGGCATGGACGCGTTGTTGTAGGTGCTGGACCGGTGTTTGGCATCCTTCTGCAGGATGGTGAACACGCCGGTGGGTGTTTCATGACCGGGCTTACCCGTGGAAACGGTGGACACGCCGATCCGCACGCCATTACGATAGACAGTTGCAGTCTGGGCAGAAAGATCGACATAGACGGTCACCGGCCCCTGCGGCGCAATGGCGGGTGCCCAGACCCATTGGCCGGGTTGCAGCCGCTCCGCCTGGCGTGCCAGTTCGACGGCCGAGCTGACATTCGCACCCTGCGCCAGCGCTTCCCCAGCGCAGGAAAGGAGCAACAAAGAACCAAGAACCACGCGCCCGATCATGGATTCTTCCCTTGTTTCCGATGGTTGTTGATTCGCATCGCCCCCTGCTTCCCCAATCCGCAATATTTGTTCGATAGAGGACCATTGTTACGCTTGGCTGTCGAACCTTCATGTGACAACCTTGATACTGATACAAGAAACGGGGGAACCATCATGCGCAAGATTCTTGGCTGTATCCTGTCGATCTCGCTGTTGGCGGTTCCCCTCCCCCTGTTGGCCGATACGCCAAGCGGGGTATCCGATCTGGTAGGCGCGCGCGGCGCAGGCGGCGAAACCCAGCTGCAGGAACGCGGCTATATCCACATCAAGACGGACAGGGGCGATGACCGTGCCTGGAGCTATTGGTGGCAGCCGCAGCGCAAGCAGTGCCTGTCAATTGCCGTGGTAGAAGGACGTTTCGATTCCATCACAGAAACGCCCGCACCGGATTGCAACCAATCCGCATCGAGCGGTAGCGGCGACAGGGCAGCGGCGATCGCGGTGGGTGCCGCCGCGCTGATCGGAGTGATCGCGCTGGCGCATCAATCGCATCATCATGACGACGGCCAGCACGCCGGGGACGAGGCGAGCGATGCCGCCTTCGAACGCGGATATCGCGACGGGCTCTATTCGCAGGATTATCACAATCCCGATCGGTCGGATCAATATTCCAGCGGTTACGGTGCGGGTGTGAACCAGCGGCAGCGGGAGACCGAACATCGCGATCAGGATGGCCGGGGCGCCGCCGGCTATGCCCCCAAGGTCAATCTGAACGATCTGCTGACCGCGCGCGCACCGGGTGCGGAAACGCAGCTGAGCCAGCGCGGCTTCATGAATGTCTATGGTTATCAGGTTACCGATACGTCCTATACCTTCTGGTATAACCGTGCCACGGCACAATGCGTTCAGGTGGCGGTAACAGACGGACGGGTGCGGTATATCTCCGCCATTCGAGAGGCGTCCTGCCAGTCTCACCAGCGCTGATCCCGATCACGGAACCAGGGCATGGATTTTCTGAAGCTGATCCGTTCGTTCGGCGATCTGCTGTTCGAAGTGCTGAGCTGGCTCATCTATTATCCGCGCACACTCTGGTTGGTTCTTATCCACCCTCTGCAAATGATTGATTATTCAAATCATGAGCAAGGGGATAGTGAGGAAGAACAATACACGGACACACTGGCTCCGCCCCTACTTCTGTTTCTCACGATCCTTGTTTTGCATTTCCTTGCATTGGGCTTGGGGCGAAGTGAGCATATCGCTGCGGCGAACGACACCGTGCAGACCATGGTGAATTCCGACCAGAATCTGGTTCTGCTTCGGTCTTTCCTGTTCGGATTGCTGCCACTTTTCGCCGCGCTGAACTATGTGCGGAAACGCAAGCTGCCGCTCGAGCGCAAGCACCTTCGCCCGCCCTTTTTTGGACAATGCTACCTCGCCGCTGTGTATGCTCTCATGATCTCCACTTCCATGGGTGTCGCTCGGGCCCATTTCAGTGGCGCGGCCTTGGCAGGCGCCGGAATGTTCTTCGCAGGCACAGTCTGGTACTGGGCTGTTCAAGCGACCCAGTTCCACCGATCTCTGGGTATTTCATGGCTGCATGCCCTCGCAAGCGCCATATGGGTGTATCTCGAAGCGCTGTTCTATCTGGTAGTCGTTGCTATCCTGTTGGCTGGCGGAATCTGATGGTCCTCAGTCGAATTCTTCCACAAGTTCCACCACTTCGAAATCATGCCCCAACCATCCGCGCTGGCGCGAAGCCTCGGCCGTGGCGGCTTTCTTGCCGGTCGCCTCTTTCAGCGATCGGGCGTGGCCCCAAAACACCTCAGTCTTGCCGTTTTCCAGCTGGGCGACGATGCGCCAGTAATGGGTAAAGGGCGAAGCGGTAGGGCCGATTTTCTTGACATAGCCATCCGCCATGGTCGCAATCAGATAGCGTTTTCTCTTAGCCATGGCCGGCTGATAGCCCAGACTGCCGGTCGGCGCACCGTCGGCGCATCGGACAGTTGCCGATTGGACAATCCGCGCGGCACAGGCCAAGGGCGCTGCATACACCCTTTTCATGCCGGAGGCCGTCATGGCTGATCTCTATCTCAAAGCCCTGGAATCCGAACGCAAGCGGTTGTGGGCCGAATGCCGGCTGAAAGGCCTGGCAAAACACACGCCGGAGCGGCTGCGCATTGCCGAGCTGGATGGCCTGCTGGCCGCACACAAGGCCAAGAAGGAGGGCAAGGCTGGCTGACGCCAGCCCTGCGCTGATCTTGTCCCTTACCCCTGATGCAGCACCGGCTGCTCCGGGGTGACGACATATTGGGCCAGCGTGCTGATCTGCCCACCCTGCTGTTCGACCTGGTCCATCACCTTCACATCGGTGCGCCATTCCTTCTCGTTGATGTCGAACAGCTGGTAACCGCGCCGGTCGGTGTAGAGTTCGAAATGCGGGTTGTGCCGCAGCATATGCTCCAGCCCCGCCGTCCCCTTGCCATTGCCGTTTGAGGTGATGGAGGCGGCCTGGAACTCCACCGCCACCTTCTCCCCATCGGGCGCCTCGTCATTGGCGGGCACGCTGCCGACCAGATGGCGGTGATGGTCGCCGGTGGCGATCACCACATTGGTCAGTTCATGGCGGCGGATGCTGTCGATCAGCCGCTTGCGTGCCGGGCGATATCCATCCCACAAATCGGTGGCGAATTTGCCCTCGGTCGCGTCGGCCGCGCGGAAATCGACCGGCATGACGATGATCTGCTGCGCCAGCAGGTTCCAGGCTGCGCCATTGCCCTGCGCCGCGCTGAGTCCATCATCCAGCCAGCGTTCCTGCGCGCGGCCAAGCACATCGGGTGAATTGAGCATCTCCCGCGGGCAAGGCTGGATCTTGCCGTCATTGCAAACCTGATCGCTGCGATAGGACCGCGTATCCAGCACATGCATCCGCATCAGCCGGCCGTAATCGAGCCGGCGATAGGCGGTCAGCCCGCCCGTGGTCGGGAATTGCGCGCGGCGCACCGGCATATTCTCATACCAGGCCTGCAGCCCGGCATAGCGGCGCAGATGGAACACCGCCGGATCGCTGCCATCCTGATCGAAATCGCTGACCCAATTGTTATCGATCTCATGATCGTCGAACGAACAGGCGAAGGCTACAGCGGCATGGGCCGCGCGCAGGGCCGGATCGCATTTATACTGGGCGTAGCGGCGGCGGTAATCCTCTATGCTGTAGATCTCGTTGCCGACATGCTGCCGCGCGGCGGTCCAGGTGCCTTCGCGCGGGCCAAGCGGGGTTGCGCCGCTTTCATAGATGTAATCGCCATAATGGAACACCAGATCGAGATCGGGTTCGCGCGCGATGTGCCCCCAGGCATCGTAGAAGCCCATTTCGAAATTCTGGCAGCCGGCCACGGCGATGCGCAGCCGATCCACCGCCGCCCCCGCCGCCGGCGCCGTGCGCACGGTGCCCACTTCGCTGACGTCCGAACCGGCGGTGGCGAAGCGATAGAAATAGGGGCGCTGCGGCGCCAGCCCGCCGATTTCGACATGCACCGAATGGCCCAGTTCCGGGATCGCCATGGTTTCGCCCCGGCGCACCACGCGTGTGAAGCCCTGGTCCTCGGCCACTTCCCACAGCACCGGCACGCGCGCCGCAGGCATGCCGCCATGTTCTTCCAGTGGGCGCGGCGCCAGGCGGGTCCAGATCACGAAGCCATCGGGCCACGGGTCACCTGCCGCCACGCCCAGCGTGAAGGGATCGGCGCCCAGCGGTCCGCGAAACACCGGTCCGGTGAATTCCTGCGCCATCAGCAGGCGCGGCGAAAGCGCCGCCAGCAGGCCCAGCCCGGCGGCCGCCTTCAGCAAATCGCGACGATCGGTAACCAGGGAATTTTTCATGACGCAGCGCCCGTTTGTATCGGGCTTTTGCCCTGTTGGCCGCCGCCATGGCCGTGCTGTGTTGCAGTTTGGGGAAAGCGTTTGATAAGACCGGGCAATGATCAGGGAAGGCCCTGCCTTAGGGAAGGATAGCCGATGATGTCACGCCCGCTTCGTTCCGCCATTCTGGTGCTGGCTTTGCTGGCATCCCCGACCGCCGTCGTCGCGCAGCCCGCCGGCACTCCCCCTGCCCAGCGCGATCCGGCGCTGGATGATGATGCCGCGCTGCTGGAACAGGCGATCGCCCGGCTGGAAGGCAATTATGGCGATATCCTGTCCGATGTGGGCTGCGATGCGCCGACCATCACCGCACACAAATTGCTCTGCGATTCCGCCGACAATCCCAATCTGCTACTCTGGCGGATGAGCCGGCTGGACGACATGGCCTGGGCCTATGCCTATGAAAACGCGACCGGCACAGAGATCGATCGGGCCAATGTGCCGCTCGACGCGGCATTCATCGCCGAACGCGATGCCTGCACCGATGTCGATTGCCTGCATCAAGTGCTGATCCGTCATACCAATGACAGCCTTGGTGGTGAAACACCCTATCGGTAATCGACAGGCCTACAGAGGGAGAATGCTTTGATGAACCGACATCTGCTTGCCCTGGCGCTGACCGGCGCGCTTTTTCCCCTGAGCGGCTGCAGCGCCGCCGAATCCGCCGCAGTTGCGCCGGTGAATGAGGAAGAGGCGCAGGCCGTGCGCGAAGCGGCCAATGCCGCGCAGGCCGCACGCGCCCCCAGCCGTGCCGAAGCTCCGCCGCTGACCGAATATGTGGGCAAATATCCGTTCGATGAAGTTGCCGGGATAGCCTGGAACGATCACCCGCTGGTGAAGGCCGGTATCGCCAGGACGGTGACCGACCCTGCGGTGCGCGACGCCATGGCCACGGTCAAAGGCCCGTCCGCCCCGATCGCGCTGCAGGATGGCAAGGTGGCGGCATGGTCATGCCAGCAGCACCGCTGCGGCGAACATTCCTGGTCGGTCATGGTCGATCCTGCCAGCGGCGCGACCGATGTCTGCTATATGAAGGACCCAGCGATGGAGAACCAATCCCGCTGGTTCCTGGCCGATGGGACGCAGGAAACCCGCCAGACCGATTGTTCGCTCAAGAGCTGACGCAAGGGGAGCGGATGGCCGGCAAGCCATCCGCTCGATGCTATTCCGCAGCACTCACCGGCGGTTCAACCAGCCATTCCAGCCGCAGACTGCCCGCCGCAGCGCCGGCTTCCGCCTGGCCGCCGCGCGTGACGATGCCCGCTGCCACAGCCTCACGCTGCGCCGCCGTGCCGCCCAGCACGGCAATCCGCCGCCCCAGCCGCGCCGATCCCCAGCCTGCCAGATCAAGCGCCAGCCCGTCGACCACGCCCTGATCGATGGACATGGCCGGCGGTTCGACATTCGCCGGTGGCGCCAGTTGCACCGTCCAGCCCGGCAGCCCGCGCGCGCTGCGCTGTTCCAGCGCACGATAGCCCTCCAGCCCCAGACCGGGCAGCGGCGCGGCGACGGCCTGCAGGTTGCGTGCAGTCTGGTCGGCCCGCACGGCTGAGGGTTCGATCCCGGCAATCAGCGCCAACTGGGCTGCTGCCGCCTGCTGGCTGCCGGCGGCACCACGGCCAGCCTGATCCGCAGCGCGCGCAATCTGTTCCACCTCGGCAGAACTGCCTTCCGGGGTGATATGCAACTGATCGACATGCAGATCGACCTTGCGCGCCAGCCGCTCCGCCAGGGCAGCGGTGATGGCGTGATCCGCCCGCCCGTCCAGCCTTGGTGTCAACATCACCGCCCTCACCCGAATGGGGTCGGTGGTGTAATCGATTTCCAGCTGTGACAGTCGCGATCCATCAGGGAAATGCCCGCGCACGGCATCGCGCACCTGCCTCTGCGCCACCGCTTCGAACGCGATCTGCTTCAGCGCGGCCACCAGCGGCACGGACAATATGCTCAGCGCGCCGATGAACAGCACCAGCTGCCAGCCGGTGTGATGCGGCGAAAGATGGCTGCCGAAGCCATAGACCCGCGCCACCAGCGCCGCCGTCAGCGCGATGGTGACGGCATTGGTCAGGAACAGCAGCAGCGAGCCGGAAAACACCGTCCAGTTCCAGGTCGCAATGCCGAAGCCGACCACGGCCAGCGGCGGCATCAGGGCAATGGCGATGGCCACGCCCACCACAGCGCCGCCCCGGCCCCGGATCAGCGCATAGGCCCCGGCGACGGCCGACAGCAGCGCCACCAGCAGATCGAACAGCGTGGGCCGCGTGCGGCCGGCAATCTCGCTGGTGATGGTCTGCACCGGCGATATCGAAACCAGCACCACCGACAACACGATGGCAATGGCCGAACCCAGGGCCAGCGCCAGCGCAGCACGGCGGATCTCGACGAAATCGAAGGTCGCAATACCGAAACCCAACCCGATGATCGGCATCATCAATGGGGAAAGCAACATGGCGCCGATCAGCACCGCGACCGAGGGCATCAGCAGCCCGAGCAGCGACAGTGCCGCAGAGATGACGATCAGGAACAGATAGCGCCCGCTCCAGCCGGAATCCTCGGCAATCTGGCGCAGCGTGGCATCATGATCGACCCCGCCGACCACCCACATGTTCCACCACCGGCGCATGCGGCTGCGGCCCCGTTCATCAACCAGGTCGTTGTTTTCCGTCAGTTCCATCGGTGCTCCCTCGTGCGTGACGTCAGGGCGCTATGGCGACAGGAATCCTGTGTGTCATCCCCGCATGTCGTACCAGGGGCAAGCGCAGCGGTGCACCGGCTAGGCCATGCCGGGGGGCGCGGGGCGTTCCGCGCTTTCCAGCAGGAAAAGAAAATCGGCCCTCCGCCCCAGCACATCGGCCAGCGTATAGCCGTCCAATACAGCCAGAAAGGCCCGCAACGCCTCTGCCATCACACCTGTCAGACCACAGGCCGGCGCGATCACGCAATTGCCGCATTCCAGCAGGTCAAAGCCATCTTCCGTATGGCGGACCAGCGCGCCGATGTTGATCTGATCCGCCGGGCGGGCAAGCCGGATGCCGCCGCTGCGGCCACGTACGCTTTCCAGATAGCCCGCATTCACCAGATCGTTGACCACCTTCATCAGGTGGTTCTGGGATATGTCATAGGCACGCGCGATCCGCGCGATCGAAACAAGCTGTGCCTGCTGATCCCCAGGCGCATCCCGGCTGGATTGGGCGCAGTACAGCAGCACCCGCATCGCATAATCGGTGTAGCGCGTCAGGCGCATGCAGGTGGGACAGAATAAATCATATATTCTTGTTGCATGATTTAAGCCTCAGGCATAGATGCATCTTCAATGCATGATTTGGAGTCGCGGCGATGCCCGGCATTGGATTGGATCTGACGATGGACGATCAAGCCTATGAGCAGCAGCTCACGCAACTGATCGATACATTCTATGCTCGCGTGCGCGCCGATGCGCAGCTGGGCCCGATCTTCAACGACGCGGTCGGCGACTGGCCCGAACATCTGCAGCAGCTGACGCTGTTCTGGCATTCGGTGATGTGCGGCAGCGGGCGGTACAAGGGTCAGCCGGTGCCCGCCCATATGCGCCATCGTGACCGGATCACGCCCGAACTCTTCACCCGCTGGCTAACGCTGTGGGCGCAAACGACCGACGAGTTACTGCCGGCCGAGATGGCCCAGGGCCTGCAGGATCGCGCGTCCCGCATCGCCGAAAGCCTGCAGCTGGCGCTGTTCTTCCGGCTTGGGCCACCTGGTCAATCGGTCAGTACCGGCTGAGCCGGCCCAACCCACCCCGCAAAATTATCGAATGAATTTCCGGCGGTGCGCATAGGCGCGCTGCCCGGGCAGGAGCATCATGCCATGACCAATATTCCGATCGTCGATCTGACCATTCACCATCAGCCGCGCGACATGCGTGATCGCATCGCGCTGGGTTTCACCAAAGTGCTGCGCTGGTGTGCCGATACCTTCTTCGCCAAGCGTTATGGCCATCGCGCCATTGTGCTGGAAACCGTGGCCGCCGTGCCGGGCATGGTCGGGGCAACCATCACCCATTTGCGCTGCCTGCGGCGGATGTGCGGCGATCAGGGCTGGATCCGCACGCTGATGGAAGAGGCCGAGAATGAACGCATGCATCTGATGACCTTCATCGAGATCGCCAAGCCGACGCTGTTCGAACGCATGGTGATCCTGGGCGTGCAATGGGTGTTCTATCTGGCGTTCTTCACCCTCTATCTGGTCAGCCCGCGCACCGCGCACCGCATCGTCGGCTATTTCGAGGAAGAGGCGGTGATCAGCTACACCCACTACCTCCGCGAAATCGACGAAGGCCGCAGCGCCAATGTGCCAGCGCCAGCAATTGCCAAGCATTACTGGCAGCTGCCCGATGATGCGACACTGCGCGATGTGGTGCTGGTAGTCCGCGCAGATGAAGCCCATCACCGCGATGTCAACCACGGCTTTGCCAGCGAACTTGCCGGCCACGCCCCTGCGGCGGTCATGGCCCCTTACCCCGTCCATGCCGAACAGCTGCAGCCCGAAACCGTGAAGCTGGCCGCCTGATCATGGCGGAGATCCGCCCCTATCGCTCGACCCCGGTCTTCGATCAGGACAGGCTGCCCCGGGCCCTGCGCGCCCGGCATGATACCAAGCCGGGCGTGTGGGGGCTGATCCGGGTGATCACCGGGCAATTGAAGCTGACTTTGCTCGATGCCGCAGGCGCGCCGGTGGCAGAACTGATCCTCACCCCCGCCAGCCCCGGCCGCATCGCCCCGCAGCAGCCGCATTTCGTCACCCCGATTGGGCCGATGCAGATGCAAATCGACTTCTACGACCAGCCGCCACCCTGACCGGGCGCAGCGCCCCACCCTTTTGCCGGAACCGGAGTTTCCCATGTCGCAGCCCCTCAGCGCGCAAACCATCGCGCTCGTCAAAGCCACCGTTCCCGCTCTGGAAGCCCACGGGCTTGATATCGTGCGCGAAATGTATGCCCGCCTGTTCCAGAATGCCGCCATCCGCGATCTGTTCAACCAATCGCATCATGCCGCCGAGGGGGAAGATATTCCTGCCCAGCCGCGCGCTCTGGCCATGGCTGTGCTCGCCTATGCCGGGAATATCGAGAACCTCGCCGCCTTGGCCCCGGCAGTGGAGCGCATTGCGCAGAAGCATGTCGGACTGCAGATCCTGCCCGAACATTACCCCCATGTGGCCGAGGCACTGCTCGGCGCGATCAAATCGGTGCTCGGCGATGCTGCAACAGACGACATTCTCGCCGCTTGGGGGGAAGCCTATTGGTTCCTGGCCAATATCCTGATCGCCCGGGAAGACCGCATCTATGACGATCAGCGGCAGGCCACGGGCGGATGGAACGGCTGGCGGGAATTCCGTGTGGAACGGATCGTGCCGGAAAGCAGCCTGATCACCAGCTTCGTGCTGCGCCCCGTCGATGGCGGCCCGGTGATGCAACATCGACCCGGGCAATATCTGACCTTTGCGCTGGACGTTCCCGGCCACCCGCCGGTGAAACGCAACTATTCCATTTCCAGCGCTGCGAATGGGCAGACCTATCGCATTTCGGTGAAACGCGAAGAGCATGGCGTGGCATCGCGCTGGCTGCATGACCACGCCAGGGTGGGCACTGTAATGAAACTGGCTGCGCCGGCCGGGGAATACGTGCTCGGCGATGGCACATCGCCGCTGGTGCTGCTGTCAGGTGGGGTCGGGCTGACGCCGATGGTGGCCATGCTGGAAACGCTGGTCGCAGAGGGCAGCCGCCGCCCCGTGCATTACATCCACGGCACGCATGACCGGCACACACACGCGCTGCGCGAAGAGGTGGCTGCCCTAACCGACATGCTGCTGCAACGCGGCGTGGCCGCCCAAGTCAGCGTGTTTCACCAGAACCCCGCCGACGGCGAAGAACAAGGCCGTGATTACGACCATGCCGGGATTATCACGGAGGAATGGCTGATCGCCAACACTGACCCCGCCCGCGCCGATTATTACCTCTGCGGCCCACGCCCGTTTCTGCGCCACGCCGTCAGCGCCCTGTCGCTGGCCGGGGTGACGGCAGCACGAATCCACTATGAGTTCTTCGGACCGGCCGACGAATTGCTGGCGGCCTGAGCGAAGTGGGAATGGCGGACATCCAGCCAAGGCTGTCCGCTATCCTCCGAAAACCTAGGCCATCGATCGCAGCACATTGCTGGCCGCTTCCCGCATCCTTTGCAGATCGTCGGCATCCTGCGACTGGCGATATTCGCGCCAGGCACCGATCATCGATTCCGCCGATGCCACCACGCCATTGTCCAGCACAGCCTCATCGCCGGCCTTGCTGGCCTCTTCCGCACGCGCGGCGCGGGCCTGGTCCAGCAGCGGGATCAGCCGGTTGATGATGGTTTCCATGCGGCCGACCGCAGCATCGTCCATCGCACCATCGACCGGGATGCCGTCGCTCAGCTCGCGTGCTTCCTGCGCGATCTGCATGTCGTAATAGCTGGCCATGTGGCCTTCGGATTTCAGCCGCTGCATCAGATCGCTTTCCACCGCCGCGCGCACCGCGTTCACCTTGGCCTCCAGTTCGTCCGTGGCGGCGATAACCGCGTCGTAATCGGCGATCATCTGTGGCGCTTCCTGCCGCGCGCGGGCGAAATCATCGGTCAGATAGCTGCGCATGGTCAGATAGCTTTGCAGACCCTTGGCGCGGGAGGTGAGCCGCTGCAGCGGGGCCAGGACCTGATCCACCAGCGGATCGATCTCCGGCAGATTGCCCGGCATAGCGCGGGTCCGGCGCAGATCATCCCACGGATTTTCCACCCCCAGCACATCGACGAACGGCGTGTCCGCCGCCGTCGCCTTGCTGATATCGCGTTCTTCGAATTCGCGCTTCAACCGGCGGGGATCGAAATCGATCAGCGCGCGCGAATAACCGCTGAGCTTGGTCGACTGGTCATAGCTAAGACCGCCGGTCTGCATCGTGTCGGGCTGATCCCCGGCCATGTCGCACCCGCCCAGCACCACGACCAGCGCCAGCGCGCAGGCGCCGGCCACTCCCTTGAAATTGCTGCGAACCGTCATGCCGCCTCCTGATCTTACGCCCAACAACGCGCCTCACCAACGCTTAGGCGCCGGCTCCGGCTCCCGCGCTCAGCGCAGGATGCCAGCCTTTGCCGCCGCTTTCAGCCAGCCCGGATATTCCTTCATCAGCTTGTCGTAGAGTTCCGCATCGCTGTCGGCATCGGGATCGCTGACGGAGAAGAAGTCGCAATTGTCGACCTTCCGCCGGCTCAGATCATCCAGCTTTTCCAGGAATTTGAACCCGCCGGACTCGCTGCCGCCGATGCCCATGAACTGCCAGAAGATCCCTTCGGACGAAGCCGCGCGGATTTGCTTCTCGGTTTCCGAACGGTCCATCGTGTCGCCATCGGTGACGAACATCACATAGATTGGCACCCGCCCGAAATCGGCCTGGGTCGAAAAATCTTCCCGGATCATCTTGATCGTGGCGCCATATTTGGTGCCGCCTTCAAAATCATGCTTGCGGAGCATGTCGGGCACGAAGGTCTTGTAATTGTCGATATCGGCAATGCCCACGCGATGGGACCGGCTGCCGAAAGCATAGACTTCGATCGAGCCATCATCATCCATGTTCAGCCCCAGCCCGAGCACGCGCTGCACCAGCCGGTCGATCTCTCCGCGATGGTAACGGGTGTACATCGATCCGGAAATATCCAGCACCAGCACGACCTTTGCGGTCGTCCCGCCCAGCGATTTCTTCTCCAGGCTGACCGCAGCCGCCTTTGCCAGGCTGACCAGCTTGGGATCGCGCTTTTCTAGGTTGACGATCCGCTGCTTGCGCAGATCCACCGGGGCCGGTGCGGGAGAAGAGGCAGGCGCAGGCGCTCCCTCATCCGCCACCTCGATTCCGAAATGGCGGGAGAGCGGCGCCAGTCCGCCGTTGAAGCCCTGCGCCACGGCGCGGAATTTCCACTCGCCATTGCGGCGGTAGAATTCGCCGATGATGATCGCCGCCTCGGCCATGCCGGCGGTATCCTGGCTGAAACCGACCACGCCGGGCGCCTCGATATCGATCCGCCGCAGATCGGCCACGGTGCCCTGTTCGGGCGTGGCGCAGATGGCGATCCGTTCGACATGGCTCGCCACCCGCGCCAGATCGATGGTGAAATCGGCGCCGCTGAGGGCAATTGCCCCATCGGGCGTGGCCGGCTGATTGAAGAAGATCATGTCGGCATCGCCGCGCACCTTGCCGCTGCCATCCAGCACATAGGCCGAAACATCCGCCACCCCCGCGCCGAAGCGAACCGCTGGCCTGACCAGCCCGGTGGGCACCGTGGTATTTCCGCCCTTGGTGAGTTGCTGCATGTCCCGATCTTCTCCCAATGTTTGCAGGATGGGATAACCCACGGGCACCGGCTTGCCACCCCCTTCGGCCATCGGTGTGACGGCGCTGCGCCACCATCCGTCGCAACGACAGCCATCGCGCATGTGGCGGAAACCCGCGCTTTGGCGGGGCTGAACTGGCAGATTAGAGATACGATCCGCACTTGCTGGAGGACTGCCCCCGCCAGCCATGTGCAGCCGCAACCCATCCCGTACCCGTCAGCGAACCATGAGGGAGGCACCCTGTCGGTTATCCGAGGATATGTGCGGGATCGATGGAAAGGCCGGCCGGCGGCGGGGGCGATCCGGGCAGACGCAACTCGGCGAAGTTGCGCCTGCCCTTTCTAACAGTCTGGCGCTGTCAGAACTCTATCCGGGCGACGCTTTCCAGCGCGGCGCGGTCAATATCGGTTGAATCCTTGGTCATCGGATTCTTAATTGTCACGAACACCGCCCCGCTCGCCTGATCGAGCGCGAGGCTGTTGGGGTGGATCGGCAAATCGAAGCTCTGCAGCAGACGATGATCGCGGCTGTCATGCACGGTGACCGTGCCCGATCCCCGATTGGTGACCCACAGCCGGTTGCGCGGTTCATCGATCAGCAGCGCCACGGGCAGCTCCCCGGTGGAGGTGTGGCTCACCACATCGCCACTGATCGGATCGATCGCCACCACCCGGTGGCCAGGGCCGCGCACTTCATAGGCGATCTTGGCGAACTCAGCCCGCACCTTGTCCGGGTTCTCGCCGCCATGATCGGTGGCCAGCACATGGCCGGTGGCGCGATCCAGCGTGAGATTGAGCAGCTGATCGGCGGCGATTTCCTGCACGCGATCCAGTTCGAGGCTGGTGGTATCGACCGTCAGCAGCTGCCCCTGCATGTTGGAAACGTAAAGCTTGCCCGCATCCTCATCCAGCGCCGCCCCGGCCACGCCGAAACCAAACCCCGGCAGCACTTTTTCCAGCGCCAGCGTTTCGGTGTTCATGACATAGAGCACGCTGTCGGTGATCCAGATGCCGGGGGCGAACAGACGGTTGTGGCGCCGGTCGAGCACCAGTTCGCGCAGATTGTGCGGATAGCGTTCGGTCGGCTGGCCGTCGAAACCGGGCGCGGTGACCTTCTCCGCCAATTGCGCCACGCCAATCAGCTGGTTGGTGGCGATATCGATCACCGTGACCGAGGCATGCAGCGCATTGCCGACATAGAGCCGCCCCGCCGCATCATCCAGCGTCAGGCCCAGCCCGTTGCGCTCCATCGGAATTTCCGCCTCCACCGCCAAAGTCCGGGGATCGAGCCGATAGATAACCGATGGCCGCGTATCGCCACCCCACCCGCCGGCCGCAGCCACGAACACGGCATCCACGCGCGCGGAATAGGCAATCTGATACAGCGCTGGCGCCAGCTCCACCCGCCGCATCAGCGCAGCACCTTCGCCATCCTGCGTTTCCGGGGCCTGCGAAGCGAGATCAGTGGAATTGAACATGCCCGAAAGCTAACCAATGTGCTGATGCGAAGCAATATCATTAATTTGGATTTGGTTTATGCACTGGCGGGATTGTCCGAGATTACAGCCCCTTGGCATCCAGCCAAGCTAGCGTTGCTGGCCAGTGATACTCGACCGCCCTCGCCCGCAGCGCTCCGACGCCGGCACCCGCATGCGGATCGGCACCCGCACGCAGGAGCGTGAGCGCAATGCGATCGTCATCGGTGCTGAGCAGCGCCGTGGCACCATCGCCCGCCTGCGCATCAAGCCTGGCTCCCGCCCGGATCAGGCCGCGCGCCAAGGCCAGGGATCTGAGGCTATGCAGCGGCATGTCCCCCGCTTCATTCACGGCCCCCGGGGAAACCCGCGCGGCGATCATAACATCCACGAATGCGTCCATCCGCGCCTCCACGTCTTCGCAAAATCCGGATCGAGCGCCCAAGGCGTGCCAGGCGTTGCCCCATTCTCCCTGCGCCTGGGGATCGGCTCCTGCCGACAGCAACCCGCGCGCCACGGCGACATTGCATCCGGCCCCCGCGGCAAAGGCGGAGTCCCTTTCCTCCGCCGTCATTCTGGCGACATAGCCTCGCCTGTTCATCTCCGAAAACAGCGCCTCATCGCCCGTCATCGTGGAGAAATGCGCGATCAGGCGCCCCAAGGGCAGCTTGGGCGGAATGGTCTCGCCCGTCCTGCCATTCACGGGCATCTCCAGCGCCGCGCCTTGTTCCACCAATCCGCGCAGGAAGGCGCCCACGTCACGCTGGCGTTCCAAGGGGGCATCGAAGCTGTGACGGCGGATGACGCTGGCTGCGATCTCGGCAATCTCGGCGGAGGCGAAATCCATGCCCTGCGCCTTCATCGCAGCGATCGTCTGCGCATTGCCATATGTCCACCGATCCGTGTCGGTGACCCGATCCACTTCGCTCTGCAAGGTCCGCAACGCCTTAGGCGTGGTGACAAATCCCCCGGTAAGATCTGTCACCCGGATCGTGCGACCGCCCCGCTTCAGGGTCAGTATGATGGTCGCGGTATCGCTCAGATCGGCGCGATACATGGGCTGCAGCCCGGCAAAATGATGGTCGCGGAAGGCGTCGATCAGTTCTGTGGCCGCTTGCGGGGAAATCTGCGCGTCATGGACCCCGGGCAAGGCAACGTGCGATGTCGCTGGGTCGGCCGAAAACCGCACCCGCCCCTCTCCGTTGACGGTGACCGTGTACATGGGGCAGCCGACAAAACAGCTGGTTCGTTCCAGGGTTATCTCCGTATCGGCCGGGCTGCCTTCGGGAAACACCGCCTGCTCATCCACCGGCTGCTCCGGCACCGGATAGCCGATGCGGATCGCGCCAATGGCCTGCACCGGATGCCCTTCGAACTGTTGCGGGCGAAATCTCCATTGCCGCGCTGCCGCTATGGCCGGGCCAGGCGGCGGTTCAGCACCGCGCCAAACCAGCGGTGGGGGAAGGTTTCGCATGGAATGCTCGCCCGGCTCAGCCGCAATCACGCGCCCATCCCTGTCCACGGTGACGATGACGGTGACGCTGTCCAGAATGCTGTGCCCTTCCACCCCGCTCGCAAAGAGCGGGCCGGACAAGCGCTCACCCTCCAGCGTCGCGACCCCAACCGTCCCGGGAATATCCGGCTTGGCCCGCGCGCCAGCCGACAAACCCAGCATTCCCGCTGCAACAACAAACCAGATCGCCGATCCTGTCGAGCGCATGGAATTTCTCTACAGCCCCTTCGCGTCCAGCCAGGCGAGCGTCGCCGGCCAGTGATACTCCCGCGCCCTCGCCCTCAATGCTCCGACGCTGGCGCCGGCATGCGGATCGGCGCCAGCGCGCAGAAGGATCAGCGCCACGCGATCGTCTTGCGTCGTCATCAGCGGGGTTTCTCCACCAGAACCTTTTGCATCGAGATCGGCGCCGGCGCGGATCAGGCCGCGCACCACTGCGGGGGATTCGATGTTGTGAAGTGGGATACGTCTCTGCCCATTGGCTCTGCCAGGTGAAACTTGCGCAGCGATCAGCACCTCCGCCAGCTCTGCCCTGCGCGTTTCCCCCGCCGCATGGCAAACACCGTAAACCTCGCCCAGAGCATGCCATGCGTTGCCATTTTCGGATTGCGCGTGAGGATCAGCCCCGTTCGATAGCAAAGTCCGCGCAATGGCGGCGCTGCACCCGGCTGCGTTGGCAAATGCCGTGTCGCGCTCTGCCCCCGTCATGCTGGCCACATAGCCCCGGCTCGCCATCTGCGCGAACAGCCCCTCTTCTCCGAAGCGCGCCGCAAAAAGGGCGATCATGCGTCCGAGCGGTATCGATCCCGCGTCCATATCCTCTGCACTTCCATCAACTGGCAGATCCAATCTTGCACCAGCATCCACCAGCCGGGTGAGGAATTGTGCGATATCGGGTGTTCGATTGCGATCGCCCCAGCTGTTGCGGATGGCCTGCGCCGCGATATTCGCCACCTGTGGCGACGCAAGATCCAGGCCTTCCGCCTTCATTGCAGCGACCGTGTCCACATTGCCGATGATCCAGCGCCGCGTCCCGGCGAGCCGATCAATCATATCCTGCAGCGCCGTCACGCTGGCCGGCATGCCGTCTAACTGGCAAAGATGATCTTCCACCCTGATCGTGCGCCCACCCCGTCGCAGGGTCAGCAAATAGGTTGGACTATCGATCGCAGCCACTTCGCAGGCAGGCCGCAAGCCGGCGAAATGGGCGCTGCGAAAAGCCTCGATCAATTCAGCGGCCACCTGCGGGCTTACCCGCGTTTCGTGAATGCCGGACCAAGCGACATAGGAATGCGCTCCATCGGCGGAAAAACGCACCCGCCCCTGCCCGCTGATGCTGACCTTGTAAGCAGGGCAGCTCCCATAGCAGCCCGTCCGCTCCAGCATCATTTCCGTGTCCGCAGGCGTACCATTCGGGAATTCCGCAGCAGGGCTGGCGGCAATCTCTGGCTGCAGATATTTGATCGTGATGATGCCTACCGCCTGCACCGGGCGCCCATCGAATTGCTGAGCGCGAAACCGCCATTGCCGCGCTGCCTCCAGCGCCTGTTCGGTCCGTGATGCTTCGCCATTCCAGAACGACAGGCTGCGGATCATCCGTTGCCAGCCGCTCTCGGCCAGGGCAGCATCTATCACCCGTCCGTTCCGATTTATGGTGACGACGATCCGGACGCTGTCCAACAGGCCGCTTCCCGCCGCGCTGATCGTGGTCGGACCTGACAGGCGATCATCTTGTAGGGTTGCGAAACCGACAATATTCGGCCTGTCCGGATCAACGGGCTCCCCCGCACAGGCGCATAACGCCAACGCCGCAGCCATCATCAGCTTTCCGCCAACCCGCCCTGACCGCATGCTATTCCCCTGCCGGTCTGGATGCCGGATTTCCTCGGCAGCATGGGGCAAATTCGTCTGCCGTCACACTGTAACAATCACCCCGGGCCATTCGCGCGGGTGATGTCCTCGCGCAGGGTGCGGATGGCGGCGTGGAAGTGCCAGGCGGCCCAGAAACCCGCGATTGCCGATAGGGAAAGAGCGATGCCCAGGGCGTCGCCGGGGTTACCGAGGGTGGTGGCCAGGGTGTCGGACAGCAGGCCGATGATCTGGGGGGCCAGCGCCAGATTGGCCATGTTGGTGGCGAAGAGGAAAATCGCCACCACCAGCCCGCGCATCGCCGAAGGGGTGAGGTTCTGCAGCAGGGCGAGCGCGGGGCCGACGTGGAAATTGGCGAAGGGGATGAACAGCCACAGCAGCAACAGCGCCAGCCAGCTATCCCCCACCAGATAGGCCGCAATGCCTGGCAAGGTAACCAGAGCACTGAAAATGGCCAGAAAACGACATGGCCAACGCGGATCGCGACCCATCATGCGGACCATGACCAGCATCACCGCCACCAGCACCAGTGCGCCCCCCAGGCCGCTCATCAAACCCACCTGCAGCCCGGCGCCGCCGGTGGTGAAGCCGTGCGATCGGGCGAGGAAGGCGGGGGTCCACCAGGCCAGCCCGCCCTTGGCAAAATCGGCGATCGCGCCGCCGGCCAGGATGTGTAGCAGCGCGCGCTGCCCCCGCATGAAACGTGCCACCTCCGCAAAACCACGTGCGGCGGGCGCATGGCCGGGCGCGGGCGGCGCCGGATCGGATGCGCCACGCGCGGGTTCGCGCAGGCACATCAGCATCGCCAGCACGGGCAGGTTGAACAGGGCGAACAGCAGCATGGTCGATCGCCAACCGAAGCTTTCCGACACCAGCCCGCCGATGATCCCACCCATGGCCGAACCGATCGCGATCCCAAACGCGAAGACCGACATGGCGATGGTCCGTTCGGAGGCAGGGAAGTAATCGGCCAGGATCGAATGGGAGGCCGGGGTCGCCCCTGCTTCGCCCAGGCCGACGCCGACCCGGGCGATCAGGAAATGCCAGAAATTGTGCGCCAGGCCACCAAGCGCCGTGAACAGCGACCATACGGTGATGGCCACGGCCAGCATGTTGCGCCGGTGGGCCCGATCCGCCAGCAGGCCGAGCGGCAGGCTGGCGAAGGCATAGCACAGCGCGAAGGCCACACCGGTCAGGAAGCCAACTGCCGCGTCGGTCAGACCGAATGCCGCCTTGATCGGTTCGATCAGCGTGGAGACCACGAAGCGATCGGCCACGTTGACGGCATAGACCAGCGTCAGGATCAGCAGGACGCGATAGCGTTCCGGCAACCGGGAGCCCGCGCCGGAGGTATCGTCGGACGATGAATTCAACCCTGATCCGGTAGCTGCGCCCATGCGCCCCTGTTCCACGCCATGTTTCGGTGACGCTGTGCCACGCCAAGGTCACAGCTTTGTGACGGCTTGATCCGGAACACTTTTCAACTTTCGCAAAATGCGGAAAATTTTTTGCCGCGGGGGCATTTTCCCGCTATCGCAACAGCCCGCCTTTCCATTCCCGCAGGCAAATTCACCCATGATCGAAGCAGACGCCGACAGCAGCAGCCACGACAGCCGGATGATTGCCGATCCGGCCGCAGCCTTGCGCGCGCTGCGCGCGGCGAAGGGCTGGACACTGGCCGATGTGAAGGATCGCACAGGCATGTCGATCTCCACATTGTCGAAACTGGAAAACGGCAAGATGGGCCTGAGCTATGACAAGCTGTTGAAGCTGGGCCATGGGCTGGGCGTGGACATTGCGCAATTGCTGTCCGGCGGGGAGATCGTGCGGGGGGAGATCGTGCGGGGGGAGACTGGCGCCATGTTTCCCTTCAACGGTGCCGGCCTGCAGCCTGGCGGCGCCCCGCAGCTGGTAAGCGGGCGCCGGTCGATCACCCGCAAGGGGGAAGAAAAGAACATCGGCACGCCCTTTTACGACTACGCCTGCCACGCCCCGGAACTGCTGAACCGGTCGATCCACCCGATGCTGGTGGATGTGAAGGCCCGATCGATTGAGGATTTTCCGGAATTCACCCGCCATGCCGGCGAGGAGTTTTCCTATGTCGTTGACGGAATTATAGAATTCCACTGTGATCTGTATGCCCCCGTGCTGCTGCATGAAGGGGATTCGATCTATTTCGATGCTGGCATGGGCCACGCCTATATCGCTGCAGCCCCAGGTCGATGCCGGATCATGTCGGTCTGCACGAGCATTCCGCACGTCTGATACCGGGGCGGCGGCACAGCATTGTTGAGGGCGGGCAGGCCAGCCCGCCACCCCTGACAATCACCTGCCATTGCCGCACCAGGCGGTATGCCCGCTCGTGCCCGCGAAGCAGCCGGCCCCCTCGCTTCGGTTCATCGTGAAAATTTTTCATTTCACGAAACTGTCGCAAAATTCCCATACGATTTTCCGTATTGGAAACTGATCTGAGCGACTCGCAACAGAGACATGGGCTAAAACCTTAGATTTTCGAACATTGTCTGATCACCACAGGCGTCTGCCACCCGCAGGCGCTTGCCGCTGTCGTGCGTCAGTTTTCCAGAACCGAAACATACATCACACTCAGGGGTCTCTATGAAAACCGATAATCGTGTCTTTACCCGCTTGCTGCATGGGGCCAGCGCAACGGCGGTGCTGGCAGGGATGCTGATGCTGTCCCCGATGGCGCAGGCAAGCACTGCTCTGACCGCCGATGACGCCGCGGCCGAAGCAGCCGATGATGCAACCGGCGACAACAGCGCAGGCGACAGCGCATC
Source organism: Croceibacterium xixiisoli (assembly GCF_009827305.1). Taxonomy (GTDB): domain Bacteria; phylum Pseudomonadota; class Alphaproteobacteria; order Sphingomonadales; family Sphingomonadaceae; genus Croceibacterium_C; species Croceibacterium_C xixiisoli. The sequence continues at coordinate 439,617 of NZ_WTYJ01000002.1, read as the reverse complement.
GGATGAGGGCGGCAGCAATGCCATTATCGTATCGGGTTCGCGCATCGTGCGCGACGGATATCAGGCCCCCACCCCCACCACCGTGCTCGGCGCCGATGAAATCCGCCGGGCTGCGCCGCTGAACCTGTCCGACACGATCAACCAGTTGCCTGCCCTGGCCGGCAGCACGCGGATGAACACCAGCACGATCAGCGCCGGCCTGGTCGGCGTCAACGCACTGAACCTGCGCAATCTGGGCACGCAGCGCACGCTGGTGCTGCTGGACGGGCAGCGCATGCCCGCATCCACCACCGGCGGGCTGGTGGATGTCAGCACCATTCCGGATTCGCTGGTCGAACGCGTGGAAGTGGTCACCGGCGGGGCATCGGCTGCATGGGGTTCGGACGCGGTGGCCGGTGTGGTCAATTATGTGCTCAACACCAGCTTTACCGGGCTGAAGGGGGAAGTATCGGGCGGCATCACCACCTATGGCGATGATCCCAACTATCGCCTGTCGCTGGCCGCCGGAACCCATTTTGCCGATGGCCGGGGCCATATCATGGCCAATATCGAACAGACCTGGAACGAGGGCATCCACGGCATCCCGCGCGATTGGTATGTCGGCGCCAAGCAAATGTTCAACCCGGCCTACACGCCGGCCAATGGCCAGCCGGAAATGCTGGCCGCCACCAATGTCGGTTACACCACCGTGGCCCCGGGCGGCATCATCACCAGCGGCCCGCTGCGCGGCATCTATTTCGGTCCAGGTGGCGCACCGGCGCAGCTCAACTTCGGTTCGGTGGTCCGCGATCCCTACATGATCGGTGGCGACTGGCAGGTAACCGATTTCGGCAATGGTCCGCAGGCGCTGAACAATCCGATGGTGCGCCAGAACGCCTTCGTCCGGGCCAGTTTCGAAGTGGCCCGCGCGCTGGAAGTCTATGGCCAGTTCGGCTGGTCGCGCGCGAAGACCGACATGATCACCACCCCGATGTTCCAGTTCGGCGGTTTGACCATCACGCGCGAAAATCCGTTCCTGCCGGAATCGATCGGCGCCCGGATGGATGAGCTTGGCCTCACCACGCTGGATGTCGGCACCTGGAACCAGGATATCGGCGGCCTGCCCTACAAGGCAGATCGCAATCTCTATCGCTATGTGATCGGCACCAAGGGGGAATTCGACATGCTCGGATCCGATTGGCAGTGGGATGCCTATTGGAACCGCAATGTCAGCGATTTCAAGCAGGAACTCTATATTCCGATCAATGCCAATTACCGCCGCGCGATCGATACGGTGATGGGCCCCAATGGCGTGCCGATCTGCCGTTCCACGCTGACCGATCCGAACAATGGCTGCGTGCCGCTCAACATCCTGGGTACCGGGGTCGCATCGACCGGCGCGCTCAACTATGTCAACGGCACGGCCTGGCTGGACGCGACGATCACCCAGGATACCTATGCCGCAACGCTGCAGGGCGAACCCTTCGCCACCTGGGCCGGGCCGGTTTCGCTGGCCGCCGGCATCGAGCACCGTCGGGAGGCGTCGAAGGGCAATTCCGACGAACTGTCCAAGGTGAACAGCTATTGGGCGGGCAATTTCAAGGCCATCGTCGGCAGCTATACGGTAACCGAAGGCTTCGTCGAAGTCGCCCTGCCGCTGGCAGCAGAACTGCCGTTTGCCCATGCGCTGGATGTCAACGCCGCCATTCGCGGCACGGATTACAGCTCTTCGGGTTTCGTCACGACCTGGAAACTGGGAGCGACCTGGGCGCCGGTGCCGGATATCCGGTTCCGCATCACCCGTTCGCGCGACATTCGGGCCGGCAATCTGGCCGATCTGTTCCAGCCGGGCCAGACGCTGACCTCCACCTTTTCCGATCCGTTCGTAAACAATGAATCCTATGCCATGTTCTACACGGCGGTGGGCAATCCGGTGATCAATCCGGAAAAGGCGGATACGTTCAATGTCGGCGCCGTGTTCGAACCGCGCTTCATTCCCGGCTTCAGCGCCTCGGTCGATTACTGGGACATCTCGGTCAAGGATGCGATCGCATCGATCAGCGTGGGCACCTTGCTCAACGAATGCTTCGCCGGCGATCAGTCGCTGTGCCAGTTCATCGAACGCGGAGCGGATGGGCGCGTGTCCAACATCACGCTGCGTCCGGTCAATCTGGCATCGCAGGTGGTTCGCGGGATCGATTACGAAGCCAGCTATCGCACCGATCTTGCCATGCTGGGCCTGCCCGACAGCCAGCTGACGTTGCGCGCGCTGGCCACCAATTACCTGGAAAACTCTTCACTGACCGGACTGGTCGGTGCCAATCCGACATCCTCGCTCGGCACCTTCGCCGGCACGCCGGAATGGCGTTATCTGCTGCAGGCATCGCTGACGGCGGGCAAGCTGACCACCTCGCTCACCGGCCGGGGCATGAGCGACGGCGTGCTGAGCAACACCTACGTCGAATGCCGGGCCAATTGCCCGACCTCTTCGGCGACGGCGCGGACCATCGACAACAATCATGTCGACGGGTTCTTCTACATCGATCTGTCCGCCAGCTATCGCTTCCGCCCGGAAGTGGAAGCGTTCTTCTCCGTCAGCAATCTGGCCAACAAAGCCCCGGCGGTCATCCCCAACCCCACCGGCATCGGCAGCCAGCAATGGGGTGTGAACCAGCTCTATTATGACGTGATCGGCCGCAGCTTCCGCGCCGGTTTCCGCTTCAACTTCTGAGCCTCCACCGGCGGCGGCACGGGCACCCCCGTGCCGCCGCCCCCGGTTTTCCTCCCTTTGCAGGATCAGCCATGACCAAGACCCGCCGCGCCGCCGCCCTGTTGCTGGCCGCCACCACCATCATCGCCGCGCCCGCCGCTGCCCGCCCGCTGCTGCTGATCAGCATCGATGCCATGAACCCGGAATATGTGACGCAGGCGGAACAGCATGGCTTCGACCTGCCCAATCTGCGCCGCTTCATCAGCGAAGGCAGCCATGCCAGCGGTGTGCGCGGGGTGGTGCCGACCATCACCTGCCCCAGCCACGCCACGCTGGTGACGGGTGTTTCCCCTTCCCGCCATGGCATCACCGGCAATGATCCGCTGGTGGCCGAAGGTTTCAGCAGTTCGATGTGCACCTTCGCTGCCGATATCACCGCAGACACGCTGTGGGATGCCGCGCACCGCGCAGGCATGACCAGTGGCAGCGTAGGCTGGCTCAACACCGCCGGCAGCCGCGCCATCACCTGGAACCTGCCGCATGTCGAACCCTATCAATCGGCAGCAACCGTCAAGTTCCAGGCCGCCATGGCCCGGCCCGAAGGGCTGCTGGACGACATGCAGGCCCGGCTCGGCAGCTTCTATCAGGCGTCGGACATAGCGGGCAGCACGCTGCGCACCCGCTATGCCGTCGATATCCTGCAGCGGCACCAGCCGGAATTCATGCTGGTGCACATGGTGTCGCTGGACGCCGCGGCCCATGCCAATGGTCCGTTCACCGCCGAGGCGAAGGCGGCGGTCGAGGCAGAAGACCGGCTGGTGGGCCAGCTGATCGATGCTGCGCTGGCCAATGACCCCGATACGGTCGTGGCCGTCGTGTCCGACCATGGGCAGGCGCCCTTTACCCGCGCGCTCAACCTGCGGGTGCCGCTGGTCGCCGCCGGGCTGATCACGATCAAGGAACCGGTACCGGGCCGCGCGGTCAAGGTGACCGACCGCAAGCTGGATGTCTGGGGCCAGGCCATCAAATTGACCGATCCGGGGGATGCCGCCACCCGCGCCCAGGTGGCCGCGCTGCTGCACCGGCTGGCGGCCGATCCGGCCAATGGCATCGCCCGCGTGATCGAAGGGGAAGAGGTGGAAGCACTCGGGGGTTGGCCTGGCGCGCAATTCGTGATCGACATGCAGCCGGGCACGGTGATCGGCGGCATGTATCTGGGCGAACAGGTGACCACCTTCCCGACCACGCGCGGCCATCACGGCTATCTGCCCGGCACGCCCGGAATGGACGCCAGCTTCTTCATCAAGGGCACCGGCATTGCCGCCGGGCGCGATCTGGGCGTGGTCGACATGCGCCAGATTGCCCCCACGCTGGCGCGGGTGATGGGCGTGACGCTGAAGGATGCCGATCAGCCCGCCCTGCCCGTGGCAGCCACACGCTGAGCCCCCATACCGCCCTGTTTCATTCGATTGCCACACGGCCTCTCCACAGGATCATCATGTCTAAATCCTCCCCCCTTCGCCCAATCCCCCTTCGCGGCCGGCGGACCTTCGCCGCTTTCCTGCTGGCTGGCCTGGCGGCAAGCGGCACCATCACCGCGACCGCCCCGGCCCAGGCCCGCACGGTGGTGATGGTCAGCATCGACGGGATGAACCCGGAATATGTGACGCAAGCCGAACAGCGCGGCCTGTCCATGCCCAATCTGCGCGCGATCATGGCTGAAGGCAGTCACGCCGAAGGCGCGCGGGGAATTGCCCCCACGGTATCCTGGCCCAGCGCGGTCACGCTGATGACCGGCACCAGCCCGGCGCAACACGGCGTGCTGAACAATGAACGCTTCGAACCGGCCGACCGCAACACCGCCGGCGGGCTCTATCTCTATGATGCCGATGTGAAGACCGACACGCTGTGGCATGCAGCCGCGCGTGCGGGGCTGATCACGGCCAATGTCGACCAGCTTTCGACCGTGGGCGGCACGGCCGTGCACTACGACATTCCCCGGTACCAGCCTTCGCCTTGGGACGATGAAAATCGCAAGGCAATCGGCAGCGCGGCACGCCCGGCCGGTCTGCTGGCCGCACTGGAGCGTGATTTGGGCCCCTACAACGGGATCGATTTCCGCACCGACGATTATGACGCCACCCGCGTGCGTTACGCGGTGGAAATCCTGCGCCGTTATCGCCCGCAGTTCCTGACCCTGCATTTGTCCGCCGTGGATGTGGAGGCGCATGAACACGCCCCCTTCAGCCCGCAGGCGAACCGCGCCGCGCAAGACGTGGACATGCTGATCGGGCAATTGTGGTCTGCCACCAAGGCGGTGGATCCGGACAGCGTGCTGGTGGTCGTGTCAGACCACGGCCAGGCCCCGGCCACCAAACGGCTCAATCTGAGGATTCCGCTGATCGAAGCCGGGCTGATCACGGTGACGCCGAGTGGCAATGGGCGGGCGGCGCGCATTACCGACTGGCAGGCCGATATCTGGGCAGCATCGGATGCGGCGATCATGCTGCGCGATCCTGGGGACGAGGCGACCCGACGCCGCGTGCGCGAAGTGCTGGGCCGGCTTGCCGCTGACCCCGCCAATGGGATCGCCCGGATTATCGAAGGGCAGGATATCGCCGCGCTGGAAGGCTACACCGGTGCCAGCTTCGTGGTGCAGATGCAGAGCGGCACGGTGGTGGGCGGCGCATTGGCCGGCGATCTGGTGCAATCCATGGCCGCCCCTGTCGGCGTGCATGGCTATCTGCCGGACAATCGGCAGATGGATGCGGCCTTCTTCATCACCGGCAGCGGCATTCGCGCCGGGCAGAATCTCGGCCGGATCGATATCCGCCAGATCGCCCCGACCGTGGCACAGGCGCTGGGCGTCAGCCTGCGCGACGCACGACAGGCCGCGCTGCCGGTGTTCACGCAGGCGCCTGCGCCGGCCCATGCCTCGACCGGCGCTGCGGCGGGATCACCGGAACGCCGCCCGTGAAGATCCGCAGCATCGTCTCCACGCCGCTGCGGCTGCCGTTCCGCCAGCCGTACCATTGGGCACAGGGTGTGCTGCACGCCGCCGAATGCGTGCTGATCGAAATAAACACGGATGAAGGGATCATCGGTTATGGCGAAGTCATGGCCATGGCCCGCGCCGACGCCACGCTGGATTTGATCCGCGCGGCGGCAGATGTCGCGATCGGGCGAGATCCGCTGAGCATAAATGCCATTCTGGCCGATATTTATCAGCAGCTGTTCGCATCACGCGGCAATCTGGCCGACATTCGTTTCGCCGCCACCCTGCTGGCCGGGATCGACATGGCCTTGTGGGATATTTCGGGCAAGGCTGCGGGGCGACCGGTTCACGCGCTGATCGGCGGGGCCCAGCGTGACCACCTGCAATATTTCGGGTTTCCGCAGGGCCATTCCCCGGAAGAGATCGCACGCGACGCGGCACGCTGGGTCGAGGCCGGGTGCCAGGTGATCTATGTGAAGGTCGGGCGCGGCGATGCACTGGATCGGGATATCGTGCGCCAGGTGCGCGGCGCCATCGGCGACCGCCGCCTGCGGATCGACGCCAATGAAGCCTGGGACGTGCTGACCGCGCGGCGGATGATCGCCGCTATGGCGCCCTATGATGTGGAATTCATCGAACAGCCGACACCACGCGGCAGCCTGACTGCGCTGGCGGCGGTCCGCGCGCACAGCCCGATCCCCGTGGCGGCGGACCAGATCGCCTATACCCCCGGCGACGTCGCGCAATTGTGCGCCGCTGGTGCAGCCGATCTGGTGGTGATCGGCCTGCATGAGACCGGGGGTTTTTCCCGTTTCCTGCAATGCGCGGCAATTGCCGGGGCAGCAGGCGTCAATCTGTGCCTGCACGGCCTGTACGAAAGCGGCATTTCCACCTGTGCCACGCTGCATGCCGGGGCGGTGATCGCCAATCTGGACGACGGCAATCAGTACATGAACCACTTCCTTGCCGAAGATATCATCACCGGCCCTGACCTGCGGCTGCAGGAAGGCACGCTGCCTTTGCTGACCGCCCCCGGACTGGGTTTCGACATCAACCCCGATGCCGTGGCGCGCGCGGCGGAGAACTACCGCCAGAACGTAGCGGGATAGGCTGGGCTCGCTGTTCCCGATCAAGCTGCGCAGCGGCGCAAACGCGCCCTGACCGTCAGTCTTCCGCCGGCGGCGGCAGGCCCTGCAGATGCAGCCTGGGGAAGACATCTTCCAGCGGCTTCGTATCCGGCAGGATGTAGATTATCCCGCCCTTCCCGCGAAACAGCGGGCGGATATGCCGGGTGTAGAAGGCATTGGTCACATTGATACAGCCGAAGGTGATGCGGTTGTCATCCGGATCGGGCGATTGCAGCCGCTGCGCCCTGCGTTCGCGGCGGTTGGCGGGCGGCACCGGGTGCAGCGCCACCGAGGTGCTGTAATCGACCCACAGCACCTGTTGCCGGCCGACGGCGCGGCCATAGCGGGCCAGATATCGCCCGGCCGGAGTGGTCTTTTCCGCCGGCCCCAGTTGCGACAGGCTTTTGCCCGCGACACCGGGGGTGGCATCATCGCCCACCGCTACGCCGATCAGCACCGGCGCCTGGGCCAGCAATTCGCCGTCTGCGGCATAGATGAACAATTGCGCCGCGTGCTTGTCGATCACCGCATAGGGCAATGCGCCATTGTCGCCCTCTGCCGCGATCCAGTCGGCAACCCGGCGCGCAGCGGGGGAAAGCGTGTCGCGTGCTGCCGCATCGATCCCCGACTGCGGCGCAGTGTCCGCCGCGGGGGAAGATGCGGGCCACATCGCCCCTGCCAGGACTGCAACCAGCAGGGGAAAGGCGACCCGCACCCGCACGTGCCGCGAAAGCAGAGGGACCGACGAGGGGGACTGCCGGGGAGAATGCGAGTAGGGATGCATTCAGTGCAGGGCAGCGCCAGCCCGCCTGCCTTCGCGAACCTCGATCATCAGTTGCGCGGCCGGCGCTGGGTCATCCGCTGCTCTATGCCATCGACCCGGCTGTTGAGCTGGTCGATCCGCTGGCCGTTGTTCTGCGCCTGCCCGGCAGCGGCACGGGCCTCTGCCCGGGCGGCCTGCCCTTCGCTGAGCGCCGATTTGGCGGTGCCGTCAGTGGTCTGCAGGCGGCTTTCCAGCCCCTCGATCCGCTGGTTCACCGTCGCGATCTGTTCATTGACATAGCCTTTGGTGGCGCAACCACCCAGGCCGACGGTTCCCAGTAAAATCAATGCAGTGGAAGCGATCTTCCGCTTGTGCGACACCATATGTCGTTCCTTGTCCGGCGCCCCCGGACCACCTGGGAAGCACGCTGCCGCCACCCCCGCAATGCAGCTTCCGGCCAATTGTGCCGCGCTTCCGATGGGCGGATCGTCCTGCGGATGAGGCGCCCGAGGGGTGCGGTGGATGGGGAAAGGCGGTGACGCGGGCGCCGCTTTTGAACGGGCGGCCAAAAACATTGGCGGCCTTTGCCCGCGCGTGTTCTAAAGCCGCGCGATCATGACCACGCGCACGCCATCATCATCCGCCCCGCCCGCCATCGGCTTTCTGGTGCTGGCCTGCGCGCTGACCACCTTTCCCCCGGTTACCGGGGACATCTATCTGCCGGCCCTGCCGCAGCTGGCGCAGGATCTGGGCGGCAGCACGGCGCAGGCCCAGCATACGCTGGCCGGCTATTTCCTCGGCCTTGGCCTGGGTCAGCTGTTCTATGGTCCGCTGGCCGATCGGCTGGGGCGGCGGCCGGTGATGCTGGCGGGGGCCGCGCTCTATCTGGTGGCGACGCTGTGCTGCCTGCTGGCGCAGAGCATGGATCAGATGATCGCGCTGCGGTTCGTCCAGGCGCTCGGCGCCTGTGCCGGCATGGTGATATCGTCGGCCATGGTGCGCGACCGGCTGGATCATCAGGAGGCGGCGCGCGCCTTTTCCATGCTCTTGACCGCACGCAGCCTGGGCCCGCTGATCGCCCCGATTGCAGGCGGGCTGATCGCGACCTTTTTCGGCTGGCGCGGGGTGTTCGGCGCGCTGGCGATATTCGGCGGCAGCCTGCTGCTCGCCGTGGTGCTGGCCATGCCGGAAACCCGGCCCGAAGCGGTGGCCCAACGCGCGCGCGAGGAATCGGTGCTGCGCGCCTATGCCGCCGTGTTCGGCAATGGCCGGATCGTGGGCTATGTCATCACCAATGGGCTGAACTTTGCGGCGCAGTTCGCCTGGATCACCGCCGCGCCGTTCCTGATCATCGAAGCCTATGGCATTTCGGAACTGTGGTTCGGCTGGATCTTCGCCGCCATGGCGCTGGCGCTGATGTTTTCCGCCCAAATCAACCGCCGCGCGCTCGGCCGCCATGCGCCAGACCGGCTGATGCTGGGCGGCGCGCTGATGGCGCTGGCGGCGGCCCTCGCCCTGCTGGCGGCGGCGCTGACCGGATGGGGCGGATTGCCCGGCATCCTGGTGCCGCTGTTCTTCGTCATCGCTTCCATCGGATTCGTATCCACCAATGCCATGGCCGGGGCGCTGGCCGTGGATGCCAGCCGCACGGGCAGCGTATCGGCGGTGGTTGGCACCAGCCAGTTCGGCTTTGCCGCGCTGGTTGCCTGGGCCACCGGGCTGGTCGGCGCGCGGCCCGAAGTGGCGCTGGCCGTGGCCATTCTGGCCTGTGCGCTGGGCGCGCTGGTCTGGCCGCTGCTGCTGGCCCGGCGTCATACGGGCAAAAGGCCGGGCTGAACCGATTAGAACCAGTTTTGAACGTATCAGTCGCTCGCCTTGTCGCCAAAAGCGTGAAACAGTTTGCGCCTTGCAGGAATTCGACAGGGGCAATCACGGGAACAGGCGCATGGGCAGAAACGGACGGCTGGCAGCTGGCGGGAACATCGTCCGTCGTATTGGCGGCAGGATTGGCGGCCCGATCGGCGCCAAAATCGGAGGGGGAATAAGCGGGCGGATCACCGGCCCGATCACCCGGCTGATGGAACCGCCGCCCGGAATGGCGTTCGATTTTTCGCAGCCTGCGGGCGAACCGGCGCTGACCCCGCGCGATTCCATCAGCTGGCGCGTGTTCGCCAATCCGGTCACGCTGTTCATCGGCGGGGTGGCGGCGGTCATTCTGGAACTGGCCGAACCATCGGTGCGCGCGGGCGTATGGGAACACAGCAGTTTCCGCACCGATCCCGTATTGCGCCTGCGCCGCACCGGCGCCGCCGCAATGATGACCGTCTATGGCCCGCAGAGCGCCGCGCGGGAGATGATCGCCCGGGTCGTGCGCCGCCATGACCAGGTGCGCGGTGCACTGCCTGATGGGACGCCCTATTTCGCCAACAATTCCCGCCTGCTCGACTGGGTGCAGGCCACCGCATCCTACGGCTTCATCGAAGCCTATTCCGCCTTCGCCGCGCCGCTGACCCCGGCGGAAAAATCGCGCGGCTTTGCCGAGGCGGAAAAGGCGGCCCGGCTCTATGGCGCGAACAATCCGCCGCTGACGCTGGCGCAATGGCATTTCATGCTGGCGCAGGTCAGCACCACGCTCGAACCTTCCGACATTCTGCTCGATTTTCTCGATACCATGCGCACCGCGCCGATCCTGCCGCGCATGCTGCGCCCAATGCAGCGGATGTTCGTGCGCGCCGCGATCGACATGTTGCCGGCCGATATCCGGTCCCGCCTGCTGCTGGTCGGTCGCGGGCTCGGCCCGGCCGATCGCGCCGCCGTGCGCGCCATGGCCCGGCTGGCGGAACGCCTGCCGCTGCCCGGATCGCCCCCCGCCCAGGCGCGGCTGCGCGTGGGGCCGGCAGAGCCACAACAGGATGATTTTTCAGCCCATGCTCTGGGCTAGATAGTTACAAAGCATATGGTTAATCGGCATCACCGATCTGGCAATCGCCGTGCCGACATCAAATACAACAAATTGCAACATCGGCGGCCCTTGACCCGCCCAGATCCGCCGGTTTTAACGGTGCGGGGGTATCAAGGCATGGGACAGGTCGGTTGACGGTCGAGGGGGTTCGGGCGCTGCTGCATGGGGCGGCGCTGGGCGATGGCAGCTGGATGGACGCGCTGAATGCGCTGGCCCATGCGACCGGCACGGAACGGGGCCAGCTGATCGGGGTTGGCCCGGCGCATGTCAATTTCAACTGGGTCATCGGATTTTCCGCACAGGAACTGACCGAGCTGGAACAGGTCGGCGGCTATGATCCGGACATCAATTTCCGCATCGCTGTCGGCACCAGCACCCCGCCCTACACACTGTGCCACGAAGGCCATTATGCGGAAGCGCGCAAGACATTGCGCCAGGATATCTATCTCGATTATTGCGAACGCTTCGACATGTTCCACGGCTGCCAGGCGGTGGTGGCGCAGGACGATACCGGCTTCGTCGGCCTGGCCACGCTGCGCTCCACCGCTGACGGGATGAGCAATCTGCAGGAACGGCGCAATTTTACCCGGCTGATCCCGCATGTACGCCATGCGGTGGAACTGCAGAGCGCACTGGAAGGGCAGAGCCGCAAGCTGTTGCTTGGTTCGTTCGATGTGCTCGGCAAGGCGGTGCTGTTTCTGGACCGGCACGGCCGCTGCCTGGCGCAGACCCAGGCGGCCGATGTTATGCTGGCCGCTTCGGATACGCTGAAGATGAAGCATGGCCGCCCCATCTGCGGGGATCAGCGCGATCAGGCTGCGCTCAACGCCATGATCCACGCCGTGATCGCCCGCCGCACCGATCAGGCGACCGCGATCATCCGCCGCGCTGCGGGTCAGCCGCTGCTGGCGACGATCCATGCCTTCAACCCGCCCGAAACCAACATCGGTTTCCGCCCGCATGCCATCGTGGTGCTGCGCCATCCGATGGAATCCTCGACCGATCTGCGCGGCTGGCTACGGGCGATGGGGCTGACGGAGGCGGAGATTCAGATCACCCTGGCCCTCTCCACCGGTGTATCGCGCGCCGATATAGCCGATCAGCGCGGCGCGACGCTAGGCACGGTGCGACAGCAGATCAAGGCGATCTACAACAAGCTGGGCGTCGGGCGGGAGGCGGAGCTGGTGGCTATGCTGGGCACGCAGGGCAAACACTGAGAAATCAGGAAAAATGGAGCCGCCCCCGATCATGCCGGTGGCGGCTCCAGTCACATGACGTCCATGAAAGGCTGGGGATGCTGAAGCTCCCGCAACCTGTCTGATCCACCCATCGGGTCGCAAGTAACGGGCGGGCGCCTGCCGGCTTTCGCCGGGCAGGCTGGTCGTCAAAAGTCAGATCGCAAAAATCGCCGAAAACGGATCAGAAGCGATAGCCGAGGCCGAACTGCAGGATCGGGAACACCTTCACCTTGTCGACATCGTCTTGCAGAGAGACGCGTTCCGCTTCCAGGCTGGCCATGAAATCCGCGTCATCGCGGGCCGTGCCGGTGGCCTGGATCGGCCGCAGCCGCGCCGCGCCCTGGAACAGCACGCCGGCATCGGCGCTGAAGACGAAGCCCTTGCGGTTGCTGCCGCCGAAACCGATCGTGACGGCGGGCGAGAAGCGCTTGAAATCCGCGCCGCTGGACAACGTGCCGACTTCGGCCGCAGTGTATTCGTCGCCACCGATTTCCACGATGCCGCTGGGCGTGCTGGTGACGTCGATTGTGTTGTTGTTGATGCGCGCGCCGCCGGAAATGCGGAAGGCGCCGCCGAACGGATAGACATCCAGCATCGCGCCGAAGGAATTGAGCTTCACATCGCCTTCATAGGCAAGGTCGTCGGAATCGAAATCGGCCCCGATGCCGACGAAGGTGGCGCTGCCGCGCACGCCGATCCGTTCGGACGGGCGCCAGCCGAGTTCCGGCCCGATGCCCAGCGTGCCGCCGGTCAGCGCGACCGAAACCGTGCTGCCATTGTCGGCGTCCTGGGCCATGGCCGGCGTGGCGATGGCTGTTGCGAGCAGAGCCGCTGCGTAACGAATGTTCAAGATAACCCCCATCTCAATATGCTGGCGGCCCGCTGCCGCCGGCGTGACGAACGGCGCGATCCCCACGCCGTTTCGCCGCCCATTCGCAGCCCTTCGCAACTGCAGCATCTACCAGCTGGGATATGCCGGAATTTTTGCGCAAAAGCGCAGCTTGCATGCCAAAGGCCTGCACTATCAATGCCTCATGTTTTTGTAGAAAAAGGGAAATATACGGCCACCCGCCCGGCTGGGCAGACCCGGACTGCAAGGGTCGGCCAGCCAGGGGGCGGGTCAGTGCGGGCACGCGCGGGTCGCATCGGCGGGCATCGCAAGGCGCTGACATCGGAAGCAAGCTTCCGGATGAGCACTGCCGTTGCCACCGCTATCGCAGAGCATGGCAGCGCCCGCATCTACCAGATGGGATATGGCCGCCGATTTTCGCTGAAGGTTGACAGCGCAAGCCGCATTTCCGAAAACAATCCCAGGCGTGTGCTGCGTGCGCCCGGACGGCCCGCCCGTCTGAATACGGAGAATCTTGGATCCGTATTTGTCAGGAGGCTTCCCATGCCGTCTCTCGCACGCCGCCCCTATTCGATGCTCCGCGGCTTCCTGGATCACACCGCGTCCGGCGGGCTGGTGCTGATGGGCACCGCCGCGCTGGCCATGGTGGTGGCCAATTCGCCGCTCGCCCCCGCCTATTTCGCCGCGCTGGACCGCCACATCGGCCCGCTCAGCCTGCTCCATTGGATCAATGATCTGCTGATGGCCGGGTTTTTCCTGCTCGTCGGGCTGGAGATCAAGCGGGAGATGCTGGACGGTCAGCTGTCGAGCTGGAACCGCCGCATCCTGCCCGGCATCGCGGCGGCGGGCGGCATGGCGGTGCCGGCGCTGGTGTTCGTGGCCTTCAACGCCGGCGATCCGACCACCCTGCGCGGCTGGGCGATCCCGTCGGCCACCGATATCGCCTTTGCCCTGGGCGTGTTGTCGCTGCTGGGCAGCCGGGTGCCGACATCGCTGAAACTGTTCCTCACCACGCTGGCGATCATCGATGATCTGGGCGCGGTGGTGATCATCGCGCTGTTCTACACCAGCACGGTCTCCCTGCTGCACCTGGCGCTGGCCGCCGGGGTGTTGGCCCTGCTGGTGATGCTCAACCGCCGCTGCGTGCAGTCGCTGGTCCCCTATCTGATCCTGGGCGCGCTGCTGTGGTATCTGGTGCTGCAGTCGGGCGTGCATGCCACCATCGCCGGCGTGCTGCTGGCGCTGTGCATTCCCCTGCGCCACACGCCCGCCGCGCCCGATGACATGGTCACATCCCCGCTGCACCGGCTTGAGCACGGGCTGCATGGCTGGGTCACCTTCCTGATCATCCCGATCTTCGGCTTCGCCAATGCCGGCGTCTCGCTCGCGGGCGTCACGGCCGAAGTGCTGGTCAATCCGCTAACCCTGGGCGTGGCGCTGGGGCTGTTCGCGGGCAAGCTGGTCGGCGTGTTCGGCAGCGCCGCCGTCGCCATCCGCCTGGGGCTGGCCGACATGCCGCTCGGCGCATCCTGGGCGCAATTGCTGGGCGTGGCCCTGCTGTGCGGGATCGGCTTTACCATGAGCCTGTTCATCGGCCTGCTCGCCTTCGCCGGCCATCCGCTGCTGCAGGAAGAGGTGAAGATCGGCATCATCGGTGGCTCGCTGCTGGCCGGCATCGCCGGATGGGGTGTGCTGCGGCTGGCCCCGGCCACCGGCGCCCGCCCGCTCCACCCCGCCTGAACAGCCGTTCCTTGCGCAACAATGGTGCAGCGCAGCGATATTGTCAGTGCAATCCCGCTCAATAGGCCATAGATGGCTCGCCCCATGGCGACATGCCGGGCTGCCTGTAAGTGAGGGATGACACCAGAGATGCATTGGCTGGACGCGATCATACTTGGCCTGATTCAGGGGCTGACCGAATTTCTGCCCGTATCCTCCAGCGCGCATATCCGCATCGCCGGTGAATTCCTCCCCGCCGCCACCGATCCTGGTGCGGCCTTCACCGCGATCATCCAGATCGGCACCGAAGCCGCCGTGCTGATCTATTTCCGCAAGGATATCTGGCGCATCGCCATGTCCTGGCTGCGGTCCCCGATGGGCCGCATTGCGGCAGAGGCGCCCGATGTGCGGCTCGGCTGGCTGGTGCTGATCGGCACGCTGCCGATTTCCATCCTGGGCCTGCTGCTGAAGGATTTCATCGAAGGATCGCTGCGCAATCTGGCGATCACCGCCGCCATGCTGATCATTTTCGGCATCGTGCTGGGCGTCGCCGACCGGTTCGGCCGCCGCATAAAAGAACTCAACCAGATGACCATGCGCGATGGCATTCTGCTCGGCTTTGCGCAGGCCATGGCGCTGGTCCCGGGCGTCTCGCGTTCGGGCGGCACGATCAGTATCGCCCTGTTCCTCGGCTACACCCGAGAGGCGGCTGCGCGCTATTCCTTCCTGCTGGCGATCCCCGCCGTGCTGGCATCGGGCTTCTATCAGCTGGCCCGTCACTGGGGCGATTTCGGCCCGTTCGGTTTCGCCGAAACCGCGCTGGCCACCGCCGTCGCCTTCGTGGTCGGCTATGGCGTGATCGTGGTCTTCCTCAAGCTCGTGTCGAATTACAGCTACATGTCCTTCGTCTGGTACCGCCTGGCGTTGGGCGCGGGCATTCTGGCCCTGCTGGCAACGGGCACGCTCTCGGCCATGTGATCCCTTGCGGCAGGGCGGCCCCGCCCTGCCGGCTTCCCTAGCCTGCACTCCCCTCAGGACAACCAACACCGATGCCAACGCCTCAAAAGGTCTGGTTCAATCAGTCGTTTTCCATGCGCAATTTCGTGCGCCGCATCCTGCTCGACCGGCCGCAGACCGATCTGAGCATCAGCGCGCTGGATGCCGCCTCCCCCGTGCGCGACATCGCCCCCGCCTTCTGGACGGAACCGGCCCGTGGCGCGGTCGATTACACCGCCTGGCTGATCGAAACCGCGCAGCAACGCGGCATCGATGTGTTGGTGCCGCAGCGGGGCAAGATGGATGTCGCCCGCAATCTGGACCTGTTCGCCGCCGCCGGCCTGCGCGTCGTCATCGCCGCCGATGCGGACACGCTGGACTTGCTGGATGACAAGGCCGCTTTCTCCGCCTCGCTGGCCGGCTCACCCTATCTCTGCCCCACCCGGGTGGTGACCACGGCCGCCGAATTCACCGCCGCCGTGCCCGCCATGGCCGGGGCGCAGGGCGCCGCCTGCGTCAAGCCGAGCCGGGGCGTCTATGGCGCCGGCTACTGGACGCTGGACGCCACCGCCCCGCTCACCCATCTGGCCGATCCCGATGCCCGCTGCATCAGCCCGGATGCCTATGCCGCCGCGCTGCGTCAGGCGGAAGATCAGGGCCAGAGCTTCTCTTTGCTGGTGATGGAACATCTGCCCGGCCTGGAATCCTCGGTCGATATCGTGGCCGACAATGGCACCGTGCTGCTGGCCGCCGTCCGCACGAAGCTGGACGCCAACCGCCAGCGCATCCAGACCCGGCACGATCTGATCGCCCACGCCACCAGCCTGGTGCAGCAGCACCGACTGCACGGCGCGCTGAACGTCCAGTACAAGCAGAACCGCCAGGGCGAATGGCGCATCCTGGAAATCAACGCCCGCGCCGCCGGCGGCGCTTCCTATTGCGACGAGGTCGGCATTCCGTTTTGCGCGACCTGGATCGATCTGATCACCGGGGCGGCCCAGCCCTTCGATTCGGAGATTGATGCGGAGATCACCACGGTGACGCTGGCTGAGCCGAGCCGAAGCCTGCGCTGATCGGCTCAGCCAATGTCAGCGGCACTACCCGATCAGAACGGATCGACCGGCACCAGCCAGGCATAGGGCACATGCTCCGCCTCCTCCGGCGTAGAGCGCCAGCGGCGATGTTCGGTATGGCGGCTGGGTGGCAAATCGCCCGCTTCCGGCACGATGCCACGCGCGGTCAGCACTCCGGTCAGTTCGTCGATCACGCCCTGTTGATCGCGGATGAAGCGAGAGGCGAAGCAACGCCACACGGTCCATCCGGCGCGTTCCAGCATGCGTTGCCGGGCCATGTCATCGGGCCATTGTTCGGGCCCATGATAGCGGTCGCCATCGCATTCGATGGCCAGACGGCTGTCATCTGCCCCTTCGACCACCAGATCGATCCGCTTGGTGCCCACCGCCACCTGCGTGTCCACGCGATATCCGCGTTCGACCAGCAGATCATACATGGCGGTTTCGAACGGGGATTCGCAGCGGGCCCGGCGTTCGGCCACCAGCGTGCTTTCGGCAGCGAAGGGCGCGTGGAAGTGTTCGATCAGGCTGCGGCGCAGCTTGTCCGTAGGGCGCAGATCTTCCAGCTCCACCGAACGGACCAGCACCATCCGGTCCCGCGCGCGCGATGCCGCCACGTTGAAACGCTGTTCATAGGCGAGCCCGGACAGGCCGGAACTGCCGCGTTCCGCCACCAGCGAGATGAACATGATGTCGCGCTCGTCGCCCTGGAAGGCGGCGGGCTCGCCCACGCGGATGTCATGCCGCAGCATTACCTCCGCCCCCAGCACCTGCTCGATTGCGGTCAATATGGCGACCGCCTGTTCCTGCCCCAGCAGCGTGGTGACACCGATGGTCCGGGGCTGCATCGCCGGATCGTCGGCGATCCGGGAAATGGCATCGACAATGCAGTCGACCTCCGGCGGATTGACCTTGCCCTTGCGATAACCGTCCTCGACCAGAATATCGATCAGCGGCGGATCCAGCCGCTCGGATGCGGAGGGCAGGCGCAGCGGCACCAGCTGATGGGCATAGAACTGCGCCTTGGAATATTCGATGATCGCACCGACGCAGCGAAAATGCTCTTTCAGCAAGATCGCCCCACCGGCAAACACCACCGTGCCCAGATCGTAGAGCGATTTTTCTTCCCGCATGGCTGACCGGTAATCGATCAGCTGCCCGCCCAGATGACGCTCTGCCAGCAGGTTCATCCGCGCTTCCTCGCGGAAACCGGCATCTGGGCTGACCTGCCGATCATCGCCCACGATCAGGATTTGCTTGGCCCGCAGCAGCGCCGGCAGGGCGGCCAGCGTCGATTGCGACGCCTCGTCGATCACCACCAGGTCAAACAAACCCAGTTCGGCCGGCAGCGATTCCGAAACCCGGTAATGCGGCATGATCCAGCAGGGCAGCGCATTCTTGGCCCGATCGGCGGCGGCGCGGGCATCATTGCGATAGCGCCCGGCACGAATGCCCGTGCCCCGCCCGACCTTGCGCATGGCCTGGGCATAGGCGGCCAGGGCGGAACGCACCTGATCGCTCGCCTTCTCGGCCAGCCGGCACCAGGTGCGCTGTTCGATGGATTCCTCATACGCGCGGCGCAACTGATCCTCATGCTCGGGGCGTTCGGCGCCCAGCGCCCGCAGCCGATCATGTCGGTCTACCCGGGCCAGCCAACCGGCCAACCGGCGCAAGGTCCAGCGTTCGCGCCAATCGCCCGGGGTCAGCGGATCATCTTCCCCGATCACCGGTTCGCTGCGCAGCTGTTGTGCCCATTGGGGCGCGCCGTTTTCCTCGATCAGGCCGGTGCCGTGGCGAATTTCGGCAAAATGCGGCGCCAGCGATCGCAGCAGAGCGGCTTCTCCCAGCGCGGCGCGCCAGCGTTGGCCCAGCAGATCGGCATCGGTTTCAGCCGCGCCCAGCGCGCTGTCCGCCATCGCCTGCAGCTGCTCGCCGATCGGCCCCTGGATACCCGCGACCATCGTGCGCAGCTGGTCGCGCCCGTTTTCTGCCATCGACAGCCGGATGCGCAGCAGATGGCGATCCAGCAAATCCCCCAGTTCGGCCAGACCCGCAGCATTGCCCGCCACACTGCCGCGCCAGCCGGGCAGGATCTGCCGGGCAACCGCCTGCAGGTCCCGTTCCTGCCGGGCCAATCGGCGCAGCGCCATGACATGGTCCAGCTGTCGCCGCATCGCCTCGGCAATCGCCGGCTGATCGTTTATCGCCGCATCCAGACCGGCATGCATGCAGACATTGTTCCATGCTGCGGCCAACCGCTGCGCCTGATCCAGCACAGACAGGAAGCGGACGACTTCGGCCCATTCTGCTGCATCCGCTGGAGCCTGACCAGACAGTCGCACGGCGGCAATCTGGGCCTTCAACTGGCGGGCGAACAGGTTCTGCAACAGCCCGATCTCTTCACCACGGGCGAAATTTTCGACCGCCTCCCGGAAACCGGTGTCGCCCAGCGCCCCATCGGGCAGGATGACCGGTCGGACCAGGAAATGACGCGCCTCTGCCGCGACGGCGGCGATCTGCGGTTCCAGCCCGGCGAGTGCCGCCAGCACGGCATCGTCATCATCGCTACGCCAGCGCTGCAATATGTCGCGCGACCAGGCGAAGGGCGCGGCGTCAGGCCCATGGATCGCCTGCTGCAGTTCCGCCGCCTCCGCCCGGATGGCCGATATCTGTTCGGTCGGCACACCAGGCGCCAGCCCATCGGCGCCGCTGGTTTGCGCTTCGATCCGTTCCGCTTCGATCAGATCCCTGTGCAGGTCGATCAACACGCCGGATTCGGGCAGACTGTCCGGCGGCGGGGCCAGATTCAGCGCACTCAACCGGTCACCCACCGCCTTGCGTGCCGCCCGCAGGCTCAGAATGGTGGCATCGTCGAATTCGGGATCATGCGATGCAATCACATCGATCGCATCGGGCAGCCAGCGGGCCAGATCACCCGCCGCCACCAATCGCCGGGCCGCATCGGCCGGTTCGATGCGGGCGCCTTCCAACGTCACCGCCGTCATCGCGCCCCGCCCGATATCCTCCACCTGCCGGTCGATCCGGGCCAGCCCGCGATGGAGCGCTTCGATCCGGGCATCCAGCGCCTCGATCTGGCGCGCCAGTTCTGCCGGGCGCGTCCGCTGCAAACGGTCGGCAATGATATCGACCGATTCCTGGAACTGCCGCAGCCCATCCCGATCGCTGTCCACCAGGCTGACGGCCAGCGGGCGCACCGCGGCGGGCAGCTTGTCGCGCAAAACCTTCAGCGGCGGCGCCTTCTGCGACGTCACCAGCACGCGTTTGCCCTGGGCCAGATAATGGCTGATGATATTGGCGATGGTATGGGTCTTGCCCGTGCCTGGCGGTCCCTGAACCACCACGCCGGGGCGGGTGGCCAGGCGCTGGATCACCTCCACCTGTTCGCGGTTGAACGGCTTGGGGAAAAACAGATCCTGCCCCGCCCCATCCGACGATGTCACGCCCGGGATGGTCGAAACCCCGCGATAATCGGGATATTCGACCGGCGCGGCGGCATCGGCCGGCGCTTGCAACAGAGCCAGCACCGCCGGGGGCAGCTGATCGGGCTGTTCAATCCCTTCGATGGCAGAGCGGAACCGGCGCAGATCATCCATCAATTGCGTGGCCCGGCGCGTCCGCTCGATCAGCACCCAGCCACCGTCAACCTGCAGGCTGTCGGCGCCCGGCGCGCGCCGTTCGCCCAGATCCGGCAGATAATGCCCATCGGGGTCGAGCAGCGCCACGGCCCGCCGGAGTACCGGGGCAAAGCTTTCGCTATCGAAGGGGCTGAGCCCTTCCCCTTCGGAATTGTCGAAATGCCGCTGCGCGCCCTTGCGCCATTCATCAACCGAAGGCAGGCCCAGCGCATCGAGTGGACCGGCCTCGATGCTGGTCGGCGCTTCGCTGCGCGGGCGCAGCACGATGGCATGGCTCTGGTCTTCGAGCGAAAGTTCGACCGGCACCGCCAGCAGCGGATGATTCAGCCGCGCGTCGGGCCGGGTCCAGCGGGCCATGCCGATGCCCCAGACCAGTTCAACCGGCTGCTCGGATGCGCCATCCAGCGCCTGCCGCAGGGAAAACAGATTGTTGTAGAGATCGATCGCCTGCCGACGCGGTCTTTCCTCCAGCGCCCAGGGGGACCAGATTTCCCGCAGATAGCCGGCCAGCAGCGCTTCCAGCACCTCCCGATCGGGATGATCCTGCAACCGCAGCGTGGGCTCGCCATCGCGGGCATCATCCGGATTGCCGAACCGGGGATTGGGGATTTCGGATCGCAGTGTCGGCTGACTGGTCACATCATCGGCCAAATCGATCCACGGCCGCAGGATCGCGCTTTCAGGCGGCGGCGGGGCGCGACGGACCAGCCGTTCCACCCGCAGCCACAGATGATCGTCCCCTTCACGCAGATTCACCAGCACGCCCGGCAATTTGATGATGTCATCGCCCAATCGGCGGAAGCCGCGATAATCTGCCATGTCCACTACAGTGGGCAAACGGTCGCGTTCGGTCGCCTCAACGTAATCCAGCAGCGCGAGAAGCCGGTCAGTTTCCACCATCATCGGCGTCGCAGATCCATTCCTGGCCAAAGGTTCATCCACACAGTCCCGTGTCAAAAAACTGCCGCGGTAAACCGGATAAGGGGAATGACGCGATAATAGGGCAGGTCAGCCGATGGGAAGAGAAATTTCATTTCTCTCGCTATTGCGAAGAGACAGCGCTTGGACCTAGTCTGCGTGCGTGGTGGGTGTGGATCAAAGATCGGGAGTGACACGTGGTTAGTCTGACAAAGGGACAATCGGTCCGTCTGGAAAAATCCGGCGGTGGCACACTGACGCGCGTAGCCATGGGGCTCGGCTGGGATGTCCGCCAGCCCAAGGGTTTCTTTGCCAAGCTGACCGGCGGCACCGCCGAAATCGATCTCGACGCATCCTGCCTGCTGTTCAACGCGCAGGGTCAGCTGCTGGATCAGGTGTGGTTCCGCCAGCTGGCCAGCCAGGATGGCAGCATCATCCACAGCGGTGACAACCGTACCGGGGCGGGCGACGGCGATGACGAGGTGATCAATGTCGATCTGACCCGCGTGCCGGCCAATATTCAGACCCTGCTGTTCACCGTGAACAGCTTCCTGGGTGACAGTTTCGACCGGATCGAGAACGCCTATTGCCGGCTGGTCGATTCGACCAATGGCGCGGAACTGGCGCGTTTTGACCTGACGGGCGCGGGCTCGCATACCGGCCAGGTCATGGCCAAGCTGGTGCGCAGCGGCGATGGCTGGGACATGAAGGCGCTGGGCGATCGCACCAGCGGCCGCACCTTCCAGGACATGATGCCTGCCATCCAGAACGCTCTTTGAGCGCGGACCGGAAAAGAGCCCTGACATGACCGAACTGCAGCAAGGCGGCAACGCGCCCGTGCCGGGCGACGCATTGGCCGTATCCTTTGCCTGGAATATCGCCGGTGGCCGCGATGTGGATGCCGATGCCTCCGCCTATCTGCTGACGGCGGCGGGCAAGGTCCGCAATGATGCGGACATGGTGTTCTACAATCAGCCGCAGGGCGGCAATGGCGGGGTGCGCTTTTCGGCCGGATCGGGCCGGGGCACCTTCGACATCGATCTTGCCCGCCTGCCCGCCGATATCGAGCGGGTGGTGTTCTGCGTCACCATTCACGAAGCCCAATCGAAGGGCCAGACGCTGGCCCTGCTGGAAGGCGCCAGCCTGTCGGTCGCGTCGAGCGGCGGGCCGGTGGCGCTGTCCTATCGCCCGCAACTGACCGGGGCGAGCGAAGCGGCCATGATCTTCGGCGAGCTGTATCGCCGCAACGGGCAGTGGAAATTCCGCGCCGTCGGGCAAGGGTTCAACGGCGGGCTGGCCCCGCTGGCGCGATCTTTCGGGATCGATGTGGCGGAAGAGGCACCCGCCGCACCGCCCCCGCCTCCGCCCCCTCCGCCACCACCACCTCCGGCCCCGCCCCCTTCCGCTCCGGTCAATCTGAGCAAGGTGACGCTGGAAAAGCCGGGCCAGGCGGTCAGCCTGGAAAAGCGCGGCAGCAGCTTTGGCGAAATCGTCGTCAATCTGAACTGGTCGCGCGGGCGCAAGAGCTTCTTCGGCGGCGGATCGGCGATCGATCTGGATCTGGGCTGCCTGTTCGAACTGGCCGACGGCCGCAAAGGCGTGGTCCAGGCGCTGGGCAATGTTTTCGGGTCGTTCCACCAGCCGCCCTATATCGCGCTGTCCGGCGATGATCGGACCGGCGATGTGTCGCAGGGGGAAACCCTGCGCATCAATGGCGCGAACTGGAACGAAATCCGCCGCATCGCCGTTTTCGCGAATATCTATTCCGGCGTGCCCAATTGGCAGCAGACCGATGGCGTGGTGCTGATCACCATGCCCGATCAGCCGCCGATCGAGGTGCGCATGACCGAAGGCCGCAATGACAAGCGGCTGTGTGGTGTCATTCTGATCGAAAATGACGGTGGCAGGCTGAAAGCGACACGTATTGTGGACTACGTACGCGATCAGAAGGTGCTGGATGAAAGTCTGGGCTGGGGCCTGCGCTGGACGGCCGGCAGCAAGGATTGACGCGATTTTCCAGCAGGTGGAAACCTGCTGACTGGAAAATCGCGACGGACACAAGGCTGCAGGATTTTTGCCGCATGCGGCATCGGGGGTTTGCGTGTTAAAGTATTACAAAGGTTCGTTTCTCTTCACCGCGATCTGTCTTGGTCTGGCCGGCTGGCTGGGCTGGGAAACCACCGGCACGGTCGGCGGCACGCTGGGGATCCTGTGGATCGTCGCCGTGCTCGGCGTGCTGGAGGTATCGCTGTCGTTCGACAATGCCGTGGTCAATGCCACGGTGCTGCGCGACATGGATGAAGTCTGGCGCCGCCGCTTCCTGACCTGGGGGATCCTGATCGCCGTGTTCGGGATGCGGATCATCTTCCCGCTGGCGATCGTGGCGATCGCCGCAAAAATGGGTCCGATCGACGCGGTCATTCTGGCGGCCAGCGATCCGGCCCGATACGAAGAGATCATCACCGGCGCCCATATCGGCATTTCCGGTTTCGGCGGGGCGTTCCTGGCCATGGTCGGCCTCACCTTCTTCCTCGATGAAGACAAGGATGTGCACTGGATCGGCATGATCGAACGGCCGTTTTCCGACCTTTCCAAGATTTCGGGGCTGGCCATCGGCCTGGTGCTGCTGGCGCTCTATCTGCTGTCGCGCTCGCTCAGCCCGTCCGATGCGATGACCTTCATCACCTCCGGCATTTTCGGCCTGCTAATCTACATCGCGGTCCAGTCCGTCGGCGCGCTGCTGGAACAGGAAGGCGAAGAGGGCGTGGGTGATGCGGTGACGGGCACCGTCGTCAAATCGGGCCTTGCCAGCTTCCTCTATCTCGAAGTGCTCGACGCGTCCTTCTCCTTCGATGGCGTGATCGGCGCCTTCGCCCTGTCAAACAATCTGTTCATCATCGCCCTGGGCCTGGGCATCGGCGCGATGTTCGTGCGTTCGATGACGATCATGCTGGTCGAAAAGGGCACGCTGGCCGAATATCGCTTCCTCGAACATGGCGCGTTCTACGCCATCATCGCCTTGGCCGCGATCATGCTGATGTCGGTGCAGTTCCATATCCCCGAAACCATCACCGGCCTGATCGGCGCGGCGCTGATCGGGATCTCGCTCTACGCATCGCTGCTTCACAAGCGTCAGGAACAGGCGGCAGAAGCCGCCGCCCCTGGCGACACGTCCAACCACAACTGATCCGGAGAGAAATTCATGTCGGTAAGCCTGTCCAAAGGCGGCAATGTCAGCCTGTCCAAGGAAGAACCCAATCTGTCGAAGATCCTGATCGGGCTCGGCTGGGACACCCGCGCCACCGATGGCGCGGATTTCGATCTGGATGCCAGCGCTTTTCTGCTGAACACCAGCGACAAGGTCCGTGCGGACAGCGATTTCATCTTCTACAACAACCTGCGTTCCTCGGACGGGTCGGTCGAACACACCGGTGACAACCGCACCGGCGAAGGCGACGGCGACGATGAAGCGCTCAAGGTCGAACTCAGCCGCGTGCCGGCCGATGTGCAGAAGATCGCCATCGCCGTGACCATCCATGATGGCGAAAGCCGCCGCCAGAGCTTCGGCATGGTGTCCAACGCCTTCATCCGGATTGTCAATGACGTGACCGGGCGGGAAATTTCCCGCTACGATCTGGCCGAAGACGCATCCACCGAAACCGCGATGATCTTCGGCGAAGTCTATCGCCACAATGGCGAATGGAAGTTCCGCGCCGTGGGCCAGGGTTACCAGGGTGGCCTCGGCCCGCTCGCCCGCAATTACGGCGTCAGCATCGGCTGAAGCCGGGCTACACCACATAAAGGGAGTAAAGACAGATGGCAGTATCGCTTTCCAAGGGCGGCAACGTCAGCCTCAGCAAGGAAGCACCGGGCCTCACCGCCGTAAGCGTGGGCCTTGGCTGGGATACCCGCGTCACCGATGGCAGCGGGTTCGATCTCGATGCCAGCGTGTTCCTGCTCAATGATGCCGGCAAGGTCGGCTCGGACGCGGATTTCGTGTTCTACAACAACAAGAACGGCGGCAATGGCTCGGTCGTCCACCAGGGCGACAACCAGACCGGCGAAGGCGATGGCGACGATGAAGTCGTGGCCGTCGCGCTGGACAAGATTCCGGCCGAGATCACGAAGCTCAGCTTTGCCGTCACCATCCACGATGCTGACAACCGCAAGCAGAACTTCGGCATGGTTTCCAATGCCTATATCCGCGTGGTGAATGCCAGCGGCGGCGCGGAAATCGCCCGTTACGACCTGTCCGAAGATGCATCGACCGAAACCGCGATGATCTTCGGCGAACTCTATCGCCACAATGGCGAATGGAAGTTCAAGGCCATCGGCCAGGGATTTGCCGGTGGGCTCGGCCCGCTTGCATCGTCCTTCGGCGTCAACATCTGATCTGCGTCGCGCCCGCATATGCGTGATCTTGTTGCGGGCGAACGTGCCCCCATTGCCGGCGAGTGCAGCTTCGTGCTCTCCGGCAATGGGGGCCAGCTGCCGACCCTGGCGCTGATCGCCCTCGGTGCGGATCGGCAATCACTTGCCGATTTCCCGCCCATCGATAGCGTGACGCGCGAAATGCGCCCGGCCGCCCGGTTCGAAGATGCCGACCGGCTGGCGCTGACCATCCCCGACATTCCCGCTGCGGTGGAACGGCTGCTGCTGGTCGCCTTCGACAGCGGCAACCGGCCGATCGCCGCCCCGCTGACATTGACCATCGGCAGCGGAGAGATGCGCTTTACCGCCGATCTGCGCGGGCGCGATGATGCCGCCGTCATCCTGATCGAATGCTACCGCCATCAGGGGGCCTGGCGCCTGTCGGCCAATGGGCAGGGTTTTGCCATGGGCCTCAATGCCATCGCCAGCGCGCATGGCATCGATCATGGCTGGGTCCAGCGGATGATCCCCCGTCTGCAGCCGCCCGAACGTGAATTTGGCGGCCATGACAGACCGCGCGGTGGCACCTCCACCGGCAGCGGCGTTGCCATCGATGCGCATCATATCCTCACCAATGCCCATGTGGTCGACGGCGCCCGATCGGTCACCGTCCATGCCCATGGCCGCCCGATCGAAGGGGTGGTGGTGTTCGCCGATCCTCGCAACGATCTGGCGCTGATCCGGGTTGAAACCACCCTGACCGCCCACGCCCAGTTCCGCTCCGAAATCGGGCTGCATCTGGGCGAAGACATCGTCGCGCTCGGCTTCCCGCTGCAGGGCCTGCTCGGCACCGGGCCGCAGGCGAGCGCAGGCAATATCGCCGCGCTGTGCGGCATCGGCAATGACAGCACGGTGTTTCAGTTCACCGCCCCGATCGCCAGCGGCAACAGCGGCGGCCCCATTCTGGATATGGCCGGCCAACTGGTCGGGCTGGTCAGTTCCTCGCTCAATCTCGAAAGCATCCGCCAATCCGGCGGCAGTGCGGAAAACATCAACTTTGGCATCAAGGGGGCCATCATCCTCAGTTTTCTCGATTCCTTCGGCATTGAACCGCCGATGGCCGGTCCAAACCCCCATATCATCGGGCGGGCCGCCGTGGTCCGCCAGGCGCGTGACGCCATCGCGCGGATCAGTTGCGAATGCTGACACTGCAGGACAATGTCCGATCGATAGAACTGTCGACGGGTCGCCTTGATATTACCATTGAAGATGCAATCTGGCCGCTGGACGATCTGTGCGATTTCGCCTCTCGCGAAAATCCCCGCCGCAGCCTGCTGATCGTGTCGCGCGTGCTGGGCCGGCATATTCCGGTCGCCCCGCACACCATGCGGCGCAGCGTGCGGGATCTGGCGGCGCAAATCCCCGCCGATCTGCCCGGCCCGGTGATGGTGGTCGGGCTGGCCGAAACGGCGGTGTGCCTGGGCCAGACCATTCATGAGGAACTGCGGTTGGCCAGCGGGCGGGATGACATTTTCTTCATCCATTCCACCCGCCAGCTGCTCGATCATCCGCTGCTCTGCCGGTTCGAGGAACCGCACAGCCATGCTTCGGCCCATCTGATCTATCGCCCGGATATCGCAGGACTTCCCGAAAACGGCCCGCGTTCGCTGGTCATCGTCGATGATGAAGTCTCGACCGGCACGACGCTGCGCAATCTGTCCGAAGCGCTCGTCACCGCATGGCCGGCGGTGGAAACGATCGTGGTCGCGACGCTGACCGACTGGTCGGTCGGGCGCGACTGGCAGGCGAAGATGCCCCGCCCCACCACCATCGCTGCCCTGCTGCGCGGCCGGCTGGAATGGACCCAGGGGCAGGTGATTGCGGCCAGCAATGCCTTCGACGTGGCCGCCGCCTCACTGGGGCGGATGGAAACGCATCGCAATTTCGGTCGCCTCGGGCTCGATGCGCCCGTCGGCACCGCGCCGGAGAGCGCCCTGCCCCCACTTCAAGGCGCCCTGCGTGTGGTTGGCACCGGCGAGTTCACCTATCTGCCCTTCCGCCTGGCCGAACGCATGGAGCAACTCGGTCATGATGTGGTGGTCCAGTCGACCAGCCGCAGCCCCGCCCGCGTGACAGAGGCGATGAAGACCCGGCTGTGCTTCGCCGACAATTATGCGACCGGCGTGCCCAACTATCTCTACAACGCCGATCCGGCAGATCACCGCACCAACTGGATCGCACATGAAACCGGGGCCGGCACGATCGACCCCGCATTGGTCGCCGCGCTGGATGCCACGCTGATCGGATGGGACAAGTAATGCAGGCTATCGCCCTGGTCGATCTGGATGACACGCTGTTCCAGACCATTCGCAAATGCCCGCCGGACATTCCGCATGACCGGCTGACCCCGCTCGGCTTCGCGGCCGATGGCTCGCCGCTCAGCTATGCCACGCCCCGCCAGATGCGTTTCATTCAGTGGCTGGCCGAAACCACCCATCTGGTGCCGGTGACCGCCCGCAGCCTGGACGCGCTGCGCCGGGCCCACATCCCCTTCACCGCCGCCGTCTGCGCCCATGGCGGGGTGGTGCTGGATGATACCGGCGCCGTCGATCCCGAATGGGAAGCGATCATCACCGGCAAGGCCGCGCAATATGCCGACGAACTGGCCGGCCTGGCCGAAGCGATCTCTGCCGAGGCTGCGGCGCAGAATGTCACCATCAATGCCCGCGTGCTGATGGAAGGCGAGTTGCCGCTCTATACGCTGGCCAAGCATACCGACATGGATCACGATGCGCTGTTCGCCGTGGTCGATGCGGCGGTGCCGTCCCTGCCCCTTGGCTGGACCGATCATCGCAATGGCAACAATGTCGCGCTGATGCCGCCCTATCTGGGCAAGGAACATGCCGTCGCCCACATCCTGCCGGGCCTGCGTGCCCGTTTCCCCGATGCGCCGGTGATCGGCATCGGCGACAGCCTGACCGATGCGCCCTTCATGGCGCTGTGCGATTACGCGATGATGCCGCCGCGTTCGCAGCTGGCCGGGACCATGTTTCATGGAGGCTGATGCTTTGCCGAATGCCCAGGCCGGATTTTCCGGCAGCTACGACCCCGCCGACGTCACTTTCCTTCTGAAGCCCGTCACCATGGCGGCGACCGATGTCGCAGCCAAGGAGGCGGCGATTCAATCGGGCCGGCGGCATTATTCGGAAATGATCGCGCCCGAGGATATTCCCGATGCGGCGTATCTGGCGCTGTATGATGCGGCGCTGGCGCGTAACGGCGCGCGGCTGGCGCGTGATGTGGCGAGCCTGGCGGCGGCCCTCGCCGCGCGTCGACCGGGGCGGGAAATCGTGCTGCTGTCGCTCGCCCGCGCCGGCACGCCCATCGGCGTCCTGCTCACCCGCACCCTGCGCGCCCAGGGGCACCAGGCTGTCCATTATTCGGTCAGCATCATCCGCGATCGCGGCATCGATCACGTCGCCCTGGCCCATATCGCCGCCCGGCATGATCCGCGCGACGCCGTCTTCATCGACGGCTGGACCGGCAAGGGCGCCATCGCCCGCGAACTGCGCGCCACGCTGGCCGATAATCCGCATGGATTTCAACCTGTTCTGGCCGTGATCGCCGATCCTTCCGGACAGGCTGACATTGCCGCAACCGATGATGACTATCTGATCGCCTCCGGTCTTTTGAACGGCATCGTTTCCGGCTTGGTCAGCCGTTCGATCCTGAATGATACGGTGGTCGGGCCCGGGGATTTTCACGCCTGTGTCACCTATCCGCAATATGCACATGCTGATCTGTCGCGTGACTTTATCGAAGCGATCGCCCCGATGGCCGCACAGGCCGTGCCGCAGCCGATTTCCGGCCATGCAGACCGGCGCGCGCAATTGACCCAAGCCTGTGAGAACATGCTGGAAACGCTGCTGAAACAGGCAGAAACCGGCGACCGCAACCGGATCAAGCCCGGCATTGCAGAGGCGACCCGCGCCCTGCTGCGCCGCATGCCCGAACGCCTGCTGATCCGTGATCCGCAGGATGAAGACATTGCCCATCTGATCCATCTGGCAGCCGGCCACGGCATCCCGGTGGAACCGCTGGGCGATAACGCCCGATATCGTGCAGTCGCGATCATTCGCAGCCTGGGGAACGACGCATGAGTATTACCGGTTCGATTTCGCCCATGTCGCTGGGCGCCACGCTGTATATTCCCTGCATGCGGGGCGATCTGTTCGGATATGTGCTGGGCCCGCGCCGGCCGGCCGGACTGCGTTCCGTCGTGCTGTGTCTGGAAGATTCGGTGCGGGAAGAAGACCTGCCGATGGCGATGAGCCATCTGTCTGTATTCCTTCGTCAACTTCTGGCCCGCGATGCCGCGCCGGCCGATCCGCTGATCTTCATCCGCCCGCGCTCCGCCGTGATGCTGGAACACATCCTCTGCATGCCGGGGATCGAGCATGTCGATGGTTTCGTGGTGCCCAAGGCGCATGCCGATACCCTGCCCGCCTATCTGGCCCTGCCGCTGCATGACCGGCACCGGCTGATGCCGACGCTGGAAACCCGCGAGGTCTGCGATCCGCAGGAAATGCGCCGTTTTCGCGATCAATTGCTGGCGGTGCAGGATCGCATCCTGGCCCTGCGCGTGGGCGGCAATGATCTGTTGCAGGCCATGGGACTGCGCCGCAACCCGCACCGCACCGCCTATGACGGGCCGCTGGGCAGCGTGATCGCGCAACTGGTGGCCGGCTTCGCCCCCTGGGGCTTCGCCCTGACGGCGCCGGTGCTGGAACGCTATGCCGACACCGCCCTGCTCCGCGAAGAGGTGATGCGCGACATCGAACATGGGCTGATGTCCAAGACGGCGATCCATCCGTCACAGATCCCCATCATCCAGAATGCCCTGGCGGCAGAGGCGGATGAGGTGGAAGAGGCGCGGCTGGTGCTGGCCGAAAGCAGCCCGGCCGTGTTCGGCCGCGACGGCGTGATGTGCGAACCGGCAACCCATCGCCGCTGGGCCGAACGGCTGCTGGAACGTGCCGCCCAGTTCGGAATTGCCGATGCCCTGGTGCTGAGGGCGTGATCAGAAAACGGAGGATGCCATGAGCGACTATCGCGTAAAGACCGACGAACAGGGCAGCGCCAGCACCCGTTTTGAACTCTATGAATTCCGGCGCAAATCCTATGCCCTGGGCCATCATTCCCCCTTGGCTGATGGCTCGCCCGGCGGCATCGCCACCCCGTTTGCCTTCCCTTCCCCCAATGCCGTGACCGCACGGCAGGTGCGGATCGTGCTGGAAGGCGGCGCCGCCTTGCTGGAACCGGGCGCGCTGCAATATGCGCATGGCCGGCTGCAGGTCGATATCCAGAAGAACACCGGCGCCGGCGGGTTCCTGAAGCGGGCGATGACATCGGCCGGAACGGGCGAAAGCGCCTTTGCCACCCGCTATTCGGGTCAGGGCGAGGTCTGGACCGAAGCGACGGCACAGCATTTCATCCTGGCATCCATGGATGGGCCGGAAGATGCGCTGATCCTGGATGATGGCGCATTCTACGCCTGCGACGCCAATATCGAGCTGTCCACCCACATCCACCGTTCGGTGCAGGGCGTGCTTTCCGGCAATGGGCTGATGCAGCCCAAGCTGACCGGGCGCGGCGCCTTTGTCGTCGAGGCGCCGGTGCCGGTCGAGGAAATCGAGGTGGTGGAGCTCAACGGCCAGGACGAACTGATCGTCGATGGCGATCTGATGCTGATGTATTCGGCCGGTCTGCAGGTGGAACTGCGCCCGCTCGTCAGCGGATTGCGTAATGCGATGCGCAGCGGCGAAGGGCTGGTGTTCGTGTTCCGCGGGCGCGGCACCGTGTGGCTGACCCCGACCCTGCGCCTCGGATAAACAGGTGAAAATGGGTGAGCGGGGGCGCGAAATGGCGCCCCCGCCTACGCCTCAGCGCAAGGGGTCATCACTGCCATAGCGGTGATCGATGAAGCGCAGATTGTCCGAAAAACTGTCTATGTCTTCCTGCGCCAGAGAGCGGGACAGGGTTTCGAGCCGGGCGATCATCTTTTCGATGCCCTGGTTCAGATTGTAGCTGGCCGAATGCCCGGTGGTGCGGAAGATTTCCGCCCGGTGGGACGCCGGAATTTCGGCATAGCTGGTGATGAGCAGCGGCAGATGCCGGTCACGCAATTGCCGCACCTCTGTCAGCGCCGACACCATCAGCGCATCATCTTGCGTGCGCGCCTCAATATCCGCCACCAGCACCAGCAACCGCGCCACGAGCGGACGCGAAGTGTCGGGCAGGCGCGGATCCTCCGCATTGATGGCCGGTTCGGCGCGGGCAGGTTCCGGCAGGGGAGCGGGCACGGCGGGCGGAGTGCCACCGTTGATCCATTGCACAAATCGGTCGAAAAAGCCTGTCACGCAGACATAGTAAGCGAGGGTTTCGCCAGATGCCAGCCGCTAGAAAGCGGCGGAGCGGCTTTGCGTGGCGTCCACCGCACGGCGGACCTGTTCCACCGCATCGGCCAGCGCGCGTTCCGCGTCGCGGTGGGAACCGAGCGCTTCGCGGGCCGCCTGGGCGCTGCGGTCCAGTGCATCGGCCTGTTCCAGCAGATCGCGGTGGCCGGCCACCGCCTGACGGGTGGCGATGGCGGTGCGCAGCACGGCGATGGTGGTTTCGCAGGCGCGTTCCAGGCTTTGCCCCAGCACCCGCTGCCCTTCTTCCACCAGTTGCAGCGCCAGCACGCCCTGGTTGGTAACCGTCTGCTGGGTCAGCACATCCTGTTCGCGGACCAGAAGTGCGGGGGTCACGGTCTGATCAAGGAAGGCAGAGCGTCCCGGCTGATCGTGCGCGAGTTCGCGCACCCCGGCCGCTACCACAGTGCCGAGCCTGCGGATGAGTTCGAGCGCCTGATCCAGATCGGCCTGACTTTCCTGCAATTTGTCCCGGTCTGCCGCCAGCACGATCATGCGGTGGGCAATGGCATCGCGTTCCCGTTCCAGCCGCTCGACCAGAGTGTTGAGATTTGGTGGAGATGGTTCGGGTGCCGGGCGCGCGCCGAACCATGATCGGCGACGCGGTGCGGGATCGCCGGAGAAGCTGGCGGCAAATGCTTCCAGTTCGGCCAGCACGCCGCCTGCCGGCGCGGATGAATCCGAACTGCGCGACAGCCGAACGGTCGCATTGGCCGCTGCGCGAATGGCCGCCCGTCCGAGCAGATCGATCGACCGTAGAACCTCTTCATCTGGGGAATTGAGCCATTGCCGCAGCAATTGCCGGGCCATGGCGGCAGGATCGCTCATCGACCCGACGGTCCCTGCATGATTGTTCTTGCCCTCGTTTGCTGATGCCGAAGGCCAATCATCTAGGAGACGGCAAAACCATTCTCAACCCCGCGCCCGCGCAGGATCGCCTCTGGCGCACACCAACGATGTCTGTGGAAATGGTGGGCGGTAACGGGCTCGAACCGCTGACCCTCTCGGTGTAAACGAGATGCTCTACCAACTGAGCTAACCGCCCCGGCGCACCGGATGCGGCGCAATACCCCAATCTCGCGGTACGTCAACCCGCCTGATAGCGGAGCAGGATGGAACGACACGGGCTCCGGATTTCCAAGCCAAGTCTGGCTGGAATTCCATGAATGATCGGACCGTGGAAACAAATGCGAAATTCCCGAGAGCCGGTCGCACCTGGCTCTGCCTTGCCCATAGATTGTTGTTAAGCGCGGATCAGCCCTCTCGACAATTGCATTTGCGATCAGCAAATTGCCTAGAAACATGTGAGGGAGATTATGTTGGGTTGCCATTCCATGCTGGAAAAAAG
This sequence comes from Croceibacterium xixiisoli, assembly GCF_009827305.1. Classification (GTDB taxonomy): domain Bacteria; phylum Pseudomonadota; class Alphaproteobacteria; order Sphingomonadales; family Sphingomonadaceae; genus Croceibacterium_C; species Croceibacterium_C xixiisoli. Next base: position 406,439 of record NZ_WTYJ01000002.1, on the reverse strand, counting down.
AAGCGCGCACAGCGTTGCTCAGGATTGGCAGATGGCGGTGCCGGAGGTTCACCCCCCGACACTGGCCACGCGGGCAAGGAACCTGCTGCAGACAAGACGGGACCTGGCCAAAATCATGCCCAAGGGCCTTTTTCGCGATTCTGGTTGGGATATCCTTCTTGAACTGTATGCGGCCGATGCCGAGGGGGGCGTGGTCTATGTGAAGCAGATGGTCATCGCATCAGGTGAGCATGGCGCCACCGCAATTCGCATCATCGATCGGCTGGAACAAGGCGGGCTGTTGCAGCGGGCGGAAGACAAGGCAGATAGCCGGCGGATCATTCTTTCCCTCACCAGCGACGGCCGCCGTGCGATCGAACTGGTCCTTTCGGAGCTCTGAAACGGAGCCGGTTTTTGCCTCGGATGCCCATGGGGGTCACCCTGTGGCCGATTGATCCGCGATGGCGGCTGGGCCGGTTTGCCGCTCCACCCGCCGCATGGCAGAATTTTGACCTCGTCAATATCAGTATAAGTGTGTAAGCTCGGCTGGTCGGGGGAAACAGATCGCGCAAAGCGGCTGATGAGAGGTATTCCTATGACGTCCCCATTTCGATCCCTTCCAGGGTTGCGCCAGCGCGCTGCGAAAGCTGCAGCCGAAGATCAGACCCTGCCCGCCAGCTGCATCCGGCGGATCATATCGGGTGAGAGCCCCTTGCGCGTCTATCGCGAGCATCGCGGCATGAGCCGGGAGGATCTGGCGAGCGCATCGGGCGTGCAGTCCGAACAGATCGACCGGATCGAATCGGGTCGGGTGGAAGTGGCAGCCGGCACGATCATGGTGCTTGCGGCGGCGCTTTCGATCTCGCTCGACAAGCTGAGCTGAGCTGAACCGATCCACGGCGGAACCCGATAAAGTCTGTCGCATAGAGGCCACGGCTGATCCGATTGACCGAAGTATACGGGATAACATGCTGGATTTGCTGGTTGAGGGTATGTCGCAAGCATGCGGCATGGACAGAAAGGAGAGCCTTCATGGCTAACCCCAACGACCAGCACGACCGTCAGCAAAACCAGCAAGGCAGGCGGCCCGATCAAGCCGGCGAAGGGCGTGATCGCAGCGGCCAGCAACAGCAGGAAGAACGCGGCACGAGTCGACAACCTGACGAAAGCAAGCACCGCAATCAGTGACTTGCCACAGCAGAGCTGATATCCGGTCATGAAACCGGATCAGGGCCGCCCATTGGGCGGCCCTGTGGTTTGGTAACATGGTTATGCGCAGCCATTAGCGTATTCGCGGCGCTGGGCCTCTCGGCGGCCCATAGCGGCACCACGTGCCTGCCATTTTCTGAAGGTTTCCTCGGCTGCGGCTTCACAGAAAATGGCATCGAGTTCCGTGAGGTCGCGCGTGCCGTCATCGGCCAGGCAATCATGGGCGCCCTGTGCGGCCTGCATGACCGTGTGATCGGGCGGATGGCGTGAGGCGGCGTCGTGGATCAGGCTGTGCAGGCAGGCCAGCAGGTCCTGATCAGGGGAGTCTCGAAAAACGTCCAGACGTTCGGGCCAGCTCTCCCAGCAGCTGAAATCGTGCCTGGTGGTGTGTGCTGGCAATGGCTGTCCCCCCGTTGCGGGAGGAATGACTGGCCTGAGGCGGCTGCGGGTTGAATCGGGTGGTGCGTGCTGAGGGCTGGTGGCTGGCCTTCGACGGGCTCGGGCCAGACGGAATAAGGTGCAGAGGCGCGATGAGCGCGAGAGGCGGGATCGGCGAAGCTTCCGGATCGTCCAGAACGCGGGAAGGACGCTGCCCTTCCCGCATTCCATTGCGCAATTGTCAGATGACGCCCAGCGCGTCCATGGCTTCGGCCACGCGCACGAAGCCGGCGATATTGGCGCCCAGGACGTAATCGCCCGGTGCGCCATATTCATCGGCGGTCTCGGCGCAGAGATCATGGATATTGTGCATGATCGTGGCCAGCCGCTGTTCGGTCTGTTCGAAGCTCCAGCTATCGCGCGACGCGTTCTGCTGCATTTCCAGTGCCGAGGTGGCGACACCGCCGGCGTTGGCAGCCTTGCCCGGGGCGAACAGCACGCCGGCTTCCTGGAACAGCTTCACCGCGTCCGGCGTGGTCGGCATATTGGCGCCTTCGCCCACGGCCTTCACGCCATTGGCGATCAGCGTGCGGGCATCCTTGCCGGTCAGTTCGTTCTGCGTGGCAGAGGGCATGGCCACATCGCAGGCAACATCCCACACCGATCCGCCGGCGACATAATGCGCGCCTTCACCGCGCAGCCGCGCGTATTCGCTGATCCGTTCGCGGCGGACCTCCTTCACTTCCTTGATCAGATCCAGATCGATGCCGTTTTCATCGACGACATAGCCGTTGGAATCCGAACAGGCGACGATGGTGCCGCCGAATTCCAGGATCTTTTCCATGGTATAAATGGCGACATTGCCCGATCCGGAGACCACCGCGCGCTTGCCTTCGAAGCCTTCACCACGGGTTTCCAGCATCCGCTGCACGAAATAGGTTGCGCCATAGCCGGTCGCTTCCTTGCGCGCCCGTGATCCGCCGTGGAACAGCGCCTTGCCAGTCAGGACACCGGCTTCATAGCGGTTGGTCAGTTTCTTGTACTGGCCGAACATATAGCCGATTTCACGCCCGCCCACGCCGATATCGCCCGCCGGAACATCGGTATATTCGCCGATATGCCGCGACAATTCGGTCATGAAGGCCTGGCAGAAACGCATGATTTCCGCATCCGAGCGGCCGCGCGGATTGAAATCCGATCCGCCCTTGCCCCCGCCGATCGGCAGGCCGGTCAACGCGTTCTTGAACGTCTGTTCGAAGCCGAGGAACTTGATGATCCCGACATTGACCGACGGGTGAAACCGGATGCCGCCCTTGTAGGGCCCGAGCGCCGAATTGAACTGCACGCGGAAGCCACGGTTGATCTGCACCTGGCCGCTGTCATCCAGCCACGGCACGCGAAAGATGATCTGGCGTTCGGGTTCGCACAGCCGTTCGATCAGCGCATTGTCCGCATATTGCGGGCGCTTGGCGATCACCCGGCCGAGGCTTTCGAGCACCTCTGTCACCGCCTGGTGGAATTCGGTTTCGCCCGCATTGCGCGCGAACACATCGTTGAGGATCGGCTGAAGCTTCTCGTCGATCATAGTGGTGTTCCTCCTGAAAGAACGGGGAGCCCCGCCCGATTTTCGGGTCAGGGCCGGTGGATGGCCACTGTGCGCGGCCGGTTTGCACCGCTCCATGCGAGAGCATCGCAATAAAGACAATGCACATGGATCAGATTGTGCAGAATTATTGCGTACAATGTTGATGAGGCGCAGATTTGCAAAATGCTACTGTCGAACCGGATGATTATCTCGCGAAACAGGATGTCCAAGGTGGTAACAGGGCTGGCCATGCGCAAAACTGTGATCGAACCTGTCAAGTTGCTGCGGGGTGGAGGCTGAAATGCGGGTTTTGTCAGGCGCGGGATTTGGGCTGACAGTGCTGTTGGGGGGCGCGTTGGCCCATCCTGCAGCAGCGACGCCACCCGACATGCTGACCGTGCGCGATGTGTTGTTTGGCAGTACGCCCAACCAGGTGATGGTGCTGCGAACGACGCAGGACAATCTCGGCCAATATTATGCCGAACAGCGCGACACCATCCTGATCGTCATCGACCGGGCGACCGGCAGGGAGCAGCAATATCCGGTCTATCGCATGCGATCAGAGGCGGATTTCGATATCGATCCGATGGGCGACCGGCGGATCGCCCGGGCTGTTCCGCTAGCCAACGCCGTCGATCCCTTCGCCCTGCTCACCGCCGCTGGGGGAATGCCGCTGATCGGCGATGGCGATCCACCGGCCGAGGGCTGGAACACGGGTACGGCAGCCGATGTCGATGGCGTGATGGTGCTGACCTTTGCCGATGGACGCACTGCCCGTGCCCCGATGGCGGCGATCCTGCAACAGATGGATGCCACGCTGCAGACCACGGCGGGCGTGCTGGGCGATTACAGTCGTATCGCGCCGATCGGTACCGCTGACCTGCTGTCAGGCCGGACGCACGCATGCAGGCCCATCAGCGCCCGGCGCATCGATGACCGAAGCGGCACAGCCGCGACGGCCATCCTGCGAGTGGATTGCGAGGAGGACGGAGACGCCGGGATATCATTGCTGACGGTTTTGACGATGGATTCGGCCGCAGACGGGAGTGCGGCGGACTGAACCAGCCCCGTCGCTCCTTCAGCCCGGCTCGTGCATCGGGCACAGGTTCATCCGCGCCCGAAAGTCGGCGCTATGGCGATAGGTGTCCCGCCGGGCGCGGTTGACCTGGCCGAGCGGCCGGTGTGCTTCCAGTCCGGTCCAGGGGCTGAAGCGCATTTCTTCATTGATGGCCTGCACCTGCGCCTGATCCCAGCTGTCCTGCGCCGGAACGCGCAGCAGGCCTACCCGCTGATAGGGGGAAATATGCCGCGGCCATTCGACCGAGGCATCTTCCACCGGCTGGCGTTCGGGATCACGCAGCAGCTGGACGCAGAATTCCCATTCCGCATCCCCGCGCTGCATTTCCGCGCGAACATCTTCGCGGATGGCGTTCTCACGCCCCACCGGATCGATGGTTTCGCCTGACAATTGCTCCATCCATTCAGCTGCAGGGCGCAGCATGAATTTGGCGACGTGATCGCCATAGCGGAACGGGACCGCCGAATAATAGGTTTCGCCCAATGGTTCGACATTGGGCATTCCGCCCAGCATGGTGAGCGAAGACGAAGGATCAGCGCCCACCGCTTCCAGCACAGCATTACCCGCACGCGCCATGCCGGCCGCAACCTTCTTCAGCCCTTCGACGCGGTCAGTCGTCTTTGCCAGCAGCTTGAGATCCTTGCCGAAAGACTGCGCATCGGGTGCGGCAAAGGCCGGGCTGTTGACCATCACGAAATCCTGCGCTTCGCCCTCTGCGTCCGGCAGCCTTTCCCCCGGCACATCGCAGATCTTCATGGCAAGGCCACGCGGCAGGGCAATGGTATCGTCCAGAATATCGCCCGCATTGGTGGAAAGCCGGACATAGGCGGCATGTTCACCGGGGCGGGCAAAAGCACCCTGCGCGAGTTCGGGCGGCAGATCACTGTCCACCACGAAGGTCCCCTGAAGCACACCATGCGATTTGGCATGGACCGCGCGCAGGGCATGGCCGCAATCGCGGTAGGTGGTTTCCATGATCTCGTCGAAACTTTCGTTCAGATCGGCCACCACGCTTGCTTCCTCTTCGGTGGGCTGTTCCAGCGCGGGGTCGAAACGGATCGGGGGCGGGAGCGACATGGCATGGCCTTTCGTGAATTGGGGTTTGCCCAGACAACCGCCAACGCCGGGGCGCGGTTCCTTGCTCTGGCTGGGCGGCGCGGTCGCCTGCCCCGCCCATGACGGCTCTGCCTGGCCGCTTCAGGCAACGGCCCGCCGCAATCGCGCCCCTTGCCTGTTCCCCCTGCCGTGACCACGCGGAAATCGCCGCATAGTCTGACGATCAGGAGAAACGGATAGCGAGGTGAGGAATGCTGGATTGGCTGCGCAGGCTGATGGCCGGTGATCAAAGCGCGGCGCCCGCCGATGCCGAGGTGGAACGCGACGAGCAGGGCCGCGTGACCCGCGTGCAGCAAACGCTGTCCCCCGCCGGTCAGACATCGACCGACACCCCACCCCCTGCGACCAACCCTGCGCTTGCACCGGTTGGCGCACTCGCCCCCCGGCTGGATGCCGCATCGGCCTGGCTGGTGCAGCAGAACATCGCCCTGGCGCGCGATCATGGTATCGGGTTGGAGGAGAATTTCTCGGTCGATCAGACCACCGGCCTGCTGACGCTGCATTTTCCCGACCGGCCCGATCTGTCCCTTCCCGCCACCATCATCGGCAGCTTCGACCCGCGCGACCGCAGCTTCATGTGGGGTTGGGCGAATTCCTCGGTCCATCCCGAGATGATCCGCGATGCCGCTGCCCTGCGGGCGCTGGCCGACGAGGGCAGCGATCCGTCACTGGCCAGGCACCCGGCGCTGACCACCCCGGTGCAGACCGTCACCTTCGACACGCTGATGCCGCTGCTGGCGCTGGCAGCACAGGTTGGCGGGGCCGATGGCGTCTATCGCTGCATCACCAATGGTTCGACGTCGATTTTCCTGGCGATCCGCGCCGGCACGGCGGCTGCGCAGACGCCCGCCGATCCGGCGCTGCTGGAACAAGCCGGCGAACTGGTGAGAGCGCAGGATGCGGAAATGCTGCCGATCGACGCCGAATATCACGCGGGCAAGCATGATGGCGGCAACCCGCAAATGGGCGGGCTGATCGAACGGAAGGTGGAAATCTACCACCGCTATTGGGCGCGTGAGGATGATTACTGGCTGCCGTCCTCGCTCGGCTGGCCATCCGACCATGATGCATCCCGCCACCGGATCAATTTCACCGTGCCCCATCCGGGCGGTGGCGCGCTGGTGGTGGCGGTGTTCAAAACCTTCGGCGATACGATCCACCGCGTGGAACGGATCGACGGGGCGCCGAAGATCACCGATATTCTGCTGGATTGGGGCAAGGGTTTCGTCTGGCCCAAGCCGGTGGCCGAAGAGGAATGAGCGCTGTTGCGCCCCGGCGACGACCGGGGCGCAACATACATCTGAACTAGAACCGCATTCCCAGACCGATGCCGCCGCGATGGCGGGTCTGATCCTGGTTGAAGCTGCCGTCATAAGTTGCCGTGAGGCGCAGCGTGGGCGTGAGCGAATAGCCCAGCCCGACACCGACCGCGACACCACTGTCCCGCCGCACAGCCCCACGCGTGATGAAAGCATCCGGGCTGCCATCGAAGCGCGCGCGTTGCAGCGGCGTGCCATCGCCCAGTTCGTGCTCATAGATAACCCGCAGATGGCTATCCAGCGCCCCAGTGGCATATCCCAGCTCGATCCCGCCACCGGCACGGGCGCCGGTGTAGGAGGCCCGATCCAGCCGCAGGTTGAGCGCGCCGGCGCCGGTTTCCTGCGTGGCATCCAGCGTGACGCGCGTGACATCGAGCGTGGCGATCGGCGACAGGCGCAGAGACTGCAGATCGATATCGAAGCGCATCTGGGCCGAGACACCGATGCTGCGCGCGTCGCGCCGGTTTTCCACCGTCCGGTCGATCGCGCCGGCCAGCAGTTCGCGTTCCATGTCCAGCTTGTGCCAGCCCGCGCCAACCGCAGCCGACAGCTGGAACGCGCCGCTTTCCAGTGCCAGCCAGCCGCCCACCATGGTGCTGTCGATATCCGCCCGCGACAGGCGCGCATCGACATCGGCATCGCTGCGGATGTAGCCGCCCGCCAGCCCCGCCCGCAGGCTGCCGTCTGCGCCCAAGGCCATGTGGAGCAGATCCACGCCGCCATTGATGCCATAGCTGCGGGTGGCAAGATCGGCGGCATTGCCATCGCCGCTGCGCCGGCTGTCCTGCCCCAGCACGCCCAGCCACAGGCCGATGCCGCCCGGCGCCATGGCCGCCAATGCGCTGCGCCGCTGCAGATTGCGGGTGAACAGATCGCCCACATCGGCCAGCGCATATTGCATGGAGGCATGCGCTTCACCTGAGGCAAGATCGAAGATCTGCCGCGCCTGCGGCGTCGTCATGAACAGGATCTGGTTGTAGGCGAGCGCGGCATCGCTGCCCTCTGTCTGATCCAGATCGTCAAGCGCGCTGGCGGCAGACGTCTGATTGGCCGTTACCGCCGCAGTGGGGAACAGCGGGGTGGGTTCTTCCGGCTCTTCCGGTTCGACCGGTTCCTCCGGTTCTTCGGGATCGGGCGGGACATTGTTGGGGGTGAGCGTGAGCACAACGTCATTGCCGCTGCCGCCGGCATAGCTGACCGTCGGCGTCAAGAAGGCCAGCGTGTTGGTGACCGTGCCGAACTGGCCGGTGATCGCGTCAGCCCCGTCATTGTCGAGGATCGTGTAGACGAACGGATTGATGCCGCCGAAGCTGTTGCCGGCGATTTCCTGCACCGCCAGCGTCGCCCCGCCCAGCGCCACGGTGCCATTGACCACCAGCCGGTCACTGCCGCCCTGATCATTGACCTTGATCGCCAGCGTCGAGGCCGCATCAAGCGTGAGATTGCCGGTGGTCAGCGTGGCGATGCCCGCGCCCGAAGACGATCCGGGTGCCAGCGTGCCGCCCTGCATGGTGACCGCGCCCAGCCGGCCCGAACCACCGAGCGTGGCGCCGGGGCGGACGTTCAGCGCGAGATTGGCGACATTGCCGTCCATCACCAGCGTGCCGGCCTCCACCGTGCCGACGGGCAGGGGCAGATTGCCGGGTACCGTACCGGTGATCGTCCAGGTGCCGGCGCCCGTCTTGCGAATATCCTCGAAATTGGTGGCGCGGGCGGAATTACCGACGATCAGGGCGATGGTGCCGCTGGTGCCGGCTTCCCCATCCAGCACGAAAGTGTCGAAGCCGTCGCCGCCATCGATGACGCCGGTGACATCATAGGTGGGCAGCAGGGTGATGCGCTCATCCCCCGCCCCCAGATCGATCGCCACATCGGAGGTGGTCGCCCGCGCGACGGTGCCGGCGATCGTGATATGGGTGTTGAGCCGGCTGACCGAGGGATCGACCGGAGTTTCCGGATCATCCACAGTGCCAATGACAGCGGCATTGGTGGAGGACAGATGCGCGCCTTCATCGATGCGAATAACGGCTTCGCCCACGCCGGGGAATTCACCCGATGCGGCCAAAGCGATGGCATGGCTGTTCACGCCCTGCGCGGCTATCCGGGCGCCGGAGGTGAGGTGGATCGGCGCGCTGCCGCCGCCGGCCACGCCGATGAACAGCCCATGCGCCTGTTCCCCGCTGGTGGTGATCGCCCCGCCAATGGTGACGTTGCTCTCACTGTCGGGCGCGAAGCTGGCGAGGATGCCCGATGCGCCATCGCCGGTGGTGGTGATGGTGCCGGTGTGGATGGTGGTGGTACGGGTGGAAACGAGCCCTTCATCCACCGCATCGCGCGCGTCGATGCCATAGGCATAGAGCCCGGCGGTGGAAATGCTGCCCGCCATTGTGACCATGCGTTGCTGGCCTGCTTCCTCGAAGCTGGAGAGGACAATGCCGCTGGAATAATTGCCCTCTGTGCGGATCGATCCGGTGGAGGTGACCTCCACCTCGGCAGCGGCTTCCATATGGACGCCCTGCACCAGATCGCCCCGGGTGATGATGGAGCCGGAAATGCTGGCCTTGCCCTCGCCGCGCAGATTGATCGCGGCATAGTCATCCTCATCCGGAACATCGTCCGGATTGGTGATGGTGATCGATCCGTTGCGCAACAGATAGACCGAGCCGCTGCCGGCCAATACGCCAAAACCGCCCGATTCCACCCGGCCGGCGATCAGCACATCCGCATCCTCGCCCAGAGAAATCGCCGCCTCTGATCCGCTGACGAGCGTGCTGGTCAGGGTGGTGATGTGCGCGCCGTCGCCCAGGGCAATGCCGGTTTTGTCTCCCTCGACCCGGGCGCCCGTCTGCACATTCACCGTCACGTCATTTTCAGTACCTGTGCCATAGCCGTCATTGGCGCCCGAACAGCTGACGGTGACGCCATTGGCAGCGGCCGGAGTGCAGGCAAAGGCCGGCGCGGGCGCGGCCAGCACCGCCGCCAGCAGCGCGGCCTTCGATGTGCCGAGCAGCAGCAAGGCATGGATGGGCTTGCTGCGTGTCTTGATGATCATTCTGTCCCCCCTGGATATTCGTGCAATTCGCGGTTTCAACAATCCAATCGGTGGATCGCGGCAAAGCGGATCATCGGAGGGGTCATTTTTTCCTGGTCGGGCCGGCCGCGTCCGCTTTTGACGAAGCCGGCCTGCGCCTTTACGGGCATGGCATGTTTGCCCTGCTCTCCCCCGCCAAGACGCTCGATTTCGAGCGCGAACTGCCGCCGCTCAACGCCACCCGCCCGCATTTTGCGGCAGAAGCGGGCGATCTGGCGAAATCGGCGGCCAATCTGTCGCAGAAGAAGCTGAGCGAGTTGATGCATATCAGCCCGAAGCTGGCCAAGCTGAACGCTGACCGGTTCCGCGATTTTGCCGATCTGCCCGAACGGCCGGCGCTGTTTGCCTTTGCCGGGGATGTCTACACCGGGTTCGAGGTGCATACGCTGGACGAAGCCGGCGTGGCCTTCGCCCAGGATCATATGCGCATGCTGTCGGGCCTTTATGGCCTGCTGCGCCCGCTGGATGCGATCCGGCCGTATCGGCTGGAAATGGGCACGCGCTGGGCCCCGCGGCGCAAGAGCCTGACCGATTGGTGGGGCGACCGGATCGCCGCGCTGCTGCGCGATCAGCTGGCAGACGCCGGCACCGATGTGGTGCTGAACCTGGCCAGCCTGGAGTATTTCGCCGCCGTGAAGGGCCGGCTGGACGGGGTGCGCGTGATCGAGGTGGAATTCCGCGAGCCGGGTCCGGACGGGCCGCGTTTCATCAGCTTCAACGCCAAGCGCGCGCGGGGCATGATGGCCCGATATATGTGTGAAAACCACATCAGCGATGTGGATGCGATGCGCGGTTTCGACAGCGATGGCTATCGCTTCATCGAAAGCGAGAGCGATGCCGATCGCTGGCGGTTTCACCGGTCATGAGCAAGGACGCGCCGGCCAGTGCCGTGATCGTGGGCGCATCGGGCGGGATCGGGGCCGCGCTGGAAACGGCGCTGGTGGACGAAGGCGCCTTCGCGGCAGTGCATGGCTTCGCCCGGTCGCGCAGCGGAGCGCAGCATCTGGATCTGCTGGATGAAGCCAGCATCGCCGCCGCCGCCGCCCATGTGGCGCAGGGACCGGCGCCGACGCTGGTGATCGTGGCCACCGGGCTGCTGCACGAGGGCGAGCATGGCCCGGAAAAGGCGCTGCGCGATCTCGACCCGGCATGGCTGGCACAGGTGCATGCCGTGAATGCCATCGGCCCCGCGCTGGTGGCCAAGCATTTCCTGCCGATCATGCCGCGCAGCGGGCGGACGGTGTTTGCCGCGCTTTCCGCCCGGGTCGGATCGATCAGCGACAACCGCCTGGGCGGCTGGCACGGCTATCGCGCATCGAAGGCGGCGTTGAACATGCTGATCCGCACGATCGCCATCGAAGACCGCCGCCGCAACGACCGATCGATCGTGGTGACGCTGCACCCAGGCACAGTGGACACCGCGCTATCGCGGCCGTTCCAGGCGAATGTGCCGGCAGGCAAGCTGTTCGACCCCGAACGCGCGGCGCTGCAACTGCTGGATGTGGTGGAGGGTATCCGGGTGATCGACACCGGCAAGATGTTCGATTTCGAAGGCGTTGAAGTGGCATTTTGAGCGGGTCCTCACCGCCCTCGCGCATTGCGGACGAAATCCTGGCTGATGCGCTGGCCTGACTGGCCCAGGCGGCGGACTTCGGGCAGGCGACTGGCTTCATAGGCTTGCAGCGCGGTGACAGGATCGGTTGCCAGCGCGGCGGAATCGAGGAATTGCACCAGAGCCAGGGCATCGCTGGCGGCGGTGGCAAAGCCGTTGCCGGTCATGGGCGTGCAGACATGAGCGGCGTCGCCCACCAGCGCCATGCGCCCCGACACCAGGCGATCAGGCACATATTCCACCACCGGCGTGCCCAGCACCGCGCGCCGATCGATGCATTCCAGGATCGCCTCCCGCCACGGACTGGGCCAGTTCCGGCGAGCAAGGCGCGCGAGATCATCGAACAGAGCGTCCGGCATGTCACCGGGGCGCAGCGAATGGCGGACCAGCGAGCCTTCGACCGCGCCGGTGCGGCGCAAAATCTCGTTATGGCCGGCGTCATACCAGCCCCAGCCGACGCGGCGGCGGCCGCGCTGGGCGCTGCCATCGGCGGCGGTGAGCGGGAAGCCGAGCAGCAGATAAGGGCCGGATTCGAGAAATTCGAGATGCGGGGGGAAGCGTGCGGTCAGTTCGGATTCCTCCGCAAAGCCGACCCAGGCCAGATAGTTGGCGAAAACCGCATCGGGCCGTTCGGGGCTGATCTGCCGCCGAACCACGCTTTGATAGCCATCCGCGCCGATGAGGACTTCGGCTTCGAAGCGCAGACCATCCTGCGTCAGCGCCCACGCGGTATCGGCGTTCTGGCCGGTTTGCGTAACGCGGGCATTGCGGATGATCGCAATGCCCGCCCCCTCCGCCGCAGCGCAAAGACCTCGATGAACCGATTGCCAGGCCTGCACGCCGGTTTCCATGATCTCTGCCGCTTGCGGGCGCCCGGTCAGCCGTTCGAGCAGACCGAAGCCGACCTGCAGCGCAGCACCCGTGCGATCCGTATCAGTCGATCGTTCGAGCACGGTGACCGAAAATCCATGCCGTGTCAGGGCGAGCCCGGTCATCAGCCCGCCCAGCGAGCCGCCAACAATGAGAATATCGCTGCTGGCAGAAGCGGAGTTCATGCTGAGGCGATAGACGCGATGCCGGATCGTTTCCACGACATGATGCGTTGTAACAGTTCGAGGCCGCGAATGCAGTGGGCATGATCGATTGATCCGGTTCGCTGAAACCCGGCGTTACGCAAGAAAGGAAGTGTGATGGGCGAGTATGAGCCGGATGATTCCCGTATCGTGACCCAGAATCCAAGCCACACACCGATCGAGCCGGAAAGGACCGGCCCGCGCGAGAGCCAGACCCGCCCCGGGCGGAAGGATGACCAGCTGGCTGGCTCGAAAAAATCCGCCGACGACAAGGGCGATCGGTGGCAGACCGGAGCGAAGAAGGAGGACTGACTCAGGAGGTGCCATGGCTTCACTGTCCCTGATAAAGCCCCTTACCCAATCACCTCAGCAGATCGGGCGCGATCCGCGGATATCTGTCCATTTTGTTTGCCTGCAGGAACGCGGCACGGTGGCGTGTGTTTGATAGGCGCGCGCCATCATCAGCGCACAATGGAGTAGCATCTTGAAGCAGCGGGACGACTGGCATCTCACAGATATTCTGGATTATGAGCACGGGCGCGGCGACCCTTTCGCCGCAGCCGTGCGCGCCACCCGCATGCCCATGGTCATCACCGATCCAGCCCAGCCCGACAATCCGATCGTGTTCTGCAATGTCGCGTTCCAGGAACTTACGGGCTACGAAAAAGACGAAATTCTGGGCCGGAACTGCCGGTTTCTGCAGGGTCCGGACACCGATATGAATGCTGTCGCCAAGGTGCGCAGTGCAATCGCAAATGGCCATGATGTCGATGTCGATCTGCTGAATTACCGCAAGGACGGATCCACATTCTGGAATGCTCTGTATCTGTCGCCGGTGCGCGATCCGGATGGTGTCATCCGCTTTTTCTTCGCCTCTCAGTTGGATGTGACTGAACGGATCGAGGCCCAGAAGGTCATCATCGATCAAAAGATTCTGGTCGAACGGGAGGTGGAGCGTCGGACGGCCGACCTGCGGGCTGCATTGGAAGCGAAGACCATGCTGCTTCATGAGGTGGATCATAGGGTCAAAAACAATCTGACCATGATCGGATCGCTATTGCGGCTGCAGGTACGCACGATCGACGATCCTGCCACCACGGCCAAACTGGAATCCATGATGGAGCGGATCGATGCGCTGGCCGTCGTCCACCGCCAGCTCTACCAATCTTCAGACATTGCCCGTTTCGACATCGGCGATTTTGTGCAAAGCCTGGCAACAGATGTCGTGGGCGCAAGCGGACGAACCGACATAAAGCTGCATATCGAAACCCAGCCGATGTTCGTGGATTCCGTTCATGCGTCTGCCCTTGGTCTGATCCTGAACGAGATTCTGACCAACGCCATCAAGCACGCCTATCCGGACGGACGTTCCGGCCATCTGCGCGTGCTGGTGGAAGATGGAGAGCAGCGGGGGATTATCCGGATTTGCGACGATGGCCCGGGCTTACCGTCAACCAAACGAACCAAAAGCATCGGTACAGCGCTGATCACCCGGCTGGCGCGACAAGCCAATGCCGAAGCAAGCTGGAGCGACAATGCGCCCGGCACCTGCGTGACCATCAGCTTTCCACGCAGCGCGGTGGGTTCATGAACGAAATCATGGGAATATTGATCGTCGAAGATGAAATGTTGCTGGCGATGGATCTGGAAGCAATCGTCGAAGACAATGGCCATCGGGTGCTGGCGGAAGCGGCCAGCCTGCATGAGGTCGAGCAACTGCCCGATGACATCATGCCGCAATTGGCCTTTGTCGATATTAACCTGGCCCAGGGATCCAACGGGCTGGATGTCAGCCTGCTGATCCAGCAGCGCTGGCCCGATGCGCTGATCGTGTTTGTCACGGCCAATGTCGCCCGTATCCCGGAGGATTTCACCGGCGCGCATGGCGTGATCGCCAAGCCGTTTTCTCACGCCGGCGTTTCCAACGCACTCCGCTATCTTGCTGAGGGCGTGTTTGATCCCCCGCCCAGCACTCCGCGCCCGGCAAGCCTGGTTGCCTCGCCCCATCTCGAACGGCGCTGGGCCACCGTGTAGGGCTTCAGCCCTGCCGCTGGGGCCAATGCAGCAGGTTCGCCGCCCATAGCGGCCACCAGATCAGCACCGGCTGAAAGGCCAGACGCGGTATGTGATAGGCAAGACCCAGGCCCTGACCCGGTTTGGCCAGGTCGAGCAGCATATGCTGCACGTTAGCGGGCCAGACACACAGGGCATAGGCGGCCAGGCCGCAGGCGGCAGCAATGCGCAGCCTGGGGAGGGACGGTTGGACGAGACCAACGGCCCCCGCGATTTCTGCCCAGCCGGTGAGCATCACCACAAGCGCCGGGGCGGGTACCCAATCAGGCACAATCGAGAGGAAAGGGGCCGGGACCGCGAGGTGGAGTATGCCGGCGGCGATGTAGATCAGCGCGAGGATGAAGCGGGACGATGATCGGGCGGTCATGAACTGCGACCGCGCTTGGCACCGGCCGCTCCCGCGCTTCGCACAGTCCCTTCACCGTACAGCGCACGGCTTCCCTCCCCATTGGCAGGGAGAATTTGGTTACAGTCAGCGATAACGGGCTTCCAGCGCTATGCCGGCGAGATTCTGTTCGCGCTTGATCCAGCGGATGCGGGCTGGCCGTGTGTCTGCGATCAGGGCAAGCATGGTGGCGGCATGCCCGCCAGATGCGTGGCCGCTTCGCAGGGCGGCGTTGGCGGCCAGCACCACTTCCCGGGAATCGCCGATAAATTCCACATCGGTCAGACCGAGCGTGCGGGCGAGTTTCAGAGCGTGGATCAGGGCCAGCCATTCGGCATCAGTGTTGCTGCCCTGCCCCATGTCTTCGAACAGATGGACCGCACCACGGATCACCACCGCCGCTTCCATCTGGCCGGGATTGGGGCGCGCGCCGCCGTCAAAGAACAGTTTCAGCCGGGATCGTGCCACACCCCTGATGTAGCCGGAATGATGGATTTCACAATGCGTGTACCTGCCGGGCACATTGCCAAGTCACGCGCGTTGTGAGGTCATGAATGCGCTTTCAGAAAGACAGACCGCCAAGGTCGGCATGCGATTGGGCAAGCGAGTGAAGTTCGTCGCCCGGGCCGATCTGACACCCGCTGGTCTGCTGGCGATATCCGCGCTGGTGTGCGGCATATTGCTGTCGACCAGCGTCATCGTGAAAACCGCTCTGGATGGAAACGGAAGGTAACGACCCAATGGCCTCGACCTTCCTGCCTGTATCGCATTCAATTGAACCGACAGAGCGGCGGGATCGCGCCGGGCGGTTGATAAGCTTGCTGGAACATGGATGGCGCCAAGGGTGGAGCGACCGCCCCGCCCTTGATCCGCTGGCGATGATCGCAGCGGCGCGGGAGAGCACCGGGCTCTGCAATTTCGGGGAAGAGGACGATGGCTGGCGCCCCCGGCTGAACCTGCTGGCCGACGCCCTGCAGCAGGAAGCCGGACTGAATGCGCTTGGCCTGACGATTGCCTATGGCCAGATCGTTGCCGCCCTTTCCAACCGGCTGCGCGCAGCATCCCTGTGGCATCGCCATCCGGAAATTGCTGATGTGCCGATGACCGCGCCGATCATCATCGTGGGACAGATGCGATCCGGCAGCACGCTGATGCAGCGTTTGCTGGCCTGCGATCCGGCCTTCACCTTCACGCGATTCTTCGAAAGCTGGAACCCGGTTCCGCGCTGGGACTGGTTGCCGTTCGACGACCGCCGCTGGCGCTCACGCATGGCGTTGAGCCTGGCGCATTGGCTGAATCCCAAGTTCGCCGCGATCCACCCGACACAGGCAACCGACGCCGATGAGGAAATCGGGCTGCACAACATCAGCCTCTATGGCGCCGCGTTCGAGGCACAATGGCGCATCCCGAGCTTCGCCCGCCATGGGGAAGCCAGTGACAGCCGGCCCGTCTATCGTCAGTTTCGCCGCCATCTGCAGACCATCCACTGGCTGCGGCGCGACCGGACGGACAAACCCTGGATCATGAAGCTGCCGCAGTTTGCGCAGGATCTGGAGGCGGTGCTGGACATATTCCCGGATGCCAGACTGATCGTGTTGCAACGCGATCCGGTCGAGATCGTCGGATCATCCGCGTCGCTGGTACGCAACCAGATGGCGCTGCAGTCCGACCGGGTGGATGATCGCTGGATCGGCAGAGAGTGGTTGCACAAAGTCGCCCTGCGTGAGGAGCGAATGGCCCAGGCGCTCGTCCGGCACAGCGATGCGGCCCTGGTTGCCTATTCTGCGATGCAGGCCGATTGGCAGGGCGAGGTCCATCGACTGTATCACACAATGGGGTGGTCGCTGACGCCTGCAGTGCTGGACCGCATGACAAGTTTCATGCAGCAGCCGCGCCATGGCAGGCTGAGTGGGCATCAATATAACATCAGCGATTTCGGGCTGACCGAAGCGCAAATCAGAAACACCATGATGGGGCTGAGCCAAGCCGCCTGAGGCCCGGCGCCACTCGGAAGCAAGCTGGCGATGTTCCCCAATTGATACAGTTGCGAGGGCTTGCCCCGCAGCGAAACCTGCCCTAACGCTGTTGCGAATTATTCGCAACTTGCGCTTGATATGCGCGCTTGGACAAGAAGGCGGCGGTGCAGCAGGACAATTTGGCGATGCGGTTCTTCATGACGCACCGCGCGTCATTGACGGACTATGCCGCCAAGGTGCTGGGCGATCGCGGCCAGGCAGAAGATGTCGTGCAGGAAGCCTGGCTGACGCTGGCCGCCCGCAGTGGCAGCGCTGCGGCGGAGGTGCGCGCGCCGCTGGGTTATCTGCGCACCATGGTGCGCAATCTGTCCATTGATCTGCTGCGCCGCAAGGCGCGTGAGGGGCGGATCAGCGGTGGCGACATGGATGACGCCAGCCAGATCGTGGCCGATGACCGCCCCTCCCCCGAGACGGCACTGGGGGCGCGGCGGGATCTGGATTGCGTGCTGGGCGTGCTGCGCACCCTGCCGGAACGGCAGCAGGTGGCAATCGAAATGTACCGGTTCGGCGGATATAAGTTGCGCGAGATTGCCGACCATTTGCAGGTGTCGGTGCCGCTGGTGCATCTGCTGATTTCCGAAGGTCTGGCCGTGTGTGCCGATCGTTGCGGGCTGGACCGGGGGAAGGCGAAATGATGGTGCTGCATCGATCCGCCAATGTGCCCCAACCCGCCGCATGCGTGGACGAACGAATTTTTCTGAAATCTGCCCGACCCCGAACGTCTGACACATATGAGATGGCGTTCCCCCGAGCAGATCCGGCGACGGAGGCGGCAGCGTGCGCTGCGGCTGCGCGCCGTGGCGCTGTCGGGCGGAAAGCCTGCGCCGCAGCTCTATCTGGTGGCGGAAAGGAGCGTGCCGATGGACGCTGATCTGCACCCCGCCCACCGCCAGGCGGCCGACTGGCTGATCCTGCTGCGCGAAGAGCCTGAGGATGCGCCCACTCTGGCGCGGTTCGAAGCCTGGCTGGACGAGGATGCCAGCCATGCGCGCGCCTGGGCATCGGTCAGCGAAGTGTTCGACCTGCTGGGACAGGCCGAGCCGGAACTGGCCAGCCATTGGCGGGAAGCGCAGCGGCAGGATGATGCCACGGCCCCACCCCTGTCCGATCTGCGCCCGACACCAAAATCCCGCACGCCACGCTGGATGCGATCACGCAGAACGGCGGTGCGATCTGCCGGGGCTGCGGTGGCGGCCGCACTGGCGTTGGCCTGGATTGCGCCGTCTGCCGTGATCCATGCCCAGGCCGATCACAGGACCGGCGCAGGCGAGATGACCACGCTGGCACTGGCCGATGGCAGCCAGGTGCAACTGGGGCCCGACAGTGCAATCGCGGTCGATTATGCCAAGGGGCAGCGCCATGTGCGCCTGCTGGCCGGCCAGGCCTGGTTCGAGGTGGAGCGCGATCCGGACGCCCCGTTTCGCGTGCAATCCGGCGATGTCCGCACCACGGTGCTGGGCACCGGATTCGACGTTCGACAGATCGGCGATACCACTTCGGTGGCGGTGGCCCATGGGCGGGTGCGCGTGCTGGACCAGGGCATTGCCCCGTCCACGGCCCGCGAACTGACCGCCGGGCATTGGGTGCGGATCGATGGCGATCATCTGGTCGAAGACGGTC
Organism: Croceibacterium xixiisoli; assembly: GCF_009827305.1. Taxonomy (GTDB): domain Bacteria; phylum Pseudomonadota; class Alphaproteobacteria; order Sphingomonadales; family Sphingomonadaceae; genus Croceibacterium_C; species Croceibacterium_C xixiisoli. Next base: position 387,885 of record NZ_WTYJ01000002.1, on the reverse strand, counting down.
GCAGCAATCCGGCGCTCGTCGGGGCCTGGCGTGAAGGCCGGGTGGTGGCGCACAACCGCCCGATTGCCGAGGTGATCGATGAATTGCGCCCCTGGTATGGCGGGCGCATCCTGCTGACCAATAGCGACCTGGGCCAGCAACGGATGGATGGCGTCTATGATGCCCGCAATCCGCAAGCCGCCCTGCGCGCCCTGGTCGGCGAAGCTGGCGGAACCGTGCGCCAGATCACGCCCTGGCTGATCGTGATTTCCTGACCGGTCATGAATCCCTCACCCAAATTTCCTCTTTTATCCAGCGCCTTGCGGAAAATTTTTCGCAGCGCACAAAGATTTTCTGAAAAAGCCGCCTCACCACTCGTCTCACTTCCATCTCAGTTGATGCAAGCCATTCGCAATAGCATCGACAAGGTTCAGATGGAGAATTTCGATGGGTATGTTGATGCGCGGGCGTGATCTTTCCGCAAAGGCCCGGCTGGGCGCAATGGGAGGCATGCTGCTGACCACATCGGCGCTGGTCCCCTCGGCGTTGGCGCTGACGGCAGCGATGACGGTGACCGCCGCCGCGCAGGACAAGGCCGCCACCCGCAGCTTCGACATCCCGGCCCAGCCGCTGCAGGATGCGATCGTGCTGTTCAGCCGCCAGTCCGGCATTCAGGTGACCGCCAGCGGTGGGCTGACCGCCGGGCGGCAGTCTGCCGCCGTGCGCGGAGACCAGGCGCCGGCCCAGGCGCTCGGCCGGCTGCTGGCCGGAACCGGGCTGAGTTGGCGGATGGCCGATGACAACACCGCAGTGCTGGAAGCGGCTCCGCAGGCTCAGGATGGATCCGTCCAGCTGGGCACCCTGCGGGTCGAGGGCACGTCGGGAAATGGCGGTAACACCAATGGCACGGGCGGGACCGGTGACAATGGCCGCACCGCCGCCTAGGACGGGACGCAGGGCAGCGTCTATGCCACGCCCGGTTCCGTCAGCGTGGTGACCCGCGAAACGCTGGAACGCTACCCGGCGCAATCCCCGGCCGACATGCTGCGCGGGGCGACCGGGGTCATCGTGGGTGAAGCGCGCACCAGCGGCGGGCTGGACGTGAACATTCGCGGCATGCAGGGCCAGGGGCGCGTGCCGGTGACGGTGGATGGCGCGATCAACGGCACGACCGTCTATCGCGGCTATCAGGGCACCAGCAACCGCAGCTTCGTCGATCCCGATTTCATCAGCCATGTGGCGATCGAAAAGGGCCCGTCGATGGCCAATGCCATCGCCGGGGGCATCGGCGGATCGGTGAGCATGAGCACGCTGAGCGCCGATGACATCGTGCCCGAGGGCGACGAGATGGCGGTGCGGGTCAAGGCCAGCCTGTCCAACAATTCCAGCCAGCCACGGTCCGGCCAGACGCGCAGCCTGCTGGAGCCGAGAACATCGGGCGGCCTGCCGCTGGCCGGCACCCGCGAAAATGACCGGCCCGGATTTCTGGAGGCGACCGGCGGATCGGCCAGCCTGGTGTTTGCACGCAAGAGCGATGCGGTGGACATCATCGCCGGTTATTCGCTGCGCCGCACGGGCAATTACCACGCCGGCACGCGCGGAGATACCGCGCCGCAGGTGACCGGCACCCCATCAGCCTATTGCGCATCCAACCCGGGCGATGAGCGACTTGCCGCCCTGTGCGCGCGCGCGATCGAATATTACACCTGCACCGGATCGACGCCCTTCGTGGCCGGGGAAGAGGTGCTCAACACCTCCACCGATACCGAATCCGTGCTGGTCAAGGCGGTGATCCGCCCGGCTGACGATCATTCGATCGAGCTGGGTTATGGCGGATATTGGAGCCGCTTCGGCGAAAACTACCCCGGTTCGGTCGGCAGCGCCACGGCGACCGTGTTCCAGAACCCGCTGCTGTCGCACACCGCGCTCGACCGCTTTACCGCGCGCTATCGCTTCAACCCGGCCAGCGAATTGCTGGATGTGAAGCTGAGCGGCTGGAGGAATCCGCCCCATCGCTGGCCAATACCAACGCCCTGCCCCGCTATGTCGACAGCTGGGGGGCGGATCTGACCAATTCCAGCCGCATCAGCACCGGGCTGGGGCTGATTTCGGCCGATTATGGCGCATCCTATCTGCGCGAGGATGCCGGGCCGGTGGACGGCTGGGTAACCGGCGGCGCCATCCCCCCGGGCCGCGAAGGATCGCGGCGTGAGGTGAGCCTGTTCGGGCAGTTGAGCTATGAGCCAGTATCCTGGCTGCGGCTGGACGGCGGGCTGCGGTACCAGTCCTATGATCTGGACGACAAGCAGACCGGCACCACCTATCACACCGAGATCTTCAGCCGCAGCGAGGATGCGGTCAGCTTCTCCCTGGGTGGCGCGCTGATGCCGCTGGACGGGCTGCAGATTTTCGGCAGCTACAAGCAGGCCGCGCGGCTGCCGTCGCTGATGGAGGCGACGACCGGTTTCTTCATGATCGCCAACCCCGATCTGCACAAAGAAGAGGCACGCAATTGGGAAGCGGGCGTCAACTATCTGCACAATGGCCTGCTGGGCAGCGATGACCAGTTGGGGCTGAAGCTGACCGGCTTCGACAATGATATCAACGGCTACATCAGCCGACGCTATATCAGCCAGTATTTCGCCATGCAGATGTTCAACATCGACCGGGCGAAATTCCGCGGGCTGGAGGGCAGCCTGTCCTACAGCAAGGGCGGCTTCAAGCTGGATGCCGGGGCAACCTATTACGATCATGTCGAGTTCTGCCGCACGGCGGGCAATTGCGTGGAAAGCTCGCTCGCATCCGATTACGGCACCAATTACATCCCGCCGCGCTGGGCGGCCAATCTGTCGGTCAGCCAGACCTTCTTCGATGATCGGGCCATGCTGGGCGCGCGGGCGACCTATATGGGCAAGCGGATCGTCGGGGCCGAGGTGCCGCACAGCGGTTACATGCCGCTGATCACGGCGGTGACCTGGCAGCCCTATGTGGTGGTCGACATGACCGGCAGTTTCCGCGTCAGCGACGGGCTGTCGATCGACTGGAGCGTCGATAACATCACCGATCGTTATTACAACGAAGCCATGAGCCTGGCCTATGTGCCGGCGCCGGGGCGCACATTCCGCATCGGCTTCACCGGCACATTCGGTTCGGGCGAAGGCGGTACGGCACATGCCATGTGGCCGGCGAAATGGTTCGCCAGCGATGGCGAGACCACCGACTGGACTGGCCCCTATGTCGGCGGCAGCATCGGTTATGGCGTGGGCAAGACGCGCGGCGGTGTGACCGATCTGGCCGGCACGCCGACCGATCTGGTCAACAACAGCCGCATCGACCAGACGATGCGCAATTTCATCGGCGGGCTGCATGCCGGGTACAATTATCAGCTGCCGTCCAACGTGGTGCTCGGGATCGAGGCCGATATTTCCTCCGGCGATCTTGCCAGCACATCCAGCGTGGGGCTGACCGGCGACCAGCAGAACATCCCTTATCTGCAGAGCAATGGCGCGCTGGAATCCGACACCGAATACAAGTGGGACCGCATGCTCACGCTGCGCGGCCGGCTTGGCTATGCGGTAGGCCAGACGCTGTTCTACGGCACGGCGGGCCTCGCCTGGCTTACCGAAACCCAGACCCGCAACCAGTATCGTTCCTGGCCCACCAACAACGAAGAGCAGATGGGCGTCGGGCAGGCCGTGGAGCATCTGTTCTTCGAAAAGGACCGCCAGCAGCGCGCCGGCGCGGTGTTCGGTACGGGCATGGAACGCTCGCTGGGCCGCAACTGGTCCATGCGGGTGGATTACGGCTACGCCCGGTTCGACCGCAAGGATTTCACCTTCAAGGATGCGCGGGCCGGCATCGTGCTGGACCACGGATATTACGAAGTGGTCGGCTATCAGCAAGTGCCGGCGCAGATCATCGATTTCGGCGACGGCACTTTCTCGAAATCCCTGCCTATGAGGCGCCGATCAACGAATGGCGCGAAGTCACCGGATCGTCGAACGTCGTCAACGGCCGACGCCACAACACCAATGCCGATCTGCACACCGTGCGTGTGGGCATCAGCTATCGTTTCTGAGCACGGAACCCGAAGGACCTGTTATGACTGACGTTTGCGAAACATCCCTGTCGAAGCGGCTGAAAGCCCAGACGCACGACACGCATGACAAACTCGACAAATCGATTATGTCGGCAGCCTCCTTCGACAGTGTCGATGGCTATGTTCGGTTCGCGGAAGTGCAGTATCTGTTCCACCGCGATATCGACGCGCTCTATGACGTCCCGGCATTGCAGAACGCTCTGCCGGGGTTGGCAGACCGGCGGCGGCTGGCGCTGATCTCCGCAGATCTGACCGATCTGGACCGGACCCCGCCCGATGGATCGGAAGAAGGCCTGGCCTTCGTGGCGGCAGAGCCGGTGGATCTGCCCACCGCGCTCGGCTGGCTCTATGTGGCCGAAGGGTCCAACATGGGGGCGGCACTGCTGCGCAAGGCTGCGGCGAAGATCGGCCTGTCGGACGATCACGGCGCCCGCCATCTCGCCCCCGCAGCCGAAGGGCCTGCTGCGCATTGGCGGGCCTTCACCGCTGCACTGGATGCGGTGGCGCTTTCGGACGATGAACAGCGCCGCGCCGTGGCCGGGGCCGAAGCCGCCTTCACCCGGGTGCAGCGCCATGTCGATGCCCGCATCAGCTGACGCGCCCATCCCCACCCAAGAGCCGCCCCCGCCGATGCAGCGGGGGCGGCTTTCGCGTGCCTTCTGGCTGGTGCTGGGCCTGCTGATGGTGGGGATCGGCTTCATCGGCATTTTCGTGCCGCTGTTGCCGACCACCGACTTCCTGCTGCTGGCCCTGCCCTGTTTCGCCAAATCGAGCCCCCGACTGGAAGCATGGCTGATCAACCACCCGAAATTCGGCCCCAATCTGCGCGCCTGGCGGCGCAACCGCGCCGTCCCACGCAAGGCCAAGTGGATGGCCTGCATCGGCATGAGTTTTGGCTATGCGATGTTCTGGCTGCATGTTCGCCCCGAACGCGAATGGGTGTGGAACTGGCGCTGGGGCTGGAGCATCGGGATCGCGCTGTTCCTGATCTTCTGGGCCCGCTGGATCATCCGCAGGCCCGAACCCCAAGCTGACCCGGGCCCAGAACCGCAAGCTGAACCGGCCCGTGTGCCACAGGCCGGGCTGCTGCCGGCCACGCCCCCCGCCGCAATCGGAAGCGAAAGATCATGAGGCCTGCCGCCATGAACGCCCCCCGCTGGCCCGTGCCGGCCCATGATCCGTCGACGGAATACCGCCCAGTCCCGTTGGCGGATGCCCGGGCGGCGGGCGGACGCTACAGCGATCAGCCGACCGGCTGGCGCACGCGGATGGCAGGCCTGGGCGGGACCGGCGGGATCGGCCTGTTCGTGCTCGCCTGTATCTTCGTCACTTGGCACATCGTCCAGCCCACCCCACCCCCGCCCGAACCTCTGGTGGTGGAAAACCTGCCACTTTCCGCCCCGCCGGAACCGGTGGAGGAAGTGCCCGAAGGTCCGCGCCAGACGGAGCAGCAGGAACAGGCGCCCCAACCGCTCGAGGAAATACCCCCGCTGCCCAAGGCTATCGACGTGCCGCGCAGCACCATCATCCAGCCCCCGCCTCCGCCGCCCATGCCACCGGCGCAGGCGGCCGATCCGGTGCCGGAAACCACCGCTCCGCGATCCCTGCCCGCCCCGCCGGCCCGCCAGATGGCCAGCAATGCCGATCCCAGCTGGCAGGCGCTGCTGCTGGGGCATCTGGAAAAATTCCGCCGCTACCCCGCCGCCGCCCGCGCGCGGCGCCTGCAGGGCGTGGCCCATGTGCGTTTTCGTGCCGCGCGCGATGGACGCATCTTGTCGTCTTCTGTCGTCCAATCGGCCGGATCGCCGCTGCTCGATCGGGCCGCGCTCGATACGCTGCGCCGTGCCCAGCCGCTGCCCCCGATCCCGCCTGATCAGCCGGACGTGATGGAGGTGACCGTGCCGATAGAATTCTTCATTTCATGACTGCGGCAGTCCGTGCGCGGCCAGGGTCAGGCCGATGACGAAGCCATAGGCTTTGCCACGAGGCGGGTTAGCATATTGCGCCGAGAGAGTGGGAGAGCCCCAATGCGCCTGATCGTTTTCCTGTCCGCCATGCTGACGTCTCTTTTCGGCCTCGTCCCCGCACCGGCCGTGGCACAGAATCCTCCGCCGATTTACAACATGCCCTGCGCTGGCGGCCTGCCCTGCGTCTCCCCGCCGCCGGAAGTGATGTTCGGCACCGGCTATTCGGCGCCCGGCCAGGTGTTCGAAACACCCGCCGTGCGTGGGCCCGGCTATATGGCGCAATCCTTTGCCGCGATCGCTTTCTGGCAGACCGAAGATGGCAAGCACGACTATGCCTATGGCAGCCAGCGGGCCAGTTCGCGCGAAGAGGCGGAAAGATACGCCGTGCGCGAATGCGAATATCGTGGCGGGCGCAACTGCACCATCGGCCTGTGGGGCGGCAATGGCCATTTCGCCATCGCCCGCAGCAGCGACGGCCGGTTCCACGCCGGTTTCGCCGGCCGCGTCAATCAGGCGCGACGGCTGGCGCTGGATGCCTGCAAGGAGGTTTCCAGCGGATGCCGCGTCGTCGAAACCGTGGACAGCACCCCGTATTATTTCGAGTTCTGAGGGCGGGTTTTCGAACCGATGGCATCGGATCGCCGATCTATTTGCCTTTGTTTTCCGTAATTTTTGTCAGCTGATGGTCACTTACTTCGTCATGCCGGACTTGATCCGGCATCCATGTGGCCTTCGCCGCTGATGCTGCGCCGGATCGCTGCGTCAGCGCCCGAGGGAATGCCGTTTGGTTCATTTACAAACCCTCCCGTGGGTGACGAGGGATGGATGCCGGATCAAGTCCGGCATGACAACGTGGAGAGGGACTGCCGGCCTCAGCGGTTGTTGAGCAGGGCAGCGAGTTCAATCTGGCTGGCCACGCCGGCCTTTTCGAACAAGCGGCGGATATGGGTGCGGATGGTGCCCACAGCGACACCGCGCCGGGCGGCGATGGCACTGGCGGTGAGGCCGGCCTGCAGCCCGCTGGCGACTTGCGCCTCCGCGTCGGTCAGGCCGAACAGAGCCTTGGCCAGCGCCATGGATCGTTGGTCTTCCCCCCGCATGGGTCGCGCGATCAGCAGGGCCAGCGGGGTTATGGACAGATCGGGAGCAGCCGACAGGGGCAGAACCTCCAGCGGCAGCACCTGCCCATCATGGCCATGCATGACGAAGGACAGCTGCGATGCGCCATCCGGGCCGCACGCCTGCACCAGTTCGGCATGAAGCCGGCGGGTTTCTTCGGCACGGGCGGCGAAAAGGCGATTGTCGCGATGGGCCAGCCAATTGCCGGCCGATATCAGATCCTGCGCCAGCGGGGTCATTGCCCGTACTCGCCCTGTGATGTCGCAGACAAAGGCGCAGACCGACATGGTGGCCAGCGTATCGACCAGCCAGATCAGCGACTGGCCGGGGCGATCCTCCGCATCGGCCAGCAGGCGCGGCGCGGCGGGTGGCTGATGGTCATGGAAATGGCCGGCGATCAGACCCAGCATCAGGCCGCCTGCACCATTGGATCTGCCCTGTTACCACCCATGTCAGCCCCCTGATAAGCCTCGCTTCTCATGCGGCCCTGTCGCCACATGGGAAGCGATAGCTATCGCACTGCAGGCGCGGGTTCATATCCCAGCTGGTATATGGCCTATCCGGCAATGTCAGGCCGGGCCGGCGCCCCTGCGCCGGCCCGGCCCGTTACCGCTGAAGGGGATGGGCGGTTACCGCCTGCCGGTGATGGTGGTGGTGCCGAGGCACATCTTGCCAGAGGCGTTCCAGGTCCACAGATTGCGACCATGCAGCGTCTGGCTGTCCGGAATGCCGATGGTGACATTGCCGCTTTCGGCTTCGCCATCGTCTTCCACCGTGTAGGATCGCGCCCCGGCGAGCCCGCGCGGATCATCCTTCGATGCCATGGCGAGAATGATTTCCAGCCCGGCGTAATTCGCGCTGTAGGCACTGTCCGAAATCTTGGAGACGTTGACGACCACTTCATGCCGCTGATCCGGGCACAGGCCGGGGGTGGATTCCGATGTCGTGTCTTCCATGATGGTCAGCGTCCAGGTCCCTTCGAAGCGGCGCACGACATTGACCAGCACCGTGGCTTCTGCCGAAGTGCCATCTGCATTGCGGGCGACATATTTGAACTGGTCCTGCCCGAAGAACATGCCGGTGGGGGTGTAGCTGAAGGTGCCATCGTTCTGCAGGACGACCCGGCCGTTGCCCGGCTGGGTGGTGACCTGCAGCGTTTCTGCGCCCGAAGTGCGGACGGAAGAGGATGCCGCCTGCCCCTGGGTCACCTCGACCGCAGCGTCGAAGGCTTCAGGCAGCGCCATGGCCAGTTCGGCCGTGATCTGCACCGATTCTTCCCCTTCTCGCAGCAGGCTGAAACTGAAGGGCAGCTTGCCATTGGTGAGATCGGCCGGCTTGGCCGAGGTATTGAAGGTGAGCGTGACCAAATCGCCATTGGCTGCGGCCGATCCGGTGACGAGCCCGCTGGAAATGCCCGACAGCGACAGGCGCCCGGCAGGGACCGCTTCCGATCCGGTGACGCGGTATTGTTCCAGCTCTTGCTTCAAGTCAGGCCACAGGGAACTGAGCGTGCCGATCACGCCGCTGATGTCGGTCAGGAACTGATTGGCCTGGGCGCGTGCTTCTTCCACCGGGGCGAAGGCGCGTTCCAGCTTGAAGCTGCGCGACACCTTGGGACGGAAGGCCGAAGTGCCCGGCAGGGCAATCGCCGCGACCCGCTGCGTCGAGGTGAAGCTGTCCGAATTGAACGGCACGAGGTTGATTGTGGTTTCCGTCCAGCAGGATTGCCAGAACGCCTTGCGCGACGGATTGAACTGGCGGCCGTAATTGATGAACATGGTGGCACCCGCGCTGATGGAAACGCCGGCAGCCACCGCCCCCAGCCACGGCAGGCCGAGCAGCGCCGATCCTTCGAAGGCAGCAACCGAGCCCTTGCCCAGCAACAGGGCGCCGACCACCATGCCGGTCACCGTCTTGCCGAAATGGGTGCGATCGGATCGGCAGGTCGGCCCGGTGACGATGGGTTCGTAATTCGCCAGGCGGCGGGTGGCCGCCGGCGTGATCAAACCCAGTGCGGCGAGGCGGGACGCGAACTGGCCGACATCGGCATCCGATGCGGTGGCAATCCTGGTCAGCGCCTGATCCAGATCCGGCAGCGCGCCCTGCAGCGTGGTGCGCTCCGCGCTGCCGATGCCCGGCGTGGCGATCAGATCTTCCACATTCGCCTTTGCATTGCGCAGGAAGCTCGTCACCTGATCGCGGGCATTCGCCACGGTGATCGCAGCGCCGGTGGTAATGCGCGTGCGGATGACGCGCGATCCGATCTGCACCGTCAGATCGCCGGTGCCTGCCGGGGTATCCAGCGGCACGGCATAGATCAGCTCATTGCCGTTGATGCGATAGAGCGGGATAGCCTTGCCGTTGAAGCTGCCCTGATATTGCGCCTGATCCAGGGTCAGGTTTTCGGCGAACAGCAGTCCGATGCCGCCAGCCGCAAGAACCTCTTCGCTGTCAGTATAGGATATCAGCGACACGCTGGCCGGACGGACCGCAATGGTCTTCTTCGCCGTGCCGACATTGCCCTTCGAATCCGTTGCCGTGGCCGTGCATTCGACATTGGTGCCAGCGGTCACGGCCGGCAAGGTGAGCATGGTGCCGGTCAATGCGCCGCCATTGCAGGCGAGCGAATAGGTCAGGCCGCGATCCTCATCATCGGTGACGGTCACGCCGATGGGAATGATTTCCCCGCTTTCGGCAGAGGCTGCCATGTTCAGCGTCAGCGTGGGCGCCGCGCCCTTGGAAGGTGTATCGCCCTCCCCGTCACAACCGGTCAGGGCGCCAAGAGTCATCAAGGTTACAATGGTTTTCCGCATCTCATCCCCCGCAGCATTTATGGCTGAGAATTAGGCGAGATCGGTCGAACGGGCGTCTATCAAATTGTAGAGATGGCGGATGGGGATTGGCTAATCGCCAATTCCCGACGTCATGCCGGACTTGATCCGGCATCCATGTGGCCTTCGCTGCGGATCAGGCAAAAGATCGTGGGGTTGGAGTCGCTGGGCGCGGCAATGTGAGCCTGCGATCCATCCCTGCGCGGCGAGAAATGGATGCCGGATCAGGTCCGGCATGACGGTTATATTTTTTGTCGCTGCGCTTTTGTTGATCGGGATCAAGGCAAGTGCGGTGGGCAGGCCTCACAGAGAGGAGGCTCTCGGACCACCGGCACCCTGCCGGTGGAATGAACCTTCTCTTCCCAACTCGGCCCCGCTTCGGCGGGGTCTTTTATCCGACGATGCGCACGGGCACGCTCTTGGCGGCAGGGGTCTTTGACGCCCGATCGTGATACCACAACGGCACCAGCGGATTGAGTTCGGGGAAATACCCGGCCAGCGTACCCGGCGGCAGATCATAGGGGGTGACGGAGAGGCCGGTCACGCGGCGATCTATGCCATCCCCCGCGTCCGAACCCAACACCACCCGGTCCCCTTCCTGCAATGCCATCCGCTGCATGTCTTGCGGACTCATCAGCACAATCATCCGGTTGCCCTCCAACCCGCGCAGACGGTCCGAATAGCCGTAGACGGTCGTGTTGAACTGATCGTTGGAGCGCAGCGTAACCAGATGGAAGCGCCCCTCTGCATCACCGATGCCAGCAGCATTGAGCACGGTGGGATTGGTGAATTGGGCAAGCCCGCTCTCCGTTTTCCAGATCCTTTCATGCGCGGGATTGCCGCGATAGAAGCCACCGGGTTGATCCATGCGTTCTTCCATGTGGTGGAACTGATCGGGGAAGGTCGCGGCGATCAGTGCACGAATACGGCGATAATCGCCGGTCCATTCCCGCCAGGGCAGGCGCGGGTCGGGACCAAGGGTGGCCTGCGCCAGCCCACAGACGATCGCCACCTCGCTCTTCAACAGATCGCTGGCCGGTTCGCGGCGGCCGATGGAACCATAGATGTGGCTGAAGCTGTCTTCCACGGAGACCTGCTGCGGGCCGGTTTCCTGCTGGTCCTGCTCCGCCCGCACCAGACAGGGGAGGAGCCAGGCCGCTTTCCCCGGCAGGCAATGCGTGCGGTTTAGCTTGGTCGCCACATGTACGGTCAGATCCAGGTCGCGCCAGGCGGCATGCACTCGATCATGGTCGGGCACCGCACGCGCCAGATTGCCGCCAAGACCAATGAACGCCCTTGCCTTGCCAGCCAGCAATTCTTCCAGGAAGCTGACGGTGGTGTGCCCGTCTTCATCAGGCGTTTCGACGCCGAAGAGCTCGCGGTATTTCTCGACCGGGGCCAGCTCGACCTTTTCCGTTATGCCCACGGTGCGCTGCCCCTGAACATTGGAATGACCGCGAATGGGGCTGCAGCCAGCGCCGGGGCGGCCGATGTTGCCGCGCAGCAGCAGCAGATTGACCAGCAGGCCGATCGACTGCGATCCATGAACATGCTGAGTCAGCCCCATGCCATAGACGCCGATCACCCGCTGCGCATCGGCATAGACATCGCCCGCCGCCTGAAGATCTGCGCGCGACAGGCCGCACGCCTGCTCGATATCAGCCCACTCGGTGGCTTCCAGTTTGGCGATGAAATCCGGCAGGCCGGTGGTGTGGCGGTCGATGAAATCCGTGTCGAGGACACGCCCGGTGCCAGCGGCCAGCGCCATGGCATCGCGCTCCAATACCCGCTTGCACACCCCCATCAGCGCCGCGATATCGCCGCCGGGGCGAACCTGCAGATACATGTGGTTCATCTGTGTCGGTTCACCGATGGTCATCTGCAGAGGATCCTGCGGATTGACGAATTCGATCAGCCCCTTTTCGCGCAGCGGATTGAACACCACGATCTTGCAGCCGCGCTTCACTGCATTTTGCAGCTGATGCAGCAGGCGCGGCGAATTGGTGCCGGGGTTCTGGCCGAGATAGAAGATCGCGTCGCATTCATCGAAATCATCGATAGTGCAGGTGCCGACCGGCGATCCGATCACTTCCTTCAATGCCACAGAGGTGGTTTCGTGGCACATGTTGGAGCTGTCAGGCAGATTGTTGTGACCATAGGCCCGGGCGAACAGCGCATAGAGATAGGATGCCTCCAGCCCTGCCTTGCCCGAAGCGTAAAAAGTGGCAGCCTTGGGATCGATGGCGCGCAGTTCCGCCCCGATCTCTGCGAAGGCCTCCTCCCAGCTGGCTGAAACATAGTGATCCGTTTCCGGATCATAGCGCATGGGGGTGGTCAGCCGGCCCTGCATTTCCAGGTCGTGATCCGACCAGCGGCTGAGTTCGCTGACCTTGTGGCGAGCGAAAAATTCAGGCGCGCAACGTGCCGTCGTCAGATCCCAAAGCGTTGCCTTTGCGCCGTTTTCGCAGAATTCCAGCGGCTTGGGTTCGGGCAGTTTGGCAAAGGCGCAGGAACTGCACATGTAGCCGCCCGGCTTGTTCTGCTCCTGCAGGGTGCCCAGCGCGCTGGGCAAAGCCTGTTCGCGCAGTTGCGTGCTGCCGATGCCGCGCAACGATCCCCAGCCGCCAGCAGCACTGTGGTATTCCCGGGGTTCGATCGGCTTGCTCGACACGCTGAATCTCCTCGATGACAGGGAGAGAACGCGTGGGGAGCAAAATGTTTCTGCCTTATTCCTCGATCACCCGTGCCGGACGCCAGGATTCGAGTTGGGTCAGCACATCATGCGCAATGCGCTCGACAGAAAATCCGGTAAGATCGCGCTGGCGGTGATCACCGTCGACCCGGGCGGACAGGGTCCAGGTCAGGCTGCGACGGGATTCCGGGGCATCCATGGCCGTATAGGCGGCCAGTGGGCGGGATCGCGGGATTAGCCGATAGACGAACACGCGGTCATCGGCGAACTGGATCGACAGCGACGCGATGCCATCTGCCAGCGTGACATGGCTTTCGGCCCAGCCTTCTTCCAGCATGGCATCGCGTACCGAGATCAGCGCCGGTTCGCCCACGGCGGCGATCTGGCGTTCGATTTCCCGTCGACTGGCGGGCACGAACATCCGCTTCAGCCGCTCCCCTATGGAGGGGGCATCATCGGAAATCGGTTCTCCGCCCAGATCGGCATTGGCCTGCCGCATCAGCCCGATCGCCAGCAGCATCATGATGAAGCAGAACGGCAGCGCGGCAAGCAAGGTTGCGGCCTGCAGCGCGCCCAGCCCGCCCGCCACCAGCAGCGATGCTGCAGCGACACCCAGCAGCACACACCAATAGACGCGCTGCCAGCGGGGATTGTCTTCCGACCCGCCAGAGGCAAGCGTATCGATCACCAGCGCGCCGGAATCCGCCGACGTGACAAAGAACACTGCCACCAGCAGGATCGCGAGCGTGGCGGTGAATTGCGCGCCGGGCAGATATTCGAGGAATTTGAACAGCGCGGTCGAAAGATCGGCATCCACCGCCTGCGCAATCGCACCCTGCGCGCTGCCCAGGTCGAAGGCGATGGCGGAATTGCCGAATACCGTCATCCACAGGAAGGTGAAGCCCGCCGGCACGAACAGCACGCCGGACACGAATTCGCGGATCGTTCGCCCGCGCGAAATGCGGGCGATGAACATGCCAACGAAAGGCGACCAGGCGATCCACCAGGCCCAGTAGAACAGCGTCCAGTCCGCCATCCAGGCGCGCGGCTCATAAGCGTAAAGGGTGAAGGTCCTGACGACGAAATGATCGAGATAGAGCCCGAAATTCTGCACCAGTGCGCGTATCAGAAAAAGCGTGGGCCCGCTGAACATCACGAACAGCATGAGCAGGATGGCCAGGATCAGATTGAGTTCGGACAGGCGCCGGATACCGCGATCCGCGCCGCTCAATACCGAAAGCGTGGCCGCCCCCATTACCGCTGCGATCACCCCGATCTGCAGCCCGAGCGTATCGGGCATACCGTAATTGTAGGCCAGTCCCGCCGTCATCTGCGACACGCCGAAGCCAAGCGAGGTGGATACGCCGAACACCGTGCCGCAGATGCCGAAGACATCGATCGCATCACCAATCGGGCCGTTGATCCGCTTGCCCAGGATCGGATGGAGGCCGGATCGCAGGGTGAGCGGCAGGCCCTTGCGATAGGTGAAGAAGGCCAGGCTCAGCCCCACAAGCGCATAGATCGCCCAGGCATGAACACCGTAGTGGTGAAAGGTGATGGCCATCGCTTCCCGCGCGGCAAGGAAGGTGCCGGGCTGCACGTCTGGCGGGGCGGTGTAATGCTGGACGGGTTCGGCAACGCCGAAATACATGAGCCCGATACCCATGCCTGCGGCGAACAGCATGGCGAGCCAGGAGACGAAGGGAAAATCCGGTTCCGCATCGTCAGGGCCCAGCTTCAGCTTCCCCGCCGGACCGAAGCCGAGCAGCAGCACGATCACCAGAAAGGCCGCCACCGCAGTGACATAGAGCCAGCCGAAGGTTTCTATTGCCCAGCTTTGCGCTGCGCGGAATATCTGGTCGGACCGACCAGGGGCGAGAAGCGTGCTGGAAAGCATGACGGCAATCACCGCCGACGCGCCCCAGAACACGCGTGGGTTCATCTTGCTTTGCAGCATGCGCGCCGGATTACGCCGGTTTGCGCGAAAACTCAAACCTGGGGATCGGAGGGCCCGCCGCCAGACACAGAGAGAGCTCTGAACGCCAGTGTGGTGCGCCTTGCAGGCCGGCCTCTCCACCATGCTGCGCATGGTCCCCTCCCCGGGCAAGCCCCCGGGAGGATGAGAGAACTATTCCTCTCCTTCGCCACCACCCAGCGCGCGGTAAAGGCCGGTGGCGCTGGAGAGTTCTTCGCGGCGCAGGTCCAGATAGGTCTGGCGCGCGCTGTAGAGGCTGCGCTGCGCGTCGAGCAGTTCCAGCCGACTATCCACCCCCGCGCGATAACGCAGATTGGACAGTTCCACCCGGCGCGCTGCGGCATCAGCCGCCGCCTGCTGCGCGTCGGATTGCTTGCCATAGGTGGCACGCCCGGCCAGGCCATCGCTCACTTCACGGAAAGCTGCCTGGATCACCTGCTCATACTGCGCGATGGCAATCGACTTGCGCACTTCGGCAAGTCGCAATTCGCCCTGCAGGCTGCCGCCCCGGAAAATCGGCTGGCTGATCTGCGGGGAGAACGACCAATTGCCATTATCCGTGTCGAACAGCCGGTCAAAAGCCAGACTGGTGACACCAAGCAGCCCCGTAATCGACAAGCGTGGGAAGAAGGCGGCACGGGCCGCACCGATATCGGCGTTGGCGGCCACCAGTTCGCGTTCGGCCTGGCGGATATCCGGGCGATTGGTCAGCAGATCGGACGGCAGGCCGGCCGGCAGCTGGGTCAGGATGGGCTGTTCAAGCAGGCTCACTGGCGGCGGCAGATCGGCGGGCAGCGGCGCGCCGGTCAAAAGCTGGAGCGCATTGGTCGCCTGCGCTTGCGCGCGCAGACGAGCCTGCAGATCGGCTTCCGCCTGACGC
Organism: Croceibacterium xixiisoli; assembly: GCF_009827305.1. Lineage (GTDB taxonomy): Bacteria > Pseudomonadota > Alphaproteobacteria > Sphingomonadales > Sphingomonadaceae > Croceibacterium_C > Croceibacterium_C xixiisoli. The sequence goes on along the minus strand of NZ_WTYJ01000002.1, from coordinate 372,343 downwards.
ACCAGCCCATCGGCCTGCGACACCTCCAGCCCGCTGGCCTGACGCGCTTCGCGCAGCAGCCCGGTGATGCGCGCCGATTCCCGCCAGTCGATCAACGTGCGTTCGGTCAAAGCCAGCTGTTCGACCGCCAGTCGTTCGGCCAGATAGGCATCCACCACGGCGCCGATCAGGGCGATGCGGGCGGCGCGACGCCCTTCGTCCGACGCGAGATAGCGTTCGAACGCCGCCTCGCTCTGCGAACGAAGCCTCCCGAACAGATCGATCTCGAAAGCGGTCAGGGCGACATTGGCCGAATACTGCCCGAACTCGATGCCCGATGGCGCTGCGCCATCGGACGGCAGACCCAGCCCCGCCCCGGCCGTTTCCAGCGGAATGCGCTGGCGGGTGTAGCTGCCATTGGCATCGATGCTGGGCAGTTGCGCCCCCCGCGCCATGCGGAACTGCGATCGGGCCGCCTCCACATTCAGCGTAGTCACGCGCAGATCGCGGTTGTTTTCCAGCGCCAGGGCGATGATCGCCTGCAGCCGGGCATCGCCGAACATCTGCCGCCAGGGAATGGTCGCAGCGCTTTCCGGCTCGGCCTTATCGGCCCCGGCGAATTGCGCTGCCACCGGCGGAGCGGGAATGTCCAGCTTCGGGTTCATCGAACAGCCGCTGGCCAGTGCAAGCACGGACAGGGCCGCAGTCAGGGTTGATTTACGCATGGGATCCCTCCGGCGCGGAATGGTCTGCGATTGCGGATTGTTCCTCTTGATCCGGCTTGCGCTTGCCGCCGATCCGCTCGGCCAGGCTCAGCACCACGACGAAGAACACCGGGACGAAGAAGACCGCCAGCACCGTGCCGGTGATCATGCCACCGAACACGCCGGTGCCGATGGCCCGCTGCGTTTCCGAGCTGGCCCCGCTGGCAATCATCAGCGGCACCACGCCCAGGGTGAAGGCCAGGCTGGTCATGATGATCGGCCGCAGCCGCAGCTTGGCGGCGTGGATGGCCGATTCCACGATCGACATCCCCCCTTCCCGCGCAGCCTTGGCGAATTCGACGATCAAGATGGCGTTCTTCGCCGACAGCCCGATGATCGTGATCATCCCCACCTTGAAGAACACATCGTTCGGCATGCCCGCCAGCATCACGGCCGCGACCGATCCGATCAGCCCCAGCGGCACCACCAGCATCACCGAAAGCGGGATGGCCCAGCTTTCGTACAGGGCGGCCAACACCAGGAACACCACCATCATGGACAGGACGAGCAGCATGGTGGATTCATTGCCGGAGGTTTTTTCCTGCAGCGAAACTCCGGTCCATTCGACTTCGAAACCGGCAGGCAGCTGTTCGACAAGACGTTCCATTTCCGTCAGCGCATCGCCACTGGAATAGCCGGGTGCAGCCATGCCGCTGATCCGCACGGCGGGATAGCCGTTGTAGCGAACGAGCTGCAGCGGGGCGTTTTCCCAGCGCGGGATAACGACTTCGGACAGCGGCACCGATCCGCCGGCACTGTTGCGGACATAGAGCTTGAGCACATCGTCCAGCTTCATCCGGGCGGAAGCGTCGGCCTGCACGATCACCTGCTGCAGCCGGCCGTCATTGGGGAAGTCATTGACATAGGACGATCCCATCGCGGCGCTGACCGTATCGGCAATGGCATCATAGGACACACCCATGACCTGCGCCTTCTGCCGATCGATTTCCAGCTTCACGCTGCTGCCCGGCGGCAGACCTTCGGGATAGACATTGCTGACAATCTTGCTCTGCGCGGCCAGCGCGATCAGCTGCCCTTGGGCCGCCATCAGCGCATCATTGCCACGGTTGCCTCGATCCTGCAGCCGCAGGGCGAAGCCCGCAGAGGTACCCAGCCCATCGATCGACGGCGGCAGCAGGCTCATCACCGTGCCTTCGCGGATAGCGGCGGTGGCCCCCATAGCGCTCTGTACCTCGCCCGCGCTGGTCGCATCACCTCGCTCACTCCAGTCTTTCAGCGTGACGTAGGCCATTGCTGCATTGGGACCGGAACCGGCAGCGCCATACCCGAGGATTCCGATGGTATCGGCCACGGCGGGACGCTGCTTGTTATGGTTCTCCAGAACGTTGAGGGCTTCCTTGGTTCTACCCGTGGTCGCGTCAGCCGGCATCTGGAAGATGGTCATGTAATAGCCCTGATCTTCTTCCGGAACGAACCCCGACGGCAGGTTCACGAAACCGACCGCCAGCAGGGCGACGACGACAGCGAAACCGGCCATCATCCGCCCGCCACGCTTGAGCAGCCGGGTGACCCAGTTTTCGTAACCCTTTGTCATCCGGCCAAAATGGCGATCGAACCAGCCGAAGAAGCCCTTCTTCTCCTCATGCCCATGGATCGGCTTGAGCAAGGTGGCGCAAAGAGCAGGCGTCAGCGTGAGTGCAAGGAAGGCGGAGAACAGGATGGAGACGGCCATCGACATGGTGAACTGGCGATAGATCGCCCCTACCGATCCGCTGGCGAGTGCCATGGGAATGAACACCGCCGTCAACACCAGGGTGATGCCGATCACCGCACCGGTGATTTCCTTCATCGCCTTCTTCGTGGCTTCCTTGGGCGGAAGGCCCTCTTCGGCCATGATCCGTTCGACGTTTTCGACCACCACGATCGCGTCATCGACGATGATCCCGATCGCCAGCACCATGCCGAACATGGTCAGTACGTTCACTGAAAAGCCGGAGGCGAGCATGATGGCAAAGGTGCCGAGCAGCGCGATCGGCGCCACAATGGCCGGAATGAGAGTGTAACGAACCTTCTGGAGGAAAAGGAACATTACCAGGAACACCAGCACCATGGCTTCCAGCAAGGTCATGACGACCTTTTCGATCGATATCTTGACGAATGGCGCCGTGTCGAAGGGTATCCGATAACTGATCCCGGCCGGCATCGAGCGGGACAGTTCTTCCATGCGTTCCGCCACAGCAGCAGAGGTGCTGACGGCATTGGCGCCTGGCGCCAGCTGCACCGCGACCATGGCCACCGGCTTGCCGTTGGAACGGGTCGCAAAGCTGAAAGTCTGCGCCCCAAGTTCAACCCGGGCAATATCTGCCAGAGTAACGTCCGACCCGCTGGTATCTGCGCGCAGGATGATGCGTTCAAATTCTTCCGGGGTCTGCAATTGTCCTTCGACGGTCAGCGGGACAGTTACCCGGGTTTCCTCAAGCGTGGGTGCACCCCCGAGGGCGCCGGGCGCAATCTGCCTGTTCTGCGACGCGATGGCAGCCGTGACATCACTCATCGAAAGGCCGAAAGACAGCAGCTTGGCCGGATCGACCCAGATGCGCATTGCACGCTCGGAAGCGAACAATTGTACGCGACCAACGCCCGGTACGCGCTTGAGTTCTTCTACCACATTGCGGGCGGCGTAATCACCCAGCAGAGTTTCATCGACTTCCGGATCGGAAGATTCGATATTGACCAGTGCAAGGAAATCGGACGACGCCGCCTCGACCATAACGCCAGTCTGGCGAACCACCTGGGGCAGACGAGGCTCGGCTGTTTTCAAGCGATTCTGCACGTCAACCTGCGCCAGTTCCGGGTCTGTACCGGGCTGGAAGGTGGCCGTGATCGTAGCCGTTCCGGACGTGTCAGTTGAGCTTTCGAAGTAGAGCATGTTTTTCACGCTCGACAGTTCACGCTCGATCAGACTGACGACGCTGTCGGTCATGTTTTTGGGCGTTGCGCCGGGATAGGTGGCGGTGATGCTGATGGTCGGCGGCGCGATCACGGGGTAGCGTGCCACGGGCAGCTGCGGGATGGCGATCAGGCCCATCAGGATGATGCCGATGGCAACCACCCAGGCGAAGACCGGCCGGTCGATGAAGAAGCGAGGCATGGGAAATCCTTCCGATCAGCGCTTGGCTGCGGCGGGGCCGGCAGGCGCGGCGGCGGCGGGATTGCGCCAGGCGACGGGCTTCACCGTGGCCCCGGCGGCGACCCTGTCCTGCCCTTCGACGATGACGACATCCCCGGATTTCAGCCCTTCCGTGATGACAATCTGCCCATTGCGTTCGTCGCCCGTGGTCACGCGGCGGCTGTGGACCTTGCCCTGCGCGTCGACCACGCTGACCTGTTCCTTGCCCGCTGCGTCGCGGGTGACGGCCTGGCGGGGGACGACCAGGGCGGCCGGGAGGGAGAGGCGGGGGAGGCGGGCGCGGACGAACATGCCGGGCAGCAGGGTGCGGTCGGGATTGGCCACCTCCACACGGGCGATTACATCGCCGGTGCCGGGATCTACGCTGATGCCGGAGAACAGCATGCGCCCGCGCACGGGGTGGATGCGGTCATTGCCCCAGCGGATTTCCACCTCCGCCCCGGCATTGCCCTCACCCGCGCGAGCGGCTTCGCGCAGGGCTTCGAGCCGGGCGGCGGGCTGGCGTACGTCTATGTAAACGCGGTCGATTTGCTGGACGGTAGCGAGCGGCTGGGTGTCGCCGGCGACGGCCAGCGCCCCCTCCGTGAAGACCGCCTGATCGATCCGGCCGCTGATCGGCGAGCGCAATGTGGCGAAGCCGAGATCAACATTGGAGCGGCGCAGCTGGGCCCGACTCTGGGCCAATTCGGCCATCGCCTGGTCGCGGGCGGTGACGGCATCGTCATAGGTCTGGCCGCTGATCGCATCGGCTTCGACCAGCGGAGCGAGCCGCCGTTCCTGCGTACGGGCGCGCGCTGCCACCGCCTGAGCACGCCGCACCGCCGCATCGGCCGATGCCACATCGGCGCGGAACGGAGCGGCATCGATCTGGAACAAGGCCTGCCCGGCCCGCACTTCGCTGCCCTGTTCGAACATCCGCCGCTGGATCACCCCGCCCACCTGCGGGCGGATCTCGGCAACGCGAAAAGCGACTACCCGACCGGGCAGTTCATCGGCGATATCGACCTGCGAAGGCTGGACCTTGACCACCGATACCTCCGGAACGGCGGTGGGGGCAGCCTCTTCCTGTTGCGCGCAGGCGGACAGGGCGAGCGAGGCGGCGCCGATGAGCAGAGCGGCGCGACGACGCCACGAAGGGGAGAAGATCATTCCGGGAATCCAGTGCCAATGCTGCAATTGCGAAGGCCTCTGATCCTGTCGTGTCGAGCCTTTGTGGAGGAAGTGTTGAGGAAGTGTGGAGACGGATGGCCGACCCCGTCCACCGGGCGTATGGAGGGCGGCGGAGGCGACAATGAATATCGATAACGCGCTGGTGCTGGTGACCGAGGACGAGGCCGAGATCGCCGAGGTGATCATGGCCTATCTTGAACGGGAAGGGTTTCGCACGATCCGGGCGGCGGACGGGCGGGCGGCGCTGGAAATCCATCAGACGCTGAAGCCGGACCTGGTGATCCTGGATGTGCAGATGCCCCGAATGGATGGATGGCAGGTGCTGGCCGAGCTGCGCCATCGCGGCAGCACGCCGGTGATCATGCTGACCGCGCTGGACCAGGATATCGACAAGCTGCAGGCGCTGCGGATCGGGGCGGATGATTATGTAGTCAAGCCGTTCAACGCCGCCGAAGTCGCCGCGCGCGCCCGCGCGGTGCTGCGCCGGTCGGCCGCGAGCGATGGCACGGTGTTGCGGCTGGGCGGGATCGAGATCGATTTGGAAAGCCATATCGCCCGCGTCATGGATGAGGCGAGCGGCCAGCAGTCGGGCGAATTGCCGCTGACGCTGACCGAGTTCCGCCTGCTGGCCCATATGGCCCGCGCGCCGCGGCGGGTGTTTTCGCGCGGGGAACTGGTCGATGCCTGCCTGCCCGGCGGTGACGCGCTGGACCGGACGGTGGACAGCCATCTGAGCAAGCTGCGGCGCAAGCTGCAGGATGCCGGTGCGCCGGGCATGGTCAGCAATGTGCGCGGGGTCGGTTTCCGGCTGGCGGGCGGTTGAAGGAGCGCGGCGGATGAAGAGCGTTCAGGGGATCGGGCGGCAGATCGCGGTGTCGATGGTGACCGCGACCGTGACATCGCTGGTGATGGCCTTCGCCGGATTGTACCTGTTCTATGCCCTGCTGCTGCGATTTGCCCCTTCGCTGATTTCCGAAGAGGCTGGCCTGCCCGGCGGCATCGAGTGGATGATGATGATCACCCTGCTGGCGGTGGGCGCGGGCGTGGCCTTCGTGTTTGCGGTGCGGCTGGCCCGCCATATCGTGCAGCCGATCGTGACCGTGGCGGCGAGCGCGCGGCGGCTGGCCGATGGCGATCTGACATCGCGCGCGGTGCCGGCCCGCACCCCCACCGGGGAAGTGGCCGGGCTGGTCAATGACTACAATTTCCTGGCCGACCGGCTGGAGAAATCGGCTGAGGCGCTGCTGCGCTGGAACGCGACCATCGCGCATGAGCTGCGCACGCCCGTCACCATCCTGAGCGGGCGGTTGCAGGGGCTGGCCGATGGGGTGTTCCAGCCGGAACCGGCGCTGTTCACATCCCTGGTCAGCCATGTGAACGGGCTGGCCCACCTGATCGAGGATCTGCGGATCGTGAGCCTGATGGACGGCGGCCATCTGGAAGCGGCGATCCGCCGGGTGGACCTCGCCGCCGAAACGGAGATCATCACCGGGCTGATGCGCGATCCGCTGGCCGATGCCGGGTTCCAGCTGATCCTCGATCTGGAGGATGGGACAGCCGATGTCGATATCGCCCGCATCCGGCAGGCGCTGATCGCGCTGCTGGAAAACATCCGCCGCCATGCCCGCCCGGGCCTGGCGCTGGTGCGGCTGCGGCTGACGAGGGATCAGGTGCGGATCGAGGTGCAGGACGAGGGGCCCGGCCTGCCGCCGGACTTCGTCGAATATGCCTTCGAGCCGTTTCGCCGCTATCGCGACATGAACGATCCGATCAAGGGCAGCGGGCTGGGGCTGGCGGTGGTGCAGACCATTGCGCAATTGCATGGCGGCATGGCCGGTTATGCCCAGGTGGATGGCGGGGCCTGTTTCAGCATGGTGTTCCCGCGATTCCGCGCGCCGGTCGCCAACTGACATTGAGGCGCGTTGGAAGCGCATAAAAATGCCCTGGCGCAAAAAGTTCCAGCCTGCGTAAAATAATAAATCACCGGAAATCCGCGAGATGGGCCCCGCCTGGAAATCGATGATTGTTATTGTTGACGGTGGATTCGCTATCCTCACCCAACCGTGTTACAAGCTGATATTGTCAGCGACGAAATGACGAGCTGATAACTGAGAGAGACGATAGTCGCGTGCTCCCGTCTTGGTCAGGAGCCTTTTCATGCATCATTTTCAGATATTGCCGATAGACCAAGCGGTAGAACCGATGGATTTCATCGGCTTCGACGCTGCTGGCGTTTTGCAGGCGGTACAGCATCTGGCCTGCACCGGCGCGCGGGTGTTGCGCGACGGCGCGTATTGCTTTGATCTGCGGCTGGATGGCAGCGGCGTCTGGCATGTATCGCAGCAGGCAGATGCCACCGCGCCCAGGCTGGTGTCGCAATCGGCATCCCTGCCGACAATGTCGGCGGCAACGCCGATGCCGCCCCAACTCTAAAAGCGGGTTGCCGGGTAACACCCGCGCAAGGGGGCATCAGCGCCCTATGGATGAAAACGGGGCTGCCGAAGCAGCCCCGCCCCCGTTCTTACTGATGCAGATAGACGGCGCGTTCGTGGGAGAACGCCTTGAACCCGAAATAGCCGTGGTAGCTGCCCGTGCCGCTCTGGTTCACGCCGCCGAACGGCAGGTGGTTTTCCAGATAATGCGAGAACACGCCATTGACGGTGACCCCGCCCGATGAGGTGCGGTTGAGCACCCGATCGACATTGTCCTGATCCTTGCTGAAGATATACAGCGCCAGCGGCTTGTCCCGCGCGGCGATGTAATCGATCGCATCGTCCAGCTTGTCATAGGTCATGACCGGCAGCAGCGGGGCGAAGATTTCTTCCTGCAGAATGGCCATGTCCGGCGTGACATCGGTCAGCAGGGTCGGGTGGATGGTCAGATCGCCCTCTTCCAGTTCGCCGCCCACGGCCACGGTCGCGCCCTTGGCCACGGCATCATCGAACAAGGTCTTCACGCGGGAGAAATTGCCGGCGTTGACGATCTGGGCGATGCCTTCCTTGTTGATGCTGCCTTCGGCGTAGAGGTTTTCCTTCACCTTGGCGCCGAACACCTCGACCAGCCGATCCTTTTGTTCCGGCTTCACGAAGACATAATCGGGGCAGATGCAGGCCTGGCCGCCGTTGAACTGCTTGGCACCGGCCAGCGCCGCGCCGATGGCGTCGATATCGGCCCCGTCATCGATGATGACCGGCGATTTGCCACCCAGTTCCAGCGTGACGCTGGCGAGATGCTTGGCCGCTGCGGCCGCGACGATCCGGCCCACGCGGGTGCTGCCGGTGAAGAAGATGTGGTTGAACGGCAGTTCGAGCAGTGCGGTGGCGACGCTGACATCGCCTTCGAACAGGGCGACCTCGTTTTCATCGAACACTTCGCGCAGGATCACCCCGGCGATGCGTGCGGTGGCCGGGCACAGATCGGTGAGCTTCACCATGCAGCAATTGCCGGCGGCGACCGCGGCGGCCACCGGGCCGAGCGTGAGGCCGAGCGGGAAGTTCCATGGGCCCAGGATCAGGCAGACGCCGCGCGCTTCATAGACGATCTGCGCGCGATCCGCCGGGTTGAGCGAGGGGGTGACCTCGGTCGGGGTCATCCAAGCATCGAGATTGTCGATATTGCGCTGGATATTGGCGGTGATGTTCATCACTTCGGTGACGCGGATTTCGCCGACCGGCTTGCGCGTGTCTTCGCGCACGGCGGCGACGATGTCATCGGCATGGGCCTCTACGGCGGCCTTCAGCTTCGCCAGCTTGGCCTTGCGATCGGCGGCGCTGCTGGCCTTCACATTCCACTGATTGGCCTGCTGTAAGGCGAAGATGCGTGCGATATCCTGCGACTGATCCTGCGTGGTCATGGGGGTAATGCGCCTCTCACTGTGATGAACAGGGTTGATGTTATGCCGCGCCTTGTAGGTGGTCAGCGCGGGCAAAGACAAGCGTTGTAGATGCGGGCGATTGTGGTGGTTGTGGGCTTGGGGTTGTGGGCTTGGGGTTGTGGGCTTGGGGTTGTGGGCTTGGGGTTGTGGGCTTCGAGGTTGCGCTGGCCCACCCCCGGCCCCTCCCGCAAGCGGTAGGGGAGTCAGGTTGTGCTGTGTTGCGCCTGGGTGCCCCCTCCCCGTTCACCCTGAGCCCGTCGAAGGGTGCTGGCACCATTGTCGCGTGGGCGCGGGTGTTGGTGGCTGGCCTTCGACGGGCTCAGGCCGAGCGGGGGTGGTGGTTGGACACGCGGGAAACGTGTTGAGGGGCTGGCATGTTGGGCAAGCGGGATCGGTCCCACCCGCTCAGCCTGCCATCAGCAATTGGCGATGCAGCAGCGCGGCCAGCCAGTCGGCGAAGACGCGGACCCGGCCCGAGACATGGCGGCGGTGGGGGAACAGCAGGCGCATGGGCATGGGTTCGGCGCGGAATTGGGGCAGCACCTCCACCAGTTCGCCGGCATCAATGTGGGCGCGGACGTCATAGGCGGGGATCTGGATCAACCCGAGCCCGGCCAGGCAGCAGGCGATGCTCGCCTCCGCACTGTTGACCGTGACCCGGGCGGGCAGCCGGGCGGTGTGCAGCGTGCCATCGGCCAGCCATTCCCAATCTTCCACCCGGCCATTCGATGGGGAGGCGTAGGCGACGGCGTGGTGGTTCTGCAGCAGAGCATCCGGGCTGGCGGGCACGCCGTGGCGGTCCAGATAGGCCGGGCTGGCGACATTGATCAGCGGCAGCAGGCCGATGTTGCGGGCGATCAGCGGGGAATCGGCGAGCGGGCCGATGCGCAGCACGCAATCCACGCTGTCTTCGACCAGATCCACCGCGCGATCGGTCACCCCCAGCACGACATCGATGTGCGGATGGGCGTCGAGAAATTGCGGCAGGGCCGGGGCGATGACCAGCCGGCCAATCCGGCCCGGCACATCCACCCGCAGCCGGCCCGCCTGCTGGTCTGCCGAGCGCTGAAACAGGTTTTCGGCATCTTCCACCTCGGCCAGGATCCGCTGACACCGTTCGTAAAGCGCCATGCCATCCTGGCTGAGCGAAACCCGCCTGGTCGTGCGGTGAAGCAGGCGCGCACCGACCCTTTGTTCAAGCTCCTGCACCGCCGCAGAAACCGAGGATCGGGGAATGTCCAATGTATCCGCGGCCCGGGTAAAGCTGGCGCATTCCACCACGCGACTGAAAACACGAAACAAATCAATTCGATCCATCGGACGTGCCCCCGATTGTCCAGATTTTCCGACCACTGATGTCAGAGTGGTCGGCTTTATCGGTCAATGCCAGCCGGATATTCCATTGTCAGCCGTATGCAATTGTAAAAATTGTAAAAAGGAGAACGCCGATGGCTGATCATGGTATTGCACGAAAGACCGTTCTGATTGCCGGGGGTGGCAAGAATCTGGGTGGGCTGATCGCGCGCGATTTCGCTGCGCTGGGCGCCAAGGCGATTGCCGTGCATTACAACACCCCGGGCAGCAGGGACGAGACCGAGGCCACCGTGGCCGCGATCCGGGCCGCCGGCGTTGAAGCGGTTGCCTTCCAGGCCGATCTCACCACAGCCGGGGCGAATGAGAAGCTGTTCGCCGACACGATTGCCGCGATCGGCCGGCCCGACATTGCCATCAACACCGTGGGCAAGGTGTTGAAGAAGCCGATGATCGAGATCAGCGAAGCCGAATATGATGCGATGACCGACGTCAATTCGAAGGCCGCGTTCTTCTTCATCAAGGAAGCCGGCAAGGCGCTGAACGACAATGGCAAGATCTGCACGCTGGTGACGTCGCTGCTGGGCGCCTATACCCCGTTCTATTCCAGCTATGCCGGGACCAAGGCGCCGGTGGAACATTTCACCCGCGCGGCATCCAAGGAATTCGGCGACCGGGGCATTTCGGTGACCGCGATCGGCCCGGGCCCGATGGATACGCCGTTCTTCTACCCGGCGGAAAGCCCGGAAGCGCAGGCTTACCACAAGACGGCGGCGGCCCTTTCCCCCTCCACCCCCACCGGGCTGACCCATATCGAGGATATCGTGCCCTGGATCCGGTTCCTGGTATCCGAAGGCTGGTGGATGACCGGGCAGACCATTCTGGTCAACGGCGGTTATACGACCAAGTAGGGTGTGGGCGGCTTGGGCTCGGGTGGAGGTGATTGGCCTTCGACGGGCTCAGGCCGAGCGGGTGTGGGTGGTTGGGGGCTGGTGGTTGACCGGCGCTGAGGTTGCGCTGGCCCACCCCCGGCCCCTCCCGCAAGCGGGAGGGGAGGCAGGTTGTGCTGTGCCCTTCCCCTTAAGCCGCCGGCCAGGTGATCGTGTGGGCCTCGGTGAATTCAAACAGACCCTCACGGCCCAGTTCGCGGCCGACGCCGCTGGCGCGGAAGCCGCCGAAGGGGGCGCGGTCGTCCTGGGCGACGGCGTTGGCGTTGTTGATCCAGGTGGTGCCGGTGCGCAGCGAGCGGGCCACGCTGGCGGCGCGATCGGGATTGCCGCTCCACACTGACGAGGTGAGGCCGGACCAGTGATCGTTGAGTTCATCGACCAGCGGATCAAGATCGTCGAAGGGCAGGATTGGCACGCTGGGGCCAAACTGTTCCTGATCGACGATGGCCAGCGCCCGATCCGGGTTCAGCACCAGGCTGGGGCGCATGTACCAGCCGCCGCTCTGTTCCGCATCATCGGACAGGGTGCCGAATTCGCGGACTTCATGGCCGGCGTTGCGCGCTTCATCCAGCATCTGGCGGACGATATCACGCTGCCGTTCATTGTTGAGCGGGCCCATGGAGGATTGCGGATCGAGCCCATGGCCGATGCGGAAGTGGGACAGCACGCCCGACATCCCTTCCACCACTTCATCGTAGCGTGAGCGGTGCACATAGATGCGCTTCACGCCCATGCAGACCTGCCCGGTGGTGAGGAAGGAACTGATGGTCAGCCGCTGAATGGCGGCGGCATCCAGATCAGCATCATCGAGGACGAGAGCCGGATCATTGCCGCCCAGTTCCAGGGTGACGCGGGCGAGATTGCCGGCGCACATTTCCATCATCCGCTGGCCGGCCGGCGTGCTGCCGGTGAACACCAGGCGGCGGATGCGCGAATCGACGATCAGCGGGGCCACCGCATCATTGCTGCCATGGACGACGCTGAGCACGCCCGGCGGCAGGCGGCGGGCGAGATCGCGCAGCACCAGCGTGGTGGCCAGCGGCGTAGCCGGGGGCGCCTTCACGATCACGGTGTTCCCGGCGACCAGCGCATAGGGCAGGCTGGCGGCGAGGATCGCAAGCGGCCAGTTGTAAGGCACGATGATCGTCACCACGCCGAGCGGCAGATGCGACACTTCGGACCGCAGCGGGATCGGCGGGCGCGTGCGCGGGCGGCCATTGGCGTCGATGCCGGGTTCCGGTTCCTGGGTTTCGGGCGCCAGCACCTGCACCTTCGAGAGTTCGGGCGCGAGTTCAGCGGCCATGCGGCAGCGGCCGGCAAAGACGTGCATTTCGATGTTGGATTCCATCAGCACCTTGCCGTTTTCGCGCGTCAGGATGCGCGCGCGGGCGGCAGCATCGGCAGTCAGGCCATCAATGGCGGCCAGCAGCAATTCGGCGCGATGTTCGGGAGCATGGCGGCTCCAATCCTTCCACGCGCGCGCGGCGCCATCGACGGCGCGTTCGGCCTGATCGCCGGTGGCGGAAATGGCGCGACCGACCACTTGCGACGGACGGCCCGGATCGTGGACGTCGAAACTGTCGCCGGTTTCGATTTCATCCCCGTCGATCACCAGCGGGGCCAGCGTCTGCAGGTGATCGGCGGAGGTATCTGCCGGGGCTTGTGCTGTCATATCCGCCATGATGGGGTTCCTTGCCTGGGGACGAGAAGTGTGAGTCGGCCAAATAGCGCAGGTGAAGGCTGAATGCGCCATGGATCGGTCGATCCGTTCGCTCAGCCGGACGGCCATGGTCATGGAAGCCGGTCACCTGCTGACGATGGTCGAGCCGCCTGGTGATGCCGTTTGTCGAGACGTTGCAACTGGATTCCCGCCTGCGCGGGAATGACCAATCAAAACGATCACGTACCCTTGGCATTCCCGCGCAGAGCGGAATCCACACCGGAGTGGCTGGCCTCGGACAGGTTCAGGCCGAGCGGATAAAGGTGGTTGGGCGCGGGAGGGACATTGGAGACGCCCCGCCCTGTTTGCCCCGCCCTGTTTGCCCGTCCTACTCCCCGGCGACCTCTGTCGGATAGACGCCGCGCAGCACCTCTTCGAAATGGGCGCGGACGGCGGCGTTGCATTCGCAGCCCAGCGCCTTGAGCAGATCGCGGTCGCGCACGCGCAGGGTGCGGCGGCCGATGTCCAGCGCGCCGGTGGATTTGAGCGCGTGCAGCACCCGGCTCATATAGCTGCGGCCCACGCCCAGCATGCTGGCCATCTGTTCCTGCGTCAGCGGGATCACGTCATCTTCGGTGCGTTCGACCACAGAGAGCAGCCATTTGGCCGCGCGCTGTTCCACCGAATGGGCGGCGTTGCAGGCGGCAGCCTGCAGGATCTGGGCGACCACGCAATCCGAATAGCGGGCAAAGAGATAGCGGATGCCGGGCGCCTGATCCTTCAATTCTTCGAGCGTGGCCGAGGACAGGAACAGGAAATCGCCAGCGGCCTGCACCACGCTGTGGGCATAGGCGGGCAGGCGGCCCTGGCTGACGATGCCGCCCACGGCCCCCTCCCGCCCGATCAGCGCGGTTTCGACGAATTTGCCGCTTTCCATCAGGATCATGAAAGAGGCGAGCGAGGCGCCGCAGGGGAAATACACCGTCTCCACCTGATCGCCGGGATGATAGAGCGTGCGTTCCACGGGCATTTCGCGGTGGCGCAGATGCGGCAGCAGCAGGGCCAGATCCGCCGGCCGCAATGCCGCGAGCAAATTGTTCTGCGCGGCGATGTCTTCAATCGTCAATGTTGCCCCCCTGGCTGAGCCGCCGCCTTAATGGCGCGGCTCGCACGCTACTGTCCACTAATAGACAGACCGCAGCGCACCGCCCTTCTACCGCAGTTTTCTGAATGCGACATGGAGGATTGTGCGGTGGACGAAGACAGCACATTCCCCGATCGCTTAACCCCCGCGGTTCGACCCGCCGAGCCCGAGGGAACCGGATTGATTAACACATTGGACGCCATACCCCAGCTGGTGTGGAGCGCCCGGCCCGACGGGCGGCACGATTTCTACAACCGGAAATGGTTCGAATTCACCGGCCTTGGCGCGCGACCGGATGCGGCGGGTCCATGGGGCGCGGTGATCCACCCCGACGATCTGGCCGGTGCGCAGGCCGCCTGGCGCGAAAGCCTGGCCAGTGGCGCGGATTTCGAAGCCGAATACCGGTTGCGGCATCACAGCGGCGCATGGCGCTGGATCCTGGCGCGGGCCCTGCCCCTGCGCGAGGCCGACGGCACGATCATGCGCTGGTACGGCACCTGCACCCCGATCGAGGCGATCATCCAGCGGCAGGGCCGGCTGGCGGTGCTGGCGGGCGAATTGTCCCACCGGATCAAGAATGTGTTTGCGGTGGTGAATTCCATCATCACCCTGTCTGCCCGCGACGCCCCGGAAGCCCGGCCGTTTGCCGCGGCGCTGAGTGAGCAGATCAAGGCGCTGGCGCGGGCCAACAGCCATTTGCGCGCCGATCGACCCGGTGACCCGGCAGAAGGCCCGCAGCCGGCGGCGCCCGGGCTGTTGCCGCTGCTGCAGGCGTTGATGGAGCCCTATTCCCAAGGCGAAACCAGCCGCGTGCTGGTGCGGGGGACAGATCATGCGATCGGTGAGCAGGCCGCGACCGGGCTGGCGCTGATCATCCACGAGCTGGCCACCAATGCGGTGAAATATGGCGCCTTGTCCGTACCGGATGGGCGGGTGCGGATCGATCACGCGGTGGATGAAGTATGCCTGCAGCTGGTCTGGCAGGAAAGCGGCGGCCCGTGGCAGGCCGCCCCGCCCACCGGCAGCGGTTTCGGCACCAGCATGACCGAACGGGTCAGTCGCGACCAGTTGCAGGCCGAGGTGACGCGCAACTGGCGGCCCGAGGGGCTGGAGCTGACGATGCGCATTCCGCTGGAACGGCTGGCGGGTTAGCGGCCCTGCGCGGCGATTGGCAAGGGGCGCGGTGGCTTCGCCTGGCCACCTTCCTACACGCATCCTATTTGTGAAGTATTTTTCCTAGACATGTAGGAAAAAAGGGAACAAACAGGGATCAACGCACCACCGGAGTCCCCTGCTGGGTTGACGACGGTCGCCCCTGTTCCTTCGCCCGTGGGAGATTCCGCCATGCTGCGCCGCCTTGCCCGCCCCCCTGTTGCGCCTGCAGCAGAGGACCTTCCCTGCGATGATGCGCGCCCGAACCCGGCGCTCGCCCCCGCGATCCTGGCGCCGCTGCCACGCAGCGAAGAGGTGATCTATCGCGCCCTGGTGGAGGCGGCCGAGCGCGGGGAACGGTGCCCGCTGAATATCGATCTGGAAATGCTGGCCGGGTACAATTCCTGCAGCATGGGCGCGGCGGTGCTGCGGCGGCTGGAACGGCGCGGGCTGATCGTGGTGCGGCGATTCCAGCGGTTCCGCGAGGTGCAGATCACCGCCAATGGTCAATGGACCACCCGGCCGGAGAGTCAGCGGTCGCAGATCGCGCATGTGCCCAAGGGGATGGGGCGTGCGCGGCTTGAAGCGCAGGCGGGGCATCTGGGGGCTTCGCGCAGTCCGGCGCCGACCGAGCGGAAGCTCTATCGCAGCGGGGTGGCGCTTTGAAGCCGCCCAAGGCGCTTTCGGCGCAGCAATTGCGCTTCATCGAGGAATATCTGCGTGGGGCGCATCCCAGGAAAGCGGCGGAGCGGGCGGGATATCGCGATTGTTCTGCCTATGGAGCGCAGCGGATGCTGGCCCGGCCCTTCATCCAGGCTGAACTGGCGCGGCGGACCGAAAGTGTTCAGCAGCGCGTGATCGGCACCGATTGGGTGCTGGCGCGGCTGGCGGCTGAGGCGGAGGCGGATCTGGCCGATCTCTATGCGCCCGATGGCACGATCCGCCCGGTCAGCGAATGGCCGCTGATCTGGCGCCAGGGGCTGGTGGCCGGGGTCGAGACCACGAAACGCGGCACGGGCGAAGCGGCGGCCGTGGTGGAGAAAATCCGCCTGTGCGACCGCATCCGCCGGATCGACATGATCGGCAAGCACACCGGGGTGCAGGCGTTTCGCGAGAAGGCGCCGGAGGGGGATGATGGGGCGCTGAAGGCAATGGTCGAGGCGGCGCGAAGGCGGGTGGTTGAGAAGAAGATGTGAAGGAAAAAGGGACACAGCCTTTCGCCCGGCGCTTTCACCTGTCCCTCCGCGCGAGACGACAAATGGATGCCGGATCAAGTCCGGCATGACGAAGAGGGTAAGACACTGCTGAAAAAACACCGCTCGACAGACGCTGGCACATATTCCGCAACCAGGGCGCGGCCCCTGAACACAAGATCCGTCATGCCGGGCTTGATCCGGCATCCATGGTGCCGCCGCTGCAGGTCTGACGCAGGCTTGGGGGGCATGCCGGGTCACCGACCCTGACGAATTGAAAGGATCATCACGATGACATCGCAGGCTCGGCTGGCGGAGGATATTGGCGGGTTTACGCATGATCCGCTTGGCTATGCGCTGTATGCCTTTCCCTGGGGCACGGGGGAATTGGCGGGCGTTGATGGGCCGCGCGCCTGGCAGCGGGAGCAGTTGGGGATTATCGGGGCGCATCTGGGCGATCCAGAGCGGCGGCATCGGCCGTGCCGGATTGCGGTGGCGTCCGGTCATGGGATCGGCAAATCGGCGCTGATCGGGATGATCGTGAAATGGGGGCTGGATACCTGCCCCGACGCGCGCGTGGTGGTGACGGCCAATACCGAGCGGCAGCTGACCACCAAGACCGGCCCGGAAATCGCCAAATGGGCGCGGCTGGCGGTGACGGCGCCGTGGTTCAGGGCGCAGGCGCGCAGCCTGGTTTCGACCATGCCGGGCAGCGAGCAGAGCTGGCGCGCCGATCTGGTTGCCTGGTCCGAACACAGCACCGAAGCCTTCGCCGGGCTGCACAATCAGGGGCGGCGGATCATCGTGATCTATGACGAGGCGTCGGGCATTGCCGACAAGGTGTGGGAGGTGACGCTGGGCGCGCTGACCGATGAGGCGACGGAGATTTTGTGGATCGCCTTCGGCAATCCGACGCAGAACAGCGGGGCGTTTCGCGAATGTTTCGGCCGGCAGCGGCATTTGTGGCACACGGCGCAGATCGACAGCCGTACGGTGGAAGGGACCAACAAGCCCTATCTGGACGAGTTGATCGCCACCTATGGCGAGGACAGCGATATCGCGCGGGTGCGGGTGCGCGGGCAGTTTCCTGCGGCCGCGAGCATGCAGTTCATCGCCGGGGACATGGTGACGGCGGCGCAGGCGCGCGTGCCCGCGGGGGACAGCGTGCTGGCTGGCGACCCAGTGATCTTCGGGCTGGATTGCGCGCGGTTCGGCGATGACCATTCGGTGCTGGCGATCCGGTGCGGGCGCGATGCGGTGAGCCGGCCCTGGCAGCGCTGGCACGGGGTGGATGCGATGACGCTGGCCGGTGATGTGGCGCTGGCGGCGGGGCGCTGGCACCCCGATGCGATCATGGTGGATGCCGGCAATATCGGCGCGGCGGTGATCGACCGGCTGCGCCAGCTGGCGCCCGATGTGCCGGTGTATGAGGTGTGGTTCGGTGGCAAGGGCCGCGATGCGGAGCTGGAGCCGGGGATGAGCCTGCGCTGCCGCAACAAGCGGGCGGAGATCTGGGCGCAGATGCGCCACTGGCTGCGCCATGGCTCGATCCCGTCCGATCAGCAGCTGCATGACGATCTGACCGGGCCGCATTACGGCTTCGACGCGGATCAGCGGCTGACCATCGAGCGCAAGCCCGACATGAAGAAGCGCGGGCTGGCCAGCCCCGATGCGGGCGATGCGCTGGCCTGCACCTTTGCCGAGCCGGTGCTGCCGCGCAGCCTGCCCGAATGGATCGGCGCGATGGAGCGTCATGGCGATGGTGATGGGCGGGCGACGGACCGTTATCGGGAATTGTGACGGGATGGGCGCGGCGGGTGCATATCGTTCATGCGCTTGACCCTGCGGCCACGGCACCCCACTGTTTGCGGATATGGCACCCCCGAACCGACCCCCGCCGCGCCTGTTGCAGGTTCTCGACCGCACGCAGGTGACCCCCAACATGCTGCGGCTGACGCTGGGCGGGCCTGGGCTGGAGGGCTTCCCCGCGGGCCAGGCCGGCGGCTATGTGAAGCTGCGCCTGCCCACGGACGGCGGCAAGGTGGTGGTGCGGACCTACACCATCCGGGCGCAGACCGCCGAGACGATCGATGTCGATTTCGCGCTGCATGCCGCCGAGGATGGTGCCGATGGGCCCGCGACCGCCTGGGCGCTGGGCGCACAGGTGGGGGATCCGATCGAGCTGGGCGGACCGGGCGCGGCCAAGCTGCTGCCCGATGGCCATGATTTCTATCTGCTGCTGGGCGACATGACCGCCCTGCCCGCGATCAGCGTGAACCTGGAACTGCTGCCCGCCGATGCGCGCGGGCTGGCGGTGATCGAGATCCTGACCGACGAAGACCGGCAGGATCTGGCGCGGCCCGAGGGCGTGGAAATCCGCTGGCTGGTGAACCCGCATCCCGGCACCGGGCTGGTGCTGCCGGCCGAGGTGGCGCAGCTGGCCTGGCCCAATGGCAATCCTTATGCCTGGAGTGCCAGCGAGTTCTCCTCAATGCAGGCGCTGCGCCGGATCCTGCGCGATGAGCGCGGGCTGGGGCCGGATCGGCTCTATATCTCGTCCTACTGGAAATCTGGGCTGACCGAAGAGGCGCACAAGGTGATCAAGAGCGAGGATGCGTTGAGTTTGTAGGAGCCTCAGGCGCCGGCGCGGCCCATCCGGGCCGCTTGGCTATCCTCGCGCCTGCGGCGCTGCGGGCGGCCGGTCGGCCTTGCGGACCCCTGAGGGATCCGTTTGTTTGGAGGGTCCTCGCGCCTTGCGGCGCTGCGGGCGGCCGGTCGGCCTTGCGGACCCCTGCGGGGTCCGTTTTGCTTTGGGGGGTCCTCGCTCCTTTGGTGGTGCTGGGTCAGGTTTTGACAGGCCTACACCGCGCTTTCCGGGGGCGGATCGCGGCGGACGGCGGCGCCCCAGTCGAGGTTGCGGGTGGCGTACATCACGCCGGCCAGGGCCAGGAACAGCAGCACCGCGCCGATCAGCAGTGACCATGCTTCCAGGTTCAGCAGCACGAACAGCAGCGCATAGAGCGCGGTCAGCATGGCGCCGATGAAGCCGCCGCGTTTCCAGCTTTTCAGCACCGCAGCGCTGTAGGCGGACAGCAGGCCGATCACCGCCGCCGCAGCCGCCAGATAGGCGAGCGTGAAGCCGATCACCTCCGCAAAGGCGAGCAGCAGCACGAAGAACAGCACCAGCCCCACACCCGTGAGCAGATATTCCGCCGCCGCCACCCGCGCGCCGCCGACGATGTCAAACAGCAGAAAGGCGAGGAAGGTGAAGCCGATGAACAGGAAGCCGTATTTCACCGAACGATCGACCTTGCTGTAGAGATTGACCGGTTCGACCAGCCCCACGGTGACCGCCTGCGATTGCCCGCCGATCATCTCGCTGCGGGAATCCACCGGATAGGCGGCGGCGGTGACATTCATGGAGGAACTGGCGTAGCGGGCGACATCGGGAATGTCGGGCGCGCCGAGATCTTCGGTGGCGACGGGCGGCTGGCCCAGGGCGAGCTTGTCCACCGTGTAGCTGGCGCGGAAGCCGTCTTCGCGCAATTCGCGCTGTTCGGGCAGGAAGGCGCCGCTGAAGCTGGGACTCTGCCAGGCGGAGCTAACCTGCCATTGCGTCTGCCCGCCGCGCGGGACGAGGCTGAGCGAGCGGCTGCCGCGCAGGCCGAAGCTGTAATCGATGGCGATGCGCCCCTCCCCCGTCCAGGGAAGGAAGGCAAAGAAGCCCTGCCCGCTGGTGGCGCCCGGCCCCTTGCCCGGCTGCACGGTCAGCGGATTGCCGTTGATTCGGATCACCCCGCCCTTCGTCAGCCCGCGCGCATCCGACGCGCCGATCCGCAGTTCCGCCCGATCCCAGATCAGCCGTTCGCGGGTGACGCCGAAGCGAGCCAGATCGGCCGGCAGTTCGAAGGTGGCGGCGCCGGTGATATCGGCTTCATAGAGAACGCTGGAATAGATCGAGATGCGCCGTTCCTGCGGTTCCACCTGGGTGGTGACGCGGTTGGCGATGGGGGAGATATAGAGCAGCCGTTCAACCTCCACCACGCTGGTGACGGTCTTGCCATCGACCTGGCGCTGCTCGGTCTGGGTAGTGCGGAAGGGGACGGAGATGATCGGCCCGGCAATGACCTGCGGCCCGCCCCAGCCGGCGTTGATGGAGGCCTGCGCGGTTTCGGACTGCTGCTGACGATCCCACACCAGCGCGTAGGACACCATCAGCGGCACGATCAGTGCGAGGCCGATCAGCACCACGAACAGGAGCTTGATCCCGGGCGAGCGTTCGCGGCGCGGGGCCGGCTGGGTGCTGTCCGGATCGTGCCGTGTGCCGAATGCCATGATCGTGCTCTCCCCGGGGCCTGCTGGTTCTTGGCCGGGCGGGAATGTTTCGTTTGCAGGATTGATATAGGATTAACGGAAGGGGGTTGGGAGGTTTCTACTCCACCGGAAAATCGAAATATTCGTCGGTGAAGGGTTCTTCGCGCAGGGTGTAGTGCCACCATTCCTGCGCATAGGGTTTGAAGCCGTGGCGGGAGAGGACTTCGGCCAGCAGGGCGCGGTTGCGGGTGGCGGTGGGGGTGATGCCGGCGGCGCCGTGGTGGGATTTTTCGTCGAAACAGTCGTAGCCGGTGCCGAAATCGAGGCTGCCATCCTGATAGCGATCGGGCCCGGCGCAATCGGCCAGCGGCTGGGTGGCGTTCCAGCGGGGGAGCGGCGGAGCATCGATCGGGCGCAGGGTGAGATCGACCGTGCTGCCCCGGCTATGGCCGGAACGGCGGGCGATATAGCCGGCGTCGAACAGCACGCGCTTGTCCACCCGGGGGTAGAATTCGGCGCGCATCTGCGTCTGGCCGAGGTCTTGCGCCCAGGCGGCGAAATCATCGACCGCGCGCTGCGGGCGGTAGCAGTCGAAGATCTGCAGCGTCAGGCCCTGGCGGCGGAATTCGGCATCGGCCGCGGCCAGTGCCTGCGCCGCCGGGCGGGTGAGCACGCATTCGCCCGCCTGATAGCCCGCGATCGGGCGGCCCATGAAATTGTGCGACCCGGCATAGCGAATGTCCTGCACCACCGACGGCGCAAGATCGCGCAGATGGACGAACCCGGCGGGGAGCTGGCTGGCGGGCGGTGACGGCGGAGGATCGGTTGGGTCAGCAGAATCAGTTGGGGCGCAGGCGGCAATGACGCCAGCGAGCAGCAGTGCCGTGAGCGGGCGGAGGAGCATATGCGCGGCAGCAGCCATGGTGGGACGGTACCGCATCGCCGCGCCGAGGCAAGACTTGCGGCAGAAGGAGGGACCGATATGGTCGCGCCATGTTTGTGACCGCTCGCTTCGCCCCCTGTTGGATCCTGGCCATGCTGCTGCCGGCCGGTGTGGCTGCGCAGGAGGGTCAGATACCGCCCATGGTGACGCCGCGCCCCGCGCCTGAGCTTTCGGGCATGGATGCGGTCGAGCGGCTGATCGGCAATACGCTGGTAGTGACGATGACCTTCGAGGCCGACAAACCGCCGTACAAGGTGTTCATGCATCTGAAGGAGGATCGGTCCGCCCTCGCCACGACGGATCTGAACGCGAAGGCGCAGCGACGGGTGTGGTTCATCGATGATAGGGGCGAGCTGTGCTTTGCGGAGGACGTGGCGCGGCTGGTTTCCAACGATTGCATCCGGTTGGAAATCACCGGCGACACGGTGGTGTTGCTGGATGATGACAAGCGTTCGGACGAAGAACCGTGGATCCAGGTGGAGCTGTTGCCGGGCAATCCCTACGGGCTGTGATCGGCGCCTGATCAGCCCCCCGGCTCCAAGCGCTGGAGCCAAGCCTGGGCCTGCTTGGGTTCGCCCACCGCCTGCGGGCTCGGCTTGCCCCGGGCGGCCAGGAATTCGCGATGCAGGGTGAATTCGGGCAGGGCAAGCCGTTCGCGCGCATCGTCGATGGCGTCGGCCAGTTCCTGCAATTCGGCGATCACGGGGGCGATGGCGGCTCGGGTGGATCGATCCGGCTTGTGATCAAACAGACCCGCCTTGCCCGCCGCCGTGACGCGCAGCGCCGCCAGCAGTGCGGCGGTATATTCCGCCTCCATATCTGCGCGGCGGATTTCAAGCCGTTCGAGACGATCTGCCCTTGCCATGATTGCCCCGTGCCATGCCGGGCGGCAGGTGGCAATCATCCGCTTTGCGACCCGATACGAAGCGGATAGGCTGCATTCCCGGCTGAGGCCGGGCGAGTCCGGGCCCTGGACAAGGAGTGAAAGGCGATGCGCGGTGTGCTGCTGAGTGGTTTGTGCGCCGCGATGGTTGCGGCGGCCTTGCCGGCGGCGGCGCTGGCGCAGGCGGAGCAGCGCAAATCGGCGCCCGTGACCGAACGCAAGAAGGCCCCGAACGGCAGGGCCGGCAGGGTGCCGATCCCCCCACCCAGGCCCTATCCACGTGCCGATCGTCCGCAGACAGGCGCCCGGCCAGCCGAAGCGCGGCCCCGGGCGATCATCCCCCCGCTCCCACCACGGCAGGCACAGCCGCCCGCCAAGCCCCCGCGCGACGATCGCACCCGACAGACCTGGCCGGAGAATGACCCATCGGTGGTGTAATAAAAGTTTCCATCCCCAACTGTTCACTACGCGACGAACCGCTTCGCCCATGGTATGTTACATTTCGTTCCGGCAATGGCCGGCACACGAAGGGGCGGGTTGGAACAATGCAGGGGACAGGTGGCAAGGGATCGCCCGATTACGCGGCGGTGACATCGCGCGAGGCGGCGCAGCGGCTGGTGGAACAGGGGCTGCTGGTGCCCATGCTGCTGCTGCCGGAAATATTCGGCGGGGATGCGCATCCGGCCAATGTGGTCTTCGTGCCGCCCTTTGCCGCCGGGATCAAGCAGCAGGCGGATGAGGATATCATCCGGCCGCTGGTGCAGGCGGGCAAGGTGACCCGATACAATGCCCAGCCCGAATACAGCGGGGACAGCTTCGTGCCGGTGACCATCCGCGTGCATGCCAGCGATCCGGAGGAGTTCAGCGAAACGATCCGGGTTTGGCGCGGGGTTTGATGATTTTTTGATCAGTCGCACCGGTGGCAGCGTTGTTCCGGCCTAGTGGCCGGCCCCTCCACCATGCTGCGCATGGTTCCCCTCACCCTGCGAACTGGGGGGGATTTGCCTGCTTCTCATGGAACTGCGCTAGCCATTCTGCGCAGCCGCCGGATGGCCCAGCGGCAGGCGCGCACGGGCATGCGCCGCGATCGCATCGGCCACCGCAGCAGTATCCTGCAAAACCTCACTCGCCGGAATGCGCAAAGTCGTGATGCCGTTCTGCCCCAGCCATGCATCGCGTTCACGGTCGCGGACCGCCCTTGCCCCATCATCATGCGCGCGACCATCCACTTCCACCGCCAGCCGCGCATCGGCGCACCAGAAATCCAGCACGAAGGCCCCCGCCGGGTGTTGCCGGCGGAACTTAAGTCCATGCGGACGGCTGCGCAACACCTGCCAGAGCAACACTCCGGGCAAAGACATGATGCGGCGCAAGGCGCGGGCCTGGCGGATGGTTTTACGGCCGGTGGCTGGCGTGATGTCCCTGAGCATCGGCGGATTCCCCCTTCCGCGCTGCGCGCGGCCCCTCCACCATGCTTCGCATGGTCCCCCTCCCCGAACAAGTTCGCGGAGGATTTTCTTCCGGGCGGTGGAGGGGCCGGCCGCAAGGCCGGAACTGCGCTGGCTGTCCCGCGCTGCACGCGGCGAGTTCGGGGAGGATTCGAGAGCTAGTACGCCCAGTCGGCCTGGAGCCACAGCTTGTCCGTATCGGACGAAAACCGGGCCGCGTCATAATGGGCATAGCGCAGCGACAGCGTCGTCTTTGCCCATTTGCCCGAAGCGAGCAGGTTGATCTCATCGCCATAATGCCGGCTCAGCCGATCACTGCGCAGGCGGTGCCAGGCGGCTTGCAGGCTGATGCCGGTCAGCGGCCCCAGCTTCGACCAGCCATAGCCGCCGCTGACATAGAGATCGCGCACGCCATCGGGCGGTGTGGTTGCGAATTTGTCGGCCCAGCCCTGAAACTTGAAGATGCTGCCCAGCGGCGTCTGGAAACTCGTGAAGGCCGTGCCATCGCTCGCGCCCAGCACCTCATAGCCGGCGTTCAGCTTCCATCCGCGCCAGTCGATCGCAGCATCGGCCAGCCAATAGGAGGCGGCATAGTCATTGGGATTGTTGTGATGATCGGACTGCCGCGCATGGCTGAGCTGATACGACAGCTTTGTCCCTGTCGCCAATTCGCGCGCGCCCGCCAGCCGCACCCCATAGCTCTGGTTCGACAGGCGATAGCCCTGCACCTGCGCTTCGTTCTGATCAACGATATAGGCAAAGGCGCTGATCTTCCCGATCGGCGTGGCATAGCCCAGGATGGCAAAGACATTGTCCCCCCCCACACCCTGCTGCCGCGCGCCATGGCCGTGCGAACCCCAGATGGTGCGCGCGTTCCAGGCATAGGTCAGGTCGATCGTCAGCCCCTTGGCCGGCGCCAGTTCGGCCCGTACCGCGTCGAAACTCTGGGCATTGTTGCGGAAGAAGGCATTGCCGACGAAGCGTTCATCTTCGAGCAGCAGCTTCTGCCGCCCGGCGGTGATCGCGAGGCCTTCATCCGCATAACGCAGTTGCGCCACATAGAGGGCCAGATTTTCCGGATCACCGATCTGCGGCCGGGTCTGCGTGCCGTGCAGCCCGTCAAAATAGTGGTCGACCAGCGCCAGATTGCCCTGCCCGATCACCGTGGCGGTCAGCTTTCCGGCGCTTGCCTGCGCGCCCAGCCGCACCCGCGCGGTGACCGCATCCGATGCCTCGGCAAAGCTGGCTTCATCGACATGTTCATACCGCAGCCGGGCCTCTGCCACGGGCTGCACATCGATGTCCTGGGCCTGGCCGTGGCTGGCCCATCCCGCCATGGCGATCATGGCGGCTGGCACAATTGCCGTCTGTTTCATGAAAATATCCCGTTGCGACACAGTTCTGTTCTGAGCCGAAGGGTGGCATCCCCTGCCCGCAGATGCCACCCCGTTTCGGATAAATTATACGGCGATCAGATCCGGGCCGCCGTGTCCCATTGGGCGCGCCAGTTTCCCTTCACCGCCAGAATTCCCATCAGCGCGGCCAGCGCCAACCCGGCAAAGATCAGGAAGCCGGAGGAAAAACTGCCGGTGAACTGCTTGGCGAAACCGAGCGAGGAGGCGAGGTAGAAACCGCCCACGCCACCGGCCATGCCGACCAGCCCGGTCATGATGCCCAGTTCTTCCCGGAAGCGCTGCGGCACCAGCTGGAACACCGCGCCATTGCCGGTGCCCAGCGCCAGCATGGCGGCCACGAACAGGCCCAGTGACGACAGCAGCGTGGTGGCCATGCTGACCCCGGCCAGCGCCAGCGCGGCGACGATGAACACCATGATCAGCGCATTGACGCCGCCGATCCGATCCGCCAGCGCCCCGCCCATCGGCCGCACCAGCGAACCGGCAAAGACGCAGGCCGCCGTGCAATAGCCGGCAAAAACAGTCGTCAGCCCATATTGATCGGTGAAATAGATGGTGAGCGAAGAGGCAAGGCCGGAAAACCCGCCGAAGGTCACGGCATAGAACCCCATCAGCCACCAGGCATCGGCCGTCTTGAGCGGGGTGAAATATTCCGAGAATTTCTTGGGCGCCGGCTGATCGGGCGAATCCTTGGCCATCACCATATAGGCGATGAACACCGCCACCAGCGGAATGCAGGCGAGACCCAGCACCGCATTCCAGCCAAACAGCTTGGCCAGCGTAGGCGCGAACAGGGAAGCCAGCACAGTGCCCGAATTGCCCATGCCAGCCAGGCCCATGGCCTTGCCCTGATGTTCGGGCGGATACCACCGGCTCGCCAGCGGCAGGGCAATGGCGAAGCTGGCCCCGGCAAAGCCGAGCACCACGCCCAGCACCAGCGTGCCGGCGAAGCTGTCCACGCCATAGATCCAGGCCACGAACAGCCCGGCGATCACGATGATCTGGCTGATCGCGCCCGACAGCTTGGGCCCGATGCGATCGACCAGCAGGCCGTTCACCACCCGCAACAGCGCGCCCATCAGCGTGGGCGTGGCCACCATCAGCCCCTTTTCCGCCGGGGTCAGCGACAGGGTCTGTGCAATATCGGGCGCCAACGGGCCGAGCAGCACCCAGACCATGAAGGCGAGATCGAAATAGAGAAACGAGGCGATCAGCGTGGGTTTGTGCCCCGCGCGCCAGAAACTGTTGTCATCCGCGCCTGAAGCAGTGCCTGAACCCGTGCCTACGCTGTCCCGCATGATTGTAGCCATGTCAGCCCCCTTGGGAGGTGGAAACGAAAAAAGCCGCCAACGGACATGCGCACAGGAAGAGCGCGAAATCCGTTCAGCGGCGTTGCTGCAAATTTTTGAGGAGGGTAGCGCAGGCTTCTACGGCGAAGCTGGCTGCCCAATCACCGCGCCCCGTTGCGCGATGGACCATTTATCCCGCGATTCGCCCCATGTTGCAAGGCACAATTTTCAAACCCGATGCGGTCCCGGGCCGAATTGTCGCGTCAGGCCTGATCGGCCTGATGCTTCATCATGAGGCAGGCGGCGTTGCGGGCCTCCGCAGGCAGGGTTTCGAGGTGGCGGAGCGCCTGCTTGTAGGTGAGCAGGGGCTGATCATCCAGCAGGATGGGCACGGTGCGGCCGTTGAAGATGCGCCGGAGCATGCGCCTTTGCGGACGGTCCACTATGGGTTCGGGCGCCGGTGGGGTTTGGTTGTCCGTCATGGCGGGCGATCTATCAGGCGGGCGTGGCGGCGGCAAATTGCCGCGATTCAATGCGGGATTTGGCCGGTATAGATGAAGTGCCTCTGACAGGAGGCGCGTATCTGCATCGGCACACCCCATATCCCTTCGGTACCCGAACGCCAGGCGGCCAAGCTGCCCGACAATGGAGCGCCCGACAGTGCGCGGGATTATGCGCGGCGGCGGCGGGCGATCATGGCCGGGCTGGCGACCGCGCCAGGCGGCGCAGTGGGTACGCCCGGGCTGGGCCGGCCGACGCTGGGCGGCGGGTTAGTTGGCAGCGCCAACTCCACCGGCGGTTCCGGGATGGGAGGATCGCGCTGATGGCATCGCTGCGACAGCATTGCGAGCAGCGGCTGGCCGGGCTGAAGGCGCTGCGCAGCGATTACGAGAGCGAGTGGCAATCGATCGCCCGCTATGCCCAGCCGGCCCGGTCCCGCTTTCTTGCGGGTGGCCGGGATAAGGGTGGCAAACGGCGGGCGCATAACAGCCGGTTGCTGGACCCGCATGGGATCGAGGCGTTTCGCACGCTGACCAATGGGATGATGAGCGGGCTGACATCGTCTTCCCGCCCGTGGTTCAAGCTGCGGCTGGGCGATCCGGCGATGGACGAGGAAGCCGGGGCCCGGGCCTGGCTGGGGCAGGTGGAAAGCGCGCTCTATGGCTTTCTGGCGCGGACCAATTTCTACAGCGCGGCCAAGGCCGGCTATGCCGAGATGGGACTGTTCGGCACCGAAGCCTGCGTGATGGTCGACCATGCCGAGCATGGCGCGGTGTGCCACAGCCTGACGGCGGGGGAATACTGGATCGCCCTGTCCGATGCGATGGTGCCCGATACGCTGATCCGCATCGCGCCGATGAGCGCGCGGCAGGCGGTGCAGGCGTTCGGTGAAAAGGCGCCGCGCAGCGCGCGGGCTGCGCTGGACAGTGGCGATGGCGAAAGGCTGGTGGAAATCCATCAGTTGATCGAGCGTGATCCCGACTTCAAGCCCGACCAGGGTGCGCGGATCGACAGCAAGCCGTGGCGATCGATCTATTGGCATGCCGAGAGCGGGCGCGATGCGGTGATCCGCGTGGCCGGTTATGACGAACAGCCGTTCTGGGCGCCGCGCTGGGACGTGGTCGGCGGCGATACCTGGGGCGTGTCCCCCGGCATGGAAGCGCTGCCGGCGCTGCGAGAACTGCAGATGCAGGTGAAGCGCCGCAATGAGGCGATCGACCAGATGGTGAAGCCCGAAAAAGTGGTGAAGCCGGGGCTGCGCCTGACCGGCGAGCCGGGCCGCACGGTCAGCGCAGCAGGATTTGATCGGGACAGCGTGCTGATCCCCTACCCCATGCCATATCAGGCGGTGGCGGTGATCGGGGAAGAGATCGAGAAATGCCGCCGGCAGATCGACGGCCTGTCCTTTGCCGGATTGTTCAACGCCATCACCAATATGCGCGGGGTGCAACCGCGCAATATGGAGGAAATCGCCGCGCGCAACGAAGAGAAGCTGACCCAGCTGGGCCCGGTGATCGAGAATGTGACGCGCGAGAAGCTGTCGATCGCGGTAGAGCGGGCCTATGGCATCATGGCGCGCGGGCAATTGCTGCCGCCACCGCCCGAAAGCATCGCCGGCCAGGCCATAGATGTCGAATTCGTTTCCATCCTGACACAGATGCAGCGCGCCGTGGGCGTGGACCAGATCGAGCGCACGGTGGGCTTCATCGGCGGGCTGGCGGGCGCGCAGCCCGAGGTGATCGACAAGCTGGATACCGATGCGCTGATCGATGAATTCGCCAGCCGCGCCGGCGTGCCGGGGGCGATCATCCGCGGGGCGGCCGATGTCGCGGCGCTGCGGGCGCAACGGGCCGAAGCGGAACAGGCGGCGCAGCAACAGGCGCAGATGGCGCAGATTATGGTGGGTGCCGGTGGTGGTGCCGAAGCGAGCGGCGTTGGTGTTCCCCTCGATCCAACGGGCGGCGGGGATCCGGCCGGTGCGCTGATGCAGGCGCTGGGGGTGGCATGATGGCGGACGGAAACCACACGCAGGCCGATAGCGGCAGCCCCTTCACCCGCGCCGATGGCGAGGCCCTGATCACACAAGGCGCGTTCCTGCGGTTCCTGTTCGCAGCGTTCGAGACCGCCGGGCTGTTCGACCATGCCGGGCCGGCCCAGGGCCAGAGCCCGCGCGATCTGAGCTTTGCCGAAGGACGCCGCAGCCTGGGTTTCGACCTGCTGCAGCTGGCGCAGAGCGGCCAGCCGGCGGCAATCCGCGCGGCGGACCCGACGGCCATGACCACCATGCATGCCGTGATTGGCGAGACACTGAATCCCAAGGAGAAAATGCGTGACCGAAGAAGCGACGAACTTGGCCGATACGGTGATCTTGGGCCCGGGTGACACCGGTGCCGGCCCTGCAGCGGAGATGCTTGGTGGGCAGGATGTTGCGCCTGCCCCTGACCCTGCCCTGGCGCCGGCCCCCGCCGTCCGGGCCGGGGCGCCCGAGCGCTATGAGCTGGCGCTGGGCGGGATGGCGATGGATGCCGGGCTGATGGCCGAGGCCGAGCCGGTATTGCGCGAGCTGGGGCTGAGCAATGACGAGGCCGGGCGGTTCATGCCGCTGGCGCAATCGCTGATCGACCGCACGGCCGACCGCACGCTGCAGGACCTGATCGACGCCGGGGCGCAGCAGCGCCGCGAATGGCTGGATGCCTATCGCGCCGACCCCGAGATCGGCGGCGCACGCACGCGCGAGACCGAGCATCTGGCGGCGCGCGGGCTGGATGCGCTGGGCTTCACCGCCGGGCACCCGTTCCGCGCGGCGCTGAGCGACAGCGGTTTCGGCAATCACCCCGACATGATCCGCGCCTTCCGCAAGATCGGCGAGCTGGTGTCCGAAGACGGCTTTGCCCGCAGCACGGGCGGGCCGGCGGGCAGCATGCCGATCGAGAAGCGGCTGTATCCGAATGATTAGTTTATTTGGGGGGATCATTTGTTTGGGGCTCCTCGCGCCTAGCGGCGCTGCGGGCGGCCGGTCGGGATAATTTGTTGTGAAGCCTCAGGCGCCGGCGCGGCCCGTCCGGGCCGCTTGGCTATCCTCGCGCCTGCGGCGCTGCGGGCGGCCGGTCGGGATGTTTTGTTTTGGGGCCTCAAGCGCCGGCGCGGCCCATCCGGGCCGCTTGGCTGTCCTCGCGCCTTGCGGCGCTGCGGGCGGCCGGTCGGCCTTGCGGACCCTTCGGGTCCGGGGGGCGAGGCGTGAGGTGTTTTTTGGGGGTGGCTTCCCCTGCTTCGTCATGCCGGACTTGATCCGGCATCCATGTGGCCGCCGCCTCAGGTCTGGCGAAGGCGCGCTGGGGAGGCGTTTCCGGGCGGCGGCGTAGCGCTTTTGGCGGCTCCATCCGTGCGGGGCGAGGGATGGATGCCGGATCAAGTCCGGCATGACGGCGGAGAGGATGCAGGTCGTCCGCCCCCTTTGGAAATTCTGATTTTCGGTTTTCTTGGAAAGGAAATAGCATGGCCATTCTCGGCACCAGTTACTGGAATCTGATCGATGTGCTGAAGGCGGGCGGCGATGGCATTGGGGATGTCGTCGAGGCGCTGACCCAGCTGACGCCCTTCATGAAGGACGCCAATGTCATCACCTGCAACAAGGGCACCAAGCATGTGTCCAGCATTCGCACCGGCCTGCCCCAGGTCAGCTGGGGTGCGCTGTATCAGGGTATCGCCCAGGGCAAGGGCGATTACACCCAGGTGGAGGATACCACCGGCTTCGTCGAAGGGCTGTCCGCCGTGGATACCCGCCTGCTGGCGCTCAAGCCGGCGCAGGCGGCCAAGCTGCGGCTGATGGAGGGCCAGGGCTTTCTGGAAAGCATGGCCCAGACCATGGAAAGCGCGATCTGGTATTCCAATGTCCAGCTGAACGGCAAGCAGTTCCACGGGCTGGCCCCGCGTTACAGTGCGCTGGCCAATGGCAATGTCATCAATGGCGGCGGCACGGGTTCGGACAATGCATCGATCTGGTTCGTCACCCATGGCGACATGCAGACCAGCGTCATCACCCCGGAAAACATCGCCGCCGGCGTGCAGCGGGACGACAAGGGCGAACAGCGGGTGATGGATGGCGCGGGCAATCCCTATTATGTGAAGGAAGAGCTGTTCACCCAGCATGCCGGCATCGCGGTGAAGGACTGGCGATACAACGCGCGGATCTGTAACATCGATGTGTCCGACGTGATTGCCGGAACGGTCAACATCAATGCCCTGCTGCGCAAGGCCTATTATCGGCTGCAGGGCCGCCGGTCTTACCAGATGGAAAAGCCGGGCCAGGTGAGCCCGGGCCGCACCGTCATCTACATGAACAAGACGCTGGCCGAAGCGCTGGATGCGGAAGGCACCAATGGCCGCAGCGGGGCGGACAATTTCATCCGCCTGTCGCCCCGGGAAATCCAGGGCGAGGAAGTGCAGAGCTGGCGCGGGATGCCGATCCGCGAAACCGATGCGCTGCTGAACACCGAAACACGGGTGAGCTGATCACGCGCAGCAAAAGCGTGCAGCATAGATTTGCCAGACAAGGATTTTTCCATGATCGAAGACAACAGCCTGCGCCTGAGCGATGCTCAGGCGATTACCGCCACTGCGCCATCCACCCATGTGATCGACCTGGGGCAGCGCGGCGGCAGCATGGCGCGCGATATCGGGATCGGCAGCGCCGTGCCCCTGTCCGTGCGCGTGGTGCAGAGCTTCAACAATCTGACCAGCCTGACCGTGGCAGTGCAGACATCGCCCGACAATATCAGCTGGACCACCATCGCCAGCGGCCGCGCCGTGCCGCTGGCCGAACTGGTGGCCGGGCATCAGTTCGCCGTGCCGGCCAGCTTCCCCGAAGGAACGCGGGCCCGTTATGTGCGGCTGCATTACACCGTGGCCGGCACCGCCCCGACCAGTGGAGCGGTGAGCGCGGTGGTGGTGGCCGACCGCCAGACGGCCGGCTGAGGAGCGCGCGATGGACGAAAAGGAACCGCAGACATTCTATCGGGCGGCGAGCCCGGTCTATCTGTCGCACGCGAGCCGGCTGGTGCCGGCCGGGCAGAGGTTCGGCGTGCCGGTGAACACGCCGCCCGGCGATGGCTGGATCGCGAGCGATGGCTTGGTTGCGCCGGTGAAAAAGGGCTGAGCGGTGGCGGGGTGCGGGGTATTGCCCCGCCCCCGCGTCAAGAGCGATTTCCGAGTCAGCAGGTGATTCCACCTGCTTGGAAATCGCTCAAGGCTGACAATGGCTTCGATAGACCCGCGCGTGGCCTTCGACGGGCTCAGGCCGAGCGGATGCGGTGCGTGGGCCGTGGCGGTGTTTGGAGGAGCGCTTTTCATGCGGCAGGATCATGATCTCAATCGCGGGACCCTGCCCGCGCGGCGCGGGCAGGTGCAGCCGGGGCCGGTGACGCCGGCCAGCGCCGGGGATATTGCCGGGCTGACGACAGAACTGACGGGCCGGCTGGAAACGCAAATGGCCGCGCAGGCAGCGGCATTGGCGGTGACGGAAGGCGCGCTCGCCACCAGTCTTGCTGCGCTGGAGGCGGCGCTGGCTGCGCTAGATGCGGAACTGGCCGCGCTGGGCGGGCGGGTGACGGCGCTGGAGGCGGTCGCTGTGGAGGAGTGATGCTGCGCCGCATCTGGGGCATTGCGTGCCATCGCTGCTGATGGTTACACAAGGGCATGGAATATATTCGCCTGAATTATCATCATCTTTGTCATAGCCATGGCTGCCCGGTGCAGCCGTGAGTCATCTGCGCAAATCGGCGGCATCGCTGGGTTTTCAGGGCGATCATCTCGACCCCGGAGAGATCACCCGGCTGCTGGGCCGATCCCCCTCTGTCGCCGTGGCCAAGGGCGAATACTGGTACACCTCACTCGGCGCGGAAAAGAAGGCGGAGACCGGTTCGTGGCGGATCTGGGCAGATCACCGCCAGCCGGCTGATCTGGACGGGCAGATCCGCCTGCTGCTGGAGCCGCTGTCCGCCGATCTGGAGGTGTGGCGCCGGCTTTCCGGATTGTATGCGGGGCGGATCTTTGCCGGGATGTTCCTGGGCAGTTACAATCAGGGGATCGGAATCCATGCCGATACCGTGACCATGATGGGCGAGCGCGGACTGCATATGGAGTTCGACATTTATGGCCCGGATTGATCAGGGTCAGGATGGACCGGGTTCAGGATTGATCGGGGTTCGATTGATCTTGTCGTCCGGCGCACGGGCGATAGAGTGATGCCATGCCGATCCTGTTTCTGAATATCGCCCTGGCCCTGTTGCTGATTGCCGCGCTGGTGGGCGTGGTGCGCCCCTATGGCGGGCGCTGGGGACGGTTGCATTTCAGCGTGCTGGCGATCGGACTGGCGCTGTTGCTGCTGGTGATGGGCGGACTGATGGTGACCGAGCGGGTGCTGGGCGAGGCGGCGGAGCGGCCCCCGGCAGAGGCACAACCGGTGGGTGAAACGATCGAGGCCGATCAGCCGGGAACGCCGCCTGGCCAGATTGTGTGAGCGCCAGATCGTTTAAGCGCCAGATCGTCTAAGCAGATGTTTGCCCTGCCCTGACAGAATGAGAGCGGGCGGGCAGACCGGATTGTCAGTCGATGATGCCGTGGCGGCGCAGTTCGGCATCTTCATCGCCGGTGATCCAGCCGAACACCTGCGCCTGCCCGTCGGTGATGCGAACCAGATAGGCATTGGTGAAATCCACGTCCTTGTGCGCGCCGCGCACATCATAGCTGGCGCGCCAGTCGACATGGGCCAGCGCGTGGAGATCGTCGATCGGGGTGATGCGCAAGTTCTGCACGGTCATCGATTTCGTGCCGATGGCGCAATAATGAGCGAAGCCTTCGGCCATCGACTGTTCCAGCGTCGGCCCGTCGCGACAGCCATCCTTCGCCCCCGTGCTGACCCCGGCCGGGGCGGCGGCGATGAAAGCATCGGCATAGAGATCGCGGATCGCGGCCATGTCGGCATGATCATCCAGCGCATCATTCACCAGGCTTTCGTAGCGGGCGAACAATTGGGTGATGGCATGCTGCATGGTGAGTATCCGGGCCTGTGCTTGCGACGTGGGGGGCCGTTTTGACACGGCCGATACAGGCCAAACACGGCGCCGGAGGGGGCGGTTCCCGTTAACCACAGTAAGATACCGCAAGCGCCCGGGGACTTGCCTTATGCGACAAAGCGGTTAGAGGGCGCGGCATTCGCATGGACCCGGTGCAATTCCGGGTGGCTATCCCGGCCGCCGATCCGCCGGGCAACCCGATATCGTCACTGCCCTGCCCCGCCCGTTCCCCCAGGGAAGCGCCGGAGGATGCGTGCGACATCGCGTTTGTCAGTATCATCATGATCCCCAATCCTTTCCGTCAACGGACCCAATGGTTCGTCAATGCCGTCCAGTTGCGCCGCGACATTCTGGCCGGGGTGCTGGTTGCCCTGGCCCTGATCCCCGAGGCGATCGGTTTTTCCCTGATTGCCGGGGTCGATCCACGGGTCGGGCTCTATGCATCCTTTTCCATCGCGGTGATCATCGCCTTTGCCGGCGGGCGCCCGGGGATGATTTCCGCCGCGACCGCCGCCGTGGCGGTGCTGGTGGGCCCGCTGGTGCGCGATCACGGGCTGGAATATCTGTTTGCCGCCACAGTGCTGATGGGGCTGATCCAGATCCTGGCCGGCTTCCTGCGGCTGGACATGCTGATGGACTATGTTTCCCGATCAGTGGTGACCGGTTTCGTCAATGCATTGGCGATCCTGATCTTCATGGCGCAATTGCCCGAGCTGATCGGGGTGCCGGTGGCGACGTATGTGCTGGTCGCCGGCGGGCTGGCGATCATCTATCTGTTTCCGCTGCTGACCCGCGCGGTGCCCGCGCCGCTGGTGGCGATCGGCGTGCTGACGGTGATTGTGGTGATGCTGGGGCTGGATGTGCGCACGGTCAGCGACATGGGCGCCCTGCCCGATGCGCCGCCGCATTTCCTGATCCCCGATGTGCCGCTGACCATGGAAACGCTGCGCATCATCCTGCCCTATTCCCTGACCATGGCCGCCGTGGGGCTGCTGGAATCGATGATGACGGCGCAGATCGTCGACGATCTGACCGATACCCCATCGGACAAGCGGCAGGAGATGAAGGGACAGGGCATCGCCAGCCTGGTGACCGGATTTCTGGGCGGCATGGGCGGCTGCGCCATGATCGGCCAGTCGGTGATCAATGTGAAATCGGGCGGACGCACGCGGCTGTCCACGCTGGTGGCGGGCGTGTTCCTGCTGTTCCTGCTGCTGGCGCTGGGCCCGGTGGTGGCGATCATCCCGATGGCGGCGCTGGTGGCGGTGATGATCATGGTATCGATCGGCACCTTCAGCTGGCGATCGATCACCGATATCCGCCACCACCCCTGGCAATCATCGCTGGTAATGCTGGCGACGGTGGTGGTGACGGTGTGGACCCATGATCTGGCGCGCGGCGTGCTGACCGGCGTGGTGCTGTCCGGCCTGTTCTTCGCCGGCAAGGTGCGGCGGCTGTTCGCGGTGACATCGCAACTGTCGGATGATGGCAGGCGGCGCGACTATGCGATCGGCGGACAGATCTTCTTTGCCTCTGCCGAACAATTTGCCGGGGCGTTCGATTATGCCGAACCGGTGGAGCTGGTGGTGATCGATGTGTCGCAGGCGCATTTCTGGGACATTTCGGCCGTGGGCACGCTGGACAAGGTGGTGCTGCGGTTCCGGCGGGCCGGGGCCAGGGTGGAAGTGGCCGGGCTGAACGAAGCCAGCGCATCCATGGTCGAACGGTTCGGCCGCCACGACAAAATCGGCGAAGGGCAGATGCCGGGCGGGCATTGAGCCGCTATCGGACGCCGATGGATGATTTGTTCGCTGATTCACCGCTGCAGTCGCAGACCCTGACCCGCACCGATATCGAAGCCCTGACCGGAATACCCCGCACGCTGATCGGATGCGATCTGGAAGAGGTGGATCTGGGGCGGATGGATCTGTCCGGCTGGGTGTTCCGGCAATGTTACCTGCGCCATGCCGATTTCAGCGGGGCGCAGCTGGAGGGCACCAGCTGGCAATCCTGCCGGGGTGCCTTCACCCGCTTCATTGGCAGCGACCTGACCGATGCGCAGATGGTGGGCAGCGATTTCAACAATGGCAGCTTCCGCGGGGCGATACTGCAGGGCGCTGAGCTGAGCGGATGCAAGCTGACCGGCGCCGATCTGGCCGAGGTGCAGGCGATCGATTGCGCGATGGAAGAGGTGCTGCTGGTGAATGCCCGCCTGCCCGGCTGGTCATTCCGCAAGGCGGTGCTGAAGCGGGTGGATTTTGCCCAGGCCGATCTGCGCCAGTGCGATTTCCGCGATGCGGTGTTGGAACAATGCAGCCTGCGCAACGCCCTGCTGGACGGGGCACGGTTCGACGGTGCCGATCTGCGCGGCGCCGATCTGGGCGGGGTGCGGCTGGCCGATGCGAGCGCGTTTCGCGGCGCGACGATTTCGCGCGATCAGGCCGGGCAATTGCTGCGCGAACTGGGGCTGGTGGTGCGGTGATGGTGGCGGGCACCGCCCTCTCGGGTTCGTCATGCCGGACCCCGATCCGGCATCCATTTCGCAGGTCAGGGCCGTGGTGGAGGCGGATTGTTGGGCGTCAGGCTGGGCGCGTGGCGTGGGGTGGTGCTTCCAGCGGCAGGACGGCGGCGGGGGCGGCATGGATGCCGGATCGGGGTCCGGCATGACGGGTGATAGGGTGGCTATTTGCGGGAAGGCTTTGGTTCAAAACCGAGCCCGATGGCCAGATCGCCACTGCTGGTTTGCTTCGTTGATCAGCGCGATCTTCCAGTTACGGCGCCAGTTCTTCAACTGCTTCTCACGCTTGATCGCATTGTCCATGTCATCGAGAATTTCGAAATAGACCAATCTGTGCACGCCGTAACGCGTGGTGAAGCCTTCGATCACGCCCTCACGATGTTGCCACAGGCGCACGAGCAGATCGGATGTTACGCCAATATACAGCGTGCCATAGTATCCGCTGGCCAGAATATAGACGCAAGGCTGGCGGTCGGCAGGCACCCTACCCCGTTTCCACCACCCGAAACATGCGGTCTTCTCCGCCACTGCCGCCAGCCGTGCGGACCAGATCGACCGTGGTGCCGTTCCAGTGATAATCGAGATGGCGGGCCTGGATCGGGCCCGATGCGCCATCGGGATAGAACAGGCCGACGCATTGGCCGCCTTCGTGGCGCACGCTGGGATAGGCGATGCCGTCCGATCCGTCGCGGCGGAGGCGACGGGCGAGATCCTGGGCCGGGGTGTAATCATCCGGGTGGAGCAGCGGATCGCCCGGCCCGCGCCCCAGCAGATCGGTGCAGTCTGCCTTTACCGTCAGCACCAGTTCGCGGAACTGGGAGGTCCAGCCGGGCGCTTCATGCGTGGCGGCCATGAAGCGGGCGTGGTGGTGGATGGTTTCGAACAGCGCGGTTTCGAAGGCGCGCGCCGCATAGAGCACGCCATAGTGCCCGTCCGAGAAGCGGCTGGGCCGATCCGGGCTGGCATGGGTGAACGGCGCCATCAGCCAGGACGCGCCGGGTCCGCCGACGCGGCGCGCGGGCGGCACCAGATCGAGATTGCCGACGCCGGCCATCAGGCGCGGATTGCTCTTCTGTTCGCCCGACAGCAGCAGCGGCCAGTCGGCAGGATCGGCGATATCTTCAAACAGATCGATCGGGGGGAAGGCGCTGCGGATGATGCGGACGGCGCCGGGCCAGTGGATGGCGGTTGTGCCCGGTTCTGGCGCCGGATCGACCATTACCAGGCACCGCGTTCGGCATCGAGATAGCGGCGCACGCGCATCAGATCAGTCAGTTCCCCGCCCAGCATGATATCGAGCGCACTGGCGCCGGCGAAATCACGGCTGGGGGCGCGGACCCAGCCATAGGCGCGCTGCGGTTCGGTGAAGATCAGCCGCAGGGATTTGTGGATACCCATCAGATTGGACAGCCGCGCCCGCGCATCGCGCGAGAGCCGGCCGGGCCCTTCCGCCTTCCAGCGGCGGAAGCTGCGCAAAGGCATATCCAGCAGCACGGCCGCCTGATCATCGGTGATGGCCCATTTGCCGAACAGATTGATCGCTGCGCGAAACATCGCCGCGCCTTCATCCTGCGTCACCGGCTGGGCGGTGAAACCTTGCGGGGTGAAGTCCACGGGTTGCAATGCGGGCATGACTAATCCTCCAATATGGCAGCATGTAGGAGAATGAGTGCCATTTGGCAATATTTGGATCGGTTTGTGACGCTTGGCCTGCAAGCGAAGCTATTCCCCGCTCGGCTGGCCGCGCCAGTTGCGCTTTTCTATCTTTCGAACATCGGCGGTATCTTTGAGGGTCGTCAGATAGGACGCGAGCAATGCCAGTTCCTGGTCGGCGGGATCACCTTCAAACGGGCGCGGATAAATGGCGTTGCCATAGTTGCGCGCGCATTTTGCCGGTGTGTCATCCACGATCAGCATACGCTGCAACGACCAGCCGATCCGGCGCACCTTCCGGAGCGGTTTGAGATAATGCATGTGATCCCAGGCGTCGATCATATAGCCGCCGCTGTCGGTGTAGGCCCGACGCAAGGTAGCGCGGCTGCGCCCCCAGACGAACTGAAGCCTGGCCGGATCAGGAAAAATCCTGTCCACCACTGCCTGAACATAGAGGTCGGAAGCCGACGACCATACCGCGACATCGAAATGGGTCAGCACGTGGCTGAGGAATTCATCGAGACCCGGCCGACGATAGACATGGTATCCGTAGATTTCGAAATCAGCGGTGCGATCCAGCGGTTGTTCGCAGGCATGGATCAGCGTTTCATCCAGATCGAGGATGAGCAGGGTTCTATCCGGGTTGCGGTGATACCGGTCCATTCGTTGCCGATAGAACAGAACGGCACGAAAATCATTCAGGTTCCAGCAGGCATTCCGCGCTGCGCGCGGCCTCTCCACCACCTGTTCCGGCCGTTTCCCCTCCCCCCAGCGAGCTGGGGGAGGATTTTTTGTTTATTCTGTGGGGGAATAGGGGCGGTTGCAGTGTTCGATGAAGCTGGCGATGGCGCGGGTGCCGGCCGGGGTGGCGGCCATGTCGGTGGTGGGGCCGGCGGCGGTGAGGCGGAGCCAGCCGTTGGTGGCGAAGCTGGCGAGGAAGGGGGAATCGCCGGGAATTTCGCGCGAGGTGAAGCGGGGCATATCGGCCATTTCGGTCTGCCGGGTTACGCCCACCAGCCGCAGCG
This sequence comes from Croceibacterium xixiisoli, assembly GCF_009827305.1. Classification (GTDB taxonomy): domain Bacteria; phylum Pseudomonadota; class Alphaproteobacteria; order Sphingomonadales; family Sphingomonadaceae; genus Croceibacterium_C; species Croceibacterium_C xixiisoli. The sequence continues at coordinate 332,933 of NZ_WTYJ01000002.1, read as the reverse complement.
CCTGTTCGCCCGAAGCGACGGTGATGGCGGACAGATCCGGCGCACCGCCGGTGATGCCGGCGAAAATGCGCGCGCCGCCTTCCTCGCAGGAGAAATTGAGCGGCTGATCGTCGGTGCCGCTGCGTTCATAGGCCAGGATGGCCGGGCGGGTGCGGTCGCTTTCGTCGATGCGCAGGGCCCAATCGTAACCCGCGCGCGGGGACGGCGGGGCTGTGGTGGGCTCTGCCGTCGGTTCGGCAATGGGAGCGGGGTCCGTTGCCGCGATCGGGCTTTCTTCTGCCGCCACCATATCGGCATCGGCCGCCGTGTCGTCAGCGGAGGAGCCGCAGGCGGTGGTGGCGAGCAGGATCAGCGAACAGCAGGCGGCAAGGTGGGATTTCATGCGGAACCTTTCGGCGGGAATGCAGGATGAAGGATTGCCACAGCGATCAGGCCGGCGGCGAATAGGGCCGGTTGCAATGTTCGATGAAACTGGCGATCGCGCGGGCGCCCACCGGGGTCGCCACCATGTCGCGCGTATCGCCGGTGCCGCTCAGCCGCAGCCAGCCATTGGTGGCAAAGGCCTTGATCAGCGGCGCATCGCCGGGAATCTCCTGGCTGGAGAAATAGGGCATGTCGTCCAGTTCGGTCGCTTCGGTGCTGCCGGTCAGGCGCAAGGTCTGATCGCCGGACGCGAGGGTAATTTCGCGCAGGGTCACCGGCCCGCCCGTGATGCCGGCGAAGATCCGCGCCCCGCCCTCTTCACAGGAAAAGCTGATCGGCTGATCATCCGTATTGGCCATTTCATAGGCCAGGATTGCCGGGCGCGTGCGTTCTTCATCATCGATGCGCAGGGCCCAGTCATAACCTTCTTCCGGGGTCGGGCCAGACACTGGAGTGACGGCGCTCGCTGGCATGGACAGCGGCGCAACCAGCGCGACGGCGGCAACCGCAGCGGTGCGGACAATGGCGGAGAACATGGTCACGGATCCCTTCCTGAACCGCCCGGGCGGGCGCCTGTCTCGATTACCGCCAAACATCCATCCGACAATCCTGCCGAACGAAAGCGCGCGGTGAGCAGACGGATCAGGGCGGTGAATGGCGCGGAAACGCGTGGACCACAGGCGGGTTCCACCCGTTCGCCAGCATCAGCGGGTTACAGGCAGCCTTCGGTGTATTCGATGCTGCGCGTGCCCACAGAAATGCCGGTGACCTCGCCACCCTGGATCGAGAACTTGATCCCGCGCTGGCCGCCGCGTTCATAATGAATGAGCTTCTTGTCGGGCGCGTCGGAGTAGATGTCCGGCTCTTCCTTCAGATTGGTGTAGGCGGCGTGCACCGCCGATTCCGGATCACCCAGGCTGACCCCGCGATCGGTGGTGAAGACCGGCGCTCCGTTGCCGCTGTAAGCCTCCACCGTGGAGATCTTGCCCTCTTCCACCAGCATGACGATGCTGGGCGGGCCGCCGACCACTTCGAAGCCGAGGCAGATCCCGTCATCCACATCGGTATATTGGCCATTGTCCCGGATGATCAGGTCGGATGCCTGCATGGCGGCTTCGACCGTGGCGCCGGCCTCGATCCCGGCCCAGCCGGAAGGGGTGAGGATGCGGCAATCCACCCCACGACAGGGGGCAGGCGTGGTGGTTTCTGCCGCAAGCGCGGGGGATGGTTGCGGGGCAACTGGTGCCGGATCGCCAATGGGTGGCGCGATGGAAGCGGCCGCGACCGGTACCGCCTGCTGTTTCATGTAGAAGGCCGCACCGCAGAGGGAGAGTACGGTCACCCCAGCCAGCGCCAGAATGCCGCCACGCCGCAAGCCGCGCACATTTTCGTCCGAAGGGGACGGCGCGGAAACGGGGACGGGAGGGCTGGATACGGGGGCCGAAGCGGGTGCGGCGGGTTGGAGCGCCGCATCATAGGCCCGGCGGCGGTCGGGATCGCCCAGCACCGCATAGGCATCTTCGAGCCGGGCTGCGTAATCTTCGGCATCCTCATTCGAACCGCCGAATTCATCGGGGTGGCAGCGGCGGATCATCACGCCATAGGCCGCATCGATGACATCCGCGTCTGCTGCGCGATCGACACCCAATATCTCGTAATGGTTCATTCTGGCCCCTGTGCAGCCGGCCGGGCGGCGACCGGAGCCCGCGCTTAAGCCCATCTGCGGCGGCGACCGCAAGGCCGGGTCAGGTGAATGGAGTGATGCCGTGGACCGGTTGATTGTGCCGTTGGCAGAGTGATGGCACTCTGGGCCGGGGATGGAGCGGGGTAGCGGGCATGCCGAATGTAATCTTGAGCCTGAGCATCTGGTACATGGTGGCCCTGCTGGCGACCCTGATCGGGTCTTGCCGCCCGTTCATCCCGGGCTGGACGCGGCGACGGTCTGCCCTGATCGCCAGCATCTTGCTGGCAACGGGGGTTGCGCTGGCTGCATTTGCAATTGGCCAAAGCGCCGACATTGCGGACATACGCAAACCTGCGGAAATACTCCTGCTGTGTTTGGGTGGGACGTCCATCATGCTGGCGGCCGGAGCATCAATGCGGCGGTTGATCAAACGGCCAAGGGCACCAGACGATACTGATTCAGGATCGCATTCGACCATGGATTGGGCCCGCAACTGGGCCGACAACTGGCACTGGCGGGAATTGTTGCTGCTCGCGCTGGCAGGCGCGGCCGGCGTGGAAATCTTCGTCTTGATCAATTCCCCGGCCCAATGGGTTGCAACCGGCAATCTCTCGAAATGGATCGCCATCCTGGTCGCCGCCCCAGCCGCCCTGATTCTGCCAGCCTATGGCTTGGCCATTGCGCTGGGCATCGTGCGGCCGCACAGGGCCGACCGCAGCCGCATGCAATACGCCTTTCGGGCGATTGCTTATAGCTTGATCTGCGCGGTGATCCTGTCAGTTCTGACGGTCTTCATCATGCACCCACTGGATCTGGTTTTGCCGGTCGTGATCGGTGTGGTCTTTACCGCATTTGGCTGGTTCGTTGTCGGCACAGCCGGACTGATGATCGGGGTTGCAGGTTCGATCCATCCCTTGTGGCGCGATTGGCGACGGCAGGACTTTGCCGTGTTGGCCGGGGTCAGCCCTTTGGTGATGATGGCTGTCTATTGGGCAGTGCTCGAACCCTTCAGGTACTCGCTGTAAAAACGCCGGGATGGCAGGAGTATGCTGGCAGTCGTGTTTTTGCCGAGCCACATCACGGTCCAAGACCCTGCTGCGGCAATCGTTGCGAAAGAAACAGGAGTGAACAGTGAAAGCTCGCCCCACCGACCCCGTGGCGATGGGTCAGAGCGGTGCCCAGGTCTCAAACAGCATAGGCGCCAGATTTTGCCATAGTGGCGGACCCAGAACACTGCCCCCGATCAATGCCGCCGCGATCGAGGCGATCAGCACCGCCCCGGCGGCCACATCCTTGGCAGCGCGGATTTCGGGACGTTTTTCCCGCGTGATCGCATTGCAGGCCTGCTCGATCCCGGTGTTGAGCAATTCAGCGATCATCACCAGAGCCATGGCCAGAACGAGCCAGCGAAACCCGGTCAGATCAATCTGCAGCCAAAGGCCGGCAATCAGCACCAGCCCCGCGACCAGCAGGTGTACGCGCATATTGCGTTCGCTTCGCAACGCGAAGCCGATGCCCGCAGCAGCATGGGCGAAACTGCCCAAAAAATCCCGCCAGGACTGAACCCGGCCGGCGCCCATACGCCAGCCCGCATAGGCCAGCAAAACCACCAGCGGCAAAGCAAAAACCGGCATGCTGTCGAACATCGGAACCTGCGGCAAAGTGGGATAGACGGCGATGACGATGCGCTTGTTTGCCGATTGCCGCGTCTTGTAAAGTCGATTGGCGCAACGTCGATTGGCGGGCATTTCTGCCGGCCGTTTCAGAAGAGCGAATTGTGCCGGATCAACAGCGCCTGGGGTGGCGTGCCGCGGGTGGCGGCGGCGATCTGGCCGACGCGGGCCAGCGTGGCGATGGCGCCGGGATCGCGCGGTTCGATGCGGGCGGATGGTTCGAACCAGGCGGCGATGATCAGCGGGGTGGCGCCGGACGGCCCACCAAAGGCGAGATCGCCATAGGTGTGGCGGGTGGCACCGAAGCCGGTGCCGGTCTTGTCCCCCGCGATCCAGCCCGCGGGGAAGCCGGCGCGAATGCGGTCGAGGCCGGTTTCGATGGCCATCATCCATTGCCGCAGCGTGGCCCGCGCGGTGGGTGACAGCACAGCGCCCAGCAGCAGGCGCGACACGGTGCGGGCCATGGCGGCCGGCGTGCTGGTGTCGTAATCGGTATTGGGCGGAGTATCGTTGAGTTCGGTTTCAAACCGGTCCAGCCGACTGACATCATCACCCATGGCGCGCCAGAAGCGGGTCATCGCTGCCGGGCCGCCATATTCGCGCAGCAGCACATTGGCGGCGGTGTTGTCACTCAGGACCAGCGTCGCGCGGGCGAGATCGAGCGCCGTCATCCCGTCTGCCAGCGCCGGTTCGGTTGCCGGGCTGTGAGGCACGAGATCGGATTTGGACCAGTACAGCGTGTGCAAGGGATCCAGTTCACCATGGTCGGCCATGGCCAGCACCATGGCGGCAAGCGACAGCTTGAAGGTGCTGCACATGGAAAAGCGTTCATCTTCGCGCCAGCCGAACCCCTGCCCGCGCGCGGGATCGACAATGAACGCACCCAGCCGGCCATCGGCCTGCCGTTCCAGTTCGGCGAGCGCATCAACCGCACCGGTGGAATCGAACGGCGCCCGATCATCAGTTTTGTCAGGGGCAGCGCCTTCCCCTTGGGTGCAGCCCATGGCCAGTGCCGCCACTGCGCCTGCCAGTAAAGATCGCCTGTCGAACATGTTTACCCCTTGCCAGCGCCGTGATTGCCGGGCTTTTCTGGCGTCTGCCGGCACTGGCGGCAAATCATGGTTTTCAGGGTTCGCCCCCAGATATTCTAAGGACAACAATGGATATCCGATCCCTGTCGCTCAACACGCTGCGCGCGTTCGAAGCTTCGGCACGGCATCTGAATTTTACCCGCGCCGCCGATGAATTGTGCGTGACGCAGGCGGCGGTGAGCCAGCAGGTCAAGACGCTGGAGGCGCATATCGGCAAGGCCCTGTTCCGCCGCACCACGCGCGGATTGGTGCTGAGCGATGAGGGCGCGCTGCTGGCGCCGGTGGTGGGTGATGCCCTGGCGCGAATGGGTGATGCGCTGACGGTGGTGAGCGGCGAAGGCGCGCGCGAGGTGCTGACGCTGGGCGCGGTGGGCACCTTCGCACTGAGCATATTGCTGCCGCGCCTGCCCGAGTTCCAGGCGCTGCACCCCGGGGTGGATGTGCGCCTGCTGACCAACAACAATGCCGTCGATCTGTGGACCGAGAGCCTGGATCTGGCCATCCGGTTCGGTGACGGGGCGTGGCACGGGGTCCATGCCCAGCCGCTGATGCGCGCGCCGATGGCCCCGATGTGCAGTCCCGCCCTGGCCGACGGCATCCGCACCCCGGCCGATCTGGCGCGGCTGCCGCTGCTGCGATCCTATCGCGCGCGGGACTGGCCCGCCTGGTTCGATGCGGCCGGAATAAAGGGTGCGACGGCGCAGGGCCCGGTGTTCGATGCATCGCATCTGATGGCGCTGGCGGCGATGCGCGGCCTGGGGGTGGCGCTGCTGCCTGTACCGCTGTTCGACCGGGAGCAGGCCGCAGGGCAATTGGTGGCGCCGTTCGACATCACGGTCGATCGCGGCGGATATTGGCTGACGCGATTGTCGTCACGACCGGTGAGCCCGGCCATGGCGGTGTTTTCACAATGGCTGGCGGAGGTGGTTTGAGCCGCTAGCGAATGCGGCCCTGCCCCCGAGAGGGAGGCAGGGCCACAAAGCCCACCAGATCAACCGGTTTTCAGGACAAAACGCGGGCCGGTGTAGATGCGCCGGGCATTGCCGCGTTCGAGTTGCTGGTTCGCCACCCAGCGCGATTGGCTGTTGCCGGCGCGGGCCCGTTCTGCGCGTTCCGAGAGCATGATCGCCAGCCGCAGCCGGGCCAGCCGGCGGTTGGCCTGTTGCGATCTCTGATCCTGCGCCGTGGCCACCAGTCCGGTAGGGCGGTGGGTGGCGCGGATAGCGCTGTCCGTCTTGTTGACATGCTGACCGCCCGGCCCGCTGGCACGCATGGCCTGCCATTCGATATCTGCATCGCGCAGTTCGGGCATGTCGTCAGGCTGTGGCGCCAGGCTGACCCCGGCAAACCAGTTGCGCCGCCGATGATGCGGGCGAAACGGGCTGGTACCCACCCACAGCATGGTGCCGATCCGTGCGGCGGCAAAACCATCCGCCCCCGTACCGGAAAGCTGCAGCAACAGCGACGACGGCAGGCCATCGGGACTGTCGAGCAGACTGCAGGTGAGACCGGCCACCAAAGCCTCCGCCGCGAAGGCCTCTGCCAATCTGGCCACGACCCAGCGGCATTCTTCCGGCCCGGAGCCGGAGGTGAGATGCAGGACGATCTCGGTCATTGGCTGCGGACCTTGTAGCTGAGCAGCGGGCGCAACCGGGCGATCACCCGGATAAGCCCGACATGCTGAAGATCGGCGATCACACCGGTGATATCCTTGTAGGCCTGTGGTGCCTCTTCAAAGATCAGCCGGCGATCTTCACAGATCACCCGACTGCCGAGCGGTGTGCGTTCGAGTTCCGCCGCCCGGAACCGGCGGGAGAGCCGGGCGTGGGCATCGCTGCGGCTCCACCGCCGGCCCGCGCCATGGGCCAGCGAGTGGAGTGCCCGGTCACCTGCGGCGGCCACCGGTTCAACCAGGAAACTGAAATCCCCGCGCGATCCCGGTATGGCCACCAAGCCGCGATCGGCCGGTGCCGCCCCCTTGCGATGGAGCCAACCGGCCTGCCCCGCCACAGCATGCGGGGTGACGGAATTGTGGCAGATGTCGAGGATGCGGCGTCCGCCCATGGCCAGTTTTTCCGCAAAGCGATCTGCGATGATCTGCCGGTTGAGCACGGCCCAGGCCATGGCCCGGTCATGATCCTGCAGATAGGCCTGGCCGGATGTGCTGTCCGCCGGAAGGCCGACATTGCCGTTGCGCGAGATATGCCCCTGCAGCGCCGCATGGCCGAGACCACGCGACCCGGAATGGACCATCATCCACAGGCGATCGGCATCCAGATCCAGTTCGGCAAAGCGCGCGGGATCGGCGATGTCTTCCACCCGCTGCAGTTCGACGAAATGATTGCCGCCGCCAATGGTACCGAGCGAAGGATCGGCCATGCTTGCCGGAAGATCAGCGCGCACCAGCGCCGCCGCCTGATCGCCATCCCACGGCCCATCCAGATCCCGCAGCCGCCGTTCCGCATGGGCCAGGCGGAATTTGCGCAGCGCGCCATCCATCTGCCACAGTGCCATGCCGCAGCCGATGTCACTGCCAACCAGCGGCGGGTGGATGTGATCGGGCGACCAGAAGGCCGCCCCCACGGCAATGCCATGGCCGGCGTGGAGATCGGGCAGGCCCACGACATGCCGGATGCCTGCCAGCCGGGCGGAAGATCGCAGTTGATCCACTGCCTGCGGATCGAACTGGGCTGGATCGCGGGCGATCAGTTTGATGTCTGACCGTTCCATCACTTGCCCCCTTTCCGTACGGGTGTGCGATTGATCGGTGGCAGGCGATGTTGCAGTTCGCGACAATCCTTCAGCAATCCATCGGCCGGATCGACAAAGAAACAATCCCGCATGGCAGGATGGAAACGAATAACCCGCCCCTGCCACATCCATTCGCCATCGCGACCGACAGCGATGCGGGAGAACACGAAATCGTCCACATGCAGACGGACATGCATCTTGACCGTGCTGCCCGTATCCAGCCCGGCGCAGATTTCGCTGAAAACATCATCCCATTTCTGCCCGCGCCGGCTACGCAGGAAGCGCACCAGTGGACGGAGATTTTCGTTCAGCGATTTGGTGTAGGGCGCCGCGATCCGGGCGTGGCGTTTCAATCCGATGTGTTGGTTTTCAGGAGTTCTGTGCCCTTTCAATTTGGGAGAGGCAGCATGGCTGGCGCCCCAGCGAGGGCGTTCGACAATGACCTTGAACATGTCAGCGCGCATGAACAGCCTCCCCCGAAACAGAGGGGCAAGAGGCCTGGCGCGCCAGAGCGAAGCAGCAATGAAGAAGAATATGTGCGGAGGCGGCAGCGTGCCGGCCCGCAGCAGGGATCAGGTGAGCGTGCTCACCTGCAGGGGAATTGCCCATGCAATATCATCCTGAAAAATCGAGATAAGAAGATCATGATGCTGGCTGACGATGTTCGAGCGCATGATATCCTCCTTTCGATTCCAGGATGGCCGTGATTGGCCGGCGCGCGCATTAGCGCAACTGCCCGCACCGTACAAGTTGCAAAAGATACCGGAATGACAGCGACGCTGCGCTTGACTTTGCATCCTGATAATCAGATATTTCTGTCATGACAGAAATTACAAACACCACAGTCGATGAGTCGGGCAAGCTTCCCGCCGCTGTCGAGCAGTTCATCCTGAGCTGGGGCGATATGGGCGGGCAATGGGGCGTGAACCGTTCCGTGGCGCAAATCCAGGCCTTGCTGTTCCTGTCCGAACGGCCGCTGACGGCGGAGGATATTTCCGAGAAGCTGGGCATCGCCCGGTCCAATGTTTCCAACAGCCTGCGCGAATTGCTGGCGTGGAAGCTGGTGCGGCGGGTGCCGGTGCTGGGCGATCGGCGCGATCATTATGAGGCGGAGAGCGATCTGTGGCAGATGACTCGCAAGGTGGCCCAGGGCCGCAAGGAGCGGGAGATCGATCCGATGGTCGGCGCGATCCGCGATGCCATGCAGGGTGTGGATGATCCGCGCATCAGCCCGGTGGTGCGGCAACGGCTGCATGCGATGCATGATTTCGCCAACACCGTGGACAGCTGGTACCAGCAGATGCTGAACGTGCCGCCGGCCCAGCTGATGACGCTGATCCGCATGGGCAGCAAGGTCGTGGGGTTGCTGCGCTTCATGGGCGGCAAGGGCGACAAATCCGCTGCATCGGCCGGGAGCAAGGATCGAGGGGCGGACTGAGCCCCCCTTTTGCCCATCAATTTCTCTCAATACAGAAATATCGGAAGAGACATACACCATGATCAACCCGATAGCTGCCCCGCCCGCCGACCGCCCTGCCCACCCTGCACTGGCAGATACACCGCTGGCCGATTTACGATTTCGTACCTTGCTGGGCGCCGAGGGCTGGGCGCGCTTGCCGGCAGTGGTGCAGGCGCGGTTTGCCCATCGGTTTCAGCCCGGGCAGTCGGTCGATTACCCCGGAGTGGTGACTTTCTGCGCCATGCGCGGCGCCGGCTGGGTGCTGGCGCAGGCGGTGCGGTTGATCGGTGCGCCGCTGCCGCTTGGGCGCGGAGGCGGAATGGCGGCGGTGGTGAAGGTGAGCGAGGATGCCGCATCGGGCGGGCAGGTGTGGACGCGCAGCTATGCGCGCGCTGCAGGACGTCCGCAGGTGATCCGGAGCGTCAAGCGGTTCGCCGGGCCGACCGGGCTGGAGGAATATCTGGGAGCCGGCTTCGGCATTGCGCTGCGCGTTCAGGCGCGGGCATCGGGGATCCGCTTCAGCAGCGACCATTATTTCTGGCGTGTCGGCACGCGCAAGCTGGGCTGGCGGCTGCGGCTGCCACGCTGGCTGGCGCCCGGTACGCTGGTGATCGACCATCGCGATCTGGGCGATGGCGATTTCAGCTTTGCCCTCACGCTGCGGCATCCGCTGCTGGGGGTGCTGATCCGCCAGGTCGCGCGCTTCCGCGATGCTGCCCTCCCCCACCTGCCTGAGAACCAACTGCCCGAAACGGAGATGTGCCATGACTGATGTGCTGTGGTTGCTGGTGTTCGCCCAGATGATGATGGGCGGGTTCGACACGCTGTATCACCATGAGGGGACGCAGCGGCTGGCCTGGCGGCCCGGGCAGGCGGCGGAGCTGCGCCTGCATGGGGTGCGCAATCTGGCCTATGCGCTGCTGTTCATGGCGCTGGGCTGGACCACGCCGCAGGGCTTGTGGGCCTGGGCGCTGATCGTGCTGGTGGCGGGCGAGATGGTGATCACGCTGTGGGATTTCGTGGAGGAAGACCGGTCGCGCCTGCTGCCGGCGACCGAGCGGGTGATCCATACGCTGCTGACGCTCAATTATGGTGCGATCCTGGCCCTGCTGATCCCGGCCTTGTGGAAACAGGCGGGGCAGCCGACCGCCCTGCCCCCGGCCTGGCACGGGCTGATGAGCTGGTTCTGCCTGATCGCAGCCGTGGGCGTGATCCTGTCCGGCCTGCGCGATCTGGCCGCCGCGGCGCGGTGCAAGCGGATCGCGCCGGCCGATGCGGCGCCGCTGGCCGAAGCCCTGGCCGATGCCGCGCATGTGGCCAGCCATGCCGACATGCGGCATGTGCTGGTGACCGGCGGAACCGGCTTTGTCGGCAGCCGGTTGGTGGAAGCGCTGGCGGGTGCCGGGCATGCGGTGACTGTGCTGACCCGCGCGAAGGACAAGGCCGCGCCACTGGCGCTGCATGGAAGGGTGCGGATCATCGATACGCTGGATGCGATTGCCGATGACGAGCCGATCGATGCGGTGGTCAATCTGGCCGGCGAGGCGATTTCGGACAGCCCCTGGACCCGGGCCAAGCGCATCCGCATCATCCGTTCGCGGCTGGCGGTGACCCATGCGCTGGTACGGCTGATCGCGCGGCTGGAGCGCAAGCCGGAGGTGCTGGTGAGCGGATCGGCGATCGGCATCTATGGCCTGCGCGGCGATGAATGCCTGCAGGAACGCGACGAGGGGACGGCCTGTTTTTCCAGCCGGGTCTGCGTCAGCTGGGAACGCGCCGCCAAGCGCGCCCGGGCGCATGGCACGCGGGTGGTGCTGCTGCGGACGGGACTGGTGCTGGACAACAGCGGCGGGATGCTGGCGCGGATGCTTACGCCGTTCGAATTCGGCCTGGGCGGGCGGTTCGGCCACGGGCGGCAATGGATGAGCTGGATCCACCGGGACGATCTGGTGCGGATGATCGTGCATTGCCTGGCGCGCACCGACATGCAGGGCCCGGTCAATGGCACGGCGCCGGAGCCGGTGACCAATGCCGGGCTGACGGCGGCGATCGGGCAGGCGCTGCACCGGCCGGCGCTGATCCCGGTGCCGGCCGCGCCGCTGCGCCGCCTGCTGGGCGGGTTTGCCGAGGAACTGCTGTTGTCGGGGCAGCGGGTGCTGCCAGGGGTGGCGATGGACCATGGGTTCCGTTTCCTCTATCCCGAGATCGACAGCGCCATGGCGGTGATCACCGGCAACAGAGCCAAGGCTCAGGCCAACGGTCAGGGCATGCAACTTGCACCCGCCCCGCTGCAACCCGGAGGTGCCTGACATGACGGCGACAGCGCGTAACCATTTTGCCCCCGGCGCCCGGCTGAGCGAGCGGCTGCGGGCCCGGTTCGTGGGGCAGGTGCGCAGCGTGTTCAACGATGCATCGCAGGGTGAGGTGCCGGTGGTGCCATCCGACCACGCGCTTTATCCCAGAGGATCGGTGATCTGGCGCGTGCACGGCGATGTGGCGACGATGATGGTGGGCGGGGTCGCCGCGCTGCTGCTGCAGATGCTGCACCCCGCGGCGCTGGCCGGGGTGTGGGACCACAGCCATTTCCGCAACGACATGCAGGGCCGGCTGCGGCGGACGGCGCGCTTCATCGCGAAGACCACCTATGCCGAGAAGACGGAGGCCGAGGCGGCGATCGCCCGCGTGCGGCAGGTGCATGACCATGTGCGTGGCACCCTGCCCGATGGCACGCCCTACAGCGCCAATGACCCCGAACTGCTGGCCTGGGTGCATGTGTGCGAGGCATTGTGTTTCCTGGATGCCTGGCGCGCCTTTGGCGAACCGGGGATCAGCCGGCGCGATCAGGACGCCTATTTCGCCCAGGCGGCGCTGGTGGCGCGCGCATTGGGGGCCGACCCGGTGCCGGAAAGCCGCGCGGAGGCGGAGGCGCTGATCCGGCGGTTCCGCCCCGCCCTGCGCGCCGAAACGCGGACGCGCGAGGTGGCGCGGATGGTGCTGGACCAGCCGGCGCTGAGCCGTGCGATGGCGCCGATGCAGGCAGTGACGATGCAGGCCGCGATCGGCATCCTGCCACGCTGGGCGCAGGATCTGCATGGGCTGCATCCCGCGCCGCTGACCCGCCATGCCAACAGCGCGGCGACCTGGGCGATGGCCGGCACGCTGCGCTGGGCGTTTCGGCGGCGCTGAGCAATCATGATGCTGTGGGCGCCTTCTACCTCGTCTTGACGGAAAGGGCGCGATTCAACCTGCTGCCCGATCCGCTAGACCCGGGGGATGGCCGCACTCATCACGCTTTGCAACCAAGCCCTTTCCCTGGTGTGGAAGGGGCAGATCGCCAGCCTGAACGAAGGGACGCTGGAGGCGCGGGAATGCCTGCGCTTTGCCGGTCCCATCCTGCAGGAAATGGCCGACTGGTCCGACGATCTGCCGATCGGACGGGCCCAGGTGATGCTGGCGGAGGTGGCCAATGACCGGGCTGGCGAATGGCGCCATGCCCATGCCGCACCGGCCGATATGGCGGCGCCTGTTACCGTGCTGGCGGATGATGCATCCCCGGCCGCGTATCTGTACGAGAACGGGCGCATTTACTGCGATATCGCGCCGGTGCGGCTGAACTACACCCGGTCCACCGTGGATGCCGGGGAACTGCCCCCGCTGCTGGCGCGGGCCTTTGTCGATGAACTGGCGGCGCGGATTGCCGGACCGCTGACGCGCGATGCCGGGCTGGCCCAGGCGCTGATCCAGCAGGCCGAAGTGTCACGCGCGCGGGCGCTGGCAGATGAGGAGAACAAGCGCAACCGCAGCGACCGGGCCTGGCCCTCACAGGCCGAGCAGGCGCGGCTTGGCGCAGGAGATGCGGCATGAGCCGGTTTCGCGCCGCCCAGCCCAATTTCAGCCGGGGCGAGCTGGCCCCGGCGCTGCATGCCCGGTTCGATGTCGATGCGTGGAATGCCGCCGTGCGCCGCGCGCGCAATGTGGTGATCCTGAAGCATGGCGGGCTGAGCAAGCGACCGGGCACCGAACTGGTGGCCGAGGTGCTGGACGACAGCGCGCCCAACCGGCTGATCCCGTTCCAGTTTTCCCTGACCCAGAGCTATGCGCTGGAAATGGGCCAGGGCTATATGGCGCCCTGCGCGCATGGCGGCCGGGTGGTGGAGGAAGAGCTGGCCATCACCCACATCAGCAATGCGGCGCAGGCGCGGGTGAGCGCGGCGTTCCATGGATTTGCGGCGGGCGATGTCGTCTATCTGTCGGGCATTGCCGGCGGCCTGGGCGATCTGCTGAACGGGCGGGCCTGGCGGGTAACCGGCGTGACGGATGCCAATGGCCTCAACGCCAGCTTCACCATCGATGCCGATACCAGCGCCCTGCCCGCCTTCACCACGGCCGAAGGGGGCACGAACCGGGCAGCTGCCGGGCCGCCGGCTGCGGTTGCGCCCGTGGTGCCGATCCCGATTGCCCCACCCATCGCGCCGCCGATCCGTGGCGGGGGTGGCGGGGCGTGGCGCAGGCCGCTGATGCAGGATGATCGCTGATGGGTGTCGCCCGCGTCTATCGCGCCGGATCGCCATATAATGGCGTGGAACTGGCAGAGATCGATTTCGAACAGACCGCCGATACGCTGTATCTGGCGCATATCGACCATCCCCCGGCCAAGCTGGTGCGATCCGGCCATACGCAATGGCAATTCCGCGATGTCGTCTTCGGCCCGACGCTGGCCGCGCCAGCCGGCTGTTCCGCCGGATCGATGGTGGCCAACACCGATGGCGACAATGACCACAAGAACTACTTCCCCCAGCCCGCACGCTATTGCGTGACGGCGATCAATGACGACACGGGGGAAGAAAGCCGCGCATCGGGCAGTGCCACGACCACCAATGATCTGACGCTGAAGCGCAATTACAACACGATCAGTTGGCCGGCCGTGACCGGCGCGACGCGGTATCATGTCTACAAGGCTGAAAATTCGCAGTTCTTCGGCTATATCGGCACCACGCAGGGGCTGACTTTCCGCGACGACAATATCGGCCCGGCGCTGGACCAGGCGCCGCCGACGCGGTGGGATCCCTTTGCCGCAGCGGGCGATTACCCGTCCACCGTGACGCTGTTCGAACAAAGATCGGTCTGGGCGCGCAGCGGCCATGCGCCCAATGCCGTCTATGCGTCCCGTTCCGGCCAGCTGGAAAACATGGACCGGTCCCGCCCCTTGCGGGAGGATGACAGCCTGTCTTTCACGATCATCGCCGGGCGGGTCAATTCGGTGAACCAGCTGGTTTCCACCACTGGCCTGCTGGCGCTGACATCGGACAGCGTGTTCACCGTGGATGGCGATGGCCAGGGCGGGATCCTGACCGGCAATTCGCCGCCGGCCACCCGGCGCCAGATCGGCCGGGGATCGACGCGGTTGCCGCCGCTGGTGGTGGACAATGTGGTGTTTTACGCCCCATCCACCGGCAGCGCGGTGCGGACGATCAATTACAGTTTCGAGATCGACGGCCTGCGATCGAGCGATGTGTCGATTTTCTCCCCCCATTTCTTCGAAGGGATGGAGATCCTGTCCTGGGCTTATGCGCAGGAACCGCGATCGCTGATCTGGGCGGTGCGATCCGATGGGAAGCTGCTGTGCTTCACCTGGGAACAGGAACAGAATGTCTGGGGCTGGACGCTGTGCGAAACCGACGGGCGGGTGCTGAATGTCTGCACCATCACCGAAGAGGGTGAGGATCGGCTGTATCTGATCGTCGAACGGATGGTGGACGGGCCTGAAGGCAGGCGCGCGCGGCGCTTTGTCGAACGCATGGCTTCGCACCGGTGGGACGATGTGCGCGATTGCTGTTTCCTGGATTGCGCCGTCTCCGCCCGGTTCGACACACCGCAATCGCGGTTCACCGGATTGTGGCATCTGGAAGGGCGCGATGATGTGGCCGGGCTGGTGGACGGCGTGGCCGTGCGCGGGCTGCGTGTGACGGGCGGGGTGCTGGAACTGCCGGCGCATGTGCCATCGGGGCGCGAGGTGCGGTTCGGCCTGCCCTATGCTTGCGAGGTGGAGCTGTTGCCGCTGCGCACGCCGATGGACGGGATCGGCACCAATATCGGCCGGCGGCAGCAGAGCGGCGACATCGTGCTGACGCTGCGCGACAGCCGGGCGGTGATGGCGGGCATCGATGCAGCCAATCTGTTTCCGCTCAAATCTCGCAGCGGCGAGGCCTGGGGCACGCCCGATGCGCTGATGACCGGCGATTATGTGGTGACGAGCGCGGGCAGGGCCGGCGATGCCATCACCTGCCTGATCCGGCAGGACGATCCCCTGCCCTTCACTTTGCTCGGCGTCGCGCGCGATGTGATCGTGCAGGGATGAACCCCGCCATCATCCCGGCAGAATGGCGCCATATCGGCGCGATCGCGCGCGGAATGCGAGCCTGCGACCGGCGCGAATGTGCGGCGATGGGGCACGGCCCGAAGCAGGCGCTGCGGCTGGGTCTGCAGGCCAGCGACCAGGCCTTCACGGTGATGATCGACGGGCGACCGGCGGCGATGTTCGGGCTGGTGGTGCGGTGCGCGCTGACGGGTGAGGCGGTGCCGTGGATGCTGGGCACCGATGCGCTGCACCGCCAGGCGCGCGCGCTGTTGCAGCAGGGGCCGGCGATCATCGAGCGCCTGCGGCGGAGCGGGCGGGCGCAGGGCCGCTGGCGGCTGAGCAATTGGGTCGCGGCGGACAATAGCCGCGCGATCCGCCTGCTGCGCCGCTGGGGCGTTGCAGTGGAGGACGCGCGCGTGACGCGGCGCGGGGTGGATTTTCACGCTTTCCACCTGGACGGCGGGGATGGCCGAGAGAAGGAGACGCAAGAATGTGTGAACCGGTAAGCGCCGTGATGACCGCTGTCAGCACCGCCATGGGCGCGCTGCAGGCCAATGCCCAGGCCCGCTATGCCGCGCGGATTGCCGATCGCAATGCGGATATGGAACGTGAAGCCGCGCGGCAGGACATCAGCAATTCGCAGGAACAGGCGCAGGCGCATTATCGCCAGCTCGCCGCGCTGAAAGGCGCGCAGCGGGCACGGGCAGCGGCCAATGGCGTGGGCGTGGACTGGGGCACCAGCGGCGATCTGCTGGCCGAGACCGAAGCATTGGGGCGGGAGGATATCGGGCGGATCTATCGCCAGGGCCATGAACGCCTGCGCACGCGCGACATCGGCGCGGCCAATTATGCGGCGGAGGCCAATGCCCAGCGATCCGCCGGGCGAGCCGCATTGGCCAAGGGCGTGCTGGATCTGGGATCGAGCGTGCTGACGAATGCGGCGCAGTTCGGTGGGCGTGCTGGTCAGGCTGGGCGGGCCACGATCAACAAGGGGTCCGCCGCGAAGAAAGGCCTGCCGAAGCGGTGAGGTGGTGGGGTGTGATGGGCCACTCAGGCGCAACGCTGAGCCCCAGTTTCATGCTCCGCTCAGGCCGAGGGATGGATGCCGGATCAAGTCCGGCATGACGGTGTGTGGGGGGTGGATGATGGGGTTTTCGGCTGATGTGGCCGATGCGACTGGCCATGCAATTCAGCTGCGAGCACTGTCCGCCTCTCCCTGACGTCATACCGGACTTGATCCGGTATCCATGCTGCCTTCGCCGTCGGTCTTGCGGAAGATCGCGGGGGTTTGCGCCCTGCCCACCCCGCTGCGACCAACGCCTGCTTCAATCTCCATCGCCGCGATTCAACGCCTCTCTATGCCGACTTACACAACCATTCTGTTTTCCAGCGGGGATGCCATGGCGGTCAGCACCGATAATGCCTTTTCCGGACCCTTTCTGACGAATGGGGCCACCACCCAGTTTCCTTTCGGCTTCACGGCGCCGGGCGCGGCGGAGGTGGCGGTGGTCACCTATGATGCGGCCGGCCAGCGGGCCGATGTGGCTGCGGCCGATTACACGGTTGTGCTGAACGGCGGCACCGGTTTTGCAACCGGCGGCAGCGTGCAGTTCGCCACCGCGCCGGTTGCGGGCCTGCGGCTTTATGTGCTGCTGTCCCCGGCCTTTACCCAGGATATCGCCTTCGAAAACGGATCCGGCTGGCTGGCCGAACCGGTGAACGAAGCGCATGACCGGGGCGCGCTGCGTGATCAGGCGCTGGCGCGCGATCTGGCCCGTGCGCCCAAGGGGCAGCCGGGTGCCACAGTGCCCGATATCGGCGCGATTGCCGATGGGCAGGCGCTGGCGCTGGTGGATGGGTTGATCCAGGGCGTGGCCAATGATCCGGCCAGCGCGGAGAATGCCGCCGCCCGTTCCACCCGCTTTGCCGGCCTGTCCGACACCGCGCGGCAGCGGGCCGAAACCGCCCGGGCGGAGGCGCTGGATGCCGCCGCCATCGCGCAAGGCGCGGCGGCCGGCAGCCTGGCGCAGGGCATTTACCCCAGCCTCGCCGAGGGCATTGCCAGCGTGGGCGTGGGCGCCAGCTTCTATGTGCCGGACGGCAATGGCGACAATGTGCTGTGGCGCAATGAAGGCGGCACTGCCGTGCGCGGCGGCCATGTGGCGCCGGGGGTGGAAAGCCTGCGCGCGCAGATCGCCAGCTTTGCCAGCCGCCGCTTCATCGGGCGGCAGGATGTGCCCGCTGCCGGCGATGCGGATGTACCGGCCATCACCACGCTCTATGCCGCAGCACGCCCCCGCCCGGGCGTGATCATCGGCCTGGAATATCGCGGCGGGACCAGCGGTGGCGCGATTGCGCCACTGGTCGCAACCGAAAACCCCGCCGATGGGCAGCAATTGACCCAGCTGCGGCGCGCCGCGCCCTGCCCCGCGCTGGCGGGTGCGCATGAAACCGTGCTGTTCGCCGCAATCGGCCAGCCGCCGCTGCGCTATGCGGCGGGCGACTATCTGGGTTTCGCCTGCCAGGCCGGATCGATCCGCTGCACCGGCAACACGCTGGAAGACAGCGGGCCGGACAATGGCGGCCGCTGGCAGGCGGCGGGTGACACCACCAGCCTGAGCCGGGAGCATTACATCAATGATGACAGCCGGCTGGAAATCCGCCTGCTGGTGGATGAAGGCGACGGGATCGAGGCCGTGACCGCGCGGGAGGCGGATGCGACCGCGTTTCTGCGTGACGGGCACAATGGTTTTCTGCCGATCTTCCTGGGCCATGGCGGATTTCGCGGCCAGTCGGCCCCCGCGCGCAACCAGGCGAGCCCGCGCCAGCTGGAACAGTTCTGGCGCATCCCCGTGGCCAATTTCAGCCGGCACGGCATCCAGACCCCGGAACTGGAAGGCGCCGAATTTGCCGGCCGCGCGATCGACGCCGCGATTGCCGCGCTGACAGCGGGCAAGCGGGTGATACTGTATATCCAGGAAATCCATCACCAGCTGGACCAGAATGCCGGGCTGAGCGCGGAAGGCGCCTTGGCATCCCTGCAGCAGCTGTGCGCCGTTTTGCGCCAGGGCGTGATTGCCGGGGCCGGCGCCAGCGCCGCCCAGGGGCTGGCGATCGGCGTGCTCAATTTGCCCCAGCCCCATGGCGCGGGCAGCTACACCCCCGCGCGGGGCCATGCGGTGAACATGCTGCTGGATGCGGCGCTGGCCAATGGAACGGCGGAGTTCGACTTCATCGTCAATCTGGCGGCCCTGCCCGAACTGACGCAGGCCCCGCCGCCAGAGGGCAATATCTGGTACATGGTCGACCGGCTGCACCGCACCACTGCGGGGGAGCGGCTGGTGGCAGAACGCATCCGGCAGGACACCGCGCAATGGCTGGAAACCGCCGTCACCGCGCGCATGGCCGCGCTGGTCCACCGGGCCGAGGGCACGGCGGCCGAGGTAGACATCGCGCGGGACACCGCGCTGACCGCGATCGGGCTGGAAACCGCCGAACAGATCGCGGCGGTGGAGGATGCTGCTGTTACCTCCATCGCCACGGCACGGAACTGGGCCGACAGCGAAGGCCTGGAGCCCGGTGGGCCGGGGACTTTTAGTGCGATGGAGTGGGCGAAGGCGGCAGAGTCGGCATTCAACACATTGTTTGATTTGAGCGGGTATTATGAGGATACTGCACATATTTGTCTAGATATTAACGGCAATATCGCAAGCTTTCAGCGATTTTCTGATGGAGAGCAATTCGGAAATTCTCCAGTTACCGGATCCGGCTCAATCGCAGTCGTTTTTGACCCATCATCTGCAAAGACAATCGTAGATATTTCGTCAAGCAGCGGCCTTGTTTCTCGATCTTACAATGATGAATACTGGGAAGACACACGCATTATTTCGATCGACGCCACTGGCGCAGTGCTTTCTTTCGACAACCCCTCCCCTTCATGCTCAGATCACAATTCAAGCCTGATCGACCGAGATGGTTATCCGAAATCTCACTTGATTGGTGGACAATTCATTCGCGAGTTTCCGCGTATTCGCGATCAGTTGATGCTCGATGCTGCCAACTTCACCCTGCACATCGCATTTGTCGGTGACAGCTACACGGAAATGCGGTCGTGGCTACGCAACCAAGCGCAAGCGTGGAAAACCGAGTTAGGCGACGGCGGGCCAGGCTGGTGTGGAGTTGGCGACCCCGCTGGCTCGCCAGCTAACATCAACGGCAACGTCGATGAGACGCTACTCAATGTAGCCGCCTACGGCGCCGCCAACATCGTCGGAACATGGATGGGAGCGGAACATAGCCCAGATTGCTGCTCTGCAACCAGTTCGACCGCAGGCAGCGGATTTTCTTTCAGTTATAGCGGTCATAACACCATCAAGAGTGCTGAAGCATTCTGGCTAGGTGGCCTTGGCGTAAGCCGGTATCGCTGGAATGGCGGTGCTTGGACAACACTCAACTTGTCCGGATTGGGAGGACAAAAGGGCGCGCTAACCGGCATACCGACTGGCGCATGGACGCTCGATTGGGAGGTGGTTTCCGGCAACTGTACATTTCACGGGGTCAATTTCCTCACAGGCCTGAAAGGCATCGTGATCCATGACCTTGCTGTTTCGGGTTCATCTCTAACCAATCACTGGGCAGCGACCGTCCGAGCTTCTCCTGCAACTTGGAGGGCAAATTAAGCTGCAGCCATGGCAAGGTTGGGAAACATCCGAACCTTTATTGTGCCAATTGGCACCAATGACCAAACTTACAACTTGGCTTATGCTTCATACGAAAAGTCAATGTTGGCGTGGATTGACGAGGTAGGTCGAGTAGCTTCTCGCGGAGCAGATATTTTGTGGGTGTGCGCTCCGGAAAATGGCCGAGACCCTGCAACATTTCCTCTTCGGATGGCCGAATTCACAAAGCGAGCAAAAGCGGTCGCTCTGGCGAAAAACATTGCCTTGCTCGACATGCAGCCTCTCTTCGGCACCGCTTATGCCGATTACGGCTTCGGCGGGACCGATCGCGAACTGATTACAGCCGATCTGCTTCACCCGAATGATGCAGGCGGTGCTGTCTATCGCCAAGCCATTCGTAACGCCCTAACTCACAGGAGCTGAAACAATGCCCAGCGCACTTCGCACCATAGTTGAGAACGTCGCGACCACTGGAACCGTGACGATTGACCGCAGCCGAACCCGCTTCGCAAACGAGCCGATCTGGCACAACGGAGGGGTCGAATTTTGGTTCGACGGAGCCCACATCAATTCACAGCCGAATCAGGTTGATCCAGTCACTGGAACCCAAGTTAACGACCTTGCGCAAGGGCGGACTGCTATTTGGCAGTTGTCGACAGGAACTATAAAATACGAAGAAAACGGGTGGGATTTTGGCACGATCACTGGTGCTAATAATTCCCTGAACATCCCCACTGACGTTACCACCAGTATTTGGGGCAGCGGCACCGAAAATCAACATTTCGGGATCGTACTTTATCTCAGGCTTCCAACTGAGGAAAACTGGAACCCGTCCGGGAATATCCTCCCATTTTTCCATTTCGATAGCCCCAACGGTATGTATGCCGACCCCTCCATGGCCTCGATTAGCGCAATGACAGGAACCACAAGCAAGCTGATCCGAATGCACCGACCGGTTTCCACAAGTGCGCGCGATACTTTGGATATTACGGTTCCTTCTGCAGCATTCGGAAAATTCTGCCAGTTAGCAGGATGGCGTGATGCTGCCGGTGTCCACTTGCAATTGCGCTACGATAACGGCGATACAGGCGCTGTTGCATCACACGCCATAACTGGTTCGGGCAATGCAACTAACAACTTCAGCACGCGCGAAGGCGTGATCGGCTTCCGCACAAATTACACTACCTTTGCGACTTCAGGAGCCGCGTCCCGCTGGAAGCTTTACGCGGGAGGAGTTGAGAATCTTCGCGTAAGTGGCCGAAACTTTTCGGACGTGCTCACCAGCGACTGGGCTTGGCGATTAAAAATGATGACCGACGGCATTTATGCCTGACGAAGTACCAATCGAAGGAGCGCATGAGCGAGCATCAGAGCAGCGCTCGCTCAATTCTTCACAGACAAAAAGGCAGGGAAACGCGCCATGATTTTTCCCGATGCGTTCTTCGCCGACATCCGTAAAATCACCGGATCGCTCGACCAGGTGCAGGTGGATACCATCAACCGACTGCTTTTCGCCGCGTCACACTGGCCGGTCGGGTGGTTGGCCTATGGATTTGCAACCGCCTGGCATGAGGCGCGGCTGAAGCCGATCGCCGAATGGGGCAAAGGCGCAGGCAAGCCCTATGGCAGGCCTGGCAAATATGCCGATGCCCAATATGGCCGGGGGCTGGTGCAATTGACCTGGGATGCCAATTACGAATGGGCAGACAGGGCGCTTGGCCTGAACGGGGCCCTGCTGCGCGATTTCGATCTGGCGCTCGATCCTGCTCTCGCCACCGCCATATTGGTCAAGGGGATGGAAACCGGCGCCTTCACAGGCAGGAAACTGGCCAGCTATCTGCCCGGCCCCGAAGGGATGCATCGGCAGTTCGTGAACGCGCGGAGGATCATCAATGGCACCGATCGTGCCGATCTGATCGCTGACCACGCGATGAAATTTCAATCTGCCGTCCGTGCCGGCGGCTGGGGCTGCACGAGGGCGTGATGGAACATTTCTCTCTGTCGGAATGGCTTACGTCCGCCGGCTATACATTGCTCGCCGCCGTTGGCGGCCTGCTCGGCTATGTCATGCGGGAGCATGACAAGGGCAATCCACTGTCCGGCTGGCGCGCCGTGACGGAGGCTCTGTCATCCGGCTTTGTCGGCTTCCTGGTGATGCTGCTGTGCCGGGCTATGGGGTTCGATCCGCTGTGGTCCGGATTTGTGGTCGGGATCTTTGGTTGGCTGGGGGCATCTGTCTCCATCCGGCTGTTGGAACGACTGGTTTATCAGAAGCTGGGGATCAAGCTGAAGGCGGTCCCCGATCGACACATGGAAACCACGCGCACCAGCGAACAGGGAGAGGTGCCATGAACTGGCTGATCAACGCCCTGACCCCCTATCGATCACAGCTGTTCGCGCTGGTGGGGGTGCTCGCCGTCTGCGGCGTGGGCGCCACCTCGGTGGCCTGGCTCTATATCCGGCTGCAGGGGGAACGGATCACGGCGCAGGCATCGCGCATCGATGGCCTGCTGAAAGCCAATGGCCAATGGGCAGCCCATGCCCGTGACGTAGAGCGGTTGCGGGCGCTGGAACAGGACAATGTGCTGCTGCTGCAGGACAAGCTGGCCCTGATCCAGCGCCAGAATGCGGCCGCCGCGCTGCAACTGGAACAATTGGAGGCTACCAATGCCGAGGTTAAGGACTATCTCGCCCGCCCTATTCCTGCTGATCTGCGCCGGCTGCTCGGACGGCAATGAGATCACATCTGCCCCGCCATCCGCCTATCGCGGCATTCCGGCCGGCTTGATGGCGCCTTGCGTGGTGCAGGATGTACCGCTTGCCACCACAGCCGACATGGTGATCAGCCGAGGGCGATGGAAAGCTGGGTTTGAGGAATGCGCTGCCAAAATCGATGCCATCAGAGCGCATGATGCTATTATGCGTTCTAGGTAATTATGCGTCCACAGGTGCCTGACCCGACAATCTGCGCGCAAAAGCGCTTCCTCGTTTATTGAAAGGCAACTCCACCCAATTGTAGAGCGCTGCCGAAACCGGGATTGTCGCGACGATCGCCAATAGAACAGCAATGATAGCCTGAGCCTGAGTGAACGCCTCCCCGAGCATCAGGCCCGCCCCGCCGACGAAAATTGAAAACAACGGGATGTGGATCAGGTAGGTCGAATAGGATTGCGCCCCCATCCACGAAACGACCTTATTGGTGCCCATCCACCGCAGTATTCCAAAAGCCTTATTTGACGGAGCCGCGCTCAGGCCCTGTTCGATCCGAACGAGATAATAGAAGAAACCCCAGATCGGAAAGATCAGCCACAAACCGGGGACCGCTCGAGCATATGCCATGGCTGACAGTGCGCAAGCTGCAATCAGCATCATTCCTTGCGCACGCGTTAAACCTTCATTGAGCGACATGCGAGACGCAATACCGATCACAAACAGCGGCATCGCAAGCAGGATGAAGGAATCATAGTGCCAGTTGAGGTCTGACGCCCTCAGACCGATGGACATCGCTGCGAAGACTGCGGCCATTATCAGCACCATTGGCGGGGTGGCGCGGCGGAACATCATCAGGATCGCCGGCGCCAGCAGATAGAATTGCCATTCGAGCGACAGGCTCCATGCTGGCGACAGAAAGCTGCTTGATGCAAATTGAAGCCATTCTTCAGGCGGGATACCGTGGAGCATCGATAAATGTAGAACGAGATGTGTTCCGAAATGCTCGTTCTCATCGGCAATTCGCGCAATCCGCTCCGGCCGACCGCTTACCCATTCGTGGGCAGTATACGCGTCCAGATACAGCGGAGAAATCGCGATTGCGATCATCAGGCAGAACAGGAAGATCGGATAGATCCGGAAAAAGCGCCGAACAATGTAGGCCGGATAAGCCTCCCGCTTAGTTTCCAAGAGGTGGGCAATGACAAAGCCACTCAGGATTATGAACACCCCCACAGCCACTCCGGTCTGCTGAATCAGGTTGGAGGCGATGCTGAGCGGTTTGCTTGAAATCTTGTCCAGCCCAACCAAAAATACGGCATGGCCGAGAACGACCCACCATGCCATCCAAGCGCGCAAACCCTCTAGCGAATGAAAACGCATCGTCTGATTTGCCCCGCTTAATGTGCCAGGCAGCGCGTTAGGCTAGCGCTTTGCGATTGAGCAAGCCACATTTACCGGATCGAAACTGCAAGCCGTCCAGCCAGCAAAGAAATTAGGCCGAATCTAGGCCTCCGCCCCTCGCCGCTCATCCGCATGGGCGGCCGGATCGTACAGCGCCCAGCCAGATTGTTGCCTCAGCAAATCATGGCGGCAGCGCTTGCAGCGGGATCGGTAGTTCAGGCCATCGTGCCAGACCCGGCGGCGGTTCACCCGGTGGCCGAAGAACTCACAAATCGTCAACATGAACATTGCGCGCAACCCCTGCGATCACGCCCGGGTTCCCACGCCCAGGCACCAATTCCGTCCATTGCAAGATAAGGAGAACGGCCTGTCACGCCGGATCATCCGGGCGGGAAAATGCGCGTCCAATGCGCAAATGCAACTTGTAAATTTGCAGTTACACAAAGCCGTGCAACTTCATGGATTTACTCGGCACGTCGCAGGTGATGCACGGCCCACCGATACACAATCGATACACAAATACTCGATTGGCTGGCCGCATCGTGGCGGAAGGCACTGATTCGCCGGGGTCTTCCGCCAGATGCTGGGTGCCCGGCCGCACCCTGGGCCATCAGTGCTTGTGACTGATTTTCTTTTCGATTGTTGCCTCTGCCTTTTCCGCCTTCTTGCGGCGTTCGAACACGTCCATCATGTAACGGGCATCGGCTTCGCTCAGCGCCGCTTCCGCCGCGACGAACTGTTCCTGTTCCTCCTCCCCGATATGGTGGAGATAATCGTCTTTCAGCGCCGCGAAACGGCGCAGCCAGCCGGGCGACGCCATGTCGCGCGCGGCCAGATCGGCCATCAGATCATCCAGTTCCTTGTGTTCTGCCACGGCATGGCGGGCAAAATCGGTGGTATCGGGATTGCGCAGCACGCTGGACCACAGTGCCTGTTCCTCCGCCGCGGCATGCGCCTTGAGTTCATGCACCAGTTCGGTGAACAGCGCCTCCCGCTCCGGCGATTTGCCGTGGGTCTGTTCGATCATGGACAGCAGGGCCCGGTGGCGATCGTGATCTTCGACCAGCCGCCCGAAAATGTCCGGATCGCCGCGAAATTTGGTCTTTGGCGTGCTGCCGATGCGGACCGGCAGATCGGGCGCGATCGCGCGGGCGGCGGCGATGCCCCTTTCCTTGGCAGCGCGTTCGCGGTCTGCAGGAATTTTCTCGATCGTGGCGGCTTTACCCATGATATCCGATCCTTGCCTCATGGCGCCCGCCGCCGGCTCCACCGCTGCATGCGGGGCGCCGGGCGGGCGCTTCACCCAACAAATGGATCGACGCACGGCTGGTTCCGGCGGCGGGACGGGCGGCCTATTCCCATTCCAGCGCGCCCTTTTTCCATTCGTAGAGGAAACCCACGGTCAGGACGGTGAGGAACACGATCATTCCGCCCCAGGCCTGCCAGCCCAGATCGAACACCGTCACCGCCCATGGGAAGAGGAACGCCACCTCCAGATCGAAGATGATGAACAGGATTGCGACCAGATAGAACCGCACGTCGAAGGCGCGGCGCGGTGCCTCGAACGCAGGGAAGCCGCATTCATATTCGCTCAGCTTTTCGTCACCCGGGCGGTGCGCGCCAGTGAAGCGCGAGGCGACGATGGGGGCGAACACGAAGCCGGCGGACAGCAGCACGGCAATGCCGAGGAAGATCAGGATCGGCAGCCATTGGGCCAGATCGGTCTGGGCCAGGTCGAGGCCGGACTGCGCGAACGGGGCCGCGGCCCCCAATAGTGCAACGGGGGTGATTGCGGGGATGGTGGGCGACATGATCATACTCCCTGGTCTTGCCGGGTTTCCCCGGACACAGGCCCGCCTGTGGCGGTGCCATTCAGTGGGCGGAGACGAAGCTCCACGGGGATTGTCGCTGCAGATAGGGCGCGCCATGCGCAGGGCAGCGAAGGAAGGCACGCACAGGGGTCCCGCTGAGGAGCCCGGAAAACGGCGCGCCGTGAAGGGCTGGATCAGCCCGGCGAAGACAGCTTCATCAGCAGCAGGCCACTGACGATCAGCACCGCCGCGCCGATGCGCATGATGCTGACGGTTTCACCCAGTAACACAATCCCCACGGTAAAGGCACCCACGGCGCCGATACCCGTCCAGATGGTATAGGCGGTGCCGAGCGGCAGCGACTTCATCGACAGAGACAGCAGGGCAAAACTGGCCACCATTGTGATGATGGTGATGACGCTGGGGATGACCCGCGTGAAGCCTTGCGATTGCTTCATCGTGTAAGCCCACACGACTTCGAGAACGCCGGCGATGACGAGATAGATCCAGGGCATGACAAACCTCTTGAGCGGTTTGCCGGGCCGTCCCGGACATGATCTCCGACAGACCCATGGGTGGGCAAGCGGGTGAGGACGTGGCCTCTGTCGGTCAGATATGCAGCCGAGCAAACGGAGTCAAGCAGGGGACATGGCGTGGGTGGCCATGGCGGTGTATGCGCGGGGACATGAATGCACCCTCCCCCCAGAACCCCACCTCCGGTCGTATCCGCATCCTCGCCACAGGCGGCACCATTGCCGGGCGGGCAACCTCTGCCGCCGGCTACCGCGCCGGGCAGATCGGCGTGGCGGATTTGCTGGCGGAGGCGCGGAGCCTGGGCCTGGGCGACGATGTGGAGGGGCGCGATGTCGCCAGCATCGGATCGCAGGATATCGGCCTGCCGCAATGGCGCACACTGCATGATGAATGCCTGGCCGCGCTGGCTGATCCGCAGGTGGCCGGGGTGGTGATCACCCATGGCACCGACACGGCGGAAGAGACGGCGCTGCTGCTCGATCTGACGCTGCCCGCCGGCAAGCCGGTGGTGCTGGTCGGCGCGATGCGCCCGGCTGATGCGCTGGGCGCCGATGGCATGCGCAATCTGGCCAATGCGCTGCAACTCGCGCGCGATCCGGGCGCGGTGGGGCGTGGCGTGCTGCTGGTGATGGGGGACAAGATCTTCGCCGCCCGCGATGCGCGCAAGCGGGCCACCCAGGGCGCGGAGGCGTTTGACGGCTTCCCGCATGGCGCGCTGGGCGCGGTCAGCCCGGTGGCGGTCGACTGGTTCGGCCTGCCCGATCGGACGGGCGATGGTGCGGCCTATGCCCTGCCCGCCGAACTGCCGCGCGTGGCGCTGCTGCTGGCCGGCGCGGGCATGGATGGGGCCGATGTGGCGGGCATGACCACCCGCGGGGCGCAGGGGATCGTGCTGGCCGGCATGGGCCAGGGCAATGCGCCCGCCGCCATGCTGGAGGCGCTGGCGCAGGCGGCGGCGGCCGGCCTGCCCGTGGTCCGTTCCACCCGCGTATGGGACGGGTTGGTCGATCGCAATGTGGAGGTGGATGACGATGCCGCCGGCTTCATTGCTGCGCGCGGGCTGAACCCGGCCAAGAGCCGGATCCTGCTGCAATTGCTGATCGGCAATGGCGTGACCGATCGGGCGCAGATTCAGGCGGAATTCGACCGGCTGTAATCAGCGCGGCTGCACCGCCCGTTCGAAAAAGGCCCAGCGCTGGTCGAAGAAGGCGTCCGCCTCCGCCTGATCCGGCGGGGGCACGTCCAGGAAACGGATCCGCTTGGCCAGCCCATCCAGCAGATCGCGCAGCATGTTCGCCAGCGCGTCTGCGTCCCCATCGATGATCTCTCCGCTGGCCTGCGCCGCGCGGATGGCGGCGGCCATCGGCTGATTGATCGCCCTGTCCCAATCCTCCACCCGATCGCCCAAGGCCGGGTTGCTGACGATCTCCTCCATCACCAGCCGAAACATGCGCGCGCCGCGCATTGTGTTGGCCTCATCGAATTTCGCCCGAGCCATGGCTTTGAGCCAGTCCATCGGCGCCCGGCCATCTTCTGCCGAGGCGGTAAACCGCGCGGCATTCTGTTCCAGGCTGCGATCGATCACGGCGATCAACA
The DNA here is from genome assembly GCF_009827305.1 of Croceibacterium xixiisoli. Classification (GTDB taxonomy): domain Bacteria; phylum Pseudomonadota; class Alphaproteobacteria; order Sphingomonadales; family Sphingomonadaceae; genus Croceibacterium_C; species Croceibacterium_C xixiisoli. The sequence goes on along the minus strand of NZ_WTYJ01000002.1, from coordinate 304,761 downwards.
GCGCTTCCTTGCTGGCGAAGCGGCGATAGATCGTCAGCTTGCTCACCCCGCAGGCGGCGGCAATGTCGTCCATCGAGGCGGCAGAGCCCTTCTCGCTGAACTGCTGCAACGCGCCATCCAACACGCGATCCCGGATCGCCTCTGCCTCGGCCAGGGTCGGGCGGCCAGTGCGGCGCTGCTCGGTCATGCTTCCCTCCTTCCCGGTGCAGGTCATGGATCGGCCACAAGTAAACTTGCGAGTTGCCTTTTCAAGCGCGGCGAATAAGGAAACTCATTAGTGTCGTTTATCACCTCAGACAGGATGCCCCATGCCCGGACCCGCTGCAATCTTGCGCCAAGCCACCCTTGCCGGCGCTGCTCTGCTGGCCTGCGGTGCCACCAGTGCCCAGGCGCAGGACAGCGATCGGGTTACCCTGGGGGTCGGGGTAATTGCCGCCCCCGGCTATCAGGGATCTGATGATTACCGCGTGCTGCCCGCGCCGATCATCGATGTGCAGATCGGCCGCTTCTTTGCGGGAATGAACAATGGCGTGGGCGTGCATGTGATCGACACGCCCGATCTGAAGACGGGCGCCAGCGTCACCTTCGTGCGCGGCTATCGCCGGGGTGATTTGCCCGATGGGCTGGATACGCTGGCCGACGCAGCCGGGGCGCGTCTGTTTGCTTCTGCCCGGCTGGCCGGCATATCGGCCGGCATAAGCGCCACGCGCAGCCTGGGCGGCACCGCCGGCACGGTGGCCGATCTGTCGCTGTCCTATCCGATCCGGTCGGGCGAGCGGCTGATGCTGATCCCCTCGGTTTCGACCAGCTGGGCCAGCGACAAGGCGATGGACCGTTACTTCGGGATCACCGCCGCGGAGGCGCAGGCATCTGGTCTGGATGAATTCCACACCTCCGCCGGTTTCCGGGACATGACCGCCAGCATGACCGCCAATTATCGCCTGTCCGGCCGGCTCAGCCTGGTCGGGATGGCCGGGATGACGCAATTGTTCGACAAGGCGGCCGACAGCCCGATGGTGAAGCATCGCTGGCGTCCGATGGGTCTGGTTGGCGTGACCCACCGCTTCTGACCGATGACCGCTGTCGGAGGGCAGGAAACCAAACGCCTCGGCTTGCGTTCGGGGCAGGTGATCCACAATGTCCGAAAGGGAAGACGATGCGTAAACAGCTGAGCATGGTGCTGATGGCCCCGATCGCCCTGGCGCTGGGCGCCTGTTCCGAACAAACCGAACAGCAGGCCTCTGCCGCCGCAGAATCTGCCGGACAGGATATCGAAGCCAATGCCGCCGAAGCCGCCAACGCCATCGGCAGCGCAGCCGACACAGCCGCTGCCAAGGCCGGCGAAGTGGCCGACGACGCGTTGGCAGCGACGGATGAACTGGGCGACAAGGTCGAACAGAAGACAGCCGAAGTGGAAGCCAGCGCGCACAATGAATCGGTCGCGGAAGCCAAGGCCGACTGATTTGCGGACGCAATGAGCATGACCAATTTCCTGGAGCGTCGCGCTGTGGCGCTCCAGGCACAATCAATCCACCTCGAACAATCCTGCCAGCTGTTCGATGATCGTCCCGCCCAGCTGCTCGACATCCATGATCGTCACTGCCCGCTTGTAATAGCGGGTCACGTCATGGCCGATCCCGATCGCCACCAGTTGCACCGGTGACTGCTTCTCGATCCAGTCGATCACCTTGCGCAGATGCTGTTCGAGATAGCCGGCGCTGTTGACGCTCAGGGTGGAATCATCGACCGGTGCGCCGTCGGAAATCACCATCAGGATCCGCCGGTCTTCCGGCCGGGCGAGCAGACGGGAATGGGCCCACAGCAGGGCTTCGCCGTCGATGTTTTCCTTCAGCAGTCCTTCGCGCATCATCAGGCCGAGGTTCTTGCGCGCCCGGCGCATGGGTTCGTCGGCTTTCTTGTAGATGATGTGACGCAGATCGTTGAGCCGCCCCGGCTGGGCCGGCTTGCCCGTGCCGAGCCATTTTTCCCGGCTCTGCCCGCCCTTCCAGGCACGGGTGGTGAAGCCCAGGATTTCGACCTTCACTCCGCAGCGTTCCAGCGTGCGGGCCATGATGTCGGCGCTGATCGCGGCGATCGAGATCGGCCGGCCGCGCATGGAACCGGAATTGTCGATCAGCAGGGTGACGACGGTATCCTTGAATTCCTGTTCCTGTTCGCGCTTGTAGCTGAGCGAATGGCCGGGGCTGATCACCACGCGCGCCAGCCGCGCGGCATCCAGCAGCCCTTCTTCCTGGTCGAAATCCCAGCTGCGGTTCTGCTGTGCCATCAGGCGGCGCTGCAAGCGATTGGCCAGACGGGTGACGACGCCCTGCAGCCCGGTCAGCTGGCTGTCGAGATAGGCGCGCAGGCGATCGAGTTCCTCGTAATCGCACAGTTCCTGCGCCTCGACGACCTCGTCGAATTCCTCCGTGAAGCTGTTGTAGGCAAAGCTTTCGGGCAGATCTGTCCAGGGCCGGTTGGGGCGCACGGGCATCATGCCCTCTTCCCCCTCGTCCCCCGGATCGCCTTCGGTCATTTCTGTTTCGGATTCGGTTTCCTGCGACTGGTCTTCGTCGCTTTCGCCTTCTCCCTGTTCGCCCGCGACAGGTTCCTGGCGGGTTTCCTCCCCGCTGTTCTGCTCTTCGTCGGTGCCCTCTTCCTCGTCACCGCCGGGGTGGTCTTCACCCGGTTCATCTTCACCTGGCTTGTCGATTTCTTCGCTCTGGACCAGTTCCAGATGGCGCAACAGATCGAGCGAGAGCGCCTGAAAAGCGCGCTGATCATGCAGCGAAGCCGCCAGCTGTTCGAAATCATCTCCACTGCGGCTTTCGATGAATTCGCGGACCATTTCGACGCCAGCCTGCGCCGCCAGCGGGATCGGCTGGCCGGTCAGCTGTTCGCGCAGCATCAGCGCCAGGGCGGAGGGCATCGGCACCTCTTCCGAGCGCGTGGCGCGGGTGATCGGGTCCGCCCGCATGCGCAGTTCGGTTGCCGTCTTCAGATTGGCGCGCATCCCGGCGTAATCATTTTCGCCGATCGCCTCGTAACGGACCTGTTCGATCGCATCATAACAGGCGCGTGCCGAAGGTTCCGTGGGGGCACCGCGCCGGTGCAGCCCCTCGTTATGGTGCCGCAGGCGGAGGGCAAAGCTGTCAGCAAATCCCCGTGCCTCGCCCGCCTGTTCGGCCGGCAGCGAACGCCCCGGCATCGGCACGCGCAGCGCATTGCCCTGCAGGGCCGGGGCATCGGCCGTCCAGTGCAGTTCCAGTTCCGGTTCACGCGCAATGGCCCGTGCGGCGCCGGTAAGCGCCAGCCGGAAACGATCAAGGGGGGTCTCACTTGCCAAGGTACTACCGAATGCTCCGGTGCAATGTGTTTGCAATTGCCCCCTATATGCACCGAACCCCGCCAGAGCCAAGCATGCGCGGTCAGGCGGCGCCTTTCCTACAGCGCGCCGGACGCCCCGAACACGCTGATCAGCACGGGATCGCGCGTAGCGGCGGGATTGGCGCGAATGGCCGATTCCTCCCGCCCGATTTCCTGCCAGATCGCATCATTCACCCGGCCGGCGAAATTGTTGACCAGCCCGGCGGTATCCACCCCGGTCAGCCCGGCCAGCAATTGCGCCATCAGCGGATCCTGCGCCAGCCGCAGCGCGTCACCCATGCCCGGTACCATGGCATTGACCAGCGCCATGCCCATTTCCTGCCGCAAGAAGCTGGTGGCCGCCGTCGGCCCGCCGCGCACCAGCGCCAGGGCATTGCTGACCCCGATAGAACGAACCGCCTCCGTCACGATCGGGGCCGCGCGATAGGAAGCATCGACCGCGATATCGGCCACCACGCCTTCCATGCGCGATTTGAACAGCGCGGAGGTCAGGATGCTGCCCAGCACATCGCCGCGCGCGCCCAGATAGGATGACAGGCCCAGTTGCCGCACCGATTCGTCCCAGAACCCGCCATCGGCCGTCAGCCGCACAAAGGCCCGCTCGCTCGAGAGCACCAGCATGCGCCGGATCGCCTCGGTCAGGCTGAAGCCGCCCATGCTGGTACAGCCGGGCAGCGCCAGCGCGCCACCGGCGGCCAGCGCACCGACCAGAAAGTCACGGCGGTGCACGGCCGGTTCGGCGGCTACATCGTTGAGAAGCAGGCTGTTGGCAGTCATCGGCAAATCCTTTCCTCTGCAATCGCGCGCGTGGTCCTTGCCCCGGCGATTGCCCATTGCCCATATAGGGCCCATCCATGAACCGCGTCCGACTTATCATATTCAACGCCGCGCTCGGTCCGCTCGATTATCGCGTGCCGGATGGCATGACAGTGGAGCCCGGCAGCGTGGTCGTCGCACCGCTGGGGCCCCGGCAGATTGTCGGCATCGTCTGGGAAGAGGATCGCCTGCCCGCGCAATCGGTTCCCGATGCCAAGCTGCGCCCGCTGCTGGGCGTGCTGCCGGTGCCGCCGCTGCGGCCCCAGTTGCGGCGGCTGATCGAATGGACGGCGGAGTATTATTGCGCCCCGATGGCGGCGGTGGCGCGCATGGTGCTGTCGAGCGGCGGCGCGTTGAAGGGCCCCTCCACCGTTACTGAATATCGGCTGTCCGGCGGCATGCCCGAACGCATGACCCCGCGCCGCGAACAGGCGATTGCTGCGCTGGAGGGCGAACAGGCGACCATGCGCGAACTGGCCGGAATGGCCGATGTCAGCGAGGCCGTGCTGCGGGGGCTGCTGCAACAGGGGGTGCTGGAACCGGTGCAGGTCGATTGCGATCGCCCCTACCCCCGCGCCAGCGCCAGCTTCGCCCCGCCCGATCTCTCGGCCGATCAGCAGGGTGTAGCCGACCGCTTCATCGCAGCGATGGAAGAGGATCGCTTTGCCCCCTTCCTGCTGGATGGGGTAACCGGATCGGGCAAGACCGAGACCTATTTCGAAGCCGTTGCCCATGCGCTCGATCATGGGCGGCAGGTGCTGGTGCTGCTGCCCGAAATCGCCCTGACCGAGGCGTTTCTACGCCGGTTCGAGGAGCGGTTCGGCGTGGCGCCGATCGTGTGGCACAGCGCGCAGAAATCGACCGAGCGCCGCCGTGCCTGGCGCGCGATCGCCGCCGGGGACGCGCAGGTGGTGGTGGGCGCGCGATCGGCGCTGTTCCTGCCCTATGCGCGGCTGGGGCTGATCGTCGTCGATGAAGCGCATGAGATCAGCTTCAAACAGGATGATGGCGTGCGTTACAACGCGCGCGATGTGGCGGTGATGCGCGCGCGGTTCGAAAAGATCGTCGTGGTCCTGGCCAGCGCCACCCCGGCACTGGAAAGCCTGCAGATGGCCGAAAGCGGGATCTACACCCGGCTGGTGCTGCCGGGCAGATATGGCGGGGCCACGCTGCCATCGATCGCCACCGTCAATCTGACCGAGGAAAAGCCTGAACGCGGCCGCTGGCTGGCGCCGACGCTGGTAAAGGCGCTGTTCGCGCGGATGGAGCGGGGCGAACAATCGCTGCTGTTCCTCAACCGCCGGGGCTATGCGCCGCTGACGCTGTGCCGCCATTGCGGCTATCGCTTCAAATGCCCCAATTGCAGCGCCTGGCTGGTCGAACACCGATTGTCGCAGCGGCTGGCCTGTCATCATTGCGGCCATGAGACCAAGCCGCCGCCGGCCTGCCCCGATTGCGGCGAAGGCGACTGCATGGTCGCCTGCGGCCCCGGGGTGGAGCGGATCGCCGACGAAGTGGCCGAAATCCTGCCCGATGCGCGAGTGGTGGTGGCGACATCGGACACGCTCAACACGCCGGAAAAGGCCGCCGAATTCGTTGCCCAGGCCGAAGCGGGCGAGATCGATGTGATCGTCGGCACCCAGCTGGTGACCAAGGGATTTCACTTCCCCGAACTGACGCTGGTGGGGGTGGTCGATGCCGATCTCAGCCTGGAAGGCGGCGATCTGCGCGCGGCGGAGCGCACCTATCAGCAGGTGGCGCAGGTGGCCGGCCGGGCCGGTCGCGGGGCCAAGCCGGGCGAGGTGCTGATCCAGACGCGCCACCCCGATGCGCCGGTGATCGCCGCGCTTGCCGCCGGGGATCGTGACGCCTTCTACAGCGCAGAGACCGAGGCGCGGCGCCATGCCGGGGCTCCGCCCTTCGGCCGCTGGGCCGCGATCATCATTTCGAGCGAGGATGAAAACGAAGCGCGCGAGGCGGCCAATCGGATAGGTGCGACGCGCCCCAGCCTGCCCGATGTGGCGATCCTGGGCCCGGCACCCGCGCCGCTGTCGCTGCTGCGTGGTCGTTATCGCTATCGCCTGCTGATGAATGCGCGCCGCAGCGCCGAGGTGCAGCAGGTAATCCGCGACTGGCTGGGTGCGCTGAATTTCCCGCAAGGCGTGCGGGTCAGCGTGGATATCGATCCCTACAGCTTCGTCTGAGCAGAACCGGGCAACCAGCCGAAGGGCACGATCCGCCCGCGCCGCACCGCCAGTCGCAGCAGGGTTAGGCCCGCAACGGTCGAAACGCCCAGCGCCACCAGCGATGCCTCCAGCCCGAAGGCGCCACCGCTCAGCCAGTCCGGCCCGGTGCTGCGGCTGATGAACAGGCCGATCGGCGGTTCGCCGCCCGATACCGGAATGCTGAAAACCCAGCCTTGCGTGAAATTCCACGCGGTATGGATGCCGATGGCCAGCCATAGCCGCCCGGTCAGCATATAGGCCGCCCCCAGCAAGACCCCCGCCTCAACCACCAGCGCGGCCGCCGCCGACAGCGTGGCGCCGTCATTGGTCAGATGCGCCAGGCCGAACAACAAAGAGGTTACCGCCAAAGCAAACCAGCTGCCCGCCAGCCGTTCCAGCTGATGGAAGATCAGCGCCCGAAACAGCGTTTCTTCCAGCACGCCCGACATGATCGCCATGCCCAGCAGTTCCGCCCATTGGGTATCGGCCGGGGCACGGATGCCGCTGATCTGATAGTCGCCGACCAGGATCACCAGTCCGGCGGCGAGAGCAAACAGACCCGCCCCCAGCATCAGCCCGCCGCCGAGTTCCATGGCGGCCCCGCTGCGGGAAAAATCGCGATGCGGCACACGTTCGACCCAGCGTTTGAAATCACGCCAGACGAAGGGAATGGCCGCGGCGACCGCGCAATTGGCGATCAGCACGCCCAGCGGGTGGCTGGTGGCGAGCAGGCCATTGACGATCATGCCCACCAGCATGACCGCAAGGATGATCGCGACCAGCCCCAGCACGATCAGCACCAACGGGAAATCGACCACCCGACGGATGATGCCCGGCTGTCGGCGGTTTGCGGTGGCGGGTTCAGCCGGCGGGGGGAGTGTCGGATCGGTCATCGCGTTCCTTGTCGAGCAGCGCGCGCTTGATTTCCAGCCCATAGGCATAGCCACCCAGAGAGCCGTCGCTGCGCACCACACGGTGGCACGGGATCAGCACCGCGACATTGTTTGCGCCATTGGCGCTGCCGGCGGCGCGTACCGCTTTCGGGCTGCCGACGGCGGCGGCGATTTCGGCATAGGATCGGGTTTCGCCCGCCGGAATGCGGCGCAGTTCCTGCCACACTTTCTGCTGGAACGCGGTGCCTTGCACATCCAGCGGAATATGCTGCGCCTGTCCGGGTTGCTCCACCGCGTCGACCACCTGCTGCAGCAATTTTGCGAATTGCGCGCTCCCCTGGCGCAGTTCCGCCTGGGGGAACCGTTGTTGCAGCGCTTCCACCCCTTCGTTGAAGGACAGCCGACACACGCCCTTGGCCGTCGCCGCGACCAGCATGGGGCCGAGCGTGGTTTCCACCACCGCCCAGTCGATCGCCACGCCTTCACCCCCGCGGACCCATGCCGATGGTGCCATGCCCAGTTTTCCTTCCATCGATTGGTAAAAGCGCGACGGGCCGGAAAACCCGGCGTCATAGATCGCCGCCGTGACATTGCCTTCGTCGCTTAGTGCATCACGCGCCCGTTCTTCACGCAGGGCGCGGGCATAGGCGGCAGGCGAAAGGCCGGTGGCGCGAGTAAACAACCGCTGAAAATGGCCGGGGGAATAACCGGTCAGATCGGCCAGATCCGCCAGCGAGGGGCTGCTTTCGGCCAGCTTGATGGCCGCGATCGCTTGTTCAACCGCGGCGCTGTCCCGGCTGACATCATCGGGCAGGCAGCGCCGGCAGGGGCGCAATCCGGCTTTCGCGGCGCTGGCGCCATCGGCGAAGAAGCGCACATTGTCCCGCCGGGGATGACGCGCGGCGCAGGATGGCCGGCAATAGATGCCGGTGCTCAGCACCCCGGTCACAAACCGGCCGTCATAGTGGCGATCCCGCCGCTGGACGGCCGCCCAGGCTTCTTCGCTATCGATCTGCATGCAGCGTTCCGGCCCGCTCTTCCCGTCAGACTCCGCCCCCGGATCCGGAAGCAGGTCATCGGTGCTATAGCGCGTTGCGGGGCAAAAGTGATTCAGCATCGCCATCATCCTGTCTGTCTCTGCCAAAACACTGCCCCAGACCCGCAATCCATGCGTCCCGCCGCTTGCGCTCAAAGCAAAGCAGCGCGAAAAGGCGCCCCGTGACTTGGGGCAAAACATCTTTCGCAAAAGTGGCACGGCTGATCCTGGCCCTGCCGCTGCTGTTGCTGGCTGTTCCTGCCGGGGCAGACCCGGCGGATATCGACGCGGCGACGCGCGGCGTGGTCCGCATCGTGCTGATCGCCAATGAGGGCGGGCAGATGGTGCCGATCTCCCATGGGACCGGCTTTGCCATCTCTCCCGAACGGATCGTCACCAATGCCCATGTCATCGCCGAAGCGCGCGACGACGCGGAGATTTCGATCGGAATCGTGCCATCGGATGGCGTCGACGCCGTCTATGCCCGGGTCATCGCCTTCGCCCCCCGATCCGACCTGGCCCTGCTGGCCACCACATCCCCGATGAAGCTGCCCCCGCTCACGCTGGCGAGCGCGCAACCCGATGACAGCAGCGCCGTCACAGCAGTCGGCTATCCAATGAATGTGGAACGGGCGCAGGGCCTTTCCACCTCAGACGTGTTTCGGGCGCAGCCGCCGGTGAAGAGCACCGGCTTCCTGTCCGGCCGGCGGCCGACCCGCGAATTCGATTCGCTGCTGCACACCGCCTCCATCGCGCGCGGCAACAGCGGCGGCCCATTGCTGGACAGTTGCGGCCGGGTGGTTGGCGTAAACAGTTTCGGGGCTGAAACCGGTGGCGCCGATGCCGAATTCTTCTTTGCCGTTTCCACGCGCGAACTGCTGAATTTCCTGCGTGAAAACAATGTCACCCCGCAGGTGAACGGCATGCCCTGCCGCAGCCTGGCGGATCTGGATGCCGATGAAGCCCGGCGCACCGAACGCGAACAGCAGGCCAGCCAGGCCCGCGAACGGGCCAGCGCCGAAGAAACCGCCCGGCGGTCCGACCTGGCCCGGCGGGACATCGAATTTGCCCTGCTGAACGAACGCGACAACCGCGCCGCCATCGCTTTCCTGCTGATCGCCATCGCCTTTACCGCGGGCGGCGCCGCCTGGCTGGCCCATGATCGCGGCCATCAGCGCAATCGCGCCATCGCCGGCAGCATCGTGCTGGTCGCCGTGTTCGGGGCCGGCTGGGCCTGGCTGGCGCGGCCTGGTTTCGATCAGATCGAAGACCGCCTGCTCGAACACATGAAGGCGGAAGTCGATGCCAGCGCCGATGGCGCAACAGGCGCAGGCGGCAAGCCGCGCACCACCGGCAGTTTCATGTGCGTGCTCGACGCCGACCGCAGCCGCGTGACCGGGGCCAACACCGATGACCTGCCGTTCGAATGGACCAACAGCGGCTGCGTGAACAAGCGCACGCAATATGGCCTGGCCGACGGCGAATGGTCGCGCGTGTTCGTGCCGGATGATGAAGCATCGGTTTCGGTGAATCGATTCGATCCCGAAAGCGGCGAATATCGCGTGGAACGTTTCCTGCTGAACCGCGAATCCATGACCCGCGCGCGGCAGGCCCGTAGCGAATATCAGGCCCCCGCCTGCAACGCCGGCGGCGAGGCTGCGGCAGAGCTTGGCGCGCGGCAAACTGCGATCCGTTCGCTGTTGCCGGAACGGCCGAATGAAAGGCTTGTTTATAACTGCAAGGCCACCGGGGGCTGACGCCTTCCCACCCCGGCTTGCATCACCCGTGACCCGATGCTAGGCGCCCGCCAATCCTGCCGGGGTGCTGAATTCAGCGCCCCCTTTGTGGCAGGTCAGCAATACCCGTCCATACGGACTCAATGAGGACATCGCGCGTGGAGCTTTCCGCCGGTATTCAGGCAAGCCTAGCAGGGCGGTACGCAAGTGCCCTGTTCGATCTCGCGAGCGAGGCTGGCACGGTGACTGCCGTCGAAGCCGATCTCGCCACCTTCAATTCCGCCCTCGCCGAATCGGCAGATCTGCGCAGCCTGATCCGCAATCCGGAAATCGGCAGCAGCCAGATCGGCAAGGTTCTGGCCGCGCTCGCCGCGAATTTCGGTCTGTCGGACGTGACAACCAAGTTCCTGGGCGTGCTGGCCCAAAACCGTCGTGCAGCCGAACTGCCGGCGATCATCCGCGCATTCCACACCATCGCTGCCGCGCAGCGGGGCGAAGTTGCCGCGGAAGTCGTCAGCGCCCATCCGCTGACCGACGAACAGCTTTCCGGCCTCGAGCAGAAACTGCGTGCCCGCGAAGGCCGCACCGTCAAGCTCAAGTCCCGGGTCGACCCGGACCTGCTTGGCGGGCTCGTCGTCACCATCGGATCGAAGCGCATCGACAGCTCGATCCGCACCCGTTTGAATTCGCTCGCCCTGGCCATGAAGGGCTGATGAAAGGCTAACCAATGGATATCCGCGCCGCAGAAATCTCCAAGGTCATCAAAGACCAGATCGCCAATTTCGGCAATGACGCTGAAGTAAGCGAAGTCGGTTCGGTGCTGAGCGTCGGCGACGGCATCGCGCGCATTTACGGGCTGGACAAGGTCCAGGCCGGTGAAATGGTCGAATTCGCCAATGGCGTTCAGGGTATGGCGCTGAACCTCGAAGCCGACAATGTCGGCGTCGTGATCTTCGGCTCCGACGCCGAAATCCGCGAAGGCGACAGCGTCAAGCGGACGGGCACCATCGTGGACGTTCCCGTCGGCAAGGGCCTGCTGGGCCGCGTGGTTGACGCTCTGGGCAATCCGATCGACGGCAAGGGCCCGATCGTGGACGCCGAACGCCGCCGCGTCGAAGTGAAGGCACCGGGCATCATCCCGCGCAAGTCGGTGCACGAACCCGTGCAGACCGGTTTGAAGGCGATCGACGCCCTGGTTCCGGTTGGCCGTGGCCAGCGCGAACTGATCATCGGCGACCGTCAGACAGGCAAGACCGCCGTCGCGATCGACACCTTCATCAACCAGAAGGAAGCCAACGCCGGCACCGACGAAGGCAAGAAGCTGTACTGCATCTATGTCGCCGTGGGTCAGAAGCGTTCGACCGTCGCGCAGATCGTGCGTCAGCTGGAAGAAAACGGCGCCATGGAATATTCCATCGTCGTTGCCGCAACCGCTTCGGAACCGGCTCCGCTGCAGTATCTGGCGCCCTATACCGGCTGCGCCATGGGTGAATTCTTCCGCGACAACGGCATGCACGCCGTGATCGTGTATGACGATCTTTCCAAGCAGGCCGTTGCCTATCGTCAGATGTCGCTGCTGTTGCGCCGCCCGCCGGGCCGCGAAGCCTATCCGGGCGACGTGTTCTATCTCCACAGCCGCCTGCTGGAACGCGCTGCGAAGATGAACGAAGACAATGGCGCCGGTTCGCTGACCGCCCTGCCGATCATCGAAACCCAGGCGGGCGACGTGTCGGCCTATATTCCGACCAACGTGATTTCGATCACCGACGGCCAGATCTTCCTCGAAACCAACCTGTTCTATCAGGGCATCCGTCCGGCGATCAACGTCGGCCTGTCGGTCAGCCGCGTCGGCGGTGCCGCGCAGACCAAGGCGATGAAGAAGGTGTCCGGCTCCATCAAGCTGGAACTGGCCCAGTACCGCGAAATGGCGGCCTTCGCCCAGTTCGGTTCTGACCTGGACGCCGCGACGCAGAAGCTGCTGAACCGTGGTGCGCGCCTGACCGAATTGCTCAAGCAGGCGCAGTTCAGCCCGATGCCGTTCGAAGAACAGACCGTGTCGATCTTCGCCGGCACCAATGGCTATCTCGACACCGTGCCGACCAACCGCGTCACGGAATATGAAGCAGCCATGCTGACCTATTTCCGCAGCGAACATGCTGACGTGCTCGCCGAAATCCGCGACACGAAGGCGTTCGACGATGGCGTGAAGGGCAAGACCAAGGCTGCGCTCGACGCGTTCGCCAAGACGTTTGCCTGATCGCAGCGGAACTGAACTGACTGCATGCTGACGCTGCAAACCCTTCTGGCCTGGACTGCCCTTGCGGCAGGACTGGTGCTGTTGCCGGGGCCGGACACCTTGCTGGTGGCCGGTCATTCGGCACGCAGCGGCACGAAGGCGGGAATGCAGGCGATCGGTGGCATCCTGTTGGGCGGCGCCTTCTACATGGCGCTGTGCGGTTTCGGTTTCCTGTCGGTGCTCAATGCGGTGCCGGGCCTGTTCCTGTCGGTGAAGATCGTCGGGGCGATCTATCTGGCCTGGCTCGGCTTCACCATGCTGCGGGGCGCGCTGCGCCCCTCGGCCGGGGAAACGCAGCCACGCATGCGGCTGGGCGGATCGCCCTTCACCCAGGGCTTCGTTAGCACCGTGCTCAACCCGAAGCTGGCGATGTTCTTCCTGGCCGCCCTGCCGCAATTCGTCGGCACCGGCCCGGATGCGCCCTGGCAGGGCATGCTGCTGATCGGGATCGTCTATGTGCTGGGCTTCGTCTGGTGCGTGGCGCTGATGCTGGTTGCCACCCGAGCTGGCCGGCGCGCCAGCCAGAGCCGTGCAATGCGGTGGTTCGAAGGCGCCATGGGCGTCGGATTTGTAGGACTTGCGGGCCGTCTGGCCCTCACTCGGAACGTTTGAGACAATGGCTAGCCTTAAAGAACTCAAAGGCCGCATCAACTCGGTCAAATCGACCCAGAAGATCACCAAGGCCAAGCAGATGGTCGCTGCGGCCAAGCTGCGTAAGGCGCAGGCCGCTGCCGAAGCTGCCCGCCCCTATGCCGAACGGCTGGCAGGCGTGATGGCCAGCCTGGCCGGCAAGCTGGCAGGCCAGAACAATGGCCCGCTGCTGCTGCGCGGCACCGGATCGGATCAGCGGCATCTGCTGGTGGTCGTGAATACGGACAAGGGCCTGTGCGGCGGCCTCAACTCGGTGCTCGTGCGTGCGGCAATCGCCAAGGCACGCGAACTGATCGACGCCGGCAAGGACGTGGAATTCTATCTGGTCGGCCGCAAGGGCCGCGCGCCGATCAAGCGCGCCTTTGCCGACAAGGTGGGCACGCAGTTTGACACCTCGAACGTGCGCCAGCCGGGCTTCGACGAAGCCGAAGCAATTGCCGATGAAGTCATCGCCAAATACGAAGCCGGCCAGTTCGACGTCGCGCTTCTGGTCTACCCGATCTTCCGTTCGGCCCTGGTGCAGGATCCGACCGTGCAGCAGATCATTCCGGTGCCGGCCCCGGCCGTTGCCAGCAATGCGGCATCGGGCGCAGTTGTCGAATATGAACCGAGCGAGGAGGCGATCCTCGAAGAACTGCTGCCGCGTTACCTGAAGACGCAGATCTTCGGCGCACTGATCGAAATCGCCGCATCCGAACAGGGCGCTTCCATGACCGCGATGGACAATGCCACGCGCAATGCCGGCGATCTGATCAACAAGCTTACCGTACAGTACAACCGCAGCCGCCAGGCCGCGATTACCACCGAACTCGTCGAAATTATCGCCGGCGCAGAAGCGCTCTAAGGCATCGAAGGCAAGGAAACGAAAATGGCCACCGCCCCTGTGCTCAACCAGACCACCAACGGCACCATCAGCCAGGTCATCGGCGCTGTCGTCGACGTGACCTTCGAAGGCGAACTGCCCCCCATCCTCACCGCGCTGGAAACGCAGAACGGCAATACCACGCTGGTGCTCGAAGTCGCCCAGCACCTGGGTGAAAGCACCGTGCGCACCATCGCCATGGACGGCACCGACGGCCTGACCCGTGGTCAGCCGGTGGTCAGCACCGGCGCCCAGATCTCCGTGCCGGTCGGCCCCAAGACGCTCGGCCGTATCATGAACGTGGTCGGCGCGCCGATCGACGAACGCGGCCCGATCGGTGCCGACCAGTTCGCCCCGATCCATGCCAAGGCACCGGAATTCATCGACCAGTCGACCGAAGCGGCCATTCTGGTCACCGGCATCAAGGTCATCGACCTTCTCGCCCCCTATGCAAAGGGCGGCAAGATCGGCCTGTTCGGCGGCGCTGGCGTTGGCAAGACCGTGCTGATCCAGGAACTGATCAACAACATCGCCAAGGGCCATGGCGGCGTGTCCGTCTTCGCCGGCGTGGGTGAACGTACCCGCGAAGGCAACGACCTTTACCACGAATTCCTCGACGCCGGCGTCATCGCGTCGGATGCCGACGGCAACCCGACCTCCGACGGTTCGAAGGTGGCCCTGGTGTTCGGCCAGATGAACGAACCGCCGGGCGCACGTGCTCGCGTGGCTCTGTCGGGCCTGACCATGGCGGAATATTTCCGCGACCAGGAAGGCCAGGACGTGCTGTTCTTCGTGGACAACATCTTCCGCTTCACCCAGGCTGGTTCGGAAGTGTCGGCTCTGCTGGGCCGTATTCCTTCGGCTGTGGGCTATCAGCCGACCCTGTCGACCGACATGGGCGCGCTGCAGGAACGCATCACCTCCACGACCAAGGGTTCGATCACCTCGGTGCAGGCCATCTACGTTCCCGCAGACGATCTTACCGATCCGGCGCCGGCAACCTCCTTCGCCCACCTCGACGCAACCACCACGCTGAACCGTGCGATTTCCGAACTGGGCATCTACCCGGCGGTTGACCCGCTCGATTCCACCAGCCGCGTGCTGACCGCCGCCGTCGTTGGCCAGGAACATTACGACACGGCCCGCCGCGTTCAGGAAACCCTGCAGAAGTACAAGTCGCTGCAGGACATCATCGCCATTCTGGGCATGGACGAACTGAGCGAAG
The DNA here is from genome assembly GCF_009827305.1 of Croceibacterium xixiisoli. GTDB lineage: Bacteria > Pseudomonadota > Alphaproteobacteria > Sphingomonadales > Sphingomonadaceae > Croceibacterium_C > Croceibacterium_C xixiisoli. The sequence goes on along the minus strand of NZ_WTYJ01000002.1, from coordinate 289,634 downwards.
AAGATAAGCTGACCGTCGCCCGCGCGCGCAAGATCCAGCGCTTCCTGTCGCAGCCGTTCCACGTTGCCGAAGTCTTCACCAACATCCCGGGCAAGTTCGTCCAGGTGGAAGACACCGTGCGTTCGTTCAAGGCCGTGGTCGATGGTGAATATGACCATCTGCCGGAAGCTGCTTTCTACATGGTCGGCGGCATCGACGAAGCCATCGAAAAGGCCAAGAAGCTGGCTGAGGAAGCCTGATAATGGCCCTGCATTTCGAACTCGTCACACCGGCCAAGCTGGTCCGTTCGGAGGATGTCCACATGGTGGTTGTCCCCGGAACGGAAGGCGAGTTCGGTGTGCTGGAAGGCCATGCGCCTTTCATGTCGACCATCCGTGACGGCGCGCTGCAAATCTTCCGCACCGCCGGCGGCACGCCCGAAACGATCCAGGTTCGCGGCGGCTTTGCCGAAGTGAGCGAAACCGGGCTGACGGTTCTGGCCGAACATGTAGACGGCTGAGCCGACTGCAACACCGAATACGAAAAGGGCGCCATTTCGGCGCCCTTTTTTGTGCCCTGCCCCGTTTCAGTCGGCGAGAACGCCGGGCAGGTAATCTTCCTGCACATAGGCCAGCGGACGGCCATCCGGCAGGGTGAGCACCGCGCGCTGATCGAACAGCACCGCCGGCAGCACGCCCCCTTCGTAATAGCGCCGCGCCCCCAGCGACCGGCGCTGAAAATTGAGCGGCCCGACCGCGCGGCCGAAGGCGATATCGGTGGTGCGCAGCGTGGTGAAAATCTCCGCCGGCATGCGAGAAGGCACATACCACAGCCGCGCTTCGGACAGCACATGGTTCCCGCACCGCAGCCGGACATGGCGCAACACCACCTGTTCGCTCACCGGCACGGCCAGCTGCTGCGCCACCTCGGCAGAGGGTGTGATCAGATCATCGGCGAGCTTATCCGCCACCACCGAACTGGCCGGCGCCATGTCCCGGCTCTCGCACCATTGATCGAGCGCCAGCGTGGCGGAATTGGCCGCCTCGATCCGGCTCTGCAGCGCCACCACATCCGCCATGCGCGGATCCTGTGCGGGAGCGGCAGTCGCATGGTCAGGCGCTGGGCCCGCCGCGCAGGATGCCAGCAGCAGGGCAAGCGTTCCAAAGGCGACAGATCGGATCAGCGTCATGACGGAAATCTCGCTTGTTCCGGGCTGACCGGCAAGCGAGATCTACAACGACCGGTTCAATTTTCGACCGACGCTCCCGTCCACCCTCACCCCTTGCGATAGACGAGCATCAGATTGTTGGCCGGCATTTCCACCCGCCGTGTGCGCCTGAGGCCATGCCCGGCCGCCAGCCGGTCCATATCCGCCAGGTCGCGCAGGCCCCATTCCCGGTTACGATCCTTGAGTGAGCGGTCAAAGGCCCGGTTGGACGGAACGGTTTCGACCTCCGCCTCCAGATAGGGACCATAGAGCACCAGCGGCGCGCCTGCGGGCAACAGCGCCGCCGCCCCGCGGAACAGGCCGATGCTGGCCGCCCAGGGGCTGATGTGGACCATGTTGATGCACACCACCGCGTCCGCCGCCTGTACGGGCCATTCGGCTGCAGCGGCATTCAGCAACAGCGGCGGCAGGAGATTGGGCAGGTCAGCCTCTTCCCGCCAGGCGGCGATCGATGCCAGCGCGCCGGCATCGGGGTCGCTCGGCTGCCAGGCCAGATGCGGGAAGCTGCGCGCAAAATGCACCGCATGTTCGCCGGTACCGCTGGCCACTTCCAGGATCTGGCCGCTGTCCGGCAGTTCTTCGGTCAAGATGGCGGCAATCGGTTCGCGGTTGCGGTCCGTTGCCGGGGCGTGGCCCTTCATCGCCTGTCCTCCTTGCGCGCGAGCCGTTCGATCGCGTCATGTTCATGGGTGAAGCGCCCGCCCGCGCGGCTCATCGCCCCGGTCAGGGCGGCCTGTGCAACGTCATCGGCCGCGATCGAGCGGTAACGGCGCCTTTCCCCGGTCATCAGCCGGTCCGCCAGCGGACTGACCAGCATGGCCAGGCGTTCCAGCACCCTTGTATCATTTTGCCTTGTGCCGCGCAGCAGGCCAGGGCGCAGGATGTCGAGCCGGCGGAACCCCAGCCGCCCCACGGCCGCCTCCGTCTCCGCCTTGACCCGCAGATAGAGCGTGCGGCTGGATATTTCCGCCCCGACCGAGGACACCAGCACGAAGTTTTCGACCCCATTATCCCGGCAGGTCTGCGCCACGGCCAGCACCAGATCATGATCGACGGCACGAAACGCCGCTTCATTGCGCCCGGATTTGGCCCAGGTGCTGCCCAGGGCGCAAATGGCGCTGTTGGGAGAGATGGCCGCGATGGCATCGCCCCAGCCCAGCGTATCGGCCACCACCATTTCCATCCGCGCGCCCGGCGGCAGCGGCGTTTCCCGCCGCCCCAGCGCGATCAGCCGCATGCCAGGCGTGGTCATGGACTGGCGCATGACCGCGCCGCCGATCAGGCCACTGGCGCCCACCAGCAGAATGCGCCGCCGTTCCGCCATCAGCCGGCCCCGAACCCATCAGACATTGGACAGCCCATCGGGTGTACTACCGAACAATTCGCGGTAGCGGGCAATGGCATAGCGATCGGTCATTCCGGCAATGAAATCCCCGATCCGGCGCGCGCGCTGCGGTTCTTCATTGCCGAGTTCCCGCGCCCAACCATCGGGCAGCAGCGCGGGATCGCCGTGATAGGCCGCGAACAGCCGGGCAATCACATGGTTGGCGCGCTGTGCCGTGCCCAATTGTTCGGGATGATGATACAACCGCTGGTAGAGAAAGCGCTTCAGCTGCCGTTCGCAGGCGGCCACATCCGGCGAAAATCCGACCAGTGCCCGCCCGGCCCCGGCCACATCGGCCATGCTGGTAATGCCCACCAGATTGGCGCGGGTGTTTTCGATCAGATCATTGACCATCCAGCCGATCTGATCGCGCACCAGTTCGCGCAGCAGGATGGGCCGGTCCTGACCGGGAAAACGTTGTTCGATCGCGCGCCAGCGGTCGGCCACGAAATCCAGCGTCAGCAGATCGTCGAGCAGCAGGAAGCCCGAGCGTACCCCGTCATCGATATCGTGATTGTCATAGGCGATATCGTCCGACAGCGCCGCAATCTGCGCCTCCAGCGAGGCGTGGCTCGCCAGATCGAGCGGATAGGCCGCGTCGAGTTCCTGCAGTGCCCAGCGCGGGTGCCGCACCGGGCCATTGTGCTTGGCCAGCCCCTCCAGCATTTCCCAGCTGAGATTGAGCCCGGGGTGGGAGCAATAGGGGCTGTCCAGCCGCATCAGCGTGCGCAGGCTGTGTTCATTGTGATCCCAGCCGCCGAATTCCTTCAGCGCCTGTTTCAGCGCATCCTCCCCCGCATGGCCGAAGGGCGGATGGCCGATGTCATGCGCCAGGCACAGCGCCTCGGTCAGATCCTCGTTCACCGCCAGCGCGCGGGCGATGACGCGCCCGATCTGCGCCACTTCCAGGCTGTGGGTCAGGCGAACGCGATAATGATCGCCATCGGGGGCGATGAAGACCTGCGTTTTGCCCGCCAGCCGACGGAAGGCGATCGAATGGATGATCCGGTCGCGATCACGCTGAAAGGCGCTGCGCGGTCCGCGCATGCCGTTGCGTTCCTGAGGGAATTCACGACCCCGCGACAGGGCGGGGTCGGCGGCATAGGGCGCACAGGACATGCGCCGTTGGCTAGGCGCAGACGCCCCAGCTTGCAACGTGAACGGAAGGCGAACCTTCCGCCTGTCCGTGCCTCAATCCCGGCCCAGCAACCATTCGGCGCCGGCCCGGGCATGGATGCGCGCGCTGTCATAGATCGGCAGCACATTGGCATCGACATCGACCACCAGATTGAATTCGGTGCAGGCCAGCACGATGGCTTCGGCGCCTTCCTGTTCCTTGACCGTGATGATCGTCTTCATCAGCCGCTCCGCATCGCGGGTGGCCTTGCCGACCATCAGCTGATCATAGATCAGCCGGTCGAGATCGGCGACGATCTTCATATCCGGCGGCAACAGATCGACGCCATGTTCCACCAGCCGCCGGCGATAGAAGCTTTCGGTCATCACATTGCTGGTGCCGAGCAGGGCCGCACTCTTGACCTGATCGGCCTCCATCGCCTTGCCCACGCATTCGGCGATATGCAGCACCGGCACGGAAACGGCAGCGGCGACCTTGTCGTACACGCGGTGCATGGAATTGGCGGCGATCAGCACCATGCCGGCACCCGCTGCCTCAAGCCGGCGGGCGGAACCGGCCAGGATTTCGGCGGCACGGTCCCAGTCGGCCTGTTCCTTCAGCGCATAGAGCTGCGCGAAGTCGAGGTTTTCGATCAGCAGCGGCGCGCTGGAGCGAAGCCCGGCGGTGTGCTGCACAAAGGTGTTGATCTCATCGAAATAATTGCGGGTCGAAACCCAGCTCATGCCGCCGATAATACCCAGCTTGCGCAAGTTTCATTCCCTCATCTGACTGGCCGGTGCGGCATAGCCTGCCGCACCGGAAAACGCGTGATCCCCGGCCTCAATCGGCCAGGGCCTTGTTGATCTCTTCGACCATCTTCTTGGCATCTGCCAGCAGCATCATGGTCTGGTCCATGTAAAACACGTCATTATCCACGCCGGCGTAACCCACGCCGCCCATGCTGCGCTTGATGAACATCACCGTCTTGGCCTTGTCCACATCGAACACCGGCATGCCATAGATCGGACTGCTCCTGTCCGTCTTGGCCGCCGGATTGACCACGTCATTGGCGCCGATAATGAAGGCGACATCGGCCTGGGCGAATTCGCTGTTGATGTCTTCCAGTTCGAACACATCGTCATAGGGAACATTGGCTTCGGCCAGCAGCACATTCATGTGCCCCGGCATGCGCCCGGCCACGGGGTGGATCGCATATTTGACGCTGACGCCCTCATGCTTGAGCAGATCGCCCATTTCACGCAGCGCGTGCTGGGCCTGCGCCACCGCCATGCCATAGCCGGGGATGATGATGACGCTTTCGGCCTGTTTCAGCATGAAGGCCGCATCATCGGCGCTGCCCTGCTTGTAGGGGCGCTGTTCGCGCGCCTCCCCACTGCCGGCCGCTGCCTCTGCCCCGAAACCGCCGGCGATCACGCTGATGAAGCTGCGGTTCATGGCGCGGCACATGATGTAGCTGAGGATCGCGCCCGATGATCCGACCAGCGCGCCGGTGATGATCATCGCGCTGTTGTGCAGGGTGAAACCCATTGCCGCCGCCGCCCAACCGGAATAGGAATTCAGCATGCTGACGACCACCGGCATATCCGCCCCGCCGATCGGGATGATCAGCAGGAAGCCGATGACAAAGGCCAGCGCCACGATGATCCAGAACGCCAGCCCCTGCCCCGGCCCGGCCTGCGCCGCCAGCGCATAGGCGGCGGTCAGCCCCAGGATCGCGACCAGCGTGCCCAGATTGATGACATGGCGCGCGGGCAGCAGGATCGGCGCGCCGGACATATTGCCGTTCAGCTTGGCAAAGGCGATGACCGATCCGGAAAAGGTGATCGCGCCAATCGCCGCGCCCAGCGCCATTTCCACTCGGCTGACCGCCAGGATATTGCCATCTAGGCCCAGAATGCCGAAGGCCAGCGGATTGAGGAAGGCCGCCACCGCAACCAGCACCGCCGCCAGCCCAACCAGCGAGTGGAAGGCGGCCACCAGTTGCGGCATGGCGGTCATTGCGATCCGCCGGGCGATGACGAAGCCGATCGCCCCGCCCACGGCAATGGCGCCGAGAATTTCGGGCAGGCTGGCGATTTCATGCGTGATCAGCGTGGTGACCACAGCGATCAGCATCCCGGCCATACCGAAGCGATTGCCCCGGCGGCTGGTGGCCGGGGATGACAATCCGCGCAGCGCCAGAATGAACAGCACGCCGGCGACCAGATAGGCCAGTGCGACCCAGGAATCGACCAGCCGCGCGGCATCGGCGGCAATGCTGAGATCGGTGGTGTTGGCGGGGGGCAGGACCATCAGGCTTTATCCCCCTTCCCGGCGCCATCTCTGCCTGGACGATCCTTCTTCTTGTACATTGCCAGCATGCGTTCGGTGACGGCAAAGCCACCGAAGATGTTGACGCTGGCCAGCACCACCCCGGCCAGGCCAAGCCACTTCGCCGCCGGGCTGCCATTGGCCGCAGCCGCAACCAGCGCCCCGACGATGATGACCGAGGATATGGCATTGGTCACCGCCATCAACGGCGTGTGCAGCGCCGGGGTGACCGACCAGACGACATAATAGCCCACGAAGCAGGCCATCACGAAGATCGACAGGATGCTGATGAAATCCATGGTCAGGGCAGCCTCTGGTTGCACATGTCGAAATGGCCTTCCCCATCGTGGAAACAGAGCAGCCCGTCAGCAATGTCCTGCGCATCGGGCGCTTGCCAGACCATCTTGCCGGTTTCGTCGCGGCTGCCCCAGGCGAGCTGGAACATCAGATAATCGGCTGGAAAGGGCGAATTTTCTGCCGCGTCATGGGTGAAGAAAGTCGCCTCCGCCGCGCCGTCCCCCTGGGTCAGCACCAATTGCCGCGTCTTGCGGAGGAAATCGGCCGGCACCTTGCCATCGGCGCAGAGCAGGTCAACCGCATGGTCGAATTCCGACCGTGCCCGGGCAAAGGCCCGGTCCGCATCAGCATCCAGCGGCAGATTGGCCGAAGCGAAGCTCTTGCGATCGACGATCACGCTGTCTGGGCGCCAGCATTTGACGGGGGTGGCGACGGGCGTCGGCACCACCACTGGCACCTCCGCCGCCGGGGTTGATGCAACCGGCGTTTCCGGCGCCGAAGAGGAGGCTGCCCTGTCCTGACAGCCGCTCAGGGCCAGCAACAAGCCGCCCATGATCCAGCCGTGTTTGCCGTGTCGCATCCTTCCTCCTGCCGATCAGGCCGCCTCAAGCCTTTCGCTGACCACTTTCCCACCCTGCGTCAGTCGCACGGCATTGCCGATTTCATCATCCAGCACCGGGCGCCCGGCATCCTTGTCCCAGAAGGCGGACAGAAAATTGTAGTGATTGCGCGCGAACAGCGCGCTGGCATCGGCCGGCAGATGGGCGGGCGTGTTGGCATAGCCGATGATGGTTACGCCATGGCGTTCCACCCGCTGATCGGCCACCGACCCTTCGACATTGCCGCCCTGCGCCACGGCCAGATCGAAAATCACGCTGCCGGGGCGCATGCTCGCGATCTGCGCATCGCTGATCAGGCGCGGCGCGGCCCTGCCCGGGATCAGTGCGGTGGTGATCACGATATCCTGCTTCGCGATATGGCTGGACACCAGTTCCGCCTGCGCGCGCTGATATTCTTCCGACATTTCGCTGGCGTAACCGCCTGCGCCCTCACCCTCGATCCCGGCAACGCTTTCAACGAAGATCGGCTTGGCGCCCAGCGACTGGATCTGTTCGCGCGTGGCGCTGCGCACATCGGTGGCGGAAACCTGCGCCCCCAGCCGGCGCGCCGTGGCAATCGCCTGCAGCCCGGCCACGCCCACGCCCATGACGAACACCCGCGCGGCGGAGATCGTGCCCGCCGCCGTCATCATCATCGGGAAGGCCCGGCCATAGGCGTCGGCTGCGGCGATCACCGCCTTGTAGCCGGCCAGATTGGACTGGCTGGAAAGAACATCCATGCTCTGCGCGCGGGTGATGCGCGGCATGAATTCCATGCTCAGCGCCTCGAGCCCAGCCGCGGCATAGGCATCGACCCGGGCGCGCATGGCAAAGGGATCGAACAGCGCAGCCACCCATGCGCCGGGCGCCGCGCCTGTCAGGCCGGCGGGATCGGGCGCCTGGATGGCCAGAATAATGTCGGCGCCCGCCACCGTCGTGGCGGCATCACCGATATGGGCACCGACATCGGCAAAGGCCTGATCGCTGATCGAGGCCGCCGTGCCCGCGCCGTTTTCCACTGCAACCTGCGCGCCGAGAGCGGTGAATTTCTTCACCGTCTCCGGAATAGCGGCAACCCGCCGCTCACCAGCGGCCTGTTCTTTCAGAACCGCGATGCGCACAGGGGCAGCCGATCAGGGCGCAATCAGAATGACGACCAGCGCCACCAGCGCCGCGATCAGTGGCACGGACCACTTCAGCGTGCCGATGAAGCTGTTGTAGGTGCTCTGTGCGGCCTTCATATCGTTCGCCGATTCACTCTGTGCCATCTGGCGTCTGCCCCTTGATCTTCGAAAAAATGGTTCTGCAATGGCTCTATCGGCTGAAACGCCGGTTCTCAACCCCTGCGTAATTGGGCCTTTTGCGATCAGCCCGATTTTCATCCGCTCGCGACAGCCTCAACGCCCAAAATCGAACATGTGCGGTGGCCCTGCGTCGATCCGGTCGATCCGCATTATCTCGATCTGGCAGTGATAGGCGCCCAGATGGCCGAAAGACCCAGGTTTTGTGGCTGTCCGCCCGATCCCTTCGATCCACAACTCTCCGCCTTGCGGGCCGCTGTTCTGCGCATCGACTTCCGACAAGCGCGCGCGGGGTTCTTCCGCGAACCGAACCCAGCAGGCCTGCCTGTTTCGCCGCGGGATGGCCAGGCACTCTGAGCGCGGTTTTTCGCAGGGGTAGAAATCAGCGCTTTCTTCCCCTCAGAGGTATTGCCCCCGCAAGGGCTCCACCGCGCCATAGTCCGGGGCCTGCACGCCATCGGGCAGGGCTGGATCCCCTTCGCCAGCCTGGCATGCCGAGCTGCTCAGAGCCATCAGCGAGAGGAAAACGATCCTGAGGCACAACTGGGTCATCCTTCCCACTCCGTGTCGATGGTCGTGCCCGGCATCATTCCGTCATCGACCTGAACGATCCCTGGAATGTATCAGCCTATCGAGATGCCATTGATCCGCAAGCCGCCCGCCCACGAACGGCAGCGCATGTTTCTGCGAAAACCATGCGGAACGTTTATTTGCCATTTACCCCCGCAGTTTATGCCAAACCCCGCACAGGCAGTGAGGTTGCAGGAATAATGGCCGAAGTCGAACAGCGATTGCTGATGCTGATTGACGATGAACCGGCACAGAGCCGGCTGATTTCCGCGCTTGCCGCGCGGGATGGCTGGCGGACCCTGGTCGTGCGCGATTCGGAAACCGCCATCGCCACCTTGGGCACGCGTCAGGGCATGCAATTGTCCGCCATCATCCTGGACCAGTGGGTCCCGGGCGATGCCGCCTGCGAACTGATCGCCGAACTGAAAGAACGCCGCCCCGCGCTGCCGATCCTGATGCTGACCACCAGCACCAGCCCGCTGCTGGCCGTGGAAGCCATGCGCGCCGGTGCCACCGATTACCTGGTCAAGCCGGTCGCGCCCGACCGGATGATGCAGGCGCTGCTGAACGCCACCACGCGCGAAGCACCGCAGGATGAACTGACCCCGCTGACCGAAAAAATGGGTGCGGCGCTCGATTTCGATGCGATGGTCGGCACCTCGCCCTCCTTCCGTGCAGCGCTGGCCAAGGCGGCCAAGACCGCGCGCGGCCATGGCGCAGTGCTGATCGAAGGGGAAAGCGGCACCGGCAAGGAAATGCTGGTCCGCGCCATGCAGGCCGCCAGCCCGCGCGCCCGTGCCCCGTTCCGCACCATCAATATTGCCAGCATCCCCGGCAACAGCCTGGAATCGGTGCTGTTCGGCCATGAAAAGGGCGCCTTTACCGGCGCCTTCGACCGCCAGGTCGGCGCCCTGCAGCAATGCGACGGCGGCACGCTGGTACTGGATGAGGTGGACCGGCTGAGCCTGGAACTGCAGGACCGGCTGCTGGAGGCGATGACGCTGCGCAGCGTGCGCCCGATCGGCGCCAGCCACAGCTTCAAGGTGGATGTGCGGATCATTTCCGCCAGCAATATCTGGCTGGCCGACCTTTCTGCCGCCGGCCATTTCCGGCCCGAATTGCTCAAGCTGTTGTCAGCCACGGAAATCGTGCTGCCCCCGCTGCGCGAACGGCCGGGCGACATTTCCTCCCTCACCCGCCATTTTCTGGCCCGCATCGGTGAACAGCCGGGCCTGCGCGAACTGGGCATTACCGATGGCGCGCTGCAATTGCTCAATGCGTTCGACTGGCCGGGCAATGTCCGCCAGCTTCAGGCTGTGCTGTTCCGCGCGGCCGTGTTCTGCGACGGCAATGCGCTGACCACGCAGGATTTCCCGCAACTGTCCGAAATGATCGGCGATCTGCTGGATGGCGCCCGCCCGCTGCAGCAGGGGGCCGGGGTGGAACTCTACACCCAGGACGGCAATCTGCGCCCGCTGGAAGATATCGAGGCGGATGTCATTCGCCTCGCCATCGGCCATTATCGCGGCCGCATGACGGAGGTGGCGCGCCGGCTCGGCATCGGCCGATCAACACTCTATCGCAAACTCAGCGATCTGGGGATCGACAACGCCGCCTGACGGGCTGCCCCAGTTGGCCGCGCGACTTGCTAGGCCACCAGCCCGCCGAAATCCGTGACGGCGGCATCGCGCAGCCCGCGCCAGACATTGCGGGCCTGCACCGTGTCGCGCACATCATGCACGCGCAGCAGCTGATATCCGGCCTGCATCCCGCGCAAGGCCAGCGCCACACTGCCGCCCAGCCGTTCATGCGCGGGCGCTTCATTGCTCAACGCGCCGATGAACCGCTTGCGGCTGACGCCCAGCAGCAGCGGCTGACCCAACGCGTGGAACAGTTCCAGCGCATTCATCAGCGCCAGATTGTCCGCCACGCTCTTGCCGAAGCCGAGACCGGGATCGAGGATGATGTTTTCGCGCGCAATGCCCGCCGCCAGGGCGCGGTCGCGCGCCAGCCGCAGCCAGTCGAACACTTCGAACACCACATTGCCGTAACCGGCCTTGCAATGCAGATCCTCGCCCTCCCCCGGGGCGTGCATCAGCACCACAGGCGCACCGCTGTTGGCCGCCAGGCCCAGACTGCGCGGATCATGGCGCAAGGCCGACACATCGTTGATCAGATGCGCGCCGGCGGCCAGCGATGCCTTCATCACAGATGCCCGGCGGGTGTCGACACTGATCGCGGCGCCCATCGCGGCGCAGCGTTCCACGGCGGGGACAACGCGCTTGACCTCATCCCCTTCCCAAACGGCGGCGGCGCCAGGGCGGGTGCTTTCCCCGCCAATATCGATGATCGCGGCGCCGCCTTCGAGCATGTCGGCGGCATGGGCATGCGCCGCCTCCGGATCGTCGAGGAATTTGCCGCCATCGGAAAAGCTGTCCGGCGTAACGTTCAAAATGCCCATGATCTGCGGCTGATCCAGCCGGATCACGCGTTCGCCCATCTTCAGCGGCGCATGGACGATCTGCAGATCGGCCCATTGCTGGATCGCTTCGCTGGCCAGCCCGGCGGGCAGGCGCGCAATCGCATCATCCATGCCCCGCGGGGTCGTCACATCGCGGCTGATCACCACCCCATCACGCACCACCACCAGCGCGAATTCCCGCGCGTAGGCCAGCCCGCCGGCGATGCGCAGGGCATCGCCATCCACCAATTGCGGGCCCGCCACCAGGGTAAGCGGCTGAAGATAGAGCTTTTCCATCAATCCTCGATCGACAGCAGATAGGTCTGGCGCAGGGCATCCAGCGGCTTGATCGCGCCTTCATGTTCCAGATGCCAGAAGGTCCAGCCATTGCAGCTGGGCGCGCCCTGCAGCGTCTTGCCGACATGGTGGATCGATCCGCATTCCTTGCCGCTCATCAGCGATCCATCGGCGCGAACCTGGGCCGAAAAGCGCCGCTGCTTGTCGAACAGTTCCGTGCCGGGGGCCAGCATGCCGGCTTCGACCAGCGAACCGAAGGCGATGCGCGGCGCGGTGCGCATGCTCTGCATGGTCTTGAGCGCGCTTTCATCCAGCGGCAGGGCGCATTCGATGCGTTCCATCGCAGCTTCGCGATAGATGTTTTCGCGTTCGCAACCAATCCAGTTGCGGCCCAGACGCTTGGCGACGGCGCCGGTGGTGCCGGTGCCAAAGAACGGATCGAGCACCACATCGCCAGCCTCGGTCGTGGCCAGCAGCACGCGATACAGCAAGGCCTCGGGCTTTTGCGTCGGGTGAACCTTGTGCCCACCCTTCTTCAGCCGTTCCTGGCCGGCGCAGATCGGGATGACCCAATCGCTGCGCATCTGCAGTTCGTCATTCAGCGTCTTCATGGCGCGATAGTTGAAGTGATACTTCGCCTTTTCGCCCATGCTGGCCCACAGCAGCGTTTCATGCGCATTGGTAAAGCGGGTGCCGCGGAAATTGGGCATCGGGTTGCTCTTGCGCCAAACGATGTCGTTCAGCAGCCAGAAGCCCAGATCCTGCATGATCGCGCCGACGCGGAAGATGTTGTGATAGCTGCCGATCACCCACAGCCCGCCATCGGGCTTGAGCACCCGGCGCGCTTCGGTCAGCCAGGCCCGCGTGAAGCGATCATAGGTGGCGAAGCTGTCAAACCGGTCCCAGTCATCGGTGACCGCATCCACATGGCTGCCATCGGGGCGATTGAGATCGCCACCGAGCTGCAGATTGTAGGGCGGATCGGCAAAGATCAGGTCCACGCTGGCGTCGGGCAGGCTGCGCATCGCCTCCACGCAATCGCCCGGCAGAATGCGGCCGAGCGGCAGATCAGCCTTGTCCACCACCGGCGCGACATGGCGCACGCGCGGCGCCCTGATCTTGGTTAAAGCTCCCATAATGTCCTTCTGACCCCCTGATTGACCCATAGGGTGAGTCTTCTCGAGTCGCGGGTCAAGAATCCATTTTGTCACGCCTTCGCGCAACGCAGGCCATTTCAGGCGGAACGAAAGGAGTCCTGCACAAGATGTTGAGTCACGTCCAAAATCCATGACTCGACATGTTGGGGTGTGGCCCGGAGGACTCGGACCTATGCAGAAAAGAGATCGAGCTGCGCAACGGGCGAAAAAGACCGCCGGTGGAGCGGCGAGGGCCCATATTCGCGCAGCGCGGTCAGATGCTGTGGCGTGCCATAACCGGCGTTGCGTTCCCAGCCATAATGCGGGTGTTCAAGCGCCGCATCGCGCATCAGCCGGTCACGCCAGGTCTTGGCCAGGATCGATGCAGCACCGATCGAGGGCTCGATCCCGTCACCGCCGACGATCGCCCGCGCCTGCCAGCGCCATTCGGCCCGGCGGCCATGCGGGGTCATATTGCCATCGACCAGCACCATTGACGGATCACAACCGATCGCATCGCACAGGGCCGCCACCGCCTGGCTCATCGCCAGCATGGTCGCCTGGAAAATATTGATCCGGTCGATCTCTGCCGCATCGACGACGCCGATTCCAAATGCACACCGACGCCTTATGCGCTGTTCCAGTTCATCGCGTCGGCTGGGGGAAAGCTTCTTGGAATCGTCAAGACCGGACGGGCGTGGCTTGCACAGCAGCACGGCGGCCGCCACAACGGGGCCAGCCAGCGGGCCACGGCCAGCCTCGTCCACTCCGATGACAAGGTTGTCCGGCGCGAAGCCGCCACTGAATTCAGGTGAGGGAGTTCCGGAAAGCATGCGTCAGATCGTCACTTCAGTCTTTATCCTAGCCTCTGCGCTGGCCGCTGCAAGCTGCAGCGCCGCGCCGGCCGGGGATAGTTCGGCTGCCTCCACCCCAGCACCCACCACGCCTGATACGGCGGCGCCCTATCAGGTCAGCACGCATGGCAATTTCAACCAGCCCTGGGCGCTGGCGTTCGAGCCGGGCACCAGCCGCCTGTTCATCACCCAGCGGCAGGGCACGGTGGTGTTCTTCGACACCGCCACGGGCACCAATGGTACCGTCACCGGGGCGTTGCCGACCGTGGATTACGGCGGCCAGGGCGGCCTGGGCGACATCGCCTTTGCCCCCGATTACGCCACCAGCAAGCAGATCTATCTGACCTGGTCCGAAGCCGGTGAAGGCGACACGCGCGGCGCCGCCATGGGACGCGGCAAGCTGGAATGCGGCAGCAACAATGCCTGCACGCTCAGCGATTTTTCGGTGATCTGGCGCCAGACCCCCAAGGTGAACGGGCGCGGGCATTTTTCGCATCGCATCGCCTTTTCCCCGGATGGCAAATATCTGTTCCTGACCTCTGGCGATCGGCAAAAGGGTGACCCGGCGCAGGACCTGACCACCAATCTGGGCAAGGTGCTGCGGCTCAATCTCGACGGCACCCCGGCGGCGGGCAATCCCTTTGCCGATCGCGGCGGGGTTTCGGCCGAAATCTGGAGCTATGGCCACCGCAGCGTGCTGGGGCTCAAGTTCGACAGCCAGGGCCGGCTATGGGAACTGGAACACGGGCCGAAGGGCGGCGATGAGCTGAACCTGATCGAACCGGGCAAGAATTACGGCTGGCCGATCGTGTCCAATGGCGTGAATTACGACAATTCGGACATTCCCGACCACTCCACCCGCCCGGAATTCCAGGCCCCGGCGATCAGCTGGAACCCGGTGATCGCGCCGGGCAATTTCATCTTCTATTCGGGCCGCATGTGGCCGGAATGGCGGGGTGAAGCCATCATGCCGGGCCTGGGCCCCAAGCTGCTGGTCCGCGTGGCGATCGACGGCACGCAGGGGCGTGAAGTGGCTCGCTACAATTTCGACAAGCGGCTGCGCGACGTCATCGAAGCGCCCGATGGATCGATGTGGATTGCCGAAGACGGTGTCGATGCCAAGCTGCTGCATCTGACCCGTCCCTGACAGGATGGCTTTGATTAGGTAGGCACACCGGCTTGTCTCCACGCGCCCGGCTGATAGGGCGGGCGCGTGGATCTCGCCCCTGACATCATCGCCCTGTTGATGCTCGCCGCCTTTGCGGCCGGTGCCATCGATGCCGTGGCGGGCGGCGGCGGGCTGATCACGATCCCCGCCCTGCTGGCCGCCGGAGTTCCGCCGGTTGCCGCCATCGCCACCAACAAGCTGCAGAGCACCTGCGGCACGGCCGGCGCCTTCTTCGCCTATGCCCGCAAGGGACTGATCGATTACCGTCGTTTTGCTTTGCCGGCGCTGTTTTCCTTCCTCGGTTCCGCGCTGGGCGCCTTCGTCCTGACGCGGGTCGATCCGGGTTTTCTGTCGGCCCTGTTGCCGCTGCTGCTGATCGCGATGGTGGCCTATTACAGCTTCGCCCCGAAGCTGGGCGATGATGACCGCCACAGCCGGTTCGGCATCCCGGCCTTGCTGGGCGTGGCGGCGATCATCGGCTGTTATGATGGGTTTTTCGGACCCGGCACCGGATCCTTCTTCACCACGGCGCTGGTGGCGCTGTTCGGCATGGGGCTGATCCGCGCCGTCGCCCATACCAAGCTGCTGAATCTGGCCAGCAATCTGGCCGGGCTGATCGTGCTGCTGGCCGGTGGGCATGTGCTGTGGATCACCGGGCTGGCGATGGCGGTGGCAAGCGTGGCCGGCGGGCAGTTGGGGGCACATCTGGCGCTGCGGTTCGGCGCGGGCCTGGCCCGCCCGTTGCTGATCATGTCCGCCCTGGCGCTGACGGCCAAGCTGCTGTCCGAACCGGACAATCCGATTGCCATGGCCCTGCGCGGCTGGATCGGCTGACCCGGCAGGCCGTGACACCATACGGTTTGCGTTGCGAATCGTCCCCATGCCCCCTATCGGCGCGCGGCCCATGGCCGATGCAGTCCACACTCTGATTCCCCTGGCACAGGTGGAACCGCCGATGATCGAGCAATTGCTCGATCGTGCCTTCGGTCCTGACCGCTTTGCGCGCACGGCCTATGCCATTCGCGAAGGAACTCAATGGCTTCCGGCGCTCAGCTTTGCCGCGCTGGATGACGATGACCTGCTGGTCGGCACCATCCAGGCCTGGCCGGTGGCGCTGAACGGCAGCGATGGCCGCCCCTATCCGATGGTGATGGTCGGGCCCGTGGCTGTGGTGCCCGAACGGCAGGGCGAAGGTTTCGGCCTGGCCCTGATGCTGGCGCAAGGCGCGGTGCTCGATACCCCTGCCGCCCTGCCCCAGATGCTGATCGGCGACGCACCCTATTATGGCCGCTTCGGTTTTCGCCAAGCCCCGCGCGGCTGGCTTTGCCCCGGCCCATGGGACCCCGCGCGGCTGATGGTCCGGTGCGGCAATCATGCCGCCCTGCCGCAGGACGGCATGCTGGGCCCCTGGAAATAGTTCAGCACGTTGCGGCATATTGTTGCACGCTCCGGCATCTGCCATGGGGCGGGCCATGCCCTACGAACCGCTTCCCGATCTTTCCGCGATGTCGCTGGCGCAGATCGCGGCGGCGGTGAAGGCACGGCGGCTGCCGCCAATCGAGAGCTGGCATCCGGAAGAAACCATGGACAGCGGCATGCGTATCGCGGCCGATGGCACCTGGTTTCACAATGGCAGCCCGATCTATCGGCTGGCGATGGTGCGGGCCTTTTCCACCCTGCTGATGCGCGATGATGATGGGCAGCATTGGCTGGTCACGCCGCAATGCCGCCAATCGGTCGAGGTGGAAGATGCCGCCTTCATCGCGGTGGAAATGCAGGCCCGCCATGGTGCGCTGGCGTTCCGGCTCAACACCGACGAACTGATCGTCGCCGGTCCTGATCATCGGCTTCGCGCCACAGGAAATCCTGAAGTTCCCGCCATTTATCTGGGCGTCCGCCATGGATGTGAGGCGCGGCTGAACCGATCCACCTGGCTGCAGATCGCCAATCATGCACTGGCCGGCAGCAATGGCATGAATGTGGTCAGCCGGGGCATCAGCTTCCCGCTGGTGCCGTGATGAGCGCGCTGTTCGATCAACTGCAGCGCCGGTTCGTCGCCGGCCATGCGATAGAATTACGGGATTTGCGCGACGACAGCCAGTTTGCGCCGCCGGTCGTCCGCCCTGCTGCCGTGCTGGTGGCGATCACCGACAGGGACGAACCGGGCGTGATCCTGACCCATCGGCCCGAAGCGATGCGGGCCCATCCGGGGCAAGTTGCCTTCCCCGGGGGCAAGATCGATGAGGGCGAAGACGCGCTGCGAGCCGCGCTGCGGGAGGCGCGGGAGGAACTGGCGATCCAGGCTGAGGACGTGCGGCTGATCGGGGCGAGCGACCGTTTCATTACCGGGTCGGGCTATGACGTAACGCCGGTGCTGGGGCTGGTGCCGCCCGATTTGCCGCTGGTGCCCAATCCGGCCGAGGTGTCTTCCTGGTTCGAGGCGCCGCTGAGTTTCGTGCTCGATCCGGCCAATCATATCAGCAAGATAGGCGAATGGCGCGGGGAACCGCGGGGTTATATCGAGATCAATTGGCAGGGGCACCGGATCTGGGGGATCACGGCGGCAATCCTGGCCAATCTGGGCCGCCGGCTCGACTGGCTGCAGGAAAAATCGCAATGAATACAGATACAAATCCACCCCATCTGCCGGCGGCCGAATGGACGCGGCGGGCCGATCTGGCCAGGCTGGTGGCAACGCTGGGGCCCGGCAATCTGCGCTGGGTCGGGGGTGCGGTGCGGGACACTTTGCTCGATCATCCGGTGAAGGACATCGATGCCGCGACCCCGCTGGAGCCAGAAGTGGTGATGCAAGCGCTTAAGAATGCAGGAATTTCCTGCATTCCGACCGGGATTGCGCATGGCACGGTGACGGCGGTGCTGGCCGGCGGGCCGGTGGAGATCACGACCTTGCGGCATGATGTCAGCACCGATGGGCGGCGGGCGACGGTGGCCTTTGCGACCGCGTGGGAGGATGATGCAGCGCGGCGGGATTTCACCATCAACGCGCTCTATTGCGATCCTGACACATTGGAATTGCACGATTATTTTTATGGCCGGGCGGATCTTGCGGAGCATCGGGTGCGGTTTATTGGCGATGCCCGGCAGCGCATTCGCGAGGATCATTTGCGGATCCTGCGGTATTACCGGTTTCAGGCCCGGTTCGGCGCCACGCTGGATGCCGAGGCAGAGGCAGCCTGTGCCGAACTGGCCCCCACGCTGAAGGGATTGAGCCGCGAACGGGTGGGAAGCGAGCTGCTTAACCTGTTGTCTTTAAACGATCCTTCGGCAACGGTAGCACGGATGTTCGCAGCCGGGGTGCTGCCGGTGATCCTGCCCGAAACGACCGCGACGCAGGTCGCAGCGCTGGCGGCATTGTGCGGGGAAGAGGCGCGGCAGCAGGTGGCGCCCGATGCGGTGCGGCGGCTGGCGGCGCTGGTGCCGGCGGATGCCAAGGTGGCCGAGCAGGTGGCGGCCCGATTGCGGCTTTCTGCCGCGCAAAAGAAGCGCCTGGCCACCGCCGCAGCACGCCCTGCCTGCGCATGGACACGCGCGGAGGACGTGCGGGTGCTGGCCTATCGCCAGGGCAAGGAGGCCGCGATCGACCAGGTTTTGCTGGCCGGGCAGTCCATCGCGCCGCTGATCGGGTGGGACGTGCCTGCCTTCCCGCTGAAGGGTGGCGATATCGTGCGGCGCGGGGTCGGGGCCGGGCCCGAGGTGGCGCGGATTCTGCGGCAGGTGGAAGAAAAATGGCTGGCGGAAGGGTTTCCAGGCCAGGATCGCGTCATGCAAATCCTGGAAGCCACGCTGCCCGCCTGACCCTCTCCACACAATGTAATATCTTCTGTTACCAAATTTTCACGGCCCATCGCCGCTGAGGGTGGATTCATCCGTTCGGCATGGACTCGCGGCCGGTCAGCAGGAACCATGCCAGCCGGACCGGGTTGGATGTCCAGAAGCATGCGGGACCGCCCGCAGTTTCGGACTGGCGGCACGGAACCTGCCCAGAGTGGCATTGGGGTCGCGCCCGGTTCACCCTCCCCGAGTTCTTCGGGGTGCAAATTTGGTGCAATACGGAGAATTATCATGAAGTTCGGATATCTTGCTGCAGCGGCCTTTGCCGCCGGCACGGCTTTTACCGTTCCCGCCGCCGCCCAGGACGCGGCCCCGGCCGCCCCGGCTGAAGGCGCCCCGGCAGCCGATGCCGCCGCAGCAGCACCTGCCGGTGCCGCCGCGATTGCCGCTGGCGCCACCGTCTATGGCCCCGATGGCGCTGAAGTCGGCACCATTGCCTCGCTGGAAGGCGGCAATGCCACGATCAACACCGGCAGCGTGACGGCCACCGTGCCCGCCACGGCCATTTCGGCCGGCGCCAAGGGCCCGACCATCGGCTGGAACAAGGCTCAGCTGGAAGAAGCTGTTTCGGGCCAAGCCGAAGCCAGTGCCGCCGCACTTGAAACCGCCCTGGTGGCCGGTGCCCAGGTCTTCACCGTTGACGGCCAGCCGGTCGGCCCGGTGAAGGAAGTGAACGCAGCCGGCATGGTGGTGGTCGAACATTCGACGGCCGGTGCCATCTCCCTGCCCAAGGCCCAGTTTGCCATGCATCAGGACAAGGTGACCTTCATGGCCACCGCAGCTGACCTGAATGCAGCGGTTGCCGGCCAGGCCGCCAGCTAAGCCATAGGGTCAAACCCAAAAAGGAAGCCCGGTCATCTGCGGATGGCCGGGCTTCCTTGCGTTCAGGATCCGAATTTGTTGTCTCGCGGGAAGCCGTTGGGCGGCAGGCGGCCGGCGGCGCCACGGGCGACCTTCCACATGTGCATGTCGGTTTCGGTCCGCACGCGCTTGCTTTCGCCGCCCATGGTCCAGCTGAGCCCGGCCACCAGATTGAGCGTGATCGCGTCAGCCATGCCGCCATCGCGGTAACGCTGCAACCCGACGCCCTGCCCGCGTGCCATGACCGGCATTTCTTCCAGGCTGAAGACCACCAGCTTGCGATTGTCCCCCACCACGGCCACGTGATCATGATCGGGCGGGATCGGGCGCACGACCGACAGCTTCGTGTCTGCCTTCACATTCACCACCTGGCGCCCCTTGCGGGTTTCGGCCAGCAATTCATCGGTGACAGCGACGAAACCCTTGCCTGCGGTGCTGGCCAGCAGCAGTTGCAGATTGGGCCGGTGGACGATCAGCGCCACGATATGCACGGCGGCATCCATATCCAGCGTGTTGCGGATCGGTTCGCCGAAGCCGCGCGCGCCGGGCAGCTTATCCGCCCCGATGGTGAAGAAGCGCCCGTCATCGCCGGCGATCAGCAGCTTGTCCGTGGTCTGGGCATGGAGGGCAAAGGCCGGGCCATCGCCTTCCTTGAATTTCCAATCCTGATCCAGCGGCAGATGGCCACGGGCCGCGCGGATCCAGCCGCGCTGGCTCAGGATCACCGTCACCGGTTCCTTCTCGATCATCGCATCCATGCTGAATTCGACGACCGGGATCGCCTCTGCAATGGTGGTGCGGCGACGGCCGAGCAGGGTTTCTGGCCCATATTCCTTGCGCAGGGCGTTCAGATCCCGCTTCAGCCGGGTCCGCTGCCGCGCCGAGGAATCGAGCAGCTTGAGCAGTTCCTCGCGTTCGGCGATCAGCGCGTCACGTTCGCGGTTGAGCTCCATCTCCTCCAGCTTGCGCAGCGAACGCAGCCGCATGTTGAGGATTGCTTCGGTCTGCCGGTCGGTCAGGCCGAATTCGGCCATCATCACCGGCTTTGGCTCATCCTCTGTCCGGATGATTTCGATCACCCGATCCAGATTGAGGAAGGCGGTGATGAAGCCTTCGACCAGTTCGAGCCGGTCGGCAATCTTGTCCAGCCGGTGGCGGGTGCGCCGCTGCAGAATATCGATCTGATGCGCGACCCAGTTGGACAGCAGTTCATGCAGGCCCATCACCATCGGCGTGCGCGTGGCATCGAGCACGTTGAGATTGAGCGAGAACCGGCTTTCCAGATCGGTCAGCTTGTAGAGGCTTTCCTTGAGCAGTTCGGGATCGACATTGCGGCTCTTGGGAACGAGCACGATGCGAATCTGTTCGTCGCTTTCATCCCGCACATCTTCCAGGATGGGCAGCTTGCGATCGGCGATCAGCTGGGCGATCTGTTCGATCAGCCGGCTTTTCTGCACCATGTAGGGGATTTCGGAGATGACGAGCTGGTACTGCCCCGCCCCGACCCGCTCTATCCCGGCCAGCCGATCCGCCTCTGCCCCCGCTTCGGCCGCATGGAAGCGCGCCCGCACGCGGAAACTGCCGCGCCCGGTTTCATAGGCGCGGGAAATGGCCGCCGCGGAATCCACGATCAGCCCGCCAGTGGCGAAATCGGGGCCGTGGAACAGTTCCATCAACCGGGCATGTTCGACATGGGGATTGTCGATCAGTTCGAGCACGGCATCGATGATTTCGGCCACATTATGGCTGGGGATGCTGGTGGCCATGCCCACGGCGATGCCGCTGGCGCCATTGGCCAGCAGATTGGGGAACAGCCCCGGCATCAGCGCCGGTTCGATATCCTCATTGTTGTAGGTGGGGATGAAATCGACCGTGCCTTCATCCAGCCCCTCCATCAGGCTGATGGCGGTGCGGGTGAGGCGGCATTCGGTGTAGCGATAGGCGGCGGCGTTATCGCCATCGATATTGCCGAAATTCCCCTGCCCTTGGACCAGCGGGTAACGCAGGGTAAAATCCTGCGCGAGGCGGACCATGGCATCATAGACGGCGGAATCGCCATGCGGATGGTATTTGCCGATCGCATCCCCCACGACGCGGGCGGATTTCTTGGGCAGGGTATCGGGCCACATGCGCAGATTGCGCATAGTCCACAGCAGGCGCCGGTGAACCGGTTTCAGCCCATCGCGCAGATCGGGCAGCGAGCGTGCCGTGATCGTGGACAGGGCATAGACCAGGTAGCGTTCCGACAAAGCACTGTCGAACGGGGCGTCGACGATGGCGTCGAACGGATCCTTTTCATCGTTTGTGGTGGCCATGGGCCAGCCCTACCACCAGCGATGGCGGCGGGACAGGTGGGATTGTGATGTTTCCCCGTTGGTGTTGGGGGGGGTGTGGGGTGGGGGCAAAGCACTGCATCACGCCCCTAGACATCTGCCGGCCTTATTTTCAGCTTACGACCATGAATCAAAAGCCGCTAAAGACTGAACTGCATCATTGGTGGCCGCGAACCCTTGCCGACCATTGGGCTGCGGCCGACGGCATGATGTCAGTAATAAGACCGAATGGAGCCGTACATCGAGCGCCGCCGGGCGCGTTCGGTGCGATCACAAATGCCCATCATATTAAGCTCGGCGGCCCGTGGGTTTCGACCTTCGAACCAATTTTCAACGAGCCAGATAATGAAATGACGGCGTTCGTGCAGTGGCTGGGAACACTCGAAGCATCCTTATCGTCGCCAAATCAGTCGACCGTCGATCGGATTCTGCCACAGCCGCTCATCGATCAACGCGCTGCGCAGATCGCCCGCATCACCGCATCTATGCTTGCCCGCAGCCCGTGCATCCGTGCTTCGATCAAGCGGACCGCTGAGTGCTACCGGCGCGATTTCGGCCTACCCAATCCAACAGCCGATAAAACGCTAATCGCGGTGAACCAGCGCGGGCTCTACGACGCTTATCGCAAACGCATGATGCACGGCCGCTGGGCGATCTTATTCAGTGATGAGCGGGAATTTGTTGCCGGTGACGGATTCCTGCACAATTTCCCCGCCTCCCAGAACGCACTCGATGCTGGCCTAAAGCTAGTGCTGCCGATCTTGCCAACGGCGACGATCGTCTACACGTCGCCGATGCAGTATCCCATCGAACCGCGCCTAGTTACGCTACGGCTTGGCGCTGAAGAGGTGGAGCGATTGAACGCAATCACTCAGGTCTATGCCAGCGACTTTCTCTTCTATCGCGTTGACAAACCGGCGTTGACCGAAGCCTTTAGACACGGCGGGCATCGCCAGTTCCAATATCATGGTCATCACTGGCTTGACCCGCTGCTTGACGACCTGTCGCAATATAGAATTCGAGAAAAAGGACAGCGCCGCTGGCATCCGTAGTCTGCGTGCGTAGAATGGATCACTATCAGGTGATCATTGGCTCGACCGTTTGGTAACAAGAGGTGATGGCACATTTCTTCCGAAGTAGTGCAACGTCAACGGTACGGGTTGAAGTAAGGATGATGTCCGCATATGCCCCAACTATGAATTGGAAGCCTAGAAACCTTCGCGAACTTGCCCGCATGGTCGTCGGAGATGCCGAGCATTTTCCTTACCGGTCGAGCAAATACATTACGGAATTCTTCGAAGATTGTGATCTGGATTTCGTGCACGCCGGTGAGACGCGTCAAGTCTGGGCAGCCGAGCGGATCGAAGAAGTGCTGGCAATGCCGCGCGCCACGCCATCAGTGATGCCGGACGCTTTCATCCGCATCATCCGCCGTCTGCTCGACAAAGGTGACGCGGAGGGTGATGACGCCGATCGCATCAAGGCTCTAGCAGCGCTGAATATAATGCTGGCGCGCGAAGGCTGGGCCGCATTCTATGATGAGAATGGCCTCGGACAACTTCGGCACATCGCAACTAACACCATTGCTCAGACCGCCAATCCCCATCGCCCGTTCACGCCGTCGGAAATCGAGCGCCGCGATCAGTTGCTCTCCTATCTTTGCAAATGCTCCGAGGATGAACTGATCGAGGATGTGCTGCTGCCGCTCTTCCGCCAGCTCGGCTTCCATCGCATCACTGCTGCCGGGCACAAGGATAAGGCGCTGGAATACGGCAAGGACGTGTGGATGAAATACACGTTGCCAACACTGCACGTCCTGTATTTCGGCATCCAAGCCAAGAAGGGGAAACTTGATTCGTCCGGTGTGAGCACCGCCAATGTCGCGGAAATTCACAATCAGGTGACAATGATGTTGGGGCACGAAATCTTCGATCCCGAGCTTAGCCGCCGGGTACTAGTCGATCACGCCTTCATTGTCGCAGGCGGTGAGATCACCAAGCAGGCACGCAACTGGATTGGCAACAAGCTCGATGCCAGCAAACGGTCACAAGTGATGTTCATGGACCGGGAGGACATCCTCAATCTGTTCGTCGTAAATAATCTGCCCTTACCAAAAGGGGCGCTCCCAGCAGTCACGCAAGCTTGGGATGACCTTGACGACGATCTACCTTTTTAATTCCAAGAACACGATAATCAACTAATCCCAATCTCGCGCCTCGGCCTCGGCTTTGCCGGTAATGGTGCCAACCGAGCTCAGTTTCCCATCGTGCGATCCAGTCCTGCGCAGCCAGCGGCCGTGCGGTGAAGACGTGTTTCAATCGCTTCCGCGCCCACTTCTCCATCTGCATCAACATCGCCCGCCTCAAGACAACAGCGCAACATGTTTGGGAGCATCGAACGATTAAGCATTATGTTCCCACAACTTTCCGTTGCCGCATGCGAAACTACGCGTTTGCGGTGACGAAACACTTTTCATTTATTTTTAGTCGTCTTGCTAGATTTGCTAGGTTTGAGAGACGGTGTATTCCCTGGTGTGCCTTTGTTATCACGACGGCGTTGATCTGGCTTCCCCGTTGATTTCGCGATCGGCTTTGGCCCTGGTTTGAGTGCCATGCATACTCTCCTTTGTCAGTTTGAAAAATCAACTCCGCGCGCGACTTCTGTCTGAGATTTATGACGCAGGCGTATTGCGCAACATTCCGCACGAGTTCTGATTGGAGTCAATGCCGAATGATATTTGTACAGTACCAATACCCCGAAAATATCGGTAGCTAGGAGTTCCAGAGACACAATACTCAACGCATCCGACCATTGCGCTTCGGTTTCGGCCCCGGCTTTGCCGGCGAAGTTCGACAACCTGCCGTGCGATCCAGTCCTGCGCAGACAGCGGCCGTCCGGCGAGAGGACGTGTTTCAATCACTTCCACGCCCACTTCTCCATCTGTATCCACATCGCCCGCCTCAAGACCGCAGCGCAGCATATTCAGGAATGGTGCAATTAAGTATTATGTCCCCGGAACTCATCGTGCCCCCTGGGCTGCGCCGTCGTTGCGGTAATGCACTAGCCCATCCTCATCATCCTTGATCAACGCCAGGAGCAGCTCATGGGTCGGCGGTGCGGCGTGCAGCCTGACAGCGTCAAGGTCGATTAGCTCACCGAGGACGGTGTCTCTGACCTCGACCGGCGCCAGCATCGAGGCCGTCACCGCGCCGCGCATGTTTTGCGCGGTCACCCTGACCTCGACCTGCACCACGCCGACGGTCCGACCCTCCAGCTCGAGCACTGCGGTGAGTGACTGGGTGCGACCGTGCCGGAAGTCCTCGCAGCGGAACTCGACGTGGACATCAGTGTCCTCCGAATTCTCGAGCGCGAAGCTGGTCCGATCGGGACGCTGCAACTGCTGGGATAGGTTGGGCACGTTGGTGAGGAAATTGCTCCGCGTGTCGGGGGGCGGCGGCCCGAAGAGGTCGATGAGGAACGGTTCGCCATGCAGCCGCGCGTTCCCGGAGCGTAGCTCGACGGTGACGTGCTCGGCGGCCAACTGGCCCGTGTTCTCGAGCAGTACCCTTATTGGGTAAGTGGAGAACTGCCGGGCGGCTCCTAAATGTATTGCAGGGACGTCGCGCTCCCGTATCGCCCTCTCGTAGTCATCGTAGTCCTCGTGGTAGTTCGCGTTCTCGTGGAGTCCGCCGATACCGAACGGGCTGGTCCGCTGCCTGGCATTCTTGGCGAGGATCATCTGCGACACCCTCCCAGCCAGATCAGCCGGCAGCGGATCGACGCGGTGCCGGACCAGCGGCGGATGGTCGACGAGTTCGATTGAAACCGAGAGCTGCGGCTCCGTCGTCTGCAGCACCCTCACGCGTTGCTCTAGTTCCGCGACGCGGCGGTCGGAGGGTGACGGTTCGGGATCAAGGAGCCATCCCTCGTCCGGCTTGCAGGCCTTGAGATTGTGTCGCCGGGCCGCCGCGCGCGGCCGGCTGTCAAAACTGAGCACCTCAAGCCGGGTTGTATCGTCGATCAGTGCGTGAAGCGCCTGCGCGATGATCCGGTCGTCGCCGTTGTCGCGCTCGAGGTCCTCCAGCGCCCCCCAGTCTATCGCGCCCGCCGCGACATAGGCGATGTCCACTCGCACGGGCTGCGCGACGACGGTCGCTGGCTGGCCAGTCTCAATAGAGGGGTCGAGCAGCCGGTTCACGTGACGAGCGCGCTTCCCAAGCCGGCCGTCTCGCTTGCGAGCGTCGATCTCGGAGCTGACCTGAGGGAGAACGAGGAGCAGGACCGGGCCCGGGCTGAAGGACGCCCAGTCGAGCTGCTCGAGCGGGCGCGCCTCGAACACCATCTGCGTGTCGAGGGCGAACACTCGGTCGTAACCGGTTGTGTCGAGCGGAATCGTCATTTGCGGAGTTCCTCGGCGACCATTGTGAAGTATTCTGGGAATAGAAGTAGCCCTGCGGCGACCGCGCCGCCCAGCCTGTCCAGCGCCGTCGGTACAAGGGTCCCCAGCACCTTCGGCACCACGCGGTCCACGAGCCCGCCTCGAGCATGGAGATGGCCGACGGCAGCACTAGGCCGTATTTCACGCGCTTCTGGAGGAAGGTAAGTTGCGCGTGCAGGTTACCATCGGCGAGATCGGCCAGATCCGCGATCGCCGTCATCAGAATGGCTAGGCCGTAACCGAAGTCCCCTACGGTCGATCTGCGATCCGACACGCGTACCCCTTTCGCCTTCAAGATTATAAGAAGGTACTCATAGGTGCGGCTGTCGGCCCAGGCCGCGAGCATTCGGGGAAGAGCTTCGGCGTCCGACAACTTGCAGATTGAGCGGTCGCTGACGTGCGGCAGGACGGCGCCCGCGACCAGGTCGAGCAGCATGCCGTCGGTCATTATGTCCCCGGAACGACATTGTGAGACGTTGACGCAAGAGCGAGCATGCGATCCAGCTGAGAACTGCATCAGTATATCGTAAAATTTATCCTACGCTTCGAGCATTTTCACCGTCTCCTCAACGGCTCACCTGCACTGCTTCCGACCGCTTTGGCCCGCTGCTGCTGCCTCCATTGCGTGAGCGCGAATTCTCTACAAACTCAGCCCCCATTCTTCGAGCAAGGCGGTCGGATGTTTGTTGGCCGCTCGACCCTCGCGAGCTTCGATCAGACCGTTCGTCCATTTTCGTCTCTCCACTCGAAAACTGTTTCCGATTTGTGCACCGCCTGTCTGCAGAAAGCCAGCTATCGTTATAACGTTTCGACAGCTACGTTGCACATGTGGCCCCATATCACGAGACGGAACATATGGAGAACGAATTCAGAGCAGTCAGTCATCCGGAGCTTGTTTTCGGTATTGCTGGCGCAATCGGCATCGACATAGATGCTATTAATCGCACCCTCTCTGACGCTTTGAAATCTGTTGGCTACGAGTCAGTCCTCATTCGAATCACCGACGAGATTGCTCGAGAGGTCACTGACGTACTAAAGCCCGCTACGTCGGATTTTGGTTCCGAAGCTTCCTACAAGATGACCCATGCTAGCGCCGTATGCCGCAAGTATGGTGCAGCAGATACGCTGATGAGATTCGCCATCAATGGAATCCGAAGGCATCGATCCGAGGCTGTTCTGGAAATTGATGAAGAGCCGCCAGAGGAAAGAGTCCAGGCGGGAACTGCCTATGTCATCCGGCAACTCAAACGCCCCGAAGAGGTGCATTTACTCCGCAAGGTTTACGGTAAGCAGTTTGTGCTCATTTCGGCCTACGGATCGTCTGAAGACCGCAAGCGCACGATAGAGAAGGCCTTGCGTCGCACATTACCTCTTGATCGACCAGATCACGAAATCGGCGCGCTTGCAGAAGAGCTAATTCACAGAGATCAACATGAAGAAGTCGATGATCACGGGCAACACCTTCGAGATACATTTCATCTTGCCGATGTTTTTATAGACGGAATCTCCGCCGGAAATATGAAATCCATGGTCAGCCGCTTCATTGATGCCTTTTTTGGACGAGCGGATATTGCTCCTACTCGTTGGGAATACGGAATGTACGCCGCCAAATCAGCCTCATTGCGATCGAGTGACCTTTCTAGGCAGGTTGGAGCGGCCATTTTCACTTCTGAAGGGGAGCTAATTTCCCAAGGATGCAATGAAGTTCCAAAGGCGTTTGGAGGCACTTATTGGGATGGCGACGAGCAGGATTACCGCGATGTTAAACTCGGCCATGACCCAAATGATCTCATTAAAAAAGAAGTGGTCCGAGATCTACTTGAGCGCCTACTTAGGGGCGGCATGCTCTCAGAGAGCGCAATTCAAATCGGCGGGGCGGCAGCGATCGTAGACGCTTTCACAAAAGGAGCCGCAGCAGGGGCTCCTGCCGGGTATGGATGCCTTGATGGAGCTGCTGTGATGGAACTCACTGAATACGGTCGGGTTGTGCACGCAGAAATGGGCGCAATTTGCGATGCGGCCCGACTAGGGCGAGCACTAAAAGGCAGTGTGCTATTCTGCACAACCTTCCCATGCCACAATTGCACTAAGCACCTGCTTTCTGCAGGAATATCTCGCGTTATATATATGGAACCTTATCCAAAAAGCAAAGCCAAGGAACTTCATGAGCACGAAATAGAGATTGAAAAAACCAGCAATACTCGAGTCAGCTTTCTTCCATTTCTTGGAATTTCTCCCGTCAGATACCGTGATATCTTTCAGAAAGGAAAACGCAAGAAGGAAGGCGCGGCATTGAGTTGGATGGCCGGGGCCCCTCGACCTCTGATCGATATAGCAGCCATAACCTACGTCGATCTCGAGGCTTTCGAAATAAGAAAATTAGATGCAAAATTAAAGAAAATAGATCCTGCATCTTCAGAGATTTGAATGTGGCGAAAGCATGCTGTTACCCCGGCGGTATTCTATCGGTCGAAACCTACCAACATGCACAAACGTGACAGAACCGCCTTCGCTGCACCTACAAGGTTCCGACGGTGCCCCTACGTACACTGACGCAATTTGGGTACCCAAAGAGGCACCCATAACCACTCCCATTATTCATATGGCTACGCCAGTGATGATATCCAGGCGCGGATGGGTGATGCTCGGCGGGCGCGCGCACCTGATCATTTTAAGTTTACGCAGACTCATGGTCATGCCTTCGGGCGAATGGAGCTGATCGGCCTTGCCGCTGCTTCTTCGTTCAATACATGTTGGAACCGATTGGCCCGAATTTTGAAGATCCGGATGGTCAGTCCTGATCCATCAGGATCGCTGGGACGTCTGAGCAGGCATGACATCAACAGAGGCCTCAACTTGTGCCCCGACCGAGCATGGGCCGCAGGCATGAACAATAGCAACATACGCCATTTGCCCGCCATACCATCACTCAACCCAGCCCGCCACAATTGCGCCACATTTCAGCTTGCCAAGCCTCAATTGTGGCGTAAATATGGCGACAACGAGGCGCAAATAAGGCGTCCGCAGTGATCAATGCCTTGATTGTGGTGAGATGGAGGATTGAAAATGCGTGCTTCTCTGATGAAAATTTTAGCTTCAGTTGGTCTGCTGGCTCTGGCTGCCTGCTCTCAGGAACAGGAGCCGGGGGATATGGCGTCAGATACGCCGGTGGTCGGGATCGAGGCGCCGGGTGATGCGGCTGCGTCGGAGGCAGCGGCGGATGGTACTGCGGCGGCGGGCAATGGCGCGGCGGCGGACAGCAGTGTTGCCCCTGCTTCGGCCGCAATTCCGCTGTCGATCCCCAAGATCGCCTATGTGTTCAATTACAGTTTCCGCCTGGCCGATGATGCGTTGGCGCCGTTGCAGCAGAAGCATGCCGATCTGTGCGAGGCGCAGGGGCCGCTCAATTGCCGGATCATCTCCCTCACCCAATCCGGCAATGAGGGCAGCTATGCCAGCGGGCGGCTGGAGCTGGCGGTGGCGTCTGACAAGGCGCGCATGTTTGGGGACACGCTGACCGGGGCGGCGATCAATGCCGGGGGCGAGCAGACGTCGGCCACGATCGAGGGGGAGGATCTGTCCAAGCAGATGGTCGATACCGAGGCGCGGCTGCAGAGCCGGATCGTGCTGCGCGACCGGTTGATGGAGGTGCTCAAGACCCGCCGGGGCGAGGTGAGCGAGCTGGTCGAGGCGGAACGCGGCGTGGCGCAGGTGAGCGAGGAGATCGATCAGGCGCGCAGCTGGCTGCAGGAAATGCGCGGGCGCGTATCCTATAGCCGGGTCAGCATCGAATATGAATCCACCTCCCCCGCGGCGAGCAGCTTCTTCGAACCGATCCGCATGGCGACCGGATCGCTCGGCTCCATTCTGGGCAGCGTCATCGCCGTGCTGATGGTGCTGGGCGCGATCTTGGGCCCGCTGCTGGCCGGGGCATGGGGCATCCGGCGGTTGAGCCGGCGGTTCAGCGCCAAGCCGGTGGGCTGATCGGGGTTGCGGCGGCGGCCATGCGGGAGCGCGTGGCTGCCGGGTGCGGGTGTTGGCGCGGTGTCAGAACCGCTGCAGATCGTGGCTGTCGGCGGGCATGTGGACTTCGATGCCGTCGAGATCTTCGGTCAGTTCGATCTGGCAGGCCAGGCGGCTGAATTTCTGCACGCCGGCGGCCAGATCGAGCATGTCTTCCTCATCCTCGACCGCTTCGGGCAGGCGGGCGAACCAGTCGCGGCCGATGATCACGTGACAGGTGGAGCAGGCCATCTGCCCTTCGCAGGTGCCTTCCAGCGGCATGCCGGCGGCCTGGCCGATTTCCAGCAGACGATCGCCCGGCGTGGCATTGGCTTCGACCGTCGCGCCGTCGCGTGTGGTGAACAGGACCCGTATTGTCATTATCCTTGTTGCGATGCAGCACTATTGAGGAGATCGGCCGCCGCTTCAAGCTCTGCGGCGGTGGTATAGCGCCCGAAACCCAGACGGATGGAGGCGCGTGCCTGTTCTGCAACAAGTCCGATTGCGCCCAGGATGCGGCTGGGGCGGTTGGACTGGCTGGCGCAGGCGGAACCGGCCGAAAAGCAGAGCTGGCGCGCGTCGGACATCAGCCGGGCGACATCCAGCCCATCGCGCCGCAGGTTCAGATTGCCGCGATAGCGTTGCTGCGCATTGCCGTTGAGCTGCCAGTCGGCGAAGAGTTCGCGCGCGCGATCCCACAGCGCGGCAACATGGGCTGCATCCTGCTCCATGCGTTGCAGCGCGATCTGCGCGGCCACGCCCATGCCGGCACAGAGCGCCGGGCTGAGGGTGCCGGAGCGCAGGCCATGCTCCTGCCCGCCGCCGGTCGCCTGCGGGCGGATATCGACGCCGTCGCGCAGCCACAGCGCGCCGATGCCCTTGGGGCCGTGGAATTTGTGCGCGCTGATCGCGATCATGTCTGCCTCTGCCACCGGCAGCTTGCCCGCCGCCTGCACGGCATCGCACAGGAACAGCGCCCCGGCCTGACGGGCGCGGGCGTAGAGTTCGGCCACGGGCTGGATGGTGCCGATTTCATTGTTGACCTGCATCACGGCCAGCAGGCCCAGCCCATCGGGCAGGGGGACTTGCGGATCGACGATGCCGGCGGGGCCGACCGGCAGCACGGTGCAATCGCCCGGCAGGGCCTGCGCGGTTTCGAAGACGGCGGAATGTTCGATGGCGCTGATCGCCACACCGGCGCCCTCGCGGCCCGGTTCGCAGCCGCGCATGGCCAGGTTGATCGCCTCGGTCGCGCCGCTGGTGAAGATCACCCGGCCGCCGGGCGGGAACAGCGCGGCGATGCGATCGCGCGCCACCTCGACCGCGGCATCGGCCTGCCGGCCCAGGCGGTGGATGCTGTGCGGATTGCCGTAGCCGCGCCCGCCCGGCCCATCGAGCCAGCGGAGCATTTCTTCCCGCACTTCGGGTGCGAGCGGGGTGGTGGCCTGATAATCGAGATAGATCACGCCCGGCCCTTCCCCGCGATCCGTTGCCAGCACTGGGCAAAGGCGGCGATGTGATCGGGCGTGCTGTTCCACCCGGCGCTGACGCGGATGGTGCGGGCGGCGGTTTCCTCCGCAACACCGAAGGCCAGCAGGGTGCGACTGGGCTTGAGCGTGCCAGAGGAACAGGCGCTGCCGGCCGAGACGGCAAAGCCTGCGGCGTCGAACTGGATCAGCTGCGCGGCCGAGCTGATGCCGGGCATGGTGATCGACAGGATCGTGCCATCACGCCGGGCGGAGGCGGCCTGAATGGCGCCGCCGGCCTGCAGCACGCCCGCGGCCAGATCGGCAAAGGCGGGGGCGACGGCGGCCTGCCAGCCGTGATCGGCCGAGAGGTTGTCGCGCGCTTCCAGGGCGGCAGCGAGCGCCAGGACGGCGGGCAGGTTTTCGGTGCCGGCGCGATAGCCGCGTTCCTGCCCGCCGGTGGGGGCGAGCATGGCGTAATCGCGCAGCAGCAGCGCGCCGATGCCGATCGGGGCGCCGAGCTTGTGGCCCGAGATCACGACCATATCGGCATCGGGCAAAGCGTATTTGCCGGCCGATTGCGAACAGTCGGCGAGCAGCCAGCCGCCGGCCGCGCGCAGTTGCGCGGTGAGCGCGTCGATCGGCTGGATGACGCCGGTTTCCGAATTGACGTGCTGGATCGCGGCGATGGGGCGGCCTTCGAGTGTCAGCGCTTCGGCCAGCGCATCGCGATCGACCACGGCATCGGCGCCCATGGGCAGGACGGTGGCGGCGGGGGCGGCGCGGAACACGGCGTCATGTTCGACGGCGGAGACCAGCTGCCGCTCTGCCTTGGCCTGGCCCAGGCCGATGGCCAGCGCCTCGCTCGCGCCGCTGGTGACAATGACCTCCCCCTGCCAGCCGAGCGCGGTTTTCACGCGGGCGCGGGCATCTTCCAGCGCGCGGCGGGCGGCGCGCCCTTCGGCATGCGGGCTGGAGGGATTGGCCCAGAGCGCGAAGCCTGCGCGCATGGCCTCGGCCGCTTCGGGACGGAGCGGGGTGGTGGCGGCATGATCTAGATATATTCGGTTCATCGGTAACAATTGCGAAATGGGACTGAAACCCTATATAGCCCGGCACTTTCCGCGCGCCAGTCGCGCCTCTTTGCAGAACAGAGTCCAACGCCATGCCCTCCGTCATTTTTCCTGGACCCGAAGGCCGTCTCGAAGGCCGTTTCTCCCCTGCGCCGCGCCCGCGTGCGCCCGTGGCCATGATCCTGCACCCGCATTCGCAGGGCGGTGGCACGATGAACGACCGGATCGTGCAGCGGCTGTACAAGACCTTCACCGATCGCGGCTTTGCCACATTGCGCTTCAATTTCCGGGGCGTGGGCCGCAGCCAGGGCAGTTTCGACAATGGCATCGGCGAACTGTCCGATGCGGCGAGCGCGCTGGACTGGGTGCAGTCGATCCACCCCGAAGCGCAGGTGACCTGGGTCGCGGGCGTCAGCTTCGGTGCGCTGATCGGCATGCAATTGCTGATGCGCCGCCCGGAAATCCGCGGCTTCATCTCGGTCGCGCCGCCGGCGAACATGTATGACTTCTCCTTCCTGGCGCCCTGCCCGGCCTCCGGCATTTTCGTTCAGGGCCTGGCCGATACGGTGGTGCAGCCCAATTCGGTGCAGAAGCTGGTCGACAAGCTGCGCACGCAGAAGCACATCACGATCCACCACGATGAGATCCCCCGCGCGAACCACTTCTTCGAAAACGAGATCGAGGAACTGATGGGTTCGGTGGACAAATATCTCGATTTCCGGCTCGATCCGTCCTGCCCGATCCGCTGAATTCGGGCCCCGTTTCGGCGGGGTAGGGATTTTTGGCGCAGGCCCTGCTTCGGCAGGGCTTGTCTATTGCACGACTCATCTGTAATGTTACACCATTACGCGAGTCCGCACAAAGCGGACCGACAGAGAGGATGTGCTTATGTCTTACATGGACCAGGCCAGTGATCCCCGCCGCAGAGCTGCCACCATCATTGCCGTGGGCGGAATCCACGCGCTGCTCGCTGTGGGGGTGGTTGCCGGATTGGCGGTGAATGGGGGGATCAAGCTCCAAGGTGAAACCACCACGATCTTCGATGTGCCCGTCGACATACCGCCACCGCCCGCCCCCACGCCGGAAGCCAGCGCGCAACCGCGTGACGATACCCCGGTCGTGCGGCCGTCGCCGGAATTGGTGCTGACCCCGCTGCCGCCGATCCCGTCCGACCCCATGCCGCTCGATCCAGCCTATGGCAACCCGACAGCGGGCAGCAATGACACCGGGCCGATCAGCATCCCGACCCCTCCCCCGCCGCCCATGCCGAGCCCGACGGCCACATTCAGCCCGGTGCGGGCGAAGGCGATCAACAGCCCGGCGGGGTGGATTTCCACCGATGACTATCCGGCCAATGAATTGCGCCGGGGCATCGAGGGGACGAGCCATTACCGGCTGGTGATCGGCAGCAATGGCCGGGTGAACGCCTGCGAAATCACCACCACATCGGGCAATGCCCGGCTGGATGCGACCACCTGCAGCCTGATCACCCGGCGCGCGCGGTTCGATGCCGCGATGGACAACAGCGGCGCGCGGACGGTGGGCACCTATTCCGGCAGCGTGAAGTGGGAAATTCCCAAGGATTGATGCAAACCGCCGGACGGCAGCGGGGGAAGGGTTACTCTTCCGCTGCCGCAGCAGCGCGATCGCGCAGGGCCTGGCCGCCGCTGTCCGGCAGGGTCCAGATCAGCACATTGACCACCATCACGAAGGCCAGCAGCACCATCAGCACCGCCTGCTTGCGCTGGCCATGCCGACGCCACAGCCACACGGCGCCCAGCATCAGCACGATGGCGGCCAGCGTGACCAGGGAGAGTATGAAATCCATGCCGATGGGCTAGGCCATCCGGCAGGCGGTGGGAAGCGATTTGCGACATCGGCCACGGCTGTTTGACACGCGCGGGCTGTAGCGCGAGGACTGGGGGATGACCCAGACTCTCCCTCCGCTCTCCCGCCGTAATGCCCTTGCCGGTATGGGGCTCGCCGCCGCCGTCGCCGGCCTGCCCGGTTGCCGCCATCTGTTTGGTGGCAGCAGGAATGCGCCGGATGACCACACGCTGACGCCTGAGCAATTGCTCGACGATGTGGCGTGGAACCTGTTGCAGCATGAGCCCGACCGGGCGACTGCGCTGGGGGTGGATGTGGGCGATCATGCCGCGCTGCGCGGGCGGTTGAAGGATGTTTCGGCCAAGGGCCAGGCCGCCTATGCCGATCAGCTGCGGCGCGATCTGGCGCGGGTGCGGGCTTACCCGAAGGACGCGCTGGACCCGGCGACGCGGACCAGTTTCGAGGTGATCGAAAGCGCCTATGCCAATGCGCTGGAGGGTTTTGCCCTGCCCTATGGCGATGTGGCGGTCGGCAGCTGGCGCAACACGCCCTATGTCGTGGTGCAGAATGTGGGCGGCTATCTGGATCTGCCGCGCTTCCTGGATGCCGATCATCCGATCGCGAGTGCAGATGATGCCGAAGCCTATCTGTCCCGCCTGGCGCAGATCCCCGCGGCGCTGGATGGCGAGCTGGAGCGGACCCGGCGGGCGGCCGACATGGGCCTGATCGCGCCGGATTTCCTGATCGACCGGACCATTGCCCAGCTGGAGGCATCGATCAGCGATGCCCGATCGGGCGGAACGCTGGTCGAATCGCTGGTGCGCCGGACGGCCGCCATACCCAATGCTGTGACGGGACCATGGCAGTTCCGCGCGGTGCCGATCGTGACCGATGCCATCGTACCGGCGCTGCAGCGGCAGCTGGCCGAAATGCAGCGCCAGCGCGCGCGGGCGGTGGCCGATCCGGGCATGGGTTCACGCCCCGGGGGCGCGGAATATTACAGCTGGGCGCTGCGGGCGAGCACCACCACCAGCATGACCGCCGAGGAGATCCACCAGATGGGGCTGGCCCAGCTGGAGGAAATCCACGGCCGGATGGACCCCATCCTGCGCGGGCTCGGCTATAGCCAGGGCAGCGTGGGCGCGCGGATGACGGCGCTGGGGCAGGATGCGCGGTTCAAGTTTGCCCCCGGCGATCCGGGCCGGGCGGAGATCATGCGCTTCATCGAAGAGCGGATCGGCTGGATCCGCGCGCAAATGCCGCGCGCCTTCAACACGCTGGTGCCCGCGCAGCTGGAAGTGCGCCGCCTGCCCCTGGCCGAAGAGCCGGGCGCGCCCACCGCCTATGGCGGGGCGGGATCGAAGGATGGCAGCATTCCGGGCAAGATGTGGATCAATCTGCGCACCACCGATCTGCACCGTAAATATGATGTGCCCACGCTGGTGTTCCACGAAACCATTCCCGGCCATGTGTGGCAGGGCGAATATGCCAATCAGCAGCCGCTGATCCGATCCATCCTGGCGTTCAATGCCTATTCCGAAGGCTGGGCGCTGTATGCCGAACAGCTGGCCGATGAGCTGGGCGCCTATGCCGACAATCCGGCCTGGCGGCTGGGTTTCCTGCAGGATCAGGCGTTTCGCGCCTGCCGCCTGATCGCCGACACCGGGCTGCACGCCAAGGGCTGGACCCGCGAACAGGCGATCGCCCTGTTCATGGACCGCAATGGCAACAAGCGCGAACAGGTGGTCAATGAAGTCGACCGCTATTGCTCATGGCCGGGCCAGGCCTGCGGCTACAAGGTGGGGCACAGCGAGATCGCGCGCCAGCGCGACCGGGCGCGGCAGGAGCTGGGTGCAGCCTATGATCTGAAGGCGTTCAACGATGCGGTGGTGACCGGCGGCAATGTGCCGCTGGATGTGCTGGGGCGCAATGTGGAGCGGTATGTGGCGGGGGCGCGGGGGTGATGGGGGAGTGTGCGGGTTGAGGGGAAATGATACTCAACTGAACCCAACTTCGCGCTTTGGCTTCAGAGCCCACAATTAGGTACTGTGCCCCCAGAAATCCTGAGGCTAATTCTCCCAACGCATCGATTTTTTCCTGTCTTCAGAAGAAATCCGGATTGATACGGAGTTTTCATTTTTTTCTATATCATAATATCTTGGATCATTTAAAATAACAATTTTACATTCGCCATTGTTAACATTGTAAAATACAGAACTAGAACCCACTAATACATCAACACCCTTTATTCTTACTAATTTCACATTCATCACCGCTTGCTCGACATTTAATTCATTGCCGAATAATTTAATTGCCGGGCAATCTCCGTTATAGTACACACCCTCGATATCCTCGAGTGAAATCTTCGGCTCCGCTCTACAAGATATTGACATAAAAGAAATCAAGACGACCGCAGTTATTCGTAATAACATTCGCCGTTACCTATTCTGCATCGAATATGACATTTGCAGTCATTGTGCCTGAAAGTCTAGTTCGATTTTCGGGGACACAAGTTCCGGGAACACAATACTCATCCCCCCCTCAAGCGCGCTTCAGTCTCGGCCCAGGCTTTCCCGGCAACAGCCGCCCACCAAGTTCAACCTCCTGCCATGCGATCCAGTCCTGCGTAGCCAGCGGCCGCCCGGTGCGAAGGCGGGCTTCCATCGCTTCCGCGACCGCTTCTCCATCTGCATTCAGATCGCCCGCTTCAAGGCCGTAGAGCAGCATCGCCTGCCAATTCACCGGTCGCGTCCGGCACGGCCACACCGGTGACGGATTATCCTTCAGTCACATATTTGCGCCCTGTAGTCCTGACCTCAAATCGAGATACAAGGCGCCCAAGGGCTACTCAGTTCAGGCAAATCGGAACGCTTAGCATCGACATGGTCCCATCACCTATGTTTGCGACGGGACGCATTTCGTATCGTATTGTCCGACAAGGTTTATCCGATTTGGAGTCTTTGGCTGTCGCCTCATTCGACAAGTTGTATCGGAACATGATTTCGCGCAGGGTGGATGCTGCGGCACTGCCCGTCGGCCGGTATTGAACCGCCAGATTGAGGGCTCTCTCGGTCAAGGTACCGGAAAGCCGATAATCATGGTTGCCCGAAACTCCGCCACCACTGACCGTGCCTTCCGCGTCGATCGACAGGTTGATACTGGAGCCGATGTGGCGAAAGCCAGCATCATCATAGTCGCCGTCTACGGTGAAGCTGGCGTCGCCTTCATTCTCGATCGTGCCAAACAAGATCAGGCGCGCCCGCCCTGGTGCGATCTCTTCAAACTTCGCCGTCGCGTCACCGGAGCGCCACTTGGTGATTGGAAAATCGCTGTCGTCTATTTCGGCACGTACGGGCCCTGAATAGGTGGCGCCAATGTAGGGCGGCGGCGCTGCGACGTCGCCGCAGCCCAGCAGGCTCATTGCGGTCGGAATACAGATACTCTGGCGTAGCAATGTCGATACCGTCCGGCGCATATTTCTCCTTCCGGCGCGATGGGTTTCCGGTCAATCACCTTACCATCGCACAGGGGTTTTGGCCGTTACAATTGGATTTACGGTGGCAGGGCATTTTACTTCTTCGTGGGTCCGCGCCTTGCTGGTCTGGGCTTTCGTTCAAGAACTGTCTCAATCCGATCGAGAAAAGCACTCGCCCCGGAATTCTTCCATTCCGCCTGAATGCCCCGCTCCGCCGCGAAGTTCCGGGGACATGATATTTACCCCCCTCAAGCGCGCTTTGGTTTCGGCCCAGGCTTTCCCGGCAACAGCCGCCGGCCAAGTTCGACATCCTGCCGTGCGATCCAGTCCTGCGCAGCCAGCGGCCGCCCGGTGCGAAGGCGGGCTTCGATCGCTTCCGCGACCCCTTCTCCATCTGCATCCAGATCACCCGCTTCAAGGCCGTAGCGCAGCATTGCCTGCCAGTTCGCCCCCTTCGCGCCAGCCAGGACTCCATCCGTCAACGGATCATCCTCCAGCCCGGCCGTAACCGGATTTTGCTCGCACCGCCGTCATCAGATGCGCGTCTTCCATCGGATAGCTGGCGAACCGCCCCTGAAACAAATAACCACGCCACTCCTCGCGGAAATTGACATGCCGCGTGTAGCGCCGGTGCGCTTCCCCCAGAGCCGTCCGCAATCCGCCTGCATCCTGCGGCACGAGGATCAGGTGAACATGATTGTCCATCAGGCACCACGCCAGACAACGGCCCAAACAGCCAACTTTCGAAATATTTTCTAAGGATTCCAAGCAGAGCGAGGCAAAACCACACCATCAACTTCTACACTTGCATCACCGGGCTCAGATAAATTCCAATATGAAAGAAGCACCTTTTCATTATTTATCTCTTGCTCATTTCCGACGGATTTAGTCAAAGTACTATAACCAAAGGAAACGTCCAGCAAATTAACCATCCCATCATTATCCCAATATGCATATCTGGTAGGATTTGGGTATAAATTACACTCAGACTCAGCCAATTCCCCAAATGGTTTTACGTAATACATGTACTGATCAGAGTATATATCACCACTTACCTTAAACGATGCGAGACCGGCCGCTTGATTCAAAAAATCATTGCGCCTAAAAATTACATCTCCACCACTCAATCTACAAATTTGTCCTCCCACCCTGCGGTCGGCATAAGAAAACCCACTCTTTTCTTCAACCTTTGCATATCCAATATCTTTTTCAAAAATACCGCATGAAGAAAGTAATATAGCAATCAGCGCTATTGCTCGCATATATTGACTTCCAAATTATCAACGCGGGGACTAACAGTAATCCCCAAGAGGATACTCACCAAAGATAACTATACATTTCTGCACCAATTTTTACCCTGCGGTCCATCTTGATCATCTAGCCGCGTGGCGTGCCACCTCTAAAACATGAGGGTGCCGCACATCAAAACGGGAAGCGGGACCCATACCAAAGGCCGCCCAGCTGGGCCGTTCCGGGGACACTAAACCCAAAGAGACCGTCTTTCCGCGATCGGAAGCAGGGTTGCTCCGCGCTTCGCGCGGCCCCTCCACCACCCGTTCCGGGCGGTTCCCCTCCCCCAGCGAGCTGGGGGAGGATTTTGGCGGGTTGGGGAGCGCGGACTGGGCAGGTCCGGACCCGGTCATGATTTGCCCGAGAGGCTCAATCCGACTTACTGCTCCGCTCCGCCGAGCACTGCATCCCATTCGATCGCCATGGCGCCTTGCGTGGACAGATGATGCTTGTCGGCGAACCAGGGCCGGCCATCGCGCATGAAGCGGCATTGTCCCTCTTGGCAGAATTGCGCCCGCACCTCGAGATAGCGCACCTGCGGCCGCGATCGCGCGATGTTCCGCACCAGCATCGCGGTCGGCTCATATGCCGGGTCCAGATCGCTCTCTTGCTGGAAATCCGGCGCATTGTGCCGTGGCCCGCCGACCGCCTGGGCCAGCGCATGGCGCAGCGGCAAGGTGCCGATCACCGCGTGCTGATACGGGTCGAAATCGAACCGGGGAATATCTCCGACCAGCACGACCGTCTTGCCCGCGGCGTGCAGCTGGTCGATCAGCCGCGTCAGCCCCTCCCGCACGGCCTGTTCCGATGTAACCTGCGCGCCGATCACGCCGTTGTCGAACCGGTGGAAGCGGCCATTTTCCTCCCGGCTGGGCCAGGAACCGGCGATGACCACCGTTTCGATCGTGGGATCGCGCGCCAGCCGCGCGACCGTGGTTTTGATGAAGGCTCCGCAATAGGCCGCCTGGCTCAACCGCGTCGCATCGCGGGAGGTAAAGCCGGACAGCGGCGGGCAGGCCGCCTTCTCCACCCGCAGCAGGCCGGCGTCCTGGCGCGCCAGATAGGCGACCAGCCCCGGCTCCAGCGCGGCGGCATGGCTGTCCCCCAACAGCGCCACCCGCGCCCCGGCAGGCGCGCATTTTCCCCCCACCGGCGCGCTCGATTCGAACATTCGCAAGCAGGGCGAGGTCCGCTGTGCCACCACCGTCTGCGCCGCTTCGGGCAGCCGCATCGGCAATCCGCGTGTGACCATGAACGACAGCGGCAACAGACCGCAGACCGCCATCGCGGCGGCGTAGCGCAGCAGCACTGTGCGGGAATTGCCCCCCGGCTTGCGGAAAGGTTGTTCGACAAAGCGCCACGACAGCACCGCCAGCCCGAAACTGAGCCCCACCACGCCCAGCATCACGCCGAATGAGGGCGGGTAGTCGGACGACACCCGCACCATGGCCATCAACGGCCAATGCCAAAGATACCAGGAATAGGAGACCAGCCCGACGAAGCGCAGCGGCGCCCAACCCAGCATCCGGTTGGCCACGCCATGCGGACTGTGCAGCAACAGCACGGCGGCGCCCACCGGCAACAGCGCGGCAAATCCGGGAAACAGCGTGTCATGATCGAACAGGAACATGGCGGCGACCATGGCGACCAGCCCCGCGACACTGGCGATATCGATCGCCAGCGCTCGCCCTGGCGCCTGCCCCGACCCCGGCGCTCCTGCCCGCTCCGCATGCAGCATCGCGAGCGCCGCCCCTGCGCCCATCTCCCACGCGCGTGGCGGCAACAGATAGAATGCCGATACCGGTGCCTCGAACACCGCCAGGATCGACAGCGCGAAGGAAAAGGCGGACAGCGCCACCATCGCCCCGATCGCCATGCTCGCCCGCAACCGCGCCAGCAGCAGCATCACGAACGGGAAGACGACATAGAATTGTTCTTCCACGCCCAGCGACCAGGTCATCAACAGCGTGTGGCGGGCGGTATTGTCCTGAAAATAGCCCGCCGATTGCCAATAGTGCAGATTTCCTACGCCAAATATCGCAAACAGCGCCTCTCGCCCCAGCCGGGTCAGTTCCCGCGCGTTGAACAGGACCAGGCCCAACAGGCATACGACCAGGATCAGGAACAACAGCGCCGGCAGGATGCGCCGCGCGCGGCGCGTGTAGAATTCGACGAAGGAGAAGCGCGATGCGCGGACTTCGCGATGAATGATCCCGCCGATCAGATAGCCGGAGATCGCAAAGAAGATGTCGACCCCGACAAATCCGGACGGAACAGCCCAGGGAAACGCGTGATAGATAACCACGCCCGCCACCGCGATCGCGCGCAATCCATCGATATCGGGACGATAGCCAGGCGCAGCCGCGCCATGCACATTGCCGTTTTCCGTCACGCTACCCCACCCGAACAAACCCTGCCGTCCAGAGCGTGTTCCGATCCGATTGCATCGGATAGCCGCTCCATTTTCTTTTGTTTGCCGCAATTTCCGAGCCTGCAGGTGATTCCACCTGCCTAGAAATTGCTCTATGGCGCGCCGGCCGAGGGGATGACAATAGCGATGCGCGGATTGTTCGGCCCGCTGGTTGAAGCACGCGTTCGGCTGGACAGCGCCAGACGCGGCCTGTGCGTCGCCTTCGGAATCCGATCCGGCGTTGGTCAAGGCGATCCGCGCTTCGCGCGGCCCCTCCACCGCCCGTTCCGGGCGGTCCCCCTCCCCCAGCGAGCTGGGGGAGGATTTTGGCGGAGGGAGGGTTCGGACGCAAAAGGCCCGCCCTTCCCCAAAGGAAGAGCGGGCCTTTTGCCGTCCAGCAGGGCTGGAACTCTTACTTCTTGCCGAACAGCTTGCCGGCCATGCCGGCAATGTCGTTCAGCGGGTTGCCGTCGCCATCGGCGTCGAGCATGCGGGCGAATTCCATCAGCGAGCCTTCGCCGCCGATGTGCTGCACGATCTGGTTGAGCACGCCGGTGTCGAGGCCGGTCTGGGCCGAGGCCAGTTCCACCGTGTCGCCCTGGGCCTGATGCGCCTTGCTCAGCGCGGCGATGGCCTTTTCCGCCAGGGCGGGTTCGATGCCGACCTTGGCGGCCAGATTGGTCACGTCATCGGGTGAACCGGCCAGATTCTTCAGAATTCCGTCGAACAAGCTCATCGCGCACTCTCCCTGTAACAGATTCACCAAACCAACGCGTCAACCCGGCCCCAGTGCCGGAACCGCATAAAGAAAGGGCGGCCAATAGAGCGGCGATCCGATTGCATCGGATCGCCGCTCTATTTTCTCTTGTTTGCCGCGATTTCCGAGTCAGCAGGTGGTTGCACCTGCTTGGAAATCGCTTCAGGCCGCCCTTGTCATTCCATCAGGCCGGCTGCGGGGCAGCGCGGCGGACGCCTTCGTCGACATGTTCTTCGAACTGGGCGAAGTTGT
Source organism: Croceibacterium xixiisoli (assembly GCF_009827305.1). Classification (GTDB taxonomy): domain Bacteria; phylum Pseudomonadota; class Alphaproteobacteria; order Sphingomonadales; family Sphingomonadaceae; genus Croceibacterium_C; species Croceibacterium_C xixiisoli. The sequence goes on along the minus strand of NZ_WTYJ01000002.1, from coordinate 246,876 downwards.
CGATGAACAGCTGCATCAGCTTCTGCGCGGTGCGGTCGAATTCATCCTTGTCCGCCCAGGTCGAGCGCGGATCGAGGATGCCGCTGTCCACGCCCGGCACGGCCACCGGCACTTCGAAGCCGAAGTTGGGATCGGTGCGGAATTCGGCGTTGTTGAGCGAGCCGTCGAGCGCGGCGTTGAGCAGCGCGCGGGTGGCCTTGATCGGCATGCGGTTGCCGGTGCCGTATTTGCCGCCCGTCCAGCCGGTGTTGACCAGCCAGCAGGACACGCCGCCCTTGGCGATGCGTTCCTTCAGCAGATTGCCATAGACCGAGGGGTGACGCGGCATGAAGGGCGCGCCGAAGCAGGTGGAGAAGGTCGCTTCGGGTTCGGTGACGCCGATTTCGGTGCCGGCGACCTTGGCGGTGTAGCCCGACAGGAAGTGGTACATCGCCTGATCCGGGGTGAGGCGCGCGATCGGAGGCAGAATGCCGAACGCATCGGCCGTCAGCATGATCACATTGGCCGGCACCGGGCCGAGGTTTTCTTCCGAGCAGTTGGGGATGAATTCGATCGGATAGGCACCGCGGCTGTTTTCGGCCAGCGAGTTGTCATCCAGATCGAGTTCGCGGGTGACATCATCCATCACCACATTTTCGAGCACGGTGCCGAACTTGCGGGTGGTGGCGTAGATTTCCGGCTCAGCCTCTTCCGAAAGGCGGATCATCTTGGCGTAGCAGCCGCCTTCGAAGTTGAACACGGCGGTATCCGACCAGCCATGTTCATCGTCCCCGATCAGCGTGCGGCTGGCGTCGGCGGACAGCGTGGTCTTGCCGGTGCCGGACAGGCCGAAGAACACCGCGCTCTTGCCATCGGCGCCGATATTGGCCGAGCAATGCATGGGCATGACGCCCTTGGTCGGCAGCAGATAGTTGAGGATGCCGAACACGCTCTTCTTCATCTCACCGGCATATTTGGTGCCGCCGATCAGGATCAGCTTTTCGGAGAAATTGACCGCGACCACGGTTTCCGAACGGCTGCCGTGGCGTTCCGGATCGGCCTGGAAGCTGGGCAGATCGATAATGGTGTATTCGGGGGTGAAGCTGGTGAGTTCTTCGGCCGTCGGGCGCACCAGCAAGGTGCGGATGAAAAGATTGTGCCACGCCAGTTCATTGATCACGCGCACATTGGCGCGGTATTCCGGCTGCGAACCGCCGAACAGATCGGCGACATAGAGGCGATCCTTGTCCGCCAGCGCGGCCATGAAATCGGCCTTCAGATTGGCGAAATGTTCCGGGGTCATCGGCACGTTGACCTTGCCCCACCAGACGGTGCTTTCGGTTTCCGCGTCACGGACAATGAACTTGTCCTTCGCGCTGCGGCCGGTGTGCTTGCCGGTTTCGACGACCAGCGGGCCGTACTTGGCCATGCGGCCTTCGCCGTTGCGGATCGCTTCTTCGACGAGCGCGGCCGTGCCGAGGTTCGCGCGGATTTCCGCGGCGGTGCTGATGCCCTGATCGGCCAGGGAAACGGAAGGCGAAGTCACCGGCAATATTCTCCTAACAGTTCGGCAACGATGTGAAGACTCGATACCGGCTGTGACCGCTTCAGGATTGGGCAGCCTAGTGCCTTGCGCATAGTCCGCAGGCCCCTTCCCGTCAATTTGTGTCGCCATCCATGCCGAACTTCTATGCAAGTTGCAGCAAATCCATCTTTTTCAGTACAATTTTACTGAAATTGAGAACAAATCCCGCGCGCGAGCCCACCCTGCCAGCCGATCTGTTGCGACGGGGTGCGGATGTCGATAATCTTTGCTTTTCCTACTCGTTTTCGCCCGCACCCACGCTACGATAGCCGCAATGACCGAAAGCACGCCTTCCACCGCCATCCGCCCGCGCAGCGTTGCGCTGGTGGATGATGATCGCAATATCCTGACCACCCTGTCCATCGCGCTGCAGACCGAAGGTTATGCCACGCGCGTCTATTCCGATGGCGAGGCCGCGCTGAAGGCGCTGACGGAAAATCCGCCCGATCTGGCGGTGTTCGACATCAAGATGCCACGCATGGACGGGATGGAGCTGCTGCGCCGGCTGCGCGAGACATCCGATTTGCCGGTGATCTTCCTGACCAGCAAGGACCAGGAACAGGATGAGGAGGCCGGGCTGGCCATGGGGGCGGATGATTACATCGCCAAACCCTTCAGCCAGCGGCTGCTGCTCGCCCGTATTCGCGCGATCCTGCGCCGGACCGGCCCGGTGCCCGAACCGGGCGGCGATACCGATGCCCCGCCCCCCGCGCCCGATGCGCCGCTGATCACGCGCGGCCGGATGGAGATGGACCCGGCGCGCCATCGGGTGACCTGGGACGGCAAGCCCGTGTCGCTGACGGTGACGGAGTTCCTGATCCTGGAAGCGCTGGCGCAGCGGCCTGGGGTGATCAAGAGCCGCAATCAGTTGATGGATGCGGCCTATCCCGACGATATCTTCGTCGATGATCGGACGGTGGACAGCCATATCAAGCGGCTGCGGCGCAAGTTCCGCGCGGTCGATTCCACCTTCGGCGCGATCGAAACGCTCTATGGCGCGGGATACAGCTTCTCTGATGGCTGACAGCCCTGGCGAGCAGGGCTGGCGGCGGCGGTTGCTGACCCGCCCGCCCGGATCATCGCTGACCACCCGAATCCTGGCGCTGAACCTGCTGCCGCTGCTGTTGCTGGCGGGGAGCCTGCTGTTCCTGGATTCCTATCGCCGGCAATTGCTGGACGAGCGGTTCAAGCTGGCGCGGATCGAGGCACAGATCACGGCCGAGGCGCTGGCCGGGGCCAGCCGGGCGCGGCAGAATGCGCTGCTGATCCAGATCGGCAAGGAACAGCGGATGCGACTGCGCATCTATGACGCCAATGGCCAGCTGCAGGCCGACAGTTTCGCGCTGGCGCCGCCATCCTTCACCTTCGGCGATCCGGTGGCGGCGCCCTGGCCGCAGGATTTCGCCCGCTGGCTCGATCGGGTGGTGGATTTCGTGGTGGGTTCCCCCAGCGCGCCCGATTATTTCGAACCGGCCGATCTGAGCGCCAATGCCTGGCCCGAAGTGCTGCGCACGCGCGACCAGGGGCTGACGCAGATCGAATTGCGCGTGGCGCCGGACCGGACGCCGGTGATCACCGCCGCCGCGCCCGTGGGGCTGCATGGGGCGAGCCTGCTGACCACCCGCAATGCCACCGACGTGACCCAGGCGGTGCGCGATGCGCGCACATCGATGCTGGCGGTGTTTGCCGTGGCGATGACGCTGTCGATCATCCTCTCGCTCTATCTGGCGCGCACGATCATCGACCCGCTGCGCCGGCTGGGCCGCGCCGCCGTGCGCGTGCGCGCCGGCCGCGAACGGGAGGTGGAGGTGCCGCGCATGGCCGAGCGGCGCGACGAGATCGGCGTGCTGGCGCGCGCGGTATCCGACATGACCAATGCCCTGCGGCAGCGGATCGATTCGGTGGAAATGTTCGCCGCCGATGTGGCGCATGAGATCAAGAACCCGCTGGCATCGCTGCGCAGCGCGCTGGAGTTCCTGCCCCGGGTGGACGACCCCGATCTGCGGGCGCAGCTGATGGATGTGGCGACGCATGATGTGCGGCGGATCGACCGGCTGGTGACGGAAATTGCCGAGGCCAGCCGGATCGATGCCGAGCTGAGCCGGGCGACCTTCGAAGTGTTGGACCTGGGCACGCTGGTGGAAAATGTCGCCCGCGCGCGCGCCAACCGGGCGCAGGATGCCGGGCGCGAGGTGGTGATCGAGCGGGATTCGCGTGCGCTGCTGATTTCCGGCGTGCCGATCCGGCTGGAACGGGTGATCGAAAACCTGCTCGACAATGCCGTGTCGTTCTCTCCGCCGGGGGGGCGGATCACCGTGTCGCTGACGCATGATGGCGATCAGGTGCGCGCGGCGATCAGCGATCAGGGGCCCGGCATCCCCGAGCATCTGCGCGAAAAAGTGTTCGACCGGTTCCATTCCGAACGGCCGGTGGCGGAGGATTTCGGCAATCACAGCGGCCTGGGCCTGGCGATTGCGCGGACCATTGCCGAGGCGCATTTCGGGACGCTGACGGTGGAGGATCCGCCGACTGGCGAGGGCGCCTGCCTGGTGCTGGCCCTGCCCGCCGCATGAGCGAAACCGTGAGCTTCCTGCACCAAGCCAGTTGCGTGGCGGTTGGTTATGGCATGGCAAACCGTGGGGCAAACGGTGGGGCGAACGGCGGGCCTGCACGGGCGGTGCTGATCGAAGGGCCGCCGGGCTGCGGCAAATCGAGCCTGGCGCTGGCGCTGATCGATCGCGGGGCGCGGCTGGTGGGGGATGACGGGGTGCGCCTGGCTCCGCTGGACATGCCGGGCGTGGAAACGCGGCTGATCGCATCCCCGCCGCCCAACATTGCCGGGCTGCTGGAGGTGCGCAATGTCGGGCTGGTGCGTTTTCCCACGGCGAGCGCGCCCGTCAGCCTGATCATCGTGCTGGATCCCGCTGCCCCGCGCTTTGTCGAACAGGCCGAACAGGCGGAGCGATTCGGCTGCGTGATCCCGCTGATTCGCCTGTGGCCCGACAGCCCCGTTCTGCCCCTGCGGGCCGAGCAGGCGCTGTGGCTGCACGGTATCACCTGAGCGCCAAGCAGCAGCGCAGGCAGCGCGGCGCGCGCCGGCAGGCATTGGCCCCCCTTCCCTTTTCCCCGGGCTGCGGGCACATGCACGCCATGGACAACATTCCGCCGGATGACCGCCAGCGTATCCTCCTTGTCACCGGCATGCTCGGTGCCGGGAAATCCACGGTGCTGCGCGAGTTGGAAGATCTGGGCTGGGAAGCGATCGACAATTTCCCCATCCGCCTGCTCGGCCGGCTGATCGATACCGACACCGCCGGGCCGCCGCTGGCGATCGGGTTCGACTGCCGCACGCGGGGCTTCGATCCGGCCGATGTGATCGAACGGGTGAAGAAGCTGGGCGCGCGCGACAATGTGGTGGTGACCACGCTGTTCATCGATTGCGCCGGGACCGAGCTGGAACGCCGGTTCAACGAAACGCGCCGGCGGCATTATCTGGCGCAGGATCTGCCCGCCGCGACCGGCATTGCGGCCGAACGCGAGCTGCTGTCCCCGCTGCGGCGCTGGGCCGACATGCTGGTGGATACCACGCATTTTTCCACCAATGATCTGCAGGCGCGCATCCGCGAGCTGTTCGCCACGGGCGCGCCGCAGGAAATGACGGTGACGGTATCCAGCTTCGGTTTTGCCCGCGGGATGCCGCCGGTGGCCGATCTGGTGTTCGACATGCGTTTCCTCAACAATCCGCACTGGGACGCCGATCTGCGCCCGCAGACCGGGCTGGACGCCGGAGTCGGCGAATATATCCGGCAGGATCCGGCCTTTGCCAGCACTAGCCAGCGGATTACCGAGCTGCTGACGGAGCTGCTGCCGCGCTATGCCGTGCAGGGGAAAAGCTATGTCCACATCGCATTTGGCTGTACCGGGGGGAGACATCGTTCGGTGTTCATGGCGGAACATATCGCCGGGGCCTTGCGCGACGCCGGGTTTTCGCCCACTGTTCTGCACCGCAATCTGGGGTCTCGTGCTGCCGAAATGATTGAAGGGCCGCAACAACCATGACTTGCAACACCAGCGTTCCCGCTGCGCCGGATTCGGCGGCTGTGGCTTACTGACGGACGAGATCAGGCACGCATGATCGGATTGATCCTTGTTACCCATGGCCGCCTGGCCGATGAATTCGTGCAGGCGATGGAACATGTCGTGGGCGAACAGCCCGATGTCGCCACGGTCTGCATCGGGCCGCATGACGATATGGAAGCGCGGCGCAATGAAATCGCCAGCGCCATCATCCGCGTGGATTCCGGTTCGGGCGTGATCCTGCTGACCGATCTGTTCGGCGGCACCCCGTCCAATCTGGCGATATCGCTGCTGGAAGCCGGGCGCACCGAGGTGATCGCCGGGATCAATCTGCCGATGCTGATCCGGCTGGCCGGCGCGCGCAAGGACATGGCGCTGCATGCCGCCGCCTCCGCCGCGCGCGATGCGGGGCGCACCTATATCACGATCGCCTCCGAATTCCTCGGCCAGGTGGCATAATGCAGGGAGATGCGGCGTGGGAGAGTTCAGCCGCGAAGTATTGATTGTCAACAAACGCGGCCTCCACGCCCGTGCCAGCGCCAAATTCGTCAACGCCGTCGCCGCCATGGAAGGCAGCCAGGTGCGCGTTTCGAAGGATGGCCACAATGCCTCCGGCGGGTCCATCCTGGGCCTGATGATGCTGGGCGCGGCCAAGGGCGACACCATCGAACTGGCGGTCAGCGGGGAAGCGGCCGAACAGCGGCTGGGCGAGCTGGTGGCGCTGGTGGAAGATGGCTTCGGTGAAGACTGAACGCTGATGCGGCGCGAAATTACCGGGTTTTCCAATCCCACCGTCAAATATCTGCGATCCCTGCGCGAGAAGAAGCACCGCAAGCGGGAAGGCAAGTTCCTGGCCGAAGGGCTGCGCCTGCTGACCGATGCGCGCGAGAGCGGCCGCCTGCCCGAAATGCTGGTGATGGCGCTGGGCCGCGATGCCCACCCGCTGCTCAACACGCTGGAAGCCGATGTGCTGGAGGCGGGGGGCGAGGTGGTGGAAACCACGCCCGACATTCTGGGCAAGATCACCGGCAAGGACAATCCGCAGGCCGTGGCCGGGGTGTTCGCCGAGTTCGACACCGGGATCACCAGCCTGCAGCGCGATCGCGCGCCGATCTGGCTGGTGGCGCAGGCGCTGCGCGATCCCGGCAATCTGGGCACGATGCTGCGCACCGGCGATGCGATCGGTGCGGGCGGGCTGATCCTGATCGACGATTGCGCCGATCCGTTTTCGGTAGAGGCGGTGCGCGCCAGCATGGGGGCGATCTTCACCCAGAGCGTGGCGCAGGCGAACTGGCCCGAATTCCTGGAATGGCTGCGCGGCGGATCGGGGCAATTGGTGGCAGCTTCCCTGCGCGATGCCCTGCCCTATCGCCAGGCGCCCTATGCCGCGCCCTGCTTCGTGATGGTGGGCAATGAATCGCGCGGGTTGCCGCAGGAGTATGAAGACGCCTGCGATTTGCGCGTGACCATGCCGATGCGCGGACGGGCCGACAGCCTGAACGCGGCGGTGGCCGGCGCGGTGCTGGGGTATGAGGTGCTGGCGGCGCTGGAGGGGTGAGGCGATTGGGTTGATTACCCTGCCTTGCTCCGTCACTTGCAGCCGTGCCAGCCACCGTTAACATCACTGCATCAGACATGATCGAGGATGGACCGATGCGCGCATATTGGGACGACGGGGACCGTGGAGTGGCGTCGAGCGAGGCGAAAGAGGTCAGCCTGGCCGAAGCGCGGCTGATCTGGTCCGACGATGTTCATGGGGTGCAGGGGCATTTTTTCGGGCTGATCGACGATCAGGACCGAACGATCCAGTTCTACTATGATGCCGGCATCCCTGATCATGTCGAGGATGCGAGGGACCTGCCGATTGTCTGGTTGGATTTTCCGGTTCCGGAGAAGCGGGGATCCTATGGCCGGATGGTGACTGTCGGGGAGGTCGATGGATTGATCCAGACGGCGTTTGCGGAAGGGCTGGATCACCGCAATTTTGGCGAACTGTCGTTTGAAGAATGGTAAGTGCCGGGAAGGCATTGGTCAAACTGACGGGGAGCGGGAATGAGCGTCCATGAGAGCATCATGCAGGGGCTGAACGAGGCGCTGGATCATGCCCAGGGCCAGGATATTGGCGCGCTCGTTCACCAGAAGCGCACGATTGAAGTTCGCGATCCGTCGGCCAACCGTCTGGTTACAGCATCGCTAAACATGGCCGGCGGTAAACTGCACGTTCGAAAATCGGAAATTTGATGACAGGTTTTTTGCCGCTATTTCCAAATTAGCAGTTGATTTTATCTGCTTAGAAATTGCCCAAGATATACTTCGCATCGGTTAAGCAGGCGCAGATTTGCTCATATCCATATGAGCAACCAATCCGAACGGTGAATCGAAGCAGGTAGATATGTAATTTGCTTCACTTTCATGGAATCTTACATTTGCCCAATAGCAAGGATTTCCATCGTCGATAAGTATGATTTTCTCCGAGATAATCTCCGTCTCAAACGTCTTTATTAGGACATTCAGCTTTTCTCTGCATTTATCAGTAAATTCGCCTTCATCCATTTTTCGCCTCCGCTCAATCCCCGGCAACAAAACTCGTGATCCGCCAGGTGCCGTTGCGGCTGGAGGCGAAGAGGCGGTAGTCGACGATGCTGCGCAGCTTGTCGGTGGCGATGTAGCCGGTGTCCTTGCCGTGCTTGACCTGCTGCAACGCCGCCTCCGGCGAGAGGCCGTTGACCAGCGTCACCGCTTCCCAGGAGAGCTGCGCGGTCGGGGTTCCGGTGCCGTCGGCATTGGGGAGCAGCGGGATGGCTTCGCCGGTGACGATCATGGTGTTGAAGGGATCGCCGGGGATTTCCTGTTCGAAATACCAGGGCAGCGTGATGCCGCTCTGGCGGTTGGAGGCGCAGCCCAGGGTCAGCAGTTCGTCCAGCACGCCCCACAGCGGGGCGTCGGTGGTGGCGAGGCGGCTGCGCAGTTCGGCGCGGCCGCTGCCGCCGCCGAAATCCAGTTTCACATCTTCGGCGGCCAGGGTGGCGACCACTTCGGCGTCGCGCGCCTTCACGGCGGCGGACAGCTGTTGCAGGAACAGATCCGCACCCTTCACCTGCTGGCAATCATTGCGCGGGGCGTAGGGGCCCGGCTCGGCGACAACGGGGGCGGCGCCGGTCGCTTCCTCCACCATGCTGGTGGCGACGGCCTCGATCTTGTCCGACGGGGCGTCAGCCTGGCTGCAGGCAGCCAATGCAAGAACCAATGCGCCCGGCCAGATTGTCTTCATTCCCGTTCCTTCACCCTCGCCGCATCATGAGCTCCAGGCAGCCGCAATTCTTCTGCCGGAACATCAGCGATGGTGTAGCGTGGTACGCTTTCCACTTGCTGAACCTCGTCCGCTTCGCGCTTGCCAATCTCAATACCCTTATCACGCAATTTACGGGCAGAAGACAACACATTGCGTTCATAGCTGCCCACAAAATTGTTGTAGTGCTTCACGGCGGAATCGAGGCCAGCCCCTACCTTCTTCAAATGGTCTCCTGCAGTCGCAATTCGGTTATAAATTTCACTGGCCAGAGATCCGATCGCGCGCGCTTCCTGCGCCAGCGCATCCTGGCGCCAGACCTGCGCCACGGTGCGGGCGATGGCGATCAGATTGGTGGGCGTGGCCAGCAGCACCCGGCGTTCGAAAGCGAAATCCCACAGGCCGGGATCGTGTTCGAGCGCGGCGGCGACGAAATGTTCGCCCGGCACGAACATCACCACATAATCGGGCGCATCCTCGAACTGGCTCTGGTAACTCTTGGCCCCCAGCTGCTGCACATGGTTCTTCATCGAGCGGACATGGTCGGCCATCGCCGCCGCGCGCCCTTCCTCCGTATCGGCAGCGAAGGCCTGCTGATAGGCGACCAGCGAGACCTTGGCATCGATCACCAGCACCTTGCCGCCGGGAATGCGCACGATCGCATCGGGGCGCAGCCGGCCTTCTTCGGTGTTGATCGATTGTTCGAGAAAGAAATCGGTATGCTGCGACAGTCCGCAAGCCTCCAGCAGATTGCGCAGCTGCTGTTCGCCCCAGCGCCCGCGCGCCTTGGGCGCATTGGTGAGCGCGCTGCCCAGCCTCATCGCTTCGGTGCGGACCGCTTCCTGCCCTTCGCGCATGGACTGGATCAGGCCGGTGAGCTGGCCGAAGGCATCGACCCGCTTGCGTTCGAGATCGGCGACCTGATCCTCATAGCTTTTCAGCCGCGCGCCGACCGGTTCGAGCAGGGAGCGCAGTTTTTCCTCCGACGCGCGTTCCGCCACGCCGAAGCGTTCATTGGCGCGGGCGAGGAAGGCATCCTGCGCGCGGGCGAGCACGGCCGAGCCGGTGTTTTCGAATTCCTTGAGCAGATTGGCGCGCGATTCTTCGAGCAGGCGCTTCTGTTCGGCAAAGCCGGCGGCCTGCGCCTTCAGCGTCGTCAATTCTTCGCGCGACTGATCAAGCGCGGCGGCAAGCCGGTCAGCGCGTTCAGCCCGTTCGCTCATGGTTGCGAGTTCGGGCGCCATGCGCACCACGCGTTCGGCGTGGGTCTTGGCCTCCCCCTCCGCAGCCGCCAGGCGGTTGCGCAGTTCCGCCAACGGCCGGCCGCCGAGGAACCATCCTATCGCGAGGCAGACCGCCGCCAGCGCGACGATCAACAGGGTGGGCAGCACGAGGTCCAAGGCACATCTCCAGATCCGGAACGAAGAGCGAACGTATCTGTACGGCGGAAAGCGCACAAGGGCAGTGGCGAAACAATCCCCTTCCCTGTGTCACACGCGCGCAAGAATCAGGCTTGAGCATCACGGCGAAAGAATTGTATGGGTTACTTACAATTCGTGATTGCGAAAATTTCGTAATTGTGAAAAAAGCAGATCGTTACGCCCGGGGGCTCCGGGCGAACGCCACAACCGGAAGAGGATATCTATGCCTACTGATATCGAGATTGCCCGCCAGGCAACGCTGATCCCGATCACCGACGTCGCGAAGAATGCCGGCGTTCCTGACGAAGCGCTGATCCCCTATGGCAAGTACAAGGCCAAGATCGACCGCGATCTGCTGCAGACCGGCGACAAGCAGGGCAAGCTGATCCTCGTCACCGCAATCAACCCGACTCCGGCCGGCGAAGGCAAGACCACGACCTCGGTCGGTCTGTCTGACGCCCTGCACCGCATCGGCAAGAAGGCACTGCTGTGCCTGCGCGAACCCAGCCTTGGCCCGTGCTTCGGCGTCAAGGGCGGCGGCGCCGGCGGCGGCAAGAGCCAGGTCATGCCGATGGATGAAATCAACCTGCACTTCACGGGTGACTTCCACGCCATCACCAGCGCGCACAACCTGCTGAGCGCGATGATCGACAACCACATCTATTGGGGCAACACGCTCGAAATCGATCTGCGCCGCGTCACCTGGCGCCGGGTGCTGGACATGAACGATCGCGCGCTGCGCCAGATCGTGGGCCCGCTGGGCGGCGTGTCCAACGGCTTCCCGCGTGAAACCGGTTTCGACATCACCGTTGCTTCGGAAATCATGGCGATCCTGTGCCTGGCCACCGACCTGGCCGATCTGCAGAAGCGCATGGGCGACATCATCATCGGTTACCGCCGCGACAAGACCCCGGTCTTCTGCCGCGACGTGAAGGCCGACAGCGCGATGACCGTGCTGCTGAAGGATGCCATCCTGCCGAACCTGGTGCAGACGCTGGAAAACAACCCGGCCTTCCTGCACGGCGGTCCCTTCGCCAACATCGCCCATGGCTGCAACTCCGTGATCGCCACCAGCACCGCGCTGAAGATGGCCGATTACGTGGTGACCGAAGCCGGCTTCGGCGCCGATCTGGGCGCTGAAAAGTTCATGGACATCAAGTGCCGCGCTGCCGGCTTCACGCCCGACGCCGTCGTGCTGGTTGCTACCGTGCGCGCGCTGAAGATGAACGGCGGCGTGGCCAAGAAGGATCTGGGCGAACCGAATGTGGACGCCGTCCGCAAGGGTTCGGTCAATCTGAAGCGCCACATCGAAAACGTGAAGAAGTTCGGCGTGACCCCGACCATCGCGATCAACCACTTCTACCTCGACACCGATGAAGAACTGGCCGTGATCAAGGAAATGGCAGAATCGTTCGGCGCCGATGCCGTGATCTGCAAGCACTGGGCCGACGGCAGCGCCGGCGCGGAAGAACTGGCCAAGATCGTTGCCGCCAAGGCCGATGCCGGCGCACCCGATTTCAAGCCGCTCTATCCTTCGGAAATGGGCCTGGCGGACAAGATCACCACGATCGCGACCGAAATCTACCGTGCAGCCAATGTCGCCATCCCGGCATCGGTTCGCAGCCAGCTGAAGCAGTGGGAAGAGATGGGCTATGGCCACTTCCCGGTCTGCATGGCGAAGACTCAGTACAGCTTCTCCACCGATCCCACGCAGCTGGGCGCGCCGGAAGGCCATGAAATCGCCATTCGCGAAGTACGCCTGTCGGCCGGTGCCGGCTTCGTCGTCGCGATCTGCGGTGAAATCATGACCATGCCGGGCCTGCCCAAGATCCCGAGCGCGGAAAACATCTATCTGGACGACAATGGCCAGATCGAAGGTCTGTTCTGATCGGCTGATCCCGGCCTGCGGGCCAGGATCGATGTGAACACGGAAAGGCCGCCCCACCGGGCGGCCTTTTTCGTTTGGGCACCCTGCGCCGCGGTTCATTTTCCATTTGGGCAGAGTCAACATTGCTTGCAAAACATGCCCCTTGGAAACTAAGGTCGCGGCGAGACCCGGCCCCTGAGAAGGCCGGACGAACAGCTCTGGGGAGATTGAAGGGCATGAAACGCCAGACGGCTTTACGCATCCATTCGCGGCAGCTTACCTCTGCCATTGCGGCCATTGCCGCCGCTGCCACATTGGCCCTGCTGCCGGCCGGCGCCATGGCGCAGGAACGTCCGGCCGATCTGACGCAACTGCCGCCGGTGCCGACCGATTACACGCCGGAAAAGACCGCATGGGGCGATTACGACCTCAGCGCGACCTGGCAGATCGAATATATCAACAATATCAAGATCGTGTTCGAACGGCCGGAAGCCTATGGCAATCGCGTCTATGTGACCGATGAAGAATTCGCCCGCCGGCTGGAATTCGCCCAGCGCCAGGATGGCAATTTCGGCGAAGGCGAAGGCGTCAGCGCGCCGGGCACCGAAGGTCTGACCGCCTGGGTGCGCGATTCGGATTTCGGCCATCGCACATCGATGCTGGTCAGCCCGGCCAATGGCCGCCTGCCCCCGCTGACTCCCAAGGGCGAAGAGCTGTACAAGGCCGGTCGTTCGGGCTGGGTCCCGGGCCAGCATTATGACTGGGTGACGGATTTCGACAGCTGGGATCGCTGCATTTCGCGCGGTTTCCCGGCATCGATGTTCCCGTTCCGCTACAACAACGGCATCCGCATCTTCCAGTCGCCCGGCTATGTCGTGCTGGCACTGGAAATGCTGGGCACGCGCGTGATCCCGATCGGCGACATGCCGCACTGGCCCGGCAATGTCGAAGGCTGGATGGGCAACAGCCGTGGCCGCTGGGAAGGCAAGACGCTGGTGGTGGAAACCACCAATATCAAATCCGGCGACAGCGTGTCGCAGGATGCCTATGCCCGCTCATCATCCCCGCTGAACATGGCCACCCAGGCGGTGCCGCCGTTCAACACCATTCCGATGAGCACGCAGGCCAAGATGGTCGAACGGATCACCCGCACGGGCGAGAATTCGATCGTCTATGAAGTCACCTATTCGGATCCCGAAGTCTACACCCAGCCCTGGACTGCGCGTCTGGAATGGGCCCGTGACGACGATTATGAATTCTTCGAATACGCCTGCCACGAAGGCAACAAGGCGGTGCGCGACTACATCACCGCATCGCGCGCCGAACGCGCCAATGTCGCGGCCGGCACCAAGGAGGCCGATGCGGTCGACGATCGCGCACGCTTTGCCGAAGTGTTCGACTTCGACCCGGCCCTGGGCCCCCGCCCGCCCCGGCCGCAGCAGTAATGGCCTGATCGCTGCCCCATCTTCACCGGATGGGGCAGTCTCAGCAAAAAGGGCGCGGAGCCATCGCTCCGCGCCCTTTTTGCGTCCGGGTTACCTTGGAACCGTCAGGCTGCCTTGCGCAGCTTGTCCAGCTTCTTGAGCGCCATGCTGCGCTTCAGCCGGCTGAGGTGGTCAATGAACAGAACCCCTTCGAGATGGTCCATTTCATGCTGGATGCAGATGGCCATCAGGCCTTCCATTTCCTCTTCGTGGAGATTGCCGTCGACATCCTGCCAGCGCACGCGGCAGCGGCCGGGACGGTCGACGTCCGCAAATATCTCCGGCACGGAGAGGCAACCTTCCTGATAGGTGATCTGCTCTTCGCTCGGATCCAGAATCTCGGGGTTCACGAAAACCCGTGGTTCCTTCTTCGTCGGCTGATGCGTGTGGTGATGGCCGCCATGTTCATGGCAGGCTTCGGGTTCCGCATCGGGATCTTCCGGCTGCAGATCAATCACCAGCAGGCGCAAGGGGATGCCGATCTGGATCGCGGCAAGCCCGATGCCATGGGCGGCATACATCGTGTCGAACATGTCGGCGACCAGCGCCTTGAGCTCGTCGTTGAAGTCGACAACCGGCTTGGACACGGTCTTGAGCCGGGCATCCGGCACTTCGAGGATTTCATGAATGGCCATGGGTGCGAAATAGGCGCCTCTCCCCCCCGCTGCAAGATGCTGTTGCACCCGGCCCCAAGGACGGCGCCGGAGCGGAACCGGCAGGCCACACCCTTGTTGATCGGGCAGGCCGGCGCGAGATCCGGACACATTGGGAAAGGAGCCTGACAATGGCCCAGCAGTCCAAGACGATCATCGATCTGGAAACCCGCTTCTGGCAATCCATGGTCGACAAGGATGCGGCATCGGCCAAGGCGCTGATCGCCGAGGAATGCCTGATCACCGGGCCGCAGGGATCGATGCTGATCGATCCGGCCGCCTATGAGGCGATGACCGAACAGGGCAATTGGAGCCTGGAGACATTCAGCTTCAGCGCCATCCAGGTGATCTTCCCCAAGGATGACACCGCGGTGATCGCTTACACCGTGAACCAGCGAGGGGACATGGATGGCAGACCGATGGATCTGACATGCGCGGATGCCACCACCTGGGTGAGTGATGGTTCGGCCTGGAAATGCGTGCTGCACACCGAAACCATCATGGAAGACCGGTCCCGTTGATCGGCGGCTCTAGCTGATCGGGCGACGGGCACGCAGGGCCTGGGCCAGCGTCCCTTCGTCGAGATAATCCAGTTCCCCGCCGACCGGCAGGCCATGAGCGAGCTGGGTGATGCGCACGGGGAAAGCCTCCAGCCGTTCGGCCAGATAATGGGCGGTGGTCTGCCCTTCCAGCGTGGCGTTCATCGCCAGCACCACTTCATCCACCCCGCCCTGTTCCACCCGGGCCAGCAGCGCAGGGATCGACAGATCTTCGGGCCGGACGCCTTCTAGCGCAGACAGGCGCCCGCCAAGCACGTGATATTGCCCGGCGAACAGCCGCGCGCGGTCCAGCGCCCAGAGATCGGCGACATCTTCCACCACGCAGAGCTGGCGCCGGTCCCGCCGCGGATCGGCACAGATGCCGCAGGGGTTCTGCGTATCGACATTGCCGCAGGTCTGGCATTCGACCAGCGTTTCGCGCACGGCGGCCAGCGCATCGAGCAATTGCACCAGCGCGGTTTCGCGCCGCTTGACCAGCCACAGCACCGCGCGTCGGGCCGAACGCGGGCCCAATCCGGGAAGCCGGGCCAATGCCGCGCTGAGCGCTTCGATCTCTTGCGATGCCATGCTGCGCCAGATAGGGCCAGTTGCGAGAGATAGAAAGGGCGGGACATGCGCATCATCTTCATGGGCACGCCCGATTTTTCCGTGCCGACGCTGCGCGCGCTGCATGCGGCCGGGCATGAGATCATCGCGGTCTATTCGCAGCCGCCGCGCCGCGCCGGCCGGGGCAAGCAATTGCAGCCCACCCCCGTGCACCGCGCGGCCGAGGGACTGGGGCTGATGGTGCGCCACCCCGCCAGCCTGCGCGATGCAGAGGCGCAGGCCGATTTCCTGGCGCTGGAGGCCGATGCCGCCGTGGTGGTCGCCTATGGGCTGATCCTGCCACTGCCCGTGCTGCAGGCGCCCCGGCTGGGCTGTTTCAATGTGCATGCATCGCTGCTGCCGCGCTGGCGCGGGGCGGCGCCGATCCAGCGGTCGATCCTGTCCGGCGATCCGGTGACGGGCATCACCATCATGCAGATGGAACAGGGGCTGGACACCGGCCCGATGCTGGCGCGCGCGCGGTTGCAGGTGGAAGACCGCACCAGCGGCGAACTGCATGAAGTGCTGGCGGACATGGGCGCGAAGCTGATGGTCGATACGCTGGCTGATGTGAATCATCTGCGCCCCGAGCCGCAGGAAGAGCGGGAGGCCAATTATGCGGCCAAGATCGACAAGGGCGAAACCCGGCTGGACTGGCACAAGCCGGCCGAGCTGCTGGAACGCGAAACCCGCGCCTTTGCCCCCTTCCCCGGATCCTGGTTCGAATTGGATGGCGAGCGGATAAAGCTGCTGCGCGCGCATGTGATCGGCGTCAATGGCGCGCCGGGCACGGTGCTGGACGCGGATTTCACCATTGCCTGCGGCGACGCCTCGCTACGCCCGGTGATGCTGCAGCGGGCGGGCAAGCCGGCGATGAGCGCAGCGGATTTCCTGCGCGGGAAGCCGGTGCCGGTGGGGACGGTGTTGCGGTAAGCGGTGGTCGCACCCGCCGCTTCCCTCGTCATTCCGGACTTGATCCGGAATCCATTGCGCGGCTGGCGCGGTGGCTGCGATTTGGGCGCGCACTCGGCGGCTTGTGAGGCGCGTCGGCTGCTTGCTCCGTGCAGAACCACACATGGATGCTGAATCAAGTCCAGCATGACGGGATTGAGAGGTGACGGCTTGGGCTGATGGCGCGCTGATCAGCCTGCCCTCTTGTCCAAAACTCGCCGTCGGTTCAGGGAGCGCACGATGACCCGCTTTGCCCTTACCATCGAATTCGACGGCGGCCCCTTCATGGGGTTGCAGCGGCAGGATCATGGCCCCAGCGTGCAGCAGGCGGTGGAAGACGCCGCCCTGGCCATTACCGGGGAACAAGTGATCCTGCACAGTGCCGGGCGGACCGACAGCGGGGTGCATGCGCTGGCCATGCGCAGCCATTTCGATCTGGAGAAGCTGTTCGATCCGTTCCGCCTGATGGAAGGGCTCAATGCCAAGCTGCGGCCCGATCCCGTGGCGGTGACCGCGTGTGAGGTGGTGGCGGATGATTGGCATGCGCGGTTTTCCTGCGTGGGGCGGCGCTATCGCTATCTGATCCGCAATCGCCGGGCGCCGCTGACGCTGACCCGGGGGCGCGAGTGGCTGGTGACGCGGCCGCTGGATGCCAAGGCGATGCACCGCGCGGCGCAGCATCTGGTCGGGCATCATGATTTCACCACCTTCCGTTCGGCCCATTGCCAGGCGGCCGACCCGGTCAAATCGCTCGACCGGCTGGATGTGCGGCGCGAGGGGGAGATGGTGATCGTGGAGGCCGATGCGCGCAGTTTCCTGCACCATCAGGTGCGGTCCATGGTGGGCACGCTGGCCATGGTCGGGCTGGGGCGCTGGCGCGAGGAGCAGGTGGCGCAGGCGCTGGCCGCGCGCGACCGGCAGCAATTGGGGCACAATGCCCCGCCGGACGGGCTCTATTTCCTGGCTGCCATCTATCCCGACGACTGACAGCCGGAATTGCGATTAGAGCGGCGATCCGATTGCATCGGATCGCCGCTCTATTTTCTTTTGTTTACCGCAATTTCCGAGTCAGCAGGTGATTCCACCTGCTTAGAAATTGCTCAAGGCCCCTGCTGAGCAGGCGCCGGGGATGATCCGCCCATGGGCGGCAGCTCCAGCCGCACACCCTGGCCATCCATCCGCACGCCGACCGGCACGCCCTGCACTTCGGTGCTGATCGTGGCGCCCTGCCCGTCGATGCTGAGGCGGCTGCGGTCATCGCCGAGCGGGATATTGTCGAGCGTTGGCACATCCTGCGGCTGCACCGGTCCGCTCGGATCCGGGGCCGGGGTTGGCCGCTGGCGCACGGGGCGGGCCGGCTGGCCGGTCGCCTGCTGCATGAAATCGCGCCAGATCTGCGCTGGCAGGCCGCCGCCGGACACGCCCTTGAGCGGCGAATTGTCGTCATTGCCGATCCACACGCCCACCACCAGATCGCCAGCATAGCCGACGAACAGCGCATCGCGGCTGTCCTGCGTGGTGCCGGTCTTGCCGAAATTCGGCCCGGTCAGGATCGCGGCGCGACCGGTGCCCTTGTTCACGGCGCTGCGCAGCAGGGTTTCCATCGCTTCGTGTTCGCGCGAGGACAGGCTGCTCTGATCCCCCCACAGCCAGTCGAACCAGCCGGCTTCGGGCGCCTTGAAGGCGCGCGGCACCACGGGGAAGCTGTTGCCGGCGATCCCGGCATAGGCGGCGGTCAGTTCCATCAGCGTCATGGTGGAGGTGCCCAGTGCCAGGCTGGGATCATCGGCATCCATCGCCCCCTTCAGCCCCAGTTCGCGGGCGGCGCCGACCACCTCATCGCCGCCGACCTGCTGCAGCAGGCGCACGGCGGCGACATTGCTCGACTGGGCAAACGCCTCTTCCAGGGTCAGGCTTTCCGAATAGCGGCCACCCGAATTGCGCGGGCGGTATTCGCCTTCGGTGATTTCTGCATTGCTGATCCGGTCCTGCGGCGTCAGGCCGGATTCGATCGCGGCCAGATAGACGAACAGCTTGAAGGTCGATCCCGGCTGACGCTGGGCCTGGGTCACGCGGTTGAAGGGGGATTTGGCGTAATCGGTGCCGCCGACCATGGCGACCACTTCACCATTGGGGCGCATCGCCACCAGCGCCGCCTGCGCCCCGCCCAGCCGCGCGCGATCGACCACACGGCGGGCGATGTTCTGCAGCCGGGAATCGAGCGTGGTCGTCAGCGTCTGGCTGGCATAGCCCCCCTCCCCCAGTCGCCGCGCCTCCGGCAGGGCCCAGTCGGCGAAATAGGTGCCGGTGGGCAGATTGCGGCGGGTGCGCGAATCCACGCGCGGGATTGGCAGGGCAGCCGCTTCCGCCTCTGTCAGATAGCCGGCATCGACCATGGCCCCGATCACCAGCTTCATCCGCTTCTTGGCGCGTTCGAAATGGCGGGTGGGGGCAAGCGCAGATGGGGCCTGCATCAGCCCGGCCAGCATCGCGGCCTGTTCCGGCTTCAGATTTTCCGGCTGGCGGAAGAAATAATGCATGGATGCGGCGCGCAGCCCATACACATTGTCCCCGAAATAGGCGTTGGAGAGATAGCGTTCGAGGATCTCATCCTTGGTCAGCCAGGCTTCCAGCCAGAAGGCGATCAGCGCCTCCCGCGCCTTGCGCGTCAGGCTGCGTTCGGAGCTGAGGAAGGTGAATTTGGCCAGCTGCTGGGTAATCGTGCTGCCGCCCTGTGGCCGGCCGCCGGTCATATTGGCCCAGACCGCCCGGGCGATGCCGCGTGGATCGACGCCCCAGTGCGAATAGAACCGCCGATCCTCGATCGCCAGAAAGGCTTCGGCCACATGCGGCGGCAGTTCGGCCACCTTGACCGGCGTATCGACGATCGCGCCATTGCGGGCGATGGGCGTGCCATCCGCCGCCAGCAGGGTGATCTGCGGCGGCACGATCGGTTCAAGCGATTTGGACAGCGGCGCGGTGATCGCCAGCCAGCCGATCAGCAGGAACAGCAGCAGCAGGCCACCGGCGGAAATCCGCCCGGCCCAGCGCCAGCGCCGGCTGCGCGACTTGGCCGCCGGCGGCATGACAGGAGGGGGAGAGCTGGCGCCGTAATCGCGGCCGTAATCCGGTCCGCTGTCGCGGCCCGACCAGCGATCGGGCGGGAGGTCGTCTATCGGATCGAGGCCGTGCCACGGACGATCATCGACCGGTTGCCGCCAGGCGCCGGTGTCGTCATCCGCGAAATCGGTATCGTCCAGATCGTCGGGATCATGGCGGGAGGAGGAAGAGCGGCTGTCGAATTTCGGCCGAGTCACTGGCCGCTGCGACCACGGCCAGCGCCGCCAACGCACGCCACCAACCTCTACGCCAAACCGATCAGAACCCCTGCTCATCGCCCGTGTATTACAATACCAATACAGTGATGGCGAGAATTTTCAGAACCGTTTTTCATCGGATTGCCCAATGCTGAGACAACATCCAGTCTCCGGGAAAGGTGACCGCCCGTTCCGCATGGGCAAGCCGGCGCTCAGTAATCAGGGCCAAATGCCCTGCACACACCGTTCTCCCCGCAATAGCTGTGCGGTGCGCGTGCCGGATCGGGCGGCCTTTGCTCGACACCGGTCAAGGTGCCGAAAAGTTCCGCGATATGCTTGCTTGTCGGAGGCAGCGCTTCGGCCAGATCGGCCTCGGTCGCCTTCAATGCGGCAATCGCCCGCTCCTGCTGGTCGGTTGAGGGAACCAGCGTACTGTTTGGGCTGGCTTCCACTTTTCGCATGTAAGCGCGGAAATCCGTTTCCAGTTGCACGATGAAATCATGCGCATTGTTGGGGACGGAAGGGCTGCTGAAGAACCAGAAGTTACGGGCAAGATCACCATTGCGAAATTCGGCTCTCGCGCTCAGCACATCACCAGTGGTCGCTATTTTCCATTCGACCTGATCGGTGGTCTGAAGTTTGAGCTCTATCACCCCTTTGACCCGGCGCCACATCGGCGTCGTTTCCATTGGCACCGCCGGCAATGCCACCTCCAGCTGCCAGGCGCCGAAATTCCGGGCATCCAGCACCAGCGGAGGCGCATAATATTTAAAGGTGGCAAAGCCGGCTGGTTGTGGATCGAAGCGGGTAACGACCGCCGTTCCCCCGTCTGCCGCCGCGCCGGCTTCGATCAGATATTGCGATCCTTCCGCCTCCACCTGCAACAGCGTCTGCACCGGCCCACGATTGGGTGGCGGTTGCGGCGCATGATCGGCCCAGGCACCATCGGCGGCGATATACCCTTGGCGGTTGTTCGTCCGCACACGCGCCAGCCCGTTGGCGGCAAAGGCCCCTGCCCCGGTAAAACGCGGCGCGATGACCAGTCGCCCCGATTGGTCGGCATAGCCATACATATTGCTATCCCGACTTTCGATCAGCACCATTCCATTGGGGGAAATACCCCGCGCCGTCATATCGGCTGGAAACCGGGCCTTCACCTGGCCAGCCGCATCGATGTAGCCGGTGCGGCCATCAGGAAGGCCCACGCGCGCGAGACCATCCGGCGCGTCCATTCCGCCCAGCGTTTCCGAGGGAGTGAAGCTGCCGGCGAAATAGAACTGAGCGGGGATCCGGAACGCACCATCACGGCCGATATATCCAAACGGACTTTGGCCATCCGAACGCGCCGGGGCCAACCCGTTATCGGCAAAATTGCCGATGATCGAAAAGGTTGTCGCGATGATCTGCCGGCCCTGGGTATCGACGGCGCCGCTCTTCCCGTCGATCTTTACTACCGCCATTCCGGCGCTGAAGGGCATCGCGTCGGTGTAGATCGGGGGCACCACGATCCTGCCGGATCGATCGACGAAGCCATATCGCATCGTGCCATCGGCCGGGTCCGCCCGCCCCACCCGGGCAAGTCCGTCCACACCGAAGGGGTCCGCCAAGGCGAATTGCGGTTCTGCCGCCATCCGCCCCTCCGCATTCACGAAGCCCCAGGCATCACCGACCGCAACAGGTTCGGGGCCATGGACAAACAATTCGCGCTGACCGGCGCTGCGGACCTTGTCGAAATTCCATCCGGTTTCTTCACCGCTGCGCAAATTGATGAAGCCCCATTTGCCGCTTTTGCGCACAGCAACCCAGTCGCCACTGAATTCCGTCGGCGCCTCCTCAAAAACGGGGGCCTGCACGATCCGGCCGGATTGATCGACAAAGCCGAACAAGGGCACGCGTTCGTTGAGCCGGATTTCAGACTGGATTTCAGATTGGACTTGAGATCGAGCGTGGGCACCGTTTGCCGAACCCAGAGCCAATGCGAATGCACTGACAATCGTCGCAATGGATTTACGCATGCCCAGCCCCCTGCGGCAATGTGCCGCAAGAGGGGAAGATATAATGCCGAATTCAAATTGCAGCACAAATCGCCATTCCGGCGAGACAGTGTGCAGGCAGGGCGATATCGGCCCGCAGGACGGGCCGCCTGCCTTTCGATTGCGCCAGTCGAATTACGCCTTGGCGACGACGCTTTCGGGCAGTTCGACGCCGAACACCCGCTGGTAATATTCGGCCACCAGCATGCGTTCTGCCTCATCGCATTTGTTGAGGAAGCTCAGGCGGAAGGAATAGCCCGGATCGCCGAAGATTTCGGTGTTCTGCGCCCAGGTGATGACGGTGCGCGGGCTCATGACGGTGGAGATATCGCCATTGATGAAGCCCTGGCGCGACAGATCGGCCACGCGGACCATGTCGGCCACCAGCTTGGCATCCAGCGTGGTCTTCGCGCCAACGATTTCGCGTTCGGTTTCCTGCGGCAGATAGTTGAGCCCGACGACGATGTTCCAGCGGTCCATCTGGCCCTGGTTGATCGCCTGGGTGCCGTGATAGAGCCCGCTGGTGTCACCCAGCCCGACCGTGTTGGCCGTGGCGAACAGGCGGAACCAGGGGTTGGGCCGGATCACGCGGTTCTGATCGAGCAGGGTCAGCTTGCCCGCCTGTTCCAGCACGCGCTGAATCACGAACATCACATCCGGGCGGCCGGCGTCATATTCGTCGAACACCAGCGCCACCGGGTGCTGCAGCGCCCAGGGCAGCAGGCCTTCGCGGAATTCGGTGACCTGCAGCCCGTCGCGCAGCACGATGGCGTCGCGGCCGACCAGATCGATACGGCTGATATGCGCGTCCAGATTGATCCGCACGCAGGGCCAGTTCAGCCGCGCGGCGACCTGTTCGATATGGGTTGATTTGCCGGTGCCGTGATAGCCCTGCACCATGACGCGACGGTTGTGGGCAAAGCCGGCCAGGATCGCCAGCGTGGTGTCCGGATCGAACACATAGGTTTCATCGATATCGGGCACGCGGTCGTCAGCCTTGGAAAAGGCCGGAACCTTCATGTCGATATCGACACCGAATACTTCGCGGACATCCACTTCGATATCGGGAACCGCCATTACGGTGCCGGAATCGCCCTGATTGCTGGTCATTTCGTTCATCGCCGCCGATGACTAGACGGGCGCGGCAGGTGCTGCAACAAGCAAAGGGCACTGCCGGTCCGGCAGCCGAAGGGAGAGTTCCACCGATGAAGCTTTATGGTTTTCCGCTGTCCGCCTATACCCGCAAGGCCGCCGTCGCGCTGGCTGAAAAGGGGCTGGAATTCGATTGGGAGCCGTCCAATCCCGGCCAGCCGACCGAAGAATTCCTGAAAGTCAGCCCCTTCGGCAAGATCCCCGGTTTTGCCGATGGGGAATTCAGCGTTTCGGATTCCAGCGCCATCGTCGCCTATCTGGATGCCAAATACCCCGCACCGGCGCTGATCCCCGCCCAGGCAGAGGCCCGCGGCCGCGCGATCTGGCTGGATGAAGCGGTCGATACCGTGCTGATCCCGGCCGGCGCGCCGATCGTGCACCAGCGCTTCCTCTACCCCGTGGTGTTCGGCAAGCCGGGCGATGAATCGCTCGCCGTGGCGGCAGAAGAAGCGATCCAGAAGCCGTTGGCCTATTTCGAGGGCATCCTGGGCAGCGACGGCTGGCTGAGCGGCGAATTCTCGATCGGGGATATCGCGCTGGCCTGTTCGCTCAAGACGATCGGCTATGGCGGCTGGACGGTCGATGCCGCCAGCCACCCGAAGCTGGCCGCATGGCAGGAACGCGTCCAGGCCCGTGCCGCCTGGCAGCAGGTGGCCGAACGCGAAGCCAGCATTTTCGCTGCTCTGAAGGGCTGATCCCCTCGCTTACTCGCGCTGCTGCCCAACCTTGGGCGGCAGCGCGAACAACTGAATGAAGCGGCGCGCCAGATCGCGGTTGCCCGTGACGGTCAGATCGCTGCTGGCCTCCACATCTTCCAGCGGTTGATGGCCATAGATCATCCGCAGCATCGGCAGGGGCGCCGTCATGCGGAACACCGCATCGCCCTCTGCCGCCGGGCCGCGCCGCACCGGCAATTGCCCGCCCTGCAGATCGGCCAGAAATTCATCGCCCCCCACGCCAATGCCGATCGTGCCGCTGGCATCGCCCATGGCGCCGGGCACCAGCATGGTGCGCATCGACAGCATCAGCGACACGGGCGAAAGCGGCAATTGCGGATTGTGTTCGGGCGATCGCGCCGCCCAGCGCCCCAGTTCCTGAATTGCCGGTTCGGCCAGATAGCCCCATTCGGTCAGCTCATAGATCTGCACGGCTGCCGGCGGTGGCAGCTTGCGCCGCGCGAGCACGCCCATCTCTTCCATCGAGGCCATGCGTTCGGTCAGCACCTTGGCCGAGATTCCGGGCAGGCTGGCGCGCAGATCGGAAAAGCGGCGCCCGCCGAGCATCAATTCGCGTATGATCAGCAGCGACCATCTCTCGCCGATCAGTTCCAGGGCGAAGGCGGTGCCGCAGGCATCCCCATACCACTTGCCATGCGGCTTGGTTTCTTTTTGTAACTTCATAGTTGCTTTTGGTAACTCAGATGGGCACAAAGATCAAGCAATCGCCGAATCGGAGAGGATCAAGACGATGACACGCATGGTTTTCATCAATTTGCCGGTGACGGATCTGGCCAAATCGATGGCGTTTTATGATGCTGTGGGTTTCACCAACAATCCGCAGTTCACCGATGACAATGCCGCCGCGATGATGTGGTCGGATGAAATCATCGTCATGCTGCTGAAGCATGATTTCTGGAAGACCTTCACCACCAAGCAGATCCCCGATGCGCATACCACCGCCCAGGTGATGTTGTGCTTGAGTCAGGACAGCAAGGAAGCGGTGGATGCGATCGTGAGCAAGGCCGTGGATGCTGGCGGCAAGGCGGCACCCACGCCGAACCAGGATTATGGCTTCATGTATGGCCGCAGTTTCGAAGATCCGGACGGGCATATCTGGGAAAATGCCTGGATGAACATGGATGCGCTGGCCGACGGTCAACCGCCGGAGATGTAATCCCGGCGTCCGCATCCAGGCCACTGGCGAAGGAGGAGACAATGCCGATTGATCCCGCAGCCCCGCTGGAAATCACCGCATTCGACTGGGTGCCCGATTTCGCCCGTGGCTATGTTCGCGATTTGCGCCCGCGCTGGGCGTGCGAGGAACTGGGCCTGCCCTATCGCGAAAGGCTGATCAGTTCGCGCGATCGGCCCGGATGGTATTATGCCGAACAGCCGTTCGGCCAGGTGCCGGTGATCCATGATGGCGAAATCCAGCTGTTCGAAAGCGGCGCCATCCTGATCCATCTGGCGGAAAAGGACGGGCGGCTGCTGCCCCCGTCCGGCCAACCCCGTGCCGATGTGCTGGCCTGGCTGTTCGCCGCCTACAACAGCCTGGAACCCATGACCATGGAACAGGCCAGCGTGACGATTTTCCATGCCGGCGAGGATTGGGCGGAAGCGCGCAAGCCGATCCTGCGCGAAATGATCGGCCAGCGGCTGGTGCAGCTGGCCGATGCCATAGGCGACCGCGAATGGGTGGCGGGGGATTTTTCCATCGCCGACATCGCCCTGATCACCGTGATGCGCGAATTCGACCGGGAGGGGCTGGAGCCCTTCCCCACCCTGGCCGCCTATCTGGAGCGCGGCACCGGTCGGCCGGCATTCCGCCGCGCGCTGGCCGCGCAGATTGCCGCCTTTTCCGCCGATCCCGACATTGAAACCAAACAAACCGTGGGAGAATGACAATGTACATTCAGGGATTTCTGATCGCCGTGCCCGAAGGCAACAAGGCCGCCTATCTCAAGATGTCGGAAGACTTCTGGGAAATCGCCAAGGATTTCGGCGCACAGAGCCAGGTCGAAACCTGGGAAGCCGATGTGCCCGATGGCGAAACCACTGATTTCCGCCGCGCGGTCAAGTTGGAGCCGGGCGAGAAGGTGGTGTTTTCCTGGATGATCTGGCCGGACAAGGCGACCGCCGATTCCAGCCATGAAAAGATGATGGCCGATCCGCGCATGGAAGCGATGGACCCGACCATGCCGTTCGACGGCAAGCGCATGATCTTCGGCGGTTTCGAACCGCTGATGGTGCGGGAGGCCTGAGATGATCGCCGGTTTTCCCGTCTGGTACGAACTGCTCGTGCCTGATGTCGACGCGGTCGAGCCGCTCTATCGCGCCACGCTGGGCTGGAACATCGCCGATGCACCGATGGATGTGCCGAGCGGCATCCCCTATCGCATGATCACCCGCGCCGATGGTGGCGGGGCCGGGATTGCCGGTCCCATCCCGTCCGAAATGGCGCAGCATGGGGTAAATCCCGCCTGGTACCCCTATTTCACCGTGGCCGATGTCGATGCCGCCGTGGCCAAGGCGCGCGAGCTGGGCGCATCGGTGTGGATGGAACCCGCTGACGTGCCAGGCGCCGGCCGCCTGGCCATGCTGGGCGATCCGCAGGGGGCGACATTCTATGTCATGACCCCCACCCCGCCGGCCGATGATCCGGATGCGAAGAGCACCGCCTTCGACGTCAATCTGGCCGGCCATTGCCGCTGGAACGAGCTCAACACCACGGACGGCCCGGCGGCGGACGGGTTCTACAAGCTGCTGTTCGGCTGGAACACCGATGACGGCATGCCGATGGGCGATCTGGGTCAGTATCAGTTCGTCAATGTCGATCAGGTGGTGATCGGCGCGATCTGCCCGATCGTGCCCGAAGGCATGGCGCCGCACTGGCTGCCATACTTCGGCGTCGACAATATCGACGATGCCGAGGTGCTGGTGAAGCCGCATGGCGGCACGATCACCCACCCGATCACCGAAGTGCCGGGCGGCGATTTCGTGTTCACCGCGCTGGACGCCGGCGGGGCCCATGTCGGCTTCACCGGTCCGAAAGGCGTGTGACCATGGCGAGCGTCAACAGCGACAAGACCCGGCTTTGCCTGTGGTATGACAGCGGCGCGGAGGAAGCGGCACAATTCTATGCCGCGACCTTCCCCGACAGCAGCGTGGGCGCGACCCATCGCGCGCCGGCGGACAATCCCTCCGGCGAGGCGGGCGCTGTGCTGACGGTGGATTTCACCGTGCTGGGTTTCCCCTGCATCGGGCTTAACGGCGGGCCGGCCTTCACCCATAGCGAGGCGTTTTCCTTCCAGATTTCCACCGAGACGCAGGAAGAGACCGACCGCTATTGGAATGCCATCGTCGGCAATGGCGGGCAGGAAAGCATGTGCGGCTGGTGCAAGGACAAATGGGGGATTTCCTGGCAGATCACCCCGCGCGTGCTGACCGATGCGGTGGCCGGATCGGACCCGGTGGCCGCCAAGCGCGCCTTCGAAGCGATGATGACGATGAAGAAAATCGACATCGCCGCAATCGAGGCCGCGATCGCCGGCTGACCACGCGATTATCGATTACAGGATTGGGAGGATTGAATGCCACGCAGGATTATCGGCGGCGCCTTTGTGTCGATGGATGGGGTGATGCAGGCGCCCGGCGGCCCGGAGGAAGACCCCACGGGTGATTTCCCCTATGGCGGCTGGCTGACGACCATGTTCGACGAAGCGCTGGGCCATCAGGTCGATACCCTGTTCAACGGCGAATTCGAACTGCTGCTGGGCCGGCGCACCTATGACATCTTCACCGCCCACTGGCCCTTCATGCCCGATGAGGATCCGCTGGCGAACAAGCTGAACCGCATCCGCAAGCATGTGCTGACATCCTGCGAGAAGCCGTTTTCGTGGCAGGGCAGCAGCCGCGTGGCCGATATGGAAGCGCTGGCCGCGCTGAAGGCCGAAGACGGGCCCGATCTGGTGATCCAGGGCAGCACCACGCTCTATCCGCAATTGCTGCAGCACGGCCTGCTCGACCGGCTGGTGCTGATGGTCGCCCCCATCGTGCTGGGCACCGGCAAGCGCCTGTTCGGGGGTGGCACGCCGGGGCGGACGTTCCGCATGGTGGAGAGCCGGATTTCCTCCACCGGGATCATCATGACGACCTATGAGCCGGTCGGCGTGCCGGAAATCGGATCTTTCGCGATGGATGAACCGAGCGAGCGCGAACTGAACCGGCGCGCGCGGATTGCGCGGGGTGAATGGTGATGCTGGCGCTCTATGGCCATCCGTTTTCTTCCTACACGTGGAAGGCGCTGATCCCGCTTTACGCCAATGGCACCGCGTTCGAATTCCGGCTGGTCGCGCCGGATGAGCCGGAGCATGCCGCCTTTGTCCAGACGGCGCATCCGGCGGGCAAGTTCCCGATCCTGCGCGATGGGGATGCGGTGATCGTGGAGGCGACCGCGATCATCGAGCATCTGGCCGCGTTTCACCCTGGCCCCGCACCGCTGATCCCCGCCGATCCGGCGCTGGCGGCGCAGGCGCGGATGATCGACCGGGTGTTCGACAATTATGTGATGGCCAATCTGCAGCGGGTGGTGAATGCGCGCATTGCCAATGCCGCCGCCCCCGATCCGGCGGAGGTGGCCGCCGGCACCGCCGGGCTGCAGCGCGCCTATCGCTGGCTGGAAGGCTGGCTGGATACCCACCAGCTGGCGCCGCATGTTTCCCTGATCAGCTGCGCGGCCGCGCCATCCTTGTTCTATGCCGACTGGATCGAGCGGATTCCGGCCGAATGCCCGAGGTTGAGCGGGTTCCGTGCCGAACTGCTGGCGCTGCCGCCGGTCAGCCGCTGCGTGGAGGATGCGCGGCCGTTCCGCGCCTATTTCCCGGGCGGGGCGCCGGATCGCGATTGAGGTGGGATGGCGCGGTGCCAACCATTCCGACGTCGTAAAGATGAACAGCCTCTACCGATAGAAGCCAAGCAACTCGCCATTGATCAACAGCTTTGGCGGAAAGCCGCGCTCGGTCAATTTGAGTTCCGTGACATCATCTTGATGATCGGAAATCGGCCGGAAAAACACGCTCCCATCCTTGATCGAAACGTCGACGTCAAAAGGGTGGTAATGCCCGATATAGCGATCTTCTTCGAAAAACAGAACCTTCTGTCCACCTTGGCTGGAGCACGAGCTGCATTGAGCAAGCTGGATGTAATGATAGTCGAAGACGATATATTCATGCGATCCGGACCGGATGGTTCCCACCCTGCGCACCGAATATTCATTCGTATATTTGTTGATCAAATATTCAAAGCCATGCATTGGCTCGGGCTTGATCGGAGCGTCGGACCGGGGATTGTTTTCGCCCGAACAACCGCCGAGCGCCAGCAGGGCAAAGGCGCCGGAAATCGGTAGGGAACGCCACGGCCGTGTCATTGATTGCATCGGTGAAATGACCTTTTCAAAAAGGCGGCGCAAGGGTGACCAACACACTTGCGAATATCACGATGTTCCCCCTATGTTCAAACCGAAAGTGGAGCAAAGATATGGCCCGATTCACATTTTATTTTAATCCGATGAGCCGGGCCCAGATTGCCCGCTGGGCGCTGCATGAGGTGGATGCCGATTACGATCCGGTGTTCGTCGGTTATGAGGACAAGCCGGCTGATTTCCTTGCCGCCAATCCGATGGGGAAGCTGCCGACCATCGTGCATCATCATGAAGGGCATGATCATGTGGTGAGTGAAGCGGCGGCGGTCTGCCATTATCTGGCGCTGACGCATCCGAAAAAGGGCTTGCTGCCCGGTGAGCATGAGGCGGCCGATTATTTCCGCTGGCTGTTGTTCGCCGCCGGTCCGCTGGAACAGGCGGTGACCAATCGCGCCTTCGGCTGGGAACCGACGGAAGAGCAGGAACGCACGGTCGGCTTCGGCAGCTATGCGCGCACTGTGGATGCGCTGGATGGCTGGCTGCAGACGCATGACTTCGTCTGTGGATCGCGCTTCACCATGGCCGATGTCTATGTCGGTTCGGCGGTCGATTGGGGGCTGACCTTCGGCACGCTGGTGTCACGGCCCAGCTTCACCGCCTATGTCGAACGGCTGCGCGCGCGCGGTGGCTATCAGGCGGCCAAGGCGATCGACATGGCACTGATCGCGGAAATGCAGGCGCAGGCACCCGACGGGCCAGGCCAATGAGCTATAGCGCATCCTGCCATTGCGGCGCGGTCAGCGCCGATATTGCCGAAGAATTGCCCGCGCGGGGCATGAGCTGCAATTGTTCGATCTGCCGGCGCAAGGGCACGGTGCTGCATTTCACCCCGGCGGCGAATGTGCAGATTGCCGCCGCCGATGAGGCGATCGGCAGCTATCGCTTCAACCGCCATGTGATCGAGCATCAGTTCTGCCGGGTGTGCGGCTGTTCCCCCTTCGCCCGGGGCAGCACGCCCGATGGCGGAGAGATGATCGCCGTCAATCTGCGCTGCGTGCCCGATTGCGACCTGGATGTGCTGGAGATCGACCGGGTGGACGGGGCTTCGTTCTAATCTGACTTCAGGCGCAAGGCTCGAGCGAACGCCTCTCAGGCGAAAGCAGCGGCCTTGCGCAGCAATTGATAGGCTTCCACCACCCGCTGCAGCTGCCCTTCCTTGCTGCGATCCCCGCCATTGCGATCGGGGTGATAGCGGCGAACGAGTTCGGAATAGCGGCGCCGCAGCCGGGTGCGGTCGGCATCGGCGGACAGGCCCATGACCATCAGCGCGTCCCGCTCCTTCGCGGAAAAGCCGTTGGGCGCGGCCCCGGCGGCACGAACGCCAGCCCGGTGGCGGATGCTGGCCGCGCGCGCGCCGATGGCGTCGAGCGGATCGACGAAATCGGCCCAGCGCGGGATGCCGCCCACCCCGGCATCGGGGCGAAAGGCGCGCGTGTCATTGCGCCAGCCGGACAGCGGCGATTGCGCGGCGTAGATTTCTTCCGCGCTCATCCCGGCGAACCAGTCATAGCCGGCGTTGAATTCGCGCACATGCTGCAGGCAGAACCAGCGCCAGTTGCCGGGCCCGTCGAAGCCCGACGATTGATCGCCCGGCGCGCGGAACTCGCCCGCCTCCTGGCATCCCGGCGCATCGCAGGCGCGCCCATCACTTTCATATCGGCCGTGGAACTTCTGACTGCGCATCCCCATAATCATGGTGATAGAGCGCCGAATTGAAAACCCCCGAACGGAGTCGAGCATGAGCGGACCCTTGCAAACCGAGATGGAAACCCTGTTGCAACAGGAGTTTACGCCCGGCCGACTGAATGTGATCAATGACAGCGCATCGCATCATGGCCATTCGGGCGATGATGGCAGCGGGGAATCGCATTTCACCGTGGTGATCGAAAGCGATGCCTTCACCGGCAAGAACCGGCTGGAACGGCAACGCATGGTCAACCGCGCGCTGGGCGATATTCCCGGCCAGCGCGTGCATGCGCTGGCGATCCGCGCCTTCGCCCCCGGGGAAGCTGTCGCATGAGCATTCTGCAGACGGTCACCCCGATCACCCATGATCTGGGCGGCTTCAGCGTCCGCCGCGCGGTACCCAGCCCGCAATGCCGGATGGTGGGCCCGTTCATCTTCGTCGATCAGTTCGGCCCCGCGCGGCTGGAACGCGGCCAGGGCATGGATGTGCGCCCGCATCCGCACATCAATCTGGCCACGGTCACATGGCTGTTCGAAGGCGGGATCGACCATCGCGACAGTCTGGGTTCCTTTGCCACCATCCGCCCGGGCACGGTCAATCTGATGACCGCCGGCAGCGGCATCGTCCATTCGGAACGCAGCCCGCAGAGTGAACGCGATGCCGGGCCGGCGATGTATGGCATGCAGACCTGGCTGGCCCTGCCGGACGGACAGGAAGACATCGCCCCCGCCTTCGAATCCATCGCCGGCCTGCCGCTGGTGGAAGACAGCTGCACCAAGGCGCGCGTGATCATGGGATCGCTGTGGGGGCAGACCGCCGCCACCACCACCCATGCGCAAACCATCTATGCCGAAATCGACCTGGCGCCGACCGGATCGATCCCGATCGATGCCGAAGCGGATGAGCGGGCGGTGATGTTGGTCGGCGGAGAAGCCAGCGTGGATGGCACGCCGCTGGAACTCTATGTTCTGACCGTGCTGAAGCCGGGCGCCGCCATGATGCTGCGGTCGGACCGGGGCGGCAAGATCATGCTGCTGGGGGGCGAGGCGTTCAGCACGCGCCGCTATGTCTATTGGAATTTCGTCAGTTCCAGCCGCGAGCGGATCGAACAGGCGAAGGAAGACTGGACCGCCGGACGGTTTCCCACTGTTCCGGGTGACGACAAGGAATTCATCCCCTTGCCTGAAAAGCCGAAAACCGTCAGCTATCCCTGAATGACGGCGACCCTGGCCGTGCCTGCATGAATTTCGGAGAATTTGCCCCCATGATCAAACATCCCATGGCCCAGGCCGGCCTGGCGCTGGCCGCCGCCATCGTGTTTGTTGCCGCCGCCCATGCCCAGAACCGCGTGCAGGAAGCAGCCGATCCGTCGCAGGATATGGCCTGGCACAGCGCGCAAGCCGCTGCGCTGGCCAGCCGGCAGGCATCGGATGGCTGGCAGTGGATGGAAGGCGGGCTGCTGTGGCGCCGCGTGGCGGGCGATGGATCGGGCAAGCACCCGACCGTGCGCGACGTCGTGACGGTTCACTACGAAGGCACGTTTGTTGATGGGAAGGTGTTCGATTCCTCCTATCGCAGCGGGCGCCCGGCCACATTCCCGCTCGCCCAGCTGGTCCCCGCCTGGCAGATGGCCATTCCCAATATGGGCGTGGGCGACACCATCGAACTCGCCGTGCCGGCTCCGCTGGCCTATGGCACGCAAGGCGGCGGGCCGATCCCGGGCGGCGCGACGCTGCTGTTCAAGATCGAATTGCTGGGCATTCGCGGCTGATCGAGGGTTGTGGGGCGCGGGCGCTGATGCGCTCGCGTCCATCCAGCATTGCAATCTGATGGAAATGGGGCAGGCTGCTGCCCATGATGTCGCGCCTCAACCTTCTCGCTTCGCCGTTCTGGCAATGTGCGGTGATGGCCGTGCTGGCCATGGTCGGCCTCAGTCTGGGGTTTGACGTGGCCCTGATGCTGACGTTTTTTGCCGTGTTCGCGATCGCCACGCTGCAAGCGCTAAAGACCAGACGGGTGCCGTGGAATTTCGCCGCACGCGATCTTACGATGGCGACCCATCCCCGCGCCTTCGTCATTCTCGTCGCGATTATGGGTCTGCTCGCAGCAACCAATCTGCTGCTGCTTGTCAGTAAGCTGTCCACCATAGCAGGATAATACCCCCCTATCCGATCGGCGCGATCGTCAGGTTCGAATAGCGGAAATCCGCGCCCGAACAGCCAATCCGTACTGCCGGGGTCGGCGCGTTCAGCGCGATCCGCTGCTCCAGCCCGGCCATGCGCAGCGTAACCGTGCCAGCCTGGAATGTCAGGGTGAACGCAGTCTTCCCGCCATCGCGCAGCACGGTGGCGATGGGGTGTTCCACATCCCGCCCGTTGGCGCTTTCTTCCCAGCCCAGCCCCTGGATCAGCCGGTTGCGGCGCTCCGGATCTGCTAGGGCGCCCAGACTGAACCCTGCAACATCGGACGGCGAGGTACCGGGCTCCCCACGCTGGGCAATGCCCAGACGGGTGAGCGAGAGAAAGTGTTCATGCTGGGTGATACCGCCCAGTTCCACCTCCCCCGAAACGACGAAATCGCCGGCAGGAGCGGGAAGTACCAATTCCGAAAAATGGCCGGGCGCGGTGTCGCAGCCATAGTCGATGCCCGTCCGGTCTGCGGCAGCGGCCAGTGTCGGCGGATACAACAGGGCGATCAGCGGCAGCATATATCGGCATTTCAGCATGATGTGACGTCCCCCGTTTCTGCCGCGTGGCAGTACCCGACAAAACTGACACATCCGGCCAGTGCCAGCAATTGCTGGCGCAGCGCACCGGACATTCCCACCCTGACCGCCAATCCCTATGTTGGGCGCTGACCCCGACGCCCAGCCCGTCGCCATGTGAGCAGGCCCCATGCCATTCTTTGATCGCTTCGATCTGTCGGTGCCCTTGATCCAGGCGCCGATGGCCGGAGTTTCCACTCCGGACATGGCGGCGGCGGTTTCCAATGCCGGGGCGCTGGGGTCGATCGGGCTGGGCGCCAGCGATGCGGCCACCGCGCGCGGCATGATTGCGGCGGTGCGGGCGCAGACGGATCGCCCCTTCACCGTCAATCTGTTCACCCATGCCACGCCGGTCGAAGATGCTGCGCACGAAGCGGAATGGATCGCCTTCCTCGCCCCGCTGTTTGCCCGTTATGGCGCCGCCTCGCCCGCACAGCTGCGCACGATCTATCGCAGCCTGGCCGATGATCGGGACATGGTCTCCATGCTGCTCGACACCGCGCCGCCGGTGGTGAGTTTTCATTTCGGTCTGCCGCCGGCCGATATTATCGCGGCGCTGAAACAACGCGGCATCGCTCTCATCGCCACCGCCACCAATCTGGCCGAAGCGCAGGTGATTGCTGCGGCGGGGCTGGATGGCGTGGTGGCGCAAGGGGTGGAGGCCGGTGGCCATCGCGGCCTGTTCGATCCGGCGGCGCATGATGATGCCCTTTCCACCTTCGCCCTCACCCGCCTGCTGGTCCAGTCCGTCGATCTGCCGGTGATCGCGGCCGGGGGCATCATGGACGGGGCCGGCATCGCCGCCGCGCTGGATCTCGGCGCAGCAGCGGCGCAGCTGGGCACCGCCTTCATCGCCTGCCCGGAATCCGCCGCCGATGCCGCCTATCGCGCGGCGCTGGCCAGCCCGGCGGCGCATCACACGCAGCTGACCGCGCTGATATCGGGCCGCCCGGCGCGGGTGCTGGCCAACCGCTTCACCGCGCTGACCGATGCCACCAGAGGACGCCAGCCACCCGATTATCCGCGCGCCTATGATGCGGGCAAGGCGCTGCATGCCGCAGCCAGCGCACGCGGCGAATATGGTTTTGGCGCGCAATGGGCCGGCCAGGGCGCGCCCCTCGCCCGCTCCATGCCGGCGGCCGAACTTGTGGCGGTGCTGCAGGCAGAGCTGGAGGCGTGCCGGCAGCCTTAGGGTTTTGCCCGAAGGTTTGCGCCCCTTGCGAAATTGACTACATCGGATGGGTGGTGCGAACACTGGATCAGATCAAGGCCGATATTGCCGGCTGCAAGGCCGCGCTGGATGGCCTGCGCGCGTTGCAGGGGCATACGCTGGACCATCTGCAACGCTATTACGATGTCGAACTGACCTATACCTCGAACGCGATCGAGGGGAACACGCTGACCTATCGCGAAACCGCCGAACTGATCGAACATGGCATCACCGTGGGTGGCAAGCCGCTGCGCGATCATCTGGAAGCGGTCGACCACTATGATGCCGTGCAATGGATGCGCGAAACGGCGATCGGCGGCGATCAGGTCAGCGAAGGCATTGTGTGCGAACTGCACCGGCGCATCGTGCTGCGATCATCGCCGGACATTGCGGGCATTTACAGCAACCATGCCCGCCGGATCGCCGGTTCCCCGGTGATATTCCCCAATCCGGCCAAGATACCGGTGCTGATGGAACAGTTCGGGCAATGGCTGGCAGCAGCGCCGCCGACGCCGGAGGCTGCCTTCGATGCCCATTACCGCCTCACGGCCATTCATCCGTTCAGCGATGGCCATGGGCGCGCGGCACGGCTGCTGATGAATTTGATGCTGTTGCGCGCGGGCTATGTGCCGGTCGCCGTCCGCCCGGAAGACCGCAAGTCATATCTGGACAGCCTGGAGCATGCCTCTCTCAGTGATGGTGATCTCGAACCGTTTCAGCGGGTCATGCACATCAGGCTGCATGACACGCTGAGGGATTATGTGACCGCGCTGAGCGAGGGGATCGCGCCGGAAGGTCGCCACCCCTAGCCGCGCGCCCTAGCCGCGTTCGCGTTCCAGCACGGTCTGCACCGCCGGATCGGCGGCCAGCCGGTCATGCAGCGCCTGCACGTGGGGGAAAGCCACCAGCCCGTCATCCAGCTTGGCCCGGGCCCAGCGGATCATCGGGAAAGCATAGGCATCGGCCACCGATCGCCCGCCGTCCAGAATCCATTCGCGCCCGGCCAGATGCGCATCCAGCACGCCGATCTGCTTGCGCACCAGCGCCAGCCCGGCGGCGATCACCGCCGCCCTGGCCGCGTCGCTGCTGTCGGTGGTGTAGCGGGCAGGCATGAACACCGGCCAGAAGGCAGCGTGCAGATCGCTGGTCATGAAGCTGCACCAGCGATGCAGTTCCGCGCGGGACCGCAGATCCCCACCGCCATCCAGCCGCGCACCGCCATGCTTGGCCGCCAGATATTCCAGGATCGCCCCGGCCTGCGTCAGCACCCAGCCATCATCTTCCCGCAAAGCCGGCACCGCGCCGCTGGGATTGACCGCCTTCAGTTCCGCCGACCCGGTCTTCACCCGCACCGCTTCATAGGGGGAGCCGATCCATTCCAGCGTGATATGCACGGCCAGCGAACAGGCGCCGGGCGAATAGAACAGGGTCGTCATGGGCAGGGGACTCCATTGGCACGGGCAAATCGCCTCTTGGTCGCGCCGGGTAAAGGCAAAGCAAGGCCGAAAAACGGCAGCTATTCGCCCTGTCCGATCATCGCTTCCAGCCGTTCGGCGATCTTGCGTTTCAATTCGGGCGGAATCGGATGGAACGACAGCACATCGCTGATCCACAGCCCATCCGCCGCGAGGCGGGCGATGAAGCGGCTGACGCCGGCCTCGTCTTCCGGGGCCGGCACCGGCGGGGTCCAGTGATCGACGGCATCGGCCCATAATTGCACCAGCGCGGCATCGCCTGCGCTTTCCAGCATCATCAGCAATTCGCCGCGCGTCGCCGCCTTGCATGACACGCGGATATAGGCTGCTTCGCGTTCGGCGGCATTGCCCTCCCCCGCCGGCTTGCCCAGGGCCACGGCCAGATCGGCTTCCCACCGGTGGACCATATGTTCGTGGATCGCCTGCACCAGCGCCGCGCGGGAGGGGAAGTGATAGATCAGCCCGCCGCGCGTGACGCCAGACCGTTCGGCCACGGCATCGAAAGTGATGCCGGTCACGCCCTTGTCCTCGATCAGCCCGACGATGCTGTCGAGAATCTCCTCACGCTTGCTCGCACGCAATGGCGCTCTCCTGTGTTGTGTCCGGTGCTGCGACCGGTGCGTTGCGGCGCAGCAGGCGCGCCGTCACCAGCGCGCCGGTCGCCAGCATGGCCGCAATCAGCCAAAGCACTTTCAGGAAGGCGGCGTCAAACGCGGTGGCCGCCGCCATGCGCAGGGCGGCGCCATCCGCTGCCGAACCGGCCAGTTCCAGCGCCGCGACGATCCCGCCGCGTGCGGCCTCCGGCGCGCCGGGCGGCAGTTGCAGGCCGATGCTGTAGAGCGCGGGCAGCAGGCTGCCGAGCAGCGCCACCGCCGCCAGCCCGCCCAGCTCATAAGAAACCTCCTCCACAGAGGCGGCCATGCCGGCGCGGTGCACGGGGGCGTGGTTCATGATCGCGCTCGACGCGACCGAGATGGTCGCGCCGATGCCAGCCCCCGCCAGGCACAACGTCGCCACCAGCCAGGCGAGCGGAGCATCGGGCTGCGCCATCACCAGCGCCGCCAGCACCACCGCGCCGGCCGCCAGCGCCATGCCGCCGCTCATCAGCAGCGGTAGCCCCAGCCGATGAAGCAGCGCCCCGCCCAGCAGCGCCGTCGGCAGCGCGCCCACCGCGATCGCCGATACCAGCAGGCCGGCGTGCATCGGGCTCATCCCATCCACCAGCTGGAACCGCTGGGTGATGATCAATTGCAGCCCCGCCAGCGCGAACAGCACGAAGCCGGCCGCGAGCACCCCGGCCAGAAAGGCAGGGTTACGGAACAGCGCAAAATCGATCAACGGATGCGCCAGCCGCGCCTGCCGCCGGGCGAACAGCACCCCGGCCACCAGCGCAGCAGCCAGCGCCACCAGCGGCAGCACCAGCGCCTGACCGCTTCCGGCTGCACCCTGCACCATGTCCTGCGCGGCATGGGCGGCCTGCTTGATGGCCAGCACCAGACCCGCCAGCGTCACCAGCGCCAGCACCGAAGACCAGCCATCCCATGGCGCCACGGCCCGGCCTTCATCGACCGGATTGGACGGCGCGATCAACCAGCCAGCCACGAAGGTCAGCACCACCACCGGCACATTGATCAGAAACACCGATCCCCACCAGAAATGCGACAGCAGCAGCCCGCCGATCACCGGCCCCAGTGCCGCGCCCACGATCGCCAGCGATCCCCAGACGGCAATCGCCAGATGGCGTTCCCGCTCATCGGCAAAGCTGATGCGGATCAGCGACAGCGTGGCCGGCATCATCGCCGCCGCCCCGACCGCCAGCAGGGCCCGCGCGCCGATCAGCATCGCCGCCGATGGGGCAAAGGCAGCCAGCAGCGATGCCAGCCCGAAGATCGCCAGCCCGGCCAGGAACAGCCAGCGATGGCCGAACCGATCCCCCAGCGTGCCCGCCCCCGGCAATAGCCCGGCCATCACCAGCGGATAGGCATTGACGATCCACAGCATGGCCGACGATCCGGCATCCAGTTCGCGCGTCAGCGTCGGCAAGGCGGTGTAAAGGATGGAATTGTCGAGGGTTACGAGCAGCAGGCCGGCAGACACCAGCAACAGCACGCCCCAGCGATTGGGCACGGCAGACATGGGAGACTCCAAAATAGCGCGCAAACTATACAAACATGTTTGTATAGTTTCAATCCCGCATCCGCTGGCCGTTGCGCCAAAGTTGTACGAAAGCTGTACTGGGCCCGCTGATAGAACCTCTTGCGCCTCAGTTTCAGCAGACTCGCTTGACGCGCAATCTCAATCGAATTAGTTGAGATTCGTGAGGCAGCTGATCCCAGCCTCCGTTTCGTCCCCCGGGATCCGCGGCTTTTGATCGGGAAAGCAGCTTGCTCCGCGTTACCAAAGGCTAAAGCGCGCGATGCCCAGGCGACCACGCCCGGTGTCGTGTTCCCTCCACGGTGAGGTGATACGATGCGTATGATGAAAATGGCACACTGACCCCCAAGGCACAGCGCAGGTCGCCCCCGTCAACTGCGGCCCTATCCGGTTGTCGCGTAACACCCGGTCCCGTCGCGCCCGTATCGGGCGTGGCCTGCGCTATCGCCACGGGCTCAGGCCTGGTCTGATCCGCCCCCGTTTCGTCCGGCCTCCCTCTCCCTGACATGCACTGTCGGGCCGGTCGCAAACGGGGCGGCATCAGCCGTCCTGCATCCATCACCATCCATCCATTCGCCCGACATGTTCCCCCCTGGGGACCAATGCCGGGCGCGATGCTTCGCGTCCTGCGGGCCCGCCGGCCCCGGGGTGATCAATTGGCACACCACAGGGTGACCGACATGGTGGCCGAGGAGACTAGAACATGAAGACAACCATTTTTGGCGTCGTGGCAGCAGCCGGCATCGCCGCCCTATCGCTCGGCATCGCCACTCAGAGCTTTGCCCACCATTCCTTCGCATCCGAATTCGACGTTGCCCGCCCGGTCGAGGTGCAGGGCCGCGTGACCAAGGTCCGCTTCGTCAATCCGCATGCCTGGCTGTTCGTGGATGTGCGCAACCCGAATGGCACCACCACCAATTGGGGCTTCGAATTCGGATCGCCCAGCGTGCTGGCGGCCAAGGACATCAGCCGCACCGATGTGCCGATCGGCTCCACCGTGCATATCGCCGGCTTCCGGTCGAAGAACACCGGCCCGTTCGGTTATGCCCAGGAAGTGGACCTGCCCGGTGGCCGCAAGGTCCAGGTCGGTAGCGCGCCCGATGCGCCGACCCTGCGCCGGGGTCGCGGCCAGTGATCGGATTTCGCCCTTTCCTGCAGGGTACGGCAGCGCTGGCGGTTCTTGCCGCCGCGCTCGCCTTGCCCGCGCCGGTGCTGGCGCAGAACGCCGCACCCGCTGCCAGCCAGACAGCCGCAGCAGCAGCCATCCCGCGCCTGGCCAATGGCCACCCCGATTTTTCGGGCGTGTGGCAGACACTGAGCGAGGCGGATTACGATCTGGAACCGCATGAAGGCCGGCGCGACGCGCCGCCCTCTGCCGGGGTGGTGATCGATGGCGCGACGGGCGGCAAGCTGCCCTATCTGCCCGAAGCGCGCGAGCAGCAGCAGGCCAATTTCGAAGCCCGCGCCGAAGACGATCCGCGCCTGAAGTGCTGGACGCTGGGCGTGCCGCGCAGCGTCTATTACCCGGCGCCATTCCAGATCTTCCAGCGGGACAATGATCTGACGCTGGTGCATCAGTTCGGCCATCAGGTCCGCACCATTTACACCAATGGTACGCTGCACCCCGGCGTGCTGCAGGAAAACTATTGGCTCGGCGATTCCCGCGCCAGCTGGGACGGCGATACGCTGGTGGTCGATGTGACCCATTTCAATGCCGAAACTTGGCTCGATCGTTCCGGCAATTACCACGGCGAAAAATTGCATGTGGTGGAACGCTGGAACTTCATTGATGCCAACACCATCG
Source organism: Croceibacterium xixiisoli (assembly GCF_009827305.1). Classification (GTDB taxonomy): domain Bacteria; phylum Pseudomonadota; class Alphaproteobacteria; order Sphingomonadales; family Sphingomonadaceae; genus Croceibacterium_C; species Croceibacterium_C xixiisoli. The sequence goes on along the minus strand of NZ_WTYJ01000002.1, from coordinate 206,631 downwards.
CCTATCAGGCGACGGTCGAAGATCCCGAAGTATTCTCCCAGCCCTGGACGCTGGAAGTGCTGCTGCACCGCCGGCGCGACCGCGATTTCCAGCTGATCGAGGATTACTGCCACACCCTGCCCTATGCCGATTATTATCCGCACAATGTGGAAAAATCCGTGGCAGCCCGCCCTGCGCAAGAGGAAGGCCAGTGATGACCGGATATTCCCACCGCCTATCCGTCGCGGCTTTGGCGCTGATCGCTGCCGCCACCCTGCCGGCATCCGCGCTGGCGCAGCAGGCCGTCGCGCCCAATCCCGAAACGGTGATGCAGAACCGCTGGAGCGGCACCATGGACCCGATCGCATCGGGCGAATGGACCGGCGCGCGCCTGCCCGATGGCCAGCCCGACGTCTCCGGCCATTGGTCCAACACCATCGCCAATCACAGCAATTTCACCGATCCGCAGGGTGGCCCGCCGGGCGAACCATCGCGCCAATTCGCCCTGCCGCGGGATCAGCGCGCCCCCAGCCGGGTGATCGATCCGGCCGATGGGCACGTACCCTATCTGCCGGCAGCCGCCGCGCTGCAGGCCGATTTCGCCGCCCGCTTCACCAACCCGACCGATCAGCATCTGGTGGAACCGCTGGTGCGCTGCGCCCCGGGCGGCGTGCCGAAAAGCTTCTTCTGGCATGGCTATGAAATCCGCCAATATCCGGGCGTGGTGCTGTTCCTGTTTCAATCGGGCACCCGCATCATCCGCCTGGATGAGAAGCCGTTCCTGCCTGACAGCATCAAGCTGTGGAACGGGGATTCGCACGGCCATTGGGAAGGCAACACGCTGGTCGTCCGGGTGCAGAACAACAATGGCAAGGCGCTGTTCGGCCGTTCGGGCGATTACATGAGCGAAAATGCCGTGGTCGAGGAACGCTATGTCTTCGACAACAACAACAAACGCTACAATTACCTCGCCACTTTCACCGATCCGACCGTCTATTCCCGCCCCTGGACCGCCATGGTCCCGGCGCGCCGCTATACCGAAGCCGATGCGATCGATGGGTGGCATTATGAAGTGATCCCGGCCGACCGCCCGAAAAATCCGGACGGCAGCGATCAACCGCTGATGCACGAACATCAGGAACGGATTTGCATCGAAAACAACGGCCCGTTCGGCGGCGGCGCGATCGGCGTGCCGCAGGTCGGCCCGATCATCGCCCGATAACGCCATGAAGATCTGTTTCATGCGCCGGTCCGGCCCACCCATCTGATCTGCGGCCGAAAGGTCGCTCACCACACAACCAACGGCGCCTGAACAGGGGGCGGAAACCCCCGGGCGCCGGACATGACAATGCGAAGCAGCCTGACGCGCGCACGCCACCGCTTGCGCGCGAAGGGAGGCGCTCGCCCGCAACAGGGTAACAATGACAATGGCATATTTCCGTACCAAGATCCGTTCCGGCGCCCGCTCCGGCATTGGCCTGGCCGCACTGCTGGCCGGTCTCTCCGCCCTTCCCGCCCATGCCGCCGACACGGCAGAGGCAGCAGCAGAAACCGCTGACGCCGCCGCCGAAGCCGCCGATGATGCCAGCGCCGCCGCAGACGACAGCCGCGAAGACGGCATTTTCGTCGTCGGCACCCGGCGCGGCACTCGCGTGCTCGAAGCCGCCAGCCTGATCGATCTGGTGTCCCGCGAGGAACTGGACCAGGGCGGCGCCATCACGCTGCAGCAGAGCCTGTTCCGCATCTCCCCCTCCTTCAACTTCCCGCAGGGTTCGGCCGCGCGCGTCGGCGGCGGCGCCACCCGATCGGCATCGCTGCGCGGGCAGAACCCCGATCTCACGCTGGTGCTGGTCAATGGCAAGCGCCGCCACGGCTCGGTCGCGACCGGCGGCACATTCCCCTATGGCGGGGCCGGCTATGCCGACATCAACGCCATTCCGCTGGCCGCGATTTCGCGCGTGGAAGTGCTGCTGGACGGCGCATCGGCGCAATATGGTTCGGACGCGATCGCCGGCGTGCTCAATCTGGGCCTGCGGGAAAATGACAGCGGCGGCGGGCTGACCGCGACGCTGGGCACTTACAAGAAAGGCGATGGCGAAACCGGCGCGCTGAGCGGCTGGATCGGCACAAGTCTTGGCGGTCGGGGCTTCCTGAATGTCAGCGCCGATTATTCGCGCCGGGGTTCCACCGATCGCAGCGGGCCGGACATTCGCCCGCGCTATTTCCGGATCGCTGACGACGGCAGCCTGCTGCCGACCAACAGCACCGCCGGCACCGCCGACCCGCGCGAACCCTATGGCCGCGACCGGGTGGGCCAGTGGGGCAATGGCCAGGTCGAACATCTCGCCGTGCTGGCCAATTTCGGCTATGATCTGACCGATCAGCTGCAGGCCTATGGCTGGGTCAACTATGCCAACACCAACACCCGCAGCTGGGTGAACCCGCAGGTTCCCTCCTCCCCCTCCAACATCCGCGCGATCTTCCCCGATGGTTTCCAGGTGGTTGGCGAATATTATGACGACAATTACTCGGCCGTCGGCGGGCTGAAGTATGATGCCGGCGCCAGCGGCAGGTTCGATCTGTCGCTGATCTATGGCCGCCACGCGCGCGACACGCATAATTTCAACCTCGTCTCCCCCTCTTACGGGCTGGATAGCAAGACCGATCTCTATTCGGGTCAGGTCACGGCCGAACAGTTCACCAGCGCGCTCGATTACGATCTGGATATCGATGCCGGGCTTGCCCGCCCGATCGCGCTGCAGGCCGGCATCGCTTTCCGCCATGAACGCTGGTGGATCAGCAAGATCGGGGAAGAACAGTCCTGGAACCACGGCGGCGTGCCAATCCTGGATGGTTCGCAGGCCGGCCAGCCCGCCGGCTGGGGCGGCACCGAACAGGGCAATGCCCCGTGGGACGTGACCAGCGGCAACCGCCAGGTGTTCAGCGGCTATATCGGCGCCGATTTCCATCTGACGGACAAACTGCTGGTGGAAATCACCGGTCGCGGCGAACATTATTCCGACTTCGGCTGGACGGCGACGGGCAAGTTCTCCGCCCGCTATGACATCTCCCCTGCCCTGGCGCTGCGCGGCACGGTCAGCAATGGCTATCACGCCCCCAGCGTCGGCCAGCTTGCGTATCAGAGCAGCGGCTATGCCGGGACATGGAACCATTCAGGCATAACACCTGAACCGAACCGTACCAGGCAGGTTACCCCTGGCAGCACCGTTGCGCGGGCTCTGGGTGGCGGACCGCTGGAACCGGAAAAGGCGCTCAACATTTCCGCCGGCTTCGTGCTGCGCCCGATCGAGAATGCATCCCTGACGGTGGATGTCTATCAGATCGACGTCGACAACCGCATCGTCACCACCCAGGCGCTGACCGGCGCCGTGGTGGAAGCAGCCACGGCGGCCGCAGGCATCCCCGATTACAAGAGCATCACCTTCTTCACCAATGGCCTGGACACGCGCACCCGCGGCGTGGACACGCTGGCCCGTTACGGCATTTCGCTGGGGCAGGATGCCAGCCTGGATCTGTCAGGCGGGTTCAGCCTTTATGACACCACGGTGCAGCGGGTGCGCGCCAATACGGTCAGCTCGGTCGCGCTGTTCCAGCGCAATGTGATTCTGAACCCGGAACTCGGCACGCCGGAATACAAGATCGTGCTGGGCGCGGATCTGACAGTGGGCAAGTTCTCCGCCTCCCTCAACCAGTTGTTCTATGGCAAATACACCTATGTCCACCCGACAAATGCCGCCAATGACGAAGTCTATGGCGCGAAGGGCTACACCAATATCGAAGCCACCTATCGCCTAACCGATTCCACCCGGGTCACGGTGGGGGCAAACAATGTGTTCGATACCTATCCGGCGCAATTCATTGCCGCCAATCAGGTCAACGGCATCAACCGCTATTCCTTCATCCATCCCGAAGGGGCCAATGGCGCCTATTATTACGCGCGCCTAGCGGTTGATTTCTAAGCTTTCCGAACTCCTCCTCCGGAGAACTCCTGGCCGGATGCCCTGCGCATCCGGCCGTTTTTGTGCTCATTCCTGCGTGGCATGCACCATCACGCTGGCGCGACGGCGTTCGACCAATTGCCGCACCCCGGCGGCGCTTTCCAGCCGGTCGAAGGTCACCACCACATCGGCATCATGCGCAGTGGTCGGCACCAGGGTGAATATCTGCTGCGGCGCGCCATCCGCTGCTGCTGCATCTGCCAGCCGATGGATCTCCAGCAGCTGCGGATCGCTGGCCCGCACCACCCATTCCACTCCTTCGCCTCCGGGCAATTGCACCTGATTCACCCCGTCCTTCGCAGTGTGGAAGGTGCAGCCATCCTCGGTTTCCGTCAGCGTGGTGCAATCCGCCGCCTTGGCGCCCGGCCGCTGCGGATTGGGAATGGCGAAGGCCGGCGCATCCAGAGCGGGTGCGGTGGCCGCCTGCACACCCCCGGTGGCCGCGATCAGGGCCAGCGAACCGGCCAGATTTCCTGTGATGGGGCGCATGATCATTCCTCGCTGATTGCCGCTCTGGGCATGTCTGCCGGTGGATCTATCAGCGCGGGGGCGAGCAAGGCGCTCTTATGCAGGGCGGTTTATGGGACATTTTCTCATCTGTTCGATAGACCTGTGCTGTCGAAATCACGGGAATCGCATCGATGGCGAAGAAAACAGCCGAACAGAAAGCTGCCGAGGCACTACGCTATACGGCCGCCAGCGGGGCCGCCAATGCTGCGGAGCTGGAACCCTTTCTGACCGACCCCAACCAGGGCATCCGCGCCTATGCGGCGATGAACCCGGATGCCGATGCCGGCATTCTGGACCGCTTCGCCGATGACAAGTTCTGGGGCGTGCGCATGGAAGTCGCTCGCCACGCCAATGTCAGCGACATCACGCTGCGCCGCCTGCTGGAACCCAGCCCACCCAAACGCGGCGTGGTGCATCACGCGGCGCGGGAGAAACTGGAACAGCGGGGGATTGTGTTCGGGGCGGATGGAATGCCAGTGGAGGGCCCAGGCTGAGGGGATGTTGTTGCAGAGCTAAGGCAACCGATCGCCATTTTGCAGGGCCTTGCGCGACTGACACCTGCCCATGAAAATCACGCAGTAAAACAGCCCGTTCGCCGTCATACCGGACTTGATCCGGTATCCATGTCTCGTTCCGCTCGGATGGTGAAGGCGAAGTGCCAGGCTGGACTCCAGAAACGCTGCTGGCGGCGAGCCTACGCCGGACCCTGCGGCGATGGCGGCATGGATGCCGGATCAAGTCCGGCATGACGCAGTGCGTGTAGGGGGGTGGTGCCCCGCCCCCCTCTGCCGTGAAGGACCTGTACTCCGTCAATCCCGGCGGTCCCAGGTGGCCCGTTCGAAGCGGTCGATCAGCCCGCGCATCTTGGCCTGTACGGCGGCAAATTCGGGGGTACCCTCTGCGGCGGCGGCGTCGGCGGTGCGGGCTTCGATCGTGGGGTATTCGCATTCCCAGATCACATAGGGGCCGCCGGTGTCCTGACTGACGCGGACATAGACGGTGCCGACCTGGAGGCCGAGGCGCTGGCGGACGGCGGAGGCTTCGAGGCGGGTGGCGAGCACGGCGTCTGCCTGGCCCGGCTTGGGATAGTATTTGTTCTGCACCAATATGCTGCCGGGTGCCTGATCGGTTTGGGCCGGTTGGGTTTCAGCATGGGCGGTGGTGGTCAGCGCCAGCATCAGCGCGGTTGCGAGCAGAGTTTTCATGTCAGAACTCCACCGTTGTGGTTGCGTACCAGGTGCGGCCGAAGGGGGTGTGCAGGCCGGCGTTGTAGCCGATGGCGCCATTGGTCAGCGGCGGATCGCGATCGAACAGATTGTTCACCCCCAGCCGAAGCCGCGCATTGGGCACGTCGGAGCCGGAGAGGGCGAAGCGATATTCGACATTGGTGTTGACGGTGAACCAGCTGCCCACGCGGTAGAAGGCATTGGTGACATCGTTGATCGCGCCGGTGTTGTCGAAGGCGCCGACATATTGGGCGAAGGCGCCCGCCGACCAATTGCCGCTGGCCCAGTTGAGGCTGGCATTGCCCTGCCATTTGGGCCGGCCGTTCTGTTCCAGCAGATCCCCGCCGGCAGACACGGCAATGGCCGGTTCATTCAGCGCGATGATCTCGGCACCCTGGCTCGAGACGGTCTGATAGGCTTCGAGCAGGCGGGAGGCCTGGATGCCAAAGCGGAAATCGCCCAGCGGCGTATCCGACAGGCGGTAATCCACAGCGATATCTATGCCGCGCGTCAGGCGGGAATCGAGGTTGAGGAAGGGATCGAGCACCTGGATGATTTCCCCCGCCGGGGCGAGGCCCGAGCCGGCGAAGAAGGCAATGTCTTCAGGCGTGATCGCCTGACGGATCACCGAGGCCTCGGAGCCGCCAGCCAGCCGCGCGGCGTAATCCAGCGCCGAGAAATTGGCGAGGCCGAACAGGCCGTGGATGCCGCGCTGCTTGATCGACCAGTAATCGGCGGTGATCGTAAGGCCGGGGACAAAGAGCGGTTCCAGCACCACACCGAAGGAATGGGAATTGTTGTATTCTGGCTTCAGATCGACATTGGAAATGCGCAGGCTTTCTGCCTGGGCATTGCCCACGGTGCCGCAGGCGCCGAGCGTGGCGATCTGCCCCTTGTTGAGTGCCGCCTGGCAGCGATACCAGTCCCGCACCGCCGACACGCGGCCGGTGGGCGGGCTGTTGAGCAGGATCAGATTGGGGGCCTTGAACCCTTCGGCATAGGCGCCGCGCAGCTTGATGCCGCGAATAACTTCCCAGGAGGCGGTGAAGCGCGGGGTGAAGACGCCGCCGACATCGCTGAAATGTTCGACCCGCCCGGCCAGCTGAATATCGAGGCGGCGCATCAGCGGAATGTTCAGATCGGGATTGACCAAGGGTACGGTCAATTCGGCAAAGGCGGAATAGACATCCCGCTTGCCGAAGAGATCGGCCGAGGCGCTGGAGCCGAGGATATCGCTGGCGTAATTCACCCCGGTGACCAGATCGGTGAAGGTGATCGTGCCGTCCTGGCGCGGATCGCGATCCTCCGTCAGGGTTTCATGGCGGAATTCGACGCCGGCGGCAAAGCCGACATCCCCCGCCCAGAGGCTGACCAGCCGGGGGTTCGACACCTTGAAATCGGCCAGAAACAGGCTGGTCTTGTTCAGGCGGGTGGCATCGACCGTGATGGCATCGATCACCGATTGCGGATTGGGCGTGCCGTCCCCCACCGTGGGGCTGGTCAACGATCCGCCGTTGAACAGATTGTAAGCGCTGGATGTTTCATTGGCGAGCGCGCGCTGGAACAGCGTGCTGCTGACCAGGTTCGATGTGTCGCGCGTGCGCGCTTCGGAATAGAGCGCGGCGGCATCGTAATCCCAATTGCCGATCTGGCCGCGCAGGCCCAGCAGGGCGCGATAGCTGCTGGTATCGACATCGACGACGATCGGCCCGGTATCGACCAGCTGCACGCGGGTGCCGGTGGCCGAATTGTTGATGACGATCGGGATGCCTTCTTCGGGTGCATCGATGCCCGGCAGGCGGTTGGGGTTGAGCCGGCCGTCGCTGAAGCGGACCGGGCCGAAGGGGTTCCAGTAATTGTTCGCCGGGATGACCAGCGGCGTGGTGGCGAGCGGGGTCAGCCCTTCGCGCTGGATGACCGAATTGGCGCCATAATAGGAAATTTCGGCGTAAAGCTCTGCCTGCTGCGAAAATTCATGGCTGGCGACCGCGAACAGATTGGTGCGGCGAACGGCGGGGAAGAGATCGCGATCGGCATTGCGATCCAGCCACAGGCTTTCATCGATCCGGCCATCATCCAAGCACAGGCTGTCGCTGAGTTGCGCGGTGCAGCCTGCGTAGCTGCCGGGCTGGATATGGAACAAGCCGGTGGCCGAGGTGATCAGATTGCCGTTCTGTCGCACCGGGCGGCCCAGCGCGAACTGGCCCCAGGGGGTGTTGTCCGTGGTGCCGCGAAAATCCAGATCCCCTTCGAAATCGGTGCCGGCGACCAGATCACGCTTGTCTTCCGAACGGGAGAACCAGCGATCGCGCGTGTGCAGCGCCGTCTGGCGCGAAAAACTGCCGAACAGCGACAGGCGCGTACGTCCTTCGTTGAAGGAGAAGCCCGCCTGACCGTTGAACACCAGTTCATCGCTGGAGGTTTGTTCGGGCGTGCGATAGGTGGCCGAGAGTTTCAGCCCTTCGTAATCGGTCTGCAGCACGGTGTTGACCACGCCGGCCACGGCATCGGCGCCATAGAGTGCCGAGGCGCCATCGCGCAGCACCTCCACCCGCTGCACGCCGAGCACCGGCAGCGAGTTCATGTTGTAGGTGGTGATCGGGATGCTTTCTTCGCCCGACTGGCTGCCCGGATGCTGCACCATGCGGCGGCCGTTGATCAGCGTGAGCGTGTTGCCCGTGCCCAGGCTGCGCAGATTGATCGAGGCGACATCCCCGCGCACGGCATTGATGCCGGCGTTGAAGTTCACATTGTTGGTCAGCAGCGAGCCGTTGCTGGGCAGCGTGCGGAACAGATCATCCCCCGAAATGGCGCCGGTGGTGGCAATCGCCTGCGCGTCGACCACGGTAACCGGGAGGGTGCCGGCGACGGCCGAGCGTTTGATCTGCGACCCGACGACGGTGATGACGTTGGGTTCGGCTTCGGCCTGATCGGGCGCTGGCGCAGGCGCAGATTGGGCGTGAGCGGCAGGCGGGGCCAGAGCGAAAAGAGCGGTTCCGGCCAGCATGGCGGCGCCATGACGCAAGGGAGAGATCGACATGAAAAGGGGCACCTGACGAACAAACGGGGTTGAGGCGCCCTGCCCGCCGATTGCGCGCACAGCGCCGTGTCGACGCGGCCGGGCCGGTCGAAGCGGAAAATCGATGATGCAGGAGGTGACACGGCGCGCGCAGGCGACCGGCCATTCCGGCAGTTGGGGATGTGCGAGACCTGGCGTGGTCGCCTCGGGATCGCATTGGCTGCTGGCCACCCACAGTGGGAGGGCAGCCTGCTTTGTTAGATTTCAACCTAATTGGTTGAGAATGGCGAGTCAATCGGGGTGGTTGGTGGTTTGCCGCAGTTGCGAAGGGAAAAATTGGGCAGCGGGTGGGCTGGAAACACTTTGTTACGGAAGGGTGCGGGTGGGTGGGGAGATGGTTGGCCGCCGGCGCTCCCGCCTTGGCGCGTGGCCTTCGACGAGCTCAGGCCGAGCGGGTGTGGTTGTTGAGCGAGAGGCTGAGGGCTGCTGACAGCGTGGGCAGCGGGTGGTCTGGAAACCATCTCTTGCGGGCACCGTTGTACCCGCAATCCGGTATTCCCCGCCCGGCATTCATGAGCCGGACACAATCGAACGGCCAGCCTGACACCATGAAAACGCCCGCCACCCTGCCCCGCAAGTGCCTGGCCGCCCTGGCCGGCACGGTTCTGATCAGCCTTTCGGCCGCCTGCGCCGCCGAGGAGCAACCGACCGAACAGCTCGATCCGGACACGCAGACCGTGGACGAGATCATCGAGCAGGCGGACAAGGTTCACCCGGCAACGCTGTATCAGCTGGCCGGCCAGCTGATGGCGCAGGGCCGGCGCGATGAGGCGGTGAAGTGGTTTTATGTCGGCCAGTTGCGCTATCGCTTTCTGCTGGCGGCCAATCCTTCGGCGCGGGCCAAGGATGAGCCGCTGTTCGCCTCGCTGAGTGAATCCGTCGGGCGGCCGGTGAATGAATATGCGTTCGGCGATGTGGATGCGGCGGTGAAGGAAATCGATGCCGCGCTGGCCTGGGATGCGGCCAATCCCAATGCCATTACCCCCAAGGACGGCCATGCGGCGGAACTGGCCGAATTGCGCGCCGGTTTGCAGAAGATGCGCGACGACATGGTCGCGCAGAAGGACCTGATCCGCGAGACCCGCACCCGCAACGGGCTGGAAAACCGCTAGACACGAGAGGAAGGCCCGATGTTCATGGCTCTGACCACGATGATCACTGCCGCTGCGCTGCAGCCCGTCCCCGCCAATGAGGTGGCGCCACCGCCGATGGTGGCGAATGACGACAAGGCCGAGGCCGGGCGGCTGCATATCGGCAACACCGGCATTGCCTGCGTGAAAGACCCCTGCCCCCGGCGCGCGGTGTTCGTGCCGGATGAACGCGGCCAGGCCGATCGCAATAATCTGCTCTATGTCGATCTGGACGGTGGCAGGCCCGCGCCGCCATTGGTGGGCAATCCTGAGGATGTGGCAGCAATCGTGACCGCCTGGGACGAACGGCGGTGCCTGGCCATCGACGGGCGGCTGATCCCGGGCGAGAATGACCAGCCCGAGCTGCGGGTGGACCGGATCGTGGGCCCCTGTAACGAATGAAGCGGGGCTGGCTTCATGGGTTTGCCGCCGGGCTGACGGCCCTGACGCTGAGCGGTTGCAGCGATCGGGAAGGTTCCGAGCATGCCGCGCTGGCGCTGGCCGAGGCGATCCACCCTGGCCAGTTCAAGCTGCACGACAGTTATCTGCAGACCGGCGGATATTACGAGGTTGCGCTGGTGAGCCGCACTGACCCGCTGCTGCGGGTGCGTTTCGTGATCGATCGCGAGGCGGGGGAATGCCAATTAGGCAGCCGGTGCGAGGAGCGGTATCGTCGCGCCCATGCCGCCGCCGTCAGCACCGCGATCAAGATGAAGGCGCTGAACGCCGCCTTCGTCAGCTGCGGCGTGCCGATGCTGGGCTTGCATGATCCGGCCAAGGCCCCCGCATTCCGCACGATCGTGGAGCTGGATCTCGACCCGGCCGACCAGCAGCCGGCGCTGAACCGGCTGGCGCCCTGCATTGCCGCCTATCGTGCGGCCCTGCCCGCGGACAGCCCGGCCGATCTGCGCGTGTTGAGCCTGCGCATTCTGCGCCCCCAGGGCAGCCCGGCCCCGGTGCAGCCGATGACGCTGGACAGCCGCCTGCCAGGCAAGCGCGATGACCAGCCCAGCTACATGATCGCGATGCTGCCCGACGAACCGCGGGCGATGGCGGAGAAGCTGCGGCTGTATGCGAATTACGTCCGCGGCAGCGGGTTGAGCGACAAGCTGGCGGAGACCGCACAGCGCGTGCTGGCTGCAGATCCACAAGGCGGGCATGTGCCCAATCATGCGCTGAACTGGCAGCTGAAGCTGGACCCGCAGCGGCTGGACGTAATCCGCACCTATGTGCTGGCCTGCAGCGCGCATGTGCCGGGCCAGGGACCGTGCAAGACCGATGTGGCGGTGCGGATCCGCTATGATCTGGCGAGGGATGAAGCATCGGAAGTGGCGGTGATCCGCAATTTTCGGGATGACCGCGGATCGCCCGTGCTGCCCCCGCTGCCCGGTCGTTGAGAAGGAGAAGCGCGTGCCGCCTGCCGACATTCAAGAGATCGAACAGGATATCGTCCTCGCCATGGCGGGCAATGTGCATGCGGTGATGGACGGCGAATGGGAGGATCGCGAATGGGTGCATCTGTTCGTGGATGCCGAAATCGCCCCCGATGGATCGCAGACCAGCAGCATCACCTTTGCCCTGGCCCGCAAGCCGGGCGGCAGGCTTGAGGAGATCAGTTTCCGCCTGCCGCGTGAGGCGAAGAGACTGTTGAACGATCTGGCCGAGGCGATGCGCCAGCCGGGCGGTGAGCGCTGGTCATCCGCGCAGCTGCGGATCGAGCAGGACGGGCGCTATGGCGTTGAGTTCAGCTATGATCCGCCCCGGCGGCTGGGTGGAGATCTGCTGGACAAAAGGTTCGACGATTACCTGCTGCGCTGGCTGGAAACGCCCGAAGGCGCGCGCTTCGCGTGATTGGCAGGCTGCCCCCGCCCGGTTAGACGCGCCCGATGACCGATGTTCCGATCCTCTACAGTTTTCGCCGCTGCCCCTATGCCATGCGGGCGCGGATGGCCGTGCTGGTGAGCGGGGTGGACTATACCCACCGCGAGGTGGTGCTGCGCGACAAGCCGGCCGCCATGCTGGCCGCGTCGCCCAAGGGCACGGTGCCGGTGCTGGTGCTGGCCGGAGGGCAGGTGATCGACGAGAGCATCGACATCATGCGCTGGGCGCTGGCGCGGAACGACCCGGAGAACTGGCTGGCGCGCGATGATGCGGGGTTGATCGCGGAATTCGATGGGGCGTTCAAATATCACCTCGACCGCTACAAATATCCCAACCGGTATGATCTCGACCCCCTGCCCCATCGCGCCGCCGGGCTGGCGATGCTGGTGCAGCTGGCTGATCGGCTGACAGGGCAGGACTTCCTGCATGGGAAAGAACGCGGGCTGAGCGATATGGCGCTGTTCCCCTTCGTTCGGCAATTCGCCGCGACCGATGCCGACTGGTTCGCCGAAGCGGCGCCGCCGGTGGTGCAGGCGTGGCTGGCGCGGCTGGCGGGATCGGAATTGTTCGAACGGGCGATGATCCGCCTGCCGCAATGGATCGATCCAGTCGGAGAGTAAGACAATGAGCGCAACGATACTGCCGTTCGAGCGACTGCCGAGTGAGGCCGATGTGGCGGCGTTCGAAGGCGAATTCGGCGTGAGCCTGCCGGAGGATTACCGGCAGTTTCTGCTGACATGGAATGGCGGGCATTTTCCCCAGCCGGAGAACATGTTCGAGCGCGGGCTGGCGCTCTGTTTTCCGGGCGAACCGATCAGCCCGGAACTGGCGGAGGTGGATTTCTACGCCACCAATGGACTCTGGGATATCGCGCTGTTTCATGGCCTGCTGCGGCGACCTGAGCAATATGGCGATCTGGCCCAGATCTGGCGGACATTCCGGCATGACAGCCCGCCCGAACTGCTGCCGATTGCCAGCCAGATGGGCAATGCCAAATATTTCCTCTGCCTCAACGGTCCACGCCGGGGTGAGGTGCTGTTCACATCATACGAAACGCACCGCAAATATCACGAGGAAGAGGCGATCACCCAGGCCGATTATATCTGCATGGCCGCCAGCTTCACCGCGATGTTCGACGGGCTGGACTGGCGGCGGCTTTACGAGGACTGAGGCCGCCGGTTACGGGCCGACGTCCGACCCGCTGGCCTGGAACCGCCGACCCTCGCTCGATGGGAAGCCGAGTGCGGCCGAGACGCGGTCATTCCAGCCATAGGCATCGGCGCGGATCACCGGTTCGCCCGCATCATCGAACAGCACGGTCTGATACAGCAGGCGGACGGGAATTTCCTTCGGCAAGGGGACGAAGGTTTCCTTGCCCGTGGCGCGGGCTTTCTGCCATTCGTCCGTCACCCCTTCGTCGCGGGCGAGCATTTCGGCAAAGCCGAGCGCATCTTCCACGCGGACGCAGCCATGGCTGCGCTGGCGCTGGACTTCGCCGAACAGCTGCTTGGCCGGGGTGTCATGCAGATAGATGGCATGATCGTTCTTCATGTCGAACTTGACCAGGCCGAGCGAGTTTTGCGGGCCTGGTTGCTGCACGATCCAGCCATCGCGCCAGGCCATGTTGTTGCGCGCCAGATAGCCGGCGCCCTTGCCGGCGATTTCCTTGTTCTGGATCGAACGCGGCACCGTCCAGGTGGGATTGGCGACCAGGCGATAGATCGGCGAACCCAGCTGCGGGGTTTCGGTTTCGGGCTTGCCCACCACAACCTTGCGCGTGTCGACGATCTTGCCATCACGCCAATAGGTGAGCCGGGCGGCGGCAATGTTCACATCGATGCGGGTGTCAGGCACATTGCGATCGAGCCAGCGCAGCCGCTCCATCGCAACAGCGATGGCCTTGGCCCGGTCGGTATCGGAGAGATTGAGAATCTGCAGCGCTTCCGCCCCGATCACACCATCGGGTTCGATGCCGTAATCGGCCTGCATGCGCTTGACCGCGGCCACCATGATCGGGGTGTAGCCCGTCCCTGGCTCCACCCGGTCGAGATAGTCGGAGGCAACCAGCTGACGCGCGATCAGCGGAATGCGCGGATCGGTGTCACCGGGCTTGAGAGGTTCGCCGGCATCGGGGATTTCAGTCGCGGGCGCCGTGCCGTCCTTGCGCAGGGCCAGATAGGCGTCGGACAGCTTGCGGTAATTGTCATCCTGCGGGGCGAGGCTGTCGATCCACTCACCCAGCTTGCCATCGGCCAGCGCCTTGGTCAGCCCGGCCTGCAGTTCCGGTTCGGGCCGGGCGGCGGTGTAGATATCGTAGAGCTTGGTTGGGTCGGACACGCCCTTCGCCACGGCGGTGGCATAGCGCAGCGCGCTCTGCGTCAGGGCCTGCTGCCCCTCGGCACTGTCCGGATCGCCTTCCACGGCGAAGTTCATGCGATCGAGACCGTGGGTGGCGCGGTTGTCGATCGCTTCCTTCAATTGCCGGGCGGTGCCATCGGTCCAGCTGCCATCCTCGGCCCCGGCGACGGAACTGCCGGAAAACATGTCGCAACCGGCCAGAGGAACCGACAACGCCAGAAGCGAACAGACGAGCAGGGCTTTACGCATTCATATCTCCTTGAGAGACATAAACGGCGATCGGCGGTTTCTGTGCCGGGGGCAGGTGTAAAAGCCGCTCAGGCCTTGGCGGCGTAGAGCAGCCGGCCCTCCCCCATGTAATCGAACAGCGTGGCCAGTTCGCTGTCGCCCACGGCGAAGCAGCCCTGGCTGCGACCCAGCTTGCCATGCGCCTTGACCATATCGGCCTCCGCATACCAGGCGCCGTGGATCACCACCGCGCGATCAAGCGCATTGTTGTTGGTGGGATCGAGCCCACGGATGCGCTGGGACCGGCCATGTTTGCCGACGTAGTAATCGGCGGTAACGAAGGCGCCTTCGCTCGAGGCGTTGGAATTGAACGCGTTCGAGAATTTCTGCAAAAAGCCGGTGTGGCCAGGGTCCGAGCCGGAACCATGCGCGACGAGCATGTGGGAGATGTCGCCGCTCTTCACATCAAGGAAATGCATTCGCGCATCCGCCGAGGGTGCGGTGAAATCGACGATGGCGATCCGATCGCGCAGGCCGATATCCCGCGAATGGGTATTGAGCGCTGCCAGCGCCCGCTGCAGCAGCGCGGGATTGAGCGAGCCGAGCGAGGCCTTGACTGGCGTGGCCGGAACGCGCGCCGCGACGGGCACGGGCGGCGGAGGCAGTGGTTTGGCCGGGCCGAGCAGCGGGCCGGTGGCCGAACGCGCCAGACCACCCGCCGCCACCGCCGCGCCGGCAAACATCAGCGCACGGCGGCTGACATGCGGCAAAGGGGAAGAAGAGGGTTTGTCACTCATATGTAACATGTGGGGGTGTTGCGGCGGGTTTGAAGCGGGTTTGGCGCGCCTTGTCCGATGCGGGGCTCTGTTGGGCTTGGGTAATGGTGGCCCACTTTGTCTTCCCGGCCAAGGCTGGGCTCGGTTTCAGCATGCGCCGATCAGATGAGGGTTGAGCGGGCTGGCAAAAAATCTCAACCTTCGGCGGGATGACGAGAAATGTAGGTATACCAGTATTTTAAGGACGGATTTCGATTGGTGTTCCGTCGGGGACCACGGCCCAGATTTCGGCGATTTCGGCATTGGTCATGGCGATGCAACCGTCGGTCCAGTCGCCGCTGACTCTGGTGCCGGTTTCGGCGCCGCGCAGGCCGTTGGGCTGGCCGTGGATGAAAATGTCGCCGCCGGGGGAGCGGCCGCGGCGCGCGGCGTAGGCGCGGTCGGCTTCGTTGGGGTAGGATATGCGCAGCGAGAGGTGGTAGCGGCTGTTCGGGTTGCGCGTGTCGATGGTGTAGCGGCCTTCCGGCGTGCGTTCATCGCCTTCGAACTGCTTGTGACCGCGCGGTTCGTCGCCGAATTGCAGCCCGGCATATTGGCGCAGCACTTCGCCTTCGCGCATCAGGGTCAGCGTGCGGTCGGATTTGTCGACCAGCACGTAATCCGCCGCCAGCGGGGCGGGTTCCACCGCGCTGCATCCGGGGAGGAGCAGCGCGGCGGCGAATATGGTCAGCGCCCTGCGGAGGGTGGACCGGGTCATGGCGTCAATCCGCGAAGGGATCCCGCACCAGGATGGTGTCGTCACGTTCGGGGCTGGTCGAAACGCTGGCCACCGGGCATTCGATCAGTTCTTCGATGCGGCGGATATATTTGATCGCCTGAGCCGGCAGATCGGCCCAGCTGCGTGCACCGGCGGTGGTGTCGCTCCAGCCTTCGATTTCTTCGTAGATCGGTTCCAGCCGCGCCTGTTCCATGGCGTTGGCGGGCAGATAATCGATTTCCTTGCCGTCCAGCATATAGCCGGTGCAGATCTTGAGCGTTTCGAAGCCGTCGAGCACGTCCAGCTTGGTCAGGGCGATGCCGGTGACGCCGCTGATCGCGCAGCTCTGGCGCACGAGCGCGGCATCGAACCAGCCGCAGCGACGCTTGCGCGCGGTGACGGTGCCGAATTCATGCCCCTTGCGGCCGAGCAGTTCGCCCACTTCATCGTCCAGTTCGGACGGGAACGGGCCGGAGCCCACGCGGGTGGTGTAGGCCTTGACGATGCCGAGCACGAAACCGGCAGCATTGGGGCCCAGCCCGCTGCCCGAAGCGACGGTACCGCTGACGGTGTTGGAGCTGGTGACGAAGGGATAGGTGCCGTGATCGACATCCAGCAGCACGCCCTGTGCGCCTTCGAACAGGATCTTGGCACCATCGCGGCGCTTGTCGCGCAGGCGTTTCCACACCGGCTGGGCGAATTGCAGGACGAAGGGCGCAATCGCGCGTAGTTCTTCCAGCAGGGCGGCGCGGTCCACTGCCGGTTCACCGAAACCGGCGCGCAGCGCATCATGATGCGCGCAGAGCCGATCGAACATCGCGTCCAGATCGTCGAGATGGTGCAGATCGCAGACGCGGATGGCGCGGCGGCCGACCTTGTCTTCATAGGCCGGGCCGATGCCGCGACCGGTGGTGCCGATCTTGCCCTTGCCGGCGGCCTGTTCCCGCAGCCCGTCCAGATCGCGGTGCAGCGGCAGGATCAGCGGGCAATTGTCGGCAATGCCGAAGTTTTCGGGGGTAATGGAAACACCCTGCCCTTCAAGCCGTTCGATTTCGGCCTTGAGCGCCCAGGGATCGAGCACCACGCCATTGCCGATCAGCGACAGCGTGCCGGTAACGATGCCCGAAGGCAGCAGCGACAGCTTGTAGGTGGTGTTGCCGACAACCAGCGTGTGGCCGGCATTGTGCCCGCCCTGAAACCGTACGACGACATCGGCGCGATCCGCCAGCCAGTCGACAATCTTCCCCTTGCCCTCGTCACCCCATTGGGCGCCGATCACCGTGACATTGGCCATGCTTGAGAAACTTTCTTTTCCGCTTACCGCCGCGCCCTAGGCAAAGCAGGCGCCGAGAGCAACCAGCACATCCATAGCATCGTGTCGCGCCGGGGAAAACTCACGCACATATTTGACCGTAAAAAGGGCGCCACCGGGTGATGGCGCCCATACCCGGTCAGCCGCCCGCAGGGGTCAGCCGGAGAATCTTCGCATTGGGGCCTTCGGTCATGATGATCAGCGCGCCATCTGCCGCCTGCCGGACCAGCCGCAGCCGTTCCTTCAGATCCTTGAGCAGGCGTTCTTCCCCCACGACCCGATCCCCTTCCAGCACCAGCCGGGCCAGATGCTGCTGACTGAGCGAGGTGACGAACAGATTGCCCTGCCACTGCGGGAACAGATCGCCGGAGTAGAATTCCAGGCTGGAGGGCGAAATCACCGGATCCCAATAATAGACCGGCTGTTCATAGCCAGCCTTGACCGGACCATCCCCGACCGGGCCGCCGCTGTATTCATGGCCATAGCTGATCAGCGGCCAGCCATAATTGGCGCCGGGGCGGATGATGTTGATCTCATCCCCGCCGCGCGGGCCGACATCCGCTTCCCACAATTGGTCGGTACCGGGGCGGAAGGTGAGGCCCAGCGGATTGCGGAAACCGACGGCCCAGAGTTCCGGCCGGGCGCCGGCCTGACCGGCAAAGGGATTGCCCGGCGCCGGCGCGCCATCGGTGGTGATGCGCACGATCTTGCCGATGCCGCTGTCGAGCTGCTGAATATAGGGGCGCAGCGGGGTGGAGGCGAGATCGCCCAAGGTCACCAGCAGGGCGCCGGTCTTGTCGAACAGCAGCCGGGCGCCGAAATTGCCATGTTCGGATTTCAGATCGGGTTCCTGGCGATAGATGACGCGGACATCTTCCAACCGGGGCTGCGTCCCATCGACCAGCCGGCCGCGGGCGACCGCCAGCACATTGCCGGCCGGGCGCGCCTCCACATAGCTCCAGTAAATGCGCTGATTGCCGGTAAAATCCGGATCGAGCACGACATCGGCCAGGCCGGAGATTTCCTGCCGCACGGAGGCGGGCAGCCCCTCCACCGGAGGTGACAGCTGCCCCTTGTCGATCACACGCAGACGCCCGTCGCGTTCGGTGACCAGCAGCTTGCCATCGGGCAGGAAGGCCAGCCCCCAGGGATCGACCAGCCCTTCGGCCAAAACCTGCGTATTCAGCGCGACATTCGAGGGCGTGTAGGGCGCACGGGTCTGTTGCGGAAAGGCCGGGGTCTGTTCGGCGGCATTGGGCTTGCGCCCTTCCACCGGCATGCCCGGTTGCGGGACATAGGACGGGGTCGGTGTGCGCGGGCTCGGAGCAGGTGCCGGTGCGGGCGTTGGGGTTGGTGCGGTATTTTGTGCCGTAGCGGATGTGCCGATCAGCAGCGCAGCAAGCGCCAGTCTGGAAAATTTCATGTGCCCTCCCAATATCCGGATATCCGACCATGCGGTTCCGGTTGCCGGCCAGATCACCGGAAATCCCGTCCTTTGGGAAGAGGTTTTGTGATGATCCGGTCTTTTAGCGGCAGGTCAGGCGATCGAGCCAGGGATCGAGGCCCGACGCATTCATGCGGATGCCGCGCACGAAGCCGGCTTCGCCCCACTGCTCGCGGCGCCGGACCGCCCGTTCGAGCAGTTCGACCGCCTGCCCCGGCACGCCCCCGACAGCAGCGACCAGCACCGCCCAGGCGCTGGTGCGGCCGGGTTCATGGGCCAGATCATTCAGCGCGTGGCGCAGGATGCAGCGATGGGCGGCATCCCGCCCAGCTGTGAGAGACAGGGCGATATCGGCAGCGCGGGCGGACAGCGTGTCATTCATGCGCAGCCGCCCGAGCAGCGCCAGTTCCGCCGCGTGGCCGGCGTAATCGCCCGCGATCAGCGCGATATAGGCGAGATATTCATGCGCCACCGTGTAGCGCGGGTGATCCTGCGCAATGTCCTGCAACGCTGCCAGCGGCCGCGCCTGATCGCCGGCCGACCATTGCGCCCAGGCCAGATCGGTCAGGATCGGGACCGAGCCGGGCTGGATCGAGCGCGCCTGGTTGAGATGGCTGATGCCGTCCGCAAATTCACCGTGATCGGCCAGGATATTGCCGAGCCAGAAGTGGGTGATCGGATCGGCAGGCGCCAGATCGAGCGCATGGCGGAAGGATTGGCGCGCGGCGGACATGTCGCGATCCCACCAATAGGCGATGAAACCGGCCACGCGATGGCCGCTGGCCAGCGCCGGATTGAGCCGCAACCCGGTGCGCAGTGCGAATTGCGCAGGCGGAAAGGCCAGCAGATCGCTGCGTTCGCCGAATTCGCGGGAGAGCACCAGCGCTTCGGCCAGGGCGACATAAGCGGCGGCATAATCCGGGGCGCGCTGGGTAATGTCACGCAGCAGGGAAACGGCCTGTTCGATGGCGCGAGCATTGCGGCCCATGATCCAGTCGCGCGCGCGCAGATAATCTTCCTGTATAGCAGGATCGACCGGACGATCGGGGACGGCAACCAGGGCCAGCGCCGGCCGCTCACTGACGGCATCCAGCTTGGCGCTGGCTGTCGAACTGCGGACCCAGGCTTCCAGTTCGTGCCGCAGGGCAAAGGTGGTGCTGGTCTTGCCGCCGGGAATGCGATGGACCGGCAGATTGCGATCCCGCGCCCAGCGAATGGCGGTGGTGCGATCACGGCCGAAGAAGGCGCCGATCGATTTCCAGCCTTCGATCCGTTGAGCGGAAATTTCGGAAGCGCTTGCCATTCGCCTTGCCCCTACTGCCATCAACAGGTGTTTAGCGATTCTCTAAACAGCCGGCGTCCATCATCTGTTTAGGGGCGGCCGAATACAATGCTCACCCATCCGCAGGCCCGGCCATGGCGAAGCGGTGGGCCAGGCCGGTGAGGCCGGCAAAGCCGCCGGTATCGGTTTTGGCATAGATGCGATGGAGATGCGCGCGGGCGGTGGCGCGGGCCATGCCGAGGCGGTCACCGATTTCGGTCAGATCGCTGTGTTCGACCGCATCCTGCAGCACGCGCGCCTCTGTCGGCGTCAGGCGATAGAGCGCGGCCATGGCGGGCCAGGCGATCCGGCGCGGCTGATCGATCAGGGTGACATGGACGATGAAGGCCGTGGCCGATCCCGACACCAGATCGGCGAAGCGATCCCGCGGGACCGGGCGGGCTTCGCACAGCAGGCGCAGCGGCTCTCCGGCCGGATCGGTCAGTTCCGCCGCATGGGGCAGGCCATCGGCGATGGTGGCACGCACGGCATCGGCAATGGGCGTGCGGCGCAGCCCTTCGCCCACGCGCAGCCCGACCAGCCGGCCAAGATCGGTATCGAGTTCCACCACCTGATGATCATCGGACAATTGCAGCAGGGAGCCGCTGAGCACCGAGGACGCCTGGCGATAGCCCTGCGCCAGCCCGGAATCGCGGATCAACCGGCTCTGCACGAAGACCGCACGGGTCAGATGCGGCAGGATGTCGCGCATGCGGGCAATATCTTCCGGCCCGAAAGGCGGCGCATCGCCGCGCCGCAGGAAAGAGATATGCGCACTGATGCCCGGGCGGCGGACCAGCACCGCGGCCAGATTGTCGACAATGGCCTGGGGCGCGAGATACTCGCGATAGAACACGCCGGCGCGGATATCGGGCTGTTGCAGCAGATCATGCGCGGTGGCGATATCTCCTTCGCCGAGCTTGAGGAGATGGGGCAGCAGCACATCATGCTGGTGGTAGGTTTCGGCATAGCTGGCCATCCATGCCGGATCATTGCCGAACTGTGCCTGGAACCCGGCATCGCGTTCTTCATCGACCCAGCCGATGAAAGCGCTGCTTGCATCGAAATGCCCGGTCAGCCGTTCGAGCAGGGCCGGAAAGCGCGCCGGATCAAAGCCGGCATCATAGATTTCGCCGATCAGTACCATGCCCTGCCCCTGCCCCCATCGCTGGCCCCAGCCTGCGCGCCGGGAGGCTGCATCAAGGCCGATCTGCGGCGCTCCGTCGAGCAGAAAACCGCGATATGCAACATATTGCAACATGCTGCCGCAACTTGCCACGTTCCGCCCCGCCCCGGTTTGCCGCAATCTGCCAACAACATTTTGATGGCGACATCCGGTGCCCGCTCGGCGCCGATCACGGGGCAGGACAGACAATGGCATATTCCGCGACACAGACGATCACCCGCCGGCTGCATCTGGCCCTGCTGGCCCGCAGCGCGCTGACCCTGCCGCTGATCGCCCCGGCTTCCGCCCAGGCGCAGCAGGTGTGGGATGGCAGCACCGACGCCGATTTCGGAAAGGCGGACAATTGGGACACGGGCGTAATGCCCAATGCCACCAGCCTGTTGGTGATCGCGAGCGATAATACCGCCGTGCGGGTACCCGTGGTCGGCGCCGGACAGGATTTCAATATCCGCGAACTGACCGTGGGCCGTGGCGAGGATGGCACGCTGACCATTGCCGCCAATGGCCGGCTGCAACTTGGCAGCTCCGGCAGTACTGCCGGTGCCGGCACTCTGACCATCGGGGACACCTTGTCCCCGTTTGGGGTGATCAATGCCAGCGAAGGCCGGGTGAATGTGGACGGGGGCGTGCTGGACGTGAACGGCACAACAAGCATTGGCAATGGTTTCGGATCGACCGGGCGGCTGATGATCACCAATGGCGGAGTTGCGCGCACGGCATCGCTGTGCCTGGGCTGCGGCAATCCCAATTTCGCCGGTTTCGGCTACATTCTGGTGGAAGGAGCAGGATCCCGGTTCGAACTGGCCGGGCCAGGCCAGGGCTTGATTGGCAATGGCGGACAAGGCGGGGGCACTGCGCAATTCGTGGTCCGCAGGGGCGGTAAGCTGCTACAGACAGCCAACTCCGTATCGGGCTTGAGCGTCGGCGCGCTTTCGTCGCTGACTGTTAGCGATGCCGGATCGGAGTTTGACCTTGCCGCTCCACTCCTGGTGAATGGCGATCTGGGCATCATGGATGGCGCAGACGCCAGCATCGGTGCACTGACCGTCAATGGCTCGCTGCTGGTTGTCGATGGTGCCGTGCTGCAGCAGCGGGATGGTGATGGCAACAACTGGAACTTCGGCCAGCAGGCTGGCGTCCGGATTGGCGGGATCGGCACACGGGTGCGCGTCAATGGCGCGCTGGACATTGGTGGCAGCAATCCGGACCAGCCGGCTGCAGATTTTCTGGTGGAGGACCATGCCGTGCTGCAGGTGCTGTCAACCAGCCCCAGCGCGCTGTCTTTTGGAGCGCACCGCAACCTTACCATCAGGAACAATGCGCAGGTAACGTTGACTGGCGGCCTTTCCATGGGACACAGCACACTGACCGTGCGCGATGCCACGCTGACCATGTCAGGCCCTCTGGACATGGCTGGGCTATTCGCTGGTAATATCACCAATCTTTTCAATGCTGATTTCAGCGCCACGAGCATCCAGGCCGGGGCCAATGCAACACAGGGCGCGTCGATCATCAATCTGGGCGGCGCGGCCGAAGGGCCGGCCGGAGCAATCGGCCAGTTCACCGTGGGCCGGATCACGCTGAACGGCGTCGATGACGGGCCAGCGGCAGAGCTGGTGATCAATCACACCAATGGCGAGGCGATCATTGCGGCTGATATCACCGGCAATGGCGGCATTGTGCGGCATGTCGCTGGCAACACGATCCTGACCGGCACCAATCTGAGCGGTACCTTCAACGGGCAGACGCTGGTGACCGGCGGATCGCTGGCGGTGAACGGTAACTATGGCGGCGGTACCCATGTCATGCAGGTCAGCGGCGGCGCAAGGCTGGGCGGATCGGGCCGGATCGACGGCGATGTGACGCTGGCCGATGCCACGCTGGCACCGGGCAACAGCGTGGATGTGCTGACATTTGGCGGGTCGCTGACCCTGGGGACCGACAGCGTGCTCGCCTTCGAATTGGGATCACCCTTCGGCGCAGCTGGGATCGACAGCGATCTGATCGAGGTGACCGGCAATCTGGTGCTGGATGGGCAGATCGACATCATCGATACCGGCGCCTTCGGCCCTGGGCTGTACCGGCTGATCAGTTATGGCGGCACGCTGACCGACCGGGGGATGGAGATCGGCGCCACGCCGGGCGGTGTGCGCGTGCGGGATCTGACGATCCAGACCGATGTGGCCAATCAGATCAATCTGATCCTGGCCGAACCGGGTTCCTACACCTTCTGGGATGGGGTGGATCAGGATGGCAACAACCAGATCGACGCGCGCGATGGTGTCTGGACCGCCAGCGCCACCAATTGGACGACATCGGACGGCCGCGACAATGGCGCCTTCCTGCCGGACAGTTTCCTGATCTTCGGCGGCCCGACCAGCCGCCCGGACCAGCGGCTGGCGGCCGTGCCATCGGCCACCGCCGGGCTGGTGACGGTGGATGATACCGCCGGCCCGGTGCGGCTGGCCAATGGGGTGCAGTTCGCCGTGGACGGCTATACCGTGACCGGGGACGACATTGTGCTGGATGCGACCATTCCCTGCGGCGAATGCAGCCCCCTGCCCGGATCGGTGATCATGCGCGTGGGCGATGGATCGAACGCGGGCGCGGCCTTCGTGGCGACGATCGATGCGCGGCTGACCGGGGAAGCCGGGCTGACCAAGACCGATCTGGGCACGCTGATCCTGCTGGGTGCCAACAATTACACCGGCGGAACCATTGTCAGCGAAGGCACGCTGCAGGGCAACAGCACCAGCCTGCAGGGCGATATCGCGATCGAGACCGAAGGGCTGCTGCTGTTCGATCAGGCCACCAGTGGCAGCTATGCCGGGGTGCTGAGCGGTGCTGGCGGGATCATCAAGGAAGGCGCCGGCACGCTGGCGCTGACGGGCGATTCCAGCGGTTTCAACGGGGGCACCTCTCTGACCGAAGGCACGCTGCTGGTGAACGGCACGCTGGGCAATGGCGAGCATCGCTTCAACGCCGGGGATGGCGCCATTCTGGGCGGCACGGGTACGATTGGCGGGGTGGCGAACCTGAGCGATGCCATTCTGGCGCCGGGTGCCCTGCCCGGCGGGCCGAACAATGGCGTGGGCCATCTGACCTTTGCCGGCAATCTGAACCTGAATTCCGAAACCATCCTCAGCTTCCAACTGGGCGCGCCCGATGGCGCCGCTGGCGTGGCCAGCGATCTGGTGACGGTGGGCGGCAATCTGTCGCTGAACGGCACGCTGAACATCGTCGATGCCGGCGGGTTCGGCAGCGGGGTCTATCGCCTGTTCAACTATGGCGGCGAGCTGTTCGGTTTCGGGCTGGAGATCGGCGATACGCCCGAAGGTGTGCTGGCGAGCGATCTGGCCATCCAGACCGCGATCGAAAACCAGGTCAATCTGGTGTTCAATGCTGCACCGGCGGACAGCTTCACCTTCTGGGATGGTGGCGATGTCGATGGCAATGGCCGGATCGATGCCGGCAGCGGCACCTGGACCGCCGCGCGCAGCAACTGGACCACGATAAACGGCAGCGCCAATGGCGCCTATGACCCGGCGGATTTCCTGATCTTCGGCGGGCCGACAACCAACCAGCAAACCCGCGCGCGGGTTGCAGCAGCAGCCGTGCCCAGTTCCACCGCCGGGCTGGTGACGGTGGATGATGCGGCGGGTGCGGTGACTCTGGCCAATGGGGTGCAGTTCGCGGTCGGCGGCTATACCGTGACCGGCGACGCCATCGGCCTGGCGGCGCCCGCCGTGGTGTTCCGCGTGGGTGACGGCAGCGATGCCGGCGCCGAATTCACGGCCACGATCGCATCCGCGCTGACCGGCACGGGCGGGATCGACAAGACCGATCTGGGTACGCTGATCCTGACCGGAACCAACACCTACAGCGGCGGATCGCGGGTGACCGATGGCACGCTGCAGGGCAATGCCACCAGCCTGCAGGGCCCGATTGCCGTGGCCACCAATGGCACGCTGCTGTTCGATCAGGCCGGCGCCGGCACCTATGCCGGGGTGCTGAGCGGCACCGGTACCTTGCGCAAGGAAGGCGCCGGAGTGCTGGGGCTGAGCGGCAATTCGGGCGGCTTTACCGGCGGCGCGGAACTGGCGGCGGGCGGCATCGCGCTGACCGGAACGCTGGGAACGGCCACCAATGGCGTGCTGACCACGGCGGCGGGCACCACGCTGACGGGCAATGGCACGCTGGGCAATCTGGACCTGGGCGGCACGATCGCCCCCAATGCCGGCCAGACGGCCACCGGGCGTTTCAATATTTCCGGCGATCTGATCGTGCGGGGGGGCGCCAGCTTCCTGGTGGATGTGGCCGCCAGTGGCGCGGGCGACCGGATCCAGGTGGGCGGCACCGCCGTGCTGGAAGGCGGCACGGTGGTGGTCAATGCACTGGACCCGGGCGTCAGCTATACCAATGGCACCGTCTATCGAATTCTGGATGCGGCCGGCGGGCGCAGCGGTACCTTTGCCGGGCTGAGCGAAAGCTCTGCCTTCCTCGATTTCACGCTGGGTTATGATCCGACCGGCGCCTTCCTGACCACGTCGGTGATCGCGCAATTCCCCGATGTGGCGTTGACCTTCAACCAGCGGCAGGCGTCGCTGGGGCTGCAGGATCTGGGGCAGACCGCCGGATCGGACAGTCTGGAAGTCTACAATGCCATCCTGCTGCTTGATGCGACGCAGGCGCGGGCCGCCTTCGACATGGCCTCGGGCGAAATCTATGCCGATATCGTGGCCGGTGGGCAGCGCGCGGCCAAGCAGCGCGGCGGGGCAGCGCTGCGCCGGGGGCTGGAGCCGGGGCGCGAGGGGCTGCAGGCCTGGATCGGGGGCGGCATCACCCGGTCGCGCGTATCCGGCGACGGCAATGGCGCGCGCTTCACCAATCATGGCGAAGCGCTGGAACTGGGCGTGGATTACCATGGCGCGGACGACCGCTTCGCCGCCGGGATCAGCGGCGGTTGGGTCAGCAATGATGTCAGCAATGACGATCGCCGCTCTCGCGCCGATCTGGATGGCTGGTTCATCAGCGGCTTTGCCCGCTATGGCGATTTCGGCCCCGGCCTGACACTGGGGGGAGCGGTGAGCCATGCCGACAGCGACGGTACGGCCAGCCGCAGCATCGGCTTCGGCACGATCAGCCGCGCCACCAGCGCCCAGGTGGACCACCGCGCCACCGCGCTGACCGGGGAACTGCGCTATGGCTTCGGCCAAGCGGCAGAGGCAGGCAAAGGCGGCTGGGCGTTCGGCCCCTCGCTGGCGATCGACCATGCGTGGAGCAAGCTCGACGGCTTTGCCGAAAGCGGCGCGGGTGCGCTGGATCTGTCGAGCGGCGGGATTTCGGACAGCTCCACTCGCTATGCTGCGGGCGCCTTCGCTTCATGGCGAGCCGACAATGCCCGGCTGGTGATCGATGTCCGCTATGCCAAGGACAGCAATGATGATCTGGCCAGCGAATTGCGCCTGGCCGGATCGCCGCGCGCCTTCACCATCCTGCCGGCCCGCAATGGCGGCGAAGGGGTGCAGATCGCCGGATCGGGCAGCGTGGATCTGGGCAGCAATCTTTCCATCGGCGCGCAGGGCGGCGCGTTTCTGGCCG
Organism: Croceibacterium xixiisoli; assembly: GCF_009827305.1. Taxonomy (GTDB): domain Bacteria; phylum Pseudomonadota; class Alphaproteobacteria; order Sphingomonadales; family Sphingomonadaceae; genus Croceibacterium_C; species Croceibacterium_C xixiisoli. The sequence continues at coordinate 179,824 of NZ_WTYJ01000002.1, read as the reverse complement.
ATGGGGCGAATGATGTTTCGGCCAGCGGCTGGCTGCGCTGGAAGTTCTGATCAGGGGGCCGGGGAAACGAGGGGTGATGGCTTTGAGAAGGTCAGCACTCCTCACCTTCCCCGGATCCGCCGCAGCGCCCAGCCCAGTGCCTCCCCCGCCAGGCCGAGCAGACCGCCGGCGAGAAAGAACAGCGAGATCAGCATCAGCCAGCCGAGCGTCGTCATGGTATAAAGCACACCGCCGATGTCTGCGCCGAGCACGCTACATGGCTGGGCAAAGCCTTCGTGCAGGCCGCAGCCGTTGAGATCGGCGATGACACCCGCCAGCGCCACCGACGCCAGCGGGGCGATGCCGATCAGGATCATCGCCATCAGCAGCGCGATCCGGCGGCGCGCGGTGCCTGGCGCCCTGTTCATGTGATCGAGCAGGCTGCCGTCATGCCCGGCGGCGCAGGCTCGCCGCGAAGGCCAGTGAGGCCAGGCCCGCGCCGATGAGCAGCCAGTTGACCATCCCGCCGCCGACCTCGCCCTGATTGGCAGCGGCAATGCGGCTGGCGGCCGATTGCGCATTCTCGCCCGCCGCGCGGGAATCGATCATCGCCACCATCCCCGGATCGTTGCATTTGGGCAGCAACAGTTCGAGCGCTTCGGCGGAATCGCCATTCTGTTCGCGCACCAATTGTTCACAGCGCGCCTGATCGGCGGCGCTGACGCCGGAGCCGGTGAACTGGCGGTAACCACCGAAAGCGAGCAGCGCGATGCCGAGGATAACGAGGACGATATTCTTCATGGCGAGACCTGATACTGTTTGGCGACCTTTGTCTCAACGCAGATTGTGCTGAGAGGTTGCCGCTCTGGACGGGTGTAACGTTACATATTGATCTGTTACCGTAATTAACTTGCATTAATTTGCACCTGCTGGCGTGGCGCCCCCGTTGTCGAGGTCATCCGGGGGCACCCGGACGCTAAGAGGGAAGCCGGTGCAAGACCGGCGCTGCCCCCGCAACTGTAAGTGGCTAGCGAAAGTCCGATTGCGTCACTGGGTCCACCCGGGAAGGCCAAGACCGAGCGGTGATCCATGAGCCAGGAGACCTGCCCCGATAGCTGAAGTCTTCCGGCGGGGTGTCTGGACAGGCCGCAATATCGCGCATCGCCCCAGAGGCGGTGATCGCTGCTGCGTGCTCGCCCTGTTTTCGTCGGATCAAAAATACTGGTTCGTCCAGGGGCCGCCCCGTTGGGCAGAACCGGCAGTATCCGCCTGTGGGCGGCAACAGGGAGGTATAATTGAACCGTCACATTCTGAGCGGACGCGCCACGCTGGCGTCTGCCGTATCCATTCTTGCATTGGCCAGCAGCCCTGCCTTGGCGCAGCAAGCGGCCCCCGCCGATCGGCAGGAGAGCGAAGAGCGCGACGCCATCGTGGTCATCGGCCAGCAGGCGGGCGTGCTGACCCTCGATCAGACGGGTGCGGGCAGCCGTCTGGGGCTGAGCGTGGCGGAAACCCCTGCAAGCGTGGATGTAATCAGCAAGGAAATGATCCGGGCACTTGGCGATCGGACGATTGTGGCGGCCGCATCGAGAGCGCCGGGCGTGATCAATGATTCGGGATCCTACGGCTATTCGCTCAGCGCGCGCGGCTTCACCGGTTACAATTCGGTGATGCAACTGTACGACGGCATGCGCGTCTATACCACGAGCACGCAGACATTCCCCGGCGATCCGTGGATGGCCGAGCGGGTGGACGTGCTGCGCGGTGCGGCATCGGTGCTGTATGGCGAAGGCGGCATTGGCGGCGCCGTCAATGTCGTGCGCAAGCAGCCCAACACCACTCGCCACGAAGGGGAATTCCGCGTCAGTGGCGGCAGCTACAACACGTTCCAGGTTGCCGGCGGACTGGGCGGTCCGGTCAGCGACAGCCTGTCCTATCGGGTTGACGCCAGCTACAACACATCGGACGGATGGGTCGATCGGGGCGAATTCAGCAGTCTGGCACTGTCCAGCCTGATCCGTTTTCAGCCAACCGACACGCTGACCTTTACCCTGAGTCATGATCGGTTTGAATCCGACCCGGTCAACTGGTTCGGCACACCGCTGCGCAATGGTGAATTCGTTCCGGAAATCAAGAAGAAGAACTACAATGTCGGCGATCGTGCGCTGGAATTCGATGATGACTGGACCCAGTTCCAGATCGCGTGGGAGCCCAATGACCAATTGTCGATTTCCAACGTCGCCTATTACCTGAATTCCCGCAAATACTGGCACAATGTCGAACGCTACGCCTGGAGCGGGCCGAACATCATGCGCAGCAGCTATACAGAGATCCTGTATGACACCTGGCAAATCGGCAATCGGCTGAACCTGGTGTACGAGCATGAAATCGGCGGCATGGAACATCGGTTCAGTGTCGGCGCAGAGGTGAATATTGCCGAATTGAAGCGGACGGATGCAGCACCCAATTCGCCCAACACCAGCACGATCGACCCGTTCGATTTCGATCCGGGTGTTTTCCAGTATGGCGCCTTCGGAACCCGGTTCAAGCATGCGACCGATCTGGAACAATATGCGGTGTTCGGCGAAAGCCGGCTGCTGCTGACCCCCGCCCTCTCGCTGGTGACCGGCATCCGCTATGATCGCCCGTCGGTGCACCGGGACGACGCGCTGGACAGCGCGCAGAGTTTCGACAAGACCTTCCCGGGCGTCAGTTGGAGGGCAGGCCTGGTGTACAATCCGCAGGACAATATCGCCCTGTATGCCCAGTATTCGCGCGCGACCGATCCCGTCACCGCATTTCTGACGGCCAATCTGGCCCAGTCCGCCTTCGAAGTTTCGACCGGTTCGCAATGGGAAGCGGGCGCAAAGGCGACATTCTGGGGTGGACGGGGCGAAGCGACGATTTCCGGATACCGGATCGTGAAGAACAAGATTCTGTCCCGCTCGGCAGCGGATCCTGCAGTGCAGGTGCAGGTCGGTCAGCAATCATCCTTTGGGGTGGAAGCGTCCTTCGCGCTGGCCGTGTCGTCCAGCTTCAGCATCATGGCCAATGGCACCCTGCTGAATGCAGAGTATGATGATTTCAACGAACTGGTCAGCGGTGCGCTGGTGAGCCGCGATGGCAATGTGCCGATCGGGGTCGCCAACAAGGCGGCCAATCTCTGGTTGTCCTGGACACCGCTCGATGCGCTGCAACTGGACAGCGGCGTGCGCTATGTCGGGCGGCGTTATGCCGATGCGGCCAATGAAAGGCGGATGCCCGGTTATACCGTGGTCGATGCCTCGGTGCGATATGACCTGACCCAGCAGGCCAGCGTGACGCTGAACCTGCGCAATCTGCTGGACAAGACCTATGTCATGAACGCCTATGGGCCGTTGCAATGGGTGATTGCAGAGCCGCGCACGGCCATGCTGTCGCTGGATTACCGGTTCTGATGTCTCACAGGGGGCGCGATGAGCGATTGTCGCTCCCCCTGCGAGTGGCGGCAGCCATCCTTGGCGGATATGCCGTTGTATATGCTTGGATCTATGCACTGGTGCTGATCCTGCCCATGGATCCGATCGAGGCTACCATATTGACCACCTGCGCCGGTTTTATCGTTTATGTGCTGATCGCATTGCGGGCGTTTGCCGTGACATCCCTGCGCCGGGTGTGGGGGGAAATCATCCTGGCTACCGGTTTGCCGGTAGTGATCGCGCTGGCCATCCAGTCATGATCGGCCGGTTGCGACAGAACTTCACCTGGTTGCACAGCTATGCCGGCCTGGTTTTCGGCTGGATTGCATTCGGCGTACTGTTCACCGGCACGCTGGCCGTGTTTCATGCGGAGATCAATCTGTGGACCTCCCCGGCGGCAGCCGGCATCCGGCCCGGCGCCGATCGCGCGGCCGCACTGGCGCAGGCGCGTGCCTATCTGACCGAACACGACAGTGACGCGCAGCAATGGCGCATTGTGCTGCCCACATATCGAGAGCCGCTGATCAAGCTGGTCGTCACCGATACCGATGGCAGGTCTGCCACGCATTTTCTGGACCCTGTTTCCGGCCGGAAACTGCCCGTCAACATGACGGCCGGCACATTTCTGCTGCGGTATCACTACATGATGGGCGTGGACCGGGCCAAGAATCCAACCGGTTTCCTGATCATTGGCGCAACCGCGATCGCCATGCTGGTGCTGGTCGTCAGCGGAGTGATCCTCCACAAGCGGATCCTGCGCGATTATTTTGTTTTCCGTCCGCGTGCATCGCGCCAACGTTCATGGTTGGACCTGCACAATATCCTCTCGGTCATCCCGCTGCCGTTCCACGTGATGATGGCCTACACCGGGCTGGTCATAATCTATTACGCCTATATTCCAGCCGGAATGCATGCACGTTATGATGGCGATGCCTCCGCATTTTCGCGGGACAACAATCTTTCCTATTACATCGACCGCGACACACCCGCAGGCGCCCAGGCGGACACGGCGCCGCTATGGGAACTGGTCAATCGCGCAGAACAGGCCTGGGGTGGCGGCGATGCCACGAACATCTATGTGAGCCACCCCAACCGCGCAGATGCGATGGTGGAAATCTGGCGCCAGCGGGATGACCGGATATCCAACTATCCCGATAGGGTGACATTCTCCGGCGCTGACGGCAGCCTAATCAGGGTGCTGGTCAAGCGTTCACCCCTGCGTGAAGCACGATCCTTCCTGTCCGGGCTGCATTTCATCGAATGGGGCGGCATGCCCGCGCGATGGGCCTATTTCCTGTGCGGGCTGATGAGTTGTGGCATGGTCGCCGCGGCGCTGGTGCTGTTTGTGGAGAAGCGCCGGGCCAGGAAGGGCGGCGCTCCTCCCTTGCTCAGCGTGGCGCAATCGCTGACCGTAGCGGCTGTGGGCGGACATCTTGTCGCTTGCGCCGCCTATCTGGGATGCGAACGCGGATTGACGGCCATCCCCGGCGCAGATGCATCGCTGTCCGGCAGCATGTTCTTTGTCATATGGCTGGGAAGTGCCGTGCATGCGTTCGTTCGTCCCTATTACGCCGCCTGGACAGAGCAGTTGGTGGCAGGCGGAATATTGTGGATTTGCCTGCCGATCATCAGTGCGCTGACCGGAACCGGATTGTGGCAGACGCTGCAGGATGGTGATTTCGTCCGGGCCGGTTTCGATCTCATGGCATTGTGCGGCGGGGTGTTGATGTTGCTGATCGGTTGGAATATCCGGTCAGGGCAAGCTGTGCCGACGGTGGCTTGATGCTCTGGATCGCCTTGTCGACAGGGGCGGCCGCTATCTCGTTGATACGACTGGCCGACGGTGCGATGTCGCCAGTGACGTTTTGCCGGCACCCGTGGCTTACCTCGACAATAAGGGTGGGCGCGGCCATACTGCTGGCAATATCTGCTCTGGCATGGTGCCTTTCATCCACCACCCCAGCGATTGGCGCTGCAAGCTGGCTGTTCGGAGCACTGCCCGTGATGACCCTGCCAGTTGTTTTCGCATGGCCCTATTCCCGACAAGTCGCTTTGTTCGCCCCGCCGGTGATTTTCATGTTGGTGGGGCTGTTTGTGACATGGCCCCTTCGCGCATGAACCTGCTGCTGATCCCCGGCTTCATGCTCGACGCTGATTTGTGGCGCGATATGCGCGCGGCGCTGGCGGAAATCGGCGATGTCGTGCTGGCGGATCTGACGCGGGATGACACGCTGGGCGGCATGGCCGATCGCGCGATTGCCGCGCTCAGCAGGCCGGCGCTGGTGGTCGGTTTTTCCATGGGCGGCTATGTCGCGCGGGAAATTGCCTATCGCGCGCCGGACAGGGTGGCAGGGCTGGCGCTGGTGGCGACATCATCGCGCGCGCATGGGCCGCAACCGGGGCTGCCCGATCCAGCCGAGTTCCGCCAGATCGGCCGGGCAGCCGTGATGCGATCCCTGCATCCCGATCATGGCAGCGACGCTAATATCCAGCGCGTGCAGGCGATGAGCCGGCGGGCTGGGCGGTGCCGTGTTTGCGCGGCAGGCCGCACTGGATCGCCCCGATGATACGGCGCGGCTGGCAGAGATCACCTGCCCCACACTGGTGGTGGCCGCTGCGCAGGACCGGTTGCGCACGGTGGAGGAAAGCCGCGTGCTGCAGGTCGGGATTGCGGGATCGCGGCTGATTGTGGTGGAACATTGCGGGCATCTGATCCCGCTGGAGCAGCCAGACCAATTGGCAGCTTCTATCGAGGAACTGGCGCGGGCGCTGTAAGCCCCCTCACCCGCCGCGATAATAGCTTTGCGCGGCGTCGGCGTCCTGGATTTCATAGGCGAACCAGGCCGCTTCGCCATGATCGTAGAGTTTCACCATGCCGTCTTCCACCACCGCCTCAAAATGGGTTTCGGACGCGCGGTCATAGCCGGTGGCCCGGCCTTCATGGCGCTTGATGGTGATCGAACTGCTGGCGCCCGCCTCCTGAATCTCGGGCAGTGTCCCACCGAAGGCTGCATCACGATCGCCGTCATGGCCCTGCAGCCGGTCACCGCGCGCCTCGGCAGCGATACGCAGGTCCTGCCCGGCGGTGTGATCGAACATGCCGGCCACTTTCCGGCCTGTGACGAAAGCGAAGGCGGCGGCAGCGATCAGGGCGCGAGTGTGGGTTTGCATGGGCGCAGGTGGCACCAGCGGGCGGCAAAGATCAAGCCATCATTCCGGCAGGCTGCTCTGCGAAGGCTAGGTGCAGAAGTGCACACACGAATAGTTTCACGCAATACTATGCCCGTTAACGCTGATGGTTAAATCGTTAATCGATGTAACTGTTAATTTTACATGTTGCATGGCGTCATGGTTTGTTAGATCATCTTCCAGAAAATAAAAGAATCAGGGGATGTTCGGAAAAGCACGCCGACCGGGTGACCGTTGCGGAGGCTTGACGCGCATATGTTCTGGTCAATTTTGCAGATTTCAGGGTCGACAAAATATCCCCTGCCGGGTGCGCCGCGCCTGATCGTGCCAGCTTTCCGCTGTCAGCAATTATGAAGGACGACGCATCCGCAACCCGTAATCCTTTCAATCCGTCATCCACAAAGGAGATGACCGATGCAATATTATCTGAAGGAAGCAATCGTCCCGGCGGCCATAGCGCTGCTGTTCGGCATTCTGGTGATCCTGTTCGCAGGGCAGATCGGGTAACGATGGGCCGGGCGTGGCGCGCGGAGGACGCCCAACCGGTCAACGAGCTGGATGTCGTCTATGTGCTGTCGGTCAGCGAAGTGCCCGAGGGGGGCGCGGCGCTGTCGATTGAAAAATCTGCCCTGGGGTTCCACTATCGGCTGGAGCGGGAACTGCTGTGCTATGAAAGTCCGGCTTTCGAGACGAAACCGGCGGCACTGGACAGCGCCTTTCTCCACATCCGGCGGCTCGGCATCACCCGCGTGCATCAAATTCTGCCGCATCTGGTGCGGGAGGAGATCCCGCGCATTCCATCATAATAACCCCTTCCACCTTCACGGCCGGCGGAACCGACGCCGCGCCATAGGATTGGTGGGGCAGAGCCGGCGATTGGCAGCACCCGGCGCAAGGGCAAGATGATGGAACTGGAAGAGATCAAGCCGCAGCCCGCCGGGCAAGTGCATGATCGCCTGGCCGAGCTGATCAAATCCTTCGGCGGACTGGGCATGGATGGCCCACTGGGCGGATATATCGCCGATACGCTGATGGACTGCGACGATCGGTGGGGCACCGATAATGTCATCACCTATCTGCATGAGGATGAGGGCGGCAATGGCGTCCGCCTGGAAGTGCAGCAGATTCCACTCTCCGCCTTTGAAGACGGTCGCGAGGGATGGCGACTGGCCTATACGCTGAGCCTGTTCAGCCTGACAGCCGTTCAGGATGTGGAGTTCGAGATTGCCGAAGCGGTCAGCCTGATTGCCGAATGATCGTGCCCGATGGCGGGCTATCCCGGTCGCAGGCCGGTCGGCATCTTGTGTGACCATGCTGGCGATGGCAAAGCGATGAATGCGAATCCTTCGCAACAAAACCATCGCTGCCCCGGGACCCTGCCATGCTGCGCCTTTTCCGCTTTGTTGCCCTGATCGAAGGGATCACCACCATAGCGCTGTTCCTGGTGGCGATGCCGATGAAGTACTGGCTGGGCAATCCGGCGCTGGTGCCGCCGGTGGGCATGGCCCATGGCGTTGCCTGGCTGGCCTATGTTCTTGGCATGCTGGCCTGCTTCCCCGGCAAGGGCTTTACCGTGTGGCAATGGGTGCGCACCTTCCTGGTGGCATTCGTGCCGTTCGGGACATTCCTGAATGACCCGATGATCCATCGGCGGGAAAAGGATTTGCAGGGTCAGGCCGCTCTGAAAGCTTGATCCAGGGCTGACGGGCAATCACACCGCCGCGCTGCTGCCTCGCACCACCAGTTCGACCGGGCAAAGGATCGTGCGCTGGTCCTGTGGATCGCCGGTGATCAGAATATCCACCGCCTGCGCGGCGATGCGGGCGATTGGCTGGCGCACGGTGGTCAGCGGTGGCCAGCAAAGGCGGGCGGCGTCGCTGTCGTCAAAGCCGACGACGGACAATTGCCCCGGCACATCGATGCCGCGATCGCGCGCCTGGCTGACCACGCCAGCGGCCAGTTCGTCATTATAGGTGAAGATCGCATCCGGCCGGCAATCGCGGTCGAACAGTTGCGCCCCGGCGTGACGGCCCAGGTCGATGATATTGGGCACCCCGCCCCCGGCGGCACCCCAGCCGGTGTCGCGGATCAGATCGGGCATTGCGACGATTGCCATCTGATCCGCCGTGATGCCCTGTTCGGCCAGGCCGGCGAGGAAGCCATCGCGCCGCAGCGGGGATGATGCCTGGTGCGGCATGCCGGTGACCAGGCCGAACCGGCGGCGGCCGATGGACCACAGATGCTGCGCCACGGCGCGGGCACCCGCCGCATGATCGGCCACGATCGCCACCGATCGCGCCACTTCCAGCGCGGGAGAGATGCGGACATAGCGCACGCCATCGGCATCAAGCGCGTCGAGCAATTCCAGATCGTCACACACCGGCGCCGGCAGGACCATCCCTTCGCAGCGCAGTTTTCGCAAACCTTCGCGATAGGCATCGACATTGCGCATGCTGTGAACGCCGGCTTCCTCGATCGCGAGGTGATAGCCGTGTTGGCGGCAGGCGCGGATCGCTTCACGCATCAGTTCGCCGAAGAAATGCGATCCGCCAATCAATGGCGCGAACATGCCGATCAGCCCTGAGCGCGATGTTGCCAGCGAGCGGGCGGCCAGGTTCGGGCGATAGCCGAGGCTGGCGATCGCCGCCTGCACCCGCTGGCGTGTATCCGGGCTGACCCGCGCATCGCCATTGACCACGCGCGACACCGTCTTGGCCGAAACCGCCGCCAGCACCGCCACATCGTCCAGCGTTACCGCCTGCACCAGCCTGAATTCCCCGCGAAAGATGGCGCCGTTCCGGTCGCCCTTGGCAGGGCCATAGAAAAGATATCAGCGCCGATCGCAATATCTACTTTTTCAATTGAGATTGTCTTGATACATGGCATGTCAGCGCTGTCATCGGCGTAATTGCGTGTGTATGACGCGTGGGATGACCCGTGTCTGCGCCAGAAAATTCGTGCGCGATGCCTACCGGACCACCGGAGGTTTCAGCCTGTTTGCGAACAGCCTTGAAGCATCTGTTGGGGAAACGACGAGTCATGATCCGGTCAATCACGGGCACCGCATGGTGTTCTGCCCTGGCGCTTGCCAGCGGCGCATTCATCACCACCAGCGCCGCGGCGCAGGATGCCACTGCAACAGCGGAAAAACCGGTCGATGCCGGCGATGAAGCTCCTGTCGAAGCGATTGTCGTCACCGGCATCCGTGCCGGGCTCGACCGGGCAATCAACGTGAAGCGGCGGGCCGACAGCGTGGTCGATGTCATCAGCGCCGAAGATGTCGGCCGCTTCCCCGATGTGAATGTGGCCGAATCCGTACAGCGCATTACCGGCGTGCAGATCAACCGTACCCGGGGTGAAGGACGCACGGTCAATATTCGCGGGCTGCCGGCCAATTTTACCCTCGGCACCTTCAACGGCCGGCTGCTGCCCAACGCGCTTTCCAATGCAGACAGCGCCTCCAGCCGGACGTTCGATTTCACCATTTTGCCGCCCGAATTCATCCGCCTGCTGTCGGTTTACAAATCGCCGACCGCCGATCTGGAAGAAGGCGGGCTGTCGGGCACGGTCGATGTCACCACCCCGCGCCCGTTCGATACCGGGCGGCGGGTGCTCGCCGCCTCTGCGCAGGGTGAGTATGAAAGCAATTCGGGCAAGTTCGCGCCGCGTGCATCCGCGTTCTATTCCGATGTGTTTGCCGATGGGCGGATCGGGTTTTCGGCCGGGCTGTCCTACACCAGGCGCAAGCCGGAAACCCACACGGCCGGGGCATTCTACACCACGCTGACCGAAGGGGGCGGCATTCCCGCCGGCGCCGGGCGCGGGCCGGATGATCTGAACGGCGATGGGGTGATCGATCCCAATCTGCGCGTGCGAATTCCGTTGCAGACCTATGTCTATAATTATGAAGAGGATAATGAACGGATCAGCGCGATTTCCTCGCTGCAGTTCAAGGCCAGTGATGCGCTGACCCTGTCGCTGGACGGGTTTTACAGCAAACTCAATGTCACCGCGATCACCAATGAAAACCTGCAGATCTTCAACAATGCCAGCACGGTTATCAGTGCCGAGGCGCAGGACATCGACGGTCTGCCCACCACCACAAGGTTGCGGGTGGCCGATCTCGATAATCGCGGCGGCGGGCGTTACGAACACCGCAATGGCTATATCTATTCGCTGGTCGGCGGCGCGGACTATGAGGCTGACGGCTGGACCGCGAAACTGGATGCGTCCTACGCCCGGTCCGCCCAGCATCGCGACAATCTGAACATCGCCACCATCGCCAATGGGGAGGCGGAATATACCGCCCGCCCAGGGGACAAGGTCGGCAGCACGATTTATTACAATGGTTTCGATGCGGCGCGGCTCGATCCGGCGAGCTTCCGTGTGGCCAGCCTCAACGGCGAATTCAACCGCGACAGTTCGGACGAGGTGTGGGACGTCCGGGCCGATGTCGCACGGGAATTCGGCACACGCGGGCTGACCGCCATCCGGTTCGGCGGGCATTATGTCGATCGGGCGATCCATCAGGACAATGAACGGCTGACCGTTTCGGCCGCCGGCGTATCCGCGCTCTATGGCGGACTGCCCGCCGGGCCGATCGCCGGATCGTTCAGCGCCGCTCCCTTCATGAAGCTGCGGGAGGCTGGCAGCGGGCAGTTTCTGGGCAGTTACAACGGACCGGCGCTGTTCCCGACCAGTTGGCTGGCATCGGATACCCGCGCCTTCGTGTCGCAATTCAGCGATGAGGAGCTGATTACCGCCGGGGTGATCACCAATGATGCCAGCGGCATCACCGATGTCGCCGAACAGACCTGGGCCGGCTATGTGCGGGGCGATCTGGCTTTCGGGCGGCTGAGCGGCAATATCGGCCTGCGCGTGGTGCGCACCAATCAGCAGACCACCGGGGTCAGCCCCGATCTGAACGGCATCACCGTGCTGCCCGATGCGGGCGGGATCACCCGCGTACCGGCGGCCGAACCGCTGACCGTCAGCCGGGGCTATACCGATTTCCTCCCAAGCCTGAATCTGAAGTTCGAGGCATCGGACGATGTGCAGCTGCGCCTGTCCGCATCGCGCACCATGTCGCGGCCCAATCTGGGCGATATCTCCCCCAACACCACGGCCAGCGGCACCGCGCTGACGGTCACGCGCAACAACCCCTATCTCGATCCGTTCCGGGCCAACAATCTGGATCTGACGGCAGAATGGTATTTCAGCCGCGACGGCCTGCTGGGCGCAGCGGCATTCTACAAGGATATCGCCTCGCTGATCCGCACCGATACCAGGGTGGAAACACTGCCTGTGACCTACATCCGGTCTGACGGTTCGCAGCAGCAGGCATCGCTGGATTTCGCGGTCAGCCGGCTGGTCAATGGTTCGGGCGTGAATGTGAAGGGGGTGGAAGTCTATTACCAGCAGGCGTTCCGCAGCCTGCCCGAACCCTTCGACGGGCTGGGCACCGTGCTGAATTACACCTTCATCGACAACAGCGACCCAACCCAGCTGACGGCGGCATCGAAGCACAATTTCAATGCCACCGGCTATTACGAGAAAGGCCCGGTGGGCCTGCGCCTGTCCTATTCCTGGCGCAGCGGGTTCCTGTCCACGGTCGCGGCGGCCCCGGCGATGAACCAATATACCAAGGCTTTCGGCACGCTGGATGGCAGCATCAACATCCGCTTCACCAATGGCGTGTCGCTGGTGTTCGAGGCGGTAAACATTCTCGATACCGACGAAAGCATCCAATATGAAGGCGGCCTGCCCGCCAGCTACATCGATGCCGGTCGCCGCGTCTTTGCCGGGGTGCGCTTTGCGCTCTGACCCCTTCCCCATCGCCAGCCTTTGCAACTGAGGACATGTCCATGCGCCCCATCCCCCCCATCCCCCTACGTCACACACGCACCATGCTGTCCGGCCTGGCGCTGTTGCTGGCCGGCACTTCGGCGCTGGCCGGGGACATCGTCGGCCAGGTTACCGGCCCTGATGGCAAGCCGCTGGCCGGGGTACGGGTGCAGGCGCCCGAAGCCCTGCGCAGCGCGGTTTCGGCAGCGGACGGCACATTCCGCCTGCCCGATCTGCCGGAGGGGGAAACGCCGGTGATCGCCGGCCAGCTGAGACTGACCACCGCCGTCGAGCGCGTTCCGGTGCCCGCATCGGGGGAGGCGCGGATCGCCCTGCAGCTGCAGGCCAATGGATCCATCGCGCGCGCCGCCGCGCTGCATGCGGAACCTGCGCCGGAACATCTGGCGGAAAAGCAGGCCTATCTCGATTCCATCCAGCCGGTTTCCGGCCGGGTGCCCAATGTCTTGGTGATCCTGTTCGATGATCTGGGTTATGGTGATTTGTCATCCTACGGCAATCAGCTGATCCGCACGCCGCGCATCGATGCGCTGGCGCAGCAGGGGGTGAAGCTGGAACAATTCTATTCCGCATCCCCCGTCTGCACCCCGTCGCGCGCGGCGTTGCTGACCGGGCGCTATCCCAGCCGCGCGCATGCATCCAACCATGTCTATTTCCCCACCGGCAGCCCCATGGCCACCATCCGCCGCAGCATGGGCTGGGCCAATGCCCTGCCGCAGGATGAGGTGTTGCTGCCCGAAGTGCTGGCCCGGGCCGGCTATGCCACCGGCGCCTTCGGCAAATGGCATCTGGGTGATCAGCCCGGCCATCGGCCGACCGATTTCGGTTTCCGCGATTATTTCGGCATCCTCTACAGCAATGACATGAACCCCGCGACGCTGTGGCGCGGCAATGCGGTGGATACGCCGGCGGACCAGACCGACCAGGCGACGCTGACCGAACGGATCACGGATGAGGCGGTGGCGTTCCTGCGCGCCCATGCCGGTGGTCCGTTCTTCGCCTATGTGCCCTATACCGCGCCGCATCTGCCGCATCACCCCAATCCGAAGCATTCGGGAGTCTCCGAAGGCGGGGTCTATGGCGATGTGATCGAGGATCTGGACAGCAATGTCGGCCGCCTGCTCGATGTGCTGCGAGAGTTGAAGGTGGATGACAACACCATCATCATCGTCACCAGCGACAATGGCGGCGATTACGGCGGCAGTGCCGGCGATCTGCGCGGGCGCAAGGGCGAAACCTGGGAAGGCGGCCAGCGGGTGCCGGCCTTCGTGATCTGGCCCGGGGTGACGAAACCGGGTACGGAAAGCCGGGAAATGGCGATGAATATCGATGTCTTCCCCTCCATCCTGGCGGCAGCGGGCATCCCCCTGCCGCCCGACCGCACGATCGACGGGCGCGATGCGCGGGGCCTTCTGGGTGGTGGAGAAACGCCGCATGATTTTCTTTATTACCTAACCACCTGGTCCGGACAGTTCGATGGCATTCGCGATCGCCGGTTCAAGTTTCACGATATCGTGCCCAATGTCTCCCCGCTCGGGGCCGGGGGCGATGTGCCCTATAACGCCGTGCCCTCCCTCTATGATCTGCAGCGCGACAATGAATCCCACGATCTGAGCGCCCGCCACCCGCAGGACACGGCGCGACTGCGCAGCCAGCTGGAAAGCTTCCGCGCGGCAGCAGCGAGCAATCCGCGCGGCTGGCGAGAAGGGAACGCCGCACCGTGAGCGGGACAGCGGGCCCTGGTTTGACATCCGGCATGGTGCACCTGCCGGGTGGGCGTTTCATCATGGGGTCAGACCGGTTCTATCCCGAAGAGGCCCCTGCCCGCGCGGTGCAGGTCGATCCCTTCTGGATCGACGACGTGCCGGTGACCAATGCCCGCTTTGCCGAATTCGTCGCCGCCACCGGCCATGTCACCCTGGCCGAAATTGCGCCGGACCCGCGCGATTACCCCGGCATGCCGCCGGAACTGGCCGTGGCCGGATCGCTGGTGTTCCGCCCCAGTGACGGGCCGGTGCCGCTGCATCAGGTCAGCTGGTGGGAATTTGCCCCCGGCGCCAGCTGGCGCGCGCCGACCGGCGCTGGCAGCGATCTGACCGGGCTGGAGAACCACCCGGTGGTGCATGTCGCCTGGGCCGATGCGAAGGCCTATGCCGATTGGGCGGGCAAGAGCCTGCCGAGCGAAGCGGAATGGGAATATGCCGCGCGCGGCGGGCTGGCCGACAGCGATTATGCCTGGGGCGATGAACTGGCGCCTGGCGGCGCGATGCTGGCCAATTACTGGCAAGGCCCCTTTCCCCATGGCAACAGCCTGCTGGACGGATGGGAGCGGACATCACCCGTGCGCCATTACCCCGCCAATGGCCACGGGCTGTGGGACATGATCGGCAATGTGTGGGAATGGACCGGCGACTGGTACGCCCTGCCCCGCCCGCATCGCAAGACGCGCGGCAGTTGCTGCGTGCCCGACAATCCACGCGGCGGCACCAGAGGCGGTAGCTTCGACCCCGCCGAACCCACCCGCATCCCGCGCCGCGTGCTGAAGGGCGGATCGCATCTGTGCGCCGAAAGCTATTGCCAACGCTACCGCCCCGCCGCGCGCCAGCCGCAGGCGGTGGACAGCAGCACCAGCCATATCGGGTTCCGCTGCGTGGTGCGCGGAAAGGCGGCGAGAGGCTGACCGCTGAGGGTTTGCCTTATCCTTCGATGAACTCAGGATGAGCGGGGTTAGTGGCTTTCAGGAAAGCCCGAAAGGCGCTGCTCAATCACGCCTGTCTCAGATCGCCTCGACCGCGTCGCCGACCAGGCGGTGGGTGCAGCCCAGTTTGGCCGGGTCGTCGCTTTCGGTCAGCGCGCCGACCGTGCGCCAGCCTTCTGCGCGCAGGCGGCGGGCAGTATCGCGGTCGTGGGTGATCGGCAGGAACAGCGCCGGGCGGCCGGGCTCATCGCTGCTGACGATGTCGATCAGCCGTTCGGGATAGAGCGAGAAGCCGGTGGCTGGTTCTTCCGTGCCGCCGATGGTGTAGGTGCCGCCCCGACCCAGCGCGCCGCGTACGCCGTCGGCATAGAGGGTGAAGCCGAACCAGCTCTGATATTCAAAGCCGTGGCGTTCGGTCGGGTCGAGCGTCAGCCGGGCGCGTCCATCCACGCGCGCGGCGATCTGGCGCAGCGCGTCGATCCGGCTGGCGAGCACGCCGCCGGCATCGATCGTGGCCAGTTTCGCCAAGGCATCCTCCACCGGGCCGCTGGCATAGAGCAGCGGCAGATAGGCTTCGCCGCCGGCCGCGACCAATGCGCCGGCATCCTTGGCGTCCAATTCACGCCGGACGGCGGCCACCTGGCCGGCGTCGAGCGGGAATTCCTGCGCGGCCAGCGTATCGACCAGATCCGGCAGGGTGAAATCGACCGAGATGCCGCGGGCGCCCGCAGCCTCCAGCGTGGCGATGGCCAGTTCGACGATCTCCGCCGCCGCATTGGCGCCGTCGCTGCCGATCAGTTCGGCGCCCAGTTGCAGGTTTTCGCGCCGGGGATCGAGCATGTCGCCCGTCATCCGTGCGACCAGCCCGGCATAGCAGAGCCGCAGCGGGCGCGGCACGGCGGCAAGGCCAGTGGCAGCGATGCGGCCGACCTGGACCGTCATGTCAGACCGCAGGGCGAGCATGCGCAGGCTGCGCGGATCGACGAAGCGGAACATGTTGCGGGTCAGCAGGCCATCCATGCGTTTGGCCATGGATTTTTCGAATTCGACCAGCGGCGGGCGGACCCGGTCATAGCCATGCGCGTCCATGGCCGCGAGCGCGGCGTTTTCGATGCGCGTGGCAGCGGCCGCAGACTGCGGCAGGCGGTCTTCGAGCCCTTCGGGCAAGAGGTCGTCAGCAGGATCCATCATGTTGCCGGCGCCTTACGCGGTTTTTGCCCGTGGAGGAAAGAGGGATTGGGCCAGCAGCGATTGGGCAGGTGGCGATTCCGGCACGCCAGACCCGATCATTCGCGCGCGCTGTATACGCGCAGGAACGCGCTGACTGCGCATGAGACCGCCTGGTCAACGGAAAATTCCGGTTCTGCGCCGAACAGCCGGGGTTCCAGCGTGCCGGCTTCGAACAAGGCCTTGAGATGGGCACCCATCACGGCCGGGTCGGTATTGTCCAGCACGCCGCGCTGCTGCAGCCGGGCCAGGTAGTCGGCCACGATCAGCCAGCCGCGTTTCGGACCCCGGCGATACATGTCCCGACCCAGTTCGCTATTGGCCCCTTCGGCAACGGCGGTGCGCATCATGGCCAGGGCATCGGGCGCGGTGATGAAGGGGAGATAGGCCATGCCGAAACTGGTCAGCACCTGCCGGACGTCATCATGGCTGGAATCGAGCAGTGCGCTGAGCTCTTCGCCCCGTTCTTCCATCGCATCCATCATGGCGACGGCGAAGAGTTCCTCCTTCGAGGGGAAGTAGTTGTACAGTGTCGCCTTCGACCCGCCGACGCGGGTGGCGATTTCTGCCATGCTGGCGCGTTCATAGCCGACTTCCCGAAACAGGTCAGTCGCCACTGCGATGATCGCCGCGCGTTTTGCGTCGGTCTTAACCCGCATATCCATCTCCATTACTGAACCGCACTGTACGCTTTTCCGTTGACGACGCAATCCCCCGCTCTTAGGTGACCGTACTGTTCAGTTTAGGAGGACTCGGTGCGCCCATTGCCCTGCGCAGAACGAAGGATGATGGCCCTTGCCGCTGTGTCGGCGTGGGCGATCCTGCTTTCCAGTTGCGCCACACTGCCGGAAGCGAGCGCTTTGCCCAGCATGGCGCAGGCAGACAGCCATGCCGCCGCGCAAAGCTTCGCGGCGACAGAGACGCCCTGGCCATCCGATGGCTGGTGGAGCGCATTTGGCGACCCGCAGCTGACCGGGCTGATCGAGGAAGGGCTGGCCGGGGCGAGCGATCTGCGCGTGGCAGAAGCGCGACTGGCGCGGGCGCAGGCACTGATTACCCAATCGCGCAGCGGCCTGCTGCCCAGCGTGAGCGCGGGAGCCCAGGCCGGGGTAACCCAGCAGAGCGAGAACTATCTGGTGCCGGCCGGTTTCGCCCCAAGAGGCTGGCCCGACTATGGCCAGGTTTCCGCCAATCTGAGCTGGGACCTGGATTTCTGGGGCAAGAACCGTGCGGCGCTGAACGCGGCGAAGCTGGAAGCCTCCGCAGCGCAGGCGGAGGCCGCTGCGGCGCGGCTGACGATCGCCGCCGGGATTGCCGATGGTTATGCCGGCCTGTCAGGCCTCTATTTCGAACGCGATGCGGCCGAGAAGGCCGTGACCGTGCGATCGCGCACGGTGGAACTGCTGGCCGAGCGCGAGCGTGAGGGGCTGGAGAACAGCGGCGCCGTAGCGCAGGCCCGGTCTGTGCTGGCGACGGCGCAGGGGCAGTTGCTGGCGCTGAATGAAAACATCGAGCTGAGCCAGAACGGACTGGCCGCGCTGATGGGCGCCGGGCCGGACCGGGGGCGATCGATCGCGCGACCGGGCAATGCCCTGACCCGCGATTTCGGATTGCCGGCCAATATCCCCGCCGAGCTGCTGGGCCGTAGACCGGACATCATTGCCGCGCGGATGCGGGCCGAGGCGGCGAGCAGCCGGATCGACCAGGCGGAGGCGGCCTTTTACCCCAACATCAATCTGACCGCGCTGATCGGCCTGCAGGGCCTGGGCCTGGGCAATGTGTTCAAGAGCGGATCGGACTTCGGATCGGCGGCCCCCGCCCTGACCCTGCCGATTTTCGACGGCGGGCGGTTGCGCGGGCAATATCGTGCAGCCGAAGCCGATTATTTTGCAGCCGTGGGCCAGTATGACGGCGTGCTGGTGCAGGCCCTGCGCCAGGTGGCCGATGCCGCGACCAGCCGCCGCGCGCTGGATCAGCGGTTGGAGAAAGCCCAGGCGGCGGCGGATGCGGCGCAGGCGGCCTGGACAGTCGCCAACAACCGCTATCGCGGCGGCCTGGCCAGCTATCTGAATGTTCTGACTGCCGAGGACGCGCTGATCGCGGCCCGGCGCGACGTCGCTTCCCTGCAAACCCGTGCATTCAGCCTCGAGATCGCGCTCATCCGCGCGCTCGGCGGCGGTTACCGTTCCTGAAGGATACCCCCATGACCACCATCACCGCCGACCATGCGGACAGCCCGGCCATCGACGCCGCCGACGACAACAGCAAGAGCAGCCGCAAGAAGGGCTTCCTGGGCCTGGCCGCCGCCGTGCTGCTGCTGGGGGGCGGCTATTTCGCCTATGACCACTTCATCGCATCGCGCCATGCGGTGACCGACAATGCCTATGTCGGGGCCAATATCGCCCAGGTCACGCCACAGATCGGCGGGGCCGTAATCGAAGTGCTGGTGGACGATACCCAGGCGGTTAAGCGCGGGCAGGTGCTGCTGCGAATTGACGATGTGGATGCAAGGCTGGCGCTGGCCCGCGCCGAGGCGCAGCTGGCGCTGACGCAGCGGCGGGTGCGCGGACTGATCGCGACGGGCAATGGCCTGGGCGCGCAGATCGCATCGCGCGCTGCAGACCAGGCGCGGGCCGAGGCACAGGTGGCCGCCGCGCAGAGCGAGTTGGAAAAGGCCCGGGTCGATCTGCAGCGGCGGGAAGCGCTGGTGGCATCGGGTTCGGTTTCGGGTGACGAGCTGACAGCGGCCCGCAATGCCTTCAACACCGCACGATCCAACATGAAAATGGCCGAAGCATCGCGCGCGCAGGCCGCCGCCAACCGCCAGAGCGCGGTGGGGGATCGCGACGCGAACAGCGCGCTGATCGCCAACACCACGCCGGACACCAATCCCGAAGTGCTGGCCGCGCAGGCCGAGGTAGAACAGGCGCGCGTCAATCTGGAGCGCACGGTGGTGCGCGCGCCGGTGGATGGCGTGGTGGCCAAGCGCAGCGTGCAGGTGGGCCAGCGGGTCCAGTCTGGCCAGTCGCTGATGGCCGTGGTGCCGCTGCACGCCGCCTATGTCGACGCGAATTTCAAGGAAGTGCAGCTCAAGCATGTCCGCCCCGGGCAGAATGTGCGGCTGACGTCCGATCTCTATGGCAGCGATGTCGTCTTCACCGGCAAGGTCGTGGGCTTTTCCGGCGGGACGGGCGCAGCCTTTGCCGTGGTGCCGGCGCAGAATGCCACCGGCAACTGGATCAAGGTGGTCCAGCGCCTGCCCATCCGGATTGCGATCGATCCCGGGCAGCTGGCGGAACACCCGCTGCAGGTCGGCCTGTCGATGACGGCCGATATCGACCTGACCAACTGAGCGGCGGCGGAGACCGAGCATGGCGAGTATCGCCGGAACCATCGCGGATGAGCCCGCCCCGCTGACCGGTGGGCGGCTGATCATGGCCGCGCTGGCCATCGCCGCCGCCAATTTCCTGGTGGTGCTCGACACCACGATCGCCAATGTGTCCGTCCCGACGATTTCGGGATCGCTGGGGGTTTCGACATCCCAGGGCACATGGGTGATCACATCCTATGCAGTGGCCGAAGCGATCACTGTGCCGCTGACCGGCTGGCTGGCCAGCCGGTTCGGGGCGCAGCGGGTGTTCATCACCTGCTATTTCGCGTTTGCGATCTTTTCCCTGCTGTGCGGCCTTTCGTTTTCCCTGGGCATGCTGATCGGCATGCGGGTCATGCTTGGCCTGTTCGGCGGGCTGATCATGCCATTGTCGCAGATGCTGCTGCTGCGGATTTTCCCCAGGGAACAGGCGACGCTGGCGACGGTGATCTGGGCAATGACGACGCTGATCGGGCCGGTGGCCGGGCCCATTCTGGGCGGGATCATCAGCGACAGCATCGGCTGGCACTGGATCTTCCTGATCAATGTGCCGGTGGCCCTGGCGGGCGGCTTTGCCACGCTCTATTTCCTCAAGGGCCGCAAGGATCCGACCGTTGGCGCGTCGATCGACAAGATCGGGCTGGCGCTGCTGGTGGTGTGGGTAGGGTCGCTGCAGATCGTGCTGGACGAAGGACGCAACCATGACTGGTTTGCATCCCCCATGGTGTGCATCATGGCGATCATCGCCGCGATCGGTTTCGTCGCCTTCCTGATCTGGGAATTGACCGAAAAGAACCCGATCGTGGATCTGCGGATTTTCCGCCATCGCGGCTTTGTGGTGGCGGTGTGTACCTATGCGGCCGGGTTTGCGGCATTTTCCGCGATCATCGTGCTGCTGCCGCTCTGGCTGCAGCAGAACATGGGCTATACCGCGACCTGGGCCGGCTATGCGACCGGGATCATGGGCATTCTCGCCATTCTGTCCGCACCCATCGTGGGCAAGGCGACCGAGACATTCGATCCACGCCTCATCATCTGCGTCGGCCTGTTGGGCCTGGCGGTGATGAATGTCTGGCGCATGGGTTTCAACACCGATGCGACATTCCTGCAGATGGCCTGGCCCACGCTGCTGACCGGGCCATTCATGGTGATGTTCTTCGTGCCGATCACCGGCCTGGCGATCGCGACCGTGCCGCCCGAACAACAGGCCAATGCAGCCGGTATGTCCAATTTCATGCGCACGCTGGCCGGCGCGCTGGCGATGTCGGTGGTGCAGACCGGCTGGGCCAATGCGACGCGGGAAAACCAGACCGAGCTGGCCGGGGCGATGCAGCAGGGCCAGACGACGCTGGACGGGATGATCGCGAGCGGTGCGTCACCCGAAATGGCCACCGCTTCACTGGCGGGACTGGTGGAACGGCAGAGCGTGATGCTGGCCACGCTGGACATGTTTGCCACCGTCAGCCTGTGCTTCGTAGTGGCGGCAACGCTGATCTGGCTGGCCCCGCGCCCGAAGGGACCGATCGATACCAGCGCCGGCCATTGATAGGAAAGGGGCCGGTTACCGGACCGGCCCCTTCCCCATGATCAGTCGGTGCTGGTGCCGTCCACCACCCGGCCCAGTTCGGCCACCGTCGCCCCCTGGGCAATGAAGGCCTGCAGCGCGTCCAGGTCGAGCGCGCCATCGGTGATCACGCGCCCTTCTGCCAGGACCGAGAAGCCATCCCCGCCACTGGCGAGGAAATTGTTCACCGTCACGCGATAGCGGGCCGCCGGATCGATCAGCACGCCCTGCAGGGTGATCGCCGTCACGCGCGATCCGACCGGCGCCTTGCGATCATAGCGGTAGTTGAGCGTGTGCGAGGGGATCAGCATCGACTGGCGGAAGATGGCCGGGCTGTCTGCGGTAAACTGTTGCTCCAGAACGCGGCGCAGCTGATCGCCCGTCAGTTCCAGCACGGTCAGGACATTGCCGAAAGGCTGGAAGGCGAAGATCT
This sequence comes from Croceibacterium xixiisoli, assembly GCF_009827305.1. Taxonomy (GTDB): domain Bacteria; phylum Pseudomonadota; class Alphaproteobacteria; order Sphingomonadales; family Sphingomonadaceae; genus Croceibacterium_C; species Croceibacterium_C xixiisoli. The sequence goes on along the minus strand of NZ_WTYJ01000002.1, from coordinate 158,044 downwards.
GGCCATAGGTCAGCGTGCCATCGGCAGCCGGAACAAGCTGCCCGCGCAGGCCACCAGAATTGATGAAGGCGAATTGCGCCCCGCCCTTCGCCGGATCGGCGGTGTAGGCCAGATGCGCATCAGCCACGAGATTTGCGAGCGCATAATCGGTATCGCCCTTGCGCGGTTCGAGTGGGCCATGGATCCGCCCCGCGACTTGCGCGGAGATCGGCGCGGCGGCGTCGACATAGCGGCGCACCAGGCTGGCGACATCGGCCTGTTCCGCCCCATCGGCATGGACCGGGTAATTGCGCGCAACGAAGCGCGGTGCCTGCCCGGCCCCGCCAATCGAAAGGCGGATATCGGTGACGAAATTGCCATAACGCCCGGCGCTGGTCAGCAGCCGGGGCGAGCCATCGCGGGCCGGCCGGTCGCAGACATAGGCGGCATGGGTATGGCCGGACACGACCAGACCGATGGCCGGATCGAGATTGTCGAGGATCGGCACGATCGATCCGGACAACGAGGGGCAGCCGGTGACGTTGAGGAAGGGATCGACCCGCCCGCCTTCATGGATCAGCAGGATCACGGCATCGGCGCCCTGCGCCTTGAGTTCCTGCGCCAGGCGGTTGGCGGTTTCCGCCTCATCCGCGAAGCGATAGCCGGCGGTGGCGCTGGGGGCGACGAGCGTGTCCGTACCCTTCAGCGTCATGCCGATGAAGCCCAGCTTCACGCCGCCGAAATCGCGCATCACCGTGCCGGGAAACAGCGTTTCGCCCCGATCGTCCAGCACATTGGCGGCGAGATAATCGAAGCGGGCGCCGGCAAACTGATCCAGCGCGCAAGGGGTGCGCAGTGTGTTTTTCGCGCAGCCGCCATCCTGCATGCGGCGCAGCTCGGCGGTGCCGCGATCGAATTCGTGATTGCCGACAGCGGCGATATCCAGCCCGATCGCGCCGAGCGCCATGATCGAGGGTTCATCAAGGAAATAGGCAGATTCAAGCGGGCTGGCGCCGATCAGATCGCCCGCCGCGACGGTAATCGTATGCGGAATGCCCTGACGCAGTTGCGCCAGCGCGGCGCCCATCTGCGCCGCCCCGCCCAGCCGGCCTTCCTGCATGGCGGTGCCATCGTGCCAGGATGTCTTCGCATCCGGGGCGACGAGATTGCCGTGAAAATCATTGAGCGCGAGGATCTGAATCTCCCGCGCAGCAGTGCCAGCCGATCCTGCCGTTGATCCTGCAACCGGCGGTGTCGCTGCGCATCCCGCCAGCAGGGCGCCGAGCATGGCAGAAAGGGTGACAGCGCGCGCATGCGAGGAAGGACGGCGGATAGACATGGTTTTGGTCCTGCAGAAATGAGGAATGGCGACCCTTGCGGGCCGCCATTCGCACATCATCGTTTCAGTTATCAGAAAGCGACATTGATCGTGGCGGAGAAGGTCCGCGGAGCACCGATCTGCGCGAAAGGCGCCGATCCCGGTGTGCCGCCGATCTGCCCGGCGCCGATCACATTCCCCTGGTTCAGACCGGTGGGGACGCTGCCGACATAAAGCTGATCGAACACGTTGTAGATGTTGAACTGCAGGAAGGTGCGGTCGTTCAGACCGGCCCAATCCATCTTCACTCGTGCATCCAAATTGACCAGCCAGAAGGCCGGAGTCTGCGCGCCATAGATTTCCACCGGTGCAGCGGCGGTGCCGCCATACATGGGCAGGTTGGTGTCGTAGAGATAACGACCGCCGGTCCGCTTGGCCGTGGCACCGAAGTCCACCGGACCCAGGAAGGCACGGGCCTGCACGCCGTAGGAATATTCCGGGGCGCCGCTTTCGCGATTGCCGGCGGTGGCAACGAAGAGCGGCTGACCCTGGGTGGTGCAACCATAGACGCCGCCGGTGACCTGGGCCGTCGAGCATGCGCCGCTCTGCACGTCGTCCTTGATTTCGGACTTCATGTAGGAGCCGAAGGCATAGATCATGAACTGCGGGATCGGCTGGAAGGCGATGCTGCCGTCGATACCGTATTTGTCCACGACGCCCAGGTTGCGATAGACGTTGCGATCCGTGTCGGGATCATAGGCCGACGCCAGACGATTGGTATATTTGGTGTACCAGCCGACCAGCTGTGCCTGGATCATCGAAGAGGTGTAACGCACCCCAAGATCGATATTGTCAGTGGTTTCCGGTTCCGGCTGAGCCGATGCGGTATCCGCAGCGAAGAAGAACGAGTTGTAGAGTGCGTCGGTGCCCGGAACCTGCAGACCCTTCGAATAATTGACGAAGGCCGACATGTTGTTGCCGAAATCATAGGTGGCGCCGAAGGATGGCAGCACCTTGTTGTACTTCAGCAGGCGTTCCTGCGGGCCCTGCACCGTGGGGTTGGCCGCAGCATATTCGGCATTGCGCGGATCGCCGGCGCCGAAGCAGTCGACGAAGCCGCTGTCGCTGGTGGTGAAGCAGTTGTTCTGCAGATCGCGGGTGAAGAACGGCGCGCGCAGGCCGGCGTTGACCTGCAGCGCTTCATTCATGAAAGAACCGCGATACTCACCGGAAACCTGATGCAGGATCGCATAGGACAGACGGTCACGCTTCTGCAGCGGCGCGCCGGTGACGTCCAGCAACGGAACGTTGGAGGCGAACACATCCAGCGGCTCACCATTCGGCAGCAGCAGGCCGACTTCGCCGGTCTGGCGATGGCGGGCATGGTCGAAGGTATAGGCCAGACGAACAGACTGGGTTTCCGAGAAATCCCAGCGCAGGTTGCTGATCACGCCGAAACGGTGGGTCTGCGTCTGGCTGGGTGCCAGCAGCGTGACTTCGTCGAGCAGATCGCCGTCACCATTCAGGTCCATGCCAAAATAGGGGCTGCCGCCGATGAAACCGCTCAGACCTCTGGACAGGCCTTCGCGGGCGGTAACAGTGCCGCCGCCATTGGCCTTCACATATTGATAGCTGGGATCGATCGACAGGGTGATGTTGTCGCTGAGGTGGAACAGCGAGGCACCGCGGATATTGCCGGTGTTCGACGGGTTGTAACGACGATCGAACTGGGTGCCGCAGCCGTTGGGCTTATCCGCCTCACCCGGAATGCCGGGCGTGTCGAAGGTGTTCACCTCGCATGCGGGTACGTCATAGAAACGTTCATCGCGGGTGATCGGGAAGCGGTTGCTGGAATTCGGGCCGGCGACGCGATTGGCATCCAGACGCAGCGGCAGAGAACCGAAGAAATTGTTGCGGTTTTCATTGTAATGGCCGGAAATGGAGATGAAGTCGCCTTCATTGCCAATCGGCTGCCAGATCTTTGCGTTGAGCTGGAACTTGTCGTTCGTGCCATAATTGTTGAACGGATTGTCGTATTTGGTCTTGCTGACCGCGACGAAGCCGCGCGTGTCGAACGGTGTCATCGCACCAGTGTCGATCATGCCGAAGAAGCGGCGATAGTTGTAGTCACCGACAGAGGCTGAGGCGACCACGCCGGCTTCTTCGCCGGGGGTGCGCATGCGGTAATTCACGGTCGATCCGCTGGCCGAAGCCGTCGGGCTGTCGACGTCGGTCGAGCCGAGGTTGACGTTGACCTGCTCGATGACTTCCGGATCCATCTGCTGGTTGGAGTAGATGGCGTAGTTGCCGGAATCGTTCAGCGGGATACCATCGACCGTCAGGCTGACACGATCGGAAGAGAAGCCACGGATGGTCAGCTGCCCGCCGCCTGAGCCATAGGCATCATTGTTGGTGAAGTTCACGCCGGGCACGATGTTGATGCTGTCCAGCACCGTCTGGCCGGGGTTGTTGCGGCCCAGCTGCTCATTGGTCAGGACCTGACGAGCCTTGGACGTGTCGGGAACGACAATGCCTTCGACGCCGTTGCGATTGATGCCGCCGCTGACGACGATGACGTTTTCTTCGAAATCGATCGAACCCGTCGACTGGGCATGCGCCGTCGTCGCCAGGCCCAAGGCGCTGGCGGCCAGCAGATATCTCGCTTTCATGTACTCAGACCCTCAATGTTCTCGGTCCGGTTTCGCTAGAAACCAATTGAGACAGCTTTTGGTCGCCTAGAGGGCAGATCTGTGACAGTCTTTCGGGAAAATTACGGTTATGTTTCCGAAGTTTGTTGAAATGTCCGCCATGTGATCCAGTTTGATTTCATCTAATACCAAATGAGACTCCAGCAAATATGCCTATTCTCAATTGCATAGGTAGTTTCGCTTAGGTTTGATGAATTCAAACCAACGGCTCTGTGGCCTTTCCGCATCAGAGAGCCGAAATTTTCCGTGATCCGTTTTCCGGAGTTTGTCCGCTTACCCCTTTGGCAATTGCAAATTTGGGGATGGCATGATGAATTATCGGAAATGGATCCATACGGCTGCGCGCGGCCGGATTCTCGCCGGCGTTGCTGGATTCGCGGCGACGCTGTCGCTGGTTGGCTGCGGCAATGACAAGCCGGCACCCATCCCGACGCCAACCCCCACGCCGGTAACGCCGGCGCCGACACCACCAGCGGTCGCCTTTTGCGATCCGGCGAATCCAGCCCCTACTCCCGCGCCTGCACCGGGATCGGCAATCACCTATCAGACCGGCGACGGCCATCGGATCCGCATCCACAATGGCGTGCTGACCATTCAGGCCCCGGTGACGCAGACGACGACCGAGGATTTCCGCTATGCTTCGCATGGCACCTGCGAGGTGCTGGGCGGGCGGGTGCTGCGGACATGGGCCGGCGACCGGCGCAGCATCACCCTGCCGGGCGGCGCCAAGCTGACCATGCGGGGGCAGAGCCAGCAATTGCTGCGTGTCAGCATCTATGACGGGGCGACCAGCCGCGAGGTGGATGTACTGACCCATACGGTGATGCATGACAGCAGCGATGCCGCCATCGCACGCAGTCGCGATGCGGCGGAATATGACGGGGAAACCGCGCAGTTGGACACTTTGCAATTTCCGGCGACCCGGCTCGATCCGCTGAGCCGCACATATATGATGCAATTGATCAATTTCTACACCGAGGCTGCCGCTGCGGATGGTACCCCGGCGCCGCGCATCTCAACCCCGCAATTGCTGGGTCGGCAGGACAAGGATGTCGTCCGCGCCGCCATTGCCGTGCCAGCGGCACCAGCGCAAACCGACGCCGTTTGTAGCACCACGCCGGATCCGCAGGACGGGTTGACCCGCAATGCCGATGGCACGCTGACCTATCTGACCCGCAGCGGGCAATGGCGGGTGAAGCTGGACGGCCATACGATCACCGTCAGCTATACGGGGAGCGATGGCATGGCGGCTGAGATGTGGGGCGACCCGCATGAGAACCTGAATGGCAAGCACATCAAGGACTGGGAAACATCGCGGCGTTCTGTGGTGCTGGGCGATGGCACCAAGATCACCATGCATGCCGATGGCCCGCAGGAGGTGATCCACACCACCAGCATCTATGATGGTGCGCAAAGCCATGAGATCGGCAGCGTCGGCAATGTCGTACGCCACAGTTGCATCAATACCGCCACTGCCCGCGAACGGGATGCGCAGGAAGCAGATGGAGAAACCGCACTGCTGACCATGCTGCGAAGCCCGCAATCGCAGATCGGCGGGCTCAGCTTCCTGAATGTCTATACCGAAACGAAGACCGCCACGGGACAGATGGAACGCGATATTTCCATCACCCTTCTCGGCGACACCGGTGAAGGCGACATCAACCCCAAACAAGTCAATGATTATTACGACGATCCCCGGATCGGCCACACCTGATATCCGGCCCAGGGCAGCGGGATTGGCTCGCTGCCCTGGGCGCCTATTCGATACCGGTTGCCACGGCAAAGGCGCTGGCGATTTCCTGCGCGCCATAGGGTTTGGCGATGATCGGAGCAGCAGCGCCAGCCTGGCTGTCCACCCCTTCCCCGTAACCGGTGGCAAACACGAAAGGCACGCCGCGTTCCGCGAGGCAGGCTGCGATCCGTTCACTGGTTTCCACGCCGAGATTGAAATCCAGCACGGCAAAATCGACCGCTGCCTGCTCGAGATAGCGCAACGCTGGGGCCGCCGCCGAGAAGACGCAGATGTCGGACGCGCCGAGTGATCGCAGCGCATCCTCTGCATCCAGGGAAATGATCATGCTGTCTTCGACCAGCAGGATTTGCTTTCCAGCCAACGGCTTGGGCCGTTCGTGCTGAGGAACGGGGGCGGCATTGCGGGTGGCTTTTTCGCTGATCCCGGCAATGTATCGCGCAGGCACGCAGAATTGCCCGTGCAATCCGCGCAGGCGATACTGCAGATCCGCATCTCCACCCAGATCGTGCGGGATCGCCCGCTCGATGATCGTCGAGCCGAACCCGCGGCGGGTTGGCGCCGTTACCGCCGGGCCGCCATTTTCGGTCCAGTCGATCAGCAGGCATCCTTCTTCATCCAGCCGCCATTCAATCAACACATTGCCGCTGTCGGACAAGGCGCCGTATTTGACGGCATTGGTCAGCAGTTCATGGAACACCAACGCCAGCGTGGTGAAGGCCACCGGTTCCAGCAGCACTTCCGGACCGGACAGGGTGACGCGCGCCTCGCTGGTTCCGAGATAGGCACGCGCTTCGGTTTCGAGCAGATCGGTCAAGCGCGCGGGCCCCCAACGATCGCGGGTGATCTGATCATGCGCGCGCGCGAGCGACTGGATGCGCCCGTCCAGATTGCCGATGAAGCCATCGACAGTATGGGTGCTGTCCCGGGTCTGCGAAATGAGCCCGCGGATCAACGAGAGAATATTGCGCACGCGGTGGTTCAGTTCCGCAATCAGCAATTCCTGCCGTTCGCTGGCCCGGCGGCGTTCTTCATTCACATTTTCGGACAGGCGCACGATAACTTCGAGCATGCCCACCCGGATTGCCTCAGCCAGGCGCCGTTCGGGCTGGGAGAACGGCAGGCACTTGCCCTTCACGATTTCCGCCCAGATTTCGAAGCTCTTGCGCGGGGTCAGCCGATCACCGCGGGGGCCTGGCATGATCGGTTTGTTGGGATTGCCCGCCCAGCGAACCGACTGCAGTTGTTCGGTGCGGAACAGCACAATGTAGTCGCGCGGGCGCGTTGACAGCGGAATGGCTATCAGCCCGGCCACCAGATCCGCATATTCGGACGCCGCGGGAACCAGAGACTGCAGATGTTCGGTAACGAAAATCTGGTTCGACGATGCCTGATTGAGCATGGCCAGAATATCGCCGAACTGTTCCGACGAAGGCGCACGCCCCTTGAATGTAACATGGCCATTATACTGGACAGCCGCACCATCAGCGGGAATGGCATCGAGCACCGTTTCGGCCAGCCAATCGGAATCGTGCAATATCTCCGCGTTGCGAGCAATGGTCGACACCAGCCGATCAATATTGTCGCGCCCGGTGTTTTCGTATTCCGCAGCTTCCGCACGTTCGCGGCTTTCCAGCATCAGGGAAAACATCTGCCCGAACAATTCGGATGCCGTGCGCACACCCATGCCCGGCAAACGCGGGGAGTAGTTGTGGCAGGCGATGAGCCCCCACAACCGCCCACCGACGATGATGGAGATCGACAGCGAAGCCGTGATCCCCATGTTCTTGAGATATTCGATGTGGATCGGCGATACCGCGCGCAAGACCGACAGCGACTGATCGAGCGGTTGACCATCGGCATCGAGCCCTGGGGTCAGCGGCACGGGGATGGCATTCACATCGGCGATGATGCGGAAGATGTTGCGCAGATAAAGCCGCCGGGCCTGCGCCGGGATATCCGAAGCGGGGTAATGGTGCCCCATGAAGCTGTCGATGCCGGGACCTGCGGCTTCGGCAATGACCTCCCCCGCGCCGTCGTTGTCGAATTTGTAGATCATCACCCGGTCGAACCCGGTAATCGCCCGCACCTGCCGTGCGCCTTCGCGCAGGAAGGCGTGCATCGAACTGGTCTGGTTGAGCCGTGCAAGAAGCGTGCGCACCACGCTGCCAACGTCATTGTCCTGCCCGGTGGCAGGCTCTGCCTCCATGACAATGGCATTGCCCGAAAAGTGCAGCGCCACATCAAAAGGCGGGGCCCCATCGAACAGTTGCACATTGAGCATGCGCTCCACCGCATCGGGCCCGCGCAGCAAGGTCAGCCTGTTGCGCAAATCATGCACTGCCTGCGGCAGAAACAGGTCTGACAGAGGTTTCCCGAGCAGTTCGTCAGGCGATTTCCCGGAAAATTCGGCCGTGTTCACCGAAACTCTGGAAATCAACCAATCCCGGCCCACGCTAACGAGAAATCCGAACGGCTGAATATTGCCCAGAATATGGATGGGCTCCTGATCACAGTTGAGCAGATCCACCTGATATTGCTGGCCGTAATTCGTCATTGGAAACTTTCATCGTGATCCGCGCGCCTGCCGGATGCAGCACAGCCAAACGGACCAACGCGCAAATGCGATGCAGGTTCCCCTTTAGACGCATTGCCACCCTTTCGCATAGGGCGACAGTTGCAAACGATAGCATATATCGACCTCCATCATCGGCAAAAAAGAAGCCGCCCCCGGGTGGTCGGGGGCGGCTTCGTTGTCTGACGATGTCAGTGATGGATCAGAAGGCGAGCGCCTTGACCGTCACCACGCCTTGCAGCGCTTCGGCCTGGGCGATGACATCTGCCGGGATTGCCTGATCGACGCTGAGCAGCACGACCGCTTCGCCACCGGCTTCGCGGCGGCCGAGGTGGAAGGTGCCGATGTTGATGCCGGCTTCGCCCAGCAGGCTGCCGATGCGACCGATGAAGCCCGGTGCATCGCGATTGACGATATAGAGCATGTGGCCTTCGAGATCGGCTTCGATGCCGATGCCGAAGATTTCCACCAGACGCGGGGCGCCATTGGAGAACAGCGTGCCGGCAACCGAGCGTTCGCCCTGGCTGGTGGCCACGGTCACGCGCACCAGCGTGTGATACACGCCTTCGCGCTCGTTGCGGATTTCGCGCACTTCGATACCACGTTCGCGGGCGAGGAACGGCGCGTTGACCATGTTCACGCTCTGCGAATAGCGGCTCATCAGACCAGCCAGCACCGCGCCAACGATCGGCTTCTGGTTCAGCTGCGCCGCAGCGCCTTCGGTTTCGATGCTGATCTTGGGCAGATCGCCATGGGCCAGCTGGCCGACCAGCGAACCGAGGTTTTCGGCCAGCGCCATATAGGGCTTCAGCTTGGGGGCTTCTTCGGCCGACAGGCTGGGCATGTTCAGCGCATTGGTGACGCCGCCATTGACCAGGAAATCGGCCATCTGTTCGGCCACCTGCAGTGCCACATTGACCTGCGCTTCGGTGGTGGAGGCACCCAGATGCGGGGTGCAGACGAAGTTTTCCGTGCCGAACAGCGGATTGTCGGTCGCGGGTTCTTCCACGAACACGTCCAGCGCGGCGCCGGCGATGTGGCCGCTGTCGAGCAGATCCTTCAGCGCCGCTTCGTCGATCAGGCCGCCACGGGCGCAGTTGACGATGCGCACGCCCTTCTTGGTGCGTTCCAGCCGTTCACGGCTGAGGATGTTGCGGGTTTCATCGGTCAGCGGCGTGTGCAGCGAGATGAAGTCGGCGCGCTGTTCCAGCGTGGACAGGTCCACCTTCTCCACGCCCATTTCCACGGCGCGTTCTTCGGTCAGGAAGGGATCATAGGCGATGACCTTCATCCGCAGACCCAGCGCGCGGCTGGCGACGATCGAACCGATATTGCCGGCGCCGATCAGGCCCAGGGTCTTGCCGGTAACTTCCACGCCCATGAAGCGGTTCTTTTCCCACTTGCCGGCGTGGGTGGAGGCGTTGGCTTCCGGAATCTGGCGCGCGAGCGACATCATCAGCGCGATCGCGTGTTCGGCGGTGGTGATGGAATTGCCGAACGGAGTGTTCATCACCACGATGCCCTTGGACGAGGCATAGGGGATGTCGACATTATCGACGCCGATGCCGGCGCGGCCGATCACCTTGAGATTGGTGGCGGCATCAAGGATTTCCTGCGTCGCCTTGGTGGCCGAACGAATGGCGAGGCCGTCATACTGGCCGATCACCGCCTTCAGTTCTTCCACGGTCATGCCGGGCTTTACGTCAACGTCGCAGCCGCGCTCTTCGAAAATGCGGGCGGCGTTGGGATCCATCTTGTCGGAAATAAGGACTTTGGGCTTGGTCATTGTTTTTGTTCCACTGCTTCCGTCGCGCGGTTCGTTGCCGCAGCGGACGGGCTGAATTCGGGGAAGTGGCATTCCGGCAGGCCGTGCCCGCCGGAATGCAGACAGATCAGGCTGCCGCTTCGGCGGTCAGCTGGGCATAGGCCCAGTCGAACCAGGGGCCGAGCGCTTCGACATCGGCGGTGTCGACCGTGGCGCCGCACCAGATCCGCAGGCCCGGGGGGGCATCGCGGTAACCGGCCACGTCATAGGCGGCATCCTGGTCTTCAAGCAGCTTGGCAAAGCGCTTGATGAAATCAGCATCGGCGCCTTCGACCGTCAGGCAGACCGAGGTGCGCGAACGCGTGCCGCGATCTTCGGCCAGATGGCCCAGCCAGCTGCGTTCGGCAACGATCTTGTCGAGCGCGGCGGCATTGGCATCGCTGCGCGCCTTGAGCCCTTCGAGCCCGCCCAGACCCTTGGCCCATTCGAGCGCGTGGATCGCATCTTCCACCGCCAGCATGCTGGGGGTGTTGATGGTTTCGCCCTTGAAGATGCCTTCGGCCAGCTTGCCCTTGGACATGAGACGGAACACCTTGGGCAGCGGCCAGCTGGGGGTGTAGTTTTCCAGCCGCTCGACGGCGCGCGGGCCGAGGATCAGCACGCCATGGCCGCCTTCACCGCCCAGCACCTTCTGCCAGGAGAAGGTGGCGACATCGATCTTGTGCCAGGGAATATCGTAAGCGAACACCGCGCTGGTGGCGTCGGCGAAGCTCAGCCCCTCGCGATCATCGGGAATCCATTCGCCATCGGGCACGCGCACGCCGGAGGTGGTGCCGTTCCAGGTGAACAGCACGTCATCGCTCCAGTCGATCTGATCGAGATCAGGCAGCTTGCCGTAATCGGCGCGCAGCACATTGGCTTCCAGTTTCAGCTGCTTGACCGCATCGGTGACCCAACCTTCACCGAAGCTTTCCCAAGCCAGCGCCGTGACGCCGCGTGCGCCGAGCATGGTCCACATGGCCATTTCGAAGGCGCCGGTATCCGAACCCGGCACGATGCCGATGCGGTGCGTATCGGGCAGCTGCAGCACTTCGCGCATCAGATCGATGCACAGCTGAAGGCGCGTCTTGCCGATCTTCGCACGATGCGAGCGGCCGAGCGATTCGGTGGCGAGTTTTTCGGGGGCCCAGCCCGGCGGCTTCGCGCAGGGACCGGAAGAAAAGAATGCACGCGCGGGTTTCCGCGCGGGTACCGTATTGTCAGTCATAAAGACTCTCCTCACAGAGAGCTCGCGCGGCGTTGGGACCGCGTGGCCCGGCGCCGCACCTAAACCCATCGGCAGCGGAGTCAAGCGGCGCGATGACGGACCGGCAGTTATCAGCGGTTATCGGTTACCCACCGGCAATCTTGCCCGCCCTGCCCCATCATGCCAATCATCCGGCGGGAGAGATGGACACCATGGACAGCGACACGCTTCTTCGCCTGCTGGCGGCCACCGGATGCGGTGTGCTGATCGGGATTTCGCATGATTTGCGCGGCAAGCCGGCGGGTACCCGCACGCTGGGGCTGGTGGCGCTGGGCGCTGCGCTGCTGACCGCCGGCACCACGCAATTGCCGATGATCGCCGGGCACCCGGATGCGGTCAGCCGCGTGATCCAGGGCGCCATTCAAGGTATCGTTACCGGCATCGGTTTCCTGGGCGCGGGCGCGATCATGCGCGGGCCCAATGAGGTGCGCGGGCTGACCACGGCGGCCAGCGTCTGGGTCACCGCCGTGCTGGGCATCATCTGCATGCTGTCGCCCTGGCCGCTGATCGGCATCGGATTGCTGATCGCGGTGGTGCTGTCGGCGTTCGCCCATCCGCTGGAGAACTGGCTCGAACGGCGGCGCAAAACCGAATCGGATCAGGAAAGCTGACATGGTGACGGCCTGACACCAATCCGGAGCCGCCCGGCCCCAAACCAGCCAATTCCCTTATAAAGTCAGCACCCGCTTAAGGCGGCGTTAACCGCAATATGGGACCAACGGCCCATGAGAGGATACGCCACCCTTGCTCTGTTGGCGGCTCTGCTGAGCGCCTGTTCCATTCCCGAGGCCAAATCCGGCGGCGGGCGGAGCGGTGGCGGTGGGCCCAGCAGCAGCGCGAGCGGGCCGCCGATCGCCGTCAATCCGCAGGCGCGCCAGTGCCTGGCCAATCTGGGCCAGATGGGCGCCAGTTTCACGCCCCTGCCCGATCGCTATATCAGCCAGGGCTGCACCAATCTGGGCACCGTTCAGCTGACCGCGCTGGCGGCCGACAATGGCCAGTTGATGATCGGCAATCTGGGCCCCGTCACCTGCGATGTAACCAGCGCCTTTGCCGGCTGGGCCCGTTTCGGCGCGGATCGTGCAGCGCGGCAGATCCTGGGATCGCCGCTGCGCAGCATCGAGACCATGGGCAGTTACAATTGCCGCAATGTCGCGGGCAGCGGCCGCCGATCCGCCCACGCCACGGCAGCGGCGATCGATATCTCTGCCTTCGTGCTGGAAGACGGGCGGCGGATCACCGTCAGAAACCATTGGAACAATGGCAGTTCGGATGAACGCCGGTTCCTGCGCACGGTGCAGGAAAGCGCGTGCAAGCGGTTCGCTACCGTGCTTGGCCCCGGATACAATGCCGCCCATCACGATCATTTCCATGTCGAGGGCGTGATGGGTACGAAGAGCTTCTGTCGGTAACGCCCTCTGCCGCTCAGCCATTGTTCACCCGTGCAATGATGAATTGGCCTTTCTGATCTTGTCGGATGGAAAAGAGGGTTCCGATGCGTCTTGCGATGATCACCAGCCTTGCCCTGCCCCTGCTGATAGCTGGTTCTGCACTGGCGCAATCCCCGGCGGCGCAAGGGCCCACCCGACTGACGACACCGATTCAGACGACGCCGGAACAGCGCAATCCGCAGATCGATTACCCCGGGTTCCAGCAGCTGACGCGGGAGATCGCCCCCGTGCGTTCTCAGCGCCTGCTGCCGATGACAGATTTTCAGGCCGTGGCCGGGCAGCCAGATGTACTGGTGCTGGACGCGCGTTCGCGCGATGCCTTTGTGGCCGGACATCTGGCCGGCGCGGTCAATTTGCCGCTGACCGATTTCAACGAAGAAAGCCTGGCCGCTGTCATCGGCACAGACCGGGGCCGCAAGATCCTGATCTATTGCAACAACAATTTTTCCAACAATGCCGCCCCGGTACCGCGCAAGGCGGCCCCGCTGGCGCTGAATATCCAGACCTTCATCAATCTGACCGGCTATGGCTATCCCAATGTCTGGGAACTGGCCGATGTGGTGGATTTCAACGATCCCGCCGTGGGCTGGGTTACCGGCTGAACCCGCCTACCCCTCAGCCAGCATCACCATGCCGGCGCGGATCGCGGCGCCGTCACGGCCGGGGGCCTCACCGAACTGCCGACGGTAATCGCGGCTGAACTGGGACGGGCTTTCATAACCCGCAGCATAGCCGATCGCGGCAATATCCCCCTCCCCCGCCAGCAGCATGCGCCGCGCCGCGTGCAGGCGAATGTGTTTCTGGAAGCTGATCGGCGTCATCGCCGTGGCGGCGCGGAAATGGCGGTGGAAGCTGGCGAGACTCATGCCGGCCAGCGCGGCCAGTTCGGGCACGCGCAAGGGTTCGGCATAGCTGTCCCGAATGCGGCCGACCGCGCGGGCGATCCGGCCCATGCGACTGTCGGCCAGGCCCGCCTGGCGCAGCATGAGGCCATGTTCGCCATGCAGCAGTCGCCAGACGATTTCGCGGCGGATCAGCGGCGCCAGCACCGGCAGATCGCGCGGCCGGTCCAGCACATCGAGCAGGCGGGTCAGCGGATCGATCAGATCGCCGGCCAGATCACCGACCGCGATGGTCGTCAAAGGCGTTGCCCCGGCCGCAGGTTCACCGCCTTCGGCCAGCACCAGATCGGCGATCATCGCCGGATCGATCGCCAGGCTGAAGGCCAGATAGGGGCGCTCCGCACTCGCCTCCACGATCCGCGCCGTCACGGGCAAATCCATAGAGGCGATCAGGCATTTGCCCGTGTCATAGCGATAGGCCCGATCGCCCAGCAGGCTGACCTTCGCGCCCTGCAGGACCGCGCAGAAGGACGCGCGATAGACCGAATGGATCAGATCGGATGGTTGGTAAGCAACGGTCAGCCGAAGCCCTTCCAGCGGGCTGTCGGCACCGTGCAAAGCGTGCTGGCGCAGCAGCAGGTCGCGGATCCGATCGAGTGCAGCATCTTCCATGATGCGCCCTTGTGCCGTGCCCTGGAAGCAGAAGAAAGACGGTGTTTGAGAGAATCGGGCAAGAGAATGCGACGATCTGCATCGCACTGCCGGCGCCTGCGCCCTATCTCTGCAGCAAGCTTCCACCCCAAAGAGGAGACGCCCATGCGTTATCGTCAGCTTGGCCCCAGCGGCCTGTTCGTATCCCAGCTCTGCCTTGGCACCATGACATTTGGCGGCAGCGGCGGCATGTGGGGCCAGATCGGCCAGTTGCAGCAGGAAGAGGCCGATGCGCTGGTGCGCGCGGCGGTGGATGCCGGGGTCAATTTCATCGACACCGCCAATGTCTATGCCGGGGGTGAGAGCGAGCGCATCCTGGGCCAGTCGATCCGCAATCTGGGCCTGTCGCGCGACGAACTGGTGATCGCCACCAAGGTAATGGGACCGATGGGCGAAGGGCCCAATGCACGCGGCACATCGCGCAAGCACGTTCTGGATCAGTGCCGCGACAGCCTGCAACGGCTGCAGCTCGACCATATCGATCTTTATCAGATTCACGGCTTCGACCCGGCAACGCCCATGGTCGAAACGCTGGAGGCGCTCAACACCCTCGTGCAGCATGGCCATGTTCGCTACATCGGCCTGTCCAATTGGGCCGCCTGGCAGATCGTGAAGGCCATTGGCCTGACCGAAGCGCGGCGGCTGGCGCCGATCCTGTCGCTGCAGGCCTATTACACGCTGGTAGGCCGCGATCTGGAGCGGGAGGTGATCCCGATGCTGCAGTCCGAAAATCTTGGCCTGATGGTGTGGAGCCCGCTGGCTGGCGGATATCTGTCAGGCAAATACAACGCCGGCAGCGACGGTGAAGCCGGCCGCCGCGCCGCCTTCAACTTCCCCCCGGTCGATCTGGATCGTGGGGACAAGGTGATCGCCGCGCTGCGCCCGGTGGCGGAAAAGCACGGCAGCAGCCCCGCTCGCATCGCGCTGGCCTGGTTGCTGCACCAACCCGCCGTCACCAGCGTGATCATCGGCGCCAAGCGGCCCGATCAACTGGCCGACAATCTGGCCGCTGTGGAGGTGCAGCTGGATGGCGATGATCTGGCGGCCCTGAATGCCGCCAGCGTGCTGCCGGCCGAATATCCGGGCTGGATGCTGGAACGGCAGGGAGAATACCGGGCGCATATGGCCGGGCAGAACTGACGATGATGCCGGGTGACAGTTCCGTTGCCACCCGGCCATCATCAACCATTCAAGCCGTTATTTCACCTTCGGCTGATAGAATGTGTAATCGGGCAGCGAATGGAATGCGCTGCGCAGCGCATCGCTCCAGCTGGAGGAAATGGCCTCGTAATAGGGGTCGTTCTGTTCGATCCGCCGTTCGTGCAGCGGCTGGAAGTTGTCGCGTTCCAGCACCAGCAGATCCAGCGGCAGGCCGACCGACAGATTGGCCTTCAGCGTGGAATCGAAGCTGACCGTCAGCAGTTTCACCGCATCTTCGAAGCTCATATCCCGGTCATAGCCGCGGATCAGGATCGGCCGGCCATATTTGGTTTCCCCGATCTGGAAGAATGGGGTGTCAAAACTGGCTTCGATGAAATTGCCTTCGGGATAGATCAGGAACAGGCGTGGTTCCATGCCCTTGATCTGACCGGCCAGGATGATCGAGGCGGAAAAACGCCCACTGCCCTTGGCGCCGTTGCGTTCCTGGGTATCCTGCACGGTTTGTTGCAGCAGCTTGCCGACTTCGGCCGCGACCTGAAACATGGTCGGCAGTTCAAGCAAGGAATTGTGTCGGTTGTCCGGGGCCTTGGTGCGTTCTTCCAGATGGCTGATGACCGCCTGGGTGGTGGCCAGATTGCCCGCCGTCATCAGGGCGATCACGCGTTCGCCCGGATTGTGCCAGCGGAACATCTTGCGAAAAACCGAGATGTTGTCGACGCCCGAATTGGTCCGGGTGTCGCTCATCAACACCAGCCCGCGATCGAGCACCATTCCCACGCAATAGGTCATTCAACGTCCCTGTGGCCACCAGTACGAAGGCACGGCTCTACTGCGCGGTAACCTGCTGTTCAACCGCGAGATCGACTTCCAGATGTTCGGCAACCGTGCCGAAGCTGATCCCGGTCAGCGGCGCGGCATCGTGATAATCGCGCCCGGTGGCCACGCGGACATAGCGGTGATCGGGGCAGATTTCATTGGACACGTCGAAGCCCACCCAGCCCAGCCCGTCCACCCAAGCTTCTGCCCAGGCATGGGTCGCATCCTGCTGCACCCGGTCGTCCATCAGCAGATATCCGCTGACATAGCGGGCCGGAATATCCATCGCCCGTGCGGCAGAAATGAAGATATGCGCGTGGTCCTGGCACACCGCATGGCCAGCGGTGACCGCCTCTTCCGCCGTGGTATCCACCCGCGTTTCCCCCGGCTTGTAAGGCACCCGTGCCAGGATCGCCGCCGACAGATTGTGCAGCGTGGCCAGCGTGCCTTCATCGCTGCGCTCAACGGCAGCCAGCAATTGCCGGATCTTGGGGCCAGGCTTGGTAAAGGCCGTCTGGCTGAGGAAAGCCCACAGCGGCAGATGCCCCGAATGCTGGCCGATCACCCCGGCATTGTCCCGCGTGATCACGGTGCCATGGCAGGTGATGGTCACTTCCTGCGCGTCTTCTTCCAGCGAGACCAGCGTCACATGGTTGAAGTGCTGATCGTCATAGCTGAGTTCTTCGCGCGCCCCGACATATTCGACACGCCAGTCGATCACTTCCTGCCCTTGCGTCGTTTTGGGCATCAGCCGCAGCCGTTGCAGTCCGTAGGTTGCCGGCTGGTCGAAGCGGTAGCGGGTGGTGTGGCGGATAGCGAGCTGCATGCCCTGTCCCTGCTGCGGAGGTGGATCAGTCGACGAAACGATACTGATCGGAAATGGCGGATGCGATGGCGGCGTTGGATTGGATGAAACCGCGCAGAAACTGGTGCAGTCCCTGATCGAAAATATCCTCAACAGTCTTGCCCCCCAGCGCGCGGTTGGCCAGTTCCATCATCTCATGCGCCTTGCCTTCACCGCCATGCGCCTGGGCGAGGGAATCCATGTGTTCGCGCATGGAGGCATAGCAGAACGCCAGGCTGCGCGGAAAACGCGGATCCAGGATGACGAAATCGGCAATCGATCGTGCATCCATCCGCCCGGCATTGAGCCAGCGATAGGCGCGTTCGCCTGACAGAGAGCGAAGCACATTGTCCCACTGCCCCGTGTCCAGCGCCGTGCCGACATACGACAGGGAGGGCAAAAGCAGGTAATATTTGACGTCGAGAATGCGCGCCGTGTTGTCCGCCCGTTCGATGAAGGTTCCGCAACGGGCAAAAGCGTAGATTTCATTGCGCAGCATGGAACCATAGGTGGCGCCGCGCGCCAGGGTCGATTCCCGCCTGATGGCCCCCAGGATCCCGCCAAGGTTGATCTCCCTCACCGGACGGGCGAGCAGATCACGCAGCGTCATCCAACCTTCGTTGATCGCTTCCCAGACTTCGGCGGTGATCGAGGTGCGGCAGGCGCGAGCGTTCATACGCGCCAGATCGAACATGCGCATCACGCTCTGATCGTTGGTTTTCCCGCGCAGAACATAATCACAGACATGTGCGCTGCTGTAATCGTCAAACTGCTTTTCATAAGTCTTGCGCAGTTCCAGCGTGGTCAGGATGGAGCGCCATTCTTCGGTCGCGGCATCTCCGCCGCGCGTCAGCGCCATGCGATGCCCCGCCTCCAGCAAACGCGCAGTGTTTTCCGCCCGTTCGAGGTAGCGATACATCCAGAAAATGCCACTGGCGGTCCGGCCTAGCATTGCTCAACTCCGCCCATCAGTCGTCCAGCACCCAAGAATCCTTGGTTCCCCCACCTTGGCTGGAATTCACCACCAGCGATCCCTTCTTCAGGGCGACACGGGTCAACCCACCCGGCGTGATATCGATCCCTTGCGGCGAGACGAGCACGAAGGGGCGCAGATCGACATGGCGCGGCGCCAGCCCACGATTGGTCAGGATCGGACAGGTGGACAGGGCCAGCGTCGGTTGGGCGATGTAATTGCCCGGATTGGCCACCAGTTTCTTGCGGAAGGCTTCGATTTCGCGCTTGCTGGAGGTCGGCCCGATCAGCATGCCATAGCCGCCCGATCCGTGGACTTCCTTCACCACCAGTTCGGGCAATTGGTCGAGCACAAATTTGAGCGAATCCTCTTCCGCACAGCGCCATGTCTGCACATTGGGCAGCAGCGGTTTTTCGCCAGTGTAGAATTCCACGATTTCCGGCATGAAGGCATAGATGGCCTTGTCATCGGCAATGCCCGTGCCCGGCGCATTGGCGATGGTGATACCGCCCGACCGATAGACATCCATTATCCCCGGCACGCCCAGCATGCTGTCTGGCCGGAAGGTCAGCGGATCGAGGAAATCATCGTCCACCCGGCGATAGAGCACATCGATCGGCCGGTAACCGCTGGTGGTGCGCATCTGCACCTTGCCATCGATCACGCGGAGATCATTGCCTTCCACCAGTTCGGCGCCCATCTGGTCGGCCAGGAAAGCGTGCTCGAAATAGGCGGAATTGTAGATCCCCGGCGTCAGCACGGCGACTGTGGGCGTGCCTTCCGTGCGCGGTGGGGCGCAGGCGGCCAGGCTCTTGGCCAGGCGGCGCGGATAGTTGGAGACGGGCTGAACCTTGATCTGGGCGAACAGTTCCGGAAACATCGCCATCATTGTTTCACGGTTTTCCAGCATGTAGCTGACGCCCGAGGGAGTGCGGGCATTGTCTTCCAGCACCAGGAATTCATCGGGCCCGGTGCGCACCAGATCGATGCCGACGATATGGGTATAGACCCCGCCGGGCGGCGTGAAGCCGACCATCTGCTGCAACCAGGCGGAATTGTTGCGGAACAGCCGTTCAGGCAGGCGGCCCGAACGGATGATTTCCTGCCGGTGATAGAGATCATGCATGAAGGCGTTGAGCGCCCGCACCCGCTGTTCGATCCCGCGGGACAGTTTCCGCCATTCCGAACCGGAAATGATGCGCGGCACCATGTCGAACGGGATCAGGCGTTCTTCGCCATCATCATCGCCATAGACATTGAAGGTGATGCCGGTTCGGCGAAAGAAGCTTTCCGCTTCGAAGGCCTTGCGCCGCATCCATGACCGATCCTGTTCGGACAGCCAGCGGTCATAAAGAGAATATGCGTTCCGCACCGTGCCGTCCGGTGCGTACATCTCGTCGAAGTTGTTGTTATCCGAAGCGTTCATACACCCCTTTACCGCATTGCAACATGGCACGGTTGCGGGCCCTCGCCAAGCCATGTCTTGCAGATTTGTGGCAAGTTTTTGGCGCATTCTCAGGGGCGGTCGAGTTCCTGCAACACTGCCCTGATCGCCTCGGGAGCATAGGAAAAACCCAGATGGGTGCAGCGCAGGGCCACCACCCGATCGCGTTCCCCTTCGCGCCCGGCGGCGCTGCGCGGAGAGATGACTCCGTCGCGCGGGCTCCACATCGCGACCGTATCCACCGGGGGCTTGGCCGCCAGATCCGTCTCGATCGGCGGAGCGTCCACCCCATGGCCGGTGATCAGTTCGTAGAGGCGCCAGGCATTGTTGGCATTGGGTGCGCCGGAAAAGGGGGAACCCATACTGATGACGCGCGCCACCTTGTCCGGCCGATGCTTGGCCACTTCCCGGGCAAATATGCCGCCAAGGCTCCACCCCAGCAGCACGATCTTCTGATCATAGCGTGCGTGCACGGCATCGAGCCGTTCGGCCAGCGCCGTAAAATTCTGTTCGGTGGGGCCCCAGTTCCAGCCCAGCCCCCAGTGTTTGGTCTTGTGGCCGGCCCGTTCCAGTTGTCGCGCCAGATAGCGCATCCGCAGGGGATGGGTGCAGAAACCCGGCATGATCATAACGATACGCCGATGGGCGGCCGGTTCGATGTCCAGCGGCGGACGAAATTTGCGCCTGAACGGTTCAGCGCCGGCAGACAGTTCGCCCAGCAGCAGGCCGATTTGCGGACCCCGCGCGCTGACCGGCGCCGGCCGGCTCATCAACGCCAACCGTTTGCCCAGGGCCCCGCGCCATTCGCCGAAGCGGGTCGGCCTGGCAAACGGCGTGGTGAATTGTCTGACCATGCCGCGATGTTAGATCATAGTCCGGCGCAAATGACACGGATATTGGCCCGCGCCATATTTGCGCAACAATCACGCTGGATGGACCGGGCCAAGCTCAACAATCGCCGACGCGCCTGTTTTCCACCGTCATCCTGATACTGGCGGTGCCGCCGGGGATGCTGAGACCCTGCTGTTCGATCACCAGTTCCATCGAGGATTCAGTGCTGCGTCCGACCCCGTCCATGGTGATGACCGAGCTTCCCCCGTCAGCCGCAGCGCAACGCATCACCGCGCTCATCTTCGCGCCTGTGGTGGTGAAGCTGTCAAACCTGCATTCTCCGCCCTGAACCGTCTGGAGCATGGCGCCAAATCCGCGCTTCGCCTCCTCAGCACTCAGACAATGCTGGCTTTCCTGAGGCGCGACAGCCGCCATTCGTTCCCGCGCCAGCCGCGCCTCTTCCGGCGGGGCGCCCGGCAGTTCGTAGGCCGTCATGCGGGTTATGCTGCGATAGAGCCCGGGGACGGGTTGTTCCAATTGCCCGGCGCGTTCGAGTATCTGGGCATCGCTTGGCTGCTCAGCCTGCCCGGCATCATCGCCGGACAGGTTGCAGGCCCCGAGCATGAGCAAGGCGGGCGCCGCCATCAGGCAGCGCCCCGCAAAATTCAGACGCATTCGCCGGTGCGTTCAGACGTCATCTTCATCCCGATATTGGCTTTGGTGCCGCCCGGCAGACCCTGTTCCATGTTGACGGTCATGGTGGAGGACGTTGCCTTGGTTTCACCCGACAGCGTCACCTTGCCTTCGGTGCCATCGGCGCCCTTGCAGGTGCCTTCCGCGTCAAGCTTGCCGCCATTGACATCGAAGCGGGAATATTCGCACGGCAGATCGTTCATCTGTTCGGCCATGCCGCGCGCACCCTTTTCAGCCTGCTCAGCCGTGACGCAATAGCTGTTGGTCTGTGCAAAGCCCTGCTCCATTGCGGTGCGCATCTGCGTCTTCATCGCATCGGGCATGTTGGGCACGTCGAAATCGGTCAACTCCACCTTCAGGCTGTACTGGCCCGGCTGCGGCTTCACCATTTCGCTGGCGGCTGCCTCAACTTCATCCGCTGTTACCTGTCCGTCGGCTGCAGCATCGTTGGAATTGCCGCAAGCTGCCAGTGCGATCGCTGCCGCGATCGGGAAGACCTTGTAATAGCGCATAATATTCCCTCTCATGTTGTCCAACCGCTGCGGCGGTCCGCTGCGGGCCCCTGACTATCAAGCGCAGACCTTGCTGCCAATGCATCATGGTCCCATATGTTCCGCCATGGTCGAACTCGTCATCCGCCGTGGGCTGGAAGAACCCGATACTTCCGGCAATTTCATTCCGCACAAGCCTGTGCGGCCGGAAAAAAGCGACGGCGGCAGACCGTTCAAGCTGGTTTCCGAATATCAGCCCAGCGGCGACCAGCCGCGTGCAATTGCCGAACTGGTTGAAGCCGCAGCCAGCGGCGAGCATACGCAGGTGCTGCTGGGGGTAACCGGCAGCGGCAAGACCTTCACCATGGCCCAAGTGATCGAAAAGCTGCAGCGCCCGGCGCTGATCCTGGCGCCGAACAAGATCCTGGCGGCGCAGCTCTATGGTGAATTCAAGAGCTTTTTCCCGGACAATGCCGTCGAATATTTCGTCAGCTATTACGATTATTATCAGCCTGAAGCCTATGTCGCGCGCAGTGATACCTATATCGAGAAGGAAAGCAGCGTTAACGAAGCGATCGACCGGATGCGCCATTCGGCCACCCGATCGCTGCTGGAACGCGATGACGTGATCATCGTCGCTTCGGTGTCCTGCCTCTACGGCATCGGGTCGGTCGAAACCTATTCGGCGATGATCTTCGACATCAAGAAGGGCGAAAGCGCCGATCAGCGGGAAATGATCCGCAAGCTGGTGGCGCTGCAGTACAAGCGCAACGACGCGGCCTTCACGCGCGGGACGTTCCGCGTGCGCGGCGACAATCTGGAAATCTACCCCAGCCATTATGAAGACATGGCCTGGCGGATCAGTTTCTTCGGCGATGATATCGAGGACATCAGCGAATTCGATCCGCTGACCGGCACCAAGGGCGCCAGCCTTTCCAGCGTGCGCGTCTATGCCAATTCGCACCACGTCACCCCTGGCCCGACGATGAAGCAGGCGGCCGAGGCGATCCGCTTCGAACTGCAGGAACGGCTGAAGGAACTGCAGGAAGAAGGGCGCTTGCTGGAAGCCCAACGCCTGGAACAGCGGACCAATTTCGACCTGGAAATGATCGCCGCGACCGGCAGCTGCGCGGGGATCGAAAACTACAGCCGCTTCATGACCGGGCGCCTGCCCGGCGAGCCGCCCCCCACCCTGTTCGAATATCTGCCGGAAAATGCGCTGCTGTTCGTGGACGAAAGCCACCAGACGGTGCCGCAGATCGGGGCGATGGCGCGCGGCGACCACCGCCGCAAGATCACGCTGGCCGAGTACGGATTTCGCCTGCCCAGCTGCATCGACAATCGTCCGCTGCGCTTCAACGAATGGGATGCGATGCGCCCGCAGACGGTGGCCGTTTCGGCGACGCCGGGCAGTTGGGAAATGGAACAGTCCGGCGGCGTGTTTGCCGAACAGGTCATTCGCCCAACGGGCCTGATCGATCCGCCGGTGGAAATCCGCCCGGTCGAAGATCAGGTGCAGGACTGCATCTATGAATGCAAGGAAGTGGCCAAGAAAGGTTACCGCACGCTGGTGACCACGCTGACCAAGCGGATGGCCGAGGATCTGACCGAGTTCATGCATGAGGCGGGCGTGCGCGTCCGCTACATGCATTCCGACGTCGAAACGCTGGAGCGTATCGAACTGATCCGCGATCTGCGGATGGGCGTGTATGACGTGCTCGTGGGCATCAACCTGCTGCGTGAAGGGCTCGACATCCCCGAATGCGGGCTGGTGTGCATTCTGGATGCGGACAAGGAAGGCTTCCTGCGGTCGGAAACCAGCCTGATCCAGACCATCGGCCGCGCTGCGCGCAATGTGGATGGGCGGGTGATCCTCTATGCCGATCGGATCACCGGCAGCATGGAACGGGCGATGGCGGAAACCGACCGGCGCCGGGAAAAGCAGCGCGCCTATAACGAAGAACACGGCATAACGCCGCAAACCATCCGCCGCCAGATCGCCGATATTGTCGCCCATACGGCCGCGCAGGATGGGGTGACCGTCGATCTGGGCGATGATGATCGCAACAATCTGGTCGGGCACAATCTGCGCGGATACATCGAAGACTTGGAAAAACGCATGCGCGCCGCCGCTGCCGATCTGGAATTCGAAGAGGCCGGCCGCCTGCGCGACGAGATCCGCCGGCTGGAGAACGAGGAACTGGGCCTGCCCGACGACCAGAAGAAGGCCCCGCGCGTGGGGCGTTCGAACGAGGGCAAGCCGGGCACGCGCAAGATGCGGTACGGCAAGACGCAGAAGAAGTTCGGGCGGTGATGATCGGGTAATGGCCGGCGTTACCGGTTCCGTCCGTAGAGCGGCCTAGGCAAGACAAATAGACGTCGTCAGCAATGCAGCAGTTCGGAGACGAATGATGATTGCCAGCTTTGCGGACAAGGACACGATGATGATTTGGGAAGGTAGGCGAAGCCGCAGGCTTCCTGCTGATATTCAGCAATGTGCGCTTGCGCGGCTGTCCATTCTCAATCGCGTCAAAGAGCTATTGGAACTGACCGCTCCGCCCAGCAACCGGCTTCATGCGCTGACTGGAGATCGCCAAGGTCAGCATTCCATTTCAATTAACATGCAATGGCGTGTATGCTTCACTTGGAAAGACGGAAACGCATACGATGTCGAGATCACCGACTACCACTGATCCAGAATGGCTGCACAATCCCCACGCCGGGGAACTGCTGGCGTCGGAATTCATGGAGCCGTTGGAAATGGATTGCGTCGCGCTGGCGGAAGCCATCGCTGTCGATCCTGCACGGCTGCAGGCTGTCATTGAAGGTGATGCCCGCATCGACGGAGAGCTGGATCTGCGCCTCGCCCGCTATTTCCGCATGTCTGACGGCTTCTTCCTGGGATTGCAGGATGACCACGAGCTCCGCAATGCCCGGCGCGCGCTGGATGGAGATCTGGAGCGGATCGTTCCGCGCGCGGCCTGACCACCGCGCAGCCGCGCGCTGAGATTACAGATCCATATCCGTTAGCCTGCCCCTATCCCGCGAACCGATCCGGGCGGAAGGTCGTGAGTAGCTCCGCCTTTGGCCCGCCCAGCACTTCGGTGGCGGCCAGTTCGCCGATCAGAGGGGCCATGCTCATGCCGCTGTGCATGGCCGCGACATAGGCATTGGTCTTGCCGGGAAGATGGCCGACGATCGGGAAGCTGTCTTTCGGCAGCACACGATGGCCGATGCTGACCCAGTCCAGCTTCAAATCGTGGAGCGCCGGGACATAGGTGCGTGCGGCTGCCAGCAGACGTTCGCCATTTTTGCGCGTCGGGGCCATGTCCGGCGTGCCGGCGAATGTGGAACCGGTGACAAAGCCACCATCGGGCGGCTGTTTCATATTGGCGCCCGCACCAAAGGCGAGCCGGGGCAGGACATTGGCGCCGGGTTCGGTATGGGCAAGAATGCCGGGACTGGTTTCGATCGGCACATGGGCACCGAGCATGGCGGACAGCGGCATACTGTCCAGACCGGCAGCGATTACCACCGCATCGACATCCAGCGCGCCGCCGCCGGTCAGGACGCGGCGCACCGGGCCTGCGCCCGCATCGAATCCGGTGACCGAGACCGGGCTTTCCACCGTAGCTCCAAGGGTTTCAGCAGCGGCCAGCATTGCTTCTGTCGCGACGCGCGGATTGACCGTGCCTTCCGCCGGGCAGAAGCTGGCGACATCGACCGCGCCTGGGTTCAAGCCCGGCATCAACGCGGAGAGGCGCGCTGCATCGATCATTTGCGAGGGATAGCCCCAGGCCATTTGCTGTTCGATCGAAGCCTGTGTGCGCTGCGCGACATCGGCCCCACTGCGCCATTGCACGCAGCCGTTCCACTGCATCGGCAGAGCGTCATGTCCCAGTTCGGTCTGCAGCCGATGCCAGCCGAGAATGCCGAGCAAATTGAGCATGTAATAGGGATGCGGGCGCTTGCCGCCGGCATTGAGCCAGGCAAAGCTGCCGCCGGTGGCGCCGGCTGCGGGCTTTTCCTTCTCCAGCACGGTGACCATCGCCCCGTCGCGCGCCAGATGGTAGGCGATCGAGGCGCCGATGATACCCGCCCCGATCACGGCCACCCGCATGCCTCGCTGCGGCAGGGCGGCGCGCAGCATGGTGCCCTGGCTCAACGCCGCCGCGCCACCGAGAAGAGGAAACAGCCCGCGCCGCGAAATCCCTGCCACCACATGCACTCCGTCAACGATAATGTGGGCACACACAGCCCCCTCGCAGGCGCATTTTTCGGTTCTGCCGCGCAGCCGGTCAATTGGATCGCCAGTGCCTGGGGCAAGAATTCGGGAAAGCTGCGCAGATCGGCCACCGGCGGAAAAAGACAGGCGCATGCGCCGCCGCCCAGGCTTCGCCACGCCGGATTCCGCGATGCCGGTTTTCCCCAGATCGATGACGATGCACGGGGCGGCGATACCACCCGAGCTTGAAACCGGCGCGTACTGCCCCCATCAGGCGCGCATGACCGCGATCTTGCGCCCCCGCCTGCCTGCACGCCTGCTTCTTGTCCTCACCGGTTGCGCCCTGCTTGGTGCCTGCAACAACGGCAGCAACAGCCAGGAAAGCGAAGACGCCAGCCAGACCGAGCGGATCGCGCTCGACGAACTGCCACGCACCGCCGCAGATCCGATTGCTTCCCCCGACACGAAGGAGGCCCGATGGGCGGTGAGCGAGGATGGGCAATCCATTCGGTTCGGCATGAACGGTGGCCCGCCGATGTTCTCCCTCGAATGCAAGATCCGGCAAGATCCGACGCAGGTTACGTTCATTCGCCACCTGCCCGCCCGACCGGGGCAGAAGGCCCTGCTGCCGATCATCGGCAATGGTGTGATCGTGCGGCTGAAAGTCGATGCGACCGTGGACAAGGGAGCCTGGGTCTGGGAAGGCACGCTGCCGTCCGCTGATCCGCAGCTCAATGTCTTTACCGGTCGCGGCGAAATGGAAGCCACCCTGCCCGGCGGTGGCACGCTGGTGATCGCCGGCAGCCATGTACCCGGAGAATTCATCAGCTGGTGCCGGGCCCGCGGTCGCGTGCAGCAGGCAGCGGAACAGGAAAAGGTGGCGGCGGCGCTGGAGGCAAAGGAAACCCCAGCACCCGATACGGCGGCAGAATAGACTCGCGTCGCCCGATGCGGCTGCCAGCCCCTTGTGCACTGACGGCCTTCCGGAATCGCGCGAGCTGGAATGCACGTCGAACCGGAAAATAGTCTGGTCGGCAGGGCAATTTTCCGCGCTCTGCCACATTGCTGCCACACAGTTCACCGCGCGACTCAACCGGGTCGTCTGCCCTGGCGCGATTCTCTCCCCTTACGTTCATCCAACCGACAGGATTTTCTGAACACCCAGGAACTCCGCACTGTCCGGTGCGGTTATGTCGATCTTGGACAAGCAATTGGAGGGGGCTCATGTCGTCGGAAATGCCATCACCGGGGAATGGCTTTCAGGCGGAAATCGCGATCACCTTGCGTGCCAGCGAGCACCGGTGACGATTGAAGGAGTAGGGTTATGAAGGTTATTTCGAACAAGCGCCGAGGTCTGATCCTGCTGGCAGCACTGACTGTTCCCGTTGCAGGCGGCCTTTCCGCACAGGAGCTGAACCCGGCCGGCAGCGCGCCGCAGAGTGCATCGGACAGTTCCGTCCTGACCACGGTGGAAGGGTCCTTTCCCGACGATCTGAGCGGCCTGACCGAAGGGCCGGAAATCGAAGGCGTGATTTCCGCACGATCGGGCAACCGGGTGCAGGTTACCAGCACCGACGGCACCAGCACGGTCATTGCCTTTGGCGATGTCACCGAAATCAAGGCCAGCGGCGGCTTTCTGGGCCTGGGCCGTGACCGGCTCGCAACGGATTCGCTGCTCAACGGCCTGCCCGTTACCGTCCGCACCGTCGAATGGGGTGGCGGTCTGGCTGCCAGCCGGATCGATCTGAAGAACAAGGATCTGCGCATTGCATCGATGATCCGCAACGGCACCGCCCAGGGCTTCGCCGAACAGACCGCCGCCACCGAGGCGCTGCGCGGCCGGATGGGCGACATCGACAAATATAACATCAAGGCCACCACCAATGTGAACTTCGACGTGGGCCAGGCCGTGCTGAGCGAAGCCGCGAAGGCGGATCTCTGCGCCGCAGCGGCCCAGGCCAATTCGACCGAAAACGCCCTGCTGCTGGTCGTGGGTTACACCGATTCAACCGGTGATCCGGAATTCAACCAGACGCTGAGCGAACGCCGTGCCGGCCGCGTGGTCAACCATCTGCAGCAGGCCTGCGGCTGGGAACCCTATCGCATGCTGACCCCGACTGGCATGGCCGCATCGGATCCGCTGGCCAGCAACGATACGGATCAGGGCAAGGCGCAGAACCGCCGCGTTGCCGTGAACATCCTCGTCAGCAAAAGCGTGGACGGGATCTAATTCCGAAGATGTCGGGGTGGGCCAATGGCCCACCCCGATTTTTTGTGCAGCTAGCGTCGAGATTGATCCGCCAGCTCCACCAGACTCTCCGGCGTCAGCACCTGACCCAATTGTTCGCCTTCTGCGCCAGGGCGATACCACAGATAGAGCGGCACACCGGCCGCGCCGTGGTCGGTCAGAAAGCGGGTGATTTCCGCGTCGCGCACGGTCCAGTCGCCACGCATCGCCACAACGCCCGCCCGCTCGAAAGCATCGCGCGTGGCTTCGCGTTCGATGGCCACTTTCTCATTCACCTTGCAGGTCAGGCACCAGTCGGCGGTGAACCACAGGAACACCGGTTTCCCGCTGGCGCGCGCCGCCGCCAGACCGGCAGCATCATAGGCAACGGGCGACAGCATGCTGTCGCCAGCAGCGGGCGGCGGGACGAAGGCGCGCGGCAGGAAGGCCGCAACCAGCAGCGCCGCAGCAATCGGCGCCAGCACCAACGGCTTCGATCCGTCGGTCATCGCGGCGCGGCGCCAGAGGATCATCACCAGCAGCGCCAACCCGGCCAGCACCATGCCCAGCACCGCAAACCACGGACCGCCCAGGCGCCAGGCCAGCCACAGCAGGCCTGCAGCCGTCAGGATCATGGGAACGGCCAGGATGCGGCGGAACACATCCATCCATTTGCCGGGCTTGGGCAGCATGCGCCGCAGCGGCGGCACGAAGCCGAGCAGCAGGAATGGCAGCGCCAGACCCAGACCCAGCGCGCCGAACAGCACCAACCCCTGCCACCAGGGCAGCAGCAGCGCCGCCCCCAGCGCGGCGGCCATGAAGGGCCCGGTGCAAGGCGTGGCCACGAAGGCCGCGAGCAGCCCGGTGGCAAAGCCGCTCTGCCGCCCGCCCGAACGGGTGAAGGACAGCGACGGCAATTCATACAGTCCAGCCAGATTGGCCGCGATCAGCACGGCGAGCACCAGCAGCGCAATCACCACGCCGGGTTCCTGCAGCTGGAAGGCCCAGCCGATTTCACTGCCCCCCGCCCGCAACGCCAGCAGCAGGCCACCCAGAGCCAGGCAGGCCAGCACCACGCCGGCGGTATAGGCCAGCGCATCCGCCTTGGCGCCACTGTCCTGCCCGCCCGCGCGGGCCAGAGTCAGCGCCTTGAGGCTGAGGATGGGGAAGACGCAGGGCATCAGATTGAGCACCAACCCGCCGAGCAGCGCCCCGCCCAGCAACAGCCACAACGGCGCGGTGGCATCGGTACTGGCACTGCCGGCAATGACCTCCCCGCCCGCAGGCACTTCGCCGGGCTGCGCAGCAAAGCGAATGCCGCCGCCGGCGCCGTCCAGCTTGAGCATGCCGGAAATGGCATCGGGCTGCTGCTTCAGCCCACCACGCGGGATTTCCACAACCAGCATATCGCCTTGCCGACGGAAGAGCTGCGGCGCGGCGTAATCGACAGCCTTGGTCTGTTCGATAAAGACATGCGGCTCAGCCAAGGTGAGCGAGGCTGGCAGCGGAATGGCGATCTGCAACCGGTCCGCCGTCCAGCCGAAATGCGCCTGCTGATCGAGCAGCGGCGGCAGCGCTGCACGCCAATTGTCGAACTGGGCATTAGACTGGCTGACGCTGGCCTGGCTAGCACTGGCCGGGGTAACGGTCACTTCTGCAAAAAGCCGCCCTTGCTGGGGAACGCACAGCGTATCGCTGCAGATCAGCCAACGGCCGAACACCGAAATCGGATAGCGCCCCGGCTTGGCCGAGGCGGGCACGCGCAGCGCTGTCAGCACCGCATAATCGCCTTCGAACACATGGTTCATCAGCCCCGACAGCACCAATCGATGCGGCAGCGGATAACGCAAATCATCGACCTGCCAGCCATCCGGCAGGGTCCATTCCAGCTCCATGCCGAGCCCGGCATCGCCCGGATTGGCCCAATAGCCATGCCAGCCCGGTTGCGGGATGAAATGCAGCGCCAGATCGGTCGATTCACCGGGGGCCGGCGGCGCTTCCACCTGCAAGGAGGCGGCGCCGCGATCCATCCGGTCCGGCTGCTCAGCCATCTGGGCCGAAGCTGGCGTGGGCAGGAATGCTGCGGCCAGTACCGGCGCCAGCAACAGAATGGCGAGAATCGCCCGGATGAACGGCATGAAGCTTGCGCGCATGGTATCGGGCGATCTAGGGCTGCATGCCATGGGCGACAAGCGCGAACTCCTCATCCTTGGTGGCGGCCTGGTAGGCATGACGCTGGCGCTGGCCGCCGCGCGCCGTGGCATGGCCAGCCATGTGGTCGACCGGGCCGATCCGGCGGAATTGCTGGCAGAAGGGTTCGATGGCCGCGCCAGCGCCATTTCCACCGCCAGCTGGAACCTCTTCACCAATATCGGGCTGGCCGACGCGCTGGAACAGCATGGCTGCCCGATCGAAAGCATCGCGGTGACCGATGGCATGAAGCCCGGTCGGCTCGATTTCACCCCTGCAAAGGGTGACAGCACGCTGGGGCGCATGTTCGCCAACCGCCAGCTGCGCCTGGCGCTGCATGAAGCCGCCGCCGCTGAACCGCTGATCGCCTTGCATTCGCGCGCCAATGTGACCGAACGCCATCGCGACGAACATGGCGTGCATGCAGTGCTGGCCGATGGCACGCGGCTGAATGCCGCGCTGATGATCGCCGCCGAAGGGCGCCAGTCGCCCACCCGTGACGATGCCGGGCTGGTGGTGGCGAAATGGGATTACCGCCACCGCGCGATCATTGCGGGCCTCACCCACGCGAAACCGCACAACGGCGTGGCCTGGGAAATCTTCTATCCCGCCGGTCCCTTCGCGCTGCTGCCGCTGCGCGATGACGATCAGGGCCGCCATCGCAGCGCGCTGGTCTGGACCGTTTCGGAAGAGGATGCCGCCGGTGTGCTGACCCTGTCCGAACGCGCCTTCCTGGCCGAGGTGGAACGTCGCATGCATGGCGTGCTCGGCGCGATTGCCGCCGATGGCCCGCGTTCGTCCTATCCGCTCGGTTTCCATCATACCGCCCGCATCACC
The DNA here is from genome assembly GCF_009827305.1 of Croceibacterium xixiisoli. Classification (GTDB taxonomy): domain Bacteria; phylum Pseudomonadota; class Alphaproteobacteria; order Sphingomonadales; family Sphingomonadaceae; genus Croceibacterium_C; species Croceibacterium_C xixiisoli. The sequence goes on along the minus strand of NZ_WTYJ01000002.1, from coordinate 126,907 downwards.
GGGCAGCGGCTGGCGCTGATCGGCGATGCCGCTCATGGCATCCACCCGATCGCCGGTCAGGGCCTCAATCTGGGGCTGCGCGATGTCGGCGCGCTGGTGGAAGTGCTGGTGGACGGCATGCGGCTGGGGCTGGACCCGGGCGACGCGCAATTGCTGGCGCGCTATGAACGCTGGCGCGGGCTCGACAGTTTCAGCGTGGCGCTGGCCACCGATGGGCTGACCCGGCTGTTCGGCATTCCCGGCCGCCTGCCCAGCGCGATCCGCCGGTTGGGCATGGGCGCAATCCAGCGCACGCCGCCGCTCAAGCGCTGGTTCATGGATGAAGCGCGCGGCGTGACGGGCAAGCTGCCGGAATTGCTGCAAGGCTGAACGCCGCCGTGCTATCGTGCCGCTCTCATCCGGGGAGCGGCGTTATGCGTGCCTGTCTGACGAAAATCGGCCTTCTGCTGGCAGCGCTCTTCGCGCTTTTGCCTCAGGCGGCCTTGGCGCAACGGGCGGGCGAGCTGATCGAGGCATCGCCGGTTGCGGATGCCCCCGCCGACATGCGCGCCTGGCGCATCCGATACTGGACCACGGCCGACAACAACCAGCTGATCGCGGTGACCGGCATGGTGATCGCCCCGAAGAACCGTGCCCCGTCACCGCAGGTGCTGGCCTGGACCCATGGGCTGATAGGCATCGCCCAGCGCTGCGCGCCATCCCTGGGCACCACCAATTTCACCATGATCCCATCCTTGAGCGAGGTGATCAGCCAGGGTTACACCGTGGTTGCGCCCGATTATCCGGGGCTGGGATCGGACATGGTCCACCCCGTGCTGGTGGGCACGAGCGAGGGCCGCTCCGTGCTCGACGCCGTGCGCGCCCATCGCGCAATTGCAGAGGCGGATGCCGGCACGCGCTTTGCCGTGTGGGGCGAATCCCAGGGCGGACACGCAGCGCTCTGGACCGGGCAATTGTGGCGCGACTATGCGCCGGATCTGCAGTTGGTCGGCATCGCCGCGATCGTGCCGCCGACCGATCTGCCGCGCAATTTCCAGGAAGGCAGCGATGCCCGCGTGCGCGCGCTGCTGACGTCCTACACCGCCACCGCCTGGTCCCGCTATTATGGCGCGCCGATGTCGACCTTCGGTTCGCGGCAGACCCAGAATGTCATGACCCGGCTGGCCGACAACAATTGCGTGCAATTCGACGCCAAGCCGCGCCTGGGCACCATCATCGGCATATTGGCAGTGCAGCGCGCGATCCGCCGGCTGGATCTGGCGTCCGTGGAACCCTGGGGCCAATTGATGCGGCAAAACAGCCCCTCCCCCGCCGCGATCCCCGTCCCCGCCCTGATCGCCACCGGGCTGCGCGATGTGATCGTGGCACCCGCAGTGGTGGAGGATTTCGCTCGCGCAGCCTGCGCGCAAGGCAAGAAAATCAGCTACTTCTCCTTCGAAAATGGCGAACACTCCACGGTCGCGCGGACCGAGGCCAAAACCGTTCTCGACTGGATCGGCGCCCGCTTCGCCCGGTATCCAGCACCGAGCAATTGCGGGGAGTTCTAGTCTCCCAGACCGGGTGCGCCGGGGCTCAGCTGTTCGATGCGGTTGCCGCTGCCGTCGCGCAGTTCGCGCGGTTCGAGGATGGCGGTGGTTTCCAGCAGATCGAGCGCACGCTGGGCGGCGGCATAACGTTCGGCGTCGGCGATCCAGCTCTGCGCTTCTTCCGCATTGGGAAGATGGCGGATTTCCGCCACGGCCGCCTCTGTCCGGCCGCTTTCGATGAACATCCGCGCCCGTTCCAGCCGACGGTTGGCGGCGGGTGACGGGGCGTCTTCGCGGCGGACGACGAACAATTCGCCCAATTCGCGGGACAGCCAGGCGCCGGCGGATTCATTGGCGGGCGCCTTCACCAGCACCGCGACCAGCCCGTCGAGCCGGGCGATCAGCTGGTCCAGCGTGATGGGATTTTGCGAAGCGTCGATCACCGTGCGCACGGCGTTGGGGCGGGAATCGCCGAAGCGCAGGCGCAGTTGATCGGACAGGTAGCCGAGCGGCGCACCGCGTTCGATGGCGCGGCGGGTGGCGAAGGAAATCAACAGACCTTCGGCGCGGGCGGCATTTCCGGCCGCCGCCTGGGACTGCAGATCGAGCCGCGCAAGCCGCTGCTCCATGGCCGCAACCCGTTGATCTATACCGCCTTGTTGTTCGGCGACGCGTTCTACGGCGACGGTGGCGCGGCGGACTTCATCGCCGGGGACTGGCGGAACGACGACGGGGGCGATGGCGGTGAGCGGCACGTTGGGCTGTAGCGGAGCGGGGGCTTCCTGGCGGAAACGGAACATGTCCCAATCAGGCAGATCGACCGAGCGGGCGATCAGCCAGGCGGCTGCGATCCCGAGCAGGAAGGCGGCCAGAATGACGACGATCAGCGCCCGGAACCGCCCTGGGCGTTGGGTGCTTTCCTTGGGAAAGGATTGATAATCTTCCATATTACCCTTCGTCGCGCCCGGACGAGCCGGCTAGCCCGGATCGCTGTGTCTTGCCGCAGCGTCATGACACATCTGACGCGCCAAAGCCAAGAGCGCGGCGTCGCGCGGGTGATCGGCCGCGCGGACGGCGGCCCAGCCGGGGCCCGCCGCCGCCGCAATCCGGGGGCCCAGTGCAACCAGTGCAACCGCCGATCGCGGCAGGCCAAGCCGGTCACATTCGCGCGCGAGATGACGCGCTGCCTGCGCAGAATGCAGCGCCACCACCGCCCCGGCACCGATTTGGGCCGCCGCATGACCATTTAGCGACAAAGCCTGACTGCCATACACGATGCGCGTGGTGATGCGGATGGCGGGGGGCACGATCAGATCGATGTGATCCTCCCCCGCGAGCCGCAGCAGGTGTAGTGATGGCGGGCAGGCGTCAAGCACCTGCTGCAATCCCCCCACGCCGATTGCGGCCACAGTCAGCCCGGCCGCCCGGGCAGCATCTGCCGTAGCCTGGCCGACGCACCAGGCCGGCTTGCCCGCGAAGCGATGGATCGCATCGCCGGCATGCCGCAGGGCGTTGGCACTGCCGAGCAGCAGGCCGTCGATCTCACCCGGATCAGGGGGCTGCCAGTCACGGGCACCGATATGGAACAGCGGCAGCGCCTGCGCGGTCAGCCCCAGCGCCCGGGCGGCGGCCACGGTGTCCGCGCAACCGGGTTGCGGGCGGATCACCCAGAGCGTGGTCATGCAACGGCGGGACCGGAAAAATTCTCTGCAATCGCGGGCGTTGCCCGGGCCAGCAGTTCTTCGGCCAGCCGCGCCGGCGCGAGGCCGTCACTGACGGCGAAGCGGGCCGATGCTTCGACCCGGTCTGTGCCGTCCGGACTGAACAACGCCGCGCGCAGCTGCAGATGATCGCCGTCCAGATCGCACAACACGGCGATCGGGCTGTGGCAATTGCCGCCCAGCGCCGCCAGCAGCGCGCGTTCGGCCATTGCCTCCGCCCGGCTGGGCGCGTGATCGATCGCGGCGAGCAGCGCGGGGGTGGTGGCATCATCGGCCCGACATTCGATGGCGATGGCCCCCTGCGAGGGTGCGGGCAGCCAGTCGGCGGCCGCCAGCGCATGACCGGTGCCTTCATCGCCGGGATGTTCGGCCAGCGGGTGGCCGAGCCGACGCAGACCGGCGGCGGCGAGGAAGGTGGCATGCGCTTCCCCCTGTTCCAACCGGGCCAGCCGGGTGGCGACATTGCCCCGGAAGCTGACGATGCGGCAATCGGGCCGCGCGTGCAGCGCCTGGGCCGCGCGACGCGGGGCGCTGGTGCCGATGATCGCACCGGACGGCAGATCGGCAAGGCTGGCCGCGCCGATCAGCACGTCGCGCTTGTCTTCCCGCGGCAGCACCGCCGCGATGGCAAGTTCCGCCGGACGCAGCGTTTCGACATCCTTGAGCGAATGGACGGCGGCATCGATGCTGCCATCGGCCAGCCAGAGATCGAGTTCCTTGGTCCAGAGCGCCTTTCCGCCGATATCGGCGAGCGGGCGATCCTGGATTTTATCGCCGCTGGCGAGCACGGGGATCAGCGCAATGGCCGATTCCGGCCAGCCATGAGCGACGCAAAGCCGGGCGCGAGTTTCATGCGCCTGGGCCATGGCAAGGGGGGAACTGCGGGTGCCAAGTTTGAGAAGTGGTGTATCAGCCATAAGGCCCGTCTTGCTCTAAAAGCCATTTACGTCCAGTGGAACCCGCACATGGCGACCGTGCTGGGCATCGAAAGCAGCTGCGACGAAACTGCGGCAGCGTTGGTCACGTCTGACCGGCGCATTCTGGCGCAGGCCATCGCCTCCCAGGATGAAGAGCATGCGCCCTTCGGCGGGGTGGTGCCGGAAATCGCCGCGCGCGCCCATGCCGAACGACTGACGCCGCTGATCGCGCGGGTGCTGGGCGAAGCGAAGCTGAGCCTGGACGATTGCGACGCCATCGCCGCCACGGCCGGCCCCGGGCTGATCGGCGGGGTGATGGTCGGGCTGGTGACGGCCAAGGCGCTGGCCATGGCGACGGGCAAGCCACTGCTGGCGATCAACCATCTGGAAGGCCATGCGCTGAGCCCCCGGCTGGCCGATGCCACGTTGACCTATCCCTATGTGCTGCTGCTGGTATCGGGAGGGCATTGCCAGATCCTGCGTGTCGATGCGCCGGGCCGCTACAAGCGCCTCGCGACCACGATCGATGATGCGCTGGGCGAAGCTTTCGACAAATCGGCCAAGCTGCTGGGCCTGGGATATCCCGGCGGGCCGGCGATGGAACGGCTGGCCGCGCAGGGCGATCCGCGCGCGGTGCCCCTGCCCCGCCCGCTTTTCGGCAGCGCGGAGCCGCATTTTTCCTTTGCCGGGCTGAAGAGCGCAGTGATGCGCGCGCGTGACAGCGGGCAATATGAAGCCGCCGATATCGCCGCCAGTTTCCAGCAGGCGGCCGTCGACTGCATCATCGACCGCACGACCCGTGCGCTGGCCGGCATGCCGGGCGAACCGGTGACGGCGCTGGTGGTGGCCGGGGGCGTTGCCGCCAATGGCAGCATCCGCGCCGCGCTGGAACAATTGGCCGCCAGCCATGGTTTGCGATTTGTCGCCCCGCCGCTGGCGCTGTGCACCGACAATGCCGCGATGATCGCCTGGGCCGGACTGGAACGGATCGCCATCTGCAGCCCGCCCGATCCGCTGGATATCGCCGCGCGGCCACGCTGGCCGCTGGACCCCGACGCTGCGCCCGCACGTGGCGCCGGAGTGAAGGCATGACCGCAGCAGAAACCACACGATCGGGCGCGACCATCGGCGTCGTGGGTGCAGGTGCCTGGGGCACGGCGCTGGCGCAAATGCTGGCGGGCGACGGGCGACCCGTGCTGCTGTGGATGCGCGAAGCCGAACTGGCCGCCAGCATCAATGCCACACGGCGCAACACGCTCTATCTGCCCGATGCCGAACTGTCCCCCGCGATCACCGCGACGAGCCGGTTCGAGGACTTGCGGCATTGCACCATCCTGCTGTTGGTGACCCCAGCGCAGCATCTGGCCACCACGCTGACGGCGATGGGAACCGCGAATGGCGGATTTCCGCGCGATCTGGTTCTGTGTTCCAAGGGGATCGAGGCCGGCACCGGGCGGATGATGCATGGCGTGGCGCATGATGCGGCCCCCGGCAGCGATATCGCCGTGCTTTCCGGCCCGACATTTGCCCATGAAGTGGCCGCCGGCCTGCCGACCGCCGTGACGCTGGCCTGCGGCGGCGGGCAGGCGCAGTGGCAGCGGCTTGCCCCGGCCCTCGCCCGCCCGACATTCCGCCCTTATTACAGCGACGATGTGATCGGCGCGGAAGTGGGCGGTTCGGTCAAGAATGTGCTGGCGATCGCCTGCGGCGTGGTTGACGGGCTGGGGCTGGGACAGAATGCCCGGTCTGCCCTGATCGCGCGCGGCTATGCCGAAATGATGCGGTTCGGCGAAGCGCTGGGCGCGCAGCGCGACACGCTGGCCGGGCTGTGCGGCCTGGGGGACATGGTGCTGACCTGTTCGTCCACCTCCAGCCGCAATTTCTCCCTCGGCAAGGCATTGGGCGAAGGGGCCGATCCGGCCGCGCTGATGGCTGACCGCCGCACCGTGGCCGAAGGCGCGCATACCGCGCCCGTGCTCGAGGCGCTGGCCGCCGATCACGGCATCGCCATGCCGATCGTGTCCGCCGTCGCCCGCCTGCTGGAAGGTGCGCCCGCGCGCGAGATCGCCAGCAAGCTGCTGGCCCGCCCGCTCCGCGCCGAAAGCCCCACCGCGTGACGGCAACGCCGAAGCCGGACGAGCCGGGCGGCGATATCGAAGCGCTGGCCAAGGGCGGACGGACCAATCTGTTCGGCTTCCTGTTGCGGCTGGCCGCGCGCCTGCCGTTCCTGTTCATTGCCGGGCGGCTATATGGCGCCGATGCGCTGGGCCGGTTCGCATCCGCGCTGGTGTTCGTCGAGCTGCTGGCGATGATCTGCACCATGGGCGAGAAGCGCGGTTTGGCGCAGCGCCTGTCCAACACCGATGGCGACCATTGCGGGCAGGTGGCCGATGGGCTGCTGGTGGCTTTGCTGGCCGGATCGCTGGCCGGGGTAGTGCTGTGGCTGTTCCCGGCGCCGATGTTCCCGAGCGGGATCTATGGCCCCTATGACCGGTGGCTGGTGCTGGCGATACCCGCGCTGGCGCTGACCGAAGTGCTGCTGGCGGCGCAAGCCTATCGCTATGACATTGCCGCCACCGTGCGGGCGCGGGCGATCGTGGAACCCTGGACGATTTCGATCATGGCCGGGGTCATGTTCCTGATCGTGCCCGAAAGCGGGCTGGCAATGGCCTATCTGCTGTCGGTCTTTGCTGCGCTGCTGACGGCGCTGATCCCGTTTCTGCGCAGCTATGGCCTGCCGCGCAACTGGCGGCCGAGCCTGCGGCGCATGGCCGATCTGGTCTATCGCGGATTGCCGCTGGCGGCCGCCGACGGAATCGAATGGGGCACAAGGCGGCTCGACATCTTCATCCTGGGCCTGTTCGCCACGCCGACCGTGGTGGGCATCTATTATGTGGCGCAACAGGTGGCGAGCCTGCCGCAGAAACTGAAGAGCAGTTTCGAGCCGATCCTTGGCCCTGTGCTGACCCGCAAGCTGAAGGAACATGATTACGCCGCCATTGCCAAGCAGGTGTGCCAGGTCGGTTTCTGGATCACCGCCGCGCAGGCCGGTGTAGCGCTGGCGCTGGGCATTCCGGGTGAAGCGATCATGGGGCTGGTCGGCCCGAATTTCGTGGGCGGGACGGCGGCGCTGATATTCCTGCTGGCCGCCGAAGTGGTGGCGGCCACCGCCGTCGTTTCGGAAGCGGCGCTGGTCTATGTCGCCCGGCTGCGCAATCTGTGGGTATCGGTCGCCACCATCCTGCTGCAGGCCGGGCTGACCGTGGGGGCGATGGTGCTGGCCAGCGAATTGAACCTGAGCGACACGATGCGCGGGGCCCTGGCCGCCGGATCGCTGATGCTGGCGCTCGGTTTCTCCTCGCTCGTCAAGGCGGTGATGCTCAGCCGGATCCTGAAATATCCGGTCAACAACTGGCGCTGGGCGCTGGTCTGGGCCTCTGCCGCAGCGATCGTGGTGGGGCAGATCATCATCCGCCTGCCCGAATGGGCCGAACTGATCGTCGGCATTCCGGTGATGCTGGGCGTGTATTGCTGGATCATCTGGACGCGCGGCTTCGGCCCTGAAGACCGGATGCTGTTCCGCCGCAAGGTGGCCACGGATGAGACAGAAAGCGACGCCGCCGCCACAGCGGGCGATCTTTCCATCAAAGGCTGATCTTCGGGGTTTTCCCGCCGACGAATATTCACCTGCGGTTCAATTCGCGAGCGACAATTTTGCGCCATCAAGCCTCATTGGGGAGAGGACGACGATGCGTAACAGCAGCCTGCTTGCCGCCGTTTGTGGATTTGCTCTGATCACGGCCTGCGCCGCGCCGGGGGGATCGGGGGACAATGATATTGCCGAGGCGCCGCCACCACCGCCTGCCCCACCGCCCCCACCACCACCTCCTCCTCCGCCTCCCCCGCCGCCACCGCCACCACCGCCTCCACCACTGGTGACGCAGGATGGTTCGATGGTGGTCACGGGTTCGAGAATTCAGCGACAGGATTTCAACTCCTCATCGCCGATAGCGGCGATCAGCGGGGAACCGCACCCATCATCCTCTCCGGTTGCGTCTGCCGTTGCACGACGGCCGGCGCCGGTGCCGCCACCGACCGGCACCTATATCCGGCCCGCCCCGGTCCAGCCCGATCCGTCGCGTGAACGCTATGACGGGGAAGCGGTCTCGGCGATCAAGCTGGTCGCGTCCGAACCGGTTTCGACCTTTTCGGTCGATGTCGATACCGGCGCCTATGCCAATGCCCGGCGGTTCCTGACCGGTGGCGCCCTGCCCCCGCGCGATTCCGTGCGGACGGAGGAACTGATCAATTATTTCCGCTATGATTATGCGGAGCCGGATCAGCGCGATCGGCCGTTTTCGGTGACCACCGATCTGGCGCAGACGCCGTGGAACCCCAACAGCCGGCTGCTGCGGATCGGGTTGCGCGGATATGATCTGCCGCGCCAATCCCGCCCGCCGGTCAATCTGGTGTTCCTGCTGGATGTCTCGGGATCGATGAACAGCCCCGACAAGCTGCCGCTGGTGAAGACCGCGCTGACCCGGCTGACCGAGCAATTGCAGCCGCAGGACAAGGTGGCGATTGTCGTCTATGCGGGCGCGGCCGGGCTGGTGCTTCCCTCCACCAGCGACAAGGCGCAGATCCGCGCGGCGCTGAACCAGCTGAGCGCCGGGGGTTCGACCGCCGGGGGCGCCGGGTTGCGGCTGGCCTATGACACGGCGCGCACGGCGATGATCCGCGATGGCGTGAACCGCGTGATCCTGGCCACCGATGGCGATTTCAATGTCGGCATCAGTGACCAGAAATCAATGGTCGAATTGATCGAGCGTGAGCGGGACAGCGGCATCACCCTGACCACGCTGGGGTTCGGCACCGGCAATTACAATGAAGCGATGATGGAGCAGATCGCCAATCACGGGAACGGCAATTACGCCTATATCGACAGCGCGCTGGAAGCCGAAAAGGTGCTGTCCGACGAAATGCAGTCCACCCTGTTCACCATCGCCAAGGATGTGAAGATCCAGGTGGAATTCAACCCGGCGCAGGTGAGCCAGTATCGCCTGATCGGGTATGAGAACCGGGCCCTGCGCGAAGAGGATTTCACCAATGACAAGGTGGATGCCGGCGATATCGGCGCCGGGCACCAGGTGACCGCGATTTACGAAGTGGTGCCGGCCGGCGGCACCGGCTGGATCCAGCCGCGCCGTTATGAAGCCCCGCCCCGCCCGGCCGGAACCGGCGGCGAAATGGCCTTCGTCAAGCTGCGCTACAAAATGCCCGACGGCACGACATCGCGGGAGATTTCCCAGGCCGTGCCCGCCGCCGGGCTGGCGCGGGCGGCATTGCCGCGCGGCGACATGGCCTTCGCCACGGCGGTGGCCGCCTATGGCCAGAAGCTGCGCGCCGATCCCCTGCTGGCCCAATACAGCTATGGCCAGATTGCCGAACTGGCAGGCAGCGATCATGCCGATTACTGGCGGCAGGAATTCCTGAAGCTGGTGGGCGTAGCCGGGGCGCTGTCATCATCCAATTGATCGCCTGCCCCGGCACCACCATGCGGCGGTGCCGGGGCGATCCTGCAGGATTTCACGCACGGCCCCTGTTCAAGCGCATCGGGGCGGGTACACATGATCCATGATCTTTCTGCGCCATCCGCTGGTTCCGCTGATCCTGGGCATATTCGCCATTGTCGCGCTGGCGGCGATCGGCGCGCGGACCACGGGCACGGCCCTGGCCGATCGGCTTGCCCATGCGGCGCAGCAGGCGCTGGCCACGGTGCCGGGCGCCGGCAGCATCCGCGCCAGCTTCATTTCCCCCAGTGGTCTGCCCAGCCGCCACCCGGTTCTGTCCGGCGGCGAAGGGGTGAAGGATTCGATCCGCGCCCGGGCGGCCAAGGCGGTGGCAGCCGTGCCCGGCGTGGGCGGCATTCGCTGGGCCGATGGCGATGCGCGCGCGATCGGCGTGGTCGACCGGGTCGAGCCCTTGCATTGCCAGGAAGATGTGCAGTTCCTGCTGCGCGCGCGGACCATAAGGTTCGAGGAAAGTTCTGCCCGGATCGATGCCGGCAGCCAGAGCCTGGTGGATGAGGTGGCCACGGCACTGCGCCCGTGCCTGGGCAGCATCATCGCCATCACCGGCCACACCGATGCATCCGGGCCTGAACCGGGCAATCTGGCCCTGTCGCGCGAACGGGCGATGGCGGTGCAGCAGGCCCTGCTGGCGCGGGGCATTCCCGATGACGGCATCCGCGTGCGCGGCGTGGGATCGAGCGAACCGGCCGAGGGCCTGCCGCCATCGGACCCGGCCAACCGCCGGATCGAATTTTCGGTGATCGCGACCGATCCGATCCACCCCACCCCGGTCGATACGCCGGGACCGCGTTGAAGCCCCGCGCATTGCCAAGCGCCCGGCACAAGCTCTAGGGTAACTTACGGGCGGATCTGCCGCCCAACTCGGAAAACCACGCCGATGGCGCGCGCGCCGGCGACAGGGAACGGATCTGACGGGATATGCCAATCTGGCTGGAACTGTTCGTGCTGTTGCTGTTCGTTTATGCGGCCGGGCTGTGCCTGGGCTGGTTGATCTGGGGACGTGATAGCAGCGGGAAGAATATCGATGGCTGATCTGGTGACCCAGAACTGGGTCCTGTTTGTACTGGCGCTGATTATCGGGCTGATCATAGCCTGGTGGATTTTCGCGGCGAGCCGCCGCACGCGCGTGACACTGGACCGCGATCCCGCCGAGGAGACCGGCCCGGCAAAGCGCAACCAGGCGCTGATCGACGCCCCACCCGCCGCCCTGCGCGACAGAATGCCGCCGCCTGCCCAGCCCGTGCCGGCAGCGCCGGTTGCGACGCCCGTTCCCGTTGCCCCGCCTGCCCCGCCGCCAAGCGATCAGGCCATCCCGGTGACGCCGACCGAAGCACCTTCTCTGGAAGAACCGATTGCACCATTCGACGCCGTGGATGCCCCCGTAACGACACCGCAGACGCCAGAACCGGCAACAGACGGTGCCGACGATCTGACGCGGATCAAGGGCCTGGGCCCGAAGATCGCCGATATCCTGCGGGAGATGAATATCACCAGCTATGCCGAAATCGCGGCCTGGGATGATGCCGCGATCGACCGGGTCGATGCCGGACTGGGCCGTTTCCAGGGCCGCATCCGGCGGGACAATTGGGTGGAACAGGCCCGCCATCTCGCGGCCGGCGACATCGCCGGATATGAAGGCGCATTCGGCAAGCTGTGAGCATTATCGGCGGGAACTGAATCCCACCTTTCCGGGTTATCCTAGTTGAACAACAGCTTAGATGAATATCTGGAAAGGTAACCGCCCATGGCCGACCATCAGGATGACGGCCCTCCCACCGTGCTGGTCGTGGAGGACGAGTTCATTATCGCCCTCGACCTGACCGAAACGGTGCAGGATCTGGGCTATGCCATCGATGGCCCCTATGCGGACCGGGAAAACGCCCTGAAGGCGATTGGGCGCCATCTCCCGGACTGCGCCATTCTGGATGTGAACATCCGCGATGGCGAGGTCTATCCGCTGGCCGATGTGCTGGAAAAGGCTGGCGTGCCGATCATCTTCCACACCAGCCAGGCCGAACCGCGAGAAGTGAAGCAGCGTTATCCGCGTGCGCTGGCTTGCCCCAAGCCTTATCGGTTGAACATGCTGACTGAGGTTTTGAAGAGGGCGACGGGGGGAACGATGAGGCCGAAGGCTGCTTGAAGCGGCCCTGGTTTTAACTGCATCGGATCGACACCAGCCTCAATTTTTGGGAAGATGCATTTTCGATGCGCGGTCAGCGTGCCCTCTTCAGGCGTAACCCTGCGCAAGGACATTGAAGGGACAATGTGAACAGCTTCGAGAAAGTGGACCTGACGAACTGTGATCGCGAGCCGATCCACCTTCTCGGCGCTATCCAATCTCCTGGATTTCTAATCGCAGTAAGCAGCGACTGGATGATCTCGCGCGTCTCATCCAACATCCGAGATCTGCTGAATCATGATCCAGATCAGCTTATCGGTTGTCCGCTGCCCGATTATGTGTCGGCCAAGCTGGTGCACGATCTTCGAAACAAGCTGTCGTATCTGATCGAGCCTGACATGGTTGAGCGGCTCTACGGACGCGAGGTGGGAACCTCCGGGCAGTTGTTCGACATCGCGCTCCATATGTCGAACGGCCTTATCGTCATCGAGATGGAGCCAGGCTCGCCTGCTGGCAACGACGGCATCAGTTCGGTTCGCGCCATGATGTCCCGCCTCAACCGCACAAAAGACATGTCGACCTTCTATCGCGAGGGCGCGCGGCAAATTCGCTCCTTGCTAGGATACGACCGTGTGATGGTCTACAAATTCGCCGCCAGCGGCGCGGGCGAGGTCGTAGCCGAGGCCTGCAAGCCAGGCATCGGCAACTTTCTCGGTTTGCACTACCCTGCGAGCGACATACCGCTGCAGGCGCGCGCGCTCTACAAGCGCAACCTTATTCGCGTGATCCGCAACGTAGAGGCGGAACCGATCTCTGTGGTTCCTGTGATTGACGCGGCCGGCCAGCAGCTGGACCTGTCGCTGTCGGTGCTGCGATCCGTATCGCCTATCCACATCGAATATCTCAAGAACATGGGCGTAGCCGCCTCACTGTCGATTTCGATCATCGTCGATGACGAATTGTGGGGCCTGTTCGCCTGCCACAATTACTCGCCCCGATCTCCGACGCTTGAACGGCGCACTGTGTGCGAACAGTTCGCCGAGAATTTCGCGATGCGCCTCGAATCCCGCGAACGCCGACAGGCAGTCGAATACGAACGCCGTGCACGGGATATATCCGATCAGCTTTTGGGAGCAGTAGCATCGGACGAGACCCTGCTCAACGACCCTGACTGGCTGGGTGATATCCTGACCAATGCCATTCCTGCCACCGGTGTCGGCGTATGGATCAACGGCAATTATGCATTTTCCGGCGTAACCCCGCCGACCGAAGATTTCAGGCGGATCGTTCGCGCGCTGAATGGCCTTGCAGCTGGAAGAGTCTTCACGACCGATCATATCGGCGGGCTGATCGACGGCGCCGAGGAGTTCGCCGACAGGGCAGCAGGCATGCTGGCGATTCCGATCTCCCGTTCGCCCCGCGACTATGTGATCCTGTTCCGATCCGAACTAAAACAGTCTGTTCGATGGGCCGGTGATCCGCACAAGCCGGTCAGCTATGGTCCAAACGGGCCGCGCCTGACACCGCGCGAGAGCTTCGCTGAATGGCAGGAAGACGTGCACGGTCGCGCCGAACCTTTTACCAGAACCGAGCAGCGCGTGGCCGAGACGTTGCGGGCAACATTGATCGAGGTTGTCCTGCGTCTCGCCGACGAGGCCGCAGCAGAACGCAGACAGTCGACGGCGCGACAAGAAATGCTGATCGCGGAACTCAATCACCGCGTCCGGAACATTCTCGGCGTGATCCGGGGCCTGATCAGGCAGTCGCAGCCCGACAGTCCCGAAGTGAAGGACTTCGTGAAGCTGGTCGATGGTCGCATTCACGCGCTGGCCCGCGCGCACAATCAGATCACGGACGACCATTGGGGGCCGGCCCCGCTCAACGCGCTCATAGACGCCGAAGCGGCTGCATTCGCGGCCACCCGGGAGAGCGCGATCATTGCTGAAGGCGAACCGGTGCTGCTCAATCCACAGGCCTATTCGACCATGGCGCTGGTCGTTCACGAGCTGGTGACGAATTCCACCAAATACGGAAGCCTGTCCGGGACGGGAGAGGTTTACATCGACTGGTCTCGCAACCTGACGGGCGATCTTGAATTCACGTGGCGCGAGGTTGGCGGCCCGCCAGTATCACCTCCCAAGCGCAAGGGTTTTGGGACGACGATCGTAAATCGATCTGTTCCTTATGACCTCGGCGGCAGGGCGAGCATCGACTATGCGGTTGACGGTATCACTGCGCATTTCGTCATCCCCGCCCGGCATGTGTCACGCCCGCAAAACCATGATATCGCCACCATCACCCAACCGCGTCGATCGGTCTCAAGCCAGCAGCACATCGACACGGCGCATTTCGGGACGAAAACGGTGCTGCTGGTTGAAGACAGTCTGATCATCGCGCTGGACGCTGAGGACATCCTGAACCGCTTCGGGGCGTCCGTTTTCACGGCATCCACGCCGGAGGCCGCTCACGACATCCTCGACAGCGAGCAGATCGACTATGCGATCCTCGACATCAATCTGGGGGACCAGACCAGTTTCGGGGTCGCGGATCGACTGCGCGAACTGGCGATCCCGTTCTTTTTCGCGTCCGGATATGGCGAGCAGGCAAACTTGCCGATGGACCATCGCTCTACAACTGTTGTTCAAAAGCCTTACACGACCCACAATCTCGCGAAGGCGATCGACGACTTCACGGCATGATGACCCTCAAACTCCCGCTTCCAGAGTAAACGATCAACATCGTTCCGGGCGAATATGTCTGATGGGTCGGAAACGATCGCTGCGGCATCGTTTTAGACCGTCAGGGCAGCACCCACTCCATTTGGTTGCTCCATACCCTTGCGCAATTGCTACGCCTTTGGTTCAAACAGGTCGCGAGCGGAACAATGTCTCAAGCCATCGCCCCCCATCTGCGCTGAACGATTTACCTACGCCAAAACCACGATAGGATGGTTGCGCAGGAGACTATTTCTATGGCGAGCATGGTGCCCTTCGACTGGACCGATCCTCTCGATCTCGATTCCCTGCTGAGCGGGGAGGAGCGCATGATCCGCGATGCGGCGCGCGGGTTTGCCGGGCAGGTGCTGCAACCGCGCGTGATCGAGGGGTTTAGGGATGAGCGCGACGCGCCCGAACTGTTTCCGCTGATGGGTGAGGCCGGGCTGCTGGGGGTGACCATTCCCGATGAATTCGGCGGGGCTGGCGCGAATTATGTGTCTTACGGGCTGGTCGCGCGGGAGATCGAGCGGGTCGATTCCGGCTATCGCTCCATGGCTTCGGTCCAGTCCTCGCTCGTCATGTATCCGATCCATGCCTATGGATCGGCAGAGCAGCAGGCGCGGTTTTTGCCGGGGTTGGCGCGGGGCGAGCTGATCGGTTGTTTCGGACTGACCGAGCCCGATGCCGGATCCGACCCGGCATCCATGCGCAGCGTCGCGCGGCGGGATGGCGATGGCTATCGCCTGTCGGGCACCAAGACCTGGATCAGCAATTCCCCCTTTGCCGATGTCTTCGTGGTGTGGGCCAAGAGCGAGGCGCATGACGGGCGCATTCGTGGCTTCCTGTTGGAAAAGGGCATGGCCGGGCTGAGCGCGCCGAAGATCGAGGGCAAGCTGTCGCTGCGGGCCAGCACCACCGGCGAGATCGTGATGGATGATGTTCGCCTGCCGGCCGAGGCGCTGCTGCCCGGGGTGGAGGGGATGAAGGGGCCATTCGGCTGCCTCAACCGTGCGCGCTATGGCATTGCCTGGGGCACCATGGGCGCGGCCGAGTTCTGCCTGGCCGCCGCGCGCAGCTATGGGCTGGAGCGCAAGCAGTTCGGCAAGCCGCTGGCCGCCAATCAGCTGTTCCAGAAGAAGCTGGCCGATATGGCGACCGAGATTGCGCTGGGGTTGCAGGCGGCGCTGCAGGTCGGCCGGCTGATGGATGACGGGCGGCTGTCACCCGACATGATCAGCCTGATCAAGCGCAACAATGTCGGCAAGGCGCTGGAGATCGCGCGCCATGCGCGGGACATGCATGGCGGCAATGGGATTTCGGAAGAATTCCAGGTGATCCGCCACATGGTGAACCTGGAAACGGTCAACACCTATGAAGGCACGCATGATGTCCATGCACTGATTTTGGGGCGGGCGATTACGGGGATCAGCGCGTTATGAAGCTGAGCCTGAAAATCAGGCATGCCCTGTGCGTGCCTGATTTCAGCGCCTTTTTGACTTTGTGTCGACCCTGCATCGGGCATTTTTCGGGAATGTATCGCCCGGCAGGCTCGTTTCACCGCAAACCATTCGGCAGACAGCGCCTATGCGGGAACGGCCATATTCCAGCCGCATTCCATTCGGCGTAGGTATAATTGCATGAGGGCACCGTTCGTTGCCGGTTCGTACTGATATTGATCCCTGGGTTCTGTTTATCGCCATCATGGCGTTGCTGATTTCCCTGTGGACTTCACGCGCGGTCAGATCCGCCTATGATATTCGCCCGACATCGCCGCTTGGCCTGCTGATGGTTGCCGCCATGGGTGGTGCCATCACGGCGGCGGTCACCGGGTTCAGCGCGGTGATGCCGCCGTTCCTGCTGTTCCTGGCGGTGGCCGGCTGCATCTGGATGTCGGCGCGGCATCTGAGCATGCCGGGCGTGGCGTGGATGACGGTCGATTTTCTGGGGATCGCGATCGCGTGGCTGTGGGGTTGCCTGTTCATCAACGAGCTGTTCTTGCCCTGGGGCGTGGAGGCGCTGGCGCTGTTCGGCCTGACCATCACCCTGGCGGTATCGATCCTGGGCGCGATGGAGCGTATCGCGCGCGAGGCGATCTTCACCCATGACCGTTGGCGCCTGCCATTTTCGGCGCCGACCGGCCAGTTGCTGGGCACGGACCAGCCCAAGGTTTCCATCCAGCTGCCCTGCTATGCCGAACCGCCCGAAGTGGTGAAGGAAACCATGAACCGGCTGGCGGCGCTGGAATATCAGAATTTCGAAGTGCTGGTGGTGGACAACAACACCAAGGACGAAGCGCTGTGGCGCCCGCTGGAACAGCATGCCGAGGTGCTGAACCGCCAGATGGGCCGCGAAGTGTTCCGCTTCTTCCATGTCTCCCCTCTGCCGGGGGCGAAGGCCGGGGCGCTGAACTGGCTGATCGACAACAACCACATGGCCGAAGACACCGCCATCGTGGCGGTGATCGACGCCGATTATTATTCGGAGCCCGATTTCCTGTCACGGCTGGTGCCGTTCTTCGACAGCCCGAGCGTCGCCTATCTGCAGACGCCGCATGATTATCGCGATTTCGAAAGCAGCCGCTATCTGTCCGCCTGCTATTCCGAATATATGCCCAACAACAAGATCGATATGCTGGGCGTGCATGAATATGGCGGCGCCTTCACCATCGGCACCATGTGCCTGCTGCGCGCCAATGTGCTGCGCGAAGTGGGTGGCTGGGCCGAATGGTGCCTGACGGAGGATTCGGAAGTTTCGGTGCGCATGCGGGCGGCCGGTTTCCGGGGCATCTATCTGGGTGAAACCTTCGGTCGCGGGCTGATCCCCGACACCTTCGACGATTACAAGAAGCAGCGTTTCCGGTGGACGGCCGGCCCGGTGCAGCAGCTGCGCCGCCACTGGCGCCTGTTCCTGCCTGCCCCCTGGGCACGGCGCATGCCGGGCTGGACCAAGATGCTGGAAGTGCTGCGCTGCATCGCCCCGATCCGCACACTGACGGGGCTGGTGATCGGCCTGGCGGGTATCGCCAGCATTGCCATCGCCAATGCGACCGGCGCGGGCGCCAAGGTGGATGTGCCCGATATCGCCTGGAGCCTGATCCCGCTGGCGCTGGCCACCACGCTGGTGCGCACCTGGCACCGCTATCGCATTGCCGGGATCATGCGCGTTGCCGACATGATCCGGGGCGAAGTGGCCCGTGCTGCGCTGACCTGGGTGGTGCTGGTGGCGGGTGTTGCCGGCCTTTCCAACAAGCCGCTGGCCTGGCGCCGGACGCCCAAGTTCGGCGGCACGGACAGCTTCGCCGGGGCGCTGTATTCCGCCTTCCCCGAAACCATGCTGGGCCTGGCAGCCTCTGCCGCAGCGTTCGGCATGTATCTGCTGAAGCCGATCATCGGGCTGGAAATGACCATTCTTGCCTGTTCCAGCCTCGGCTTCCTGGCGCTGCGGTTCTTCTGCGCGCCCTATATGGCGGTGCTGGCGCTGCGCGATGCGGCCCCGCAGACGGTGCTGCCGGCGATCCCCGCACCAATGAAGGACAAGCTGCCGGCGGCCCGGCAGGCGGCCTGATCGATCCTGCTGCCGGTCTGGCACGGTTGCGTGCCGGACCGGCAGCGGCGAAAATTTTACGATTTGAGTGGATCGTGCGAAGGGTTTGCGCCACCGCCACGTTAGAGCCGTGATCGAAGCGGGAAATTGACGGAAGGCTTTACCGAGAGGCCTTGCCGGTTTTATGTTCACTGCACCCCGGCCGACGAGGTTTCTTGCCCCTGTTTCCGCCCAATGCCCCCGCTTCGGTCACCTATTCCGAAACCGATGAGCTTGAACAGCCTGCGCTGATCGAGCGGTTGCGAGAGCGTTTCGGCCGTCGCACGCTGGGGATTGTCGTCGCGATCCTGCTGGAGCTGTTGCTGCTGGCGGTGTTGCTGACGCTGGGGCAGTTCGGCGGCGGGCAGGAGGAGAAGGGCCCGGCGGTCACCACCTTCAGCGCCAGTTCGCAGCCGAGCGAGGACGACACGCCCCAGAGCGCGGAAGAGCCCGAGCAGGCGCAGGACAGCCAGCCGGAAGCGGCTCAGCCCGAACAGCCCCAGCCCGAGCAGGTGCAGCCGGATGCGCCCGCGGCGGCGCCCACTCCGGTGATCCCGACGACCAACAGCACCCCCGCGCCGGTGACCCCGCCGGCCGCGCCCGCTGCCGAGGCCCCTGCCCCGCCTGCACCACGCCGCCCGTCGCGCCCGCTCGGCCCGGTGATGGGTCCGCCGGCTCCGCCCAGCAATCCCGGCGGCGGCATGCCCGGCGATTCCGAACGGGTCGGCACCGCGCCCAATGGGGAGCCGATGTATGCGGCGCGCTGGTATCGGCGGCCCGATGACAATGAGCTGGCGGGCTATCTTTCCACCGCAGCGGGCCCCGGCTGGGGCCTGATCGCCTGCCGCACCGCGCCCGATTACCGGGTCGAGGATTGCGTCGCGCTGGATGAAGCCCCGGCCGGCGTGCGGATCAGCCGCGCCGTGGTGCAGGCCGCCTGGCAGTTCCGCGTCCGCCCGCCGCGCGTGGGGGGCAAGGACATGGTCGGCGAATGGGTGCGCATCCGGATCGATTACGGCGTACGGCAGGCCAGCGCAAACCAGCGCTGAAGCAACGAAAAAGGCCGGAGCATCGCCCCGGCCTTTCGATCTTGTGCCTGATGGCGGATTTTACTGCTGGACCAGCATCAGCGCATCCAGCGCCACTACGCCTTCGCCATTGGGGTGGATGATCACCGGGTTGAGATCGATTTCCCGGATCGCGGGGTTGCCCGCCATCACGCGGCCGATCTGCACGATCAGATCCGCCAGCGCATCGACGTCGAGCGCCGGAGCACCGCGATAGCCCTGCAGGATGGCGGCCTGCTTGAGATCGAGCAGTCCGGCCTTGACCGCAGCCACATCCATTTCCGGGGTGAAGAGCTTCACATCCTTGAGGATTTCCGCCGTCACGCCGCCGAAACCGGCCAGCACCACCGGGCCCCATTCGGGATCCGATTTGGCGCCGACGATCATTTCGGTGCCCATGCGGCCCATCTTTTCCACCAGCACGCCATCGAGCGCGATGGCGGCATCATAGGCCGCGACATTGGCATACATGCGGGTGAAGGCTTCGCGCACGTCGTCCGCCGTCTTCAGGTTCAGGATCACGCCGCCGGCATCGGACTTGTGGCCCAGCGCCGCCGCCTGCGCCTTCATCACCACCGGATAGCCGAGCGCGTCAGCCGCCGCCGCCGCATCGTCCGCCGTGGGGGCAAAGGTGCTGTCGGGGAAGGAAATGCCCAGCGGCTTGAGCAGGGCCTTGGCCTTGTATTCGGGCACCACGCCATTTTCTTCGGCGATGCCGGCCACGGCCAGCGGCGCCTGCGAACGATCGCTCAAATCGCGCTTGGCCAGATCGGCCAGGCGGGCGATCGCGCGATAGGCGCGTTCGGTGCTCGGGAACCAGGGAATGCCGACCTTGCGCAGGCCTTCGATATATTCGGCCGGCACGGTCGCACCTTCGTCCACCCCGGCAAAGACCAGCGGCTTGTCGAAACTGCCGCTTTCCAGCACCTTGATGATGGCGGGGAACTTGATTTCCGAGGTGATCGGATCGGACTGAATGATCGAGGCGACCACCGAACCGACGCGGTCATCTTCCAGCAGCGCGGTCAGCACCTTGGTGTAGATTTCCGGTTCGGACAGGCCGATCGCGGTGATGTCGGTCGGGTTGGAGACCGGCACGAAATCGGGCAGCACCGCGCGCAGCGCCGGGCTGTTGTCATCATTGAGATCGATCAGGTCGAGCCCGATATCCTCGGCAATGTCGAAGGCCAGGCCGCGCAGAGCGCCGCTTTCACCCAGCACCGCCATGTTCGCGCCCGGCAGCGCCTTGCAGCGCAGGGCGATCTCGGTGATGTCGGCCAGTTCTTCCAGCGTATCGGCGAAGATCACGCCTTCGCGGCCCAGCTTGATCTTCATCAGCTGATAATCGCCGGCCATGGCACCGGTGTGCGTGGCCGCGCTTTCCTGCGCCTTGTTGGACTTGCCCGGATGCAGCATGATGATCGGCTTGCCGGCTTCGCGCGCACGACGGGCGGCGGCGATGAAGGCCTTGGGCCGGCGCAGGCTTTCCACATACATGGTGATGACGTGGGTATCTTCGTCATCGACCAGCCATTCGACGAAATCTTCCACGCCGGCAGCGGCTTCATTGCCGGTGGAAACCGAGGTGCTGACATAGCAGCCACGCGGATGCAGTGCGGTGGCGAGCACGGCGGCAAGCGCGCCCGACTGGCTGGCGATGCCGACCGCACGGGTGCCCTTGGGCGGGCTCTGCATGTTGGTTTCGACGAAGGTGAGCGGAACGCGTTCGACGTAATTGGTGCAGCCCAGGCAGTTGGGCCCTTCGATGACCATGCCGGTTTCGCGGGCGATTTCACCCAGTTCGAGCTGTTCCTTCAGCCCTTCTTCGCCGGCTTCGGAAAAGCCGGCCGAATAGATCACCACGGCGCCGCATTTGCGCGCGGCCAGCTGGCGGACGGTATCGAGCACGAAGGGGCGCGGAATCGCGAGGACCGCGCAATCGATGCCTTCGGGCAGTTCGTCGACGCCCTTGTAAACCTTCAGCCCAAGCAGTTCGTCCCGCTTGGGATTCACCGGATAGATGTCACCGGCGAAATCATACTGGACGAGATTGTTGAGCAGGGTGGCGCCGAGCGCGCCCTTGCGATCCGAGGCGCCGATCACGGCCACCGATTTGGGCCGCAGCAGCCGGTCGATCTGCTGGTTGGTGAAACGCCGCTCACTCATATCCGTCACTCTCCCAAATGAATTGCGTGCCGGGCTTGCCGGCCGGAAATCCTTGTCGATCCCTCTGCCAAAACGGCCCGGGGGTGTCGAGCAATGGCGCGCGCCAAGGGCTCTGCGCACCAGATCAATAATACGGGACAAATGATGGGGCCCGCCGGTCAGCGGGCCCCACATGTGGTGATGGGATCAGATGATCCGCATCAGTCCTTCTGCAGCGTCGACTTGTCGAACGCGCCGAGGCCCGGCTTGAAGGTCTTCTGATCCAGGAACTGGCTGGTCGCTTCCTTGCGGGTTTCCCAACCGCCGAAATCGTTCAGCGCTTCCTGTGCGCGGATCAGGTAATCTTCGGCATTGTCATAGGTCATTTCGCGCACGCGGCGAACGGCCCACTTGGTGGCGCGCAGAGCCTGGCTGTCCTTCTTCTTCAGAACGTCGGCCACTTCCTGCACGCGTGCCTTCAGCTTGTCAGCCGGCAGCGATTCATTGACCATGCCCTTGGCGGCCGCTTCCGGACCGGTCAGGTTTTCGCCCATCATGGCGTGGTACATGGCATCGCGGAAGCCGAGCAGTTCTGCAGCAACCTTCGATGCGCCGCCGCCGGGCAGGATCGCCCAGTTGATTTCGGACAGGCCGAACTGCGCTTCGTCGGCGCAGAAGGCCAGATCGCAACCGAACAGCGGGCCATAGGCGCCGCCGAAGCACCAGCCGTTGATCATGGCCACGGTGGGCTTTTCGTACCAGCGCAGGCGTTCCCACCAGCTGTAGGCTTCACGCTGCGAACGGCGGGTGGCGTGCAGGCCTTCCTGTTCGCTGAAGCGGAAATATTCGAGCAGATCCATGCCGGCCGACCAGGCCGTGCCTTCGCCCGAAAGCACCAGCACCTGCACATCGTCACGGAATTCAAGCGCTTCGAGCGTGCGGAGCATCTGGCGGTTGAGCTTGGGGCTCATGCAGTTCCGCTTGTCAGGGCGGTTGAAATAGACCCACGCCACGCCATCGATGATGTCATAGCGGACGGTTTCTTCTTCGGGACGGGGATCGGGCTGTGAGGGACCGGTCATGCTTTCTCTCCTGCTTGAACTCGACTCGTTTCGGAATGCTCCGAACGCGAGCGGGCCTTTATCGCCGGGGATTGTTATGATCAACTACAATCGCTAGGGGGGCGGCATGAATGATCCGCTTACCGCCTTCCCCGGCTATTCGCTGCGCCGCGCCGCGCATGCCAGTTCGTCAGAGCTGGCCAACCGCCTCGCCGCCATCGGTCTGCGCCAGTCGGATGCATCGGTGCTGATGCTGATCGGTGCCAACCCCAGCGCCACCGCCAGCGCCCTGGGCCGCCATCTGGCCATCCAGCGCGCCAATATGGTGCCGCTGCTCAAGCGGCTGGAAGATGCCGGGCTGATCGAACGCGCGCCGATCGACGGAAAATCGCAGGGGCTGGCGCTGACCGAAGCGGGCCAGGATCGACTCGCCCAGGCGCGCCAGACGATCGAAAGCTTTGAAGAAGAACTGTTTCTGCGCATTCCTGCCGAACATCGCGAGCATCTGCTGCCCGCGCTGGAAGCGATCTGGCGCTGAGCAGCACCCGTCTGCTGCGCGATCTGCCCCGGCATTGAGACAGATGGACCGTTCCGACTGATCTGACCGTGCTTTCCCGCCGCAAGCCTCTTGCGGCTGCGCCCCCTGCGGCTTAGCCCTTGGGCAGCAGGCCGCTGCGTTGCGACGGCCGGAAAGAAAAGCAGAACGGGAGCAGGCGATGAGCGAGGTGACAGTCCATCCGGTGTCGGCGGAATGGGCAGACAAGGCCCTGATCGGCGCCGAGGCCTATGCGGAGAAATATCGGCGTTCCCTGGCCGAACCCGATGCCTTCTGGGCCGAAGAGGCCAAGCGGCTGGACTGGATCAAACCCTTCACCCGGGTGAAGGACACCAGTTTCAACGTCGATGATTTCCGCATCCGCTGGTTCGAGGATGGCACGCTGAACCTGGCCGCCAATTGCCTGGACCGGCATCTGGCCGACCATGGCGAGCGGGTGGCGATCCTGTGGGAAGCCGATGATCCGGCCACGCCCGGCCGGCGCATCACCTATCGCGAACTCTATGCCCAGACCTGCCGGCTGGCCAATGCGCTGAAGGCGCAAGGGGTCAAGCGCGGGGACCGGGTGACCATCTATCTGCCGATGGTGCCCGAAGCGGCGGTGGCCATGCTCGCCTGCGCGCGGATCGGCGCCGTGCATTCGATCGTCTTTGCCGGCTTCAGCCCGGAGGCGCTGGGTGGCCGGATCGACGATTGCGCCAGCGATGTGGTGATCACCGCCGATGAAGGCCGGCGCGGGGGCAAGACCATCCCGCTCAAGGCCAATGTCGATGCGGCGCTGGAACACCACGCCCCCAATGTCAAAAGCGTGATCGTGCTGCGCCATACCGGCGCCGACGTGCCGATGGTGGCAGGGCGCGATATCGATTGGGCCGATGCGGTGGCCGGCCAGCCCGGCGATTGCCCACCCGAGGAAATGAACGCCGAAGACCCGCTGTTCATCCTCTATACCAGCGGATCGACCGGCAAGCCCAAGGGCGTGCTGCACACGACCGGCGGCTATGGCGTGTGGGTTTCGATGACCCATGAATACACTTTCGATTATCGCCCGGGCCAGATCTACTGGTGCGCGGCGGATATCGGCTGGGTCACCGGCCACAGCTATGTCGTCTATGGCCCGCTGGCCAATGGCGCGACCACGCTGATGTTCGAAGGCGTGCCCAATTTCCCCGACCACAGCCGGTTCTGGCAGGTGGTGGACAAATATGGCGTGGAGATTTTCTATGCCGCCCCCACCGCCCTGCGCGCTCTGATGCGCGAAGGCGATGATTGGGTGACTCGCACCGATCGCAGCACGCTGCGCCTGCTGGGCAGCGTGGGCGAACCGATCAATCCCGAAGCCTGGGAATGGTATTACAATGTGGTCGGCGGCGGGCGCTGCCCGATCGTGGACACATGGTGGCAGACGGAAACCGGCGGCCACATGATCACCCCCCTGCCCGGCGCCACGGCGCTGAAACCCGGCAGCGCCAGCACCCCGATGTTCGGCGTGCAGCCCGCGCTGGTGGATGGTGAGGGCCAGCTGATCGAAGGCGCGGCCGAAGGCGCGCTGGTGATCACCGACAGCTGGCCGGGCCAGATGCGCACCGTCTATGGCGATGATGAACGCTTCTTCCAGACATATTTCAGCACCTTCCCCGGATATTACTTCACCGGCGACGGCTGCCGCCGGGACGAGGATGGATATTACTGGATCACCGGGCGGATCGACGATGTGATCAATGTGTCCGGCCACCGCATGGGCACGGCCGAGATCGAAAGCGCGTTGGTGCTGCATGATCTGGTGGCCGAAGCCGCCGTGGTGGGCATGCCGCATGACATCAAGGGCCAGGGCATTTACGCCTATGTCACCACCATTGCCGGAACCGAAGACAGCGACGATCTGCGCCGCGAGCTGATCCAGTGGGTGCGCAAGGAAATCGGCCCGATCGCCACGCCCGATGTGGTGCAATTCGCCCCCGCCCTGCCCAAGACCCGCAGCGGCAAGATCATGCGCCGGATCCTGCGCAAGATCGCCGAAAACGACACCGGCAATCTGGGCGATACATCAACGCTTGCAGATCCGGGCGTGGTGGATGATCTGCTGGCCAACCGTCCCGAAAGCTGAACATTGTTCCGGTAATTGAACCACACCAACCCCCTGAAAGGCCGTATTTAATGATCACCGTCTATCACGCCCCCCGTTCCCGTTCGCTGCGCGTCATCTGGCTGCTGGAAGAGATCGGCGATCCCTACAACATCGAAGTCAGTTCCATCCCGGCCCCGGCCGAATATCTGGATGTGAACCCGATCGGCACCTATCCGGCGATCGACGATGACGGCGTGACACTGAATGAATCGCTGGCGATCCTGCAGTACATCACCGGCCGCCGCCTGTTCGGCCTGGCCGAAGGTGCGCCCAGCTTCACAATTGGCCCGGTGCCGAGCCCGGCCGATTATGCCGCGCATCTGCAGTTCCTGCATTATGGCGAAGCATCGCTGCAGTCTGCCGTCAGCGCGCTGTTCCGCACCATGGTGATGGGCGGCGAAGACCAGAACAACTGGACCGCCAATGATGCGCGCACCCAGCTGATCCGCCGTCTCAAGCTGCTGGAAGATCGCCTGGCCGATGGCCGCGATTACATCATGGGTGATGCCTTCACCATTGCCGACATCTCGGTCGGCACCGCACTGCTCGCCTTCGCCCCGCTGGGCCTGGACGATGAGCTGTCGGACAATGTCAAGGCATACCGCGCCCGCCTGCAGGAACGTGAAGCGTTCCAGCGCGCGCTGACCAAGTAAGAGCTGGCTGGTCCCGCAAGGGATCAGTCTGCCAAAATGGCCGGTGGCGCTGACGCGCTGCCGGCCATTTTTGCATCTGACAACAACATATTTCTCAAACGGATCAGCCGGTTTCCGCGCCGCTGCCCGACCGGCACGGCGGGCGATGAAATTTCGGACCGAATCCATTTGTTCACGCCCGCCGGCTTCGCTACCAATCGCGGCAAAGTGTTTGGGGACGTCCCCGGGGAGAGACTGAGTGAAGAAACATCTGATCATCGCGTTGCTGGTATCCGGCAGCCTTTCCACCGCCTGCGTGGCGCAGCCGGCCCCCACCGCCGGTGCCCCGGCGCGCCCGGCCGCCGCCGCGCCGCGCGGATCGCCGCTGCCGCCGCCGACCCCGGCCGAACACATCACCGGCAATGTCTACAAGATCTTCGGCGGTGGCGGGAACACGCTGGTGATCGTGCAGGATGCCGGCGTCGTGCTGGTCGACACCAAGATGCCGGACAATGGCCAGGCCATTCTGGATGAAGTGCGCAAGATCACCGACAAGCCGATCACCACCATCATCAACACCCACAGCCATCCCGATCACATCGGCAGCACGGATTTCATCCGCGCGCAGTTCCCCAATGTGCGCGTGATTTCGAGCGAGGCGACGAAGACGGAAATCACCGCCAATCCGCAGCACAACCCGGCGGTCGTGCCCAATGAAACCTACACCGGGCGCATGACGATCGGCGAAGGCGCGGACCGGATCGAACTCTACAGCTTCGGCCGTTCGCACACCGCCGGCGACACATTCGTGGTGGTGCCGTCGGCCAGGCTGCTGTTCATGGGCGATGTGATGGCTTGGAACATGGCGCCGTTCCTGCCCGCCGGTGGCGCGATGGAAATCGCCGATGTGGTCGAACAGCTGGTCGCCACGGTCAAGGATGTCGACATCGTGGTCGAAGGCCATGGCCATGTGAACGATTGGGCCGGGCTGCAGCGCATGGCCAAGTTCAACCGCGCGCTCGTGACCAATGCCCGCGCCGCCTATGATCGCGGCGATGCCCCCGGCACCGCCGTGGCCGAATTGCAGCGCAATCCCGATTTCGCCGTGCTGCTGGACACCAAGATCAAGCCGGGCCTGGAATATGGCAACACCCCGCTGGCGCGCGCGCATATGAATGTGAACGTGGCCTTCCAGGAATTTGCCGGCGAACCGGTCGGCTTTGGCGTGGCCAATGGTCAGCCGCTGGCGCAGACGGACAAGCACAAGGGTTCCAACCCGGCCGATACCGCGCCGCCGGCTGCGCCCCAGTCGGGCGCTGCAGCCCAGCCGCACGCGCATTGATCGCTGACTGAATACCGCCGCCGGCCGCGTTTCCCGCGTGGCCGGCGGATTTCGGGCTGCACGCTGCCGCTTGGCCTGCACGGCCTGTCGCAAGCGTCATATACGCTACACGCCGATCCGGAAATCCTGCCCTCGACAGCGGTTTTGAGGAGCAGAATGCATGCGATCCAGCGGGCGATTCACGGGCAGACAGCCGAAACTGGCCTTGGCAATCCTGACAGCCCTGGCCGGCACATCGCTGGCCACGATCATCCCGGCCAGCGCCCCGATCGCGCAGCAGGCCGATGCCACCACCCGCTTCACCCGTGACCCCGCCTTGCTGCGGCAGAAACAGGCCCAGATCGTGGCCGCCATGCGCAGCACCGCGCCCGAAGCCGCCGCCGATGTCGAACGGCTGTTCGCGCAGGATATCATCGCCATGATTGCGCCGAGCCTGCGGGAACTGGGGCTCGATCATCAGGACATGGCCGATATGACCACCGCCTATTGGGTCGCCGCCTGGGAGGCATCGCAGGGCATCGTCGGGCGCAAGACCGATCGCGCGATCATGACAGGCGCGCGCAACCAGATCGCCGGCATCGTCCGCAGCAATCCGGCGCTGGCGCAGATGAGCGATGCGGAAAAGCAGGATGTCGCCGATACCATGATGCTGCAGGCGATCCTGATCGAGGCGCGCATGGGCGCGGCGAGCAAGGCCGGCGGCACCATGCCCCGGCAGATGAGCGACACGATCCATGCTGAAGCCAATCAGTTGCTCAACACCGATCTGCGCCAGGTAACGCTGAGCCCGGCTGGTTTCACGCCCAATGGCGGGGCCCGAGCCAATACTCCGGCTGCAAGCACGCCGACTGCCGGCAATCCGGCGGCAGGCACGGCTGCGCCGCCGCCGCGCCCTGCCGCTGCGCCCGCAGCCGGGGCCCATGCCGCCAATTGGAACCAGGTCGATGGCGTGTTCTTCCGCGCCTTCACCACCTTCGGCGTCGGCGGGATCGTGATCACCGATTACGAGCCGGTGATCCTGTTCAAGGACGGCAGCTATTACGAGATCGAGGGCGACGCGCTGGAAGATGTCGATCTGGCCGCCAGCCGCCGGGCCAAGCCGCGCAATTGGGGCCGCTGGAGCAAGACCGGCCGCACCTACAATTTCACCAACAGCCAGGGCCGGGCATCCGACGCCGAATTGCAGAACGGCAATTTCTTCCAGTCCTTCCCCGGGGAGGCGAGCGGCGGCAAGCTGGCGGCGAAATACACCCGCGTTTCGGGCGGCGGCAATTCGGCGATGGGCGGGGAAATGACGATCAGTTCGCAAAGCGATCTGACCTTCGCCGCCGATGGCCGCTACACCCGCGCATCATCCTTCGGCGCGATCGGATCGGGCAGCATGAGCGGCGTGGGCACCTCCGTCGCCAGCCGCAACCGGCCCGCCGGCGTCGGCCGCTACACGATCGACCGCCACACCATCACCCTGACCGAGCCCGATGGCACCACCAAGCGGCAGTTCTTCGCCTTCGGGTCGCGCGGGGACCCGGCGCAACCGGCGCAAAACATGCTGTTCATCGGCAACCGGGTCTACATCATCCTGGATTGAGTCGAGCGAAAGTAATCCCGACAGTACTTATTGAGCGATTACCAAGACTGTACAGCAAAGCTGATCGACTCTTTTGTCGAATCGGCGTATTGTCCGCCCATCTTGCCGGGGGGCTCAAATGATCGGACTGCGCAAACGCACACTCGTCGCACTTCTGGCAGCAGGGGGCGGCGCAGTGGTCGCCGCCAGCCCGGCCCTGACCCAGAATGCACCGCCCCCACCGGTCCGCTACACCGTGGATGCGGGCACCCTGTCCGGCATGGCCGCCATGGGATCTGCAGCCAGTGGATCGGGTGGCGGCGGATTGGGCGCCGCGATGGTGATGATGGGCGGCGGGGGGCGTGGCCCTGCCCATGAACTGACGCTGCGGATCGGATCATCCCGCCCGGCCGATGGCCCGCCCAAGGCCGACCATTTCATGCCGCAGGCCGCCGGTCTCGGCCTGTCCGTGCCGCTCAACACCCCCGGCCCGGTCGGGCGCGAAGAACCGGCCGAAGAATTGCCGAACCAGATGCAGACGCCGAGCGGGCGCCTGCTGCTGTATTGGGGCTGCGGCGAAAGGGCCGGACCGGGCCAGCCGGTGGTGATCGATTTTTCCAAGCTGGCGCGCGGGCAGATGCCACAGGGCCTGTTCGCTCCATCGCTCAACCTGCCCGATGACTGGTCCATCCGGCAGGGCAATTCCACCACCTATGGCTGGTGGAACAACGGGCATGACGGCAAGAGCCTGCCCTCCAACGCATCGCTGCTGGGCCAGCATCGCATTGCCGGCAATTATGCGCCGGAAATCAAGTTTGACCTGAAGCAGGATTTCATGGGCGCGCTGCAGACGACATCGCGCGATCTGCCGAGCGGCGCCGTGGCGCTGAGCTGGAATGCGCTGGCCGAAGCAACCGGATATTACGCCTGGGTGATGGCCATGCCCGATGGCGGCGGCGATCAGCCGCGTGACGTGGTGTGGTGGACATCATCGGCCACCCAGCAATTCGGCGGCCCGATGGCCGACTGGATTGCCCCGGCCGGCGTGCGCCGCCTGATCGAAGCGCGCACGGTGATGGCCCCGACGCAGACCGAATGCACGATCCCGGCCGAGGTCAAGAACGGCGGGGAAATGATGATGGCCAATCTCTATGCCTATGGCCCGGAAGTGAATTTCGCCTATCCGCCCCGCCCGGACAATGCCCGCACGCCCTGGAACCCGGAATGGATCGCCCGCGTGCGGTACCGTTCGCACACCATGTTCATGCCCGGCATGGAGGCGATGATGGGCGGTTTCGGCGGGGAAGATCAGGCCGAAGGCGGCCAGGCCGCCCAGCCGCAGCCCGAACAGCCCCGCAAGCCACGCTGCCGGGGCCTGGGCGGAATTGCCGCACGTGCGGCGGGGCTGTGCGAATAGGCTGGGGTTGTTCCACAACCGGATTAATCAAGCTGGTTCATTCACAAACTACGCTCGCCTTGAGCCTGTCGAAGGGCAGGCAAAACACCTGAGACAGGCCCAACCGGCGTGCCTATGCTTCGACAAGCTCAGCATGAGCGGGTTTGGTGAAGGTTTGAAGCGAGAAAACAGAGTTCGGCATCACCACACTTCCTGCCGCCCTTCCACGGGATAGGCCGGGTCGGTGTAGCCATGCTGGGAGGCATGGCCCGGGCGGACCAGATCGTCGACAAAGGCTTCGTCTTCCGCATCCAGCCGCACATCCATGGCGGTCAGATAGGCATCCCATTGCTGTTCGGTGCGCGGGCCGGCGATGGCGGCGCTGATCAGGCGGTTGCGCAGCACCCAGGCGGTGGCGAACTCTGCGCTGGTGAGGCCGCGTGCTGCAGCCCGTTCTCCGATAGCCTGGGCTACGGCGAGCGATTCCGGGCGCCATTCGGTCTGTTGCAGCCGGACATCGCCACGTGCGGCGCGCGATCCTTCGGGTGCGGCGGCGCCGGCGGCGTATTTTCCGGACAGCACGCCACGCGCGATCGGGCTGTAGCTGACCACGCCCAGGCCGTAATGGCCGGCTGCGGGCAGCTGTTCCACCTCCGCCTTGCGATCGACGATATTGTAAAGCGGCTGGCTGACCACCGGGCGCTCCATACCCAGCTGATCGGCCAGGCGGCAGATTTCCGCGATCCGCCAGCCGGAGAAATTGGACACGCCGTAATAGCGGATCTTGCCCTGGCGGATCAGATCGGAGACCGCGCGCAGTGGTTCTTCCAGCGTCTGGCCCGGTGCCGCCTGATGGAAATAGAGGATGTCGATGTAATCGCTGCCGAGCCGTTTCAGGCTGGCCTCTGCCGCCTGGATCACCCATTTGCGCGACTGGCCGCGCTGATTGGGGCCGATCCCCGAACCATAGCCGAACTTGGTCGCCACCAGCCAGTAATCGCGGTTTGCCGCAATGGCGCGCCCGACGACTTCTTCCGACGCGCCGCCGTTATAAGCATCCGCCGTGTCGATGATGTTGATGCCCCGGTCGAACGCCTTGCCGATGATCCGGTCCGAAGTGGCCGCATCGGTGGCGCCGCCGAACATCATCGCCCCCAGGCACAGCGGCGAAACCTTCAGCGCGCTGCCCCCCAGGGGCCGGTATTCCCAATCGCTCACCCTGCTCTCCATCTTGTTTTCGGGAACGGCATCGCATGGTCGCGGGGCATCAGGCAAGCCAAGCCGGCGTGCTGCCGGAGCCGCTATTCCGGTTGCAGCGTGATGTTGGGGTGATCGGCAATGATCTGCTGGACGATGTCGAAGAAGGTCGGCCCTTCCCCCCGTTCCAGCGCATCCAGATCGGCGCGGATGCGCTGAACATTGAAGCCTTCGGGCTGGTCGAGCTTCGCCTGATACCAGCCGCGCGTGGCATCGCGGCCCAGATCCTGCCGGTTGCGCTGCATCTGCCGCCAGATCAGCACCACCGGGGCATCACCCTGCAGCGCTCCGTAACCGCCATAAAGCATATCATCCAGCGCATCGAGGCTGTGGCCCAATTGCCAATCTTCACCGGCCATGAAGACCCGGTTTATTTCTACATAGAAGGATGCAATGTCACGGATATGCGCCCCTTCGATGATGATGCTGGCGCCGTTATCCCCATCGTGATCCCTATCGTTTGGTGACAAAGCCCTGCCCCGTCAGTTCCATGCGATCGGGATCGATGCCGGAGGCAAGCAGCGCGCGCCGGGCCGTGCCCTGCAGGCCTTGAATGGCCGCCTGGTCGGCCGACTTGTGTGCCCGTTCGGATACCAGATCCATCAGCACCGCCTGATACAGCAGGGTTTCGGCAAATTGCTGGCGCTTGGCCGGGTTATCGAGCCCCGCGCCGGCGAGATCGAAACCGGCCGCCGTCTGCGCGCGCAGCCCGGTGACCGAAAGCTGCGGCTGTGGCGTGGTGATCCCCTTGGCTGCGCCCCACATGGCCAGCCGGTAAATGGTGACCGCATCGATAACATCGCCCGATCGCAGCCCCATGGCAGCGACCGCCCGATCCATCATGGCGATCAGATCATGCCGGGCGAAAACCTGCGCAAGCTCCTCCCCCGCATCCTCACTCTCACGGGCAAATGAGTCGATCAGAGCCTGCTGCACCTTGCGCCGGATGGTGGGATCGACGGTGTAACCGGGATCGATCCCGGTTCGGGCGGCAGGGCGGCGCGGCTGCGGATCGTCATTCTCTTCGGCCGGATTGACGATCATGTGCTGGCGCATGGTCGCGTGGACCTGGTTCATCGCTTCCGAAGTGGCGAGATTGTTCCAGTCCTGCGCAGCGGCAGGCTGGATCCAGAACGGGAGGGCCATCAGGATCAGCGGTAGCCGCATCATATCACCCCATGCAGTGGCATCAGTGCAGCCAGATATATCCTGTCAGCGGGGCCAGCGCCTATGCCCGGCCCGGCAGCCCGTCCCGCGCGGGTTTCGCCCGGTCGCGAATGCCGGTTTTTGGGCTGTGGCGAGAGTGGTATCGCCCTGACTTGACTTGATCATGGGGATGCGATGTCATCCGCCGTCATGGGAATGATCCTGCCCGCCTTGCTGATCATCATCGCCATCATCGCGGCGCTGGTCTGGCGCGGGCGGCAGTTCGGCCGGCTGGCGCGACATGGCGTGCCGGTGACGGGCACAGTGGTGCGCAAGATGCGCCAGGGCGGAGCGCAAAGGATCGCCTTCACCTATCGCGGGCCCGACGGGCACGAGTATCGCCGTGCTGCCACGATCGCGCTGGGCAAATGGGTGGAACTGGCAGAAGGCGGGCCGATCCCGATCATCTGCCTGCCCGACCACCCGCAGACCAGCGCGCCGGCGTGGCTGATCGAAGATGCCCGGCGGGCGTTGAAGCTGCAGCCCTGATCCATGCAGCGCACTGCCACCTGCCGCTGCGGGGCGTTGCGCGCCATCTGCAATGGGGAACCGGTGCGGATATCGGTGTGCCATTGCCTGGATTGCCAGCGCCGCAGCGGCAGCGCCTTTTCAGCGCAGGCCCGTTTTCCCGCCGACTGCGTGGAACTGATCGGGGAGGCGCAGATCTATAGGCATCAGGGCGACAGTGGCGCGCATGCGTCGTTCCATTTCTGTGCGCTGTGCGCTGGCACGATCGCCTATGCCAATGCGACCATGCCCGGGCTGATCGCGATCCCGCTGGGCGCCTTTGCCGATCCGCATTTTCCGCCGCCGCAATTCTCCGTGTATGAAGAGCGCAAGCATGGCTGGGTCACGATCGCGGGCGATGGCATAGAGCATTGGGACTAGAGATGGTTGCCCCCGCGCACAGCCGTGATCCGTTATCCGCTGCCGCCGCGATACATACTGCAGAGGGGCGAAAAACGCCTGGCAGGAACAGATCATGAGCCATTGCACCCACCATTTCGTTGCGTCTGCGGATCAGGGCAGCAGTGCCATCACGGCGGCCAATGGCTGCGATCAGCCCTGCCCCTATGGCAATTTCTATCACTGCTGCATCGTGACCGGGCCGCATGACGGACCGCATTTTTGCGACCAGGGGCATAGCTGGTAGCTAGCCCTTCCCTACCCGTGGCGAAGGCTGCGAGGGCGTGAGATCCTCTCCGGCGAAGCGGATCGGGGTGCGCAGGCCGGGGATCGGCGTGCCGTCATCGGCCTGCATGGCCAGCACCATGCCACGCGCCGCCACCTGCGGATCGGTCAGGGCGGCGGCGACATCGTTGATCGGGCCGGCGGGAATTCCCGCCGCCTCCAGCGCGGCGAGCAGATCGTCGCGCGTCCACATCGCGGTGATCCGCGCCACTTCTGCAGAAAGCGCCGATCGGTCGGCGACGCGCCCGGCGTTGGTGCGCCATTCTTCGCGCGGGTCCAGATCCAGCAGCAAGGTCAGCCGTTCGAACTGCGCATCATTGCCGACTGCGATGACGATCCAGCGTTCCCCCTCCGTACCCGGTCGCACGGGAAACGCTTCGTAAGGGACGATATTGGGGTGGGCATTGCCCAGCCGGCGTGGCGTTTCGCCGGATACCAGCGCGTTCATCGCCTGATTGGCCAGCGTGCCGACCATTACATCCAGCAGGGCCATATCGACATGCTGTCCGTGCCCGGTCGCCTCCCGCTGGCGCAGCGCGGCCTGGATGCCGATCACTGCATAGAGCCCGGTCAGAATATCGGCATAGGCCACGCCGATTTTCTGCGGCGCGCCATCGGGATCGCCGGTCAGTTCCATGATGCCGCCCATCGCCTGGATGATGAAATCATAGCCGGCGCGATGGGCATAGGGACCGGTCTGGCCGAAGCCGGTGATCGAGCAATAGACCAGGCGCGGGTTGATCGCGCTGAGGCTGGCGTAATCAAGCCCGAACCGAGCGAGGCCGCCGAGCTTGAAATTCTCGATCAGCACATCGGCATCGCGCACCAGATCGAGCACCAGTGCCCGGCCTTCCTCGGTGGCGAAATCGGCCACGACCGAGCGCTTGCCGCGATTGGTGGCGTGAAAATAGGCAGCATCGCGCGTGCCATCGGCATAGGTGACGAAGGGGGGGCCCCAGCGACGCGTGTCATCGCCGCCGGGGCTTTCCACCTTCACCACATCCGCCCCCAGATCGGCCAGCACCTGCCCCGCCCATGGCCCGGCCAGGATGCGGGCCAGTTCCACGACCTTGATGCCGGCGAGCGGACCGCTTGGGGAATGAGGGGCGTCGGTCATGGCGTCCTATTCGGCCGGGGGAATGTGGAACACGCGTTCGGCATTGCCGTGGCAGACAGCGTGCATTTCCGCCTCGCTCAGCGGCGCGGTCTGGATGAATTCGACCGCCTCCTTGATCGGCTGATAGGGATAATCGATCGACCACAGGACATTTTCCACCCCCATCCGGTCGATCGCGTAACGCAGCGCGAGATGATCTTCCACGCCGCTGGTGGTGAAGACGAAATTGTCCTTGAAATATTCTTCCATGCTCCGCTGCGTCTTCGGCGCGCGGCCGACCTTCTGCGCCCGGCTGTTCATGAAGTTGATCCGCCAGATGAAGAACGGCACCATTTCGCCCATGTGCCCGACGCAGATCTTCAGTTTCGGGAAACGGTCGAACACGCCGCCGGCCATCATGCGCAGCATATGGGTGCCGACCTCCACCCCATAGCCCCACATGGCGCTGTCCATGGCGTAATCCTGCAGCGGGCCCTTCAGCGTGTCGGAGGGTGAGCGCGGGTGAATGTAGATGCAGGCATCATGCGCCTCTGCCGCCTCCAGGATCGGCCAGAAGCGGTAATCGTCGAAATAATCGCCATTGGTGTGGCTGTTGACGACCAGGCCGTTCAATTTCAGCTCTGTCATCACCCGTTCCACTTCCTTGGCCGCGCGTTTCGGGCTGTGCGGGGCGAAACTGCCCAAGCCGACGAAGCGGGTGGGATGCTTGCGGATGATTTCGGCCATGCGATCGTTCGACAGCGCAGCCAGATCGGTGGCGGTATCGGCGTCGAACATCTGCACGCCGGGCGCCGTCAGCGTCAGCAGTTGCATGTCGACGCCATGTTCGTCCATCTGCGGCAGGCGCCGTTCTTCCACGTCGAGCAGCCCTTCGAGGAAGTTCATCTTGCCATAGCCGGAGGTATCGACCTCCGCATCATAGATGCCCTTGACCAGCAGCTTGTCCAGGCTCTGGCTCGGGCTGCGGGACACCTGCTGCAATTCGGCGGCGACTTCGGGAATGGACCAGGCTTCTTCCGTGGCAATCAGGCGCATCAATCTCTCTCCATGGGTGACTTTTATGATTTTGTGCGGAGACTAGCGGCTGAGGCCGGAGCGGCAATCCTGAAATCCAGCAAACACGCGCCCCATTGCCCGGCGCGGCACTGCGGCCTAGCCTGAGGGCATGGAGCAGCCGCGCCCGACAGAAGACACCAGCTGGAGTTCAGCAGGCCTCGCCCGGCGCGATGCGATGAACCAGTGGAGCGAATGGGCAGCCAGCACGATCGCCCCGATCGAGGTAACGGTGTTCGACACCGATGCCTTTGCCGCGCGCTGGGCCAGCCACGGGATCGGTCAGCTGCGGCTGCTGCATCTGCATGCCCCGGCCCAACGGGTGACACATACCGGGGCGGAGGGGAGCTCGGGCCGAGCGACCCCGTCGATCCAGCTGGTCTATGCCCGGCATGGGGCGATGAAGACGCTGATGGGTGGGCGCCGGTTTACGGTGGAACCCGGGCAGTTCGTGCTGCTCGACAACACCAAATTCTACCAGATGGAAATGGAAACCCCGCATGAGTGCATCGATCTGATGATGCCGCAGGCGTGGCTGGAAAAACATCTGCCCGATCCGGGCGAATTGCTGGCGCGGCCGATCTGCACCCGCGCGGGCTGGGGTGCACCCTTGGGGGCGCTGCTGGAAACCATTCTGGATGATCTGGTCAATGCGCCGCTACCGCGCCCGCTGATCGCCGAACAGATCGGCGGCTTGCTGGGCCTGGCGACCGGTTTTCACGAGGCGGCGGGCACGCGCCATCGTGGCCAGCTGGCGCGGCAGATCCTGCGCCGGATCGAAAGCGCCTATGCCGACCCCGATCTGTCGCCTGAGCGGGTGGCCGATGATTGCGGGATTTCCAAACGCTATCTGCAGACATTGCTGGCCGGCAGCGGCACCAGCTTCGTGCAGGAAATGAACGCCATCCGGCTCGACCGGGCGAGCGACATGCTGGCCGATCCACGCGCCCGTACATTGGCGATTGCCGATGTCGCCTATCGCTGCGGATTTCTGGACCCCGGCTATTTCACCCGATTGTTCCGCAAGCGGTTCGGCATCACGCCGCGCGCCTGGCGGGCCGGCCATGCACCGCAATCGTGAAATTGGCGCAGGCAAAGCTGGCACAAAAAGGAACGGTCAGGCGATTTTCGCATGAATTTGCGTCATAGCGGTTACAAACGGCGGCAGAATCTGCAGATGGCAGGCCTTACATTCATGTCAATCGTGCTATGGGCGGCTGCTGATTGCCGAAAGCACCCCCCCGCATGTTAGACAAGACCAGTAAAGAATCCCTCGCCCTGGACCGCATTCAGGACAATCTCCTGGCGCGCAATGAGCGCAGGCTGCTGAACTGGTTGTGCGCGCGGCTGCCCCGTTGGGTAACGCCGGACAAGCTGACCATTCTGGGATTGATCGGCAGCTTCATGACCTTTTCCGGCTATGTGCTGAGCAATCTGGGCCCGCTCTGGCTGGTGCTGGCGATCGCCGGCTATTTCGTGAACTGGTTCGGGGACTCGCTGGACGGCAGCATCGCCCGTTTCCGCCATATAGAACGGCCATCCTATGGCTATTTCATCGATCACAGCTGCGACGGTTTGACCGTGCTGATGATCCTTACCGGCATGGGGCTCAGTCCGTTCGTGACGATGGATTACGCCATGGTGGCGCTGGCCGGATATCTGTTGCTGGCGATCCACACCTTCCTGTCCGCCCGTGTGCTCGGCGAGTTCAAGCTGTCCTACATGGCTGGCGGGCCCACCGAACTGCGCGTGATGCTGATCGGGCTGACGGTGATGATGATGGTGCTGGGGGATGATCCCGGAATTTTCGGCAAGATTTCGGGCTTCGACATTTTCGTCGGCGCGGCCGGGGCGGTACTGATCGTGCTGTTTGCCACGCAGACCTTCGTCACCGGGCGTCGCCTGGCCAAGATCGACAGCTGAGCGGCAGCACACCGACGCCTGCTGCTTTGCGGCAAATCACTGGAACATCAGCGCCACCCCGATCCCCCTGAGTGCAAGGCGAGGTACCGCCGGAGTTGACGCGCCCTGCCACTATGGCAAGAGAGCCGCGCGACCGTATCTGACGCCGGGGGAACAATGTACCAGACTATCAGGCAGAAAATCGGCGTCGCGCACAACAGCGCCAAGGCCGCACCTTTGCCGCTGTTCTACATTTTCTTCGTGCTGTTGCTGGTGTTCAATATCGCGCTACCCAAGGGCGGGATCGCGGTGGGCGTCACGCCGATCACTTTCGGCTATCTGCTGATCGCGGTGACTGCACCGGTCGGCTTGCTCGGCGTGCTGCTCAGCCGGCTTGCTTCCCCCCCGGCCATGCTGAACTTCATCCTCGGCTATGTTCCCATCGCCTCGCTGGCCCTGCTGAAGATCATGTATGGCGGCTCCACATCCGCGCTGATGATCTACACCGTCGTGCTGGTGGCCATGCCGGCGGTGATGTTCATCGTCTACGCGCCCTATATGGAATTGCTGACCGAAGATCAGCTTGGCCGACCGATCGTGTGGTGCATCCGCTTTGCGGTCTTGTGGGGGCTGATGAACTTCGTGATCTTTGCCTTTACCAGAACGCTGATCGAGGTTCAGTTCCTGACCGTCAACCCGCTGGATGCGGGGGAAATCTACAGCAAGAACAACCGGCGCGGCATATTGATGAAGCTGGTTTCCACCTACAACAACGGCAATCTCTATGGCGTGTGCATGGGCATGCTGGCGCCGATCTATTTCTATTTTGAACGCTCGCGGATCTTCATTGCCGCCTTCTGCCTGGCGATGCTGCTGACGCTGAGCCGGACCGTCTGGTTCGGAATGATCTTCATCGGCATATTGATGGCCATGTTGGGCCTGCTGCGGGTGGACCGCCCGGTGATCTGGTATGTCACCGCAGCCATGGCGCTGATGGGGGTGGCGCTGCTGCCACTGATGGGCTGGACCGCTGAACGCGTGGTGGAAACCGATCTGGGCGGGCGCATGATCTATTGGGATGAGCTGGAGCTCTCCGCCCTGGGGTCAAGCACAGTCCGGATCAGCGAGGTGCTCTATGCCGGCCTGCTGCAGAGCTTCGGTATTCTGGGGACTATTCTGGCACTGTTTGCTTTCGCTTTCCCCATCATCTTCGGCATAGCGAATATCAGCCAACTGTCCCGCCTGCGCCGCAGCGCGATGATCGGCCTGTGTTCCTATCTGATGATGGCCGCATCCGACGCGGCATTCATCTTCCCCCCGACTATCGCGATCTACATGTTCGTTGCCACGCTGGTATATCGGCGCGGCTATGCCGGCCCGCAGAAGCATAGCCGGCCCGTGCCCGCCACCGCTCAGCTGCGCTGAACCCGATGGCCGGGATCCGCCCACCCAGGCTTATCCGGCTGACGGCGGAATCGCCGGATCTGCTGCATCTCGATGCCTTGCGCTTCGGCGCAGCGCTGGCCATTGTGGTCGTGCATTTTCGCACCAATCTGCTGGCCGCCTGGCCGGGGGCGCAGACCGCCTTCTCCCGGCTGGACGGGCTGGCGGTCAGCGTGGATCTGTTCTTCGCCATTTCGGGCTTCGTCATCAGCTGGGTTTATGGCGACAGACTGTCCAGCCTGGCCGCCTATGGCACTTTCCTACGCAAGCGTGTGGCCCGGCTGATGCCGCTGCACTGGGCAACGCTGGGCTTCTTCGTGCTGGTCGGGCTGGTGCTGCAGAGCCAGGGCGGTGATGCCGCGCCAACCAAATACAATTTCAGCTGCCTGTTGACCAATGCCGTGCTGCTACAGGGTTGGGGCCTGTGCGGCGGCCCTTCGTTCAACACGGTCAGCTGGTCGATCAGCGCGGAAATGACGATGTATTTCGCCTATCCGCTGCTGTTTCTGGCCGGGGCACGCTTCCCCCGCATCGCCCTGATTGCCGTCGCCGCGCTGATCCTGGCGCTGGAACTGGGGGCCCTGGCGCCGCCATTCTGGGTGGAGCGTACGCACAATCTGGGCGTCTTGCGCGCGTTTCCGGGCTTCTGCATCGGCATATTGCTGTTCCAGAACCGTGCCCGCATGGCGCAGCTTCCCGCGCCGCAGGCCTGGCTGGGTGCGGCGCTGGCTGCCCTGATCATCGGCGTTGGCCTGGGCGCGCCCAAATCGGTGCTGGTGCTGATCGCCTATGCCATCACCGCCTGCGGTATCGCGGCTGATCTGCAGCGCAAGGCCGGCCCCATGATCGCGCGTATCGCCCCCGCCGGGCGGCTGACCTATTCGATCTACATGCTCCATCCCATTGCCCAATCGCTGTTCATCAACATCGTGGGGCGGCGGATATTGGGGCTTGAGGGTGCGGAGCTAACGCTGTGGACGCTGGCCGCCTTACCGGTGACGATCGCGATATCCTATCTGTCGCTGTGCCTGTTCGAAGAGCCCGCACGACGGCTGCTGTCAGGCGGCCACGGTCCACGCCGGCCGACAGCAGACCCGAAGGATGAGCGATTTTCGATCTGACCAATCGTTACCGGGCGCGCGCGGGTGCGTGATTGCGCAGCAGCCCGAGCAGC
Source organism: Croceibacterium xixiisoli (assembly GCF_009827305.1). GTDB lineage: Bacteria > Pseudomonadota > Alphaproteobacteria > Sphingomonadales > Sphingomonadaceae > Croceibacterium_C > Croceibacterium_C xixiisoli. Next base: position 86,497 of record NZ_WTYJ01000002.1, on the reverse strand, counting down.
GGCCGTTCCAGCAAAAGATAGCCGATATAGCTGCCCACCAGCGACACCAGCGCCAGAATGACGAAAATCACCCCGGCCGGCAGCACCCGCTGCAGCCCGGCCAGCATCACGATCTTGATCGCGGCGGACAGGATCGGCGTGTGCAGCAGATAGATGCTGTAAGAAGCATCGCCCATTTTCATCAGCGCATCAGGGACAGCGATCCGCCCTTCGCGTTCCAGCGCGACAACCCCAAGCAGCAGCAGGGCACTGCCCAGGGCAAAGGCGAGACGCCATTCGTCCTGCCCCTGCACAGCGGAAATCTCCCAGATGCCGAGTACGAACAGCGGCAATGAAGTCAGCAGATACCCCCACCCCGGCAGGCCCGTACGCTTTTGCAGCAAGTACCAGGCGCCCATCCCCAGCACGAAGTTGAGGTTGAACAGGCTGGTGAAGACCCCAACGAAACCCTGATGCTGTTCGAAGGTGGTCGACCAGCCCAGCACATAGCCTGCCGCCACCGCCGCGTACCACAAGACGAAGGCCGCAATACCCAATCGCCGGTTGACGATCAGCAGGGCAAAGAAGGCATAGAACATCACTTCATGAAACAATGACCAGGCCACCGACAGGGGTGGCGCTTCGGGCACGAATTTGATCAGCAGCAAGCTGCTGGCCAGATTGCCCAGCGCCATACGCCCCTGATCTCCGACACCCAGCAGCATCAGTCCGATCACCCCGGCCAGATAGACCCAATAGATCGGATAGAGCCGCGCCCAGCGGCGATAGAGATAGCGTGGCAGGCGATCTGGCTGATCGATGTCCCGGCAATGCGCCGTCAGGATGATGAAACCGCTCAGCACGAAGAAGATATCCACGCCGACATAGCCGAATGCAAAGCCATCGCCGAACGGCTTGGCATCCAGATATTTGTCCCGCCCAACAATCAGGTGGGTGTGGAACAGCAACACGAGCAACGCAGCCAGACCACGCAGCATCTGGACCGATTTCAGCATGGGCAATTCAGTGTGACGACCTGACAGGGCATCATTCGAGGCAAGCCGCAGGCAACGCCGACATCTTCTGCCCAGTCCCCATTTGTATATTCCCGAAGCTGAGCTGTCTTATGCGTGGTATGCGGCAAAACACAAGACAAGCGGGGCTGACAGCGGCGACCGCAGAGCCATGCGCGCTCCGTTCACCCCCATCCGGCTGCATTTTATCGCAAAGCGCGCATCAATTTGGAACAGGCCCCCACGCGCAGGCTTGCAACAGATTATGCGATGAAAGGGAGGGCATGAACACAGCCGTCGCGGGCGAACGCCAACATTACTGGGATACTTTGCGCGCGCTGCTGATGTTGCTGGGCATTCCCTATCACGTTGCCCTGTCCTATCGACCGGGCGAAACCTGGATCGTTCGATCCAATGAGGGATGGGCGCCCTTCCCGCAAATTGCGGAATTCATCCATCTGTTCCGGATGCCGGCGTTTTTCCTGATTGCCGGCTATTTCGCCGCTCTGCTGCTGTCGCGGCGGGCGCCGGCGTTGTGGCTGAAGCAAAGGTTCGTGCGGCTGGGCATTCCCTTCATCACCAGCATTCTGGTGCTGGTGCCGATCATGAATCTGGCCTGTGAATTTTCCAACCTGCCCTATTCCAAGGCGCTGTCTTCCTTCCTGTGGAATTCCAGCCATTCCGGTGGGTATTGGGTGCGGCATTTGTGGTTCATCATCGTGCTGCTGTATCTTAGCACCATGATGGCGGCGCTGAGTGGGGTCATCCCCCGGCTGCGTACTGGCTATATCGCCGAAGGCTTCGACCGGCTGTGTGCCCGGCATATCCTGCCCGCGCTGCTGGTGCTGGGGCTGGTGATCGGCCTGTGGCGCGCAGGTGTGCTGGAAGCATTCTATATCGCCGGGCTCAACACCAATCTGCTGCAGCAGATCCTGCGGCTGGATGAGCTGATCCTCTTTGCGCCGTGGTTTCTGCTCGGCTTTCTGTTCCAGCGCGCGCCGGCGACGCTGAAAAGCTTTACCCGCGTGTCCTTGCCGATGGTGGTGCTGGCGGCGGTGTTCACAGTGCTCGCCTTCCGGGTGGCGCCCGATCTGCATCCCGCGACCGGGCGGCTGCTGAGCACCTTTGCCATTCTGACGCTGACCCAAGTGGTGATTGCTGCTGCGCATTACTGGATGGACCGGCCAAGCATGCTGGTCAGCCGGTTCGTGGATGCCGCCTTCGTGATCTATCTGTTCCACATGCCGATCATTACTATACTGGTGTGGCTGGGGCAGGATGTGCCCGTGCCCACCGCCGTAAAGGGCATTGGGGTCATGGCGATCACGCTGGCGCTCAGCTGGGGGGCGTGGCTGGTGATTGCGCGGGTGCGTTTGCTGGCATGGCTGTTCAACGGAACGGAACCGACGCTGGGCCGCCATGCCGCTGGTTTGACCACTGGGTTGGCGAGAAGCCAAAACAAGACAAAAGCTCCTGCGCTTTTGTCCTAATCACACTGCGCATGAGTCCTTCATAGGTCACTAATCAACGGTTAACATGGCAACCATTCGCACCTGACGCGGCCAGCAAAGGCCCGCAGGTTCCTTTTGGAGAGGATGCCGAACCTATGGCCGATGCGCCCAAGTCATTTCCGCTGCCCAGTTCCGTGAAGGTCACCACGGGAACTGAGGCAGCGCAAGCCGCATACCCCTATTACACCCAGTTCAAGCCTGAAGACGACCAGCGGTTCTGGTTCTACAATTCGATGCACTTCCCCGAACCGATGCATCATTTCGACATGATCACGGCAGAGGCAGCCTATTGCGCGCTGGGCAGTTTCAACACCCGCGTCCACGTGCTGCCTACCACCAAGGGCATCGACCATCGCATCATCAATGGCCGGGTGTTCATCGGCGGTGTGGCGGTCACCGATCCGGAAGAGATTGCCGCGCGGGCCGCCGAGTTCCAGCAGCGTGCCTTCTATTATTACGAACACTGGGAAAAACTTTACGACCAGTGGAAGGACAAGATGAAGGCGCTGATCGCAGAGGCGCAGGCCCTGCCCAGCCCGTCACTGCCCGATCTGGAGCCGATCGAGACCACCCATACCGGCAAGGGCGTGGCCGCCAATCATGCGCTGATCGACACCTATCGCAAGCAGCTGGAAGGCTATTTTCGGATGTGGCACCACCACTTCGAATTCCTGCTGCTGGGCTACGGCGCCTATCTGACCTTCTTCGATTTCTGCAAGCGCGCCTTCCCCGAGATTTCGGACCAGGCAATCAGTCGCATGGTCGCCGGAATGGAGGCGGAGATTTTCCGCCCCGACGAAGAGATCAAGCGGCTGGCCCGCCGCGCGGTGGAGCTGGGCGTCGACAATCATTTCCATGACGAGATGGATATCGATCAGGTGCTCGCCGGGCTGGACCAGCTGGGCGACAAGGGCCGCGAATGGCTCGATGAGCTGGAAACCAGTCGCAACCCTTGGTTCAACGTCAATGTTGGCGACGGATTCTATCACTATCACCGCAGCTGGAACGACGATCTGTCGATGCCGTTCGCGGCCCTGCCCGGCTATATCGACAAGATCCGCGCGGGCGAGAATATCGAACGCCCGCTGGACCGGCTGGTGGAGGAACGTGACCAGCTGGTGGCCGATTACCGCGAACTGCTGGATACAGATGAAGACCGCGCGACCTATGATCAGCTGATCGGGCTGGCGCACCGGGTGTTCCCCTATGTGGAGGGGCACAAGTTCTATTGCGAACATTGGTACACCAATCTGTTTTTCAACAAGATTCGCGAATTCGGCGCGCTGCTGGCCGAACATGGCTTCTTCGCGAAGGAAGAAGATGTGTTCCACCTGACCCATTACGAGCTGGAAAGCGCGATCGTGGATCTGATGCTGGCCTGGTCCAGCGGATCGGATCCGCGCGGCCCCGGCCACTGGCCGGCGATCGTGGCGCAGCGCCAGCAGGCGATTGAGAGCTGGGCGGGTGAAACCGTGCCGCCAGCACTGGGCGTGGTGCCCGATGTGATCGATGACCCGGCGATCGTGATGCTGTGGGGTATCACCCGCGAGAACCTGGATACCTGGCTGTCAGACGGCGCGGAAAACACCAATGAGCTGCGCGGCTTTGCCGCCTGTTCCGGGGTGGTGGAAGGCACGGCGCGGGTGATCCGTTCGGTGAAGGAAATCGGCCGGATCGAACAGGGCGATATTCTGGTATGTCAGGTCACCAATCCGACCTGGTCGCCATTGTTCCAGAAGATCAGCGCCGCCGTGTCCGACATCGGCGGATCGATGAGCCATATGGCGATCGTGGCGCGCGAATATGGTCTGCCTGCCGTGGTCGGCACGGGGTCGGCAACGCAGAAGATCCGCGATGGTCAGCGTATCCGCGTCGATGGCGGACGCGGGCTGGTGACCCTGCTCGACGAAGAAAAAGTGCTGGAGGACGCATGAGCATTCCCGGCAATTCTGTCAGCTCGTTCGCCCCTGTCAGCTGGTTTGCCGATGTCGGCATTGTCGATCGCCCGACGGTGGGCGGCAAGGGCGGATCGCTGGGCGAACTGACCCGCGCGGGGATCGCCGTGCCGCCCGGTTTCGTCGTCACCACCCATGGGTTCGACCTGTTCCTGGCGGCACTGGAAGCGCGGGCGCCGGTGCGCGCCCGGGTGGAGGCGCTCGATCCGCATGATCTGGATGCCGCCGCCGCGCTGGCGCAGGAACTGCGCGACCGGGTGGCGCATGAACCGATGCCAGTAGAGGTGGAGCGGGCAATTACCGAGGCCCATGCACGACTTTCCCCCAATGGGGAACCGGTGGCGGTGCGATCCAGCGCAACCACCGAAGATGCCGAGGACGCCAGCTTCGCCGGGCTGCAGGATACATTCCTGTGGGTGCTGAGCGCGCAGGACATGGTCGCGCGGGTGCGTGAATGCTGGGGCAGCCTCTATTCGGTCGAAAGCATGACCTATCGGCTGAAGCAGAACTTCCCTGAAGAGGGCGTGGCGATGGCGGTGGTGGTGCAGCAGATGGTGGACGCCCGCTGCGCCGGGGTGATGTTCACCCGTTCGCCGCTGACCGGCGACAAATCGGTGATCACCATCGAAGGCGCCTGGGGCCTGGGCAGTTCGGTGGTGTCGGGCGAAGTGACGCCGGACCGCTGGGTGCTGGGCAAGATCACCGGCGAAATCACCACGCGCGACATTTCCGACAAGCATGCGCGGCAGGTGCCGGCGCCCGGCGGCGGGATCCAGGAAGTGGAGAACAGCGGCGATCTGCGGACCGCCCCCTGCCTGAGCGACGAGGATCTGCTGGGGCTGCGCGCGGTGGGACGCCAGATCGAGCGTCATTACGGCAAAGCGCAGGATATCGAATGGGCGCTGGATCAGCAGGGCAATATCCTGCTGCTGCAAAGCCGCCCGGAAACCGTGTGGTCCGCAAAAGACGTGACCGCGCCGGTGAAGACAAGTGAGGGGAATCCGTTGAACCACGTCATGACCATCTTCGGGGGCCGAAAATGAGCCTGACCCGCAAAGATATCGAGGAAATCATGGGCCTGCTGGATGCCAGCCGGTTCGAACGGCTGAGCCTGGAGATGGACGGGCTGAAGCTGGAACTGGCCCGCAGCGGTGCGACAGCAAGCGCGGCACCGGTGGCGAGCTCTGTCTCAGCGGCCCCTGCCCCCGCTCCAGCGGCAGCCCCCGCGCAGGCTGCGGCAGCCCCTGTTCCCACCAACACGGCCGTACCAGACGGACTCGTGGCGGTGAAATCGCCGCTGCTCGGCGTGTTCTATCGCGCGCCCAAGCCGGGTGAAGCCAGCTTCGTGGAAGTCGGCAGCCGGGTGGAGGAAGACAGCGTGATCGGCATCATCGAAGTGATGAAGCTGATGAATTCGGCGCGCGCAGGCGTCGCCGGCGAAGTGGTGCAGATCCTGGGCACCAATGGCGAAATGGTCGAGCATGGCGAAGTGCTGATGCTCATCCGCCCGGCCTGACGGATATGGCAGACAAGAAGGCCATCCGCCGTATCCTGATCGCCAATCGGGGCGAAATCGCCGTGCGGGTGATCCGCACCTGCGAGAAACTGGGCATCGAGACCGTGCTTTGCGTGTCGGAGGCGGACCGGGATTCTCTGGGCGCGCGCATGGCCACCCGCGCCGTGTGCATCGGCGCATCGAGCCCGGCCCTGAGCTATCTCAATATACCCGCCGTGGTGCAGGCGGCCATCGGCTATGGCTGCGACGCGATCCACCCCGGCTATGGCTTCCTGTCCGAACGGGCGGAACTGGCGCGATTGTGCGAACAGGAAGGGGTGATCTTCATCGGTCCGACCGCTGCGCAGATCGAGGCGGTGGGGGACAAGCTGCGCGCACGGACCGAGGCGATTGCGGCCGAGGTACCCGTGGTGCCGGGTGGTGCGGTGGATTTCGCGGGGAGTGACACGAAGGCTGGTGGCTGCCCTTCGACGGGCTCAGGGCGAGCGGGGGTCGGGAATGGCGCCAGCAGCGGGAACGCGGGGAGCGATCTTTCACCTAAACCCGCTCAGCCTGAGCCTGTCGAAGGCCATGCGCCAACTTCCGCCCGGCAATTGGCCGAAGAGATCGGTGCGCCGCTGCTGATCAAGGCGGTCGGCGGCGGGGGTGGCCGGGGGATGAAGCTGGTCGAGGATCTGGCCGATCTGGAAGCGGTGATGGACATGGCCAGCGCCGAGGCCGGTGCCGCCTTCGGCGATGCGCGGGTCTATATCGAACGCTATGTCGCCGAAGGCCGGCACATAGAGGTGCAATTGCTGGGCGATGGCGAAGGCCGGGTGATCCATCTGGGCGAACGCGATTGTTCGGTGCAGCGGCGTTACCAGAAGCTGATCGAGGAAACCCCCGCCCCGCATCTGCCGCGCGCCACGCGGTTGCGGCTGCTGGATGCTGCGGTGCGCTTTGCCGAACGGCTGAACTATCGCGGTGCGGGTACGGTGGAGTTTCTCTACGATATCGAACGCGATGAATTCTATTTCCTGGAAATGAACGCCCGCATCCAGGTCGAACATCCGGTTACCGAAATGGTCACCGGGATCGATCTGGTGGAGCAGCAGATCCGCATCGCTGCCGGCGAAGGCCTGCCCTGCGACCAGGCGGGCGTGCAGTTCCATGGCGCTGCGGTGGAATGCCGGGTGAATGCCGAGGATCCGACGCGCGACTTCCTCCCCTCCCCCGGAACCGTCACCAGCGCCCGCTGGCCCGAAGGGGACGGGATCAGGGTGGATACCCATATCGTGGACGGGGCCAAGGTGCCGCCATTCTATGATTCCATGATCGCCAAGATCATCGCCCATGCGCCCACGCGCAAGGAAGCGATCGAGCGGCTGATCGAGGCGGTGTTCGCCACGAAGGTGAACGGGATCGCCACCAATCTGACATTGCAGCGGACGATCCTGAAGCATTGGGCGTTCAAGAATGGCGGGGTCGATACCGGCTTCCTCGCCCGCATGCTGACACCCCCACCCGCATCGATCGATGCGGTTTCCGCAAAGGATCGCTGATGGCCAACATCCGCCTTGTCGAAACATCGCTGCGCGATGGCAATCAGTGCCTGTGGGGCGCGCTGGGGGTGGATACCGCCCGCACGCTGACCATTGCGCCAGTGATGGAACGCTGCGCTTTTTCCGCGATCGATTTCACCACCAGCACCCATATGGGCGTGGCCGTCCGCTACAAGCAGGAAGACCCGTGGGAACGGATCCGGGGCATGGCGCAGGCCTGCCCAACCACCCCGCTGCAATTCCTTTCCACCGGATTTCGCTTCATCGCCTGGGAAACCGCCAGCCCGGAATTCATGGAACTGGCGTTCCGCACCCTGGCGACCAATGGCATCCGCCGTTTTGCCCTGGCTGATCCGATGAATGATGCCGCCGCCAATGTGGACGTGGCGCGCATGGTCAAGCGATCGGGTGGCGAACAGGTGGTGGGCGCGCTGGTCTATACGATCAGCCCGATCCATGATGATGTGCATTATGCCGCCGCAGCACGGATGATGGCCGCGAGCGATGATATCGACGCGCTTTATATCAAGGATCCAGGCGGGTTGCTGACCCCCAAGCGGGCGCAGACGCTGATCCCCGCGATCCTGGCCGAAATCGGCAACAAGCCGCTGGAAATCCACGCCCATTGCACCATCGGCCTGGCCGAGCAGACCTATCTGGAGGCGGCCGATCTGGGCGTTTCAGCGGTGCAATGCGCCAGCGGCGGCGCGGCGGACGGCACATCCAATCCGTCGATCCAGCGGATGATCGCCAATCTGCGCACGCTGGGCCACACGGTCGAGATCGATGACGATGCCGTGGCCCATGTGGCGCAATATTTCCGCGACATGGCGCAGGCCGATGGCCTGCCCACCGGCGCACCGATGGCGTTCGACGCTGCCTATCTGCAGCATCAGCTGCCCGGCGGGATGGTCGGCACCATGCGCCGCCATCTGGCCGATCACCGCGTGCCGCATCTGGAAGGCGCGGTGATTGAGGAACTGGGCCGCGTGCGGGAAGAACTGGGCTGGCCGATCGTCATGACGCCCTTTGCCCAGATGCTGCAGACCCAGGCAGTGATGAATGTCACCGGGGAAGACCGCTATGCGGTGATCCCGGACGAGATCATCCGCTATGCGATCGGCCGGTTCGGCCGGCCCAACATGCCGATCGCGCCCGATGTGCTGGACCGGATCATGGCCAATCCGCGCACGAAGGAGCTGCAGGAAGAACCGGCCATGGCCGATCTGGCCACGCTGCGCCGCCGGATCGGCACGCATCTGTCGGATGAGGAATTCCTGCTGCGCGCCACCATGCCGGCCAATCTGGTCGATGCGATGGCCGCCGAGGGCCCCGCCCCGCGCCGTTATGACCCGCAGACCGCACCAGTGATGGATCTGCTCCGCCGGTTGCTGGCCCGCACCGATCTGACGAGGGTGAGTGTGGAGAAGGCCGGGCTGAAACTGGAACTGGAGGGAAATTGATGGAGGGGGTTTCCATGCAGCCGAAGGGCTTCATGTTCGATCTGGACGGGACGCTGATCCTCTCCAACCGATCGCTCGGCAGCTATCAGGTGATCCCCGGCGCGGTGGAGGTGCTGCAGGCGCTGGAGGCGCGCGGTATTCCCTTCCTCGCCCTGACCAATGGCAGCGCCTACCCCTCGGCGGTGCAGGGCCCGAAATTGCGCGATGTCGGCCTGCCGATTGCCGACGAACGGCTGTTCACTCCCAATTCGGTCGCCGCGCTGGTGATGCGTGAGCGCGGATATCGCCAGGTGCTGGTGCTCGGCACCGATGGCGTGCGCGATGCGCTGGAACAGCTGGGCGTGCCCTGCTGCATGCCGGGCGAGGCGGGTGCGGACGATGTCGATGCGGTCTATGTCGCCTGGCATCCCGATTGCCGGATGGAACATATCCACGCCGCCTGCAGTCGCGTGCTGGAAGGCGCCGCCTTCCTCACCGCATCCGACGTACCCTTCTTCGCCACCAAGGAAGGACGCAGTTTCGGCTATAGCTGCGCCATCAATGGCGCGATCGCGCGGGTAACCGGGCGCGAGCCGGAACCGACCGGCAAGCCATCCACCCATGCGATGCGCTTCGTCGCGCAGCAACTGGGCCTGGCGATCGGTGAAGTGGGCGTTGTGGGAGATGATGCGGTGGCCGAAATGCAGATGGCCCGCGCCGAGGGCGCCATCGGCATCGGAGTTGCCAGCGGATCAACCAGCCGCGCCGAATGGGCCGCCCAGCCCGCCGAACGGGCGCCGCATCTGGTGATAGAGCATGTTGGCGAACTGCTCCAGCATAGCTGGCTGAAGAGGTGAGTTGGCAGCCGCCAAGCGTGGGCAGATTTGCGAGCATTGGAACGCCGGTTCCGAGGCGGCATGTCGAGATGCTGCGGCTTCTTGTGATGCTCGTTGATCAGATATTTTGTACGTTCATCCGAAAGCGTATTGATCGTCTGAATCATCATATGGTTGCGGCATACTGTGGCCTAGATCGGCGATCCGATTGCATCAGATCGCCGATCTGCTTCTTTTTGTTTGCCGCAATTTCTAGACAGATGATTTCACCTGCTTAGAAATTGCTCTAAACTAAAGTCGGTTTTTCGCGATGGATCGCCAACAAATCCCATTCAATGTCCTCGCCGGACGGGACATCCGGCATGCCATCAGCGCCAAGCTCCGTCCCCTCGCGATGGACGAAATCATAACCATGGTCACGCAGCAGCGTGTAGATTGCGCGGTAATCATAGCCCGCGCGCTCCATCCAATAGGGCGAGATTTCGATAAAGATCGTCGGACGGTCCGTTTTCAGAATGCCGGTCATGCCTTGCAGCACGAAAAGTTCATACGCTTGGACGTCAATTTTGACGAAGCGGACCGGGCGCCCTTTGGCGTAGTCGGGAAGCAGGTCGTCAAGAGGATAGACGGCAACTTCTTCCCCCTCGCCACGGCCCGCTGGGGCGCTGGTATCGACACCCAGAGCACCAAAATTATTCTCGCCCTCATAGCTGATCGGATACATGGTGACGGTGCCATGTTCCTGACCTGCAGCGGCATGAAGAGCGGTGATGTTGTCGAGGCGGTTCAGAACCGAATTGGCGTGAACCAGTTGATACATGACCCGTTGGGCCTCGATAGCGATCACCTGGCCCGTCGGACCTACCAGCTTTGCGAAGACTACCGAATGGTGCCCGAAGTTGGCTCCGATATCGAGCACCAGGTCGCCCGGTCGCACATGCTCCTTGAACAGCGCGATATCGTTGGGCGCCCAAGACCCTTCACGAACGATCGCCCTGGGAATAACCTCGTCGCTGGCCAAAACCAGAAATTCGCCCCAATCTCCATATGTCAGCTTGGTATGCTGATTAAGGAGCAGCGACCGGCCCACCGGCTGGGGAACGTCGCTGAATGCGACTCCCAACAGCCAAGCTTCGCAACGGTTGTGGTCGCGGCCTTCAACGGGCAGGGCCTCAATCGAGACCTGAAAATCCTGATGGCGCGCCTTCAATTCGACCATCACTGTATCGCTGCCGCTGTCGTTCGCGAGCGAGACGATTTGTTCCCCCTCGTCGGTGGTGATCTTTACCGCGCCGCTCCAATCGTGGCGGAGAAACTCGATCCCGACGGTTTCGGGTTTGCAGAGCAGGACCAGCGGCTGACCAAAAAGATATGTTTTAAGTGCTCGGGCTTCCCGCCTCGGATGGTAAATGGTTTCCCATCCCGCCATCTGAACCGCACGGCAAAGCCCTTGCGACAAGGCAGCATCGATGTCCTGGGTAATCGTCATCCTGCCTTTTCCTTTATCTGAACCACGCGGCAAAGCCCTTGGGACAGCCGCTGGGCAAACGTCAACCTGCCGTTCCTCTTAATGTGCATGCTCATCATCATTTGTGGTGTTTTTAGAAGTGTGCTGACGCAGCGCCGTGCGGGGCCGGGCAATCTGCGTGTTTGCCGAAGCACACCGATCGTGCGCCCCACTTGATCTATGTCGCCGATTTGCAACCCCGGTTCGGACCTTCGGGATGGATGGCGAGTAAATCCCATTCGATCTTCATATCGACCGGGATATCAGGAACATTATCGGAACCCATTGCGATTTCATCGCTGTGCATGAATTGATAACCGTACGCACGCAGCAACCCATAAATCTCGGTGTAATCATAGCCTGCCCGCTGCATCCAATATGGTGCAATTTCAACGAAAATTATCGGCCTATGCTTCTCCAACAAAGAAGTCATCCCGAGTAGCACGAAAAACTCATAGGACTGGACGTCGATCTTGACGAAAGAAATCTGGCGATCACCCAGGTAACCGGGCAAGAGAGTGTCAAGAGGATATACAGCGACCTCCTCTCCATCGTCCTGTCCTGCCAGGACGTGTGTGTTGATGGCTAGCCGCCCAAAATTATCCTCTCCTGCCTTGCTCACAGGATACATGGTGACACTGCCGTGACTATTTCCGGCAGCGGCGTGAATCGGTACAATGTTGTCGCAGCGATTTAGCGCGGCGTTGGCGTGGATCAGCTGGTACATGGTCCATTGTGCCTCGATTGCGAGCACAAGACCTGTCGAACCAACCAGCTTTGAAAACACGACCGAATGGTGTCCGAAATTCGCTCCGATATCCAAGACCACGTCGCCTGGGCGGACTTGCTCCTTGAACAGCCGAACGTCGTTTCCCGCCCATACTCCTTCACGGACAATGACACTGGGGATAACTGCGTCCGTCGCAAGGACAAGGAATTGTCCCCATGTTCCGTACACCAGCCGAGTATGCTGATTAACGGGTAAAGTCCCGCCAACCGGCCGCGGCCTCTTGCGAAAAACAAGGCTCAACAGCCAGGCTTCGCAATGCGCCTCTTCACGCCCGTCAACGTGCAGCGCCTCTATGGTAACCTGGAAATCATCCGAACGCGGCGCAAGTTGGAAAAGGACAACATCGGTGCCATCGTCTTTCGACAACAGCAGAGTATGTTCTCCCTCATCGGTCGTTATTCTGACTTCCCCGCTCCAACCGTGACGAAGGAATTCCAGCCCAACGGTTTCAGGTCCGCACAGCAAAATCAGCGGATCACCGAACGTGCAGGATCTTAGTGACTTCCCTAGCCCAACAGGATTTTCCACCGGCTCCCAGCCCGTTGTCTGAATTCCTCGAGACAAGCCATGGGCCAATGCCTCGCTGATGGGCAACTTGACGGACACATCATGCCCCCTTGTGCATGATCCGGGGTGCCGCATCCGCGCGGAGTCCCATTCGGGCAAAAACCGCGAGAAAATCCCTCACCATCGCCTGATCGGTAAAGCGGGCTTCATAATCCTTGCGCGCGGCCACGCCCATCGCACGCCGCTCGGCCGGGTCTGCGAGCAACTTATCAAGCGCATCGGACAGGCCTTGCGTGTCGCCCGGCGCCACCAGCATGCCGGTCTTGTCATGGGTCACAACTTCCGGGCCGCCACCTGCATCGCATGCAATCACCGGCTTGCCGAATACCATTGCTTCCAGAAAGACGAGGCCGAAGGATTCATATCGCGACGGGGCCACGAAAATGTCGCAGTCGCGATAAAACCGACGCAATTCCTCCTCTTCGACCCGACCATGAAAGCGAATTCGATCGAAAATTGCCTGCGTCAGGCCGCTCTTGAGAAATTCGCCCTTATAGGTCGTGCCGTCGGGGCGGAGGATTGTATCGTCGCCTACGATGTCGAGGACAGCGTCGGGATATTTGGCCAAAATCCCCGGGGCGGATTGCAACAGGGTATCGATTCCCTTGCGGGATTCGAGCCGCCCGACAAACAGGATACGTGTCTCGGCTGTTACGCCGGCCGGTGGTTCCATGCCGTCCGACCAGTCGGCCATTCCATGCGGCGAGTAGAATAGCCTTTCGTCGGGAAGCGCGAGATCATATTTTTCGCGGATGTCCCGGACGATCGCCGCGCTGTTGGCATGCATCATTTTCGCATTGTTGAGGATCAATTCTTCCATGGCGATGATGGGATTGCCGAATTCGGCCATCCAGCCTTTATCCGCTGCCTTCAGAGGCTGGCTTTCAAGCCAGAAACGCATGGTCGTCTGCAACGCAACGATCAGCGGAAACTCAGCGCTGATCTGAAACAGCAGCGGTTCGCAATCCCAAAGCGGGCAATAGACGACGTCCACCTTTCGCTTCGCATCGATCGCGCGTACTTCCTCAAGCATTGTCTGGCCATAATTCCAGATATGCGACGGAACCGCGTGCGGGGCGATCGGAGATGGGTCGGGCGCCGGATAGTGCCGTATTTCGACACGATGGACCCAGACAGAATCCTCGAAGTCCACGGTCGAAGGTCCGCGCGACTTGGTAAGGACATGGACCTGATGTCCATCCGCAGCCAGCGATTGTGCAAGCTGCGCCATATTGCGCGCGATACCGCCATTCTGGCCCGGCGGATAATCCTGCGTAACCAGACAAATGGTCGATCGTTCGGCTTCGAGACGAAGAATGGGAAAGGTCCGGAATTCCGACCGGTGCGCATCGCGCGTTGCCTGACTCAGCATCTTCGGCGGCTCGGCCGCGCGGCTGCGCCCATCTTCGAGCGCGCGCGCCGTCTCGTCGTAAAAACGCTCGACCTCCGCCGTCGTGTAGTCTCCGACACGTTCGGCGGCGAGGACGCTCCGCTCCCAGCCGCGGATATCGGCCATCCCGGCATTCAGCACCTCGCGGTGGCTATGATGGTTCCGCCCGTTCCGCAGACCGAAATAAACGCGATTCTTGATCAGCGGATACCAGTTGCGAACGATCTTGCGTTCGTCGCGCAGATGGCTCGGCGCATATTTGTGATGCACAAAGGCGCGCGGAAGCTGAACGATGCGATAGCCCGCATCGTTGATCCGGCAGCAGACATCGGTCTCGTCGAGGAAATATTCATACTCCTCGTCGAACCCGCCGATTTCGAGCAGCGCCGATCTGCGAAAAGAACAATTTGTGCCGAGCAGATGCGGATAATCGAGAGCTTGGGGAAAATTGATGTGCGGGGCGGCAGTCCCCCAATCGGTGGGATAGCCCAATCGATTTGTCGTCACGTAGCGCGCCTGAAATTTCACGCCGCTGTTATCGTAGACGAAGCCGCCGACAGCGCCGACTTCATCATCGTCATAGGCCGATGCCAGATCGCCGAGCCATTCGGGCTCGGGAACGGCATCGTCGTCGATAAAACAGACGACGTCGGATGACGCCATTGCAATACCGATGTTGCGCGACATCGACAGGATACGCTCGGGGCAATAAGCGACTTTGACATCGTCCTTGATCGCCTCAAGATATTCACGCGTGCCATCCGGCGTGGGTCCGGAGACCACGCAGACTTCAAAATTCGCATATTTCGAATAACGCAATCCGTCGATGGTGCGTTTCAGATAGTCCAGTCGGTTGTCGGTGTTGATGACCACCGAGAACGAAACACCCCCTTCCTCCGCGGGCGAGATCGCGAAACTGGGCAGCGGTTTGGTGCTCATGTCTGAATTCTTTCATCGGATGCTGCACCGACATCTCGGCACAGCCGCTCGTCGTCATTTTCAAGACGCGCGGATGTGACGTCCGTCGACGTCGGCGGGCGTAACCCGTGCGTATGCGCCGGCATATCGGTATGCCGCATCAGTGCACCGAGCCGTGCGTCGAGCTCGCGCAGTCCGGTTTCCAGACCTACTATATCGGTCTTGATGTCCAAAAGGCCGTCACGCTCCGCAAGCGCTTCTTCCAGGTTCTCCATGGCCCGGCCCGCGAACGCCTTTTCCAGGCCCTGCACGGCTCGCGCGAGGTTGAGAATCTCTTCGCGTGTTTCGGAATGGACCGCCTCCAACGTGTCGATACGCTGGTTCATTCCCGCCATCACCTTCGCCATGCCCCGCAGTGCCATGCTCAGGCTGTGGACGGCGTCATCGGCATAAGCCTTGGCTTCCTGCGATGCCAAAAGCGCGCGCGCTTCGATTGCCTCCGCCGGGACTATCCTGAAAGCTGTAATGCGATGCGCCACATAGGTATGCGCCTTGAGCGCCGCAGCATAGACGCGTTGCTCAATATGCTTCTTGCTCAAGCGCCGCCGCCATTTGTTTTCCGAGGGAGGATTCACTTTCCGCTCCAGCTGCGCGGGCGTTTTGAGAACACCACCAGTTCGGTAACTTCGAGCAGCACGCCGGGATAGACATAAGCCCGAGCCTCAACACTATCCAACCTGTCGTCAAGGTGGAAATCCATCGACACGAGGGTCAGCGTATCGTCAAATAAGGTTCCGCTCGATACGGATCTGAATGCGATGACGCCCTTCTCCGGCGCAAAAACATCGCAATTGATCAGATTGGAAACCGACCCGGGCAGCGCACGCATGTAAAATCCCGCGACATAATCGCCGGGCTCAAGCGAGCAATATGGGCCGAAGCAAAGATGGCCCTCTTGCCCCTCGGACATGCGGGAACCGTTCGGTCCATCTTTTCCCACCCCACCTGGCAGTGCCGCCCCATCGAAACGCATATAGGATGACAATGATATACCCCTTACAAAACGAACCGCAGGCGTGCTGGCGCCGCTAAACGAAAGGTGCCGCCGACAATCACCGTCATCTCACCGCATTGCCGACGGAGATTGCCGAAAAGGCCACGGTGGAGAGGCTGTTCAGGAACTTCTGGAGGTCTGTTCCCGGCGCATTTGAAATATAGAGGATATCGCGATCCCGAATGGCGAAGTCCTGCGCGGCGAAGAGGCTCGACGCATCCGAGAGATTCAAGCGATAGACCACCGGCACCCGCCCATCGAGCGTCGTGCGAGCAGTGGCCGTAACCGACGGATCGAGCGCGGCAGGGTCTTCCATGCGGAACACGAAGACACCGCGGATGTCGGCGCGCTCATCACGCAAGCCGCCTGTTCGGCCCAGCGCCTGCGCCAAGGTCAGCCCGCCACCCTCAAACGGCACTTCCGCGTTTTGGTTAACCGCGCCGAGCGCAATGAAGCTGTAGGGTTGGAACAAGACCGTGACCACATCGTCTGGCAACAGGCGGACATTCTGCGCCGGATTGCGGATGATGTCATCCAGCGCCATCGCGGCCACCGTTGCGCCGCGCGACAACTGGATCGTTGTTTTTCCAACAGGTTGCCTGGAGCCACCGGCAGCCGCAATGGCATCGAGCAGCCGTTCGCCCCTGGCGCTGAGCGGCACCCGGCGACTGGCAGCCACTTCGCCAATGATCGTGACATTGCGCGTTTCGTTCTGGACCAGGCGGACGACGACCTGCGGGTCGTTAGCCTTGCCCCTCAGACGGGCGGAAATCTCGTGTTGTACTTCGGCCGGGGTGCGCCCCGCTGCCTGCACGCGGCCGACGAAAGGAACCGAAACCAGGCCGTCATTGCCGACCACCTGCCCCGGAAGCGCAGCGCTCTGGGCGATGGAAATCCCGGCAGGGGGGCGCACGTCGGCGCCCATCGCCCCGAACAATACGGCGGGCGGCGCCTCCCACATCGAAATGTCCAGCGCATCGCCATAACCAATGACGGTATCGACCACCGCTGCTTCGCCAAAGATTTCCGAAAAATTGCGCGAGTTCCGGACGGCAGCAACCCGCCGCACTACCTGATTGTCGAGATCGATGATTTTGACATCGCTGCCATCATATTGCGTCGCCTCGATCTTTCGCACGGACGAGGTCGACGGTCCCGAGGCACCAAGCGATGAACAGGCGGCCAGCGGTACGGCAAGGCAGGCCACGGCGAGCATGTTGCGGATCGCGGCAGCGCCCGAAGGGTTGTTGCCATCAGTCCGTTTGCGACGATCCGTCATTTCATTCGACTTTCATTTGCACTGAGGCGCTGGATCATTCTGCGATCCGTTTCGGTACGATCATCCCCTGTTGGCGCATCACATCAGACCTTGATAGACCGCCTGCAAGCGATCGCGATAAAGCTTTGGCGTGAAACGCGCCGCCTGAAGAACGCCACGCTCACGCATCGCGTCGCGCAGTCCGGCATCGGCATCGACGCGGCGGATAGCCTCGGCAAGAGCGGGCGTATCATAAGGATCCACCATGACGGCCGCATCACCGGCGACCTCCGGCAGCGATGAGCTATCGGAACAGATCACCGGCGTGCCGAGCAGCATCGCTTCGAGCATCGGCAAGCCAAAGCCTTCATATAGCGACGGAAACAAGGCGGCCTTCGCACCGCGGATCAAGCTTACCAACAGCTCGAAAGGCACGTACGAAAGATTGATGATCCCTTCGGCACCCAGAAAACGCGTCTCTTCTTCAGCCTTCCAGGCTCGGGCGCCAATGATGACCAGCCGAGCCGTCGACCCGCTGGCGATATAGGCCTGGACCATCCGGCCGATATTCTTCTTCGGCTCGAGCGACCCCCAGAAAAGATAATAATTCTTATAGTCGACCCCGAGAATCGCTTCGACCTCGCGTGCCACCACTTCCTCGGATTTGTTGCGCAAAGCGAGTGGGATATCGACAGATTGGTAGGTATTGGTCACACGGCTGGGCGAAATCCCCGTGATTTCCACTATGTCACGCTTCGAACATTCGGAAACGGTGACGATATGATCGGCCCGGTCCTTCAATTGGCGAATCAGGCGCAGATAGAGTCGCTTGTTGTCGGACGTGGTATGCGGCAAGCGCAGCGGTACAAGGTCGTGCAGCGTGTAGATATTGGGGACACCCTTGACCCGCAATGGCAGTGGATAGGTCCAATGTGCGAGGTCGGGCCGTTGCGGGACCGCGACGTCGGAAAGCCGCCCCCAGAGCTTGAAAGCGCTCTGGGAGCGATGGAAGACATTCACAGCATTATAGATTTTGTCATAATGGGGCATCCTGCCCGCAAAAGACGCAGAGATGACGCGGCCCGTCATCGGAACTTCGACCGCCGACCGTGACAGCGGCCCGCGCAAGGCATGGACGACCCGGTCCACCGATTCACGTGCGGGAGAGCGGTCTGTGTCGCCCTCGAAGAAACCAATCTCCCGCAACAATTCGTCACGCGAAGCGGCGGATCTTTTGCCATAGAGGACCGAAACCCCATAACCGAGGTCGCGCAACGCAAAGCTGAGATTACGGGCATAGGTGGCGATACCCGTCCCCTTCTCCATGCCCAGATTGTAGCCGTCGATCATCACATTTTTCATGCTTGAGACCGCGATTCCGTTTGAGATCCTGCCATGTCCCGAAGGAAGGACTGGGTGAGCGGCCAATCCGAAAAAGCTCCGGCCGATGCCAAGATAGGCCAAGCATTTTCCATCGTGCGGATTTTGCTCAAGGATATTTGCGTCTCATCCTGTTCGGACTCAGGCAGGGCAATCACGCAAATATCGCGAATCCAGCCCGCTACGCTTTCCTCTTCATCGCCATCCGGAGCGTCCGCTTGCGGCAACGCCCGTGGCCCGTCACTGGGACGGACCGGATTTTGATCCGTTCGCACAATCTTGGGCCACCCAGGATGCGCTGCATCGAAGCGCTGATCCTGAAGCATCGCCGACAACAGTTCGTCACATGTTGCGTTGTTGCGGAGAAGATCGACTATGTCACCGTCATCGGTTCGATCTTCACACCACAGGATACGCGCGAACAGTTCGACGTCGGGCCTGCCCGGCACCTGGCTGCTCGCCGGGCCTGCCACATATCCGCGAAGCGGCCAGCGCTGTGGATCGACAGACTGGCCGGCCATGGTGAAGACCCAAAAATCATGGACATCCTGCACCGGCACTCCAAGCGCGCAGGCAGTTCGATACGATGCTTCCGCGCGCGCGTGCAGCCCGTTCGCCCGGGTAACATGGCCATGCTGACCCCAGCGGGAGCGCTCATAGGGATAAAGCGCCAGGGCCGCTGCATAGCTTTCCTCCGACAGACTCCACTGACCCGCGTCCCGCCGCCAATCACCTTCGCGCGCGAGCATCATGAACCGCTCGTCCTGAAGAGACCTGTGCTGGGAGGTTTCGACGAGCGCGCGGCGGCTCGTCACCGGCCGCTGATCATCGACCGGTTGAGGATCCAGGCCAATCTGGATCCGGAAATCGCCATAAGCGAGTTCGAAGTCGTCATAGAGGGTCAATTTGGCGTTGTGCAGGACGGCCCAACGATCGCAATGCTCGCGTATATACGCGGCATCGTGCGAAATGATGATCATCGCACGATCGGCACGCTTCTGAAAAAGCTCGAAATTGCAACGGGCGTGAAACCGTGCATCGCCAACCGCGCCGACTTCGTCGATCAGGAAACAGTCGAATTCGATGATCATCGAAATAGCAAATGCCAAGCGCGCGCGCATGCCCGACGAATAAGTCCGGACAGGTTCGCGCAAATACGGCCCAAGTTCCGCAAAATCTTCTACAAAAGCCAGGTTCCGTTCAAAATCCTGATTGTAGATTCGGCTGATAAAGCGAATATTATCGATGCCGGTCAATGTCGCCTGGAAAGCCCCGCCAAATGCGAGCGGCCATGACACCGACATATGCCGTTCGATCGTGCCCGACGTTGGCAACTCGGCGCCGCTGATCAGTCTGATCAGCGTCGATTTCCCGGCTCCATTACGCCCCAGGACACCCAGCTTCTCGCCCATTTTCAGGTCGAAGCCGACGCCGTCGAGCACGACCTTGTTGCCATGCCGCGTGTGATAGACTTTGTGGACGTCGCGCAGCGAGATCATTCGGGCACCACATTGCGCGCCACTTTGCGCACTTGCATCAGCGCGAACAGGCTGAGGACAAGGCAGAAGGACAAAAGATAACCCAGATCGTAATGCGCTCTCGCCCTCGATCCGAAATAGCCTTCCCGCACGAATTCGACGCCGTGGACGATAGGAATATACAGAACGATCTCCTGCGCCTGATGGGGCAAGGCATCTACCATGAATCCCGCACCCGACAGCGGGAACAACAGATAGGAAAACGGGTGCCAAAGCTTGTCCACAAGCTCGTTCTCATGCGATAAGGCGCCGATCCAGATTGCCAGTGCGGTCCCGAACCAGGCAATGCTCAACCATCCGCCGACGACCTGCAGCATGTCTTCGGGCGGCTTCAACAAGCCAAGCGTGATAAAAAGGACGGACAATGTGGCGAACGAAATCGTCGCCCCTCCGAATTCCAGCAAGACGCGCGCGAGATAGACGTCGAGCACCTTGATGTTGCGATGGTACATCAGGGCCAGATTGGCCCACAGCGCGCCGATGCAGCGCCCCGGCATGTTCCGCCACAGGAGCACGCTGGAATAGCCCGTCAAAGCGAAGGCGACGATCGGCAGATCGCTGCCGTGCACCGATTTGGTCGCGGTCCACAACGCAGTCACGCCCAGCGTGAACATCATTGGTTCGACGAAGAGCCACAGAAACCCGAGATTATGCCGACCGTAACGCGTCAGCATTTCGCGGATGAGCAGCGCACCAAGCACGCGGCACTGGATGCTCCAACTGCTGGACGCCGCAGGCTGGTCAGGCGCAGTTTCGATCATTAATCGCGATGCTCACGGATTCCGACCATCAACGTCGACAATACGCCCCAGGCAAGCAGGCCCAGAATGAAGGTCGCGACAATCCCGCGCGCGCGGCGCGGTTCCACGGCATAGTCCGGGGCATTCGGTTCGGATATGCGCTCGACATAAGCCCGTTTGCGGCGCGCCTCTCCCTGCGCATCGCGCAAGGAAACAAGTTCCGCCGCCAGTTGCTTTTGCGACAGTTCGGAATCGAGTAGCAGCTGCTGATACTGCACGGCCGCCGCCGAAAGCGAGCGGCTTCCGCCCGCAACCCCCGCCGTCTGCTCGTCGATCTCACCCTGGAGCGACTGGATCTGCGTACGCAAGAAGGGAATTTGCGACGCCTGGGGCGTGTAGGTCTGCATCTGTTGCAACTGCGTCCGCGCCGCGATGAGTTCGTCCTGAAGCTTGGAGATCATTTGCAGCCGGACCTCCGCTTCCTTCTCGGGGTCGATGATGCCTTCACGATTGCGATAGCGCGCAAGGGCCACTGCGGCTTCGCGGGCAACAGCCTTGGCGGCATCCACCTCCCCCTGCGCGACCCGGATCGAGTCGGTCCGCGCACGTTCCGACAGGCGATTGACGAGGGCTTCCGAGTTCTGCAGCAGCCGGCTGTTGATCCGTTGGGCATCTTTGGCACTATAGGCCCGGACCGTCAGCCGGGTGACCTGCGTCGTGGGTTCGTGGACGACCGTGGCCTTGGTCAGAAAATATTGGAAGAGTTGCTCCCTGGTGGAGCCCGATATCCCGCCAAACCGGTCGAACCAGAAAATTTCGGGAGCGCTATAGGCCTTGCGTATCAGCCCGTCGCCATCGGCATCCGCAAGGGCGGCCGGGGACTCCAGATATTCGGTCACCGCGCTGCTCTCTTCACTGGCGCCCGTCAGCCCACCGCCGCTGAGCACAGCGCCCAAGGGTGATATGTTGCTTTTGCTGGGGCTGCGCACGACGAAGCGTGACTCCGACACATAGATGTCGTTGGCCAAAAAGCCGAAATACAGCACCGCAATCAGCGTCGGCACTACGACCGTCGCCAGGAATATCGGGCTCACCAACTTTAACTTCTTGAACACGGTATCTTTCTTGGTTTGCGGCGCTTCGGATGCACGCGCGCTGAATTCGTCACTCGACAAGCGCATTGGAAAGTCCAGTCTCGGGACGCAATGGAGCCCGCCCCCTAAGGTGATTTGCCCGTGATCGCGCATCCTGCTTTGCGAACGAAAGCGGCGGCAACGAAGCGCACCATGCTTCCACTGCTGAAAAATGCTGTTCCCACGTGGGCGCCCGATAGGTCGCCATCGACATCATCTGGCGCGCGCGTTCCGGATGGCTGTCGAACGACCGGATCATGCCAAACCATGCCTCGATATCGAACGGGTCCAGCAAGATCGGAACACCTTGACCCGTTTCCCGGAAGCAAGGAAGGTCGCTCGCGATCACCGGCGTGCCCAGCTTGAACGCTTCCACCAACGGCAATCCGAACCCCTCGGCCAAGGTGGGCATGAGCAGTGCCCTGGCGCCCGCGATCCATTTCCCCAATTCCGCATCAGAGCAGCGATTCAACACGGTCACGTGGCGGCGCAACGCCGCCGATCCTTGCAGCATGGCCCGCACCGGCTCTGAATTCGCGCCCCATTGGCCGATAATGACCAGTTGCGGCGTTCGGTCGCCCAGTTGCCCGATCAAACGAAGCCAGAGTTGGAGCAGCAAGATATGGTTCTTGCGGCTCTCGATCGTTCCGGCACAGACGAAATAGGCAGGCGCGCCCGCGATCGGCGCGGAAGATTTCGGCAGGTCTGCCCCGGCAAGAGACGCCGCAA
Organism: Croceibacterium xixiisoli; assembly: GCF_009827305.1. Lineage (GTDB taxonomy): Bacteria > Pseudomonadota > Alphaproteobacteria > Sphingomonadales > Sphingomonadaceae > Croceibacterium_C > Croceibacterium_C xixiisoli. The sequence goes on along the minus strand of NZ_WTYJ01000002.1, from coordinate 63,700 downwards.
GAACAGGAGGCTGCCGCAGATTCTCGCGGGCAGAAAACCGCGCCAGTTCCTGCTCCGTCGCCTCGGAATTGACGATGATGCCGGCGGCATTCCGCAGCGCATTGACAACGCGCCCCCGATGCCGCGCCGTCGCCCGTTCCGTGCAATATTGCGCATGCGTGATGGGTATCAGATCATGGATCAGATACAGCGGCCGGACCCGATTGCGCTCGACCCATTGGGTGTGCCGCGCCAGGTCGAAATCAGTGTGACTGACATTGATATAGAAGGCGCCGTCACCATCGATTTGCGAGGCCCCACAGGTTAGTGCACGCGGAGCGAACGCCGCAAGCTTGCGGCGAAATGCGGTGTCGGGCCCCCGCAACATATCGAATAGCTCGTCCGAGTGCGCCGGCGTCAGAATCCGCAACAGCCCGCGAACCTGCACCGCCGCCTGGGCTCGAACGCGAAAATTATCGAGATAGGCATAGCAGACGCGATCAATCCCGGTCGAATACCGACGCGTCCAACTTCGCGAAATCAACCGCGTCGCATCGAACAGATAGGGCCGCTGCAACGCCGCCATCACTTCGCAGCTTCTGCAAGGCGATTCTCGTAGATATCGCCAAGCCAGGATACGACTCCGATCTCGGCCAAGTCGTATGCGCGCGCGTCATCGACATCGATCCACCACGCGTCACCGACATCCATTGTTGCCGCGCGCCCAACGTCAGCGAGCCGCTGCATCCCGTCGGACAGGCTGCCCGGACACCCTGCGGCGATGGCCGCTTCGATTGCAGCAGCGAGTTCGGGCGTGGCCAGAAATGCGCCGCAATCAACGGCGTCGTAAGCGGAGATGCTTTTGCCAATCGACCTGATGCAGCCTTGGTCGCCAGTTTCGACCCATGTGGCATCGTCTGGATCGATCAATGGCCCTGTGATGCGGCGGTCGATGGCGAGGGTGACACCGCGGTCGGGGCGCCCCTGTTGCGCCAAATTGCTCAAGATGGTGGACGAAAAGATGTGATCCGCCATCATCAGCAAGTAATCGCCATCGATTTGCGCCGCGCCCGCGATCACGGAATGACCGTTGGGCTGCGACCAATTTTCGACCCGTTGAGCGACAACCGGAATGTTCACGCTTCGCGAAAGCCGGGGCAGTTCGGCTTCGATCAGATCGGCCTGGTAACCCGTGACAACCACGACGCGACGCACGCCCGCGGCAACCGATTGCCGGATACCAAGTTCCAGCAACGGTATACCGAGGATCGGTGTCAACGGTTTGCAATCGGAAACCGGTCGAAGCCGCGTCCCGAAACCCGCTGCTATGATCAACGCGTCCATGATTTGGCCGCCCGGTGCCGAGAGCGAAGAAACAATGTCGAGATGGTGCCGATAATCAAGGACAGGACCGCTTATTCAGCGGCCTCTGCTCGACCGGCAATATAGACGCCCAGCATCTGCCGAGCGGTGTCATCGCTGAACTGCTCGACTGGGTGCTTGCAATAATAAGCCGAGGGCGCGATCAGCACCCCGCTTTCGCCGCGCTCGAGCGCGACCTTGCAGCAGCGAATTGCATCCACGACGCAAGCGGCCGCATTGGGGCTGTCTTCAACCGACAGACGCAATTCGACGTTCATTGGAACGCCACCCCACTGAGTTCCTTCGATACGCAGGAAGCAAATCTTGTTGTCTTTCTGCCACGGAACATATTCCGAGGGGCCGATCAGGATGTTCTCATCCGCCAAGCGCTGGGCAAGGCTGGACTGCACAGCTTCCGTCTTCGACATCTTCTTGCTCGTCAGGCGCTGACGATCGAGCATGTTCATGAAATCGGTGTTGCCGCCGGTGTTGAGCTGGTAGGTTCGCTCGACCGTTGCGCCACGAACCGAAAACAGATTGGACAGTGCCCGATGCACGATCGTGGCGCCAACCTGAGCCTTAATGTCGTCACCAATGATCGGAAGGCCGCGCTTCTGGAATTTCGCCGCCCAAACCGGATCGCTGGCGATAAACACGGGCATGCAGTTCACGACCGCAACCCCTGCCTCCAACGCGCAGTCCATGTAGAATTCGGCTGCTCGCTGCGAACCGACGGGAAGGAAGTTGATCAATATTTCCGCGCGCGCCTCGATCAGCGCATCGACAATTTGCTGTTTCGTCGCCTCCGGCCCTTCGGCAACCTGAAAACCGCGTTCGCCGGCGGTGGTCATGTGGGGGGCGACACCATCCAAGATGCATCCCTTGATGACTTTCGCACCGGTCGCCGGCACTTCCGAATGAAAAACTGTGGTATTGTTCGGCGCGGCAAAAATCGCGTCGGCGATATCCTTGCCAACCTTGCGCGCGTCGACATCTACACCCAGCACAAATTCCAGATCGCCAGCCCCATAACCACCGATATAGTCATGGATAAGGCCATCAGCCGAGCCCGTCGCGCGATAGTGGAAGACGCCCTGCACCAAAGAACTTGCGCAGTTTCCTACGCCAATAACTGCAACCCGGATTGGCTTCATTGTCATTTTCCTGCTTCGAGCGCAAAAAAGCACCGAAGGATTTTGCCCGGCTCGACATTGGGATCACCGGTCATTAGGTTTACAAATACTGGAACGGTACGACAGGCACAGCGCGACAGTTTCCAGTGGTGAATATGATTAAGTCGACTTTCCCTCGCCCCCGCCAGAAACGCAACCATTCCGCCGGTCAATAATTTGTGCGCCTTAAAGCGATGGCGCGTAAGTATCAATCACCATATTGACCCTGCAGCCCTATCGGTCCCAATTGCAGGGCCTTGTATCGACAAGAACGCCGCAACCCTGCCGTCAAATTGCGGCCCCATCGAACTTGAAGTACCGCGACCATGCCAACCATCTGCATTGATTGCCGGTATATAGGGCCGCGCCCCAGCGGGATTGCAGAGGCCGTACAGGGGCTCGTCGACTTCGTGCCGGGATTGGCCCCCGACCTGAACTTTCTTTTGCTCAAGCACCCGTCGCGATCGGCCCCGCTCACTCGTGCGGAAAATGTCAGGGAAATCGCCGTGCATCAGGCCGCCAACGGACCGGCAACAATGTGGTGGCTGCCGCAGGTGGTCGATCTTTCGGGCGTCGACTTGTTTCACGCCACTTTCAACACCATGCCGGCCAGACTGAAAATGCCGTGCGTAACGACTGTGCACGACATCATGTGGCTGACCAACCCGCGTTGGTGCAACCCGGCACCTTATGGCCGTATCGAACAGGCTTTTTACGCCCATGGCATCGGCAGGGCGTTACGCGAGGCGGCCGCCATTGCTTCGGTCAGCGAAGCCAGCCGCCGTGAAATTGTCGCGCATGCTCCGCAGGCAGCCGATCGAGCTTTCATCACTCGCTCGGGGGTTTCGCCAGACTTCCACCCTGTCGCCCGTGACCCTGGCATACTCCGGACCCTTGGCATGGCACCCGACCGCCGCTTCGTGCTCGTGGTTGGACAATATGCTCCTTACAAAAATCATGACGGGGCGATGCGGGGTTTTGCGGCTGCATTCCGCGAGCGCGACGACATCGACCTCGTTTTTGTGCAACGGATGGGCGCCCACTCGCACCGGTTGAAATATCTGGCTGACCAACTCGGCATCGCCAGCCGCGTCCGCCTGCTTGGGCCGGTCGAGCGCACGGAGATGGTGCAGTTGTATTCGGCGGCGGCGGCCTTGCTCCATCCGTCGTTGTGCGAGGGTTTCGGCAACCCGCTGGCTGAAGCAATGGCGTGTGGATGCCCCGTGGTAACGAGCGATATCTCAGCGATGCCGGAGGTGACTGCCGGGGCGGCGAATCTGGCGCCCCCGCGCGATCCGGCCGCCATGGCTGCCGCCCTGTGCGAGGCGGTTGACGACCCCGCGCGGGCGAGCGCCATGCGTCGAGCCGGTATCGCGCGGGCTGCAGAATTGAGCTGGCGCGCCTTCGCTCAGGCCAATCTCGACATTTATCGCCGGGTGTTGGGGTCGGCGTGACTCAATTCATCGTCAATCCGGTCCTTCGCGCGATCGAAGCGGCGGATCGACCGCACCAGCACGAGATTCAGCACAACCGCCTGATACAGAAAATAATAGGCCGGTGAGCCCGCCGCCATCGACAGCGCCAGAATGATTGTGCGGTGATTGGCGCTCAGCATGGTCATGCCAGACAGCAAAGGAGCCAGTTGCCCACGGACAGAGGCACGTGACCGATCGAGCCGTTCGGGATCCAATCCGGCATCCGCAAGTGCCGAATCGATCGCTGCGACCCCGGGCGCCATTCGGCTCGCCAGCCCGAGATAGGCCGATCGCAGGGCTGCGAAAATGCCGCTGTCAGCCAGGTCGTCCGCGCTCGTCGAGCGAAGCCAGGGAACGCCATAGACCCACCATTGATACTGACGGCGCTGCACCTCGAAATGGTTCGATTGCGCGATGTGGCTGATGCCGGACAGGACCATCAGGAACCAGGCGACCGGGCCGATCTGAGCCTGGAGGAACAGGGCCAGCAATACATAAAGAACCAAATGGCTGGCATAATCGCAAATACCGTCGACCAATTCGCCCACTGGCCCGCTCTGTCCGGTCAACCGGGCCAGATCGCCATCGGCGCCGTCCAGTATATGCCAGGACATATGGAACAGGAGTCCGAGCATTACCGACACCGGCCAAGCGACCTGCGTATAGGCGACCGCTGCCCCGACAACGCAAAGTCCGCCAGCCACCGAAACCATGTTTGGCGTGGCCGGCGTCGATGCCAGCCGAAGGGCCAGCCAGGCAGCGAACGGATGGTAAAGCGCCCGATTTGAAAAAATCTGCAATTCGGCCGGCCGACGCCCCTGTGGCCTGTCCGCCCCCGCGCCTTCAGTCCGGCGTCGCGACATTCCGATCTTCTCCAACATTCGACGCCTTGGCAGTCCTGTGCGCGATCCCTATAGCGCGTTCCAACCCCGGTGCCACAGCCGCCGGTCTCTTCCGTGGATCGATACAGGTTTTTTACGCAAGTGGCGCACATTCACCTCCTTTTCGCCTCGGCGGCTACGGCAAACTACCTTGTTGCGGGTATCCCGGCGGCCGCGCGAGTGATCAGGGAAATCGCCATTGCGGGCGGTTCCGGGGATGGCGCCGACAAATATACTATAGCGGTGCCCGGCGGCTGGTCGCCCAGTGAATGGAGCCGATCCGAACTGGCGCGCCTGGCGCCTATGCTCGACGTCGATATCGCTGATCTAAACGCGATCAGCACCGATAGTCATGCGCTGTTCGTCGACGGCGAATCGCTGATTGGTGCGGACGATATTGGCGAGGCGCTGATTCGCCCTGCCGTGCACGGCAGAACCGGCATGGCGGGGGGCTCTCAAAAAGCCTTGGAAGCGCATGGCATAGCTCGCCTGAAACAGGCCAGCCGATCCATTGTCGCCGCAACGGGCAAGGCGGGGGACGGCATTGTTTCTCGGTATATCAACCGCCCAATTTCGCAGGCGATCAGCCTGCGCCTTCTGCGCATTCCTGGCATTAGTCCGATGCACGCCACCTGCGGGACGGCGGCGCTCGGCCTGGGAATGGCCACTTGTCTTTTCTTTGGTGGCGATGCGGGCCTGATTGCTGGCGCCTTCCTGTTTCAAGCGGCGTCGATTTTCGATGGCGTCGATGGTGAAATCGCGCGGGCGACCTTTCGAACTTCGCGAAGGGGCGCAATGCTCGACAGCCTGATTGATGCGGCGACCAACCTGGCCTTTATTGCCGGTTTGACCTTCAACCTCTGGCATCAGGGCTTCACGCGCGCCGCAGCCTTCGGTGCGATAGGACTGGTCCTTTTGGCCACCGGTCTGTTGCTGATCGGTCGCCGCGCCCGCGCGCTCAATGACTCCTTCACTTTTGACGCGGTCAAGCATCACTTCCGGGGGCGCCAGTCGATTATCATGAAGTGGTTGACGTGGATAACGATGCGCGATTTCTTCGCCGCAGCGGGGGCGGTGCTGATTTTGATCGACTTGGCCCCACACGCGCTGGTTGCTTTCGCCGTCGTCGCCATCGGTTGGTTCTTTGTCACCATTGCGACACTCTTCAGGACGCGAACCCCTAAAAGAATGCATGCTGACAAATCGCCTCTGGTGCGATAGGTCGCTCTTGAACGATCAACCGGTTTCCGGTTGCTCGACGAGGAGGGCGTCCTTTGCCGAGATGCGCCCGTTCTCCCACTTATAACAGGGGCGTCCCCGGGTTCGCTGGCATGACGGTGGGAGGTTCGCTGATGATGGGATGGCGTAGCCCAATCGTCGCACCGATTGACACCCCCCGGCACCGCCCACACTCTGCCGCCCATGCGCATTGATCTCTATGGCTGGACCCGCGATGCGACCCGGGGGGACCACCGCGATTTCCTGGCCCTGTTCGAAGAGGCGGATCGGCTCGGTTTCGATGGGGTGTGGTTCAACGAATTCCATTTTCAGGATCCGCCGCAGCCCTACCCTTCCACCCTGCTGCTGGCGGCGGCACTGTTTGCGCGGACGGAACGGATCCGCATCGGCACCTCCATCCTGGTCCTGCCACTGCATGGTCCGCTGCTGCTGGCGGAAATGATCGCCCAGCTCGACCACCAGAGCGGGGGGCGGCTGGATATCGGCATCGGCCGCGGCACCGATCCGCAGACTTTCACCATTCTGGGCATCGATCATGCGCAGGCGCGCGAACGGTTCGAGGCGGCGTTCGACACCATGCTCCGCGTCTGGTCGCAGCCGCTTTCCCCCGAACATCGCGCCAGCGCCCCGCCGCTGCAGCAGCCGCACCCGCCGTTGTACCAGGCCGGCACCACGCCCGAGACGCTGGGCTTTGCCGCACGGCGCGGATTGCCGCTGCTGCTGAGCTTGGAACCGCCGGAAGGGCGACAACTCGCTACCTATGCGCAGGCGCTGGCGGAAACCGGCGCAGCCGGCACTCTCGCTCGATCATCGCTGTGCCGCTATCTGTGCATGGGCCGCAACACAGCGGGGGCGGAGGCGGCGGTCGATGAACTGCTGTCCCGCCGCCAGACCGCGCGCGACGCCAGCGCCAAGGCGCGCGGCGTAGAGCCAGCGCCGTTCGATCGAAACACAATCTTGTCCGAACAAGTGATCTGGGGCGATCCCGAACAATGCATCGCCCAGATCGCAGCTCTGCGGCAGACACGCGGCACGGGTGCGTTGCGGCTGGTGTTCAACGGCAATGGCGTGATCGACAATGCCAGCGCGCTCGCCAGCATGCGGCTGTTTGCAGAGACGGTGTTGCCGGCAGTGCGGGATGTGTGACTGAATGGCGGGACCGGCCATCTGCCGGCCCCGCCCCATGTTCTATTCAGCGGCGTCGCGATCCCAGCCGTAGGCCTGCATCATCACATCAAACAGATGGGTGTTGGGGAAATAGCCGCGCACGCGGTCTGCGCCGGCGCCGATGGCCAGGGCGGCCACTTCTTCCCCGGTATGCGTGCGGTTGATCATGACGTTTTCCAGCCGGACGACATCATCCTTGCTGCCGCTGGCTTTCCACGCGTCATAGCCCGCCAGCAGTTCGCCCCCGCGCGCGCCGCCATCGACCTGCAGGCCGAAGGAATGGTCGGCAGTGAACAGCAGCAGCGTGTCGGTCAGATCGACGCGGCCTTGCACCTCTGCAATCAGCCGGTCGAAATCGACCACATTCTGCAGGCCCTTGCGCACGTCATCGGTATGGGCATCCCATTCGACGACCAGGAAATAGCCTTCGGGCGCCTGCTGCAACAGATCGAGCGCCTTCAGCGTGGCAGCGTGGACATCCATCCGGTCCCCCACCACGACAGGGCGGGTGTTGGTGGCGGGCACGGCGGCCAGATCGGCATAGATCGGGCGGTTGTGGGCCTGGCTCAGCTGATCGAAGCCGGTGCCGGCAGCCGTCAGCTGTTCGCCGATCTTCGCACGACCGGCGCCGAACAGGATATCCACCCCGTCCCCGAAACGCGGTGTGAAGGCCTGCGGGAAAATCTCCCCCCATTTGCCGCGATCGTTGGAATGGGCATAGATCGCGGCCGGGGTGGCATCGGCGATCGACTGGGTGGTGATGACCGCTGTCATCAACCCATGTTCCTCGGCATATTCGAGCACGCTCTTCGTCGGTGCACCGTCACGCTGGCCGCGCACCGCATCGGCGTTCTGGCTGATCACGCCGTTGCGGGTCTTCACCCCGGTAACGATCGAGGACATGCCATTGGCGGAATCGGACACGAATTTGTCGACCGGCGATGTTTCGCTCAATCCCAGATGCGGCCATTGCTGGATATGCAGCTTCAGTGGTTCGCCATAGCCGAGCAGGCTGGCGGCGTTGATGGTGGAAACACCGGCCGCATCGGCCAGGAACAGGATGACATTGCGCGCGCGGGCCGGCGTTGCCGCGGGCGCAGGCTGGGTCGCGGCGACGGGTGCCGAAACAGGGTCAGCGCTGTTCTGGGCGTGGGTGGGCACGATCAGTGCGGCTGTCAGCAGCAGCGATGCCGCCAATTGGTTCAATGTCCTGGTCATCGGTTTGCGATCCCTCTTGCTATGGTACCCGGATCCAACCACTCCCAGCCGGCACGACGGGCGCAACTGAACGGGGCCGATGTCGCCATCGTCCCTTCAACTGCCCGGGCGTGCTGCTGATTTTTGCCGATCCCGCATCCGGGCCCGACAGCGATAGTGATCCGGTCGAGCGGCGGTTAGGCAGCGATTGTTGCAGCCGTGTGGCGCGACCGGCCATCCATCAGCCTGTCATCTTTGACGACCATGAACCCGGAGCATCATGCACGGGGGATTTCAATGATATCACTGCGTATCGCGACGTATGCGACCTTCCTGGCCGTCGCCACCGCCAGCGCTCTGCTGATTCCCGACACCGCCGTTTCGCAATCTGCCCCTTCTGCCATCAGCCGGGACGAAGTGAAGAGGTAAGGCGAGCAGTGCCCGGCCATTCCCTTTCCGACTTCGCGCGCGTAGCATCTGCGTCAAACAAGACGGAGAGCAGCGATGGAACTGGGCCGGCTCAACCATATCGGCGTGGCAACGCCATCGATCGCGGAGAGCGTAACCTTTTGGCGCGAGGTTATGGGCGCAACGCATGTGCATGAGGCGTTCGACATGCCTGAACAGGGCGTGCGGGTGTGCTTCGTCGATACGCCAAACAGCCAGATCGAGCTGATCGAACCGCTGGATGATACCTCTCCGCTGACCGGTTTCCTGGCGAAGAACCCGGCGGGCGGGCAGCATCATGTGTGTTTCGAGGTGCCCGACATCAATGCCGCGCGATCCGCATTCGAGGCGCTGGACAAGCTGCCGCTGGGCCCGACCCGGATCGGCGCGCATGGCACGCCGATCTTCTTCCTCCACCCGCGCGACATGGGCGGGGTGCTGACCGAGATCATGGAAAGCCCGAAGGATGGCGCTGCGCATGGCTGACCGTTCCGACTGGCAGGCGAAGGCCGACAAGGAATTGCAGGGGCGCGATGCGACCTGGCACACGCCCGAAGGCATCGCCATCCAGCCGCTCTATACCGCCGAGGATCTGCCGGCCGAGAATCAGGGCCTGCCCGGCTTCGCCCCGTTCACGCGCGGGCCCTATGCCAGCATGTACACCGGCCGGCCCTGGACCATCCGCCAATATGCGGGGTTTTCGACCGCGGAGGAAAGCAACGCCTTCTACCGCCGTAATCTGGCCGCCGGGCAGAAAGGCCTGTCGGTCGCCTTCGATCTGGCCACCCATCGCGGATATGATTCCGATCATCCGCGCGTGGTGGGCGATGTCGGCAAGGCCGGCGTGGCGATCGATACGGTGGAGGATATGGCGATCCTGTTCGGCGGTATTCCGCTGGACCAGATGTCCGTATCGATGACCATGAACGGCGCGGTGATCCCGGTGATGGCGTTCTATATCGCTGCCGCCGAACGGCAGGGCGTGCCGCCCGAACAGCTGAGCGGGACCATTCAGAACGATATTCTGAAGGAGTTCATGGTCCGCAACACCTATATCTATCCGCCCGCCCCCAGCATGCGGATCGTGGCGGATATCATCGCCTATTGCTCGGCGCGGATGCCACGCTTCAATTCCATCTCCATCTCCGGCTATCACATGCATGAGGCCGGGGCGACGGCGGTGCAGGAACTGGCCTTCACCATTGCTGACGGGAAGGAATATGTCCGCCGCGCGACACAGGCCGGGCTGGACGTCGACAGCTTCGCCCCGCGCCTGTCGTTCTTCTTCGGCATCGGGATGAATTTCTTCATGGAAGTGGCCAAGCTGCGCGCCGCACGCCGGCTGTGGCATGATGCCATGACCGGGCTCGGCGCCCGCAGCGAACGCAGCAAGGTGCTGCGCACCCATTGCCAGACCAGCGGGGTCAGCCTGCAGGAACAGGACCCATACAACAATGTGATCCGCACCACGGTGGAGGCGCTGGCCGCCGTGCTGGGCGGCACGCAGAGCCTGCACACCAATGCGCTGGATGAGGCGCTGGCCCTGCCGACCGATTTTTCCGCCCGCATCGCCCGCAACACCCAGCTGGTGCTGGCCGAGGAAACCGGCATCACCCGCGTGATCGATCCGCTGGGCGGCAGCTATTATGTCGAGGCGCTGACCGCCGAGCTGGTGGAGGCAGCGCAGGCGCTGATCGATGAAACCGATGCGCTGGGCGGAATGACCGCCGCCGTAGCCAGCGGCATGCCCAAGCAGCGGATCGAACAGGCCGCCGCCGCCCGCCAGGCACGGGTCGACCGGGGGGAAGATGCGATCATCGGCGTCAACCGCTATCGACTGGAAGGCGAAGCGCCGATCGATACGCTGGAGGTGGACAACCACCAGGTACGCGAAGCGCAGATCGCCCGCCTGACCCGCGTGCGGGCCAAACGGGATGAGGCCGCGTGCCAGGCGGCCTTGCGGGCCCTGACGGATGCGGCCGGGCGGGCGGTGGCCCCGGTGGCACCCACGCCCGCTCAGCCTGAGCCTGTCGGAAGCGAAGCTGGGCCGCAGACCCTACGCCACGCGCCAACGGATCCCGACCTCACCGAAAACCTGCTCGCTCTCGCCGTCGAATGCGCACGAGCCAATGCCACGCTGGGCGAAATTTCCGCCGCCATGGAACAGGCGTTCGGGCGTTATGAAACCCTGCCCGCGCCCGTATCCGGCGTCTATGCCGCCGCCTATGAAGGCGATCCGCGCTTTGCCCAGGTGGTGGAGGGGGTGGAGGCCGTCACCCGCCGGCTGGGGCGCAAACCGCGCGTGCTGATCGCCAAGATGGGGCAGGATGGGCATGATCGCGGCGCGAATGTGATCGCCAGCGGTTTTGCCGACATGGGCTTTGCCGTGATCTCAGGCCCACTGTTCCAGACGCCGGGGGAAACCGCACGGCTGGCATTGGCTGAGGATGTCGATGCGATCGGTGCCAGCTCGCTCGCGGCCGGGCACAAGACGCTGATCCCCGAACTGATCCGCATGCTGCGCGACCAGGGCCGCGCGGATATCAAGGTGGTGGCCGGTGGCGTGATCCCGCCGCAGGATTACGAGTTCCTGCGCGCGGCCGGGGTCCAGGGCATCTATGGCCCCGGCTCCAATGTGCTGGAATGTGCGGCCGATCTGTTGCGGCTGCTGGGGCACAATATGCCGCCGGCGGACGGCTGACGCATGTCGCTCGGCTTTTCGGTCGAGGAATTGCTGCCCCGCGCGCGGGCTGGCGGGGTGTTGAAGATGGGGCTGAGCGCGCTGGGCGAGGCCGAATGGCTGCACCCCGCGCCCGATCTGCCGCTGCGGGCGGCCGCGTTCGATGCCTATCCCGACAGTGTGCAATTGTTGCCCGAAGCAGACGAGCCAGCAGACGAACTAGCCGGGATGCTCGGCGTGGCGGGCGGGCTGGAAGGGGCGGCGCGATCGGCGTGGGAGGATATGTGCCTGCTGCTGCCGCAGGCCGATAGCGGCACTTATCGGCTGGTCGGGGCGGCGGTGGCCTTTCCCACCGACTGGCATCCGCGCGACAAGATCGGCCTGCCCCTGGCCGCGATCCATGCCCCCATCCATGGCTATGCCGCGCAGCTGGCGCGTGGGGTCGATCATTTCATGGCAACGCTGCAACCGGGGCGGATTTTTGGCCGCTGCAACTGGTTCGTCAGCCCAGCCCCAGCACTGCGCTGGATCGCCGATGCCCCGCCCGAACGCGCCTTCGCCCACGTGACACCCGCCAATGCCGGGAAGACCCTGTTCATCCGCAGCGAGCGACAGACGCTGCGCCGTCTGCCGCAAACTGGCGCGATCCTGTTCACCATCGGGGTCTATGTTGCCCCGCTCGGCACGCTTTCCACCGCCAGCCATGCGCGGCTGATGCAAGCGCTGGAAACGCTGCCGGCGGATGAATTGGGCCGGCGCGGGGCGGCGCACTATGCGGGCGCGCTGGCGGGATTTTGCCGCAACCGCGCGGACTGAGCCCTTTGCCACGCCGGAAGGGCGCGCTATCGATGCTGCATATGACCGAAATCCGCACCGACTGGACCCGCGATGACATCGCGGAAATCTTCGCCCTTCCCTTCACCGAATTGCTGTTCCGGGCCGCCAGCGTGCATCGCGCGCATCACCAGCCCGATGAGGTGCAGCTGTGCACGCTGCTGTCGATCAAGACCGGCGGATGCCAGGAAGATTGCGGCTATTGTTCGCAGAGCGTGAAGGCCGACAGCGGAGTCAAGGCCAGCAAGCTGATGGATGTGCAGGAAGTGCTGCAGCGCGCGGCGCAGGCCAAGGATGTTGGCAGCCAGCGGTTCTGCATGGGCGCGGCCTGGCGCAATCCGAAGGACCGGGATATGCCCGCGATCATCAGCATCGTGAAGGGCGTGCGCGACATGGGGCTGGAAAGCTGCATGACGCTGGGCATGCTGACGCCGCAGCAGGCGGCGATGCTGGCCGATGCCGGGCTGGATTACTACAACCACAATATCGACAGCAGCCCGGAATATTACGAGCGGGTGATTTCCACCCGCTGCATGTCCGACCGGCTGGATACGCTGGATCATGTGCGCAATGCCGGGATCAATGTGTGTTCGGGCGGGATCGTGGGCATGGGCGAAACGCGGGAGGATCGCGTCGGCTTCATCCACACGCTGGCCACCCTGCCCCGCCATCCCGAAAGCGTGCCGGTAAATGCGCTGGTGCCGGTCAAGGGTACGGTGCTGGGCGATATGCTGGCCGATACGCCGATGGCAAAGATCGACGATATCGAATTCGTGCGCACCGTGGCCACCGCCCGCATCTGCATGCCGCTGAGCATGGTGCGCCTGTCCGCCGGGCGCGAAAGCATGAGCGATGCGACCCAGGCGCTGTGCTTCCTGGCCGGGGCCAACAGCATCTTCACCGGGGACCGACTGCTGACCGCGCCCAATGCCGGCGACGATCAGGATGCCGCGCTGTTCGCGCGCTTGGGGCTGAAGCCGCTGACGGGCGAAGAACCCGCGCGGGCCTGCGGCGCACTGCAGGAAGCGGCTGAGTAAGCTACACTAGTTGTCCACCATTTTCCCGCCTCCGTCCGCCCTGAGCCCGTCGAAGGGCAGCCACAACACGCGCGTACGGAGATGTCGGGAGCGGGCTTCGAAAGGCTCAGCCCGAGCGGATGGGGTCGAAGGGGCGAACTTTTCCAGCTCGTGAAATTGCGGAACCCCGCCCTTCCCCGACCATTGTCGGAACTGGAAGTCTGGCCGCAATCGGGTAGCATGAGGCGATACCAACGGGTTTGGAGAGGCCTGCATGAGTTCTGACGATATCCGCAAACCGGAAACGCTGGCGATCCACGCGGGCACCGCGCCCGATCCCACCACCAAGGCGCGGATCACGCCGATCTATCAAACGGCCAGCTATGTGTTCGACGATGTCGATCATGCCGCGCGGCTGTTCGGGTTGCAGGAATTCGGCAATATCTACACCCGCATCATGAACCCCACCAATGCGGCGCTGGAAGGCAAGATCGCCGCGCTGGAAGGGGGCGCGGCGGGGCTGGCGGTGGCTTCGGGCCATGCGGCGCAGTTCCTGACGTTTCACACGCTGATGGAACCGGGCTGCGAGATCGTGGCGGCGAAGAAGCTCTATGGCGGATCGCTGAATCAACTGGGCCAGAGTTTCCGCAAGATGGCCTGGCACACGCAGTTCGTTGATGCCGACAGCGCCGACAATGTCGCGCGCGCTATCACCGACAAGACCCGTGCGGTGTTTATAGAGAGCCTGGCGAACCCCGGCGGCGTGGTGCAGGATATCGAAGCCATTGCGAAGGTCGCGCATGATGCCGGCGTGCCGCTGGTGGTGGACAACACGCTGGCCACGCCATTGCTGTGCCGCCCGATCGACCATGGCGCCGATATCGTGGTCCATTCGGCAACCAAGTTCCTGAACGGCCATGGCAATTCCGTGGGCGGGCTGATCGTCGATGCCGGCCGTTTCGACTGGGCGGCGCAGGGCAAATTCCCGACCATGACCGAGCCCAATGCTTCCTATCACGGCGCTGTGTTTACCGAGGCGGTCGGGCCGATCGCCTTCATCATCGCCGCGCGCGTGCTGGGGCTGCGTGACCTGGGCCCGGCGCTGGCGCCGATGAACGCCTTCCTGGCGCTGACCGGCATGGAGACGCTGGCGCTGCGGATGGAACGGCATTGCGACAATGCGCTGGCGCTGGCGCAATGGCTGGAACGCCACCCCAAGGTTGATTGGGTGTCCTATGCCGGATTGCCGGGCAACCCCTATCACGCGCTGGCGCAACGCTATCTGGGTGGGCGCGGCGGCGGGGTGTTCACCTTCGGACTGAAGGGCGGATATGAGGCCGGGGTGAAGCTGGTCTCCTCCGTCAAGCTGTTCAGCCATCTGGCCAATATCGGCGACACGCGATCGCTGATCATCCACCCGGCATCGACCACCCACAGCCAGCTGGAGGATGAGGAGCTGATCCAGGCCGGTGCCGGCCCTGACGTGATGCGGGTATCGGTGGGGATCGAACATATTGACGACATCATTGGCGATATCGCCCAAGCGCTGGAGCAGATCTGATGACTATCCTGACAAGCAGCCTGTTGATGATTGCCGCAGCGGGATCCCCCTCTGCGGCCTGTGCCGATCCCACCACCCAGGCGGACATGAACCGCTGCGCCGGGCTGGATTACGAGGCGGCGGATGCCGAGCTCAACCGGCAGTGGCGGATTACCAATGATTACATGAAGGCAGCCGATGCCAGCAGCCGGGGCATGCGCGGCCGGACCTATGCGGCGGTACTGCTGGATGCGCAGCGGGCTTGGCTGAAATATCGCGATACCCATTGCGTCAGTGCCGGATATCAGGCGCGTGGCGGATCGATGCAGCCGATGCTGGTTTCGATGTGCCGCACAAGGCTGACGCAGGAGCGGATCGAGCAGCTGAAGCAGTTGACGCGCGAAGGCGGATAACACCGATTATGCGCGCCCTGCCTGCGCCTGACCACGCCCTGCCTGCGCATTGGGGAGCCTGTATGGGTGGCGCCATGATGATGCCGGAGCAGAGCTGATGAGCATGCTGACAAGCACCCTGCTGATGGTTGCTGCGGCGCAGGCTGCCGCTGAGCCGGCCTACCCCAATTGTGCCGATCCCGTGACGCAGAGCGACATGCGGTTCTGCGCCGCGAGGGATTATGAGGCGGCCGATGTCGAACTCAACCGGCAGTGGCGCATCACCAGCGACCATATGAAAGCGGCCGATGCCGCAAGCCCGAACATGCCCGGCAAGGGCTATTTCGAGGTGCTGCTGGATTCCCAGCGGGCCTGGCTGAAATTTCGCGACACCCAGTGCATCAATGCCGGATATCGGGCGCGCGGGGGATCGATGCAGCCCACGCTGGTGGCGCTGTGCCACATCTATCTGACGCAGGAACGCACGAGGCAATTGAAGCTGATGATACAGGAAGGCGGATGACGCCGGTTCGGCAATATGGCGGCCAGCCCGGATTGATTTTCCCGGCAGACAGCGCAGACTGAGCCAGCCGTCACGCCATCGCCATGAAGCGGCGGCGGGCGCAGCGACAAGGATGGGGACAGGATGAGCCAGGAAAACACGCGCATGTTCGGCAAGATCCTGATCGCCAATCGCGGAGAGATCGCCTGCCGCGTGATCCGCACCGCGCGGCGGATGGGGATCGCCACGGTGGCCGTCTATTCCGATGCCGATACGCGCAGCCCGCATGTGGCACTGGCGGATGACGCGGTGCGGATCGGCCCGGCGCCCGCCGCGGAAAGCTATCTGTTGCCCGAACGCATCATCGAAGCCTGCCTCGCCACGGGGGCGGAGGCGGTGCATCCCGGCTATGGCTTCCTGTCCGAACGGGCCAGTTTCGTCGAGGCGCTGGAGGCGCAGGGACTGGTCTTCATCGGCCCACCGGCCGGCGCCATCGCCGCCATGGGGGACAAGATCGCCAGCAAGCGGCTGGCTGCGCAGGCCGGGGTGAATGTCGTGCCCGGATCGCCCGATGCGATCGCCGATACGGACCATGCGCTGAGCGAGGCAAACCGGATCGGATACCCGGTGATGATGAAGGCCAGCGCCGGCGGCGGTGGCAAGGGCATGCGGCTGGCCTGGAACGATCGCGACGTGCGCGAAGGGTTTGAGGCGACCCAGCGCGAAGGGCTCAATTCCTTCGGCGATGATCGGGTTTTCATCGAGAAATTCATCGAAAGCCCGCGCCATATCGAAATCCAGCTGCTGGGCGATAAGCAGGGCAACATAGTCTATCTGAACGAACGCGAATGTTCGATCCAGCGGCGCCATCAGAAGGTGGTTGAGGAAGCGCCATCCCCCTTCGTCACGCCACAGATGCGGCGCCGCATGGGGGAACAGGCGGTCGCGCTGGCGCGGGCGGTGGGTTATCATTCGGCCGGCACGGTGGAACTGATCGTCAGCGGGGCGGACCCGACGGGGGAAAGTTTCTATTTCCTGGAAATGAACACCCGGCTGCAGGTGGAACATCCGGTGACGGAGATGATCACCGGCGTCGATCTGGTGGAACAGATGATCCGCGTGGCGGCGGGGCAGACGCTGCCCTTCACCCAGGATCAGATTGGCATCAACGGCTGGGCGATCGAAAACCGCGTCTATGCCGAAGATCCCTATCGCGGGTTCCTGCCCAGCACCGGGCGGTTGGTGCGATACCGCCCGCCCCCGGCCACGCTGCATCAGGCGCCCTTTGCGCAGAGCGAGGCGGGCGTGCCGCTGAACGCCGCTGGCGTGGTGCGGGTGGATGACGGGGTGGCCGAAGGCGGCGAGGTGTCGATCTTCTACGATCCGATGATCGCCAAGCTGATCACCCATGCCCCGACACGGGAAGCGGCCGCCGATCTGCAGATTGCCGCGCTGGACCGGTTCGTGATCGAAGGGCCGGGGCACAATGTCGATTTCCTGTCCGCCCTGATGCAGCACCCCCGGTTCCGCTCGGGCGAACTGACCACCGGTTTCATCGCAGAAGAATATCCGGAGGGGTTCCACGGCGCCCCGGCCGATGCCGCGCGGCAAAGGGTGATCGCGGCGATTGCTGCGGGGATCGAGCATACGCATCAGGCGCGTGCACGGCGGACATCGGGCGGGCTGAACGGCCCGCCGCCGCTTTCCAGCCACTGGGTGGTGCGGATGAATGGGCAAAGCCTCGACGTCACCCTGGGAGACGGCCATGCCATGGTGGATGGCGTGCAGGTGGACGGTCATTGCGACTGGATGCCGGGGCAGATGCTGGCCCAGGCTGATGGTGCCGTGGATGGGGTGAAGCAGTCGCTGTCGATCATCGTGCGGCGGCAGGCGCGCGGCTGGCGGCTGACGACGCAGGGCGCGAGCCATGATGTGCTGGTGCTGCCCGCGCATGTGGCGCCACTGATGCAGCACATGATCGAGAAGGTGCCGCCCGATCTTTCCCGCTTCCTGATCTGCCCCATGCCCGGCCTGCTGACCCGGCTGCATGTGGCGCCGGGCGATGCGGTGGAGCCGGGCCAGCCGCTGGCCACGGTGGAGGCGATGAAGATGGAAAACATCCTGCGGGCCGAAAAATCCGGTCGCGTCGCGCGGATCGCGGTGGAACAGGGCGCAAGCCTGGCCACCGATGCTGTGATCCTGGAACTGGAGTGAGAGGGTGGGCGGCGATCATCCCCGTTTCGATTACGATGCCTATATCGCCCTGTTCAACAGCGGCGATGATGCGGCGCTGATCGAGCACTGGTTTGCCGATGATTGCGTGATGGAAAGCAGCGGCGGGTTGCGGCGGGGCAAGCCGGCGATGCGCGAATTTCTGGGTTGGGCGCATGATGGCGTACGCGAATGCCCGCGCGTGCAGCATTATCTGCAGGATGGGCGCACGGTCTTTGCCGAGATCGACATGGATTTCCATGCCACGAAGGCGCGGCCGGATTTCCCCTTCGGTGCGCTGCTGCCGGGGGACAGCGTGACGGTGAAGTTCCTCGCCCGTTATGACATCGACGATGATGGCAAGGTCGCCTGGCTGAAGACCATGACCTGGCCGCCCGGCCAGGGGGTAACCCACCTGCCCAAGCTTGGCCCGCACCCCAGCCAGCTGGCCGCCTATGACGCCTATACCGCCGCCTTCAGCGCGGGCGATCCGGCGCGCTATTCGCTGTTCTATACCGAGGATGTGGAACTGGCCCTGCCCTCCGTGCCGCCGATCAGGGGCCGGGACGGCATTGCCGCCTTCTACAGCGCCATGTTCCGCACAGTGCGCGAAAGCCTGACCGTGCATGGGGTGGAGGCGAGCGAGACGCAGATCGTGGCCGACACCACCAGCCGCTTCACCGCCGTGGCCGATGCGCCCGATTTCGTGGTGGGTCCGCTGGCGCAGGGCGAATGGATCGATGTGCGGGTGATCGTGACCTATCATTTGCGCGATGGGCTGGTGGAACGGATCGCCGTGCAGCGCGCGGGGGAGCCAGTGTTCGGGCGGGGGTGAGGTATAGCCCGGCGAAGCAGATGATCTGAGGATTGTTCTGCGTTCGATGACAGTTTCAGAGCCAGAGCCCACCTGTTCAAGGCATCCTTTGCGGCTCCAAAAATCGGTTTGTGCGGCGCATCGATCCCATGCAATCTGCAAGCCAACCAGGGTATTCTGATCAGGGGCAGGCAATGAGAATCGCTCAGCTATCGGTCACGGTTTTCGCCGCGTTGACCAGTACAGCAAACCCCGCTCTTGCCACCCAACCAACTATTCCGGAACAGCCCTCACCCTGCAGCGATTTCACGCCTGCGAAGTGACGGCAGCAGCACTTGATACGCCGATCGGGCTGCGGCGGTTTTTCGCAGCCGATCCGGCCGTCGGCTTTGCCTCTACCACCGAAGCCCGGCTGTCATTGACTGACAAGCCGGCCTTGGCCGCCCATCTCGTAAGGACAGCAACAGATGGGGCATGGCGTTTGTGGCTGTTGAGCGAAGGAATGGATTCAAATGTTTTTATTCCATTCGACGCGGAACTGAGATTTCACACGCCGGAAGGGCAAGAACGGATTATCGCTCATATCCATCCTGAGAAATTGCAGATTTTCTCGATAGATATTGCAGAATTGCTGGCTGACTTTCCTGGGCAGGAGCGGATGGATTACGTCATCACGGCCAAGCGAGCCGATGAAACCGGGCATTTTCGAGTTTATACCCAAGGATCAATCGACCTTGAGAGACTTCGCCTGCTGAGGGAAACTGTCAGCGGACTTTTCGACGGTGTTGAAACCGGGCGATTGGCCTGCGAAACGCCAGCCAGCCTGTTGCCTCACCAGCTCAATCCCAGCAGCTATCGGGAGTGCGTGCTCGATCACTATCCCCATCGCAGAACAAGCGGCAGCGTGCATGATGATTTCGTGCGGATCGAATGGAGATATGATCTGCAACATCATCAGCGGCCGCAGGCCCGCATCAAGATAGAACTGGCCGGCCCGGCGATACGGATTGCCCCGCTCGTTCCCGATTCCCCCATCGGCCAAACCGACCCGCTGGAGCAGCAGTGGCATGTCACCATTACCGGATTGGGTGGTTCTCGATCAGATGCCAGCGTGGACGCTTCAGCTCAGCCTGTCCTGCGGATCGATGGTGACTGGGGCAGCAGAGAGATGCCCCTGCGCGAGGCCGCGCGCCCCTGGCCAAGCGATCTGACAGCGCAGATGACAGCGACAAGGTCCGCCGTCAGGCTGACCGTGCTGGCGCAGGATGGCAGCAAGTTGCAGAGCCTGACGGTGCCGGTCGGCAGTTTCAGAAATGCAAAAAGAGATATCCGCAAAGCTGCGCTGGAGTTGGCGCTGCAGGTTGCAGACCCGATGACTTACTGCGATCCACCATCGCGGATTGTGTTATTCCATGAGCGCATAGAGCGCCAGCTTCCTTCTATGTGAGCAAGGTTGTGCGTTCCGCGCGCGGCCCCTTCCCCAGCGAGCTGAGGGAGGGTTTGAAGGCGCTCGCCTTCAGTCGATTGTCTTGCCGAGATGGTTTTCGATCCACAGCTTGCGCACCAGAACGAAGCCCAGCACCGCGATCGGGCCGCCGAGCAGCAGGCCGGCGGGGCCGAAGGTGACGCCGATGGCGAAGAGCGAGAACATGGTGACGGCGGGCGGGATCTTGACCGAGCGTTTCATCACCAGCGCATTGACCAGATTGCCGTCGATCTGCTGGACTACGAAATAGATCGCGGCGATTTTCCAGAAGGCATCGCCGCCCATGGTCAGGCCGACCAGCACGCCTGGCACCGCCGCCATCAGCGGGCCGACCACTGGAATGAAACCCAGGATGCCGGCGATCACGGCAAGAGCAAGCGGCGATGGCGCGCCGACCAGCCACATGCCGATGAAGATGGTGACGCCGACGAACAGTACGGAAATCGCCTGTCCCAGCATGAAGCGGCGCAGCGACAGGCCGATGGCGTGGATGGTTTCGACGGCGATGGCATCCCACCGCTGCGGCAGCAGGGCGCGGAAGCCGGCCTGATAGGTGGCCGGCTGGGCGGCGAGGAACACCCCGCCCAGCATGGCGAGCAGCGTGGCCGACACCATGCCGCTGACGAAGGACAGCACCGCCTGCACGATGGAGAAGATATTGCTGCCTGATGGCGCGAGCCGATCGACATAGCCGTTCAGCCGTTGTTCCCCGACGATATCGCTCAGATCGTCCCAGCCGCCCGGCACCAACGCGGCCAGATGATTGATCTGATTGGCCAGTTCCGCCCCGAACAGCCAGACGATCGCGACGATGCCGCTGGCGGCCAACAGCGCGGAGAGGCCCAGCGCCACCCCGCGCGGCAGCGGAATCCGGCGGCAGATCGCGCGGGTGAGCCCGTCCAGCACGATGGCCACCAGCGTGGCAGCGAACAACAGCAGCAGCACCGGACGCAGTTGCCAGAGCAATGTGGCGAGCGCGAACAGCGCCAGCAGCGCCACTCCGCCGCGAAAGAACGCGCTGCCGATGGGTGGTGGGCGATCCCCCCGGCGGGTCTGGGGCGCGGGTTTGGGAAGCGGGGGCGCAGGTTCGTCCGTCATAGGCGCCGGACCCTAAAGGATCGGAGCGGCGACGGATATGGGTGTTCGGGCCACACTGCGATGATCAGGCGTTTTTGTCGCGGCCGCGTTTCGCCGCAGCAGATGCCCGGATGGGCGACATCCCGCATTATGGGCGCATCCGATCATGGTTTCGAACGTTGGCCCAGTGTCGCACGCAATCGTGACATATGTTCGAAGGAAAGTGACATGAGCATCAAAGGCCAGATCAAGGAAGCCGCCGGTTACGCCAAGGAAGAGGCTTACGAGCATGGCGACAGCCCGGAAGCACAGCGCAAGGCCCAGGAAGGCCGTGACCTGCGCAATGAAGGGCGCGTCGAGGATGGCAAGGCCCCCAAGACCAACCCGCCCGGCAGCGAACAGTAATCTCATGAGCCCCCGCTTCGGCGGGGGTTTTTGTGTCTGCGGTCGGCACGGGCCGGCCAAGTCTCCCCCCATTCTTGAAGGCAGGAGCTGCGATGCGCGCGTTGCTGGTGCACAATGACAATGCCGGGACCAACCCTATACCCCGGCAGGATATCGAACAGGTTTTGAAGCAGGCTGGCATCGAGCCGGTCTATTGCGCGCATGGTCAGGACGATCTGTCGGCTGCGCTGGCCCAACCGTTCGACATTGTGGTGGCGGCGGGCGGCGATGGCACGGTGGCGGATGTGGTGTCTTGCCTGGACGATATCGAACGGCCGATCGGCATCCTGCCGCTGGGCGGATCGAACAATATCGCCAATGCGCTGGGCGTGGATGGCGATTGGCGCAGCCTGCCCGCGCGCTGGGACCGGAACGACTGGGTCCGGCTGGACCGATGCGAGGCGGACGGCCCCTGGGGCCACAGGAAATTTGTCGAGGCGATCGGATCGGGCGTGCTGACCGACGCGGTGGATGATGTGGACAGCGAGCCCGACACGCCGGAGGAAAAGCAGGCCAATGGCCGGGAAGCGTTCCGGAAATCCCTGACCAGGGCAGAGCCGTTCCCCTGCAAAGTGGAGGATATCGGCCAGGACGGCGGCTGGGTGTGGGAAGGCAGCTGCCTGATGGTGGAGGTGTTGAGCATCCCCTTTGTCGGTGCCCATCTGGCGCTGGCAGCCGGGTCAGCGCCGGGCGACGGGCTGCTCGATGTCGTGCTGGTCACGCCCGATCTGCGGGCACCGCTGATCGCATGGTCGGCCGATCCCGACGCCTCCCCCTGCCCAGTCGTTCCCTATCGATCCAGCGCCGTGCGGCTGACCGTGCATGAGCGACCGTTCCGGGTAGATGACCGATGCCCGAACGAACAGCTGACCGGCTGCGTCGACATTCGCATTCGCCCCGACTGGGTGAAGGTGCTGACACTGAAAGAGGATGCGCGATGACCTTACCGCTGGATGACAGCCTGCTGGATGACAGGCTGCTGGCCGCAATCGAAGCGACGGCGGTGGAGCTGGCGCAGCTGGGCGGCACCGAAATCCGCGCTGCGCTGGGCGGGATGCTGCGGGTCAAATACAAGGGGCTGGAGGATGATCCGACCCATTTGAAAGACCCGGTTTCCGAAGTGGACGGGCGGGTGGAAACACTGATCCGCGAAAGATTGTCGGAACGCTTCCCGGACCATGACATCGTGGGCGAGGAATTCGATCAGCGGCCTGCGCTGGGCCATGATTTCATCTGGGCGGTCGATCCGATCGATGGCACGGCCAATTTCATCAATGGCTTCCCGCTGTTCGCCTCATCGGTGGGGGTGCTCTATCGCGGGTGTCCGATCGTGGGCGCCCTGTGGTGCAGCACCAGCCATGCGCTGGAACCCGGCGTTTATCATGCCACCGCCAGGCCGGATGCGGGCGCCGGCAGCGATGGCGTGAAATTCAACGGCGCGCCGCTGAACCACAGCCCCAACCCCGCCGTGCGCCGCCGGTTGGGCGGGGAACCCAGAGCATCGGCCAAACCCGTGTTCGGCTGGGATGGACGCAAGACCGGATCGGCAGCGATCGAATGCGCCTTCGTCGCGGCCGGCCTGCTCGACATGGCGTGGTTCGAACGCCCCAATATCTGGGATGTCGCCGGCGGCATGGCGCTGGTCCGGGCATCGGGCCGCCAGGCCCTGGAGCGCAATGATGAAGGGTGGCAGGCGTTCGATGGGTTTGCCGGCGAGGAGGCGGAACCCGGCGGGTGGTCCGCCCCCGTGGCGATCGGTTCGGCGGCCGCTTTGGAGGAATTCTCCCGCAACTGGTGAGCCGCCAGGGCAACTACGCGTAAGTTAACCCGCTGAGCGCCCCGCCCTGATCCGCCCCACCAGCCAGCCGGCGACCAGCAGCAGGGCGATGGCAGCGAAGGTGATCATCGCCATCGCCCCGTCCGACCAGGAGAGGAACCCGGTCAGCATAGGATGTTCGGCCCGTGTGGTTTCCGCAAAATTCCACCAGCGATCGTTGCCACGCACCGCATTGCCCGACCGCACCAGCGTGCCGCCAATGCGATCCGCCAGCCATGGACGCACCAGAGCGTTGAGGATAACGCAGAGGAACAGCGGAACGACGACGGCCAGCGTGCTGTAGGAGAAGAGGATTTTTCGCTGCACGCCTGCGCCCGTTGACCCGATGATTTCCTTGGCGCGCGCCGTGCTGGGCACCCCGCCACGCCGTCAGGATAGTGGCTGATGCGACGACTGCAATGACAGGAACCGTGCGCGGTGTTCGTCGCAGGCCTGCCCCGATTGACGGGGTTTTGCTTGCGGCGGGGGCTTGGGGTTCCGACCTTGTCAGCGGAAAGGAACGATCATGACCCATCAATCGGACACGGAACATCCCTCCAAGACGACCGGCCAATGGATTGGCGGCATGCTGGCTTTGATCCTGCTGATGTCCTGCTTCATGGGATATCAGATGGGCGCCGATCTGGCCCATCGCGACAATCAGCGTGAGGCTCAGGCGGGCCAGAACCAGCCATAACTATTTTCCACGCTTGCCATTTTTTCATGGTTTCAGGCTAACCGATCGCTGAATCCGGCGGGAGCGTGGGCATGGGCATGGAAAGCGTGGTTCGTAAGCTGTTCGGTCGCAAGGCGGGCACCGGAAACGGGGCCACGGCGGATGGGGGGCAGTTGCACCCGGCCATGGCCGCCGAATTGCTGCGGATCGAATATTACCAGGCTGGATTGGGCCGTGCGGCTGTCAATTTCGTCGCGAGCGGTGAGCGGCCGGATACGGTCGATGCGATCGCGGCGCTCGGTCAGGCCAATCTGGTGTACACCTCCCCCTATCAGCAGGTCGAACCCAAGATCCACGAACTGATCGGCCAGACCAGCGTGGCGCTGGTGAAAGGCGAAATTCCGCCTGGGCCGCAGGTGCTGCGGCTGTTGCAGGTGCGGATCGCCACCCGGCATGTCCGCGCGCCATGGCATACCCCGATGAGCGATGCCGAGCTGGTGATAAGCGGCTTTGGCGCCATGCTGTTTGAAGGGCTGTCCCTGATGCAGCAGGATTACCGGGTTCGCTGGGATGCCGTCATCCCGATCCGCACGCTGTTTGCCCATTTCCAGCAGATCGGCGGCACCATGGCCGATCTGTTCGCCTTCATCCTGCGCCGTAGCGAGTCCGAATTCGTCGCCCATTCGGCCGGCAGCTGGTCGGCAAGTCAGGATCTGGCCGATTATCTCACCATCTATCCGGCGGCGATGGCGCAGGCGATGGAACGGGGCGAGGCCAAGCAGCGCGCCACCGCCATCACCCTGGCCGAACATCACCAGGTCATGGCCGCGCCTGAGATCGAGGCGATGCTGGTGGCCATGCTGACGCGCCCGTTCGACAAGCACGACCGGGAGCTGGCGACCTCTGCGCTCGCCCGGCTGGCGCCCGATCAATTGCTGGCCCTGTTGCAGCGCGATCTGGCCAAGGCCGACATCGATACCCGTTACGGGCTGGTGCAGGCCGCCGGGCGCAGCGGGGCGCCGGAGATGCTCGCCCTGCTGGCCGAACGCGTGACTGTCGAAAAAGCCGCCAAGGTGAAGGCGGCGATTGCGGGCATTCTGGAGGCCGGCGCGGCGGATGAGCGCAGCGATGCCGCCGGCTATGCCGCGATCGACGGCAGTTTCGTCACCCTGCCGCCCCGCAAGGATCTGGGCGCAGAGGATATCCTGCCACCGACCGAGACAGACAGGATCGAATTTGCGCAGCTGGTCGAACGCATCGAACAGCGGCGGCGGGATTCCCATGCCGCCTATCTCGAAAAATACAATGCCAGCTGGTCTGCCAGGCCCACTCCGCCCGTGCCTTATCCGCGCGATCTGGTGGAACAGAGCTTCGCCGCGCTGACCCAGGGCGCGCCCTTGCCGGGCGGTGACGGCTATCAGCTGGCGCATGCCATCCGCTTTCACAACGAAGGGCAGGCATGGCTGCGCCAGGTGCTGGACCGCCAACCCCTGCGCGCGGCGCTGCAATTGCTCAAGGCATCGGCGTTCGACGATGTCGGCGGTCTCGTCGGCATCCACCATGTCTATCGCCAGGATCATCTGTTCGGCGTCAATCTGCTGCGCGGCTGGCTGGAACAGGGTCAGCTGGATCTGCGAGATCTGGTGCCCGGCGATGATCTGCGCAGCATGCTGAACCGGCAGAGCTATGGCCGATATGATCCGGCCATCCTGTCCGCCCTGCAGGCCCTGCCGCAAGAGGCGGTCTGGCCGTGGCTGGTCGAGAATATGGATGTTCTCGACGAAGCGATCGGGCTGAAACCCACAGACAAGCCGATCCCGCTCGACCGCGCGCTGGATGCGCTGGCCATGCTGCCGGTGGTGCCGCAGCGCTATTTCGCCAAGCTGCTCGACATTGCGGTGGCGGAACGGCGGCCTTTGCGGCGGCAGGCCGTGGCCCTGCTGCGCGGGGCCCGCGATCTGGTGACGCGGATCGAAGCCCTGCTGGACGACAAGCGGCAACAGGTGCGGATCAGCGCCGCGATCTGGCTGGCCGATATCCGTTTCACCACCAGCGAGACCGCGCTGCGCAAGCGGCTGAAGAAGGAAAAGAACGATCCGGTGCGCGCGGCGCTGATCGAAAGCCTGCAGCGGCTGGGTTTCGACCTGAGCGATGTGATCGGCCCCGCCACGTTGATTGCGGAGGCCGAAGCTGCCCTTGCCAAGGGCGCGCCGGAGCTGCCCGCCTGGCTGACGGCACATGGCCTGCCCCCGCTACATTTCCGCGATGGATCGACGGTGCCGCCCATGCTGCTTCAGCACTGGCTGGCCCTGGCGATCCGGCTGAAGGATCCCGCCGCCAGCGGGCAGTTCGGGATCTATCTCGACCAATTGCTGCCGCAGGATGCGCGAACGCTGTCCAACCGCGTGCTCGATGCCTGGATCGCCTTCGACACCCAGGCATCATCGCTGGAGGACGCCACCGCCTATGCCCAGGCCAATTATCAGCAATATCATGCGTGGGCCTATAATCCGAACAAGACCGCCGAACTGCGCGATCAGGTGATCGCCCATCTGATCCGCGAAAAGACCGGCGAGCTGATCAATTCGGGCTCCGATACCAAGGGCGTGCTGGCGCTGGCCTGCCGCGCCGACCCCGTGTTCGCGGCCAATCGGGTGCGCTGGTTCCTGAAGCACCACGGGCGCCGGTCCAACCAGGCGATGGCCCTGCTCGAAGCGCTGGCAGGCATTGGCCACCCCACCGCGCTGCAGGTCGTCATCGCCGCCTCCGCCCGGTTGAAGCAGAAAAGCACCCAGGCGCGCGCGGCGGAGATCGCCGAACGCTATGCCGAAGACCGCGGCTGGAGCTTCGACGAACTGGCAGATCGCACCGTGCCCACCGCCGGGTTCGACGATGACGGCGTGATCGAATTACCCTGCGGCGAGGATGGCCGGGTCTACACCGCGCGGCTGGATGCCATGCTGGCGATCCATCTGTTCAATCCCGATGGCAAGCCGGTGAAAACCCTGCCCGCCGGCACCGATGAGGCGAGCCGCGCGGCGAAGAAGGCGCTGAGTGCCGCGAAGAAGGAATTGACGCAAATCATCGAACTGCAAGGCAGCCGGCTGTTCGAAGCCATGTGCGTGGAGCGGGCCTGGGCGGTGGCCGATTGGCAGCTGGCGTTCCGTGACCATCCGGTGATGCGGCGGCTGGTGGAACGGCTGGTGTGGCAGGGGCTGGACGCCGATGGGAACGCGCTGGCGCTGTTCCGGCCCACGCAGGAAGGGGATTACACCGATGCGGCGGACAATCCGGTGGATGTCGCGCGCTTCGCCCAGGTGCGGCTGGCGCATGGCGCGCTGACCGATGCGGCGGAGTGCGCGGCGTGGACGGCGCATCTGAAGGATTACGAGATCACGCCGCTGCTGGCGCAGTTCGACACGCTGCGCCTGCCGCTATCCGCGCAGCAGGGGGAGGAAGAGACCATCACCGATCGGCTGGGGTGGAAGGCCGACAGCCTGACCTTCCGTGGTGTGGCGGAAAAGCGCGGTTACGAGCGCATCATGCGCGATGGCGGCGGGTGCAATGAATATCAGAAGTCATTCCCCAGCCACGGCATCACCGCAACCATCTTCCACACCGGTTCCTATGCCGTGGAGGAAAACAATCCGGTGGCGCTGAAGGAGCTGCGGTTTGCCAGGCAGGGCCATCGCGGCGCCTATCGGCTGAAGGATGTCCCGCCGGTGATGCTGGCCGAATGCCGGGCCGATTATCACGCTGTGGCGGCCAGGGGCGCCTTCGATCCGGAGTGGGAGAAGGTTTCGCCCTGGTGAGCGGGTTGGTGACATCAACCGAACCGAGGAACTGATGCCCTAGCGATCCCGCCAGGCACGCGGCCAGATGCCCTGTTTGCCGGGGGCGAGGATGCCATGGGGGTCCAGCGCATCCTTCAGGGTTTCGTTCAGCCGCCGCATGGCGTGGTTGTTGAAATCGAAGGTCTGCGCCACCGCATCCATGTAACCGATATGGGTGCGATATTCGCCGAAGCCGGCCTGATGCGTGTCGCGGATCAGCGCATCGAACAGGGCGTGGACGCGGCGGGCCTGATCGGGATCGTCGCGGTTGTAGAGGATTTCATTGACCGCCACCGTCTGCCGCCCACCAACCCCGAAGGCGCCGTAATAATCGACGCCGAATTCCTCATAGCGCTTGCGCGTGCGGCGGAACTGTTCGGCAGCCAGCTTCGCATCCGATGGCATGACCGGCGAAAAGCCGAGATGGCCCCCGCGCCCGCCGTACCAGTCGATCATGGCCATATCGCGGGTGGAGGGGATGCCGGCCTGGCTGAGCCCGAAATCATCGCCCTGGCGCCAGACCTGCCAATCTGCGGCGGCAATCCCGGCATCCTTGGCGGCGGCGGAGATGATCTTCGCCTTGGCGGCGATCACCGCCTCCGGCCCGAACAGATTGACCTGCGAATTCCACCAGCCCACGCCCAATTTCTCGCGGATCTTCGCCCCTTCGGCTTCGGGCAACAGCCCTTCCCCCTGCCAGAACATGCTGCGAGGCCCGGCATAGCTGGCGATGCCGACGTAGGAGACCCAGGCCGCATCATGATCGATGATGCCGCGCAGTCGCAGCGGCGCATGCATGGCGATGCCGCGTTCGATATCATCCGCCTCGGGCAATTGCAGGCTCAGCGACATGGTCGCTTCGGGCGGGGGCATCAACCACAGCCCCAACTTCGTCACCACGCCGAAATTGGATTGGCAGAACAGCTGATCCCAGCCGGGGCCATAGCTGTTCTTGGTGACATGCCAGGCAGTGTTGCCGTCGAGCGCGCCGGCGCCGGTGCGGACCAGGCTGGCATCGGGCAAAACGACCTCCAGCCCGCAGATCTGCGCCGCGTGATCGCCATAGGGCTGCGGACCCACACCGCGTTCCAGCGCATTGCCCGCAACGCTGCCCCAGCTGTTGCCCGGCACGCTCATCCACAAGGGGTGGCCGATCCGGGCCAGCGCATCGAACAGATCGTAGAAGCTGACACCGGGTTCGACCACGCAATAGCCAAGCTGCTGGTTGATCTCCAGCACGCGGTTCATCCGCGAAAGATCCAGCACCACCGCGCCGGCCTGCACCGGGGCCGATCCGCCATAGCCGAAATTCTTGCCCCGGCTGATCGGCCACAGCGGCACGCGCGCAGCAGCGGCGGCCTTCAGCAGCGCCTGGATATGTTCCACGCTTTCCGCCGCCACCGCGCCGGAGGGCTGATGCGCGGCGGGATCGAACGCCATCTGATCGGCATAGGCCCGGCGGTCATCCTCCGCCGCGAAGACCCGGTCTTCCCCCACGATCGCGCGGGCAGCATCGAAAAAGCGGGCGAGCGCGGCAGCGTCAGCGAAGGGAGCTGGCATGCGGATTGTTTCCCCCAGATGGATCGGCAGTTTTGCCGTTGGCAGGACTTTGGCAAATTGCCGCGGGCTGTGAAAGGGAAATGGCGCGGCGTGCCGGAATACGGCGGAAGGCTGCGAAGCCGGCTATCCCCGCCCGGCCCGCTTGGGTACAAGCGCGGCATGCTTTATGCCCTGATCATCCTGGTGACCGTGCTGTTCATGGAAGGCTTCGCCTATGCGATGCACCGCTGGGTGATGCATGGGCCCGGCTGGTTCCTGCATGCCAGCCACCATCGCCCGCGCCACGGCCCGTTCGAATGGAACGATCTCTATGCGGTGATCTTCGCCCTGCCCTCCATCGCGCTGATCTATGCCGGGGTTCAGGGCAGCTGGGGCCCGGTGGCGACCAGCCTGGGCGTGGGGATTGCGATGTATGGGCTGATCTATTTCATCTTCCATGATGCGCTGGTCCATCAGCGGGTGCCGATCCGCTATGTCCCCCGCTCCGCCTATATGAAGCGCATCGTGCAGGGGCACCGGCTGCATCACGCCACCCATGGGCGCAAGGGATCGGTCAGTTTCGGGTTTCTCTATGCGCCCAAGGCTGTGGTGCTGAAACGCCAGCTGCGCGCCAATGCCGCGCGAGCGGAGAAGCAGTCCTAAACCGCAAACGGATCGAACAGGCCCGCCCGGCTGATGTCGGGGGGCGTGCCCAGGGACTGGGTCGCAGCACGCGCTATCGCCCCCAGCTTGTCACCGGTGGAGGTGCGAACCCGCTTTTCCCAGGCGGCAGGTCCACGGGCGACAACCGCCGTGCCGATGCCGCCATAGATGTTTGCCGCAGCCAGAATGGCCATGCGGCAACGCGGGGACAGCCGCGCCGCGCCCACGCGAGCCGATTGATCGTAAATCAGAGCCCGGCCCTGCATCCGCCGAGCGAAGCCAGCCAATATGGGGCGATTGGCAGGATCGGCCAGATCGGCCATGGTGACGCCCGCCCGCTCCAGCCATTCCTGCGGCACATAGCAACGGCCCGCCTCCGCATCCTCGACCAGATCGCGGGCGATATTGTTGAGCTGAAACGCCAGCCCTAGATCGCTGGCGCGGCCCAGCGTGTCGCGATCATCGGGATCGACGCCCATGATCACCGCCATCATCAGCCCCACGGCACCGGCCACATGGAAGCAATAGCGTTCCAGATCGGCAAATGATTGCGGGTGCCAGCCCGCGCGATCGAGCGCGAAACCGGCCAGATGGCTCTCGATCGCCGAACGGGGTATGCCGGCATCGCGCTGCACCAGCCGCAGCGCGGCATAGGCGGGGGGCACGGGCAGATCGCCGTCCAGCGCGCGACGCGTCAGCGCATCGATATCACCCGCGTCGATCATCGCACCATCTGGCCTTGTCATGCCGAGCAATTGATCATCGGTGACATCGTCGCAAGTGCGGCACCAGGCATAGAGCAGCCAGGCGTTTTCCCGTTCCCGCCGGGGCAGCAGCAGCGATGCCATGCTGAAGCTGCGCGATCCGTGCGCAATGGTATCCTTCGCCCAGGCGACCAGTTCAGCGCGACTTTGCGTCACAGCATCAGCCCGGCGGTGGCCTTCGCACTGCCGACTACGCCGGGAATGCCCGCGCCCGGATGGGTGCCAGCGCCGACGAAATAGAGATTGCCGAAGTGATCGTCGCGATTGTGGGTGCGGAACCAGGCGCTCTGCGTCAGGACGGGTTCCAGGCTGAAGGCATTGCCCAGATGCGCGCCGAGATCGCCGGCAAAATCGGCCGGGGTGTAATGAAACACCTGATCCAGCCGATCGCGCAGATCGGGGATCAGCAGATCCTGCACCCGATCGAGCACGATATCGCGATATTTGGGTCCGACCTCCGCCCAATCGACATCGGCCTTGCCCAGATGGGGTACCGGGGCGAGCGCGTAGAAGGTCGAGCAGCCGGCCGGCGCCATGGCGGGATCGGTGGCACTGGGATGGTGGAGATAGAGCGAGGGATCGACCGGCAGATTGCCATGGCGATAGATATCATCCAGCAGCGAGCCATATCTGTCTGAAAACAGAATGGAATGATGGGCGATATCGGGGAATGTGCCCTTCAGCCCGAAATGCACCACGAACAGGCTGGGGGAAAAGCGTTTGCGCTTCAGCCGTGCCTGTTTGCGCTGCGCATAGTCCGATCCGGTGATCAGCCCATAGGAATGCACGACATCGCCATTGCTGGCGATCATGTCCGCATCCGCGTGCCAGCCGGATCGGGTAGTGACCCCGGTCACCCGGTCACCGCTATGGTGGATCTGCGCCACCGCGTCGCCCAGCCGCAGCGTGCCGCCGAGCCGTTCGAAATGGCGCACCATGCCCGCGATCAGCCGGTTGGTGCCGCCGCGCGCAAACCAGACGCCGCCATCGCGTTCCAGCTTGTGGATCAGCGCATAGATGCTGCTGGTCGCCATCGGATTGCCGCCGACGAGCAGGGTGTGGAACGACAGCGCCTGGCGCAGCTTTTCATTCTTCACGAAACCCGCGACGATGGAATAGACCGAACGCCAGGCCTGATATTTCATCAGCGCCGGGGCGGCGCGGATCATGGCGCTGAAATCGAGGAAAGGCACCGCGCCCAGCTTCACATAGCCTTCCTGATAGACGCCGGCCGCATATTCGAGGAAGCGCTTGTATCCGGCCACATCCCCCGCATCGAGCGCGGCGATCTGCGGCAGCAGGGTGGCATCGTCATTGGTGTAATCGAACCGGACGCCGTCATTCCACAGCAGGCGATAGAAGGGCGCAATTTCCAGCAGATCGACATCCGCCGCAATATCGGCCCCGGTCAGACCCCAGAGTTCCTGCAGGCAGGCCGGATCGGTGATGACGGTGGGACCGGCATCGAATGTGTAGCCGCCCTTTTCCCAGACATAGGCCCGTCCGCCCGGCCGGTCCCGCGCTTCGAGCACGGTGGTGGAAATGCCCGCGCTTTGCAGACGGATGGCGAGCGCCAGTCCGCCGAAGCCGGCGCCAATGACGATGGCATTGCGCCTGTCGGTCACGCATGGTCCTTTTCGGAAAGCAGGGCCCGGATCGCGCGGGTTACGGGGACGGGCGGCCGCCCGGTCATGACGCGCAACTGATCGGCCCAGGTCATTTGCCCGGCATAGAAACGCTGCACCAGCGGTTCGGGCAGGCGATAGAAATGTTCGAACACACGGTATCTTTCATCGGGCACCGCAGCGCGAAACAGCATGGTGTTGAGCATGCGGAAATACCGCTGATCGCGCCAGTGCTGCAGGAATCGATCGCGCCACCAGTTGGCGTCGGGCGCCTGCCCTGCCGCCACTTCGTCGGCGAAAGCCAGCGCATTGCGGACCGCCAGCGGCAGCGAATAGCCGGTGGTGTGGTGGAAGAATCCGCCCGCCATGCCGGCACGCGCGATGCCGCCACCCGCAGGCCAGAACAGATCCGGATTGCCGGATTGGACGATTGGCAAAACGCCGACCTCCCGCGAATATTCGGTCGTCGGCGTGCCGAATTGGGCGGCATAGCGCCAGACGGCTTCGCGCCGCGCGGTGGCGTCGATCACCGGCGAGCTGCTGTAGAATGTGTCTTCGATGAAGAGCCGGTCCGCGGTCAGCGGCAGCGTGTAGATGAAGCGATAGCCATCGGCCTGGTTCACCCGCGCATCCATGATGATCGGGCGCACAAGGCCATGGCTGCTGACCGCAATTTCGAACCCGGCGAATTTCTGCCAGCCGACCTGAACGCCCTGAGCCGCCCCGGCCCCGGCAATGGCGTGGGGGCCGCGTGCATCGATCACCCGTTCCGCCTCGATCCGCCGTCCATCGGCCAGCGTCACACCGCCTTCGTCAAGCTGCGTGACCGTGGTGTCGAGCAACAGCCGGTCTGGCTGCAACAGGCCCGCCGCCCAATCGTGGAAAGCGACCGATGACATGGAGTTGTAACCGGTCTGCATCGCGCGACCGAAAGCCGGGAAGCGCAGTTCGTGACCATCCCAACGGGATTTTTCGGCCCCATGCAACAGGGCATGGCCATGGATGTCCAGATCGCTGTCGAACCAGGACCAGCGATGGTTGCCGCCCAGCCGTTTTCCCTGTTCCACCACCATGACCACATGGTCCGGGGCCACGCGCGATGTCGCCAGCGCGCAGAGCACACCGGCCAGACCGCCGCCGACGATCAACGTGTCCACTTTGGGCAATAGTTCTGTCAATGGCCGGGAAACACGGTAGGTTGCCGGGGTGCTGGCAATGTCTGACACTCTTGTGGCGATGGGCGTGGCGGCATGCGCTACCGTCATGATCGTATGGCTTCGTTACCTGCTTGTCAGCGGGTTTTTTGCATTCGTTACCCGCAGGAAGCGGCCCGGCCTATACGATCGAATGGCCGTTCAGATCCGTATGGAAATTATGTGGTCGACGCTGAGCGCCGTTATTTACGGCCTGCCGGCCGGTGTCGTGCTGTGGCTTTGGGCCAGCGGCACGGGCAGCGCGATCTATCTCGACGCGGCTGAATATCCCTGGTGGTGGCTGGTTGCGGCGCCGATCGTCTATCTGCTGATCCATGACGCCTGGTTCTATTGGTCACACCGGTTGATGCATGTGCCAGCGGTCTATCGTGCATGCCATTACGTCCATCACCGCAGCCATCCGCCCACCGCCTGGGCAGCGATGAGTTTTCACTGGACCGAGGCGCTGAGCGGTGCCTGGCTGATCCCCGTGTTGGCCCTGTTCATCCCGATCCATGTAGGGGCGCTGGGTTTTGTGATGGCTGTCATGACATTGTTCGGGGTGACCAATCATATGGGCTGGGAAATCTGGCCCCGCTGGATGGTCCACGGACGGTTGGGCGGGCTGATCATCACCGCCACGCATCACGATAATCATCATCGCAAGAACAAGGGAAATTATGGCCTCTATTTCCGTTTCTGGGACCGGCTGTGCGGCACGGATGTGGGTTTCAGCCGCTTTGGCGCTGATCGCCCTGACCGCAGGCGGCACGAAGGCAGAGGCACAGGACCAGGTACGAGCGGGCACGTCGCGGTTGACGATAACGATCGCCGGGCTGCGCAATGACAAGGGCGTGGTCCAATATTGCGCCGCGCCGCGCGGATCGGCATTTCCCGATTGCGAAGGCACCGGGGTGATCAGCGGGTCCGTGCCCATATCCGGCCAGTCCGCCACCATCACCCTGCCCCGGCTTGCGAATGGCGAATGGGCGATCGCGGTGTTCCATGACCGCAACGCCAATGGGGAACTGGATACCTTCGCCGGCATTCCTCGTGAAGGGTACGGTTTTTCCCGCAACCCCGGCTTCCGCCCGCGCGCCCCCCGATTTGACGAGGCGGTGATCGAACTGGCCGGCAATGCGAATATCGACATCCGCATGCGATATCTGTTCTGAGCATCAGGGCTGCGAACAACAGCAGCTATGGGAGAGAGAATGCCGGTAACATTGACAGGGGAAGCCGGTTCTTCCGCCCAAGGTTCCGTAACGCAGCGCCGCGTGCTGCTGGCCAATCCGCGTGGGTTCTGCGCCGGGGTCGAACGCGCGATCGATGCGGTGGAACAGGCGCTCCGGAAATATGGCGCGCCCGTTTATGTCCGTCGCCATATCGTGCACAATCAGGCGGTGGTGTCCGATCTGGAAACGCGCGGCGCGATCTTCGTGCGCGAACTCAGCGAGATCCCGCCGCATGCGGTGGCCATCCTGTCTGCCCATGGCGTATCGCTGGCCGTGGGGGAAGAGGCGCGCGAACTGCGCATTCACACGATCGATGCCACCTGCCCACTGGTGGCCAAGATCCACACCGAAGTCACCGCCCATAACGCCAGGAACCGCCATGTGTTGCTGATCGGGCATCGGGGACATCCGGAAATCATCGGCACGCTGGGGCAGTTGCCCGATGGCGCGATCAGCGTGGTGGGCGATGCGGGCGATGTCGCAGCGCTGGATCTGCCCGGCGATCTGCCACTGGCCTATGCGGTGCAGACGACGTTTTCGGTGCAGGAAGCGCAGCAGGTGATCGATGCGATCGGCGCGCGCTTCAGCGATGTCACCGGCCCACGGTCGAGCGATATCTGCTATGCCACGACCAATCGGCAGCAGGCGGTGGCGGCCATCGCCCGCGAAGCCGATTGCATGCTGATCGTGGGGGACAGCCATTCATCCAACGCCAATCGTCTGGTCGAGATCGCCAGCGGTGCAGGATGTTCATCCAGCTATCTGATTTCAGACAGCGCCGGCATCCCCTGGGATGCCATTTCCACCGCCCCGGTGATCGGCCTGTCCGCCGGGGCATCCACCCCCGACAGTGCCGTGCATGATGTCTGCCGTGC
The DNA here is from genome assembly GCF_009827305.1 of Croceibacterium xixiisoli. Taxonomy (GTDB): domain Bacteria; phylum Pseudomonadota; class Alphaproteobacteria; order Sphingomonadales; family Sphingomonadaceae; genus Croceibacterium_C; species Croceibacterium_C xixiisoli. The sequence goes on along the minus strand of NZ_WTYJ01000002.1, from coordinate 27,566 downwards.
GCTGACCGACGCTGGCTATGTGCTGGAAGAAGCCGCCGGCAAGGTGGAAAATGTCAGCTTCAAGCCTGTGCCGATGACCGCGCGCCCCCGCCCCCTGGCGCAGGATCTGGCACGGTTGCAGCATGATATCGACCGGCTGCTGACCGCAGCAATTCCTCAGCGTCACGGGGCTGCCGGACGGCTGACCGATGCCATGCGCTACGCCACGGTCGGCGGAGGCAAGCGGCTGCGCGCCATGCTGACGGTGACGGCGGCCACGCTGGCGGGCGCCCGGCGGGAACAGGCGCTGGTGGTGGCAGCGGCCATCGAATGCGTGCATGCCCAATCGCTGATCCATGATGATCTGCCCTGCATGGATGACGATGCCCTGCGCCGGGGCAGACCCACGGTGCACCGCAAATATGATGAGGCGACGGCCGTGCTGGCCGGCGATGCCCTGATGGCACTGGCTTTCGAACTGCTGGCGCGCGACGACACCCATGATGATGCTGCGGTCCGCGCGCGGCTGGTCCTGGGTCTGTCGCGGGTGATCGGCTTCGACGGGCTGGCCGCCGGGCAGATGATGGATCTGTTCCCCCCCGATGCGCCGACGCGCGATGCCGTGTTCCAATGCGAACAGAAGAAAACCGGCGGTCTGATCCGCTTCGCCATCGAAGCCGGGCTGATGCTGGGTAATGGTTGCGCCAAGCAGGCAGAGGCACTGCTGGCCTATGGTGACCGGCTGGGCCTGGCATTCCAGATCCGCGATGACATCCTGGATCACATTGGCGATGCGGAACTGATGGGCAAGCGCATCGGCAAGGATGCAAAGGCCGGCCGCGCCACGGCCGTGGGTCTGCTGGGCCTCGATGGAGCGCAGCAGCAGGTCGCCGATCTGGCCGCTGAATGCCACGGGCTGCTGAAAGATCTTGGGCCGGAGGCGCGCATCCTGGCGGATATTGCCGATTTCGCGGTGACGCGGGTGAAATAGGAATGGACGGTTTCCCCGTTTCCCACCGGCATGGCAGCTTGCGCACATGAAGAACCCCTTTCGACTGATCGGCGGTATTTTCCTGATCGTGGGACTGCCGTTCCTCTGCGTCGCAGCCTTTCTGCTGCTGCGCGATGCCAGCTTTGCCGGCAATGCGGCCAGCGCAGAAGGGCGCGTTGGCGCCTTGTTGCGTCAGGTCGATACCGAGCCTGGAGAAGCATCGAGCGTGACCTATAGCGCGCTCATCCGCTTTTCCGATCAGCACGGGCGAGCGCAGGAATTCAGCGAAACACTGCGCACCAATCCCCCACGCTTCGCGGTGGGAGACAGGGTTTCGGTCATCTATGATCCCGCACGGCCATCACGCGCAGCGGTCGATGATTTCTGGGGCCGCAAGGGCCTGGCTGTCATCTTCCTGGGACTGGGGGCGATCTTCGCCAGTATCGGCGCAGTGTTCCTGTCCGGAGACATCAGGCGCAGCCGCATGGTGGCCCGCCTCCAGCGCCAGGGCGTAGCGATAGAGGCGGATTTTCTGGAGGTGTTCCGCGACCGGTTCATCTCCATCAACCACCGAAACCCGTTCCGCGTGGCGGCCCAGGCGAAAGACCCGCGCACGGGCGAATTGCGCCGCTTCGAAAGCGCGCCGATCTGGGTCGATCCGACTGCAGAGCTGCTCGGGCGCAAGCTGACCGTGCTGATCGATCCCGCGCGCCCGAAGGACTATTACGTCGATCTATCGGCAGTGATCGGGAAAACCGGCGGAGACCAGTCTTAAGGTTGCAGTCGGGTTCCGGCCGCGATGATTGTGGCCGCCTGGGCCAGATCCTCCACCGTATCGACGTCGAACAGCATTTGCGGCGGGGGATCGAGCAGAGTGAGGTCGGGCTGGCTGTTCAGCAAGGAGGCCGCGCCTCTGTCGCCGGTGAGGCGGACAAGATCCGGCAGCATACCAGCACCAAACAACGCCGGCGCGCCGGGCTGCCCCCCAGGATAGCGGGTCGCGGCGGGCGCCGGAGTGCGGGAGAGGTCCCTCAGAAACGCGGGGCTGATCAGCGGCATGTCCGCCAGCAGCAACAACAGGGCCCGTGCCCCGCGCTCGATCGCCAGCTGTGCGGTTATCGCGAGAGAGGAGGCAAGTCCGGCGGCAGGATCGGGATTGATCAGGCAATCCCAGCCCTCCCCGAACCAGCACCCCTCCGGCCCGGTCACGACCACGCCTGCCGGCAGGCCCGCCGCCTGCGCCGCATCCAGCACATAACGGCCGAGCGGACGGCCGGCACAATCGGCATCCAGCTTGCCCCCGCCGAACCGGCTGGCACGTCCGGCGGCCAGCACGGCCACCAGAACATCGGCCTCAGCCATGCGGGTGCAGCGCCTCATAGGCGCCCACGATCTGCGCCAGCGCCGACAGGACCAGCACGCCGGGTTCGCGCGCGCGCGGGATCACACCCACCGGGCTGTGGATGCGGGCGAGTTGTTCCGGCCCCTGCCCCGCTGCTGCCAGCCGTTCCAGCCGGCCGGCGCGCGTATCCATGCCGCCCTGCGCCCCGATGAAGAAGGCGGGCGTTGCCAGCGCCCATTGCAGGATCGCCTGTTCCCATTCGTGATCGTGAAACAACAGCACCACCGCCGTCCAGGGATCGGCGGCAAGGCCCTGCGGCGCACGACCAAGGGCAAGCGCGGGCTGCGCGGAATCGCTGCGCAGGCATTCGACCAGATAACCGGCCCCGCGTGCAATGGTGGCCAGCGCATCGAGTTCGGGCCCTTCACCAAACAGCAGCAGGCGCAAGGGCGGAATATAGCGGCGTTCTGCCAGCCCCGCCCCGCCATGCGGCAGGGGCAGCGCGGCCTGTTCGCGCGCATCGAGCCGGGCTGCAACATCGGCACAGGCGGCATGGTCGGGCGCAGGATCGATCCAGATGTCTATGCCGCTGCCGCAGGGCAGGCGAAAATCGATCAGCGGCGATCCGGCGCCGAACCGACGCATCACGCCCCGGCCGGTGTCGCGCGCGGCGGTGATCTCTGCCGCGAGCTGGCGTTCAAGACAACCATCGGCCAGACTGCCGATGATCGCGCCATCGCTGCCCACGGCCAGCTGCGCCCCCACCCGGCGGGAAAAGCTGCCCTCTATCGCGGTAATCGTGCACAGCCCCACACCCGCCTGGGCGGCGGCGCGCAGGGCGGCACGATCATCGGGCAGCATCTGGCGATCAGGCGTCCGGGTTCACGCAGGTGAAGTTTGCCGCTTCATTGCTGCTGCCCGTGCCCTTGTATTGCGCCACCATCGGCCAGGCGCACAGCGGCCGCGACATCGGCTCACGCGCAGGTGCTTCTGGCGCACCCGGCATGCTGGGGGCCTTGGTCGGTCGCACGGCGAGGATGCGATCGGGTGCATTTCCGCTGCGCGCCCATTCATCCATGATGCCGAGCGTGTCGATGTCGGACGGGCCGGCCCCGCCGCTGCAGTGATCCATGCCCGGGGCCATGAACAGCCGCAGCTGCTGTTGCGCCTGGGCGCGGGGCAGCGCGTAATAGAGATGCTGATAATAGCCGAGCGTGTTGTTCGCGGGGATCAGCCCATCGGCCCAGCCATGACTGAGCAGCAGCTTGCCCCCGCGCGCGAAGAACGGCCCCAGCCCGTCCGAGGGGGCATTCAGGATTGACGCGCCGTAATCGCGCGAACGCTGCAGATCGCGGGTGTAGTCGAAGCCTTTCCAGTCCCAATCCGCGCGGTTGTCGAACACGAGCATGGAGAAATAGGTATAGGCGACCGGGAACGGCTTGTCCGCCATCACCAGCGCGGCGAGCTGCATTTCGGCGCCGCGCGGCCAGCCTGGCAGCAGCAGATGGCCCTCTGCATTGCGAATGCCGTCGTAGAGCGCCTGCGCCGTCTTCACCTGCGGCGCGGTCAGGCAGCTGTCGCTATCCCCCGCCGTGCACTGGATCGTGGCGGGATCGAAACGGCAGCTGTCGGGGCGGCCGATCAGCCCGTCTTCCACGCCATCATCCTTGTCGCATTGCGCCACGGCGGCGCGGTGCAGGCTCGTCAGCTTGCCCATGGTCAGAGCCGCGCCGGGTTCGCGTTGCGGCTGATAACCGGCCCACATCGTCTGGGTCATCAGATCGGTCATCGGATTGGCCGGGGCCATGGACGAAATGACATCGTAATCTTCGGGATAGCGATGGGCCGACATCAGCCCCTGGCGCCCGCCGGTGGAGCAGGAATTCCAGAAGGATACCTCCGGCCCCTTGCCATAGATCGCGGTGATCGCCTGCTTGGCCGCAACCGTCATTTCATGGATCGCGCGATGGCCGAAATCGACCAGCTTTTCCGGGTGGCCGATCGCCCATTCGGCGGTCAGCCCATTGCCGGTATGACCAGTGTCGGTGGTGGCCACGGCATAGCCGCGCTTGAGCGGATCGGCGAGTTGGGAATAGGACAGTTGCCCGGCCCAGATGCCATTGCCGATGCCGACATATTTGCCGTTCCAGCCGCGCGCGGGCAGCCAGATTTCCACCTTGATATCGGAATCGCTGCTGGGCTTGAGCGTCGCCTGCACGCGGCAGAACTGCGGCAAATCGCTATAGGCGGCATTGAGCACGCCGGGGGGCGGGCCGCCGGGGACGCTGGGCTGCTGAAATGCGCCGGGGGCAACCAGGCCAGCCGCAGTCACCGTGCCGCTGGCGATTTTCGTGCCCACCAGATCGCCGCAATTCGCCGCAGCCGCCGGGCTGACCGCGAACAGCGCCGACGCGCCTGCACCCGCGAACATCGCCTTGCGCATGGCGCGCGACACAGCACCCTGTTTCATCATCCCCTGCCCCCATAAGTTCCGGCCGGCCGCCAGCATTGCCAGCGGCCGTTAACCGGTCAATTCATCCGATGTGGCCTTACTGCCCCCGGACAGCCTCGATCGTAAAGTCCCCATCGACAGCATTCAGCGTGCGAGCCACGATCCGCACCCGGTCCAGCCAGTCCGGTTCGCTGCGCAACGCGGACAGATCGACCGACAGTTCGGCATTGAGATTGCCGCCGCTGTCATCGTCGGAGGCGACGATCGAGCGACCGAGCGGGGTTTCTAGCGCCAGATCCAGCATCGGATCGATTTCGGAATCGCTCGATGCGGTGTTCATGCGGATGATCAGCGTGCCGGGATTGGACCGCAGCGTCCGCTTGGCATCGGCGCTCAGGCGATAGATGATTTCCCGATCCTGTTCATCGCCGTCATCATCGCTGATCGCCTCGTCCGCGCCGAACTGGCCGGTGGCACGCACACCCAGCGAAAGTTCGCGCACGGCCGGAACCGCAGCCCGCTGCGCGCCGTCGCCGATTTCGAGCGTATAGGCGCCCGAGGTGGTGCCCAGCCCGCGCGCAACCAGCGTGTAGGTGCCGTTCGCCGGCAGAACGCGACGGATGCGGGCGTCAAGGCCATTGGTGCCGCCGGCGCTGTCATCGTCTTCGGCCAGCGTTTCCCCGCTGGTGGCATTGCCCCGGCGCAGTTCGAGCATGGAATCGAGCGCCGATCCATCGGCAGCACGTAGCGTCGCCACCAGGCGCTGATCCTTCTGCCCCTGGATATGGAACACATGGCTTTCGCCGTTGATCAGCCTGCCTTCACTGCGCGAACCGAAGGTGATGGTGCGCGGCGGCGTGGGGCGCCAGTCGGTCGGGCGGACGGAAAGTTCGAACTTGCCGACCTTGCGATTGTCGTCGGCAGCCTCGGCAGCGGAAACCTCTATTTCCACGCGCATCTCGTTTTCGGCGAAGACATACACCCGCGCCCCGAGATTGCCGGCGGAATCATCATCTTCCGACAGGGTTTCGCCATCGGCGACATTGCGGACCTTCAGATAGGGATCCAGCTGCGATTGGGTGGTTGCGGCGGCAACGATTTCCAGCGCGCTGTTCGCCGGAACGGTTACCTGATATTTGGTCGGGGCGTTCTTGACCTCTCCCTGATACACACGGACATCGCCGTCCTGCCCATCGAGATCGCGGACGTTCTGGGCGCCAGCCGAAACCGAAATGACGGACAGCATCGCAATTGTCGCCGCAGCGCTGAGCGAACGAAACCTACCCATGTTGTGAACCCCTTACCAAGAATGAAATGGCGGATTAGCGCCGATGATCCCGACTGGCAAACGGCCGAGACACCCCGCAGAGAGGTGCCCCGGCCGATCTGAATATTGGCTGACACTGGCTGGGACAGAACGCTATTTCTGCACCGTCCAGCGCGCAAATTGCGCAATCATTGCGCGGGGGAGGCTGCAGCCAGTTGGTCCGAGGGCTGAACCTTGGCCGGCTTGCTGGGGCTGGTTTCGTCGGTGATTTTCTGCCGCACGGTACCGGCCTTTTTAACCGGCTTGGCCACCAGCGTGTGAACCTTTCCATCGCCTTGGGCAGGTTCAGCCGGCTTGCGGTTGCGCATGATCAACCAACTGCCCAGGGCAGCGGCAACCATTCCGGCCGGTCCCAGGCGGCGGGCCACCGCCACGGCGCCAACGCCCAGCGCTGCACCTGCGAAACCATCGATACCCTTAAGCTGGCGGGAAAGCTGCTGCCCAGCCACTGCCCCCACAATCTTGCCGATCATATGCTCTCTCCGTTGCACCCTTCATGACAGGATACATCCTCAACCGGCAGAGCGGGTAGATGTTCCGGCGGGAATGGCAAAGCCATGCCCGCCGGATGGAGATGGGTCAGACCAGCTGAGCCTTGTCGATCGGCAGGCTGCGTATGCGCTTGCCCGTGGCGGCAAAGATCGCATTGGTCAGCGCGGGAATGACCGGCGGCAGTGCCGGCTCACCCAGGCCCGTGGGATCATTGTCCGATTTGATGAACTCGACCTCGATCTGCGGCGTGGCCGGTATGCGGGGGATCGGGTAATCGTGGAAATTGGACTGCACCACCGCGCCGCTTTCTATCTGCACGGCCAGCGCCAGCGCCTGCCCGATGCCATCGATGATCGCGCCTTCGACCTGGTTCATCGCCCCGAAGGGGTTGATGATATGGCGGCCAACGTCACCGGCGGCCCAGACATTGTGCACGCTGACCTGACCGCGTGCATCCACGCTGGCTTCCACCACTTCGGCAAAATAGCCCAGATGGCTGAAATAGAAGCCGAAGCCCTTGGCCCGGCGGTTGCCATCGGTCCGGCCTTCCCAGCCGCCCATCTGCAGCGCCTTTTCGATCACCGCCGTCGCCCGCTTGGGCGAAAAGCCCGGCTGCTTGCCGAGGAAGCCGTTTTCTTCCGGAAATTCATCGCGCGAAGCGAGCAGTTCCAGCATCAGCGCCGGCAGATCGCGCCCTTGTTCCCGCGCCACTTCATCCAGGAAGCTCTGCTGCACGAAGCTGAGCGCATTGGATTGCGGCGCCCGCAGCGAACCCATGGGCACGCGCGTATCGATGGCCGACTGGCGATATCGCAGATTGTCGAGGAAATGGATCGGAAACTCCTTCCCACCCATCGCCGCGTTGAAATTCACCTTCCCACCGGTGCTGAAGGTGACGAAATGCCCATCGAAACCGGTCAGTTTGCCACTTTCGTCCAGCGCGGCGCGCAAGCGGTGATAACCGCCAGGGCGATAGAAATCGCTGCGCAGATCGTCCTGCCGGCTCCAGATCAGCTGGATCGGCACGCCCGGCTTCTTCGCGGCAATCGCCGCCGACTGAACCATGAAGTCATTGGTCAACCGCCGGCCGAAACCGCCGCCCATGCGGGTGATGTGCACCACCACCTTTTCCGGTGCGAGGCCGAGCTGCTGGCACACGCCGCCATGGCCGGCCTGCGGCATCTGGGTCGGCGCCCACATTTCCATCACGCCATCTTCGCGCAGCAAGGATGTGCAGTTCTGCGGCTCCATCGGCACATGCGCGAGGAAGGGATAGGAATAATCCGCCTCCACCACCTTGGCCGCCGCCGCAAAGGCCGCGTCGACATCGCCCGATACGGCAATGTCGCTGGTTGGCGCCTGGCCGAACAGTTCCTGCGCCTTGGCATCATAGCCGGCGGTCGAATGGCTGGCCCACTGGCCGCCATCCCATTCGATTTCCAGCTGTTCGCGCGCCTTGTTGGCGATCCACCAGTTCTTGGCGATGATGGCCACGCCATCGACCAGCAGTTCGGGATTGTCGCCGCCTTCCAGCACGAACACATCCTCCACCCCCGGCACCGCGCGCGCGGCATCCAGATTGGCGGAAACCAGCTTCGCACCAAAAATCGGCGCCCGTTCGAACGCGGCATAGCGCATGCCGGGCAGCATGGTGTCCACGCCGAAGATCGGCTTGCCTTCCACGATACGCTGGGAATCGATCCCGGCGATCGAACGGCCGATGATGGTGAAATCCTTGTCCGCCTTGAGCGGGACGGAGGCCAGATCGGGCACCGGCACCAGCGCCGCATCCGCCGCCACATCGCCGAAGCTGAGCGAACGGCCGGAGGAAATTTCGACGATCTTGCCCTTTTCCGCCTTCAGCCCGGCCACCGGCACGCCCCAGCGCAGCGCGGCCGCCTGCACCAGCATGGCGCGGGTCGCCGCGCCGACCTGGCGCATGGGGATCCAGTTCATCGGGGTGGAAAAACTGCCGCCAGCCAGCTGCATGCCATATTTCGCCGGATTGAATTCCGCCTGTTCGATGCGGACCATGTCCCAATCAGCATCCATTTCCTCTGCGATCAGCATGGGCAGCATGGTCTTGATGCCCTGGCCGACCTCCGGATTCTTGGCCGCGATGGTGATGATATTGTCCGCGCCGATGGTGACATAGGCGTTGAGCGTGGCCGGCTGCACCGCCGCCCCCGCCCCGGTCACCGCCGCACGCGCGACCATCGGCAGCGACGCGGTCAACGCCAGACCACCACCGGCCAGAACGCCGGCGCGCAGCAGGCCACGACGGCTGAGTTGCGGGCCGCGCTGTTCGATCTGCTCAGACATTGGCCTTGGCTCCCTTGTCTGCCACCTGGGCGATCGCGTCGCGGATGCGGGTGTAGCAGGCGCAGCGGCAGATATTGCCGCTCATCGCCGCGTCGATCTGCCGGGCGTTGGGGGCGGGATTGCGCTTGAGCAGGGCAGAGGCATTCATCAGCTGCCCCGCCTGGCAGTAACCGCACTGCATCACATCTTCCTCGACCCAGACCTGCTGCAATGCGCGGCCGATTTCCGTGTCGCCCAGCCCCTCGATCGTGGTCACCTCGGCCGTGCCGATCGACCCCACCGGCAGGGAGCAGGAACGCTGTGCCACACCATCCACATGCACGGTGCAGGCGCCGCACAGGCCCATGCCGCAGCCGAATTTGGTGCCAAGCAGGCCGATTTCGTTCCGGATCGCCCACAGCAGGGGCATGTCTTCCGGCACATCCAGTTCGCGCAATTCGCCGTTGATCCTGACCTGATAGGCCATCGAAATTCTCCCTGTTCCAAGTCGGGGCATCAGCCGACCGGTCGGCGCTGCACCATCATCTGCACTGTTGTGCATATTCTAGCCTGTCGCACGGTCACTGCAACCTTCGCGGAAAGCGCTGCGGCGTTTGCAATCAGACAGTTCCGACAGGGCACGCAAAAAAAGCGCCGAAACCCAAAAAATCCGGGCACCAAATCGCAAGATCGGAGTTCCCCCAAGCAAGACGCGCACGAAGCGCGGCGCATCCTGTTGACTGAATCAATTGCAGGTACGGACCCTGTGATTTCCTTCGGTCGGCAGAAAACCAACAGAGCGGTAAAGCGGCACGGGGCAGTGTCGCGAAAAGAAGAGAGGACGGGCCCATGGCGACGGTCGCCGAAGACAGACCGCAGAGTCGGAACCAGGACAAGATCGTGCTCGCTGCCTGCGCAGACGGGCAGATTCCGGCCAGTATCATCAAGCGACTTGTTGCCGGGGAAAGCCCGTTTCGCGTCTATCGCGAACATCGCGGCATGACCCAGGCGCAGCTGGCGGAAGCATCGGGCATCTGCCACCAGCAGATTGACGGCCTGGAACAGGGCGGCAGCCTGCCGGCGGCTGGCACCGCCGTCCTGCTGGCGGGCGCGCTGTCGATCTCCATCGACAAGCTGATGTAATTGCCGAAGGGGCGCGGCTGCCGCCCCTTTTTACGGCCCCTGCGCTTCGGCGCATCGACTTGGAGCTTTCGCCGGTCGGATCAGCCTTCAGGGCATCGCAGCCTTCCAACTTCCCGCCGCACCGGAACCGAATTCGGTAACAGGTTTATTATAGCATCAGGACAAACACACGACGGGGGTGGTAAACCATTCTGATGCGCATGCGTCCGCTGATCGCCGCATTGATACCTGCCCTGGCGGGAATGGCCCTGTTCGTGCCGGCAATGGCCCAATCCCCTACCCTGCCGCCCTATACCCCGGCCTACGCCCCCAAGAGCGGCGACGAGCGGGATCTGTGGATGTTTTCTGCCCAGTTTGAACGGGAACTGGCGCAATCGCCTCATTTGCTGCGGGATCAGCCCCTCAACGATTATGTCCGCCGCGTGCTGTGTGAAACGGTCGGCGCGGACCGCTGCGGCGCCGTGCGGATCTACGTTCTCGATCAGCCGATCGTGAATGCGGGGATGGCCGCCAATGGTGCCATGACCGTGTGGACCGGGCTGTTGCTGCGAACCCGGAGCGAGGCGGAACTGGGCGCGGTTCTGGGGCATGAATTCGCTCATTTCGAATTGCGCCATGGCCTGGGCGGAATGAAGGAAGTGCGCGCCACCATGGCTTCGCGCGAAACGGACGACGGCTCGGGCAAGGGCGGCAGCGCCAAGCAGCAGCGGGAGAAGGAACGCGCCCTGCTGAAATCCTATTTCCGCTACAACCGCGCGCAGGAAGCCGCCGCCGATGAGCTGGGCCTGAAATATCTGGCGGCATCGCGTTATCCCAGTGCCGCCGCCGCCTGGAACTGGCAGCATCAGATAGAGGAAGCCGATGCCGTCGCCGCCGCACGCGCGGCTGCGGGCGGTTCAAGCCCCACCGCCCCGGCCGAGGATGGGGAAGAAGGGTTCTATGACACGCACCCGAGCGACCGGCAGCGTAGCGCCCGGTTGACCGAACTGGCCGCCCAATATGATGACGGCAACGAAGACCCGGGCATCGCCGCGCATTATCAGGCGCTCAAGCCGCATATGGCGCGCCTGCTGGATGGGCTGGTGCAGCAGAATGAATTCGGCGCGACCGAATATTTGCTGAAGGTGCTGGCCGCACACAAGGGCTGGGATGCCGAATTGCTTTATGCCCGGGCAGAGATGCATCGGATGCGCGGGGCGGACGATGATTTCGCCAGCGCGGCGCAGTATTATCGGGAAGCCATGGCGCAGGGGCTGAACCGTCCAGATGTCTATCGCGATCTCGGTGTCAGCCTGGCCCGCGCCGGTCGCAAGGCAGAGGCGCGCGTGGAATTGGCCACCTATCTGCAACTGGTGCCCAATGCCGCCGATGGCCGGGAAATGCGCGCCCTGATGGACCCGTAAAAAAATGTAACATTTGCGGGAACGTTTGCGGAGCGAACATGTTCTTTCCCGATTGGCGGGGAATTTCAGGTGCGCGAATTACAAACACCGGCCGTTGCAAAGGCCGGCACGAAGTCAGCTGCAACTTTGACAAGGCTCCAGGCACAGCTGCTTTACCCGGCGCTGGCAGTGCTTTTGCTGGCGCCGTTTCTGGCGGACATCGCCTTCCCCCTCGGCACGGCTGTATGGGTCGCCTATCTGCTGCCGGCGGTGCTGGCCTATCTCGCTGCGCGACCGCAGGTGCCCCTGATCGTGGCTGGGCTGGCCACGATCCTCACCGTGGTGGGCTTTGTGCTGGCCCCGGAAGGCATCGCTCCCGAAGTCGCCATCATCAATCGCGGGCTTGGGCTGGGCGTGGCCTGGATCATCGCCACGATCGGTTTCTACTTCATCCGCAACCGCCAGGCGATCCGGCGGGAAGAATGGCTGCAGAACGGCCAGCTGGGCCTGGCTGAAGCGGTCGGCGGGGAACAGCCGCTGGATCGGCTGGGCGCCAGCGCGCTGACATTCCTGTGCGGTTATCTGGGCGCCAGCGCCGGGGCGATCTTCATCCGCAATGGCGAAGGCTTTCGCCGCCAGGCAACCTATGGCGTACCCGCCAATGCCGACGTCCCGGAACAATTCGATGTTGGCGACGGGTTGTTGGGGCAGGCGGTGGCCGATCGGCGCAATTTCACCCTGACCACCGTGCCTGAGGGTTATCTCTATTTCGGATCTGCTCTGGGCATGGCCAAGCCCCCTGCCCTGCTGCTGGCGACCACCTATGCCGATGGTGCGGTCAACGGGGTGATAGAGCTGGGCCTGCCGCAAGACCGGCTGGCCGATGCCGAAGGACTGTTTGATCGCATTTCCGGCCAGCTGGGCGTGTCCATCCGATCCGGCAAATACCGGGCGCGGCTGCGTGAATTGCTGGAAGAAACCCAGCAACAGGCAGAGGAATTGCAGACGCAGAGCGAGGAACTGCGCGCCAACAATGATGAGCTGGAAACGCAGAGCCGCCAGCTGCAGGACACCGCCGCACGGCTCGAAACCCAGCAGAGCGAGCTGGAACAGAGCAATGCCCAGCTGGAAGAACAGACCAGCGAGTTGGAAGCCCAGCGCGATGATCTGGCCCGCACCCAGGCATCCCTGCGCGCGCAGGCGAGCGAGCTGGAAACCGCCAGCCGCTATAAATCCGAATTCCTGGCGAATATGAGCCATGAACTGCGCACACCGCTCAACTCGCTGCTGATCATGGCCCGACTGCTGGCCGAAAACCGCGCCGGCAATCTCAGCTCCGAACAGGTCCGCCATGCCCAGACGATCGAGACATCGGGCAATGATCTGCTGACCCTGATCAACGACATTCTCGATATCTCCAAGATCGAGGCCGGCAAGCTGGAGTTGCAGCCACGCCGGATGCGCATCCAGCCGATGCTGGAAAAGATGCGCGCCGTTTTCGGCCCCGCCGCCGCCAGCAAGGGCATCGGTTTCGCGATAGAGGCGAGCGCCGATGCAGAGGAGATCGACACCGATCAGCAGCGGCTGGAACAGGTGCTGAAGAATTTCCTGTCCAACGCGATCAAATTCACCGAGCGCGGCGAGGTGACGCTGAGCACGGCGCGGCAGGATGACGGGCGGATTGCCTTCATCGTGCGCGACACCGGCGTGGGCATCCCGGCCGATCAGCATGACGCGATCTTCGAAGCCTTCCGCCAGGCCGATGGCACGATCAGCCGCAAATATGGCGGAACCGGACTGGGCCTTTCGATTTCCCGCGAACTGGCGCGGCTGCTGGGCGGCGATGTCGTGGTCGAAAGTCAGGAGGGCAAAGGCAGTGCCTTTTCCGTCATCCTGCCCGAACGGTTCGAACCGGGCAGCGTTCAGCCATCCGAACCAAAGCGCCTGTCATCGCCCACTCCGACGATCGCGCGCCCGCAACCTTCCAACGCCGGCCCCGCGCTGCGCCGCCCGGGCGCCATTCCCGAAGACGACCGGGAACGTTTGAGCGGGGACAGCCGCGTGATCCTGATCGTGGAGGATGATCCGGTCTTCGCCCGCATTCTGTGCGATCTGGCGCATGAGCAGGGCTTCGAATGCCTGATCGCCGGCACCGCCGATGAAGGCGCGCTGCTGGCGCGGCAATATCTGCCCAGCGCGGTGATCCTGGACATGAACCTGCCCGATCACACCGGCCTGTCGGTGCTCGACCGGATCAAGCGCGACGTGCGCACGCGCCATATCCCCGTGCATGTGGTGTCGGTCGATGATGACAGCCAGGCCGCCCTGTCCGGCGGCGCAATCGGCTATCTGTTCAAGCCCGTGCGACGCGAACAGCTGGTCGACATGCTCGAAGGGCTGGAAGCGCGCATGGCGCAGCGCATGCGCCGCGTGCTGGTGGTGGAAGATGACGCCCAGCAGGCCGAAAGCGTGCGCCTGCTGCTGGCCTCGCGCGATGTCGAAACCGTGGAAGCGCATTCGGCCACGCAGTGCTTCGAACTGCTGGGTCTGGACACGTTCGATTGCATGGTGCTGGATCTGAACCTGCCCGACGCATCGGGGCTGGATCTGCTTGAACGACTGAGCGGGGATGAAAGCGTCGGCTTCCCTCCGGTGATCGTCTACACCGGCCGCGACCTGTCGCCCGACGAAGAACTGCGGCTGCGCAAATATTCCAAGTCGATCATCGTCAAGGGCGCCAAATCGCCCGAACGGCTGCTGGATGAGGTGACGCTGTTCCTGCATCAGGTGGTGTCCGAATTGCCCGAGCCGCAGCAGCAGTTGATCGTCAAATCGCTCAACCGCGATGCCACCCTGGAAGGGCGCCGCGTGCTGGTGGTCGAAGACGACATCCGCAATATCTATGCCCTCTCGAGCGTGCTCGAACCCCATGGCGTGGATGTCCGCATCGCCCGCAACGGGGTGGAGGCGCTGCGCCTGCTTGACGAATCCGAAAACGGCACGGCCGAACCGGTCGATCTGGTGCTGATGGATGTGATGATGCCGGAAATGGACGGGCTGACCGCCACGCGGGAAATCCGTTCGCGCAGCTGGGCGCAGGATCTGCCGATCATTGCGCTGACTGCCAAGGCGATGGAACGCGACCAGCATGATTGCCTGAATGCCGGGGCCAATGACTATCTGGCCAAGCCGCTCGACGTCGACAAGCTGCTGAGCCTGGTGCGGGTATGGATGCCGCGTTGATCGAAACCTTCGAACCGCACGAAGAAATCGAACTCGATCTGCTGCTGGAGGCGATCTGGCGGCAGTATCATTATGATTTCCGTGGCTATTCGCGATCATCCCTGCACCGCCGCATGGCGCGCGCGCAGGCTCGGCTCGGCCTGCCCAGCCTGTCACACCTGCAGCACCGCATCCTGCGCAGCCCGGCCGATTTTGCCGATCTGATGGGTTTCCTTACCATTCAGGTCAGCGAGATGTTCCGCGATCCATCCTATTTCCTGGCATTGCGGCAGCAGGTCATCCCCCATCTGCGCACCTACCCCTCGCTCAAGGTGTGGATCGCTGGCTGCGCCAATGGGGAAGAATTCTATTCGCTCGCGATCCTGTTTCGGGAAGAGGGGCTGGAAGACCGCACGATCTTCTATTGCACCGACATCAGCCCGGCCGCGCTGAGCAAGGCCGAAGCCGGGATCTACGATCTCGACCGCATTGCCCAGTTCAGCGAAAACCATCGGCTGTCCGGCGGGCGCACGTCCCTGTCCGATTACTATACGGCCGGTTATGGCGCGGCGGTGTTCGACAAATCGCTGCGCCGTCGTGCCGTGTTCGCCGAACACAATCTGGCCAGTGACGAGGTCTTTTCCGAGGTGCAGCTGGTCTCCAGCCGCAATGTGCTGATCTATTTCGATCGTGATCTGCAGGATCGGGCGCTGGGCCTGTTCGGCAAATCGCTGGTCCGGGGCGGGTTTCTCGGCCTGGGCGCCAAGGAAACGCTGCGCTTTTCGGCCTGCTGGCCCGGCTTCACCGATTTCGCCGAAAACGAGAAGATATACCGCCGCAACACGCTGACCATGGAGGAACCGCGCGATGGAGCGTGATGTGGTTCGCATCCTGGCCGTCGATGACGTGCCCGAAAATCTCGCCGCACTTGACGCCCTGCTGCAGCAGGACGGGGTCGAACTGCTGACCGCCCGCTCCGGCGTCGAGGCGCTGGAACTGCTGCTGATCCATGACGTCGCGCTGGCCCTGCTGGATGTGCAGATGCCCGGCATGGACGGGTTCGAACTGGCAGAATTCATGCGCGGCACCGAACGCACCCGCCGCGTGCCGATCATCTTCCTGACCGCCGTGGCGACCGATGAACGGCGCAAGTTTCGCGGCTATGAGGCAGGCGCGGTCGACTATCTGCTGAAACCGCTCGATGCGCAGATCCTGCGCAACAAGGTTGCAGTGTTCATCGAACTGTACCGCCAGCGCAGGGAACTGGCGCAGCAGCGGGACGATCACGCCGCCGCGCTGGCCCGGCTGCGCGCGCATAGCGACAATTCGCCACTCGCCATTGTCGAGATCGACCATCGGCAGCGGATCATCGCCTGGTCGAAAGGGGCGGAACGGATGTTCGGCTGGCGATCGGCGGAAGTTTGCGGGTTTGGCGCATCGCAGGTGCAATGGCCTTCGCCCGCCAGCGCCAGTGATTTCGATGCCCTGATGAAGGCAATGATCGCCGACGATGCCAATCGGGAAACCCGGCTGCTGCGGTTCGTCACGGCCGAAGGTTATACGCTGGATTGCGAATGCTATTGTTCCGCCCTGAGGAACGAGGCCGGCCGGCTGATTTCCGTCAATCTGCAGATCCTGAACGTGACCGACCGGATGCGCGCGGAAGAAACTCAGCGGCTGCTGGTCGGGGAACTGAACCATCGGGTGAAGAACACTTTGGCATCGGTGCAGGCCATCGCCCAGCAATCGCTCCGCCGCTCGACCGGCCCATCCGACTTCGCCCCGACATTCCTGGGCCGGATTCATGCGCTGGCCAATGCCCATTCGCTGCTGAGCAGCGCCACCTGGCAGGGTGCGCGGCTGGCGGATCTGATCGCTGGGCAAACCGCGATCGGCGCCTTTTCCGCCGATCGCTTCCTGACCAGCGGTCCCGATGTCGAATTGCCACCGGAACCGGCATTGCATCTGGCGCTGGTGCTGCATGAACTGGTTACCAATGCGCATAAATATGGTGCCCTGTCGCAGTCGAGCGGCACCGTCAGCCTGAACTGGCATGTGGCCGACAACATGCTGGAAATGGACTGGATCGAGCGTGGCGGACCGCCTGCGGCAGCCGCCAGCCATCGCGGTTTCGGAACAGCATTGATCGAACGCAGCCTGCAGGCCGATGGCGGCAATGCCGTGGCAACCTATGGTGCCGAGGGGATCCACTGGCGCATGACCCTGCCCTATCTCGCCACCCCGCGCCCGGGCATGGAACGCGAACAGCCAGTGGAACTTGCGCCTCAGCCGGAGACGGCAGAGCCCGCTGGATCTGAAATGATCCTTTCCGGGCAGAGCATTCTGGTGGTCGAGGACGAACCCTTGCTGGCGATGGAACTGACCGGCATCATCGAAGACGGGGGCGGCAGCATCGCCGCCATCGCTTCGGATACCAATTCGGCCATGCGGTGCATCGACCGGACGGACATTGCCGCCGCTCTGCTCGACGGCAATCTGCACGGCGAACCGGTCGGCCCGGTCGCCGATGCCCTGCGCGATCGCGGCATCCCCTTCATCTTCGTCAGCGGATATGGACGGGAAAACCTGCCCGCGGGCCACGATCAGGCTCCGCTGGTGGGCAAGCCGTTCGACGCCCGGCAGGTGCTGAACAGCCTGGCAAACGTGCTAGAGGGAGCTGAACCCGAAAGCGCCTGAACCAATATCAGTCGCGCACGCTGGCCCCTTCCAGCAGGCCGACGATCTCATCCGCCGGGCGCACATCGGCGAACAGAAACAGCATATTGTTCAGCGTGGCATTGTGCTCGGCATCGCTGAGCGCAGCATTGGCATCGCTGGCGAAGATCACACGGTAATTCAGCTGCATTGCCTCTCGCGCGGTGGTTTCGCAGCAGCAGTTGGTCAACGTGCCGCTGATGATCAGCGTGTCGATCCCGGCAGCCTGCAATTGCGCGTGGAGATTGCAGGTGCCCGGGACGAAGGCGCCAAAGCGGCGCTTTTCCACCTGACGATCCACCCCTTCGGCAAAGTCGATCTGCGGCCACAACTGCCAGCCATGTGCACCGGGGGTGAAGGCAGCCTGATGTTCGCGGCTGACGTCCTCTGGCGATCGGCCGTAGAACACCGACCAGCCGGCCAGATCGCCCACCGGAGTGGTGAAATGAAGGAAATAGTTCCGCGCCCCGGCCCGGCGCGCGGCGCCGCTGATGCGGTTCACGGCCGGCACGATCTCCCGCGCCATCGGCACCTCCACCGGCGCGCCGGGTTCGAGGAAGCCGTTCTGCATATCGACCACGATATGCGCAGTGCGGCGCGGATCGACATCCCCGATCACATGCAGTTGCCCGCCCCGCTGCTGCGTCAACCGGGTCACAAGTTGCGGATCAAGCTGGATCGCATGCATCGGGTCTCTCCATGGAAGTGCCGGCGTTTTCGCCTGGTGCACGCCAATCAACCGGCAGCGGCAGGGCGAGTCAATGGGCAGTCGCCGAACCCGGTTCTCAAGCCCCCTTTCACCACTTCCGCTCACCCTGAGCCCGTCGAAGGGTAGGCAGAACCTGTGGCAAGCCACGGTGGCTGTCCTTCGACGGGCTCAGGACGAACGGTCTCGGTCAGACCGACACGTGCATGGCCTTACCCCGCACGACGACATCTGCTATTCGCGCGCCTGAATGAACCAGACAGACAACAAGCAAATTCGCGCCCAATTCGATGCGCAGACCATTCGCGTTTACCAAGCCTACAATGATGCGATTGCCGATTCAGCATTAACCGCCGGCAGATTCGTCTCCCCACCTTTCAGCATGACCCGCATGACATGGATCAAGCCATCGTTCCTGTGGATGATGTATCGCTCCGGTTGGGGATTCAAGGATGCCGGGCAGAACCGCATTCTGGCGATCGACATCACTCACACCGGTTTCGCATGGGCATTGGCCCACAGCTGTTCCAGCCATGCAGACCCGGGCATGAGCGAGGCCGAATGGCAGGCGCACAAGGCTGGCCATCCTGTCCGCGTCCAGTGGGATCCGGAACGAGACCTGCATCTGCAGCCGCAGCCCTATCGTGCCATCCAGATTGGCATCGGCGGCGAAGCGGTTGCCCATTACGTGCACGAATGGATCGTCCGCATTACCGAGGTCACCCCGCTTGCGCATGCGATCCATGATCGCGTCAAGGCAGGGGAACTCGAACAGGCGAAAAGTATGCTGCCGGTGGAACGTGTTTATTCTGGGCCCCCAGACACCTGATTTCAAAAATTCAACACCTCCGCTCACCCCCAGGCGATCTGCCCGGCCTGCACCAGGAACACCACCCCGACCAGCGTCACGATCCAGCGGCGGGCCAGCCTGAAATGCGCGTCGCTCATGCGGTCAAGGATGCGGCCGCCGATCACCGTGCCGATCATCGATGCCACGATCGCCGCCACGATGGTGGCAGGCGCAATCACCGCGCGCGCCTCCGCGCTCATCAGCACGGCGCCATAGGCGATGATCTTGGCCCCATGGGTCAATGCCTGCATCGCCGATTTGGTCGCCACCACGCTGTGCCGGCCCATGTCCGTGCGCACGAACAGCAGATCGGTCAGCGGGCCGGAAACGCCCGAAACCAGCGATATGCCGGTCGAAACGAAACCGCCGCCAATCGCATGCCAGGGGTTGAGCGCGTCCAGCCGCAACCAGCGTTCCGGCACCCAGACCAGCACCGGCAGCAGGCCCAGCATCACGAATACATACAGCCGCGTCGGGGTGAACACGATCAGCGCGAACAGGCCCATCGCCAGCACCGCACCCAGGCCGAAATTCAGCAGCACCCGCCAGTTCACATAGGTTCGGTGGAGCAGCACGCGCCAGCCATTGGCGGCAAACTGGATCACCCCATGCAGCGCCAGCGCCGGGGCGGCCGGCAGCAGCCAGACGAACACCCCCATCAGCACCAGCCCGCCGGCCATGCCGACGATGCCCGACAGGATCGATGTCAGCAGCGCGCACAGCACGATCACGGCGGAAAGCAGGCTCATGCGCGGGCTGATAGCACTCTGGCGGGTTCTGACTATGGTCTGACAGCGGCCCGGCCCGCTTGCTGCCGATCCCTGCAACGAATTAACCTCTCAGGCATATAATCAACATGTCCAGTCATGGCGGGATCAGGATGCAGGAAGTCGAACTGAAACTGGAACTGGCGCCGGATGATGCCGACGCGCTGGCAGCGGCCGGATTGTTCGCGGGCGATCCGCAGGTGATCCACCAGCAGGCCACCTATTACGACACGCCCGATCACGCGCTGGCGAAGGCCGGCTTCTCCCTCCGCATCCGCCATGATGGCACGGCGCGGACGCAGACGATCAAGGCCGGCGGCACCACGGCGGGCCTGTTCGTGCGCTCCGAATGGGAAATGCCGGTCAGCGACGACGTGCCGGTGCTGGATGATGCCACGCCTCTGCCGGCCATGTTCGGTGATGTCCTGGCGAAGATCATCCCGCTCTTCACAGTCGAAAACCAGCGGCAGATCTGGCTGCAGGACGGAATCGAGATCGCGCTCGATCGCGGCCGGGTTCTGGCCGGGGATCGGGAAGCGACGGTGTGCGAGGTGGAACTGGAACACAAGGAAGGCGATCCGGCGGCCCTCTTCGCCCTTGCGCGGCGGATCGCCGCATCGGTGCCGGTTGCCCCCGGTGTGCTGACAAAGGCGGAACGCGGCTATCGCCTCATCAATGCCGCCCCCTCCCCCACCAAGGCCCAGCGTGTCGTGCTGACCCCGGGCATAAGCGCGGGCGAGGCCTTCACCGTGATCGCGCAGGCGTGCCTGCGGCAGTTTGGCCTCAACGCCCCGCTGGTCATCGACCATCAGGATGGTGTCGCGCTGCATCAGGCGCGGGTGGCGCTGCGACGGCTGCGATCGGCGCTGACGATCTTCAAGCCGATCCTCGGGGACCGGCGCGAACCGATCAGCCGCCATCTGCGCTGGCTGGCCGGGGAACTGGGCAAGGCCCGCGATCTGGATGTGCTGATCGGCCGCACCACAGACGATACCCTGCGCGATCGGCTGATCACCGCCCGGGCGGAGGCCTATGTCGTGGCCAGCGCCGCCATCCTCTCGCAGCGCACCCGCAGCCTGATGATCGATCTGGTCGAATGGATCGCACTGGGCGCATGGCAAGGCAGCACTGCAGAGGATGATCTGCGCCACATGCCCGCGCGCGAGTTTGCCGCCGGAACGCTCGATCGCCTGCGCCGCAAGGTCAAGCGCGGCGGCCGCAATCTGGCCGATCTGGCCGACGAACCGCGCCATGATCTGCGCAAATCTGCCAAGAAGCTGCGCTATGCGGCAGAATTCTTCGCCGGCCTCTATGACCGGAAGAAGGAAAGGCGGCGGCGCAAGCGGTTCATTTCCGCGCTGGCTGATCTGCAGGATGAACTCGGCGCCCTCAATGATATCGCCGCCGCGCCGCAGGTGCTGCGCAGCCTGGGCCTTGAGAGTGAAGCATCCCCTGCCAGTGCAGAGCGCAAGGCGCTGCTGCAGGCCGCTGACGAGGCATTTGATGGCTGGATTGATACAAAACGTTTCTGGCGCTGAACCAGGTCCATTTTCGGATGCTGAGGCTTGAAGTCGGCCGCCATATCCCTATTCTGATCCCTGCGGGCCGGGCCCCTCTGGCGATTGTCTTCGGGCAATCGTGATGTCGGACCGCATCGGGTGCACTCGATGGCGGCCTGGCCCTAGCCTGCTCTCATCGCGAAACACCCGATCCTGCAATCCTGGATTGGAGAGAGGCGTTGAGTGGTTTCCCTTACAGATTGACCCGGTTGCATGGCCAACTGGATGACAGGATCCGTTTGGAACTCAAACGGTACGCGCCTGACAGCCTCCGGCTGCTCAGGCTCAGGTGGTTGCGCCTGCGGGTGAAAGACCGCCTGAACACGCTGGCCCGGAACACAATGACCCGAAATGGGCAGGCTCCGGTCCCGCACATGGCCTGATCCGGGCACAGATCCGGGCTGGCCACAACAAAACAAGCAGCAGGAAAGAACATGAAAAAACCCATCATACTGGCCGCGCTCGTCGTGGCAGCAGGTGCGACGCCGGCAGCGGCGCACACCATCACCATCCCCCATGCCAGCGGCGAAGTCCGCGCCCAATATGTCGGCGAAGTGGTGGTCGAACACCGCCAGATCGGCACCCCCGCCCCCGGCGGGCGCAGCTCCACCCAGCGTTGCCTGTGGACGGCCAGCCTGGTGGTCGATCGCACCGCCACCAACAGCGCCGGCACCCTCTCGCGCAATTTCACGCGGGAAAACATCGCCAGCGGCAGCCGCATGGGCAGCTGCACCGGCAGCCGTGCGGCGATCGATCGCGAAGTGACCGCCCGCCTCGGCGACACCAGCGACCATGTCGCACTGGCCGCGCAGGATGATCGTTCGGTCCTGCATGCGGAACTGGAACGCCTGTCCTCCTGATGGGCTGATCTGCGCTCAGGCTGCTGACCGGCTGCAGCGGCTTGAGCCTCGGATCCCGCGCCCCAACCGTTGCACCTTCGCCACAGTGTGGCCCTGATACACAAAACCACCTCTGTAAATCTTGCTATTGCGATCCATTACCAATAGCCGCGCCGCAGGGCGCAAACAGACAGAGGTAGTTTCGATGAATCGCATGAATCCCCGCACCCCTTCCCCCTTCGCCAGGCGCGCATGGGGTGCAGGCCTGCTGCTCTCCGCCGCCGCGCTGCCGCAGATGGCCGCCGCGCAGGATGCGGTGACCGACGAACAGAGCGCCAATCAGATCGTCGTGATCGCCACCGGGCAGAGCACGGCCGGCACATCGTCGCGCACCGACACCCCGATCATCGAATCCCCGCAAACCATTTCCATCATCAACCGCGCCGAACTGGATCTGCGCGGCGTGCTGAGCGTCAATGAAGCCATCGCCTATACGGCCGGCGTGGTCGCCGAATTCGGCGGCATCGACAGCCGCGTCGATGCGATCAAGCTGCGCGGTTTCGAAGCCGGCGGCTTTTCCAGCAACATGACCTTTGTCGATGGCCTGCGCCTGCCGTCCGGCGGGCAATGGACCCAGCTCGCCTTCGATCCCTATTCACTCGACCAGATCGAAGTGCTCAAGGGCCCGTCCAGCATCCTGTTCGGCCAGTCCGCCCCGGGCGGCGTGCTCAACATGGTGTCGAAGCGCGCCAACACGCGCGGCGGGGGCGAGGTTTCGCTGTGGGCCAATGGCTTCAACGATCTGGGCCGCTGGCAGATGCAGGCTGCGGCGGATATCGGCGGATCGCTGACCGAAAATGGGGAGCTGTCTGCCCGCCTGGTCGGGCTGGCGCGCGATGGCAAGACCGCCGTGGATGGCGTCTCCAACCGCCGCTTCTATGTTTCCCCCTCGCTCACCTGGGCTCCGGCGGACAATATCGAACTGACCGTGCTGGCCCAGTATCAGCGTGACGAAGGCGGTTCGACCTTCCAGTTCCTGCCGATGACTGGCACGCTGAACCCCAGCGCCGGCCGCACGATCGAAAACGATGCCTTCATCGGCGAACCGGACTGGAACGTGTTCGATCGCGATCAATATCTGCTCGGCGCTTTCCTCAAGGCCAATCTGTCTGACGACGTCAAGCTGATCACTAATGTCCGCTACACCAAGGTCAACACGCTTTACCGCGCCATCGTGCTGTCGGGCGATACGGTGACCACCTGCCCCACCACGGCCCAGTTCGCCGGCTGCGTCCCCGGCCAGACCGTCGGCCGTCGCGGGGTGCAGGGCCTGGGGTCGAGCGAAGGCATCGCTGGCGACATGCATCTGCAGGGCAATTTCACCACCGGCGGGCTCGATCACCTGATCATCGCAGGCTTCGATGCCTCGGCCACCGACTGGTGGCACAATCGTGACAATGTTTCGGCCACCGTGCTGCCGGTGCTGAACATCTTCGATCCGTCGCCGCGCGGCGCCACCGGTTTCGAAACCTCGCTGACCAATGGCACCCACACCCGCACGCAGAACGATCAGGTCGGCGTGTTCCTGCAGGATACGATTTCGGCCGGCGGCCTGCGGCTGACCATCGGCGGGCGCAAGGATTGGGCCTTCGACCAGACGCTCAACCAGCTGAACCTGCAGAAATGGACCACCGACACCAGCAAGTTCACCTGGCGCGCGGGCGCGGTCTATCTGCTGGACAATGGCCTGGCCCCCTATTTCAGCTATTCCACCAGCTTCCAGCCGGTGACCGCCGACCCGACCAGCAATATCAACACCAATGAAGCCTTCGTGCCGATGACCGGCGAACAATGGGAAGGCGGCCTGCGCTTCCAGCCCCGGGGCAGCGATGCCTATTTCACGCTCAGCGGCTATCAGATCACCCAGCAGAACATGCTCGCGGCCCGCGGTGGCGAACGCTGCGGCGCGGCGCAGGTGATCTGCCAGGAACAGACCGGGGAGGTGCGTTTCCGGGGCGCCGAATTCGAAGCCCGCGTCAACACGCGCATCGGCGTGACTCTGCTCGGCAGCGTCACCCGCGCCTGGTCCGAAATCACCGAATCGCGTACCCTGACGGAAGTCGGCAACCAGTTTGCCGGCGTTCCCGAATGGTCGGCCTCGGGCTTCGCCTCCTATCAGTTCAGGAATGGCGCACTCGAAGGCTTCGGCTTCGGTGGCGGCATGCGCTACACCGGTGACAGTTTCGGCAACAATGCCAACACCTTCGCCATTCCCGACTATCTGCTGTTCGACGCCATGCTGCGCTACGAATTCGGCGGCTCGCTCGATGGGCTGAACCTGTCGGTCAATGCCCGCAACCTGGCGGACAAGCGCTATGTCTCCACCTGTACGGCGGTGTCGGGCTGCTATTACGGCACCGGCCGCACCGTCAGCGCCAGGCTCGCCTATCGCTGGTAATCGCCTTCAAAACGCGGCGGGAGCCATCCCGCCGTGCAAATCAAACGGATCGTCACGAAGCGGAAGCGGCACAGGGGGTGCTGCTTCCGCTTTTGTCATATGGAATGCGTCAATCGATGCTCAGAGCGATTTTCAAGCAGGTGGAATCACCTGCTGGCTCGGAAATCGCGGCCAACAAAAGAATCCGGCTTTCACCACGATGGAGACAGCATGAAACGCCTTGCCCTGATCGCCAGCCTGATGCTCGCCGCCTGCCAGCCCGATGGCGATGGTGCACCGGAAACCGAAGCAACCCTGGCTGCAGCCACGACCAGCCTTTCAGATGCTACCCCTGCCCCCACCGGCACACCCACAGCCAGCCCCCCACCAGCAAGCCCGACACCATCTCCGTCACAGAGCCCGCTGACAGCCGATTTCTGCGACGAGCATGGCGATGATCCGGAGGGGCCCTATGGCAACCGCAAGACCTGCTACATGCAGGCCTGCGAGGCTGGCGATCAAACCAGTTGCGAACTGATGGGATCCTACAATGGCAATCTGCAGCAGCCCGGGCAGAGCCAGTAATTGGGCATCGGCCCGGGTCTGATGTCTCGCAGGGGTAATGCCCTTGAGCAATTTCTAAGCAGGTGGAATCGCCTGCTGAATCGGAAATTGCGGAAAACAAAACGAAAGAGAGCGGCGATCCGATGCAATCGGATCGGAAACCACTCTTGGCCGAACCTACCCGGGCTGGACCATCAGGATCAGGCGCTTGCCCGATGCGTCGATCAGTTCCAGCCCATCGGGAGACCCGCGAAAACTGGTAACTTTTTCCATCAGGTCGAACAGCACGCGGATATTGTCCGATCCCTGGCAGGAATAGGCAGTGGTCTGCGGCGCATCGATGGTGATCGCCGGCATATCCAGCTTTATCGAGGCATACCATTCGGTGTCGCATTGGGTCGTGCCCACCACCATGCGGTTTTCATCCGCCAGTTCGAAGGTCGCGGCCGATCCGCCCGGCGTCTGGCCTTCGAATTCGGCAATCCACCATTTCTGCTGGATCATTTCGGGCGTCAGCTCGATCTCTTCCTGCGCGGCGGCAGGCTGCGGCGCCAACATCGCCATCGAACCCAGGATGGCGGCAAGCTTCAGCGTTCTGGCAATCATATCGGTTCCCTCTGTGCGACCCGGTTTGGCGGGCTAGGGGCGTAGCAAATGCCCGCCGTTGCCTAAACGCCATTCCGCCTGTGAACCCAACCCGAACCGGGCGGTTCCCCGCATATCTGCGCCGGAACGAGGCCAACAGCGCATGAACGGTGGCCTTCAGGCCAATTCCGGGAAATGGGCGGAAGTGGCAGGGGCCCGTGCCGCCTTGACGAAGGCGCATGATCAGCCGCTAAGGATATGTCGGAAACGGTCCGACCGGGCAGAAGGGACAGCAAGTGAATCCGCGTAACAGGGCCATCCGCCCGCTCAATGCCAACGGCGCTTCGCCGCACGCTGATATGCGGGTTTGAAACCTGTCATGCAGATGCGCAGGCTCCTGTCGCTGGTCGAACCCTTCATCCTGGCACTGCTGGCCACCATTGTGGTTGCCAGCCTGCTGCCGGCTCAGGGCATCTGGGCTCAGGTGGCGGATCGCGCTGCCGATGCCGGGATCGTGCTGCTCTTTTTCCTCCATGGGGCGAAGCTGTCGCGCAGCGCCCTGTGGGAAGGGGCGCGAAACTGGCGACTGCATCTGGCAACGCTCTGCGTCACCTTCCTGTTTTTCCCTGCCCTCGGGCTGGGCTTCAAGGCCCTGCCCTTCGTGCCCCCCGAATTTGCGATCGGGCTGCTGTTCCTGACGCTGCTGCCCTCGACCGTACAATCCTCGATCGCCTTCACCGCGATTGCCCGCGGCAATGTCGCTGCGGCTGTCTGCGCCGCATCCTTTTCCAATCTGATCGGCATTTTCCTGACCCCGCTGCTGGTTGCGCTGCTGATGGGCGGAACCACCGGGGGCGTGTCCTGGGCCTCGGTGCAGACGATCCTGCTGCAACTGCTGCTACCCTTCGTGCTCGGCCATCTGCTGCGCCCATGGATCGGCGATTTCGTCGCCCGCCATAAGGGCCTGCTGTCGCGGGTCGATCGCGGATCGATCCTGCTGGTCGTCTATGCCGCCTTCAGCGCGGCGGTGGTGGAAGGGCTGTGGTCCAAGGTCGCTCCGCTCAGCCTGATCATGCTGGGTGCGCTCTGCCTGGTCCTGCTGTTCGTGGTCCTGGGCGCCACCACGCTCCTCAGCCGTATCCTGCGACTGTCGCGCGAAGATGCCGTGGTGCTGCTGTTCTGCGGTTCGAAGAAGAGCCTGGCGACTGGCGTCCCGATGGCGGGGGTGCTGTTCCTGCCCGATCAGATCGGCATCGTGCTGCTGCCGGTGATGCTGTTCCACCAGCTGCAGCTGATCGCCTGCGCCCTGATCGCCCCCCGCCTCGCCGCCCGCGCCGAGGCGGCGCAATCTCCGGGCTGACGCAGGGCGCCAGCGTGACGCCTGTCATGCTGGCAATGATATTCTTATCATCGAATGATCAGAATAGGTGGCGTATTCTGATCATTCGATAGGCCTTTGCAGGGCCTGCCTCTCGATTGCCCCGCCCAGACTAGGGGTGGGAGAGGCGGTGCATCGTTGGCTTTTCTTCGGGATTGTCGGAGTAGCATGATTATCGTCTCCGCCGCTGCGCTTCTGCAGCTGCAGATCGATACACCGTGCCGCGAGCCGTCGCGCTCTCTGGATTCCCGCCTTCGCGGGAATGACGAATTAAAACAAACACCCACCTTCGTCATTCCCGCGCAGGCGGGAATCCAGCAGCGACCTGACATCCTGGCAGTGGAGTTCAGGATATCGCTCACGTTTGGGTCGCCGCCAGCATAACCAGAGACATTTCCAGCCCAGCTGATCGCCCAAACGCGTTTTGCCCCGCGAGCTTGGGCTTGCGGGGAGAGTTCGTATCGATGTGTAGTAGATGGTTGCGGGGGTTGGATTTGAACCAACGACCTTCAGGTTATGAGCCTGACGAGCTACC